>CAZPBF010000029.1:0-29577 GCA_964584855.1 uncultured Hyphomicrobiales bacterium
CCAATTTCCAATTGAGGGCGCAAAGAGCCAGGTCGCAATAACAGTTTTGTGAATGGGCGCGCCGGCTGCTAACAAGCGTCGCGACAGGGCATGCTCACAGGCGTCGGGCGCGAGGTGCTTCTGCGATTCCGCGGCCGTGTCCGCTCTCGAAAGGTGACTGCTCATGGCCAAGATCAAAGTCAAAAATCCGGTCGTCGAGATGGACGGCGACGAGATGACGCGCATCATCTGGAAGCTCATCAAGGACAAGCTGATCCATCCTTATCTCGACGTCGAGCTGCTCTATTACGACCTGAGCGTGCAGCATCGCGACGCGACCAACGACCAGGTCACGATCGATTCCGCGGAGATGACAAAGAAGGTCGGCGTCGCGGTGAAATGCGCGACCATCACCCCCGACGAAGGCCGCGTGAAGGAATTCGGCCTCAAGGAGATGTGGCGTTCGCCGAATGGCACGATCCGCAACATCCTCGGCGGCACGATCTTCCGCGAGCCGATCATCTGCAAAAATGTCCCGCGCCTCGTGCCGGGCTGGACGCAGCCGATCATCATCGGCCGCCACGCCTACGGCGACCAGTATCGTGCGACCGACTTCAAGTTCCCGAGCCCGGGCACGCTGTCCATCAAGTTCACCGGCACCGACGGCAAGGTGATCGAGAAGGAGGTGTTCAAGGCGCCGGGCTCCGGCGTCGCTATGGCGATGTACAACCTCGACGATTCGATCCGCGACTTCGCGCGCGCCTCGATGAACTACGCACTGAGCCGTAACTACCCGCTCTATCTCTCCACCAAGAACACCATCCTGAAACAATATGACGGGCGTTTCCTGGAACTGTTCCGGACCGTGTTCGACGAGGAATTCAAGGGCGAATTCGAGAAGAAGAAGCTCACCTACGAGCATCGCCTCATCGACGACATGGTGGCGGCTTCGCTGAAATGGTCCGGCGGGTACGTCTGGGCGTGCAAGAATTACGACGGCGACGTGCAGTCGGACACGGTGGCGCAGGGCTTCGGATCACTTGGACTGATGACCTCGGTACTGCTCACGCCGGACGGCAAGATCGTGGAAGCGGAAGCCGCCCATGGCACCGTGACGCGCCATTACCGCCAGTATCAGCAGGGCAAGGAAACCTCGACCAACTCGATCGCATCGATCTTCGCCTGGACGCGCGGGCTCGCGCACCGCGCCAAGCTCGACAACAATCCCGAGCTTGCGGCATTCACGACCACGCTCGAAAAGGTGTGCATCGACACGGTCGAATCCGGTTTCATGACGAAGGATCTCGCCCTCCTTGTCGGACCGGACCAAAAATGGCTGTCGACCGAAGGCTTCCTGGACAAGATCGACACCAACCTGAAGGCGGCGATGGCCTGACCGGTCAGACGGCTTTGCGAGCGGCGCGGCGGGATTTGCGCCGCGCCGTTTTCTTTTTGCCGTCGCCGGCGACCTCCTCGCTGACAAGGTCGCCCTGCGGCGTGATCAGTTCGTGACCGATCCGTTCGCGGACGGTTTCGCGCATGCGCTGCGCCAGCCGCGGCTGGCGCTGCATCAGCGCATGCAGGTCGCGGGCGTCGAGCACAAGAAGGCTTGTGCGCGACGTCGCGCGCGCGGTCGCGGAGCGGCGCGCCTGCCGCAGGGCCGCGATCTCGCCGAAGAAATGCCCCTGCCCGAGAACGCGCTTTCCTTCGTCCAGTGCAATCTCGACCTCGCCGCGCGCGATAAAATACATCGAATGCGCGACGTCGCCGCGCCGCACGATGATCTGGTCACGCTCCGCCGTCTCCGCGCGCAGAAGCCGCATCACATCGGCGATCTCGCCCGCGGTCAGCCCCGCGAACAGCGGCACGCGCGCCACCATCCCCCAGGTGACGACGAAGTCGCGCTTGTGGATCTGCTCGGAAAACGCGTTGGCGATGATGCCGACCGGCAGCGCGATCATGACGAGGCCGGTGAAGATCGTGACCCCGGCGACGATTTTGCCCAAAGGCGTCACCGGCACGACGTCGCCATAGCCGATTGTTCCGAGCGTCACGATCGCCCACCACATCGCATCGGGTATGGTGCCAAACTTGTCCGGCTGCACGTTGCGCTCGACGAGATGGATCGAGGCCGCCGCGATCAGGGTTGCGCCGCCAAGGATGAGGAGACAACCGCCAAGCGCGCGCCGCTCGTCGTAGAGCGCCTCGAGCAGCGAACGCACCCCCGGCGAATAACGCGCGAGTTTGAGGAAACGGAAAATCCGCAGCACCAGGACGACGCGGAATTCGTCCGGCAGGAAGAAGCCGAACCAGAAAGGAAGCACGGCGGCGAGATCAACGAGGCCTGCAACGCCGGTCGCGTAGCGCCAGCGCGCGAGGCGGGGTGGTAGATCCTTGTAGGGCTCGTGATCGACCGCGACGTAGAGCCGTGCGAAATATTCCGCGGTAAAGAGGATCAGCGAGACGACCTCGATGATCGTAAAGGCCGTCCCGTAGCGCTCCTCGAGCGAGGGCACCGATTGCAGGGTGACGACCGCGAGATTGACAAGGATCAGGGTGACGAGAAAGCCCGTGGCGATCCGGCTCGCGCGGTCGCCATGCGGCCCGTGTTCGAGGATGCCGTAAAGCTTGCGGCGGAACGCAGACGATGCGGCACACTGCAGCATTCGGTTCCGCGGGACTAAGCGCGCGCCCCCGCAAGACCAAGCGCATCCTCGACAGCCTTGAGCGCAGCATCGGCCTTCGAGCCGTCCGGTCCGCCCGCCTGCGCCATGTCGGGCCGCCCGCCCCCGCCCTTGCCGCCGAGCGCCTCCGCGCCGGTTCGCACGAGATCGACCGCGTTGAAGCGCTTGGTCAGGTCGGCGGTGACGCCAACCACGATCCCGGCCTTGCCGTCGTCGGTCTTGCCGACGATCGCGACGATGCCGGAGCCGACCTGCTTTTTGCCTTCGTCCGCGAGGCTGCGCAGGTCCTTCAGGTCGATCCCCTCGACCGCGCGCGCGAGCAGGTTGATGTCGCCGACCTTGCGCACGCCGTCGGACGCCGCAGCCGCCTTGCCGCCCCCGCCCATCGCGAGTTTCTTCTTCGCTTCGCCAAGCTCGCGTTCGAGCCGCTTGCGGTCGTCCAGAAGCTGCGACACGCGCGCCGGCAATTCCTCGAGCGGCGCACGGATCTCGGCCGCGACGGTCTTGGCAAGCCCGATCGCGGCATTGGCGCTCTTGCGCGCAGCCCTGCCCGTGAGCGCCTCGATGCGGCGCACGCCGGCCGCGACCGCACTCTCGCCGACGATCGAGACGAGCCCGATGTCGCCGGTGCGCCGCACATGCGTGCCGCCGCACAATTCGACCGACCAGCCCATCGCATTCGCGCCGGGAGCGGTGTCGCCCATCGCGACCACGCGCACCTCGTCGCCGTATTTCTCGCCGAACAGCGCGCGCGCCCCCGACGCGATCGCGTCGTCCACCGCCATCAGGCGCGTGGTCACCGGCGCATTCTGCAGCACGATGTCGTTGGCAATATCCTCGACCTGTTCCAGTTCGCTCGCGCTGATCGGCTTGGGGTGCGAGATGTCGAAACGCAGCCGGTCGGGCGAGACGAGCGAACCCTTCTGGGCCACGTGATCGCCAAGCACCTGACGGAGCGCCTCATGCAGCAGGTGGGTCGCCGAATGGTTGGCGCGGATCGCCGAGCGGCGCGAATGATCGACGGTCAGCGCAAGTGCGGCGCCAGGCTTCAGCGTCCCCTCCTCGACCATCCCGAGATGCACGAACAGGTCGCCCGCCTTCTTCTGCGTATCGGTGACGCGGAAGCGGACGCCGGAAGCGGTCATCGCGCCGGTATCGCCGACCTGACCGCCGGATTCGGCATAGAAGGGAGTCTGGTTCAGGACCACCGCGCCGGTGTCGCCCTTGTTCAGGGCGTCGACCGCCTTGCCGTCGCGCACGAGCGCTGCGACCACGCCTTCCGCGCCCTCGGTCTCATAGCCGAGGAATTCGGTCGCGCCGACCTTCTCGCGCAGGCCGAACCACACCGCTTCGGTCGCGGCATCGCCCGAGCCCTTCCAGGATTCGCGCGCCTTGGCGCGCTGGCGATCCATCGCATCGGTGAAGGAAGCCTGGTCGACCGAAATGCCGCGCGCGCGCAGCGCGTCCTGCGTCAGGTCGAGGGGGAAGCCGTAAGTGTCGTAGAGCGTGAACGCGGTCTCGCCGTCGAACATGTCGCCCTTCTTCAGCGACTTCGACGCCTCGTCGAGGATCGAAAGCCCGCGCGCAAGCGTCTTGCGGAAGCGCGTCTCCTCGAGCTTCAGCGTTTCGGTGATCAGCGCCTCGGCGCGGATCAACTCCGGATAGGCCTGCCCCATCTCGCGCGTCAGCACCGGCACGAGCTTCCACATCAGCGGCTCTTTCGCGCCGAGGAGTTCGGCGTGGCGCATGCCGCGCCGCATGATCCGCCGCAGCACGTAGCCGCGCCCCTCGTTCGAGGGCAGGACGCCGTCCGCGATCAGGAAGGCCGAGGCGCGCAGGTGATCGGCGATCACGCGGTGCGAGGCCTTGTGCGGGCCGTCGGGCGACACCTTGGTCAGGTCGGCGATCGCGCCGATCAGGTGCCGGAACAGATCGATCGCGTAATTGTCGTGCGTGCCCTGAAGCACCGCGGCGATCCGCTCGAGCCCCATGCCGGTATCGATCGAGGGCTTTGGCAGGTCGACGCGCTTGCCGCCGGCAAGCTGCTCGTACTGCATGAAGACGAGGTTCCAGATCTCGATGAAGCGGTCGCCGTCGGCGTCCGCCGAGCCCGGAGGTCCGCCCGGGATCTTGTCGCCATGATCGTAGAAGATTTCAGAGCACGGGCCGCAAGGACCGGTGTCGCCCATCGCCCAGAAATTGTCGGAGCCGGCGATACGGATGATGCGGCTCTCGGGAAGGCCGGCGATCTTCTTCCAGAGATTGAACGCAACGTCGTCGTCGACATAAACGGTCGCGGTCAGCTTGTCCTTCGGCAGCCCGAAATCCTTGGTGACGAGATTCCAGGCAAGCTCGATCGCGCGATCCTTGAAATAATCGCCGAACGAGAAATTGCCGAGCATCTCGAAAAAGGTGTGATGGCGCGCGGTGTAGCCGACATTGTCGAGATCGTTGTGCTTGCCGCCCGCGCGCACGCATTTCTGCGCGGTGACCGCGCGCTGGTAGGGCCGCTTCTCGATCCCGGTGAAGACGTTCTTGAACTGCACCATCCCGGCATTGGTGAACATCAGCGTCGGATCGTTGCGCGGAACGAGCGGCGAGGACGCGACGACCTGATGGCCGTTGCGCGCGAAATAATCGAGGAAGCCTGCCCGGATATCGTTGACGCCACTCATGCCGCTTGACGCTGTCCCGCAGCCCGCGCGGGGCTAAATCCCGGCCGGACCTGTTGTTTTGCGTCCGATATGTAGCGGCGGGGGGTGGCCCTGTCCAACGAAACACAGGATTTTGGCGGGGGTACGGCCGGGACCACCACGGGCTCCTTGCAAGGCGACCGGCACAAGAAAGGCCCCGCTTTTGCGCGGGGCCTTAAAGGACGACAGGCGAGGCAGCGAATGAGGCCAGAGCGGTCAGGCAACCCGCGCGAGCGCCAATTCCCGCCGGTCGAGATTGACCGGCATCAGCGGCATCCGCCGCCCCACGCGGCACGGCGGCTCGCAGGTGACGCGCGCGGTATCGAGCCAGATGCCCCCATAAGCGGCACGCACGTCGGCCTCGGTTGTACCGTCCGGCGCGGCCATGTTTCTCGTTTCTCCGGTGACGCGGTCTTCCAGATAGAACAGCAGCACGGCACGCTCCTTTCACGTCGTTGAAACGGGGACGGCGAAGGGTCCGGGCGCGAGCGCGCCCGCCTGTACACCGCAGTCTGTCGAAATGGCTGCCCGCACCGGGCTGGCCCCAAACGCGTTGTGCGAAGGGGCGGCCCGGCGCGGGCCCGAAATGATTAGGCCTCGGCGGCGTCGCTTTCGTCGCCGTCGTCCTTCTCTTCTTCGCCGGCGAGGATTTTCTCGGCGAGGATTCCGGAATTCTGCCGCACCGCGGCTTCGATCTTTGCGGCGATGTCGGGATTGGCCTTGAGGAAGGCTTTCGCGTTTTCGCGCCCCTGCCCGATGCGCTGGCTGTCATAGGAGAACCAGGAGCCGGATTTCTCGACCACGCCGGCCTTGACGCCGAGATCGACCAGCTCGCCGGTCTTGGACACGCCCTCGCCATACATGATGTCGAACTCGACCTGCTTGAACGGGGGCGCGAGCTTGTTCTTGACCACCTTCACGCGGGTCTGGTTGCCGACCACCTCGTCGCGTTCCTTGATCGCGCCGATACGGCGGATGTCGAGGCGCACGGAGGCGTAGAATTTCAGCGCGTTGCCGCCGGTCGTGGTTTCCGGCGAGCCATACATCACGCCGATCTTCATGCGGATCTGGTTGATGAAAATCACCATGGTGTTGGACTTGTTGATGCTCGCGGTGAGCTTGCGCAAAGCCTGGCTCATCAGCCGCGCCTGAAGCCCGGGCAGCGCGTCGCCCATCTCGCCTTCGAGCTCGGCGCGCGGGGTGAGCGCTGCAACCGAATCGACCACGACCACGTCGACCGCGCCGGAGCGCACGAGCGTGTCGGTGATTTCGAGCGCCTGTTCGCCGGCGTCCGGCTGCGAGATCAGGAGGTCGTCGACATTGACGCCGAGCTTGCGCGCATAGACCGGGTCGAGCGCGTGCTCGGCATCGACGAAGGCGCAGATGCCGCCGCGCTTCTGCGCCTCGGCAATGGTGTGCAAGGCGAGCGTGGTCTTGCCGGAGGAGTCCGGCCCGTCGATGTCGACCACGCGCCCGCGCGGCAGCCCGCCGACGCCGAGCGCGATATCGAGGCCGAGCGAGCCGGTCGACACCGTCTCGATATCCATCGAGCGGTTGGTCTTGCCGAGCCGCATGATCGAGCCCTTGCCGAAGGCGCGCTCGATCTGGGAGAGCGCGGCATCAAGGGCCTTGGACTTGTCCATGGAGGAACCTTCAACGAGACGCAGGGCAGCCTGAGCCATGTTCGCGCTCCTTATGACTTAAGATTCGGGGGGCTGCGAGCGGCCGTCCCGCCCCCGGATACCCCCGACTCCGATGGTTTGGACTGTACCCTATTTGTTCTTCGTTCGCAATATGTTCTTTTTAGGCAGCCGGGCGCTGGCCAGTTTCGGCTACCCGGCAGCCGCTAGGCGGGGCGCACGCTTAAGTGGTAATATCTCCACACCGCAATTTCACACGGATAGGGGGATATTATGTGGATTTTGATCATTATTACGCTCGTCACTCACAGCAATGGCGGTGCGCAGAGCGCAATCGATAGCGGCGCGACTTTCACCGCTGAAAAACTCTGC
The DNA here is from genome assembly GCA_964584855.1 of uncultured Hyphomicrobiales bacterium. Lineage (GTDB taxonomy): Bacteria > Pseudomonadota > Alphaproteobacteria > Rhizobiales > Xanthobacteraceae > Pseudorhodoplanes. The sequence goes on from CAZPBF010000029.1 coordinate 7,369, forward strand.
ACACAAGCCAAAGACAAGATCGCGACGGGCGGGCGAGCATTCTCCACGGGCCACGTTGAAATCATCGCCGTCTGCGCTCAGCAGCGCTAAAGATCGGACACAACCCAACCAGCGGCCGCTTTCCTTTCATTCATGTAGGTCCCCGATCATCTCTTTGTGGCGCCGTATATCCTCGGCGAGCGCCTTGCTTACGAAAGATAGGCTCAAGATGGTCGGCCAAGGCTTCACTAGCTTTCGGCGGAAACTGCGCTGGGAACGTCAAAGTCATGTTGCCTTCGTCAAGAATGAAACTTCGATGAAACGATTGCCACGCAGCCGATCATGATGCCAACGACTGCGCCGGGATTGGCGCAACCGCTTCCGCGTAATCGGCGGGAAATCCGAATGAAGAACGGGGCCGGAGTTACCCGGCCCCGCGACTTTCAACGAATGAATGCCCTTAAAGCTGTCAGCAGCATCAGCGCACACATCACGTCGCATTCCATTACGATCCTGAACATAGGTTTCCCCTGTCAGGCTCGCGGCCGCGAGCAGTGAAGCTCGCGCTATGCACATAGCAATGAAAAGAGCTTCCGGACCGGTTTCCGGAGCCCCTGTCTCGTGAAATGCGCTGAGTGGCGTGGTGCTGGCGGTGCGAGCGAAGGACGGGACCGAAGCCTCTGCCTTGTGTCGCGATGCCTTGGATGCCGATGGCTGGTACGAGACAAGTTCCAGATAGAGACCCAATTTCCTTTCCGCAAGTGCCGCCCTCGCCTCGCCGAGCGACAGTAAGGGTGCGAGGGCCGATCAGGGGGCACCTCGCAATTTCCCTGCGGGCTGATTACCGCCCCTCTCATCCGGGGCTGGGCTATTGCCATATGTTTGTGGTCATTCGCCCCGCCTGTCCGGGGCCCGGCGACCTATGGTTTGTACCCTATGGGTTTTCCGGCGAGGGTCAGATGAAGCCGAAGCTTCATTAGGAACCTCCTTTCGTAAGGCCAGAATTGGCCGTTTCACAGATAGGTGGCCTGTTTCGCATTTGCGAATGGCCTATTTCGGCCAGCACCGGTGACTGGTTCTGCCCCCCGGCTTGCGGGCCATTCCGGGCGCAACCATGATGGACGCGCCAAGGGAGGACATTCCATGAAACGCATTTTTGCACTCGCCTTCGTTGCGACGGCCGCAACGGCAATCTTCTCGCTCCAGGCGAAAGCCTATGACGACCCGCCTCCGGGAACGGTTTCCTGCGGCCAGAAGGTTACGGTTCGGTCGAGCGCGCAATGCAATGGTGGTCCCGCCACCATCATCGGCGGGTGCGACATGAACGGCGGACGGGGCAAGGGACGCCAAACAATCTGCACGAAGAAGAAGTCCGGCTGACAATTTCAATTGCAGGCATAACGACTCGGGGCCGCCTCACCAGCGGCGTCAATGCCCAATGCCTGCCGGCTACAAGATGTGACTCAAGAAGGGGGGACGATGACCAAGCCAATTTTGACGTTTGCGGTTTGCGCAGCTCTCGCGCTCTGCGCAAACGCTGCAATGGCGAGCGGCGGCGGCGGTGCGGCGAGCGGGCCGCGCGGCGGCTATTGGGGACCGGGATCAGGAACGAGCCAGACCGATGCGCAGGGGCGCAAGTTCCCGCCTTGCTCTTCGTATTGCCAGATCAAATACGGGCATAACCCGAAGTCTTACAGCATCTGCATGACGCACGCAGGTTATTGCGATCACACGCGATAGCGTCGCGCGGCCCGAGCAAACCGGAGGTCGAGTTCCGGTTCCTCCACCGCCGAGAAAAATAGGCCTCGCTATTGCGGTGAAAAGAGCGCACGCTCAATCTCATCACTGGCCGAGCCTCTATCCTGCAGGCGCCGGTGGCTGAGAGACCAGTCGAGCTCCCGCCTGTCTAGCGAGGAGACTGGTCATGACCAACAGCATGACGAGCGTGGAATTGAGGCATTGGGCGGCGCAATGCCGCGCGCAGGCGGATGACCATCGTTGCAGCGGCGACGAGCGTGCGAAACTCATGAGGATGGAACGAGCGCTCCAGGAGCTGGCAGGCCTCCAGGACTGGCTCGAAGGCCGGCTGAACAAAGTCGCCTGACGGCACGTCGTCGTTTCGCTGGCTTGCGGATTTCACATGCGAGGGATGGTCTCCGCAATTTATGCGAAGATTCCTTTTTTCGCGTCATCGCGCGCCGCATCATGCGGCGGTCATGCCAGAGAATCTCCCCCCATTCCTGATCAATCTCATCGGCTCGATCTTCACTTGCATCGTCATCGCGCTGATCATGTCGGACGCGGAATTTCGTGCAACGCGCGGGCAAATGATGCCGATCCCGGTTACCGCGAGCGGTTTCTGACCGGGGCGCATCGGCCTCGCACCGCCATGTCGAGATCAACCGCAATTCCACATCGGGCCGATGGGGGTTCGGGTGTAGCAAGGGCCAAAGCCGTTGCTGAAGCGCCCGCGATACCACATCCCGCCATAGCCGCCGGTGCCCCAGGAGCCGATCGGGAAGCCGTCCCAGTCGCGGCCGTACCAGTAATGATAGGTCCTGGCCGGACGATCGCGCAGCTCGGGCGGACGATAGCCGGGCAGGAATCCGTAATCGTTGCGCGCCCGCTTTTTGACCACGACGCGCGGGCGCGGCTTGTGCGGCTGCGATGCCGTGACGCCCGGCGTCGCAGGCTGCGTCTGCGCGGGCGCGATGGACGCTGCGAATAAAAGTCCGATCGCCGCTGCACCGATCGCTCTCATCCGCATTGCCTGCTCCGGTCCGGTCACCGCCCTGTCACGGCGCTCCTGCAGTCTTGTAATGCAGCGCGTCCGGGATGCGAAGCAAGCGGCGAGCGGACGCGTTGTGCCGCCGGTGCCCGGCTGCCACACTGCCGGGTCTGGGGAGCGACAACGAGAAGAAGGGGGACATGATGCGTCTTGGGATGGTGATTGGAGTAACGGCGCTGGCGCTGTCGCTCGGCGGCTGCATCAAGGGCGAAAAGGGCGATACCGGGCCTGCGGGTTCTGCGGGACCGGCCGGGCCCAAGGGCGACGCCGGTCCTGTGGGTCCCGCCGGGCCGATCGGGCCTGCCGGTCCTGCCGGCCCGAAGGGGGATTCCGCCAGCGGCGGTGCCAACCTTTATGTCGTGCGCGGGGGCGGCAACCTGGTCTGCAATCAGGGCGGCGAGCCGATTGCACTGAGCTGCCACGGCACGACGGGCGAGATGAATGCGTCCGGCAGCCAATGCAGCGGCGGCGCCGCGGGCGTTCTGGTCTGCATGAAATGACGGTTCAGGGGCTTGCCGCAGCAATGCGGCAAGCCTCGCTCTGGCCCGTCCGGATCGGCTGATCCCGGTTCCACATTCATGTTTTGGAAATAAGACAAACCTACATTCCGCACCTGGAGAATGCGCAGCCTTTGGCCGCGCGGTGCAGGACGGGGGTCGGAGTGGATACGGGACGGGAAAACCGCAAACATCGGCGCCGCGTGCTGCAAGTACAGGCCTGGATCGACACCGGAGCCGGGACGTCGCCCCTCGCCTGTCGTGTCGACGATATCTCGCAGGCTGGCGCGCGGCTGACCGTGACCGAGGCGGAGGCGGCCGCCCTGCCCGAGGCGTTCATCCTGCTTCTCTCCGAGAAGGGTTTTCCCCGCCGTTCATGCCGCGCGATCTGGCGCGAAGCCTGCCATGTCGGCGTAAATTTCGTCGCCGCTTCGGCCAAAGCACAAATCCCCTCCGCAATGCGGGAAGCCCCCGCCGCGGTCCCGCTGGACTGCTGATCCGATCGGCCGACACCCGGCCGGCAGTTCCGATAAAATTCACTTTCGTGCCTGATTTATTGAACTTTTGACGCGCGGCGCCGGTCCTTTCCGCGCTGTCATGACGGCCGGTTATGGGCCGGGTGACCGCCTGTCCCGCCAGATTGAACCGGAACCCTGTCGAGCTGCGACCCATGGGGGCGAGGAAGAGCCTCGCGTGAGCCCACGGAGAAACACGATGACACGGATCTTGTTTGTTACGGCGGCTTTGCTCGCCTCGAGCAGCGCCTTCGCTGAGACCTACGACGCCAACGGCCCGATCCGCCACGGCAACCGGTGCTGGGCGGTCTCGGATTCGCGCGGCTTCGGATATTGGGATACCTGCGCCAGCCGTCAGGAAATCCAGGAGGTCGCCAAGAAACAGGGCGTCACCGTCCTGATCGACCAGGCTCGCAGCCAGCGCGCGTCGACGGTCGCCACGGATACCGGCGGCAGCGGCGGCGGCGGTGGTGGCGGCGGAGGCCGCTGACGGACGCGAAAGAGGCCGCCATCGGGCGGCCTCTCTGCTTTCGGGCCAGCCCACCTTCAATATCCGTTTAACCTTCAACGGTAGTATCGGCTTACGGAGAACCCCCATGGCCGATGACGCCTGGAATTCGAAAGTGGACAAGCGCGCGGGTGACAGCCGCCGCTCCGGGATCGACCGGCGGTCCGGCATCGACACCCGCGAAGAGGACGAAAAGCGCCTGATGGGAGAGCGTCGCAAGGGCGACCGCCGTTCGGGCCTCGACCGCCGCGCTGCACCGCCGCTCGCCCCGAAATAAGCGCACCTGCCCGGCACCCGCAAAATCCACCCGCCCCGGATGGAACAAATGAGTATTTCACTCATTATCAGACTTTAGGGGATCGCGGGTTGTCGCCATGACCGATCTGACACGCGGCGAACGGTTGCAGATCATGTTGACGCCGGAGGAGCTTACGGCCGTCGACGCCTTCCGCTTTGACAAGCACATGCCAAGCCGGGCTGCGGCGGTGCGCGAGCTTCTTCGGCTGGGGCTCGCGGCCGCTGGCACGATCGGGACCGCGCTTCGGCAGAAATCATCCGACTTCGGCGTGCTCGAGCCCGGCGATAAATCCAACGGCTCTGGCGGATCGCCAGACGCAAACTAATGGAGACCGAGTTAGTTAACACCGCTTTCGCGTCACTTTGCTCTTAGACTACGGGCTTCTGGCGCGGGGCAACGATCGGGCGCATCCTTCATGCAACGAAGGAGTCGCCGTGCCGGACACCCTGAATGCAGCAGACCTCAGACGCTGGGCCATGCAATGCATGGCACAGGCGGACGATCCGTTCTGCGGCCCCGAGGAGCGAACTCGCCTCCTCACCATGGCCGAGTCGCTTTTGTCGCTGGCTGAAAGCGCCGACTGGCTCGCCGGTCGTTTTGAAATCCCCCGGCAGTCCGCCGCCTGATCGGACGATCAGCGCCCGCGACCGTAGAAGCGCGCAACCGCGAACAGCAGGACAGCGACCACTGCGGCGGCGACGCCATGCTTGACGTGGATGCGCGGGGAGCCCGCCTCGAAGCCCGGCATGAAGGCCGGCAGCGACCCAGCCGGCACAAGCCAATAGACGGCGGCCAGCGCCGCACAGATAAGTCCGAGAATAATCGCAACGCGGCCGATCATGGTATTTTCCCCCTGAGGCTTTCCGGTTTTGCCGCAGCATAACGGCGCGTGCGGCATTTTCACACCGCTGGCGGCAAGCCTTTCACATCATTGATTGTGCCGCAGGAAATGCCCCAGGCGCCAGCCTGGCCTTGCACGCTTCTTGCATCGATCTTTTTCACGATGGCTTCAACCGGCGGCCGCGGGAACGCGTTTCGCCGGGGCGGGTTATCGACCCATTCGGCTGCCGGGGTATGCGTAACAAGGAGCGGACATGCCTTCCGTCGTCACCATTTTGAAATGCGCAGCCCTCGTCATCGCCGGCACGCTGTGGACCTTCGGCCTGATCGACCAGCTTCAATCGATCGACCTGACGGCGCGCTACGTCGCGGTGTCGGCCGCGATGGTGGCGGCGGTCACGGTCTGACGCTTGTCGCTCGCCGGCGCGATCCGCGCGTTCGCGGCCGCGCGTTCACCCGAGGTTCAATTCCTTGAAGAAGTCGTTGCCCTTGTCGTCCACGACGATGAAGGCCGGGAAATTCTCGACCTCGATCCGCCAGATCGCCTCCATCCCGAGCTCGGGATATTCCATGACCTCGACTTTCTTGATGCAATGCTCGGCGAGATTCGCGGCCGCGCCGCCGATGCTCGCGAGATAAAAGCCGCCATGCTTCTTGCAGGCCTCGCGCACGCTCGCCGCGCGGTTGCCCTTCGCGACCATCACCATCGAGCCGCCCGCGGCCTGGAACTGCTCGACGTACGAATCCATGCGGCCCGCGGTGGTCGGGCCGAACGCACCGGACGCGTAACCCTCCGGCGTCTTCGCAGGGCCAGCGTAATAGACCGGGTGGTTCTTGAAATAATCGGGCAACCCCTGCCCTTTCTCCAGCCGCTCTCTCAACTTTGCGTGCGCAAGGTCGCGCGCGACGATCATCGGCCCTGTCATCGAGACGCGCGTGCGGATCGGATAGCGCGTCAACATTCCCAAAATCTCCTGCATCGGCTTGTTGAGATCGATCTGCACGACGTCGCCGCCGAGCGTGGACGTATCCACCTCAGGCAGATATTTCGCCGGATTGTGCTCGAGCTCCTCGAGGAACACGCCATCCTTCGTGATCTTGCCGACCGCTTGTCTATCCGCCGAGCACGACACGCCCAAACCGATCGGCAAGCTTGCGCCATGCCGCGGCAGCCGGATCACGCGCACGTCGTGGCAGAAATACTTGCCGCCAAACTGCGCGCCGACGCCAGTACTCTGCGTCAGCTTCAAAATCTCCTGCTCCATCGCGACATCGCGAAACGCATGTCCGTCCTCGCCGCCCGACGTCGGCAGCGTGTCGAGATACTTGGTCGAGGCGAGCTTCACGGTCTTCATCGTCATCTCGGCCGAGGTGCCGCCGATGCAGATGGCCAAGTGATACGGCGGGCACGCCGCGGTGCCGAGCGTCAAAATCTTCTCTTTCAGGAAGGCGATCATGCGGTCATGCGTCAGGATCGACGGCGTCGCCTGAAACAGAAACGCCTTGTTGGCCGAGCCGCCGCCCTTCGCGATGAACAGGAATTTGTAGGCGTCCTCGCCCTCCGCGTAGATCTCCACCTGCGCCGGCATGTTCGACTTGGTGTTCTTCTCCTCGAACATGGAGACGGGCGCGAGCTGCGAATAGCGCAAATTCTTTTTCAGGTAGGCGTCGCGCGCGCCCTGCGCGAGCGCGGCCTCGTCCGCGCCGTCGGTGAAGACGAAGCGGCCCTTCTTGCCCATGATAATCGCGGTGCCGGTGTCCTGGCACATCGGCAGCACGCCGCCCGCGGAAATGTTGGCGTTTTTCAGAAGATCGTAGGCGACGAATTTGTCGTTCGACGTCGCCTCGGCGTCGTCCACGATGTTGCGCAGGCTCTGCAGATGCGCCGGACGCAGAAGGTGATTGATGTCGATGAAGGCGGCCTCGGCGAGCGCGCGCATCGCCTCGTGCGACACGGTGACCATCTGTCGCTCCACGCCGCCCACTTTCACCGTCTCGACGCTCACGCCCTCCTTGGTGATGAGGCGATAGGTCGTCTCGTCCTCGCCGAGCGGGAAGAGCGGGGAGTGGTGATAGGGCGGGATGGGTTGGGGCGAGATGGGGGCGTTCATGTCTAATGACACCGATCAGTTATTTAGCAAATCTTTGGAACACGTTCAAAAGAAGGATTTCAAGATGGTTGGCCACCGCGTTAGGTCCCAACTTCAAGGAATTTGGATGCCCGCAAGCATTTCGTAGCTTGAGGCACTTTTGAAGCTCTTCCTTCACATTTGAGCCAATGACGGAAATCTTCGCAATTCGGTCGAGAAAATCGCGCTCCTTCATCATCCCTATGTCATCAGTGGTCTTAGCGATCTTCCACTTAGAATCGACCTTTACTGCTTCAGCGTTAAACTCAGGCAAGTACGACTTGAGCACTTCGGCCTTCAGAACGTGAATTGCCGCCGCCCAAGACATAACGACAGCTGAGCGGTAAAACTCATATTCATAGCATTGCACGGCTTCTTCCACGAACTCTCGAGTTTCTTCGTCGCGCACGCGCTCCAGAATGGCTCGCAGATCGGTCGCAACTTGCACTGCTGCTCCGCTAATCTTTGAGACGCCTAGTGCCCGCAAATGCTGCTTACCTCGATCGGAAAGCTCCCACCCAGCCGGGGTGTTGAGAGCTAAACCTTTGGTTCGCCCGAGAACTGACGAAACATTCCAATTTTGAACTTCAGCCAAACCTGCTTCACGGGCACGCCGCTTTAGCGTCTGTACTTCAACAGCGCCATCAAGCGAACCTAAAATGAGCAACAACTTGTCTTCGCGAGAAATCTCGCGGTGCAACCAGTTCTTTAGATCACTGAGCGTTAGCAAGCTTGCCCTCTAATTCTGTTTTCTCTTTGCTTGAAAGCGCATAAGTGTCGGTTGCAACCGATCGAAGCCGGTCTGCTTTTCCAAGACGCGCCAAATACTGGCTGAGATTGTTCACAAACGTCTCTTTGAAATGATTTGGCGCAGTTCTCATTTCGTCAATTAGTTCTTGTCGAGAAAACTTGGATTTTCCCTTGGCGAACTGCAGATGCGCAGCAGCTGCAATAACGAGATCGGGGCCAGAATTTGCTCCGAGCAAAGTAGCAATCGTGTCCGTCGAAAGCTCCAACAAGGCGCCGACACCAGAACTTCCAACGCTTGATCGTTCGACTTGCGGTAAGGATCCTCGACGGGCCTCGTACAAATCCAACACTTCTTTGGCTAACTGCATGAAGCGAGATTCTAGAAAGGCAGGTTCGCCTTGGTATTCTACCTCGAGCGAACCAACCTTAACTTTGAAAGTTACGGAACCTTCGGACATTGCTTCTCCTTAGGCTTCTGGCTGAGCGGGACCGGCGCGCAACATCTCTTCCACGCGAGACACCCCTTCCCGCGTAAGTTTGTATCGTTTTCTCCCCTGCTTGCTCTTGCCGGTCTTCTGAACCTGCCTGGCCAAAACTGGCTTGTGACTTTGAAGATGATCGAACGCGCGCGTGATGTTTCCTACCGGATGACCGAGGTGCTTGAGTTCATCGTTCACCTCCTGGCTGGAAAAATCTTCTTGGCCGCGACACGTCTGAAACCAATACCCTCCAACAAGGGCACGATCCGCGTCGGTGGTAGGTGAGCAACGATCAAACAGCTGGTGAAACTCCGCAAATTCATTTGCGTCCGGCACCGCACCGGCTGCCGGAGACGCTCTTGCTCCAGTTCTTGACGGCGGCACCACCTTCAATTTTTGCGAGACCCATCCCATCACGCGGGCCCTTGCCTCGTCATCCAAAGGCTCAATTGCGCCCAATACGATTCCCATTGCCGACAACTCTTGGTCAGTTTCCATGGAACCCTCCTACGTTTGAGAAGCGGATATAGACGTTTCGCTTCAGAACAAAAAGGGGTCGTTTGGTATTTTTCAAATGATCTACGATTGGGTCAGAGATACTGACGCACTTTTTCGCTTCGAAACCAGCATTAATCCGCGATTCACGCCTGTTCTTTATCCCCTGCTTTCACCATTATTTAGTATCAAGAACGCAAGCTTGCCGTTTCTTCTCCTGCTTGACATTCCCTTTATCTGACTATATTCCTATCTCCATCCTGCTCTTCGAGGGGCGCTTCATGAGGCGTTCTGAAGCGGAGCAGCCGGTGCCGCGCGAAATCGCGGCGCGGGGTCGGGGTGGAGATACGCCCCGTTCGAAGCGGCGCCTGCGGCCACGGCTCGCACCCGTGGACTCGGGCGGCATACGGGGCTCCGCTCGGGACCACTACGGGTCCCCGCAAGGAGCTTGCTGACGGCCGGGACTGGAATATCCCGGCGAAAGCGCGGCCCGATGCCGAGATGAGAACGCCGCCAGTGGAGCGCCGCAAGGCGTGCGGGTGGCTCTCTTGTTTGCGCGAAAGCGTAAACTTGAGCGCGCTTACACCCGCGCCCGTCGCAGGACGGGCCTCTGGTTGGATGCGCCTTGCGGCGCTCCACGCCCCTCATTTTTTCACGGGGGCTTTTCCGAAACTTCAGGCGCGCCCGCGCCTTTTCAAAAGATAGGGCGGGCGGAGCTATGGCCGATGTCTCTATTCCGTCATGCCCGGCCCTGTGCGGGGCATCCCGCTTAAGCAGCACTCTACTCACCTCATCGGGATGCCCGCGACAAGCGCGGGCATGACGAGCGAATATGGCAGCCTCACTTCCATCCGGATTCCTTGTCGCAGGCCTTGCGCTCTGCCGGATGCGTTTTTTCCCACTGGGTGATCGAGAGCTTCTCGTTGTCGTCCATCTTCTCGTTCATGCACATGCAATATTTGCGGATGATCGCGTCCGCGGCCCCGCCCTTGTTGTCGGAGATGCATTGATTGATCCACTTCACGTCGTCGGCGCTCATCTGCGCGCGCGCAAGGCCCGCGAACGAGGCCGTGATCACGAGAGCGAGGGCGATGGTCTTCATGGGGGTCTCCGTTCAATGCATGTGCGGGGCATCGACCTTATCCGGCCAGGCGGCGATGCGACACCGTTTCCGCAAGGGCCGTCCCGCGACGCGGACGATGCGTGTGCCGCATGCTAGTCTTTTGCGTGCTGCAACCGGATGACAGAGATGAAATCCGCCACCGTTCTCGCGCTCGCCCTCCTTCCATGCCTCGCGCAGGCGCAGGCGCTCTCCCCCGCCGACAAGGCCTGGATCGCGCGCTGCGCGCAGCGCCTCACCGGCGGCGAGCATGTGCCCGCGCCGGCGGCCGCGATCTACTGCGCCTGCATGCACGAGCAGGTCGAGGACAATGCCGACATGACCCAGACGCAGATGGAACGCAGCTGGCCGCCGATGCATCTCTATTGCCGAAAAAAATCCGGGCGGGGATGAGCCAAACGCGCCTGACGGCGTTATAGGGCCATGGCCAAAAACAGCATTGCCAAGACACCCGCCATCGAGCGCGAGCTTTACCTCTGGGAGACGGCCGCGCTGATCGTCTTTCTCCTGCTCTGCGCGCTGTCGGTCTGGCTGGTCGCGCACTTCGGCACGCTCGATCCGGCGCAGGTGAGCGCGCTCGACCTGACGCTGATGGGGCTTGGCGCCTTCCGCGCCGTCCACCTCATCACCTACGACAAGATCTTCGACATGGTGCGCGCAGCCTTCATGGACCGCGAGGGCACGCGGCTGAAGAACGCCGAGCGCGGCTGGCGGCGGCTGGTCTGCGAATTCATCCAGTGCATCTGGTGCACCGGCATGTGGTCGGGGCTGATCGTGGTGACGGTGTATTTCCTCGGCACCTGGGGGCGCTATGCGGTGATCGTGCTCGCGATCGCGGGCGTGGCCTCGCTCCTGCAACTGGTCTCGAAGGCGCTGGCGAAATTGAGCTAGGGTGCTGCGAACGCCGCGCGCCCGATCGTCACGAGATCAATCCCCTAACGCCGCCGATGACTTCAATCCGCGTCTATCCTTATTACGGCTTCATCGGTGCGCCGTTTCCGCGCGGGGTGAATTATTCGCGCGGGGTGAATGTCATCTGCCGCGAGTTCGCCAAAGTGGCCGGCGTGACCGTGCTGCGCGGCCGCGCCAACTGGATGGCACAGGGGCGCTTCGCCCGCGACGCGTGCGACCACCACGGGGCAAAGCATGTCGCGATCGGCCATTCCATGGGGGTCTATGCGATCACCCGGCTCGCGGCGCAGACCCCGGATGTGACGTGGGATCTGCTCATCGCCTTCGAGCCGGTGCCGGCCTATGGCACGCTCGGACTGTGGCCCTGCGCCCCGCTCGGCGCGAACGTGAAAAAGGCACTGGTCTTCCGCTCGACCGTCTGGCTCAACCCGATCGGGCACGGCTTCCTGCATCCCGCGCGGGATTTCAAAGGCGAATTGCGAACCATCGGCGTGCGCCGGCTGCACCAGAACGTGCCAAACGATCCGGCGGTGCAGGAGATGTGTGTCGCGGCGGTGCAGGACCTCGCGGAGTGAATAATCCCCGGCCGTCATGGCCGGACTTGTTCCGGCCATCCACGCCTTGCTTCACGGCAAGAAAGACGTGGATGCCCGCAACGAGTGCGGGCATGACGGAGAAGACGTTGAAGACGGAGCTTTGATTGTTGACGCACCTCCCCGCATCGCTTATCCGCCACACACACGCTCCCTCCTGGAATCGTTTCCGCGCATGGCCCCCCGTCCCTTCCGCCTCGGCCGATCCCGCACCGGCTTTGGCATCTTCGCCACCCGTCCGATCAAGAAGTGGACGCGCATCGCCGAATATAAGGGCCCGCTGATCTCGAACGAGGAAGCGATCCGGCGCGAGAATCGCGGCAATCGCTATCTCTACGAAGTGACGTCGCGCTGGACCATCGACGGTACGGCCCGCTCCAACATCGCGCGGTATTTCAACCACTCGTGCAATCCGAACGCCGAAAGCTACACCAAAGGCACGCGCGCCTTCCTGCGTACGATCAAGAATATCGAGCCCGGCGAAGAGATCGTCTACGACTATGGCACCGATTATCTGAAGAACGTGATCGGCCGCTCGAATTGCCGCTGCTCGCGCTGCATGCGCCGCCGCGCCAAGAAGGCGCGGCTTGCACGCGCGGCGAAGAAACGGGCGCTCAAGCGCGCGGCGGCAAAGCGCAGGAAACCAAAAGCCGCGCGCCGCTGAAGGCTATTCGTGCGGCAGCACCTTGAGCGGCGATTTGTACGGCTCGACCCGCAGCGACGAATTGGCGAGCACGCCCACCTTGTCGAGCGGGGCCATCTGCAGGTCTCCGTTCGCGGCCTTTTTCGAGGCATAGCGCCAGAGCGTGAGCGAGCCTTTCGAGGCGACCGCCTTGGCGACCGCGCCGGCGTCGCTGCCGCCGAGCGCGCTCAGCTCCGCATCGGTCAGGCCTACGATGATCTCGTCCTTCACCGTCACGATCTTGAACAGCGTTTCCGCGCGCGCCTGCGCCGACACGCCCACAACAACGCCGGCAACGAGAAATGCTGAAATGACTTTTCGCGAAATCATGTCGTCCCCCAAGCTGTTGGCCGCGAGCGCGGCCTCCGGTCCGTCCGGATCCTGCATTAGTCGCATGGAAGGCTGGACCGGTTCAAACTCGGGGTCCTTGTTTTCACAATCAGCATCATGATCTACGGCTTCTGAACTCTATTTTGCCGGCCATCATTGGACCCAAAAAGGAAACGATATGCTCGACATCGTCATCGAGGCGCGGCGCAAGTCGCTTGGAGGATTCGAGGTCGGGCGCGTGCTGCCCTTCGCCAAGCGGCGCATGGTCGGTCCATTTGTCTTCTTCGATCACATGGGCCCGGTCGCGCTGCCGCCGCACGTGCCGCGCACGACCGACGTGCGCCCCCACCCGCATATCGGCCTTTCCACCGTCACCTATCTGTTCGAAGGCGAGATCACCCACCGCGACTCCATCTGCGTCGAGCAGGTGATCCGTCCCGGCGAAGTGAACTGGATGACGTCAGGCGGCGGCATCAGCCATTCGGAGCGGTTCGATACGATGCGGGATGCCGGAGGAACGTTGCATGGCATCCAGGCGTGGGTCGCGCTACCGGAAAACGAAGAGGAGCGCGCACCCGGCTTCGCCCATTACGCGGCTGGCGATCTGCCCGTTTTTCACGACAAGGGCGTTGAAGCGCGGTTGATCGCGGGGAGCGCCTATGGGCTCACCAACAAAGTGAAAACCCATTCGCCGATGTTCTATCTGCACGCGGCGATGCAGGAAGGCGGTTCGCTGGGCATGCCGCGCGGGCATGCCGAGCGGGCGGCCTATGTGGCGCGCGGCCGCGTTGAATATGACGGCCATGCCTACGACGAGGGCGCGCTTCTCGTTTTCAAGCCGGGCGACGATTCAACGATCAAGGCGCTCATGCCCTCGATCGTGATGCTGCTTGGCGGCGAGCCTCTCGGGCCTCGGCATATCTGGTGGAATTTCGTGTCCTCGCGCAAGGAGCGCATCGAACAGGCCAAGGCCGACTGGCAGGCCGGACGCTTCCGCCTGCCGATCCACGACAGCGAGGAATTCATCCCGCTCCCGGACGACGCACGGCCGGAAAAACCGCATCCCGAACCCGAGCCGATGTCCTGACGGCGGCCGCGCGCTAACGCGGGGCTTCGTTCGGCAGCGGACGGCGCGGTGACGTGCCTTGCATTCCGCCGCCCATTGGCGTGACGCCGAAACGTCCGGCGCCACCGGGCCCATTCGGTTGTCCCATTCCGCCAGACCGGTTGCCGAACAATCCGCCGCCCATTCCGCCAAACCGGTTGCCGAAGAAGCCGCCCATTCCCCCGGCGGGATTGCTGGCACCCATTCCGCCGCCGGGGCCGAATTGGCGCTGCCCCGGACGTGGGCCCAAGCCGCGTTGTGGCCCGAACCCGCCGCGGCGCTGCATCCTGATTTGCATGCGCTGCGTCGCGATCTGACGTCCGATCGCATGGCTCTGGAAAAGTCGCGCGACCACGCCGCGATCGCGCGCGGCCTCCTGTGCGGGAATGGCGAACGGTACGGCGGCAAAGCGTCCCGCCGTCCCGCGGATCGCGAATGCGCTCGCGCCCGCCGTCAACAGGCCGAGCCGCGCGCCACCCTGTCCGGGTGCGAAGACCTCGATGCGTCCGACCCGTCCATCGGAATCCGGATAGAGCTTGATGCGCGCGTCGCCCGCACCCGCACGGCCCGCGTTCTCCGGAACCTCGACCAGCCCCGTGGTCCCACGAATGCCCATCGTTGCGGTGGGCGTGGTGATGCTCATGTCGCCGGTCTTGGCGACCTGTGCCGCGACGAAGGCGACGGTTCCGCGCGCAACGTTGAAAGCCGCGGCATTTTTCTTGCCGGCGTCATCGTAGATGAACTCATCCACCGTGACGCGCGTGTTCTGCGTCAGGTTGAAGGTGGTTTCATCGTCGAACGTGATGCTGAGTGTTCCGTCGGAGCCGGTCTGGAGAACGTCACCCTTGAACACCTCGGCATTGGCGGCGAGCGAAGCGGCCGGCGCGGTGCCGCGCGTGACGCTCGCGCTGCCCTGCACGGCCGTGACCTGCCCGATCGCCTCGGTCGGCTGGCGCGCGGCATCGGCGGCTTGCTGCAGTTGAGCGGGCGTCTGGGCCCCCACGGCAAACGACAGAGACACGGCGACGATCGCCGCCGCGATGCTTGCCCAACGCTGTTTCATGGAGAACGCGCCTGTTCTTACCGAATCCGCCCGAGCCTACGGGAACCTGCACAATTTCCGGGAATTTTCCTATGGCGACCGCTCAAATCACGGCAGAATGCTACCATTAACCGAACGATAGCCAGACGGGGAATCGCATGCGTTTCAGCATCTGTGCAATCGCAGCCGGATCGGTCGTACTGGCCTCGCATGCCGTGGCCCAGGCGCCGGCGGCGGCTCCCGCAGCGACGACCGCCCCGGCAGCAACAGCCCCGGCCAAAGAAACGCCGAAGGTGAAGGAAATCATCCTCAACAAGGTCCCTGGCGTCGCGCCCGAATATCAGGAGGCTGCGCGCAAGAGCCAGCTCGCGCGCGAAAAGATCCAGACCTGCCAGAAAGAAGCGACGGCACAGAAAATCCTGCCGCGCGACCGCACGCACTTCGTTCTCGCCTGCATCGACCGCAAGACAGATTAACGCGTAACGTTACTGCGGACGCAGCATCGTTACTTTTCTCCTCCGCCACGCCCGATGTTCAGGTTAACGGCGAACGCCGCTTGAAGCGCGCGGCAACACCGTGCCATGTCAGCCAAGGGCACTCGGGTAAGGATTAAAGCGATGTTGGGAACAGGATTCTCCATCGGCGTCGATCACGTCATGTTTTTCGGTTTGGGATTCTTGATCTGCGGACTGCTCGCACTCATCCCCATTCCATTCGTGCACGCGCGCGCGGTGCGTCTCACGGAAAAGAAACTCGACGCGGCCAGCCCCATCTCGATGAAGGACATCCAGACCGAGAAGGACATGATGCGCGCCGAATTTGCGATGACCGCGCGCCGGCTGGAAACCAGCATCGAGGAGCTCAAGAACAAGGCGTCGGCACATCTGGGCGAGCTTGCGAAGAAATCCAACGTGATCGCCAAGCTCAAGCACGCTCTCGAGGAGCGCGAAGCGACCATCGCAAAGCTCGAAGCAAATCAGGATACGCTCGAAGGGCGGGTAAAGGCACTCTTCGACGACCTGCAGATCGCCAAGGCCGAGGCCGCGCTCAAGGGCGAGGAACTCGCAGAGATCGATCGCGGCTTCGGACGATCGAAATCGGAGATCACTGACCTGCGCCTCGCCGTCGAGGAGCGTACCCACGTGATCGAACGGCAGACCACCGAGATCGCGGCGCTCAAAAGCCACATCGACATCGTTCGTCATCGCGTCGCGGACTTCGCTCACTCGCTGCGCCAGAGCGAGGACCGTCTGGCGCATGACTGGGTCGACCTGATGCGGATTCCTTCGCCGTCTCTGAGCAGCAATGGCGGCGCAGCGCAGACCGCAGCGGTCGCATCGAATGCTCCGAACGGCACCGGCGGCAATTACGTCAATGGGACACCGCAGCCATCGCTGAACGGAGCGGGCTCCAAATAGGCTCGCCTGGGCACTCAGCCCGGCCCGCAAAGACAAAAATCATAACGACCGGGAACCGAAACTTACGAGGGCGGTCAGCCGGCGACCGCGACCGCGTATTGCTCGTCCGTCACCTTCTCCATCCAATCGGCATATTTGCCGTCCGGGGTGGCTTCCTGCATCGCAATGTGGGTCATCCCGGTATTCGGGCCCGCGCCGTGCCAATGCTTTTCGCCGGCCGGGATCCACACCGTGTCGCCGGGCTTGATTTCCCGGACGGGTCCGCCCCAGCTCTGCACGCGGCCGCAGCCCTGAAGCACAAAGAGCGTCTGCCCGAGCGGATGCGTGTGCCAGGCGGTGCGTGCGCCGGGCTCGAAGCTCACGCGGTTCGCGCGCAGGCGGGCGGGCGCGGGAGCCTCGACGACTGGATCCTGCCAGACCGTGCCGGTGAAATAATCCGCGGGCGCTCGCCGCGTCGGGACCGAACCACAAGGCTTGATGTCCATTGAATCTCTCCTCACCTCGAACACGGCGGCGGAGCGCGGGTGTATCGCCGGAACAAAGCGGGAGCAAGCCGGATTGAAACACTATGACATGCCGGCCTGGCCTGACGAAGGTATCGATCCACGCGGCCAGCGGGGCGGCGCTGGCGGCGATATTCGTTGTGCTGTTTCTCGCGTTCTCCGATCTTCTGCGCGCCCGGTTCTTATCTGATGATGCGTTTGTCGCCGACGCGGCTCTGAGCGCACTGCTGTGGGCCTTGTTCTCCTGCGCGTCCTTCGGCACCGTCACGGGGGAGCCGTCCCAGAGCGATCATGGGCGCGGGCAGCGGGACTTTTCCCCGGCATCGCTCCGGGTTCCCAAGGCCCTGTTGCCGTGGGCGTCCCGGATGATACCCTGCCGGCCGACAGGATGTCGTTGCTTCAGGGGAAGTCCATGCTGCGTCTTCGCGTTTCGCGTCACCGCAAGTTCGCAACCTTTGGCGCTGCACTACTCGGCTGGTGGATGTGGGGTGGCATGAAGGGCAACGACACGGGCGGCATCATCGCCTGGACGCCCGGCATCGAGGAGACCGCCCTCGCCACCGCAGCCGATCATTGCGCGCGCTACGGCAAATACGCGGTGATCACGAGCGTGCACCCATGGCCGGGTGACTATATCGGCTTCTCATGCCGGCGCAGCGGACGCTGGGGTCCGGTCAGCCGCTAGCCGTCGTCTCCTTCACCTTGGAAATCAGTTCGCGCAAGGTGAACGGCTTGGCGAGGAATTCGTAGCCGCCGGCTGGCAGATTTTTCTCGAAGGCTTCCTCGGCATATCCCGACACGAAGATAATCTTCAGGTCGGGATTGGTCCGGCGCAATTCGTTCAGCATGGTCGGGCCGTCCATCTCCGGCATCACCACGTCGGACACGACAAGATCGACCCTGCCGATCTCGCGCATCTTCTCGATCGCCTCGACGCCGTTGCCCGCTTCGATGACGGTGTAGCCGCGCGAGGCAAGTCCGCGCGCGTTCAGCGTGCGCAGGCCTTCTTCGTCCTCGACGAGAAGGATCGTGCCACGGCCCGTGAGATCGGTCTGACCAAGCTGCGCCATCTCGCCGGCCGCAGCCAGCGCACCGGCAATGGCGGGCACGTCCGTGCGTTCGGCATCCTGCTCGCGCGGAATGTGGCGCGGGATGAAGATGCGAAAGACCGACCCCTTCCCCATCTCGGATTCAGGATAAATGAAGCCGCCGGTCTGCTTGACGATTCCGTAGACCGTCGAAAGCCCGAGCCCCGTCCCCTTGCCGACTTCCTTCGTGGTGAAGAACGGCTCGAAAATCTTCTCGCGGATTTCCGGCGGAATCCCTGTGCCGGTATCGCTGATCTCGATCAGGACGTAATCGGCGGGCGGCATGCCCTTGTAGCCGAACTGCGCGGATTCTCCGGCGTCGATGTTGCGCGTGCGCAGCGTGAGTGACCCGCCCTCGGGCATCGCGTCGCGCGCATTCACCGCAAGATTGACGATGACCTGCTCGAATTGCGACAGGTCGGCCTTGACCGGCCAAAGGTCGCGGCCGTGGACGACGTCGAGCTGCACTTTCTCGCCGATGAGACGACGCAGCAGCACGCTCAGGTCGGATAGCACCTCGCCGATATTGAGCACCTGCGGGCGCAACGTCTGCTTGCGCGAGAACGCGAGCAGATGCCGCACGAGGCTCGCCGCGCGATTGGCATTCTGCCGGATCTGGTCGATGTCCTTGAACGAGGGATCGGTCGGCTTGTGCGCGATCAGGAGGAAATCCGTCGCCATCATGATCGCCGAGAGAAGATTGTTGAAGTCGTGCGCCATGCCGCCGGCAACCTGGCCGACCATATCCATCTTCTGCTTCTGATTGATCTGGTTTTCCAGAAGACGCTTCTCGGTCGTTTCGAGCGCGTAGACGATCGCCGCCTCGCCTTCGCTGTCCTCGTCCTGGATCGGCGTGACGTAGAATGTCGCCGAGCGTTCGCCGGCGCCGGCGAGCGCTGCGTCGACCGGCGCAATCTCGCCCTGTCCCGCGGCAGCCATCGCGATTGCGGCTTCGAGCTGCGAGCGTTCGCGATCGGCGACCACCGCGAGGATCGACTGGTTTTCGCCCGCGCCTTCGCGCAATAGCCCCTGGAACAAGCGCGCGAACAGTCCGTTGCGACGCGAGATCCGCCCGCCTCGGTCGACCGTCGCAATCGCCATCGGCGTATTGTTGAAGAAGCGCATGAAGCGCACTTCCGCGGCGCGCTGCGGATCGGGCGCCCCGTCGCGCGCGCGGTTGAGAACGAGCGTTCGCGAGGTGCCGGCCGCGCCATCGGCCCCAAATGCAACCTTGTGGAACAGGCGCACCGGCACGGAGCGCCCTCCGCGCATCTTCAGGTCGAGATCGAGCACTTCGGTTTTCACGTCACCCGGCGTGCCTGTGATCGACATGAGCTGCGAAGCACCGTCGCCGGCCACGATTTCGGAAAGCTTCAGCCCCCCGGAGCCGACCTGCGCGAGATCCTGGTCGAGCCAACCCGCGAGCGTCGCGTTCAGGTAAATGATGTCGCCAGTCGAATCGACGGAGAAAAATCCAGCCGGCGCGTGATCGAGATAGTCGATCGCGTGCTGCAATTCCTGAAACACGTTTTCCTGTCGCTCGCGGTCGCGCGTCACGTCCGCGATGGTCCAGACCGTGGATCGCGCGGTGCGTGCGCCACCCTCGAGCGGGCGCACGCGTAAGCGCAGCCAGCGCGCCGGTTCACCGCTGCGGCCCGGAACTCGGACCTCCTCCTGCAGGCGCCGGCCTTCGCGGGAGGCCTTCAGCAGGCGATAGATCGATTCCGAGACGTCCGGGTCGCCGATGAAAACCCGTTCGATCGGGCGGACATCGCCCGGGTCGGTCGCATCCACCAGTTCCAGATAGGCGGCGTTGGCATAGAGAACGCGCCCGGCGCCGTCCGTCACCACGATGCCGTCGACCGCTCCGTCCGCTATTCCCTTGATAACGGGATTGACGCTGCCGCCGCCGGAAAAGCGAAGGATTCCGGAGGCGTAGGCAAACAGCGCAAATACGCCTGCGGTCGCAAGTGCGGCCAGCACGCCCAGAATGTAGAGATCGGCATTGCTCCTGCCGATGAACAGAAGCCCGACCGCGGCCCCCACCAGCACAAGCGCAACCAGAAGCACGAGCCCTATGCTGCCACCCCGCTCGGTATGATCGATGCCGCCGCGGCGTGTCTCTTCGCTGCTGTCGGCCATGCTGTTCCCGAAAAACCGCCCGATTCCTCAATACCAGTCGTGCCTTACTCCGCCCGGTCGGCGCAAGGGGGCGTGCCCATCGCTTTATCGGCGAGCCAAACCCTGACGCAGACGCATGACGAATCCGATCACTTCGGCGACCGCCTTGTAGTGCTCCGGCGGGATTTCCTGATCGACCTGGACCGTCGCGTGCAGGGTACGCGCGAGCGGAGGATTTTCGATGACCGGGACCGAATGCTCCTTAGCGACCTCGCGCATCTTCAGCGCGATCGCATCCATGCCCTTGGCGACGCAGAGCGGGGCATTGTCGCCGCGCTCGTATTTCAGGGCGACCGCAAAGTGCGTCGGGTTCGTGATCACGACGGTCGCGGTCGGTACCGCCGCCATCATGCGCTTTCGCATCTTGGTTTCGCGGATGCGCCGGATGCGCGCCTTGATCGCCGGATCGCCTTCGGTCTGCTTGAACTCCTCCTTCATCTCGCGCACGGACATCTTCTGGCGCTGGTACCATTGACGGTACTGGAACAGAAAATCCGCGCCCGCGATGATCGCAAGAAGCGCCACCACCGTGCCGAGAAGCTGCAGCGCAAGCGACCGCGAGAGATCGAGCAAGGCCGCGGGGTCGATGCGCACGAGCGAATCGAGCCGGTCGCGCTCCGGCATCAGGACGAGCGTCATGACCGTGCCGAGGATCGCGAGCTTGGCGATCCCCTTCACGAAATTGGCAAGCGCCTGCTTCGAGAACAGCCGGCCGAGGCCGGCAACAGGCGAGATCTTGTTCAGCTTCGGCTTCAGGCCTTCGGTCGACCAGACCAGACGATGCTGAATGATATTTCCCGCAATCGCGGCGAGCGCAAGCACAAGGAACGGAATGGCGAGCGCCGCCAGCACTTCGATCCCGAGCCGGTTTGCCAGGTCGACAAGGCCGAAGCCATCGGTCCGGATCCGGTGTGCGTTCGCGATCAAGCCGCCAAGGGTCGCCTGCAGCGCGCTTCCCACACCGCCAGAAAACGCAGTCAGGATCAGCGTCGCGCCGGCGATGATGAACCAGGTCGACACTTCCTGGCTCTTGGCGACGTCGCCGCGCTCCAGTGCCTCGTCGAGCCGCTTCTGTGTTGGGTCTTCTGATTTGTCGAAATCGTCCTGTTCCTCAGCCATCGCCCATCCGCCTCACGAATAAGGCGCGAGGTCGCGCAACACCCCGCCGATGAAATCGGTGAAGGTGCCCATCATCGCGCCGACGACGGCAAGGAGGATCAGGAAGCCCAGCAGGATCGAGAGCGGCAGGCCGACAAAGAACACCTGCATCTGCGGCATCAGCCGCGACAGAATCCCCAGCCCGAGATTGAACAACAGCCCGAACACGAGGAACGGGGCAGAGAGCTGGATCCCGATGCGGAATGCCGCGGCGACCGTGCGCGTGATGAGCTGGGCGATGTCGCCCGTCAGGAGCACCGAGCCCGGGGCGAACAGGCGATAGCTGTCGTTCAGCGCGGCGATGACGAGGTGATGAAGGTCGGTCGCAAAAATGAGCGTGATGCCGAGCACCGTCAGGAAGTTTCCGACGATGACGTTCTGCTGCCCCTGCGTCGGGTCGACGGCGGTCACGAAGCCGAGGCCCAATTGCTGCGCGATCACCGCGCCCGCGACCTGTAGCGCGGAGATCGACAGCCGTGCGGTCAATCCGAGGACCGCGCCGATCAGGATCTCCTCCCCGAGCATTAGCAGCACCGGGCCGTAGTCGCGCAGGTCGATCGCGTAGGCCGCGCGATGCAGCGGCAGGAACATCGCGCTGAGCAACAGCGCGATTGTCAGGCGCACCCGCACCGGCACGCTCATCTCCCCGACACCGGGCAGCAGCATCAACATCGTGCCGATGCGCGCGAAGACGAGGAGAAACGCGGCCGCGAGTGCGGGAAGGAAGGAAACGTCGACGCGCAATTCACCCGCCCGCGATGCGCGCGGCCATCCGCGTCATGTGGCCCTGCAGCGCGTC
>CAZPBF010000030.1:0-2212 GCA_964584855.1 uncultured Hyphomicrobiales bacterium
GTGCGGCCGAGCGTGCGGCAGATGACCGATGCCGAGCCGCAAGGCGAGGCGATGGAGCGGCGGCTCGCGCAATTCCGGCACGAGGTAGTGCTGTCAAAGCTGCGGCTCCATGCGTTCCTCAGGGACATCAAGGAGAAAGGCGGGCGGATCGCCGGCATCAGTGCGCCTTCGCGCGCCTCGACGCTCGTGAATTATGTCGGCCTCGAGGAGAACATCATCGACTATGTCTGCGAAATCGCCGGCTCCCTGAAGATCGGCAAGAACATGCCGGGCACGCAGATCCCGGTGGTCGATGAAGCGAAACTGTTCGAGGACCAGCCCGATTGCGCGATCATCTTCTCATGGCACATCGCCGACGAGCTTGCGCCGAAGCTGCGCGCCAAGGGCTTCCGCGGGCAATTGGTGACGCCGCTGCCGATGCCGCGCGCGGTCTGACACGCCCATGCCGCAGCAGGACGTGAACATCTGGACGAGGACGGTGGACGGCGCGGCGACGGTGGAAAACGCCGACCTCACGGTTGTCGGCGGCGCAGGCCATGTCGGCATCCCGCTAGTGCTGGCGCTCGCGGCATCGGGGGCGCGCGTCAACGTGAACGACCTGAACGAGGACGCGCTGAACACGCTCCGAAAGGGACGCCTGCCCTTCATCGAATACGGCGTCGAGGGCATTCTCGCGCAAGCTTTGGCCGAGCAGCGCCTGGTGTTCACCAGCCATCCGGGCCGGATTTCAAAAAGCGGCCCCGTCATCATCACGATCGGAACGCCGGTCGACGAATTTCTCAACCCCGTGCGGCGCGTGGTGCAGGATTGCATCGACCGGCTGCTGCCGCATCTCGCCGACGGGCAATTGCTGGTCCTGCGCTCGACCGTCTATCCCGGGACGACCGACTGGCTGCACAACTACCTCACCGGGAAAGGGCGCAAGCTGAAGCTCGCCTTCTGTCCCGAGCGCGTCGTGCAGGGCTACGGCATCAAGGAATTGCAGGAAATGCCGCAGATCGTCAGCGGCACCACCGAGGAGGCCGAGCGCGAAGCGCGGACGTTGTTCAGCGTGATCGCGCCGGAAGTGGTCACCGTCTCCCCGCTCGAGGCGGAGTTCGCCAAGCTGTTCGGCAATGCTTACCGCTATATCGAATTCGCCGCGACCAACGAGTTCTACCTGATCGCGAAATCCGCCGGCGTCGATTACCAGAAGATTCTCGCGGCGATGAAGCACAATTATCCGCGCGCGCGGCACATTCCGCGGCCAGGATATGCCGCCGGTCCCTGCCTCGTGAAGGACACGATGCAGCTCGCCGCTTTCGCCCGCAACCAGTTCAACCTCGGCCATGCCGCGATGCTCGTCAATGAGGGGCTCGTCCTGCATGTGATCGAGGACCTGCGGCGGCGCTTCGATCTCGCCGAGATGACCGTCGGGCTGCTTGGCATGGCGTTCAAGGCCGAAATCGACGACACCCGCGCCTCGCTGAGCTACAAGTTCAAGAATGCGCTGGCCGGCCACGCGCGCGCGGTGCTGACAACCGATCCCTACGTCACCACCGATCCCGCCTTGCTGCCGATCGACGACGTAATCGACCGAAGCGACCTTCTCATCCTGTGCACGCCCCATTCCTGCTACAGGTCGCTGGACCTGAACAACAAGCCGGTGGTCGATGTTTGGGGCTTTCTCGCCCGACCCCTTGATTACCCAAATCGTTCAAGTGGTCCTGTTCATTGTGGTGTTGGTTGTGATCATCACCAAGCTATTACCGTTTCTCGCATAAAGGAGGTCCCAATGGGCTACCCCGAGCAAGGCGCGTTGTACAAGTACAAGCCGAAGTTTATGGAGCGTGAAGAGGCTCAAGCCCGTGCTCGCGGAGGCCGTGTTGAGAAGCCGACGTGGCAGACGGGGGGCGCGGCGTCAGGCCCCGGTCGGCTGGAGAAGAACGAGCATTGGGCGCGCCACGGCGACAAGCGGAAGCAAGAGGTATAAATCATGGCTACGCACAGCGATTTGCGTAAGGAAGGCGTAGTCGGTCACAACGCCAAGCTCAAGCGCATGACCGAAGGCTACGGCATGGCCGACAAGGCTATGTTCAAGGTCGCCCCGGTCAACAAGTACAAGACCGAGGGCGACGAAGACGCTGTCGGCTTCGGCGCGGACGACGCCGCTCCGAACGCATCCGCCTCACGCCCGGCGCGCAAGACTTCGGCTGCCAACCCACTGGCGACC
>CAZPBF010000031.1:0-640120 GCA_964584855.1 uncultured Hyphomicrobiales bacterium
GTCGGGCACCTCGAACGGCGCGTGCTCCCACTCCAGTCGTTCGCGGGCGCCTTTGATCTCCTCGTGACCGAGCGGCGAGCCGTGCGAGGAGGCCTTGCCGGCCTTGGTCGGTGCGCCGTAGCCGATGGTGGTCTTGCAGGCGATCATGGATGGCTTGTCCGACGTCTTCGCCTTCTCGATCGCGGCGAGGATCGCATCCGGATCGTGACCGTCGACGCGACAGGCGTTCCAGCCGCAGGCCTCGAAGCGCTTCACCTGGTCGACCGAGTCAGACAGCGACAGCGGCCCGTCGATCGAGATGCCGTTGTCGTCGAACAGTACGATCAGCTTGTTCAGCTTGAGATGGCCGGCGAGAGCGATGGCCTCCTGGCTGATGCCTTCCATCAGGTCGCCGTCGGAGGCGAGCACGTAAGTCGAGTGGCTAACGATATCGTCGCCGAATTCCGCGGCGAGATGCCGCTCGGCAATCGCCATGCCGACCGCGTTGGCGATGCCCTGGCCGAGCGGCCCGGTGGTGGTCTCGATTCCTTCGGTGACGAAGTTCTCCGGGTGGCCGGGGGTCCTCGATCCGAGCTGGCGGAATTTCTTGATGTCGTCGAGCGAAACCGACTGGTAGCCAACGAGATGCAGCAGCGCGTAGATCAGCATCGAGCCGTGGCCGGCCGACAGCACGAAGCGGTCGCGGTCGGGCCATTTCGGTTCGGCCGGATCGTACTTCAGCACCTTGGCGAACAGCACGGTCGCGATGTCGGCTGCGCCCATCGGCAGGCCCGGATGGCCTGACTTGGCCGCTTCAACCGCATCCATCGCCAGAGCGCGGATCGCATTAGCCATACGGTCGTGTTGCGCGCGAGCCTCGCTCATGGGCACCTCATCGCCGTGGCGCGAATTTGCTGCGACAGCGGCCGTCGATGTTTTGGAATTCATTGGAAAACCTGTCCGGATCGGGCGGTGGATAGCACGCAGGCGGGGTGAGTCCAATGTGACGGCCCACCGTCATCGCCGCCATGCACAGGGCGCGAAAAGCCAGGGATAACGTGGCTTTGCGGCGTTGACGGAAAGGTTCTGCGACACGTAAAGTTTTCCGCCTAATTTATTGGGGATTCAACATTTTCACTGGTTCGCATATCCCGTGGAAGGTTGCGTCATGAGCACGCCCACCCCGGTCGAGCAAGCCGCCCGCCGTCTTTCCGCGGCGCTCGACATGCTTGACGCTGCGGTCGAAGGCAGGCTGGAGATCGACCGGAGCCGGGCCATTCTGACCGAACAGCTCCACGCGCTTGACGCCGACCGCGCCCGGCTCGCTGCCGATCTTGACGTGCAGGTCGCCCGCGTGCGCAGCCTCGAAGCCGCCAACCGCGATGTGGCAAGCCGGCTCGATGCGGCGATGGAAAATATCCGCCACGTGCTGGAATCGCAGGATTGAAGGAGCCCACTTGTCGCAGGTCAACGTGACCATCAATGGCCGTCAGTTCCGCATGGCCTGTGAGGACGGGCAGGAGGATCACCTGCGCGGCCTCGCCAAGGATCTGGACGACCGTATCGTGGCGCTGCGCGGCCAGTTCGGCGAGATCGGCGATGCGCGGCTGACGGTGATGGCGGCGCTGATGGTCGCCGACGAACTCGCCGAGACCGTAAGAAAGCTCAAGCGGCTCGAGCAGGACCACGCCGCGCTGCAGGACGTCAACGGTGCCTCTTCCCAGCGCACGCGGCAGACCGAGGCCGCCGTGGTGGCGGCGTTCACTTCGGCGGCGGAGCGCATCGAGGGTTTGGCCAGAAAGCTCGGCCAAAGCGGCGGTGCGACCAATCCTGTGGCACAAGGCTAGGCGCCGCTGGCGGCGCCGGGCCTGCCGCATTACATTGCCCGGGCGGAGCTGCGGGGTGCGTCAGGAGTCTTTTCCCCGGGGCCTTACGATCTCGACGGGAGCTGTCCCTGACCTGGTCCGTGGACCGGGACATATGGCGCCCACCTACTTCTGTAGGTTCCCGGGATCAGCACTCTGACGGCCTATGTGGCTCCGCACTTTCCCTCCTTGATCGACTACGTGCCCCACGGATTTGGCATGAGGGTGGGCTTGTCCCGGTCATCCACGACATTAACGTGTCCGGCAGCATGTCCGACGTGTCTTCACCCGATCTGAAATCGCAATTGCGCGCGACCGCGCTTGCCCGCCGCAATGCGCTGCCGGCCGATGACCGTGCGGACGCGGGTGAGACGATTGCGGCGCGCGAGTTTCCGGTCCGCGTGGCTCCGGGCATGGTCGTGTCCGGCTATTCGCCGATGCGAAGCGAAATCAATCCCGTTCCGTTGATGCGCAAACTCACCGGCCTTGGCGCGCAGCTCGCACTGCCTGCGGTGCAGGGCCGCGGCAAGCCGCTTGCGATGCGCGCCTGGTCGTTCGGCGCCCCGCTCGTCTCCGGGGTCTGGGGTATCAAGGAGCCCGGCCCGGACGCGGTGGAGGCCTTTCCGGACATCATGATCGTTCCGCTCGCCGCCTTCGACCGTGCCGGCCACCGCATCGGCTATGGCGCGGGCTATTACGACATGACCATCGCGCGCATCCGTGCGATGAAGCCCGTCATCGCGATAGGCCTCGCCTTCGCGGCGCAGGAGATCGACCGCGTTCCGGCGACCGCGTTCGACGCGCGCCTCGACCTCGTGCTAACGGAAAAAGAAACGATCGACTTCCGAAAGGGCTGACTGTGCGCCTTCTGTTCATCGGCGACATCATGGGCCGCGCTGGCCGCTCCATCGTGAGCGAGCGGCTGCCCGGCCTCATCCGGGACTGGAAGCTCGATTGCGTCATCATCAACGGCGAGAACGCCGCCGGCGGGTTCGGCATCACCGAGGCGATCTTCAAGGAATTCATCGACGCCGGCGCGGACGCCGTGACGCTCGGCAATCATTCCTGGGACCAGCGCGAGGCGCTGGTCTTCATCGAGCGCGCGCCGCAGCTCGTCCGCCCGATCAATTATCCCAAAGGCACGCCGGGGCGCGGCGCAGCCCTCGTCGAGGCCAAGAACGGCAAGCGCGTTCTCGTCATCAATGCGATGGGGCGCGTCTTCATGGATCCGCTCGACGATCCATTCGAGGCGGTGGAGCGCGAGGTCACCGCATGCCCGCTCGGCCGCGGGGCCGACGCGATCGTCGTCGACATGCACGGGGAGGCGACCAGCGAGAAGCAGTCGATGGGCTATTTTGTCGATGGCCGCGCGACCCTCGTGGTCGGGACGCATACGCATACCCCGACCGCCGATCACCAGATTTTTTCGGGCGGGACGGCCTACATCTCCGACGTCGGCATGACCGGCGACTATGATTCCGTCATCGGCATGGTCAAGGACGAGCCGATGCGCCGCTTCCTGCGCCGCATTCCCTCGGAGCGTTTCGAGCCGGCCGTGGGGCCCGCGACCTTGTGCGCGATCGCGGTGGAAACCGACGATACCAGCGGGCTTGCGAGGAAAGTCGCGCCGGTCCGGCTGGGCGGGCGCCTGCAGGAAGCGCGACCCGCCTTCTGGGAGTGACTTTCTTTATTTCCTGAAAGTCCCGCTCTATAACGCCGACCATCGCTGCAGCGGACGAGACAATGGCCGGACATTCCCAATTCAAGAACATCATGCACCGCAAGGGGCGCCAGGATAAGGTGCGCGCCCGGCTGTTCTCGAAGCTCGCCCGCGAGATCACGGTCTCGGCGAAGATGGGCCTGCCCGATCCGAACTTTAATCCGCGCCTGCGCGCCGCGATCATCGCAGCGCGTGCAGAGAACATGCCCAAGGACAACATCGAGCGCGCGATCAAGAAGAGCCAGGGCTCCGACACCGAGAATTATGACGAGGTGCGCTACGAGGGCTACGGCCCGGGCGGTGTCGCCGTCATCGTCGAGGCGCTGACGGACAATCGCAACCGCACCGCCGGCGAAGTGCGCGCGATCTTCACCAAGAGCGGCGGCAATCTCGCGGAAACCGGTGCGGTGTCCTTCATGTTTTCCCATGTCGGGCTGGTCGAGTTCGAGGCCAAGGTCGCGACGCCCGATCAGATGCTGGAAGCGGCGATCGACGCCGGCGCCGACGACGTTGTCTCCGATGAGAGCGGACACGCGATCTATGTCGCGCCCGACAATTTCGCCGAGACCGCCAAGAATCTGGAGGCCAAATTCGGCGAGCCGCGCAAGGCTGCGCTTGTCTGGAAACCGCAGAACACGCTCGCGGTCGACGATGAGGCGGGCGAGAAGGTGCTGCGCATGGTCGAGTCGCTCGAAGAGAACGACGACGTGCAGAACGTCTACGCCAATTTCGAAGTCTCGGACGCGCTCGTCTCGAAGATGAGCGCGTAACGCGTCAACGAATGAAACTGTCGAACAGCGGCAGGCTCAGGAACGCCGCAAGCGCGATCACCGCATACGCGACGCGGCGGTAAAAGACATCCGACGAGCCGTGGAAGAAATAGGCGCCCGCCGCCATGCTGGCGAAGAAGACTGGGGCAAGGAGAACGGCGAGCGCTACTCCTTCGGCGGTGATCAGACCTTTCGCCAGATAAACGATCAGCCCGAAGACATCGAGCGCCAGCAGGAAGACCATGAGATTGGCGCGCAACGTTTGAACCGCGCGCACGGTGCCGAGCCAATAGAGCACGACGGCGGGCGCGCCGATCTGCACCGCGCCCGCGCCGAGACCCGAAATCATCCCGACGACGGTGCTGGCCCCGAGGTTTGGCTTTCCTGCATAGCGCCAGCCGAGCGCAAGCGGCACGAGCAGCAGGTAGATCAGGAATGCGATGAACCATCGCAGGACGACCGGATCCACCACGACCAGCGCCATCGCGCCGAACGGGATCGACAGGCACGCAACGATCGCGACCGGAAGCACGTCTCGCCAGTTGCATTTGGAAAATTCGCGGATCGAGAGCGGGGCGGCGCCGGCGAAATCGATCAGCAGGATCGTCACCGCCGCGATGCGCGGACTGTAGAGCGCGGCGATCAGCGGAATGTGGATCAGCGCCGAGCCGAATCCGGAAAAGCCGCGCACAAGCCCGGCAATGCCTGCGATCACGAGCGCAAGCACAAAGCGGCGGTCGGCGACCGCCTCGGCGAACAGCGACATATCGGGGAAGGGCATCGATGCGAGTTCCGGAAAGGCTTCCTTAGCAGGCTGCGGACGCGAAGGTGAGGGGTCCCGCGGTCATGCCAGCCAGACGGCGCGCCGTGCTATCAACGAATCGAATGAGCCGCCCGATTCGCATCCTCGGCATCGACCCCGGCCTCCGCCGCACCGGCTGGGGCCTGATCGCATGCGAAGGCAACCGGCTGATCTATCTGGCCTGCGGCTCGGTCGAGACGAGCGATCGCGCCGAGCTCGCCGCGCGCCTGCTCTCGTTGCATGACGGGCTGTCCCGCGTGATCGAGGAGCACAGGCCGGACGAGGCCGCCGTCGAGGCCACTTTCGTCAATACCAACGCAAGCGCGACCCTGAAGCTCGGCCAGGCGCGCGGCATCGCCATGCTGATCCCGGCGCGCGCAGGCTTGCCGGTCGCCGAATACGCCCCGAACCTCGTCAAGAAAACGATTGTCGGGGCAGGCCACGCCGAGAAGCTGCAAATCCGTATGATGATCGGCGTGTTGCTGCCGAAAGCCGATCCGCAAACCGAGGATGCCGCCGACGCGCTCGCCATCGCGGTGACGCACGCGCATCATCGCGCGAGCGTATTGCTGAAGGTTGCGGCGTCATGATCGGCAAGCTGCGCGGGATCATCGACAGTTACGGCGAGGATTTCATCATCCTTGATGTGCAGGGCGTGGGTTATCTCGTGCATTGCTCGGCGCGCACGCTGCAGGCGCTGCCGCCGAAGGGAGAAGCAACGACCCTGTCGATCGAGACGCATGTGCGCGAGGATCAGATCCGGCTGTTCGGCTTTACCAGCGATATCGAGCGCGAGTGGTTCCGCCTGCTGCAGACGGTGCAGGGCGTCGGCGTGAAAGTCGCGCTGTCCATCCTCGGAACGCTCAAGCCCGCCGATCTCGCGAGCGCGATTGCGATGCGCGACAAGGCGATGATCTCGAAATCGCCCGGGGTCGGCGCGAAGGTCGCCGAACGCATCGTGACGGAACTGAAGGACAAGGCGCCCGCGTTCAGCGACCTCGATCCTGCCGTCATCCAGCTCTCGGGAGCGGTCGACGAGCAGCGCGCGCCGCGGCCCTTGCTCGACGCTGTGTCCGCGCTGGTCAATCTCGGTTACGGCCAGCCGCAGGCTGCTGCGGCGATTGCGGCTGCCGCGCGCGGCGCGGGTGACAAGGCCGAGACGGCACAGCTCATCCGGCTCGGCCTGAAGGAGCTTGCGAAGTGAGCGCGCCCTCCCGCCTCGTCACCGCCGAACGCCGCGAGGACGACGTGGCGGAAGCCTCGCTGCGCCCGCAGCGGCTTTCGGAATTCGTCGGGCAGGAAAAGGCGCGCGCCAATCTCGAAGTCTTCATCCGCGCGGCGCGCGAGCGCGGCGAGGCGCTCGATCACGTGCTGTTTGTCGGGCCTCCAGGCCTCGGCAAGACGACTCTTGCGCAAATCCTTGCGCGCGAGCTCGGCGTGAATTTTCGCGCGACCTCCGGTCCCGTGATCGCCAAGGCCGGCGACCTTGCCGCCCTTCTGACCAATCTCGAAGAGCGCGATGTGCTGTTCATCGACGAGATCCACCGCCTCAATCCCGCGGTCGAGGAAATCCTCTATCCCGCGATGGAGGATTTCCAGCTCGATCTCATCATCGGCGAGGGGCCGGCAGCGCGCTCGGTGAAGATCGATCTTTCGAAGTTCACCCTTGTCGGGGCGACCACGCGCGCGGGGCTTCTCACCAACCCGCTGCGCGACCGTTTCGGCATTCCGGTGCGGCTGAATTTCTACACCGAGCCTGAGCTGGAACAGATCGTCGCGCGCGGCGCGCGCGTGCTGGGCGTCGCGATCACGCCGGACGGCACGAACGAGATCGCGCGGCGCTCGCGCGGGACACCTCGCATCGCGGGACGGCTGCTGCGGCGGCTGCGCGATTTCGCCCATGTGGAGGGCAACAAGGCGATCGACCGCAGGATCGCGGACAAGGCCCTTGGCGCGCTCGAAGTGGATGGGGCAGGTCTCGATGCGATGGACCGCCGCTATCTCAATGTGATCGCGCTGAACTATGGCGGCGGGCCGGTCGGCGTCGAGACGCTCGCTGCTGCGTTATCGGAGCCGCGCGACGCGATCGAGGACATCATCGAGCCCTTCCTGATCCAGAAGGGCTTCGTGCAGCGAACCCCGCGCGGCCGGCTGCTCACATCGCATGCTTTCAAGCATCTCGGCCTCGCCGAGCCGTCGCGCGATCCGGCCCAATTCGGGCTGTTCGCGGGCGGCAGCGACGAGGCCGAAGACTAGCGCGCGGACGTCGTGCGATTTTCGATCAGCACGAAGGCGACGAGCGCGACCAGCGTGAGCACTGCGAAAATCACCGGCGCTCCGACGCCGAGAAGCTCGGGCAGCTGGACTTTGCCCATCGCGCCGACCGGCAGGATGTTGGCTTTCACCCAGTCGAAGCTCAGCGCGTAGAGAATGCCTCCAGCGATCATTCCAGCAGCCCCGACGAGAGCATGCAGGCTGCCCGCGCCGATGGCCGCGAGCGCAGTGCCCGGACAATAGCCGTAGATCACCATGCCGACACCGAATATCGCCGCGCCGAGTGCAATCGCGAGCAGGTTCGCGGGCTTGATGGCGAATTGCGCATAGCCCGCATTCACCAGGAAAAAGACGCCGACCCCGCCCACGATGATCGCGGTCAGCATGATCTTCATGACCGTGAAATCCTGAAACAGAAATTGGCGGACGATCGTGTTGTAGTCGGCGACGCGGCCGCGATGCAGGAGAAATCCGAAGGCGGCGCCGAAAATCACGGCGAGGACAAGTGCAGCGGTTCCGGTAACGGGAAACATCGTGGTTCTCCGGTCAGGCTTTGCGATTGCGGAACATGATGAAGGCGGTGAGGGTCGCGGTCGGGAAGAGCACGGCGAGGAAGACCCAGCCGCTGAGCGCAAGCTGCAACCCCCCGGAAATTCCGTTGCCGCTGGTGCAGCCGTTCGCAAGCCGCGCGCCGAACATGACGATCAATCCGCCGATAAACGCGCCGGCGTACCGCTTGAGCTGCGAGGCGCCGAACCGCTCCGCCCATACCGATGGGACGGTTTCGATCTTCCAGCCGCCTGACGCGAGCGCGGACAGCGCGCCGCCGATCAGCGTGCCGGCAAGGAACAGCACGCCGTAATTCAATTTCAGCGGGTTCGTCGCCCAATAGGCATTCTTGGCGACAGTCTCGGCCCCGAGAACAGGCGCCGCGACTCCGCCGGATATCTGCGACAGGGCGGTGGTGATACCGAGCGGGTCGGCGACGACGACGAATACGACCCAGCTCAGGACGCCAATGCCCGCGCCGATCAGGTACGGTGTCCAGTTGATTCCTCGCGTCCGTGCGTCGGACAGCGTGATTGTAAGTGAACTCATGGCAATTCTCCTTTGATCGGAAGGCTAGAATTCTACGGGCGGGGCGCCTTGACCGAGATCAAGCATCACGCGGCTATCCATGGCGGCAGGTCGTGATGCCAATCAGCCGATAGGCCGGACAGAAACGGATCGACGCGGTCGCAATCAGGATTGCGCCGGCGCCGAGTGCGGCCCAGGTCCAAGTGCCGAGGCCACCGAGAATGGGCGTGCTTGGCGGCAGAAGGCAAAGCGCGATAAGCAATAAACCGGCGGCGAAGCGGAGCAGGCGATCGGCAGTTCCGATATTGGTCACGGCACCCTCTTGCATCATTGAGCAGGTCGTGTATTCGTATTTTCGAAAGTACTTAAATGTCAAGAACGCAAGCCAAGCGCCGTGCGCATAACACCCTCGATGAAATGCGCCCCAAAGCCGAGGCAGCCGCGGCCATGCTGTCGGCGCTCGCCAACAGCAAGCGGCTCCTGATTCTGTGCAGCCTGCTCGATGAGCCGAAATCGGTGGGAGAGTTGGCCGACATTGCGGGCCTGAGCGATGCGGCGGTGTCGCAGCATCTGGGCAAGATGCGTGCGCTCGGCATCGTCGATACGCGCCGCGAGGCACAGACGATTTTCTACAGTCTCGTCAGCGAGGACGCGCGCGCGATCCTCGGCACGCTTTACGATCGCTATTGCGGCCCCGCCCCGCGCAAGAAATTGTGAGGCGCGACGGACGGCTTCGCGCTAGTGTCGCGCGATGACGACGCATTCCTCTCTCGACGGTGACTTGCGCGACGGCGTCCACACGCTCGTTGTGCGCGTCTATTACGAAGACACCGACTTCACCGGCATCGTCTATCACGCGAATTATCTGCGCTACATGGAGCGCGGGCGGACGAACTACCTGCGGCTCATCGGTGCCGATCACCGCGCGCTGTTCGAGCAGGCGCAGGAGGAAGCGCCGGGATTTGCTTTCGTCGTGCGCTCGATGACGATCGATTTTCTCAAGCCTGCGCGCATGGACGACATCCTGCATGTCGTCACCGAGCCGCAGGAGGTGAAGGGCGCTTCGGTCACGCTGCACCAGAAGGTGATGCGTGGCGAGGAATTGCTGGTGGAGGCGCGCGTTCGCGTCGCCTTCATTTCCGCGGGCAAGGCAAAACCGATCCCGAAATCGTTGCGTATCGCGATGAAGGCCGACCTCGACGCGGCAAGCGGCGACTAGCGCCTGGCGCGATCCGACTTGTGGAGGCTCCTCGACTGGATGTAAGAGCCATTCACATGAGATGGCATAAGCACGGCAAGGGCGGCTACCACCACGGCAACCTCAAGGAAGCGCTCATCCGCGCGGCGCTCGAATTGATCGCCGAGAAGGGCCCGGCCGGTTTCACCTTTGCCGATGCCGCGCGCTGGGCCGGCGTCAGTCCCGCCGCGCCCTATCGTCATTTCCGCGATCGCGACGAGTTACTGGCCGACGTTGCGCGCCGCGGCTTCGAGCAGTTCGAACTCGCCCTGAAGTCTGCGTGGAAGGACGGTGCGCCCGATCCGTTCACGGCATTCGACCGCACCGGCAAGGCTTACCTCGCTTTCGCGCGCAAGGAGCCAGCCTATTACTCGGCGATGTTCGAGGCCGGCATCGCGCCCGACACCAGTGCGGAACTGTCGCAAGCCGGGGAGCGTGCCTTCGCCGTTCTGCGCGGCGCGGCCGAAGCGATCGTCGCGACGATGCCGGCGAAGGATCGACCGCCCGCGCTGATGGTCGGTCTGCATGTCTGGGCGCTATCGCACGGGATCGCCTCCCTGTTCGGTCGCGGTGACGCCGCGCGTCGCCGGCTGCCGATGTCGGCGGAGGATCTGCTTGAGGCGGGCGTGCTGGTCTATCTGCGCGGGCTCGGTCTGCCGGCAGCCTCGGCATAGTTGCTGCGAAAAGTCGGCGCCTGTCTTGACTCGCGGGACGGGCGCTCCTACCTATGTAAATGTTATTAACATTCACGAGGCGAGCAGGATGCCTATCACGGCGAAAATCGACGAATTCGGCAAACCGGCCTGGATCGCGCTGACGGTCCTGGGCTTCGTCATTTGGTGGCCAGTGGGGCTTGCCACGCTGGCCTTTGCAATCGGGAGCGGACGAATGGGTTGCGGTTGGCACGGTGGCGGCATGAGCCGGTGGGATCACAAGATGCAGCGGATGCAGGAGAAAATGGACCGCATGCGCGAGCACTGGGGCGCGCCGCCTTCGAGCGGCAACCGCGCCTTCGACGAATATCGCGCCGAAACGCTGCGCCGGCTCGAGGATGAGCAGCGCGAGTTCCGCGAGTTTCTCGACAGGCTTCGCGTCGCCAAGGACAAGACCGAGTTCGACGCGTTCATGGCGGAACGTCGCAACCGTCCGCAGCCGCCCCAGCCCCAGGCGTAACTCGCTTAATTTCAATGGTTTGGCCGCCCGCCCTGCTGACGCATGGCGGGCGGTTTTTTTATGAGCCGGGACCCCGCCCGCCGTGGTTAAATGTCTCGAAACCTTCGCAAAACGGTAACGCTTCCTTAACCGCGCCGGGCGCTCCTGAATGCCGGGACACGCGACGGGAGCCTTCAATTGGACACGTTTCGTGGGGATTTCGTTTGCCGCCGGTGGTGGACGGCCCTAAGTCTTCGTGAATTTCGGGTTTCAGGTGGGCCCCTGTTGAACGCGCCCGCCCTTTTCCGGTCCAGCGACGGCGCGCCCGCGTGGCATTTGTAGCCAGCGACCGGTGGCTATGAGAGGACGAATTCGATGAATCCTGCCGACCTCGCGCCGGTGGTTTCCACAGATGTATCGATTCTGAGCCTGTTTCTTCAGGCGCACTGGATCGTGAAATCGGTGATGCTTGGGCTCCTGTCCTGCTCGATCTGGGTCTGGGCGATCGCGATCGACAAGACGCTGCTCTACATGCGCACGCGCAAGGCGATGGACCGCTTCGAACAGACCTTCTGGTCCGGGCAGTCGCTGGAGGAACTCTACCGCTCGCTGTCGTCGCGGCCCACGCATTCGATGGCCGCGCTGTTTGTCGCCGCGATGCGGGAGTGGAAGCGCAGCTTCGAGGGCCAGGCGCGATCCTTCGCCGGGCTGCAGACCCGCATCGACAAGGTGATGGATGTCACCATCGCACGCGAGATCGAGCGGCTGGAGCGCAGGCTCCTTGTGCTCGCGACGGTCGGCTCGGCGAGCCCTTTCATCGGGCTGTTTGGCACTGTGTGGGGGATCATGACGAGCTTTCAGTCGATCGCCAATTCGAAGAACACCTCGCTCGCCGTCGTCGCGCCGGGCATCGCGGAGGCGCTGTTTGCAACAGCAATCGGCCTTGTTGCTGCCATCCCTGCGACGATTTTCTATAACAAGTTCGTCGCCGAGGTGAACAAGCAGGCGCAGCGGCTGGAAGGCTTCGCCGACGAGTTCTCCGCGATCCTGTCACGGCAGATCGACGAGCGCGGCTAGGGGACGATCATGGCAGCATCGGGTGCGAGCGCGGGTGTGTTCGGCAGCAGGCGGCATCGCCGCCGTCCGGTGATGGCCGAGATCAACGTCACGCCGATGGTCGACGTGATGCTCGTGCTGCTCATCATTTTCATGGTGTCGGCGCCGCTCCTGACCGTGGGCGTGCCGGTCGACCTGCCTCAATCGCAGGCCAAGAGCCTCGATCAGGACAAGGAGCCGCTCGCCGTTTCGGTGAATGAAAAAGGTCAGGTTTTCCTGCAGAATACCGAAGTGCCGCCGGGAGAACTGGTCGCCAAGCTGAAGGCGATCACGAGCGCCCGGCAGGGCGCCGACGAACGCATTTACGTGCGCGGCGACAAGAAAGTGGATTACGGGACGGTGATGAAAGTGATGGGGCAATTGTCGGCGGCGGGATTCAAGCGTGTCGCGCTTGTGACCGAGGTCGAACAGGGCTCGTAGGAGCTGTCAATTTCGGCATGAGGATGGGGCTCACCATATCGACGGCCGTGCACGGCGCGTTTCTCGTCTGGAGCATCATCACGCTTGTCGCCAAGCCGTTCGACAGCAAGGTCGAGATGTCGCCCGTCGACATCGTCTCGGCCGACGAGTTTTCCAAGATCACCAAGGGTCACAAGGACGCCAAGAAGCCGGAGCCGAAGTTGTTGGTCGAGAAGATCGCCGAACCGAAGCCGGTCGAGGATCTGACTAAGAAGGTCAACGACAAGAAGGAAGTCACGCCGACCGAGAAGGAGTCCGCGCCGCAGGCGGATTCCAAGCCGGAGCCCAAACCTGAAAAGGCCGTCGACAAGAAAGCCGATCCGATCGCCGACGCGCTGAAGAAGGACGAGGCCAAGAAGCCGGAAAAGGAAAAAGAGAAGAAGGCTGAGGCGAAGACGCCGGTTCCGAACAATACCAAGCAACAGCCGAAATTCGACGTCACGCGCATCGCGGCTCTCCTGAACAAGAAGGACCCGCAGCGCAACGCGGCGACCGGTGCGGAACTGAGCCCGACGGCGGGCCTCGGCGCGCCAAATGGCAAGGCGCAGCAACTCTCGCAGTCCGAACTCGATGCGCTGCGAGCGCGGCTCAGCCAGTGCTGGAGCCCGCCTGTTGGCGCACTCGAGGCGCAGCGGCTGATCGTGGTGCTGCGCATTATGTTCAACCCGGATGGGACCGTGTCGCGTACGCCTGAGCTGATGGAAGCGACGCCCTCGCCGGTCGGGCCTGCGATGGTGGAGAGCGCCAAGCGCGCCGTGCTGCAATGCCAGCCCTATACGATGCTGCGACGTGAAAATTACGATACCTGGAAGGACATGGAGCTCATGTTCGATCCGCGCGATATGTTCCGCGGATGATGTCTCCGGCAAACTTTGCAATGGCGGAAATATGATTGACGCGTCGAATCCTTTTCTGATCACGCGGCGCAGGGTGTTTGCGCTCGGAGCGGGGGCGGGCGCCGCCGCGCTTTCGGCGCGCTCCGCCCTGGCGGCCGTGCGCGTGGACATCACACAGGGCAACGTGCAGCCGATGCCGATTGCGATCACGACCTTCGCCGGCGGCACGCAGACCGACGGGGAGGTCTCCGGCGCCGTCACGCAGATCATCACCGATAATCTTCGCCGCAGCGGCCTGTTCGCTCCGATCGATCCGGCGGCGTTCATCGAGCAGATTTCCAACCCGGACGCATTGCCGCGTTTCCCCGACTGGCGCGGGATCAACGCGCAGGCGCTCGTGACCGGACGCGTTACGCGCCAGGGCGACGGACGTCTCAAGGCCGAATTCCGGCTGTGGGACGTCTTCGGCGGCCAGCAGCAGGCCGGTCAGCAATACTTCACCTCGCCGGACAACTGGCGGCGCATCGGCCACATCATCTCGGACGCGATCTACGAGCGGTTGACCGGCGAGAAGGGCTATTTCGACACGCGCATCGTGTTCATCGACGAGACCGGTCCGAAGGAGCGGCGCGTCAAGCGACTCGCGATCATGGATCAGGACGGAGCGGGCGTGCGCTACCTGACGCGCGGCGATGAACTCGTGCTCACGCCGCGCTTCTCGCCGTCGACGCAGGAAATCACCTACATGTCCTACGGGCAGGGCGATCCGCGGGTGTTGCTGCTCAACATCGAGACCGGCCAGCGCGAGGTGGTCGGCAATTTCCCCGGCATGACATTCGCGCCGCGTTTTTCTCCGGACGGCCAGCGCGTCATCATGAGCCTGCAGCAAGGTTCGAATTCGAATCTGTTCGTGATGGATCTGCGATCCAAGGCGACGATGCGGCTGACGCAGACGCCCGCGATCGACACCGCTCCGTCCTATTCACCGGACGGTGCGCGCATCTGCTTCGAGAGCGACCGGGGCGGATCGCAGCAGATCTATGTGATGGCGTCCAATGGCGGCGCGGCGCAGCGCATCAGCTTCGGTGAAGGCACCTATTCGACGCCGGTCTGGTCCCCGCGCGGCGACTACATCGCTTTCACCAAGATCGGCGGCGGCAATTTCGGCATCGGCATCATCAAGCCGGACGGTTCCGGCGAGCGCATCCTGACCTCCGGGTTCCACAACGAAGGCCCGACCTTCGCGCCGAACGGCCGCGTCATCATGTTCTTTCGCGATCTGGGCAGCGGCCCGTCGCTCTTCACCGTCGACATTACCGGCCGGAACGAGCAGAAGACCCGCACGCCCGGCCTTGCTTCCGACCCGGCCTGGTCGCCGCTCCTGTCCTGACGGCCGCAGGGCGCGCTGCCCCAGACCTGCCGCACTGGCGTCGTTTACCTGTCGGTAACCAGTCAAAAAGGTTTCGCCGTCCTGTTGCTTTTTGCGGGGTTTGCGAAGGGGTCATCAAGGTTGACGGAACGTTCGTTTAACGAATGACCTGCTAATTCTCCGGTTTAGGGTCCGGTAAAGACTGCGACAATGGAGGCACCGGAATGATGCCAATGGGACAATTCGTTCGCGCCGCGGGGATCGCGGCGATGCTGGGTTTGTCGCTTGCGCTGTCGGCGTGCGCCAACAAGCCGGCCGATATGGCGGGTGGGGCGGGCGCTGCCGTGCCCGGCAGCCAGCAGGACTTCGTCGTCAATGTCGGCGACCGCGTCTTCTTTGAATCCGATTCTTCCGAACTGACGCCGCAGTCGCGCGCCACGCTCGACAAGCAGGTGCAGTGGCTGATGCAATACAGTCAGTATGCCTTCACGATCGAGGGTCATGCGGACGAGCGCGGCACGCGCGAATACAATATCGCGCTCGGCGCGCGCCGAGCGCAGACCGTGCGCGAATATCTCGCGTCCCGCGGCATCCAGCCGACGCGCATGCGCACGATTTCCTACGGCAAGGAGCGTCCGGTCGCGGTGTGTAACGACATCTCGTGCTGGTCGCAGAACCGCCGCGCGGTCACGGTCCTGAACGCAAGTTCGTAAGCCAGATCAGGCGCGCGGCGCGGTATTCGCGCCGCGTCGCCTTGATTGTCCAGGCTCTGACCCGCATCGGATCGGCGCAGCGTCCGGGGACGCCGGGCCACAATTCCGACGCAGCCGCGCCTATGCTATGACAGCGACGTTCCTTCGATCCGAACGCAGGCCCTTCATGCGTCTTTCATTCGTACTTTCGCTCGCCGTGCCGATGGCGCTCGCTTTCGCTGCGCCCTCGTCCGCCCAGATATCGGGCTCCGACGTCGTGGTGCGGCTCGAGCAGATCGAACAGCAGATGCGCACGCTGACCGGGCAGGTCGAGCAGCTGCAATTCCGTAATCAGCAGCTCGAACTGCAGGTGCAGCGGCTGCAAGGAGGTGGCGCTCCTGTTCCCGGCCCCGCGCCGCAGGCCCAGGTCCAGCCCTTGCCGCCGATGCAGCAGCAGGCCGCGCCGGGCGTTCCGCCGCGCGTTGCGAGCGCGCCGGTTGCCGGCGCTCCGGCCTCCGTCGATCCGAGTCCGATCCGTCCTCTGCCGGGGCGCCGCGGCGACGCGTTCGATCCGAATGCCAATCCGGCTGCCCCCGGCGCGCCGCGTCCGCTCGGTTCGCTCCCGGCGGGACAGCCTTCCGCACCGGAAGCCTCGATCGCCGCGGACGAGCCGGCCAGCACGCGCGGCGGACGGGAGCCGGGCGCGCCGCTCGATCTTTCCAACGTGCGTCGCGGAGGCAATCCCGATCCGAATGTCGCGGTCGCGTCCGTCGCGCCACCGAGCCAGAGTCCGCGTGATCAATACGATCTCGGCGCAGGCTACATCCAGCGCAAGGATTATGCGCTGGCCGAACAGACCTTCCGGGAATTCCTGCGGCGCTATCCGAACGACCGGCTTGCGGCGGATGCGCAATTCTGGCTCGGCGAGAGTCAGTTCCAGCGGCAGATGTATCGCGAGGCGGCCGATTCCTTCCTCACCATCTCCTCGAAGTTCGAGACCGCGGCGAAGGCGCCGGACTCGTTGCTGCGGCTCGGTCAGTCGCTGGCTGCGCTCGGCGAGAAGGAAACTGCCTGCGCGACATTCGCGGAAGTCGGCCGGAAATATCCGCGCGCGGCGCTGAACGTGCGTCAGGGCGTCGAGCGTGAGCAAAAACGCGTCCGCTGCTGACAGCAAACCCGTTTCCGCCGCCGAAGCGAAAACGCTGTTCGCCGGTCTCGATTCCCATTCCTCGCTCGTCCTCGCGGTGTCCGGCGGACCGGATTCGACCGCGCTTCTCTATCTTCTCTCGCGCTGGCGTTCGGCGCTGAAGGCCGGGCCGAAGCTTGTCGCCTGCACCATCGATCACGGGCTTCGCCCGGAATCGGCGAAAGAAGCGAAAGCGGTCGGCAGGCTTGCCCGCAAGCTCGGCGTCGCGCATCGCATCGTGCAATGGCGCGGCAAGAAACCTGTCACCGGGATTCAGCAGGCGGCGCGCGAGGCGCGCTACCGCCTTCTCGCGGACGCTGCCCGCACTGTGAAGGCGAGCCATATCCTCACCGCGCATACCCTCGACGATCAGGCGGAGACGGTCCTGTTGCGTCTCACGCGCGGCAGCGGCCTGACCGGACTCGGCGGGATGACGGCCGAAAGCAGGCTGCCGCTTGCCGGCATGCAGCCGCGCGATCGCATCCTGTTGCGGCCGTTTCTCTCGTTTCCGAAAGCGCGGCTGATCGCCACGCTCCGCAAGGCCAAGATCGCGTTTGCCGAGGATCCTTCCAACGCCGATCCGAAATTTACCCGCGTTCGGCTGCGCGGGCTCGCGTCGGTGCTCGAGAAGGAAGGATTGTCGGCGCAACGCCTGTCGCTGCTGGCCCGCAGGGTCCGCCGGGCGGACCGCGCGCTCGATGCGATGGTCGAGGTCGCGGCGGCGCGGATCATCCGCCCCGCCGGGACCGGCAAGCCGGGATTTGATTTCGACATGGACTCGTTGGTGAGGCTGCCCGAAGAGGTCGTGCTGCGGCTTCTGGGCAGGGCGATCGGCGTTGTCGGCGACGAGGGACCGGTGGAGCTGGGAAAGCTCGAGGCGCTTCTGGCGGCGCTGTTCGGCCCATCCGGGCGCGGCGCGGCATCACGGCGCACCCTCGCGGGCGCGATTGTGACAAGACGGGGCGACGTTTTGACTGTGGAGCGCGCCCCGCCGCGCCGCCGGTGAGCCGGATTTCGCCCTTAACCAAGAGCCAACATTGGTGATCGGGCCGGTCGGCGGGGGCGAAAAATCGCGTTAAAATGCGGAAAATCGGCTATTCCATTGGGCCCTAGCGAGACCTACATTCGTCCGGGACCTTTGGGGACGCCGCATTCCGCAACCGAAACCGCGGTGTCGGGATAGAGGCTTTGACCCGGTTCAGAAAGACGCTGGATGAACGCCAATCTTCGTAATTTTGCGCTCTGGGTCATCATCGTATTGCTGCTGCTCGCCCTGTTCACGCTGTTCCAGAACCCGGGCCAGCGCACGACCTCGCAGGACATTTCCTTCTCGCAGCTGCTCACCGAGGTCGATCAGGGCCGTGTGCGCGACGTCCTGATCCAGGGGCCGGAAATTCACGGCACCTTCACCGACGGGCGCTCGTTCCAGACCTATTCGCCGAGCGATCCGACGCTCGTGCAGCGGCTCTATGGCAAGGGCGTCTCGATCACCGCGCGCCCGCTCACTGAGAACGTGCCGTGGTTCGTTTCGCTCCTGGTGTCTTGGCTGCCCTTCATCGCGCTCATCGGCGTGTGGATATTCCTGTCGCGCCAGATGCAGGGCGGCGCCGGCAAGGCGATGGGATTCGGCAAATCGCGCGCCAAGCTGCTCACCGAAGCGCATGGCCGCGTGACGTTCGAAGACGTCGCCGGTGTCGACGAAGCGAAGTCGGACTTGCAGGAGATCGTCGAATTCCTGCGCGATCCGGGCAAATTCCAGCGCCTCGGCGGAAAGATTCCGCGCGGCGTGCTGCTGGTCGGCCCTCCGGGCACCGGCAAGACGCTGATCGCGCGCGCAGTCGCGGGCGAGGCGAATGTGCCGTTCTTCACCATTTCCGGCTCGGACTTCGTCGAGATGTTCGTCGGCGTCGGCGCATCCCGCGTGCGCGACATGTTCGAGCAGGCAAAGAAAAACGCGCCGTGCATCATCTTCATCGACGAAATCGACGCGGTCGGACGCCATCGCGGCGCGGGCCTCGGCGGCGGCAACGACGAGCGTGAGCAGACGCTGAACCAGTTGCTGGTCGAGATGGACGGCTTCGAGGCGAACGAAGGCATCATCCTGATCGCCGCGACCAACCGTCCCGACGTGCTCGATCCCGCGCTCCTTCGCCCGGGCCGCTTCGACCGTCAGGTCGTTGTGCCGAACCCGGATGTGGTCGGTCGCGAGAGCATCCTGAAAGTGCATGTGCGCAAAGTCCCGCTCGCGCCCGATGTGAACCTGAAGACGATCGCGCGCGGCACGCCGGGATTTTCCGGCGCC
This sequence comes from uncultured Hyphomicrobiales bacterium, assembly GCA_964584855.1. Taxonomy (GTDB): domain Bacteria; phylum Pseudomonadota; class Alphaproteobacteria; order Rhizobiales; family Xanthobacteraceae; genus Pseudorhodoplanes. Next base: position 18,837 of record CAZPBF010000031.1, read on the forward strand.
GATCTCGCGAACCTGATCAACGAGGCCGCCCTGATGGCCGCGCGCCGCAACAAGCGCATGGTCACGCAGGCCGAGTTCGAGGACGCCAAGGACAAGGTGATGATGGGCGCCGAGCGCAAGTCGCTCGTGAGGACGGAGGAGGAGAACCTCCTCACCGCGTATCACGAGGGCGGACACGCCATCGTCGCGCTCAACGTCAAGGCGACCGACCCGGTGCACAAGGCCACGATCATCCCGCGCGGCCGCGCGCTCGGCATGGTCATGCAGCTTCCCGAGCGTGACAAGCTGTCGATGAGCCGCGAACAGATGACATCGCGTCTCGCCATCATGATGGGTGGACGCGTCGCCGAGGAGCTTGTGTTCGGTGACGACAAGGTCACGTCGGGTGCGTCATCGGACATCGAGCAGGCGACCAAGCTCGCCCGCATGATGGTGACGCGCTGGGGTCTTTCGACCGAGCTCGGCACGGTCGCCTATGGCGACAACCAGGACGAGGTGTTCCTCGGCTATCAGGTGTCGCGCCAGCAGAACGTGTCCGAAGCGACCGCGCAGAAGATCGACGCGGAGATCCGCAGGCTCGTGGAGGCCGGTTACGCCGAGGCGAGCAAGATCCTCACCGAGAAGCGCGCCGATCTGGAGACGCTCGCCAAGGGCCTGCTCGAATACGAGACGCTGACCGGCGACGAGATCAAGGACCTGCTCGACGGCAAGCCGCCGGTGCGCGAGGGCGTGAGCGAACCCGCTACGCCGCGCTCTTCCGCCGTGCCGCCCGCCGGCAAGACGCGCCCGCGGCCCGACGCGCCGACCGGCGACATCGCCCCGCAGCCGCAGGGCTGAGCGAAAGAAATTTCAAAGGAAAAATGCCCGCCGGTCCGGCGGGCATTTTTTTATGATTGTTCGCCGCGCGGCGACGTGTCGAGGTATTTACTTTCGCGTGCGTATCACACGATGAAATCGCCGGAATGCAGCTGCGTTTTCAGAATACCGGTCAGCGTCAGGTGGTCGCCGCTGTCGTCCGAAATCACCACGTTGCCCAATCCATCATTGGCGGCATGGTCGAGGACCGCCTCGGCGGTCGCGAAAAGGCCCCGTGCGAACTGGATGTGATCCTCGGCCGGACGAAAGTCGGAAATCGTGTCGTTGCCGAAGTTGGCTGCGAACTTGAATGTGTCTGCGCCTGCCCCGCCAAAGAGCACTTCGGATTTGTTTGAGCTCTGGAGCAGGTCACTTCCTGTCGTGCCTGCAACGAATTCGGCCGGCGCTTGCGCGATGTTCGGCGATAGGGCCGAGAACGACCCGAAATCGTCGTTCTTGATGGTGGCAACTCCCAGATTGTTGCTGAAGGTGGCTCCGTTGGTCGGATTTTGCAGCAGCATGTAAAACGCTTCGTCCGACTCCACCTTGGTGTCGCCGTTGATCGCGACGTAAATCGTTTTTGAATATTCGCTCGAACCGAACTGCAATGTACCGGAGACCCCGTAATAGTCGGCATCGGAGGTTTTCGCGCCACCATCCAGTGTGGCATACGATACGTTGAAGGGTGCGCTTCCTCCGGACCGCGTTACGGTGAAACCGATGACGTATAAGCCGCTATTGCCTTCGTAAACCTGTACGTTGTTGATCGATACCGAGCCTGTTGTGACTGCCGCATCGTCATTAAAGATCGTTCCGACTCCCACTCCGTCGGTGATACTGGCCCCGTTGGTCGGATTTTGCAGGAGCATGTAGAACGCTTCGTCCGACTCCACCTTGGTGTCGCCATTGATTGCGACGTAGATGGTTTTCGAGTATTCGCTGGAACCGAATTGCAGCGTGCCGGACACGGCATAATAGTCGCTGTCGGAAGTCTTCGCTCCGCCGTCCTGCGTCGTGTAGGACACGTTGAACGGCGCGGTGCCGCCGGACCGCGTGACAGTGAACGCCATCGACTGGATACCGCTGCTTCCCTCGTAAAGCCATGAGTCGCCGATCGAGACGGTGCCAACCGAAACCGGGGCCGTGTCGTCGTTGGTGATGGTGCCGACCGCCTGAGCGTCCGCCAGGATGGCCCCGTTGGTCGGGTTCACCAGATTGATGAAAAAGGCTTCGGTGGGTTCGTACTTGGTATCGCCGTTTATCGTGATGTTGAAGGTCTTTGAATTGACCCCGCTGCCGAATTGCAGGGTGCCGGCCTGCTGGACGTAGTCGCCATCGGCGCTCGTCGCGGTGCCGTCCACCGTGGCATAGCCGATGTTGAACGCGGCGGTGCCGCCGGAGCGCGTCACTGTGAATGTCAGCTGCTTCGTGCCGCTGTTGCCTTCGGTGACCTGCATGTCGCCTATCGACACCAAACCGGCAACGGCAGGAGCTGCGTCGTCATTGGTGATGGTGCCGATCGCCTGACCATCGGAGACGACGGCCCCGTTGGTCGGGTTCACGAGATTCACGAAAAAAGTTTCGGTGGGCTCGTATTTGGTGTCGCCGTTGATCGCGATCGTAAGTGTTTTCGAATTCACCCCGGAGCCGAATTGCAGGGTGCCAGCCTCTTGAACGTAGTCGCTATTCGCCGTGGTGGCGCTGTTGTCCTGGGTGGAATAACCCACATTGAACGCCGCTGTGCCGCCGGTCCGCGTCACCGTGAACGTAAGTTGCTTGGTGCCGCTATTGCCCTCGGTGATCTCGGCATCGCTGATCGAGACCAATCCGACCGTTGGAGGGGCCGCGTCGTCATTGGTAATCGTGCCGCTGGCCTGACCGTCGGAGATAATGGCCCCGTTGGTCGGGTTCACGAGATTGACGAGAAAGGCCTCGGTTGGTTCGTATTTGGTGTCGCCTTTCACCGTAACATTGAAGGTCTTTGAATTGACCCCGATGCCAAATTGCAGGGTGCCGGCCTGCTGGACATAATCGCCGTCGGCGCTAGTCGCGCCGCTGTCCTGCGTGGCATAGCCGACGTTGAAGGCGGCGGTGCCGCCTGAGCGCGTAACCGTGAAGGTCAGCTGTTTCGTGCCGCTGTTGCCTTCGGTGATCTGGGCGTCGCTGATCGAAACGAATCCCGCGCCCGCCGACGCCGAGTCGTCGTTGACGATGGTGCCGATGGCCTGGCCGTGGGTGATCGAGGCGCCGTTTGTCGGGGCCGAAAGATTCACGAAGAACGTCTGGTCGGCCTCGACCTTGGTGTCTCCGTTGATCGTTATCGAAACTGTTTGGCTGTTGATGCCCGATCCAAACTGAAGGGTTCCGGACTTGGCGACATAGTCGCCGTCGGCGGTCGTCGCGGTCCCGTCGGCCGTGGAATAGTTGACGTTGAAGGGGGCTGTGCCGCCGGCCCGGGTAACGGTAAAATTCAGAATCTTCGTGCCGCTGTTGCCCTCGGTGATCTGCATGTCGCCGATGGAAACCGTTCCGACGACCGAAGGCGTGCTCCCTTGGGTTATTTGTATGTTGTATTTGCCGGTTGCGTATAAAAAAGATGTGGCGTCCGCCGAGCCTGCCGAAACGGAAATGAAATATTGGCTGGCTTTGGCCACAAACGAGAATGTTGGATTGGCTGCGTCGACGAAATCGTCGTTGCTGTTGCCAATCTGATTGATATCAATCTTGTGGCCTTCGGCATCATTGAGAGAGATAGCAATCCGGCCGCTTGTCATCGATAGGGCGGCCGCGCTGATCGTGTAACTAGTCCCGACCTTCAGCCCTTGTATTTTGTACCAGTCCTTGTCGTATGGGATCCCCGACGAAGACTTGTTGCTGTCCATGTCAACAGCGTCGATAATCCCTTCTTTCGAGCCGCCGTTAACTGCGAGAGTACCGGTTGTGTTTGTAGTCGACCCGACTTGGTCGAGCATCAATGCAAGATAAGTGTATCCTGATCCAAGGCTAATTGCTGAGACGGGAGTCTGGAACACGCCGCTATAGCCGTGCGAAGCCAGCGCGCTGACAACGTCCGATCCGTTGCCAACGGAGATTGCTATGTGATTGATACCGTCTTTTTGGTCAGGCGGATTATTGAATAACACGCCGGCGGTGTTGATGGCCTTGGTGTAATCGGTGATTTGAACGAGATAGACGCCGTTTTGAACGGTGCCTCTCGTGAAGTCGAGATTCCAAGCTGTGGTGTTTGGGTAGCCGAAACTCGTGTTAGCGTCGCGTTGATCCATTCCGAACGTGAGTGTTTTTCCCGACAACTGATAGACGCACCAAGAGACTAGTTCGGCGCAGACCCAACCTTTCGTCTTTCCCGGGTCGTCATTCAGACCAAGGCCGGAATATTCCGCAGGTGTGATGAGGTTCAGGGGGTTGCCGGCTGAATCCATCGAGTACGGATCGCCCTTTTTGGCGAGCGCTGCAGTCACCAAGTCCATTCCGGTGAAGTATTGCAAGCGAACCTCCCAGGCCCATTTCCCGTTCGAAAACTTGCACATTGCGGCGGGGCAAGCCCGCCACGTGAACTAAGCTGCTGATTGGACAACAAGCGCGTCGAAATGCGCGCGACACGAAATTCGATGAAACGCCGACGCCCCCGCCATTCAATGAATTTCGATTATAGGTGCATTACGATCATTTTTGCACCCATAAGTTGATATTGATGGCAAGAGTCTGTCAATAGCTGCCTGTTCGCTGGAGTGTGCTGCCCTCCAAAAGAAGAGCGTAAAGAATGCCCCTTCCCAACCGCGTCTCTCCCTTGGGCGAACTTTTCGCCACATCCGCGCGCGGCACGATGTTCGGCAATCGCGGCGGGCGCTTTCATCGTGACGACAGGACACTCGGCGCGCGGCGTTCCGTGTCGCGTCGCTGGATTTGCTGCGTGCTCGATTTCAAGGGCCGCCACCGCGACGTGTGGGGCAGGGGCTATACCGAGCTGTTCTTCCTCGACGAGGTGACCGCGCTCGCGGCCGGCCATCGCCCGTGTTTCGAATGTCGCAGGCGCGATGCGAATGCGTTTGCGGAGAATTGGGCGAGGGCGAGAATAATGCGCCGCGCGCCCGGTGCGGATGCGATGGACGAGGTGATCCACAGCGAGCGCCTCGCCGGGCGCGCCAAGCGCCGTCACCGTATGGCGCTCGATACGTTGCCGGATGGCGCAATGATCGCGCTGCCGTCGGAGTCGGGCGATGAGGCTTTTGCCGTGCGCGGAGACAGGTTGCTGCGCTGGACCCCATCAGGCTATCGCGGCGTGATCGTGCGCCCGCGCCGCGTCGATGCCGACGCGCTCACTCCACCCTCAATTCTTGGGGTGCTAACGGCGGGATTTGAGCCGCGCTGGCACCGCAGCGCCGCGCGCGCGGCTTAGGGCCCGCAATCCTTTTCTGCGCCGGTGCTCAGCTTGTAGAAGCGATCGTCCTTTCCAAGCTTGATGCCGAGCAGTTTCGCGAGCGTCTGCTTGCGATCGCGCAGCATGACCTCGCGGTCGCCCGCCCGCGTCAGATAGAATTCGCCGTACGCGCCGGCATCGTTGGCTCCCGAACAGAGGTACGAGTAGTTGTCCGGACCGCAGGAGATCGTCTTCTCGGCCTTTTGCCCGTCCTTCAATTCAGCCCGGAAGATCAAATCGTAGCTTGCAAATTCGCCTGGGCTCTTCTTGTCCCCTTCGCGCTTGAGAACGGAAATCCGGCGCACCGTCTGCTGCGGATGCGCCGCAAGATGCGCTGCATCATAGCTGCGCTGGAAGCAGACCGCTTCGCTGCGCGAAAGGCGCACCCGCACCGGCGAGCCGAGCTTCGCATAGGCCGGAGCGCGCGCATTGCGTTCGGCGAGACAGGCGGAGACCGGTTTCGGGTCGAGCCTGAACAGCCGGTCGTCCTGTCCCGGAGACACGAACTCGCGATTGTCGGAATCGTCTTCGCTCGCCTCGCAGCCGCCGACCACGACGAAGCCTTCGTTCTCCAAAAGGAGCGATCCTGCTGAAGACTTCAGCGTGAATTGCCCGCCGTCGCAATCGATGCCGCAGCGCGCCCGGCCGCTGTCGTCCCTGACGCAGGACAGGGTGTTGGCGAAAACCCCCGGCCGGTCGCGGAACCGCACATAGGCCGCGACCGTGATGCGGCCGTCCAGCCCGTCATTGTCCTTCAGTTCCTGTGGAGAGCCGGGATCGTATTCCGAATTGGGATCGGGGGTGAATTCGCGCGCCACGTGAAAACTCGTCACGCGCTGCTTCGGATGGCTTGCGAGATGTGCGGCGTCGTAGACCCGCCCGAAACAAATGTCGGTCGCGAGCGGCATCTCCTTCGGCAGCGGCGATTCCTTTTTCCCGTCCTGCGCGCCGGCTGGCGCGGACAGGACGAAGGCCATCGCGAGCGCCGTGAGGCCGCGGCGCATCATCATCCCCGGATCGCGGCCTTGATCGCCTCGACTCCCTTGCCGGATTTCGCCGCCTCGATGATCTTGGCTTCCTTCGCGCTGATGTCGTCGAACGCCTTTTTCAGCGCGTCCATTTTGTCCGTCGGCACGACGATCGCGCCGTGCCGGTCCGCATGGATGAGATCGCCGCTCTTCACCGCCATGCCGTGCACGCTCACCTCGCAGCCGAAATCGACCGCATGAACGAAGGCATGCGAGGGCGCGAACGAGCCCGCGAGCATCTGGAAGCCCGGCGCGATCATCGGAATGTCGCGCACGCATCCGTTGGTGATGGTGCCGACGCAGCCGAGCGCCTTGTGCACGTTCGACTGCACCTCGCCCCAATAGGCGCCGTAGCCGGCCGGATCGTCGAGATCCTGGATCACCACCCAGCTCGGCTTCGGGTCGGAGGCGATGTAGTCGAGATATTCCATTCGCTTCGACATGTAGCCTTCGCCGCGCGCGATCGGGTCCTTGGAGCGGATCGTGACGGTCTTCGCGTAGCCGATCATCTGCGGCAGGTCGGGGAAGGCGCAATGCAGATGCTTCGTCGTGTAGCCGAAGCCGCGCCGCTCGGGATAAACCATCTCAACGATGTTGCAGACCGTCGGCGTGTCGATCGACAAGAGAAAATCGGCGTGTGACTTCGAAAGCATCTATTCCCCCTTCAGTTGCGCGAAAGCTATAGCAGATCGTGCGCGGTTTATCCCGTGCGCTTGCCGGCCCAGAACAGCGCGACGATGGTCCCCATGATGACGAGCGACGCCGCGACCATCGCGACCGTCCCCGGCCATCCGCCGAGGGCCCAGAACCGGCCCGGCAGATAGGCGCCGACGCTGCCGCCGGTATAGAAGGCCGTCACGTAAAGGCCGACCGCGGATGACACCCCGCCCTTGGCCGTGGTCGAGACGTAGCTCGTGGATGACGCCTGGCAGACCATGCCGCAGGCGGCCGCAACCGCAAGGCCCGCGATGATCGCCGGCAGAGAAGGGATGAGCGTGAGCAGGATCCCTCCGATCCACAATGCGATGGCGCCGATGACGAAGGCGCGCCGCCCGAACCGGACCACGGCGCGCCCGGTCAGCGGCGCGCTGACCGTGCCGAGCAGATAGACGATGAAGATCGAGCCGAGCAGCGAAGGAGACAGGTTGTAGGGAGGCGCCGCGAGCAGGAAATTCACATACGTAAATGTCGCGATGAAGTTGAACAGCACGCCGAAGCCGACCGCGCAGGTCGCAAGGATCCGCGGGTTGCCGAGATGGCGAAGCATCTGTCGCAGCGAGGCCGCGATGCTTGGCGCGCGCACAAATTTTCGCTCGCGCGGAAGCAGTATGACGATCGCAACCGCGCAAAGCGCGGTGATCGCGGCATCCACCAGAAAAGCGCCGCGCCAGCCGAGGGCGTCGGAAACGACGCCGGTGAGAAATCGTCCGAGGAAGCCTCCGACCGCAGAGGCGGAGACATACAATCCGGTGATGCCGGTCGCCTCGACCGCGGGCCATTCATCCCCGATATAGGCGACCGTGACGGCAAAGATCGGCGGCAGCAGCAGCCCCTGCACGAAGCGCCAGAATACGATCTCGTGCAGGCTGTGGGAGAGCGCGACCATCACGGTCGGCACGATCAGCAGAAGGACCGCGGTGCAGATCAGGCGCTTTCGCCCCAGCACGTCGGCGACTGCGCCGGTGAAGGGCGCGGTCAGCGCCACCGACAGCGCGCCCGCGGTCATGATCAGCCCGATATCGGCCGCGCCCACGCCGAAATCCCCGGCGAGCAGCGGCAGCAGGGCCTGTGGGGCATAGAGATTGAGGAAGGCGCACATGCCGGCAAGCGCCACGGCATAGCGCCGCCGATCGGAGAACATGGGCGGTCGTCTGTTGGAAGGGTCGTTGCGGGCCGCAACATTGCCCAGCCGCACCCGCTTTGCTAGTGCTCCCGCGCACTCTTACCCGCATAACCTCCATGCATTCCGACCCCAACGGCGCATCGGCGCACTGGACGCTCAAAGGGCTTGCGCGCGGCGCGCGGGAGGCCCTGCCGATCGTGCCGCCGACGCTCGTTTTCGCGATGGCGCTCGGAACCGTCGCTGCCCAGAAAGGTGTCACCGTCTTCGAGATGACGCTGATGAGCGCGCTCGTTTTCGGGGGCGCGGCGCAACTCGCCTCGATGGAGGCCTGGAACCCGCCGCTTACGCCCTCGATCATCGTCACGCTGGCCATGATCACCGCGGTCGTGAACATGCGGCTCCTGCTGATGACGGCGTCGTTCCGTCCCTGGATCGGGCACCTGCCTGCATGGCAGAGCTATCCCACGCTCCTGCTCACGACCGACGCGAGCTGGCTGATCGCGGAGAAATATCGCGCCGAAGGCGGCGGCGACGTATCCGTTCTGCTCGGAAGCGGATTGCTGCTGTGGATCGTCTGGGTGCCCGCGACCGCCGCGGGTCACGTCATCGGTGCGCTGATCGCCGAGCCGCAGCGCTTCGGGCTCGACCAGGTGATGCCGATCTTTTTTGTCGCGATGCTGGTCCCGCTCTGGCGGGGCACGCGAAAGGCCATACCGTGGGCGGTGGCGGGCGCGGTCGCGCTTGCGGTGCAGGCGCTGGTGCCGGGCTATTGGTACATGATCGCGGGCGCGCTTTCGGGTTCGATCGCCGGAGGGTTCATCGATGAACCCGAATGACTGGATGTCGGCGCCCGCGGTCGCGGCCATCCTTGCGATGGCGGCGATGACCTATCTCATGCGCGCCGGCGGCTTCTGGCTGATGGCGCATGTCCCGATCACCACGCGCGTGCGCCGCATGCTCGAAGCGCTGCCGGGTTCGGTGGTGGTCGCGATCGTGCTGCCGGGCGTCGTCAAAGCGGGCTTTCCCGCCTATGCCGGGCTCGCGACCGTCATCGCCGTCATGATCAAGACCGGCAATCAGTTCCTTGGAGTATTCGGCGCGGTCGCAGTGGTTGCGCTCGTGCGCTATTTCGGGTTCTAGATTTCCACGCATCCGCAGGAGGAACACGTGCTCATCGACCATCGCACCTATCGCTGCAAGCCCGGCAAGCTTCAGGCTTATCTCAAGCTCTACGAAGAACACGGCAAGGCGCCCCAGATGAAGTATCTCGGCCATCCGGTCGCTCACATGACCACGGAGAGCGGCGCGATGAACACGCTCGTGCATATCTGGGCCTACGATTCCGCGGCCGACCGTGAGAAAAAGCGTGCTGCGATGCAGGCCGATCCGGCCTGGCAGAATTTTCTGAAGTTAAGCGGGGAAGCGGGCTATCTCGACGAACAGACGACGATGCTGATGACCCCGACCAAGGTCTTCGAATTCAAGAAGCCTTAAAAGGACGAATTGTTCTTGTCATCGCCGGGCTTGTCCCGGCGCTCCCGATAAATGCCCACCTAAGCGGGATGGCCGGGACAAGCCCGGCCATGACATGTGTTGTTATTGGAGCCCGACCGGGCTTCTGATATGTCCCGCAAGTCTTTCTCGGAGTTAGGACGAATGCGTGCCAATGACGGCAGCCGGACCGGCGGCGAAATCCTTGTCGACCAGCTGATCCGAAACGGCGTTCGCCAGGTCTTCTGCGTGCCGGGGGAGAGCTATCTCGCCGCGCTCGACGCGTTCCATGACCGCGACGTGGAAATCGTCATCTGCCGTCAGGAGGGCGGTGCGACGATGATGGCCGAGGCGGTCGGCAAGGCGACCGGCCGGCCGGGCATCTGCTTCGTCACGCGCGGACCGGGCGCGACCAACGCATCGCCCGGCATCCACATCGCGCATCAGGATTCCACGCCACTCATCATGTTCGTCGGGCAGGTCGCGCGCGACATGCGCGAGCGCGAGGCGTTCCAGGAGCTGAATTATCGTGCGGTGTTCGGCACGATGACCAAATGGGCCACCGAGATCGACGATCCCGCGCGCATCCCCGAGCTCGTCTCGCGCGCTTTTTACACCGCGACCAGCGGGCGGCCGGGACCGGTTGTGATCGCGCTGCCGGAGGACATGCTGACCGAGCGCGCGATCGTGCCGGATGCGGCGCCCTTCGAACCGATCGAGACCTGGCCGGGCCTCACCGACATGTCGCGCCTGCAGAAGATGCTGTGGGCCGCGAAAAAGCCGGTCCTGCTGATTGGCGGCAGCCGCTGGTCGGAGAAGGCCTGCGCCTCGGTACAGCGCTTCGCCGAGCGTTTCGACCTGCCGGTCATCAACTCGTTCCGCCGCGGCCATCTGTTCGACCAGACGCATCCGAATTACGCGGGCGACCTTGGCGTCGGCCCCAATCCGAAAGTGGTGGCGCGGATCAAGTCGTCGGATCTTTTGATTTTGCTCGGCGGACGGCTCGGCGAAATGCCGTCGCAGGGCTATTCGCTGATCGATATTCCCAATCCCGCGCAGACGCTCGTTCACATCCACCCAGGCGCGGAGGAGCTTGGCCGCGTCTATCATCCGCATCTTGCGATCAATGCATCGCCGACTGCGTTCGCAGCGGCGCTCGAGGGCTTGCAGGCGCCGAACGAAATCACCTGGCGCGAGGAGACGAAGGCCGCGCGCGCCGACTATGTCGCCTTCAGCGAGAAGCCGACCGACGTGCCGGGACCGGTCAATGTCGGCGAGATAATGGTGTGGCTGCGCGGCCGTCTGCCGGCCGACGCCGTCATCACGAATGGCGCGGGAAATTTCTCCGCCTGGATCCACCGCTTCTATCGCTTCCGCAAGTTCGCAACGCTGTTCGGCCCGACGTCGGGCTCGATGGGATATGGGCCGCCGGCTGCGATCGGCATCAAGAAGCTGTGGCCGGAGAGGATCGTGTTCTGCCTTGCGGGCGACGGCGACTTCCTGATGAACGGGCAGGAATTCGCAACAGCGGTTCAGTACAATCTGCCGGTCATCATCGCGATCGTGGACAACGGCATGTACGGCACGATCCGGATGCATCAGGAGCGGGAATATCCGAGCCGGGTGATCGGCACGGAATTGCGCAACCCGGATTTTGCCGATTATGCGCGCGCCTTTGGTGGTTTCGGCGCGACGGTCGAGAAGACCACAGATTTTGCCGGTGCATTCGAGGCGGCGCTCGCCTCGGGCAAGCCGTCGATCCTGCATCTGAAGGTCAGCCAGCAGGCGATCACGCCGTCCACAACCATCGACGCGATCCGCGCCAAGGCGCTCGGCAAGTAGTCGTCACTTCGGTTGCGGCTGAGGCTGCGAGGGTGCTGTCTGCACCTGTGAAGGCCCGGCGCCCGTGGTCGCGGGCGTCTGGTTGCCCGGCGCCGGCTGGACGGGAGCTGCGGCCTGTTGCGCCGGCTGCTGCTCGTTCTGCGCGACCGGCAGCCCGCCGACTCCATGGATCGCAAAAAATGCGATCGCTCCGAGAAAGACAATCGCCGCGCTCGCCGCAAAGGGAATCCAAAAGCGGGCATCGGCGGGTTCGGGCGGCCGGCTGTCGTGAAGTTCAATCGGCATGCTGCACCTCTCCGGAGAGAACGTGGCTTTGGACGGCCCGTTCCACAGCGCGGGCATTAACTCTTGTTTAATTGAGTGAATCGCTGTTCAGTCTTTCTATGCCCTACCGACGGACTGACAACGTCGTCCGACGCCAGGCCCGGCGCCATGCGGAGATCCTGCGGGCGGCGCGCCAGACCATGATCGAGCGCGGGATGGATGCGCTGCAGATCGCTCCCGTGGCCGAACGGGCGGGCATCGCGACCGGCACGATGTATCGCTACTTTCCGTCCAAGACCGAGCTGGTCGGCGCGCTGATCCAGGCGATGAGCGAACAGGAACTTGGCGCGATCCGCCGCGCCGCGGCGGCAGCGCCAGGTCCTCTCTCCGCGCTGAGCGCCGCCATCGTGACATTCGCGTCGCGCGCGCTGCGTGGCCGGAAGCTCGTCTGGGCCCTGCTGGCCGAGCCCGCCGATTCCGATATCGCCGCGATGCGAATCGATTTCCGTCAGTCGCTCGCTGCCGAATTTCAGACACGCATTGCCGCCGCGATGGCGCATGGCCATTTTCCCGAACAGGATGCTGCGCGCGCCGCAATCGCTCTCATCGGGGCACTGATCGAAGGACTGGTTAGCCCTCTGGCGGCGGATTCACCCAATGAACGCGATGCCGTTCAGGCGCTTACGCTCCTGTCGCTTCGCGCGCTCGGGGTGAACGATCCGCGAGCCCGCGGCCTTGTTGTGCAGACCGCGTTGCCGCCGCGCGATCAGGCATAGGCGCGAGCCGGCACGGATTGCTGCGCGATCCACTCGTTGACCGCGCGCAAGGAGCGCGCAGTATCGGCTTCGCCGCCATTGGCTTCGAACACCGCAAGCTGCCGATCGGAGGATGTGCCGTTTGCGACGATGTCCCGGCAGATCTCGGCTTCGGCAGTGCAGCCGAGGATGCCGGTATCCTCGGCAATATCGTCGAGCACATCGTTCAGCATGTCCGCGACCGTCACCGCTCCCTTGCCCCACAGGTCGGCGAACGTTCCGGCGACTCCGTAGCGCTGCGCGCGCCATTTGTTCTCCTGCGCGATCGCGCGCGAGACGGCGTCATGATGGGCATTCAGCGACGGGTCGCGCACCAGCCGTCGCACGAGGCCGCGATAGAGGGCTGCAATCGCGATCGCATGGTCGAGGTCGGTGCAGCAATCCGGCGCGCGAAGTTCGAGCGTCGGATGGGCGAGCGAGGGCCGGATCGCCCACCAGATGTAACTCGAATCCTTGATGACATCCGCCCGCACGAGCGCGCCGACATAGGCATCGAATTCCGCATGCGTTCGAAACAGCTCCGGCAGGCCGGTGCGCGGCAGTTCGTCGTAGGCTGCGAGGCGATAGCCCTTCAGGCCGGTATTCTGCGAACGCCAGAAGGGCGAGGACGTGGAAAGCGCGATGAACAGCGGCAGATAGGGCAGCATGCGCGACATGACATCGACGCGCTGATCGGGATCAGGCAGTTCGACATGCACGTGCAGCCCGCAGAGCATGTTGCGCCGGCCGATCATCTGCAGATCGTCCATCACCGCGTCGTAGCGTTCGCCTTCGCTCTGGCGGGATCGCTCCCACAGCGCCGTCGGATGTGTGCCGGCGGCGAGGATCGCCATTCCGTGCTCGCGCGCGATGTCGGCAGTTTTTTGCCGCAATCCGCGCAAATCGCGACGGGCCTCGGCCATGTCGGTATGCGGCGGCGTCATCACTTCGATCTGCGATTGCAGAAACTCGCCGGACACGCGGTCGCCGAGCGCGGATTTTGCGGCAGTCATGAAGTCAGCCGGCATCCCACGCATGACCGCCTTGGTCTGCGCGTCCACGAGAAAATACTCTTCCTCGATTCCGAAGCTGTACGAATCGGTCATGACCATCCGAGCAAGTATAAGGTTTTCTGTTGGAATTCCCGGCTTTTGGCGTGTGGGCTGTGCGGCCGGGCGCAAGACAACGCGGTTGCCGGATTTTCGTTCCGCGGCCCTATGGTGCGCTGCATACGAGCCGTCAGTTCGGTGCGCGCGTTCCGTCGGCGTTGAATTGCCGCAGATAGGCCCAGAGCGCGGCGGCTTCGCCGTCGTTCTTGATGCCGTCGAAATACATCCGCGTGCCCGGAATTTTTTGTCGCGGATTGCGGATGTAGTCGAGAAACGATTGCTCGGTCCAGACGATGCCGGAATTTTTGTTCGCGTCGCTGTATTTGAAGCCCTCGACGCTGCCAGCCTTGCGGCCCGGAAGGCCGTTCAGGACCGGCCCGACCTTGTCGCGCGCGCCCGGCCCGACCGCGTGACAGGGAAGGCATTTGGCAAAGGCGCGTCCTCCCGCATCCAACTCCTGCGCGTGTGCCGCGCAGGGCAGGGCCATCAGGAGCGTGACGATCGCAAATCGCAGCACCGCTTGTCCTTTCATCCCGAGGCGGACCATCCGTCGACCCTCGTGTCAACGGTCGTATTCGCCGCGCATCGCCGGTATAGTGCACCGGCAATGAGGTGAAGCAATGTCGGTTGTGATGCCCGAACTCGATCAGGACGTGCTCGCGCGCCGCGAGCAGATCGTGCGCGATCTGCGTGCTATCGTTCCAGGCGAAGGCGTGATCGCGGGGGAGCGCGAGATGCGCCCCTTCGAGTCCGACGGTCTGACCGCGTACCGGCAGCTTCCGATGGTGGTCGTACTGCCTTCGACCACGGAACAGGTGTCGCGCGTCCTGCGCTATTGCTCCGATAACAAGATCAAGGTCGTGCCGCGCGGGGCCGGGACCTCGCTCTCCGGTGGCGCGCTTCCGCTCGGCGATGGCGTCCTTCTCGGGATGGCGAAGTTCAATCGTGTGCGCGAGATCGATTTCGAGAACCGCGTCGCCGTCGTCGAGCCCGGCGTGACCAATCTCGGCGTCTCCAAGGCGGTCGAGCATGCGGGCTTCTATTACGCTCCCGATCCGTCCTCGCAGATCGCCTGCACCATCGGCGGCAACATCGCGGAGAATTCCGGCGGCGTGCATTGCCTGAAATACGGCATGACGACGAACAACGTGCTGGGCGTCGAAATGGTGCTGATCACCGGCGAGATCGTGCGGATCGGCGGCAAGCATCTGGATTCCGAAGGCTACGATCTTCTCGGTCTCGTGATCGGATCGGAAGGGCTGCTCGGGGTGGTGACCGAGATCACGGTCCGCATTCTGAAAAAGCCGGAAACTGCGCGTGCGCTGCTGATCGGCTTCCCGACCTCGGAAAATGCCGGCGATTGCGTCGGCAGGATCATCGGGGCGGGAATCATACCCGGCGGAATGGAGATGATGGACGCCCCCGCGATCCATGCGGTCGAGCAATTCGTCCATGCCGGCTATCCGCTCGATGTCGAGGCGCTGCTGATTGTCGAGCTCGACGGCCCGCAAGCGGAAGTCGATCACCTGATCGAACGCGTCGAGGCGATCGCCAGGGATTGCGCGGCGGTGAGCTGCAAGGTTTCCATGTCCGAGGAAGAACGCCTGCTGTTCTGGGCGGGCCGCAAGGCCGCTTTCCCCGCGGCCGGACGTATCTCGCCGGATTATTACTGCATGGACGGCACCATTCCGCGCGCCAAGCTGCCGCTCGTGCTCAAGCGCATGCGCGAGATGAGCGAGAAATACGGTCTGCGCGTCGCCAACGTGTTTCATGCCGGGGACGGCAACCTGCATCCGCTGATCCTTTACGACGCGAACAAGGAAGGCGAACTCGATCGCGCGGAGGCGTTCGGCTCGGAAATCCTGACGCTGTGCGTCGAGGTCGGCGGCGTTCTGACCGGCGAGCACGGGGTCGGCGTGGAGAAGCGCGACCTGATGCCGGTGATGTTCTCCGAGATCGATCTCGACCAGCAGCAGCGCGTCAAATGCGCTTTCGACGCCGAGGGCCTGCTCAATCCCGGCAAGGTCTTTCCGAAGCTGCATCGCTGCGCCGAACTCGGCCGCATGCATATCAGCGGCGGCAAGGTGCCGTTTCCGGATATTCCGCGCTTCTGAAGATAGCGATTCCCTCAGGGCAACATCCGGAACGCCGCGATCGCGACCAGCGTCGGCGGGGTTGCGGCGATCGCAAGCCAGAGCGGGCTGATCACGCCGTCTTCGAACGTGTTCTTCAGGATCGCGAAGCCCGCCGGATTCGGAGCATTGGCGATCACCGTGAGTCCTCCGCCCGTGACCGCACCCGTGACGAGCGCATATTTTGCGTCGTCGCCCATGCCGCCGACCAGCGACCCGAGATAGGTCAGCGCGGCGTTGTCGGTGATCGCGGTCAGTCCGGTCGCGACGTAATAGAGTGCGGTCGAATTCATCGCGGACAGGACCGGCTGCAGCCACCATTCCTGCAATCCGCCAAGTACGATCAGCCCGGCGAGGAAGAATCCGACAAGCAGGCCTTCGCGCAGGATCAGCGGTTTCTGGTAGCGGCGATAGGCTTCGGTGAAGCCGAGGAAGAACAGGAAGAGGCCGATGAAGACCTGCGGATGGTGGCTGGACACGACGACACCCGCAAGAAAGATGAGGTGGATCAGGACGACGAGGCGCGGCACCTCGAGCCGGCCGAGAGCGTCCGAGATCGTCGGCAGTTGCGCGAGGTAATTGCGGAACACGATTGTCGCCGCGACCGCATTGAACAAAACGGCGCTTGCCGCCTTCCATCCGATATTCTGCAGCATGAACGTGACGTCCCAGCCCCAGCGGTCCGCGACCATCAGAACCGGCGGCGCCGCATAGGGCGTGAGTGTCCCGCCGATCGAGACGTTCACGAACAGGATGCCGAGCGTGCCGTATTTGAACATGTTCGGCGCCTGCTTGGAGAAATAACGCTCGCGCAGCAGCATGGCCGACAGCGTCATGGCTGCGGGCTCGGTGATGAATGATCCGAGCAACGGCCCGATCGACAGCACGGTGACGTAATAGGCGACCGCGGGCGGCAGTGGCAGAAGCTTCGCGGCGCGCAGCAGCACCATTCCGGAGAAGTCGAGGATCGGACGGCTCGCCGCGATCACCATGATCACGAAGATGAACATGGGTTCGCGAAAGCTTTGGTGTTCGAGGTAGTGCAGCGCGCCGAGCGGAGCGGCCTGCACCGCGATGAACAGGATCAGAACCATCGCCCAGAAACCGAACACGATCTCGACTTCGCCGAGCATGTGCCACAGGCCGGCATGCGCGGGCTGCACGGTCGCGAGATGGCCGAAGAACTTCGTCGAGAAGGTGTGCAGCACCGCGATTGCGAAAATCGTCGTCGCGACAAGCTGCACCATCGTCGGTGTAAGGCCCGTCATGCGCGCGCCCCCCGCGGCAGAGCCGCGATGACGTTTCGACGGGTGAGCGGACGCGGCAGGATCACGTCCGCCCCGGTAACGCGGGCAAGGATGCGTGCGTCCGGCGTGCCGTCATCGACATACGCGATCTTGAGGTCCGGGTGGTCTGAACTCAGTTCGATGAAGTTATCGAGGCCGGGCCAGGGCGGCAGGATCCGGTCGGTGACGAGGAGCGCGCAGCCGTTCTTGGCAAGCAGGCGGTTCGCCTCGTATCCATTCGCCGCGACCATCACCTGCGCGGGTGTCGACGCGTACCAATAGGCGAGGACGTCGCGAATGGCCTCTTCCGCGCAAAGAACCACCACGGCGTTCTTCGATTGGTTTTGCTTCGTTCGGGTCTTCCGGGGCGCCGGCATGCCGCATCTCCTTGGGTTGCGGGAACCCTGAGAGCCAAGAGGACGTGCGGCAATTCGGGATGTGGGCCTAGGTGCCTGTTCCTGGGTATAGACACCTAGGGATGCGCCCTGAGGTCCTTCGATGACTTTGGCTCTAAACAGGACAGGCAACAGCGTCGATGTCGAGCGACCGTTGAGTCCGATGGCCCTTGTTCGCATCCTGTCATTGCCGGCGGGCGTCATCGCCCTGATCTATCTTGCCGGCTATGTCGGGCTCGATTGGATCAGCTTCATCCATCCATTCGCGGCGTTCGGGATCACGCCGTGGAATCCGTTCGTCGGATTGAGCTTCGCGCTGATCCTGCTGTTCGGCCAGCGGTACGCGCCGCTCTTGTTCGTCGCGCCGATCCTTGCGGATGCGGTGGTGCGGCACGTGCCGTTTCCCTGGCCGCTCGAAATTGCGACCGCGTGCCTTTCCGGCGCGGGATATTCGGCCGCGCTGTTCTACCTGCTGCGGCCGAAGACGCGCTTCAATCCGGCATTGTCGTCGATGCGCGACCTTTATCTTCTCCTGCTGGTGGCAGGCCTAAGCGCGACATTCGTCGCGGGCGGCTATGCGGGTTTGCTGGTCGCGGCCGGATTTCTTCCTGCCGGCGATTTCCTGCCCGCCGCGCTTCGGCTGTGGGTCGGAGACCTGATCGGGATCGCGGTGATCTGCCCGCTCGCGCTCATCGTCTTTGCGCGCGGCCGTCTCCTGCCGATGAACCGCGAGACCGCCGCGCAGTTCATCGCGATCCTCGCGGCACTCGCGATCGTCTTCATCTTCGCGGAGAAGCACCATTTCCAGATCTTTTATGTCCTGTTCCTGCCGGTGGTCTGGATCGCGGTTCGCACCGGCGTCGAGGGCGTGACGGTCGGCATCCTTCTCACGCAGATCGGCTTGATCGTCGGTATCGAGCATCTGCCGAACGAGGAAATCGACGTGACCGCGTTTCAGGCGCTGATGCTGGTTCTCACCATGACCGGGCTGATCGCCGGAATGGTCGTCACCGAACACCGCCGGGTGCAATTCCAGGTTCGCCTGCATCAGGATTCGCTCGCTCGGCTCGCGCGGCTCGGCAGCATGGGCGAACTTGCGGCCGCAGTCGCGCACGAGATCAATCAGCCTCTGACCGCGGCCGGTACCTATGCACGCCTTGTGGTCGATGAATTGCAGGGTGGCACGCCGGGCGATGCGATCGAAACGGCAGGGAAGGCTGCCGCGCAGGTCGAACGTGCGGCCGAGGTGGTGCGGCGGCTGCGCGCGCTGATCCGGCTGGACCAGACCGGCCGCGCACCGACCGGCGTCGAGCGGATCGTGAAGGAGACCGTGGAGCTGTGTCAGCCCGAACTCGATCGCCACGGAATCCGCACGCGCGTGACGCTGGAACCCAACCTGCCGCCGGTCATTGTCGATCTTCTTCAGATCGAGCAGGTGCTGGTCAATCTCATGCGCAACGCGATCGAAGCGATTTCGGAATCCGGTCACGCCGGTGTGGTCGGGATCGAGGCTTCGCGCCGCGATGGCGCCGTGGAATTGAGGATCAGGGATAGCGGCCGCGGATTTCCCCCCGAGATCGTCGGCGAGCAGTTCTTTCCGCTCTCATCCACCAAGACCGAAGGGCTCGGCGTCGGCCTGTCGCTCGCACGCTCGATTGTCGAGGCGCATGGCGGCCGGCTCAGTCTCGGCGGAGATTCCCGCGGCGCGTGCGTCGCATTCACAATTCCGGTGGCGGCCGCCCATGCCTGAATCCATCCGCATCGCGCTGATCGACGACGACGCAGCCGTGCTCGACTCGCTGAGCCTGTTTTTGCGCCGTCGCGGCATCGAGGTCGCGACTTACCCGAGCGCGGATGCGTTTGTGTCCGAAGGCCGGCCATCGAAGCCGGAATGCCTTGTGGTGGACGTGCGGATGCCAGGGCTGTCCGGTCTCGATCTGGTGCGCCATGTGCAATCGGAGGGAGACGGCCCGCCGGTCATCCTGATCACCGGACATGGCGATGTCGACATGGCGGTCGCCGCGATCAAGCTCGGGGCCTTCGATTTCATCGAGAAGCCGTTCGACGAAGAGCGTCTTCTGGTCGCGATCCGCAATGCCGTCGAGCAGACGCGGCTGACGCAGACCCGCGACGGCGAGTGGGCCGATCTGAAAAAGCGCCACGGTTCCCTTTCGGAACGTCAGCGTCAGGTAATGGAGCTTGCAGCCTCGGGCCTGTCGAACAAGGAAATCGGCATCAGGCTCGGCATCTCTCCGCGCACGGTAGAAATCCACCGCGCGTGGATGATGGAGCGCATCGGCGCGCGCAATCTCGCCGATCTCGTGCGCATCGCGATGTCTATGAAGGCACCGCTCAAGTAGCACACCCTGCGATGCCGCGGGTATCAACTGCGTCAAAATTGCTGTCAATTGTGATGGCGGCAGGCCCTTGCCAAGCCCTGCGCGCAGGAGGACGATAAACGTTCCGGCGTCTGACTGCGGCCGGAATACCGGCCCTTCGCGTCAGGCGCCCTTCATGGGAGGCGTCCATGGCAGCGAATACGAACGGCTCAAGACCAAACGGCACACGAGTGGCGGGTCCCCGGTGCATTGCGCTGGTGGGCCCGTTCCAGAGCGGCAAGACCACATTGCTCGAAGGCATCCTCGCCCGTACCGGCGCGATCCAGCGTCAGGGCACGATCGAGGCCGGCACGACGATCGGCGACGCGTCCAAGGAAGCGCGCCATCATCACATGAGCGTGGAACTGACGGTCGCCACGGCGACCTTCATGGACGACACCTATACGTTCATCGATTGCCCCGGCTCCATCGAATTCATCCACGACATGCGCGCGGCCCTTCCTGCGGTCGACGCTGCGGTCGTTGTCTGCGAGGCCGATGAAAAGAAGGTTCCGCAGCTGCAGCTGATCCTGCGCGAACTGGAGGAGCTGAAGATTCCCCGTATCCTGTTCCTCAACAAGATCGACAAGGCCGAAAAGCGCATCCGCGAAACGCTGGCGCTCCTGCAGCCGGCGTCGCGCGTTCCCCTGCTGCTGCGGCAGATTCCGATCTGGAAGAACGGCATTGTCACGGGCTTCGTCGATCTCGCGCTCGAGCGCGCCCATGTCTATAAGGAGCATGCGCCGTCGCAGGTGATCGAATTGTCGGGCGAGGACCTCGAGCGCGAAAAGAGCGCGCGCTTTACGATGCTCGAAACGCTCGCCGATCACGACGACGAATTGATGGAGCAGTTGCTGGAGGACATTCCGCCTCCGCGCGACAAGGTGTTCGACGATCTCTCGAAGGAATTGCGCGACGGGCAGGTCGTCCCGGCCTTGATCGGCGTCGCGACCCGCAGCAACGGGGTTCTGCGCCTGATGAAGGCTTTGCGCCACGAGGTGCCCGGCGTGGAGGCGACGGCGAAGCGCCTCGGTGTCGCTTCGAAATCCGATCCGGTCGCCTATGTGCTGAAGACGCTTAACACCGCGCACGGCGGCAAGCTGTCGATCGCGCGCGTTCTGTCGGGAACGGTCGGCGATGGTACGACGCTTCTGTCGAAGGACGGCGAGGCGGGCCGTGTCTCCGGAGTGTTCAAGCTGATGGGACAGGCCACCGAAAAGCGCGGAGCGGCCGCAGCGGGCGAGACCGTGGGCCTCGGCAAGCTCGAACATGCGAAAACCGGCGACACGCTGTCCGCCGGGAAGCAGGCGCATGCGCCGATCGCCGACGTGAAGCCCTATCCGCCTGTGCTGGCCGCCTCGATTGCCGCGAAGGAGCGCAAGGACGACGTCAAGCTCGGGCAGGCGCTGAACAAGCTTCTGGAGGAAGATCCCTCGATCAGCGTGGTGCATAATCCGGACGCGCACGAGATCGTGCTGTGGGGTCAGGGCGAGATGCATCTGCGCATCGCGGTCGAGCGCCTGACCGAGCGCTTCAACGTACAGCTCGAGAAGCGCGTCCCAAGCGTCGGCTATCGCGAAACTATCCGCAAACCGGCGACGCAGCGCGGCCGGCATAAGAAGCAGTCCGGCGGCCACGGGCAATTCGGCGACGTCGTGCTCGAAATAAAGCCGATGCCGCGCGGTTCGGGCTTCTCCTTCACCGACGCGATCAAGGGCGGCGTGGTGCCGAGTAACTACATTCCCTCGGTCGAGGAGGGCGTGGCCGATGGGCTGAAGCACGGTCCGCTCGGCTTCCCGGTGGTCGACGTCGCGGTGAAGCTGATCGACGGCTCGTATCACGCCGTCGACTCGTCGGATCAGGCGTTCCGCACCGCCGGACGCATCGGCATCGTGGAAGCCCTGCCGAATTGCCAGCCGGTGCTGCTCGAACCGATCCACCTTGTCGAGATCGTCTGCCCTTCGGAAGCGACTGCCAAGATTAATGCGATCATGTCCGGCCGGCGCGGGCAGATTCTGGGCTTCGACACGCGCGACGGCTGGGACGGCTGGGATCTGGTGAAGGCGCAGATGGCGGAGGCCGAGATCGGCGATCTGATCGTGGAAATCCGCTCGGCGACCGCAGGCGTCGGCAGCTTCACGTTCAGGTTCGACCACATGGCCGAGCTGACCGGCCGCACGGCCGATCAGATCGTCGCGGCAAGGCGCGCGGCGGAATAGTCATCGCGCACCGTCTCTGGAAATCGTCATGGCCGGGCTTGTCCCGGCCATCTCGATTCATGGGACACGATCTGCGCGCCCCCAAACGTCATCGCCGGACGAGCCCGGCGATGAGGAGTTTGATATTGCTGCGCGTTACGCCGCGGTCGGGTAATCGACGTAACCCTTTTCCTCGCCCTGATAGAAGGTCGCCGGATCGGCAGCGTTCAGCGGCGCGTCGGTCGCAAAGCGCTGGGGCAGATCGGGGTTGGCGATGAAGGGAACGCCGAACGCAACAAGGTCGGTTTCTCCGTGCGCAATTGCGGAGTTTGCCGCATCCGCGCTGAAGCCGCCATTGACGACGTAAGTGCCACGAAATTTCCGCCGCAGCAGCGGCGTTACGCGAGCCGGTCCGCCCGCCGTGAGCGGATCGACAACATGCAGGTAGCCAATCTTGCGCGCATCGAGCTGCTCCGTGAGATGGGAGAAGGTCGCGACCGGGTTTGAGTCCGACATCGAGTTGAATGCACCGTTCGGCGAGATGCGATAGCCGACGCGGTCCGCGCCCCAGATTGAAATGACAGCGTCGGTCACTTCGAGCGGGAAGCGGACGCGGTTCTCGATGCTGCCGCCATACTCGTCGGTCCGCTTGTTCGTGCCGTCGCGCGTGAACTGGTCCAGCAGATAGCCGTTCGCGCCGTGCAGTTCGACGCCATCGAAGCCTGCGCTCTTGGCATTCGCGGCGCCCTTGCGGAATTGCTCCACCACGCCGGGAATTTCGGCGCGTTCGAGCGCGCGCGGCGCAACCATCTTTTGCGGTCCGCGCACGGTAAAGACCTCGCCGTCCGCTGCAATCGCGGAAGGCGCCACCGGCAGCGCGCCGCTGTGGAAATCCGGATGCGAGATGCGCCCGACATGCCAGAGCTGCAGGAATACCCTGCCGCCCGCCTTGTGCACGGCATTTGTGATTTTTCGCCACGCCTCGACCTGCTCGCTCGAATGGATGCCGGGCGTGCGGATATAGCCCTGGCCCTGCGGCGAAACCTGCGAGGCCTCGGTGACGATCAGGCCGGCGCTGGCGCGCTGCACGTAATAGGTTTCCGCGAGCGGATTGGGGATGTTGCGGGCGAGCGCGCGGCTGCGCGTCATCGGCGCCATCACCATGCGGTTCTTCAGTTCGAGATCGCCGAGCTTGTACGGCGAGAGGAGCGAGGGGCGGTTGGTCGCGTGATCCTGCACGCGCAAAGTTGGGGCATGAACGTTCATGGTCTTGTTCCTTGAGGGTGAGAAAAAATTCGGCCGGACGGGGCCCTCACTGGAGAGGGGGGACCAGGGCCGCCGTCCGGCGGGCGCGGCGGAGGCAACGCCGCGCAGGGGTTAAGTCAGCAGGCGCATGCGCTTTGCGGCGGGGTGAAACCGAGGCCGGTCGCCACCTCCCGCAATTCCGCTTTCAGGCTGCGCGGATCGACCCGGTCGGCCGCCATCACGAGGCGGATGAGCGGATCGCAAAGAATGTCTGGAAAGGTCAGGGGAACAGGCTTGCTGGCCCTGTTGCCGGCGTTGGGTGTGGCGTAGATGGCTTGGCTCATGGCTCGGTCTCCTCATTCGGTCCGCCCAAGAAAAAGCTGGCGGGCGGGGGGTCTTTTCTGGTACCGATCGGTAACATAGATGAGGTACTGACCGGTAACACCCCTGTCAAGTCCCAAAAAGGCCAATGACCTCAACTTTTGCCAAGCCAGCCCTCGATGAAGCCGAAGCGCGGCGCCTGCCGCCACGGGAGCGCCTACTCGCGGTCGCACGCGACCTGTTCTATCGCCACGGCATCCGCGCGGTCGGCGTCGAAGCGATTGCCGAGGCGGCCGGCACCAACAAGATGACGCTCTACCGGCACTTTCCGTCGAAGGATGCGCTGGTGGCGGAATATCTGCGCTGCCTCGCGGCCGAGAAGAACTCGATCTGGTCGAAGCTCGAAAGCGACAATCCGGGAAATCCGCTCGCGCAGCTTCGCGGCTGGCTGGTCGAGGCCGCGCGCAATGTCGCCGACCCGACCTCGCGCGGCTGCGCGCTTGCCAATGCGGCCGTCGAGCTGCCCGAGAAGGAGCATCCGGCGCGCTGCGTCATCGAGCAATGCAAGCAAAGCTCGCGCGACAAGCTCGTTGCGCTTTGCAACAAGGCGAAGATCAAGCAGCCCGAACTGCTCGCCGATCAGCTCTTCATGCTGCTGGAAGGCGCGTTCGTCTGCCGGCAAAGCATCGGCAATGAAGGTCCGGCCTGCTCCTTCGTGCGCGCCGGCGAGGCGCTGATCGACGCGCACTCGAAATAGCTCAAGGGCTGGCGCGGCGCAGGCGGGGCGTCTAATCTCCGCCGTCTTTTCCGATGAGGTCCGACATGTCGGTGCGTGCGAACGAGCGGGTGGCCTGGTTCAACGGCGAATTTCTTCCCGAACGCGACGTGCGCGTGCCGTTCCGCGACCTGTCCTGGGTCTATGGCGACGGCTGTTTCGACATGACCCGCACCTTCGGTCACAAGCTCTTCAAGGTGAAGGAGCATGTCGAGCGGCTTTATCGCTCGCTGAAATATCTGCGCATCGATCCGGGCTTCGGCCCGCAGAAGATGATCGCGCTCACCGAGGAATTGTTCGACCGCAACAAGCATCTGCTCGGCGCCGACGACGATTACTGGGTCGGCCAGCGCATCAGCCGCGGCGTGCGCAATGTCGAGGGCGACAACATCGAGCATCACGGGCCGAATGTCATCCTCGAATGCATGCCGCTGCCGCTGACGCAGCGTGCCAAGTCGTTCAAGGAAGGGCTGCGCGTGATCGTGCCGGCGCACCGCCGCGTGCCGCCGGAATCGCTGTCGCCGCGGGTGAAGACGCACAATTACCTGAACATGGTCGTCGCCAACCAGGAGGTGCAGAGCGCCGACCCGGAAGCCTGGGCGGTGTTGCTCGATATCAACGGCAACCTGTGCGAGGGCATGGGCTCGAACGTGTTCGTCGTGCGCAACGGCGAGATCCTCACCCCGCAGGAGAAGTACGTCCTGCCCGGCGTCAGCCGCCAGACCGTCATCGATCTCGCGCGCGAGGAGGGCATTCCGCTGCGCGAGGCCGACATCGACCTTTACGACGCCTACAACGCCGACGAGATGTTCCTGACCTCGACCTCGCTGTGCATCTGCCCGGTGGTCAAGATCAATGGCGTGCAGGTCGGTCCGAAGGATCAGGTCTTCGGTCCGATCACGCAGCGGCTGACCGACGCCTACAAGCGCTTCGTCGATCACGACTTCGTGGCGCAATACACGAAGCGGTATGTCGAGGGGATGCAGGCGCGGGCGTTCTGACGCCGCGCCGCTAACCTTTCGCAAACCATAACCGTTCTTCACGCCGCATCCGCAATCCTGCTTATTAACCGCGCTGCGCTATCCCGCGTGGTGGTGAGGCCGTCTGGCCAGCCGCAGTCGTGGGTCGCGCAATGCTGCAGGTCATCAAAAGCCTGATGGGGATGGGAGAGGAGACGGAGCCCGTCTTTCTCGTCGGCGACAGCGCGCGCTTTGACCCGATTGTCCCCGCGCTGATTCCGCTCGGCCTGAAGCCCGAGACATTTCCCGACGTCCCCGCGATGATCGAAGCCGCGCAGCGGCGCAACCCTCCGCTTGTCTTCATCGACCTCGCGCTCGGCATCGCCGCGGCCGGCGAAGCCATGCTTGCACTCTCGGCGCTCCCGAAACGCGGTGCAATCCAGCTCGTCAGCCCGGTCGAGGTCACGACCTACGAACAGGTCGGCGCGATCGGGCAGTTGCGTATCTTCGGCGACCAGAAGGGCATGAAGATGCCACCCGCGCTGCAGCCGCCTTATCGCGCGGAGACGATCAAGAAGACGGTGACCGAACTCGGCCTGCGCCGCGACGCCGCGGGCCGCGCCAAGGTCACGCTTACGCAGGCGATTCAGAAGAACTGGCTCGAACTCTGGTACCAGCCGAAGATCGATCTTTCGACCAAGCGTCTCGTCGGCGCCGAAGGCCTGATCCGCGTGCAGCATCCCAAGCACGGAACCATTTTCCCCGGCAGTTTCCTTCCGGGCGCGAACGAAAGCGACATGCTGCGGATGACGGAAAGCGTCATCATCACGGCGCTGCGCGACTGGCAGGAATTCGCCGGGCAGGGCATCTCGATCAAGCTCGCAGTCAATACGCCCGTCTCGGCGCTGACCAAGCTGAAGCTCGCCGATATTCTGAAGCGCGAGCGGCCGAAGGCCGCGAACTGGCCCGGTCTCATCCTCGAAGTGACCGAGGACGAGATCGTCAACGATCTGCAGCTCGCCAACGACGTCGCGAACGAGTTGCGCGCGCACAATTGCAGCCTTGCGATCGACGATTTCGGCGCGGGCTATTCCTCGCTCGCCCGGCTGCGCCAGCTTCCGTTCAGCGAACTGAAGATCGACCGCTCCTACGTGACTGACTGCCACGTCGACCGCACCAATGCGGGCCTGTGCGAAGTGATTATCGAGCTTGCCCGCCGGTTCGGGCTGAAGACGGTCGCGGAAGGCATCGAGACGGTTCACGAAAGCCACAAGCTGCAGAGCATGGGCTGCGATGTGGGGCAGGGCTATCTGTTCTCCAAGCCGCTCGACAGGGCGAAGTTCATCGCTCTCCTGCGCCGCCGCATCGTGACGCATGCCGCCCCCGCAAAACGCCGCACGCCCGCGCCCACCGGCGTCACCGGGCTTATCGGCGACGCGAAGGCATGAGGCCTTCAGGATTACTCCCGCACAGCCACCGGTCCCAGTCCCGCATCCGTGACTTGCCTGTGATTGCCGCGCTGCCATAGTGGCTGCCGCGAACCAGGGGAGCCCTCGATGCATGTGATCCGCCGCCGCTCATGGGAGATGCCGGAGCATCTCGCCACGCCGGAAAAAATATTCCTCAACCGCCGCGCGTTCATGTCCTCGGCGGCGGGCGCAGCCGCCGTGGCGATCGGATCGCAATCGGCGTTCGCGCAGCGGATCGCCGATCTGCCCGATCCGACCGCGAAGCTCTATCCGGTCAAGCGCAACGGGGCGTTTGCGCTCGACCGTCCGATCACCGACGAGAAGATCAACGGCAACTACAACAATTTCTACGAATTCGGCTCCTCAAAGACGATTGCGTCGACCGCGCAGGCGCTCAAGCTGCGCCCGTGGACGGTGAAGATCGACGGCATGGTGGAAAAGCCGATGGAGATCGGCGTCGATGAGCTGATCGCGAAAATGCCGATCGAGGAGCGCCTCTATCGTCATCGCTGCGTTGAGGCGTGGTCGATGGCAATTCCGTGGACCGGCTTCGCGCTCGGCAAGCTCGTCGAGTTCGCCAAGCCTCTCTCGTCGGCGAAATACCTGCAGATGCAGACCTTCCAGGATCCTTCGATCGCGCCGGGGCAGAAGCAGACCTGGTATCCCTGGCCGTACACGGAAGGCCTCACGATCGCGGAAGCGACCAACGATCTCGCCTTCATCGCGATCGGAGCCTACGGCCATCCGATGCCGAAGCAGCATGGCGCGCCGCTGCGGCTCGCGACGCCGTGGAAATACGGATTCAAGTCGGTGAAGTCGATCGTGCGCTTCAGCTTCACCGACAAGCGGCCGAGCACGTTCTGGGAGGCGCTGCAGTCGAGCGAATACGGCTTCTGGGCCAACGTGAATCCGCAGGTTCCCCATCCGCGCTGGAGCCAGTCGACCGAAGAACTGATCGGCACCGGCGAGCGGCGCCCGACGCTGTTGTTCAACGGCTACGCCGAGCAGGTCGCGGATCTCTACAAGGGTCTCGACAAAGAAGCGCTCTACATGTGACGGCGCTGTAGACGCGCGAAGAAAAAAGCCGGGCCCGCGAGGGCCCGGCGAATGGAATGCCGGCGCGGGACGGCCGGCATGACTTCCAGAGGGGAACAGCGACGGTCGTTAGCGACCTGGGAGGATTCGCAAACGAACCGTCGCAGCGCGCAAACAGCGCTGACGAACTATGCGACGCATGGCCGAGTGCGACAACGCGAGAGCGGGAATGTCAGCCATGCCGATGCCGCAAGCCTGCGGTGGGCAGGAGCCTCAGTAGCTCCAGCGCTGCGCCTTCGAGACGAGGAAGTCGCGAAAAACCTGAACGCGTGCAACGGATTTCAGCTCTTCCGGATAAACGAAATACGCGTCGAGCGCGGGCGGATCGGACTTGTCGAGCAACTGCACGAGCCCGCCGTTTTCCTCAACAAGATAATCGGGAAGAAGAGCGACGCCGAGTCCGCGCCGGCACGCGGCGAGAAGCCCCAGCACATTGTGGATCATCAGGATCGGGACGCGCGGACCTTTTCCGTTGCGGCCGATCTCCATGAGAAAATTCCGGTTCTGCATGAAATGCGGAATGTTGCTGTTCCCGAGCGACAGCAGCCGGTGCTTGTCGAGATCGTCGTAGGTTTGCGGCGTGCCGAAACGCTTCAGGTATTCCGGTGAGGCGTAGGCGTGGAAATGCACCGAGAACAGCTTGCGCTGGATCAGGTCCGGCTGGGTCGGCTGGCGGAGGCGGATCGCGACATCGGCCTCGCGCATCGCAAGATCCAGTTCCTCATCGGTGGTGATGAGGCTCAGCCGGATGTCGGGATAAAGGTCGAGAAATTCGCCAAGCCGCGGGGTGAGCCAGTGCACCCCAATACCGACCGTGGTCGTGACTTTCAGTTCGCCGTTCGGTCGCTCGCGGCTGTCGGTCAGCTTGGCGCGCGCGGATTCCAGCTTCATGAACACGTCATGCGCGGTCCGGTAAAGCAGTTCCCCCTGTTCGGTGAGGATCAGCCCGCGCGCGTGGCGGTGAAACAGCGAGACCGCGAGCGCCTGTTCGAGTGCGCTGACTTGACGCGACACCGCCGACTGCGACAGCCCGAGCTGCTCACCGGCATGGGTGAAGCTGCCGGCTTCCGCGGCCGCGTGAAAAACCTTCAGCTTGTCCCAGTCCATCACCGACATGGCGTTTGAATTTGGCATGCCTGTACTCGCTTACTCTGCGGCGGCACGCCGCTCCGCCTGGCTTGCTAAAAATCGTTCGGCTTCGAGGGCCGCCATGCAGCCCTGACCGGCCGCGGTCACGGCCTGACGGTAAATGTCGTCGGTCACGTCGCCCGCTGCGAAGACGCCGGGCACCGAGGTCGCGGTTGAGTGCGGGGCGGTTTCGATATAGCCAGACGGCTTGAGCTTGAGCTGGCCCGCGACCAGTTCGGTCGCAGGCGAATGGCCGATCGCGATGAACACACCGTCCGCCGCATGCTCCGTGAGCGCGCCGGTCTTGACGTTTTTCAGTCGGATGCCCGTGACCTTGTCGGGATTGGCGGAGCCTAGAATTTCGTCGACCGCGGAATCCCAGATCACCTCGATCTTCGGATTCTTGAACAGCCGGTCCTGCAGGATCTTTTCCGCGCGGAAGGAATCGCGACGGTGAATGACCGTGACCTTCGAAGCGAAATTGGTGAGGAACAAGGCTTCCTCGACCGCGGTGTTGCCGCCGCCGATCACGAAGACATTCTTGTTGCGGTAGAAGAACCCATCGCAGGTGGCGCAGGCCGAGACGCCGAAGCCCTTGAATTTCTGCTCCGACGAAATCCCGAGCCAGCGCGCCTGCGCGCCGGTCGCGACGATCACCGCGTCGGCCAAATAGGTCGTGCCGGCATCGGTCTCGAGCCGGAAAGGCCGGCTCGACGTGTCGAGCTTGTTGACGTGATCGGTGACGATGCGGGTACCGACATGCTCGGCCTGCTTCTGCATCTGCTCCATCAGCCAAGGACCCTGGATGACGTCGGCGAAGCCCGGATAATTCTCGACATCGGTCGTGATGGTGAGCTGCCCGCCCGGCTGCACGCCCTGAATCAGGATCGGCTCGAGCATCGCGCGCGCCGCATAGATCGCGGCCGTGTAGCCAGCCGGCCCGGAGCCGACGATTACAACCTTTGCGTGAATCGTGGACATGTTCAGCCCTTGGGGGATAGAGCGCCAAACGGCCTGCAACGGCGTCGTCTTGGCGTCGGCAATGTAAGCATTTGACTGAGCTATGCAAGGAACGCAACCCGGAAAGTCCGCGGCGACGCTATCGATCCATCCTTTCCCCAAGCCTGCGCGAAGTCGCGCAACTTTCTTTCGCAAGTTCCGACCGCAGGCTATCGTCCGCCGGCACCCGGCGGTGCACCGATTCGGTCCGACCCGCCGGCGGAGACCCCATGCTCGCCCGGCTCGATGCCATCGACTGGAAAATCCTCGCCGAGTTACAGGCGGACGGGCGGATGACGAATGTCGAACTCGCGCGCCGTGTCGGTATTTCCGCACCGCCTTGCCTGCGCCGGGTGCGTGCCCTGGAAGAGGCGGGATTCATCCGCGGCTACCGCGCGCTGCTGAATGAAAAGCAGCTCGGCTACGAGGTCGCCGTGTTTGCAATGGTTCACCTATCGAGCCAGGCCGATCACGATCTCGCCGAGTTCGAGGCCTTCGTGCGCCGCGAGCCGCTGGTTCGCGAATGCTGGATGCTGTCGGGTGAGATCGACTTCATTCTCAAATGCGTCGCGCCGGACCTGACGACCTTTCAGGCCTTCGTCGAACGGCTCACCGCCGCGCCGCATGTGCGCAACGTCAAAACGTCGCTGACACTGCGCAATTCCAAGGACGAGGCGATGGTGCCGATGGAATTGCGCGCCAAGGAATGACGCCGCCGGCGGGCGAAAACCCGCCGGCAGCGTTCCGTAACGATCAGGCCGCTTCAGCGGTGGTCGGATCGATGACCCGGCGCACGCGCGAGACGCGGTTCGCGGGGAAGCCGCCCTTCTGGGCGTGCGTGCGCACCGCGGCTTCGTCCGGAGCGACATAGACGCAATAGATCTTGTCGTCGGTAACGAAGCTTTGCATCCACTGGATCTGCGGGCCCATGCTGTGCAGCACGCTGCAGGATTTCTGCGAGATCGCCTGCAGTTCCTCGCTGGACAGCTTTCCGGCGCCCGGGATTTCCCGTTCGATGACGAATTTCGGCATTGTCTCTCTCCTTTTTTCCAATCTCATGCCGAATGCATGATGGGGGAGAGAAAACACGCCGCAGGCGGCGGGTCGTGAGCCGGATGTCCCGGCGGGACAAAAAAGATGCAGGGGCAAAGCGGGACAAACGTCCCTAGGCGACGCCGGCCCGGTTCTTTGCGCCGAAGCCCGCTTCGCGCGCGCGCACGATAGCCTGATACCGGTGCTCCGCCCCGATCTTGTCGAGCACGCGGGTGACGTGGTTTCGCACGGTCTTTTCCGACATGCCGAGCGCGGCCGCGATCTCGTTGTTGTCGAGCCCCCGTGCGATGGCATCGAGCACGTCCCGCTCGCGCGCGGTCAGGTCGTCGAGCGGCAGCGCGGCCCCGATCGCCGGCGATACAAATTCGGTTGGCTTGAGGAAATCGTCGATCGCCGCGAGGATTTGCGGCCAGGCCGGCTCGGTCGCGAGCGGCATGTGGTTGTCGCCGTCGATCTGCATGAAACGGCAATCCGGGATGAGGCAGGCGAGTTCGCGTCCGACCTCGATCGGGACGACCGTATCGCGCGAGATGTGCAGCGCCAGCGCAGGACATTTCAGCCGGCGCGCGGCGTCCCGCACGTCCGTCACCCAGCCGATTTCCAGAAGGCGAGCCGCCGTCTCCGGCGAGGTCGACAATGCCTGCTGCTCGGACCAGGAATGGTAATGCGCGAGCGTCCCGCCCGGCTGGAAGAACGAGCCCCACACCCGGCAGAAGGCGTGGTTCGGCTGGCCCCAGCCGACGCGCGTCATGTCGAGAAGAAGCTTTGCGTCCTTGGCGTCCATCGGACGAGGGCCGCGCAAGCGTCCTTCTGCGTATCCGCCAAAGAGCGCGAGCCGCCGCACCCGTTGCGGATGACGCGCGGAATACTCGATGCCGATCGGGCTGCCCCAGCAGATCGCCAGCACGTCGAACTCGGCAAACCCCACCGCGTCGGCGACGGCCTCGATGTCATGCATCCAGCCATCGAAGCTGAGAGGAGTGTCGCGATCGGACAACCCGCAGCCGCGAGAATCGTAGCGGATCAGCGTGTGGCTTGCCGACAGCGCGTCGAGCCACGGCCGCCAGACCAGGCTGTCCCACTGGTGTTCGATATGGGACAGCCACGTCGCCGGCATCAGCAGCGGCGGCCCGTCGCCGCTCACCGCATAGGCGATGCGCACGCCGTCGCGCGTCGTGCAAAAGCGCACATCCTGTTTCATCGGACCTGCAACGCTCACCCGCTGCGCGGCGGCTTGTTACCGCCAGTCGATCTTCGTGACCTCGTAGGCCTTGGCGCCGCCCGGGGTGACGACCTCGACCTGCGCGCCCTTCTTTTTCCCGATCAGCGCGCGCGCGAGCGGCGAGGTGATCGAAATGCGTCCGGCTTTGGCATCGGCCTCCGGTTCGCCGACGATCTGCCATACCTGTTTCTTGTCGGTATCCTCGTCGACAAGCGTGACGGTCGCGCCGAATTTGATCGTATCGCCGCTGAGCTTGGACACGTCGATGACCTCCGCGCGAGCGAGCTTGTCCTCGAGCTCGGCGATGCGGCCCTCGTTATGCGATTGCGCTTCCTTGGCAGCGTGATACTCGGCGTTCTCCGAGAGGTCGCCGTGCGTGCGCGCGTCGGTGATCTGCTGGATGATGCGCGGACGCTCCACCTGCTGGCAGTGCTTCAGTTCGTTCTCGAGCGCGGAATAGCCCGCCGCGGTCATCGGTAGTTTTTCCATCGTTCTTCAACCTTTTGGCCCCGTTGCCCCGGCTTGCGCCGGCCCCACAGGGCGAAAGAGACAAAAATTCTGATCGCAGGCCGACGAAGTGTCGTACGGCACGCGACCGAACCCTTGTCCCAAATACAACCGTCGCCAACGCCGGACCGGAGCTTCAGTTCACGCCCGGCCGCTGAAATAGCTCTGCAGGGCCCGTACCTCGAGATCGCCCGCCAGAAAGGCTTTTATTCCTTGCGCCGCGGCGACGGCTCCGGAAAGAGTGGTGTAGTAGGGCACTTTATGCAAGAGGGCGGCGGACCGCAGGGAGCGGCTGTCGGCCAGCGCCTGGGCCCCTTCGGTGGTATTGAAGACCAGTTGCACCTCGCCGTTCTTGATCGCATCGACGATGTGTGGGCGGCCTTCCAGCACCTTGTTGATCTTGCTTGCCGGCAGGCCCTGTTCGTTCAGGAAACGCAGGGTGCCGGAGGTCGCGATCACCCTGAATCCGAGCCCGACCAGAATCTGCAGCGAGCTGAGGATGCGTGGCTTGTCCTCGTCGCGAACCGAGACGAAGACCGTTCCGGCTTTGGGGACACGCGTCCCGCCCCCGAGCTGGCTCTTGGCGAAGGCCACCGCGAACGACCGGTCGAGCCCCATGATTTCGCCGGTCGAGCGCATTTCCGGCCCGAGCACGGTATCGACGCCGGGGAAGCGCGCGAACGGAAAGACCGATTCCTTCACGCCGACATGGTCGAGCTTGCGCGGCGTGAGCCCGAACGCTCCGAGTTTCTCGCCGGCCATGATCCGCGCGGCGATCTTGGCGACCGGCTGGCCGATCACCTTGGCGACGAAGGGGACCGTGCGCGAGGCGCGCGGATTGACTTCGAGCACGTAGATGTCGCCGTCCTTGATCGCGTATTGCACGTTCATCAGGCCGACCACGTCGAGGCCGAGCGCGAGTTCGTGGGTCTGGCGTTCCAGCTCCGCAAGGGTCGCGGCGTCGAGCGAATAGGGCGGCAGCGAGCAGGCCGAGTCGCCGGAATGGATTCCGGCTTCCTCGATATGTTCCATGATGCCGACGACGAAGGTGTCCTTGCCGTCGCACAGGCAATCGACGTCGACCTCCGTCGCGTCCGACAGGTAGCGGTCGAACAGGAGCGGGTTCTTCCCGAGCACGGTGTTGATCTGCCCGGTCTTGTCGTTCGGATAGCGCGCCTTCACGTCCCCGGGGACGAGTTCGGGCAGCGTGCCGAGGAGGTAGTCGGAGAGTTGGTTCTCCTCGCGGATGATCTGCATCGCGCGCCCGCCGAGGACGTAGGATGGACGCACGACCAGCGGCAGGCCGAGATCGGCCGCGACCAGGCGCGCCTGCTCGACGGAGTAGGCGATGCCGTTTTTCGGCTGCTTCAGCCGCAGCTTGTCGAGGATGCGCTTGAAGCGGTCACGATCCTCCGCGACATCGATCGCGTCCGGCGAGGTGCCGAGGATCGGCACCTGTGCCTCTTCGAGCGCGCCCGCAAGTTTCAGCGGTGTCTGCCCTCCGAACTGCACGATGACGCCGTGCAATTCTCCGCTGGTGCGCTCGGTGTCGATGATCTCGAGAACGTCTTCCGCGGTCAGCGGCTCGAAATAGAGCCGGTCCGCGGTGTCGTAGTCGGTCGATACCGTCTCCGGATTGCAGTTGACCATGATGGATTCATAGCCCGCGTCGTGCAGCGCGAAGCAGGCATGGCAGCAGCAATAGTCGAACTCGATGCCCTGGCCGATCCGGTTCGGCCCGCCGCCGAGGATGATGACTTTCTTCTTCGCGGACGGGGCGCTCTCGTCGACGACCTTGCCGGCGAACGGCGTCTCGTAGGTCGAGTACATGTAGGCGGTGGGCGAGGCGAATTCCGCAGCGCAGGTGTCGATGCGCTTGAAAACGGGCCGCACGCCAAGCGCCCGGCGCGCCTTCTTCACGTCCGCTTCGGTCGCGCCGGTGAGCACCGCGAGCCGGGCATCGGAAAATCCCATCGCCTTCAGGCTGCGCATGTGATGCGCGTTCGGCGGCAGGCCGCCCTTGCGCACCTTCGCTTCCATGTCGACGATGCCGCGCATCTGCGCCAGGAACCAGCGGTCGATCTTGCACGAGGCGAAAATCTCCTCGTCGCTCCAGCCGAGCCGCATCGCCTGCGCGATTTGCAGGATCCGGTTCGGCGTGGGCGTGCCGAGCGCGGCGCGGATCGCATTCTTGTCGTCGCTCTGGCCGAGTCCTTCGATCTCGATGTCGTCGAGCCCGGTCAGCCCGGTCTCGAGACCGCGCAGCGCCTTCTGCAGGCTTTCCTGGAAGGTGCGCCCGATCGCCATGACTTCGCCGACCGATTTCATCGAGGTGGTCAGGATCGGCGAGGCGCCGGGGAATTTCTCGAAAGCAAAGCGCGGGATTTTCGTGACGACGTAATCGATGGTCGGCTCGAACGAGGCGGGTGTCGCGCCGCCGGTGATGTCGTTTGCGATTTCGTCGAGCGTGTAGCCGACCGCGAGTTTGGCCGCGACCTTGGCAATCGGGAAGCCGGTCGCCTTCGAGGCGAGCGCCGAGGAACGCGACACGCGCGGGTTCATTTCGATGACGATGAGCCGGCCGTCGGCGGGGTTCACGGCAAATTGCACGTTCGAGCCGCCGGTCTCCACTCCGATCTCGCGCAGCACCGCGAGCGAGGCGTCGCGCATGATCTGGTATTCTTTGTCAGTCAACGTCAGCGCGGGGGCGACCGTGATCGAGTCGCCGGTATGCACGCCCATCGGATCGAAATTCTCGATCGAGCAGATGATGATGCAATTGTCCTTCTTGTCCCGCACCACCTCCATCTCGAATTCCTTCCAGCCGAGCACCGATTCCTCGATCAGCACTTCGTTGGTCGGAGAGGCGTCGATCCCGCGCTCCACGATGTCGATGAATTCGCCGCGGTTATAGGCGATGCCGCCGCCGGTGCCGCCGAGCGTGAAGCTCGGACGGATGATCGCGGGCAGCCCGATATCGTCGAGCGCCCTCAGCGCATCGGCGAGCGTCTTGACGTGGTGCGAGCGGGGCGTGCTCAGCCCGATCTTGGTCATCGCCTCGCGGAAGAGCTCGCGGTCTTCGGCCTTGTCGATCGCTTCGGCGGTCGCGCCGATCATCTGCACGCCGAACTTGTCGAGCGTGCCCATCTTTTTCAGCGACAGCGCGCAGTTCAGCGCGGTCTGCCCGCCCATGGTGGGAAGAAGCGCGTCGGGGCGTTCCTTCTCGATGATCTTGGCGACGATTTCCGGCGTGATCGGCTCGATATAGGTGGCGTCGGCGAGATCGGGATCGGTCATGATCGTCGCCGGGTTCGAGTTCACCAGCACGATCCGGTAGCCCTCGTCCTTCAGGGCCTTGCAGGCCTGCGTTCCGGAATAGTCGAATTCGCAGGCCTGCCCGATGACGATGGGGCCTGCGCCGATGATGAGGATGGATTTGATGTCGGTCCGTTTTGGCATCGGGCTCCGCTTGCGCACAAAAAAAGGGCGCGCCTTGATGCGCGTCCTTTGCCCCCGGCAGCGGGGCGGGCCCCGCGCGCACGGTGCTTAGACCAGAATCGGAGGCGATGGAAGGGCAACGGCTGGCCCGGCCACAACTTGCTGGCGCAACCGAAAGCCCTTGTCTGCGTTGGGTTTTCGATGGCCCCATCGACGACGCTTCGCCAAACGCTTGCCCGCGCCGATAAGGGATTATGGGCTGCAGGTCTCGCAGTCGCGGCGCTGGTCGCGCTGGCCGCCGCTGCGGAGCGTCGGGCGGCGCGCCGCGGCCCGCGCAAGGTCGCGGACCGTCCCTTCGGTGAACCCGTCGCGACCGACGAGCCGCTGCGCATCCAGCAGCGCCGGGCGAAGGAGCGGGGCCGTGGCCGTCGGGCCGATACCCCGTTGGACATCCCGTGGCGCGGCTGGAAGGACGTCTTCTGGCGAACCTACGGGGAAATGTCGAAGGATCGGGTCCTCGCGGTCGCGGCCGGCGTCGTCTTTTACGCTCTGCTTGCGCTCTTTCCCGCGGTCACCGCCTTCGTGTCGATCTATGGCCTCATCGCCGATGCCGGCACCGTGTCACAGCAGCTTTCGCTGATCGCCGGGGTTGCGCCGCAATCGGTCATCGACATCGTGCAGGAGCAGATGCTGCGCATCGTGTCGGGCGGCAACAGGTCGCTGAGCTTCGGTTTCGTCTTTGGCCTTGGACTTGCGATCTGGAGCGCGAATGCCGGCATGAAGGCGATGATCGATGCGCTCAATGTGATCTATGGCGAGCAGGAGAAGCGAAGCTTCGTCAGGCTCAATCTGATGTCGCTGGCCTTCACCGTCGGGATGATTGCCTCCTTTCTGTTTGCGGTCGGCGCGGTGGTGGTCTTCCCGGTGATCCTGTCATATGTGGGCTTAAGCGGCGCGGCGGGTGTGCTGACGCACCTGCTGCGCTGGCCCGCGCTCGTGGTCATGATCCTGTTCGGGCTTGCGGTGCTCTACCGCTACGGGCCGGACCGCCGCAATGCGCGCTGGCAATGGGTTTCGGTCGGAACCCTGTTCGCCGCGCTGGCGTGGCTCGCCGGCTCGATATTGCTGTCGTGGTATCTCGCCCATTTCGCGAACTACAACGCGACCTATGGCTCGCTCGGCGCGGGGATCGGACTGATGATGTGGTTGTGGCTGTCGTCGAGCGTGGTTCTCATCGGCGCGGAACTGAATTCGGAGATCGAGCACCAGACCGCGCGCGATTCGACCGTCGGGCGCGATAAGCCGCTCGGCCGAAGGGGCGCTGCGATGGCGGACACTGTCGGCGAAGCGCAGACCTGAAAATCAGTTTGCCTTCCGGGCCGGTTCCGGCCATCGTCCGGGCATGAATTCGAAAAACGGACCCGGACTGTCCAAGCAGGGCATGCGCGACGAGGCCGAGCGCCTCATCCGCGAGGCCATGGAAAAGAAGAATCTCGCGGTGAAGCACGGCGACACCCGCATCGAGGCGAAATGCGGCAAATGCGGCGCGCCCAATCGTGTCGTCGCTACCAAGGGCGAACGCCGGGTCGAGTTCAAGTGCAAGGAATGCGGCCACAAGCAGATGAGCTTGTGAGATTCACGGCGCGCGCGATCCTTCGCGGCAAGTTTGTCCCGATGCACCAAAAGAAAAACCCCGGCAAGTCGTCGCCGGGGTTTTTGACTGTCAGGGAATCCGCATTCAGAATCGATAGTTCACATCGGCAAGCGCGGAATATTTTGCGTAAGCGCGGCCGGTGGGAGCATTCGGTGGATTAAGTCCGTTGCCGGTGAGATTGGCCCAACCATGCCTTCGATGCCGAAGACCCAGGAGCCGGTCTGATAGTCGCACCCGATCTGGCCGCCGCCGAGCTTGCCGTCAACGAAGGCGAACCTTCATCCACGCCACCAGCCGAGAGGTTGTCTTTGCCCCAACCGTAGCCGCCGTTCGCACCGGCATCGGGGCGAAAAGCCAAGCGCGGAGCGCCCAACTGTATTGCCGCACCACGGAGCGAAAAGCCGTTTCGAATCCAAGTTCAAGCAATGGGGCCGCAAGCAAATGAGCTTGCGAGGTTCGCGGCGGCGGGAAATTGGAGGCCCGGCCTGGAATCGAACCAGGCTGTTCGGTCTTGCACGACCTTAGCGTCGCCGCTCCGCCACCGGGCCGAGGCGACCCTAGGACGCGGGGCCTTGCCGGCGGGTCAACAAAGACGGTTTCCGCTTGATGAAAGCCGGTAATGCCGCATTAACCCTGCGGGGTCGCGACGAACAGCATGCGCGACTGATTGTGGCCGATATTCTCGGGCGCGCGGCGCGCGGAAAATCCGGCGCGGCCGAGCTTTTCGATCATCGCAGGCTCGCTATAGCGCGTGAGACCCGCCTGCTGGCGCAGCTGCCAATAGCCGGATAGGAGCGTGCGGATCAGTCCACCGAGGGCCGCGAAGAAAAAGCCGTTCGCAGCGCCGAGACGAAGAAGCGCGATCGCATCGGTCGCCGCCCCCACATCCGGCGTGACGATGTCGCCGAGAAGCAGCGTGCCGGACGGCTTCAGCAGCCGGCGAAACAGCGCGAACAGTTTGTCGGCTTCAGTTTCGCTCAGATATTGCGCGACCGAATGCAGCACCACGACATCGAGGCACGCATCGGGAAGTTTGGCGACCTCCGCGGGCGACATCACATTGACGATGCCGTGACCGGCGTAGCGCTTCTCAAGCGAGGCGCGCACCTGCGGAGCCGCATCGCTGAGGATCAGCCCCGCGACATGCGCCGCGATCTGACTTGCGTGCAGCGCCTCGCCGCAACCGTAATCCAGAACGCGGGCCTCCTTCGGCAGGTATTTCGCCATGCCCCGCGCGAGCAAAACCCCGTGCACGGCGCGATGCCGCGCGTTGACGTAGATCGGATGATCGGAATTGAAGAAGGAAATCCAGTCGCGCATTCTTGTCTGTCGTTGCGGCCGGGGAGTGAAACGACGGCCGCGATGCGGGCTACTTCGCCCAGAGCTTGATCAAGGGTCCATCCTTGCCGAACACCGGATCGGTGTCAGGCAACGGCACCTGCGGAATCGTCGTCAGTGCGCGCGTGTGCTCGGCTTTGCTGCCGCGGCACAGGTCGTAGCGTCCGCTCTTCGGATAGGCGCCGATCACGACGAGGTCGGGTGAGTTCCACAGGCATTGATGGCCTGTCCCCGCGGGCAGGATGGCGACATCGCCGGGCGTCAGATCGAGTTCCTTGCCCTGATTGCCGCCGAAGCGGACCTTGGCGCGGCCGCGCGCGATAGCGAGCCCTTCGTGGATCTGCGAGTGATAATGCACGTAAGGAAAGATTCCGTTGCGCCAGCTCTGGCCCCAGCCATTGCCGTGGAAAACCTTCTCGATCACCTCTTCCGGATCCGCCGAGCCCGACAGGTTCACCGCGCCCGGCAGCACCACGAAGGGAAGCGTCGCGTTGTTCGGCACCGAACCGTCATCGGCGAAGAGGAACGTCAGCGGGTCGACACGCTTCCCAATCATTCTCACGCCGCCGCGCGGTTCTTCTTGTGCGCGCGCATCAGGTCGGCAAAGCGCTTGAACAGGTAATGGCTGTCGCGCGGGCCGGGCGAGGCCTCGGGATGATACTGCACCGAGAAGACCGGCTTGTTCTTGAGCGCGATGCCGGCATTCGATCCGTCGAACAACGAGATATGCGTCTGCTCGGCGTCCGCCGGCAGCGACTGCGAATCCACCGCGAAGCCGTGGTTCATCGAGGTGATCTCGACCTTGCCGGTGGTGAGATCCTTCACCGGATGGTTCGCGCCGTGGTGGCCCTGATGCATCTTCATCGTCTTGCCGCCGACGGCGAGACCGAGCATCTGGTGCCCGAGGCAGATCCCGAAGGTCGGCAGGTTGCTCGAGATCATCTGCTTGATGACCGGCACGGCATATTCTCCGGTCGCGGCCGGATCGCCCGGGCCGTTCGAGAGGAACACGCCGTCTGGCTTCAGCGCCATGATGTCCTCGGCGCTGGTCTTTGCCGGCACCACCGTCACCTTGCAGCCGACGCTCGCGAGCAGGCGCAGGATGTTGCGCTTGATGCCGTAATCGATCGCGACCACGTGGAATTCGGGATTGTCGAGGCGGCCATAGCCCTTGTCCCATTCCCATGGCGTCTCGTCCCAGGTGAAGCGCTGTCCGCTCGTGACCATCGGAACGAGGTCCATGCCTTCGAGCCCCGGCCATTCCCGCGCTTCCTTCTTTAGCGCGTCGAGGTCGAATTTGCCGGAGGGCTCGTGCGCGATCACGGCATTCGGCATGCCCTTCTCGCGGATGAGCGAGGTCAGCGCGCGCGTGTCGATCCCGGAAAGGCCGATGATGCCGCGCGCCCGCAGCCACTGGTCGAGGTGGCGCGTCGCGCGATAGTTCGACGGATCGGTGATGGCGGTGTGCAGGATCACCCCGCGCGCGCCGGGCGTCGCCGCCATGTTTACCGTCTCGATGTCCTCCTCGTTCGTTCCGACATTGCCGATATGGGGAAACGTGAAGGTGATGAGCTGGCCGGCATAGGATGGATCGGTGAGGATTTCCTCATATCCGGTCATCGCGGTGTTGAAGCAGACTTCGCCGACCGCATGTCCGGTCGCGCCGAAACCGAAACCTTCCAGCACCGTGCCGTCGGCGTGCACGAGGAGGGCCGAGGCCTTGGGCTCGGCCCAGCCGGAATCGTCGAGATTGGGGCTCATGAGGGGCTAGATAGTCGTGCCGGCGCGATCCGTCAAAGCGGCTTTTGGGCCTGTCCCCCGCCCGGAATGCCTATATAAAGACGATTCTCACGACCAAAGGATGAGCCGGTGCTGCGCGACGACATCAACAATGCCCTGAAAGAGGCGATGAAGGCCAAGGACGAGCGCAAGGTCTCGACGCTGCGTCTGATGAACTCCACTATCAAGAACGCCGACATCGAGGCGCGGGGCGCTGGCAAGACGCTCGCGGACGGCGATCTCCTCTCGGTGTTCCAGAAGATGATCAAGCAGCGCCAGGAATCCGCCGAGCTTTACGACAAGGGCGCGCGCCCCGAGCTTGCAAAGCAGGAGCGCGACGAGATCGCGATCATCCAGGGCTATCTGCCGAAGCAGATGTCGGAGGCCGAGACCAAGGCTGCGATCGACGCCGCAATCAAGGAGACCGGCGCCGCCGGCATGAAGGACATGGGCAAGGTGATCGGGGTGCTGAAAGGCAAATATGCCGGCCAGATGGATTTCGGCAAAGTCAGCGGAATGGTGAAGTCCGCGCTCGGCTGATTCATTCCCTTCGTCATGCGCGCTTGACCCGCGCATCTCGCTTAGTGACGCACTGTGCCCGCCTGAACGGGATGGCCGGGACAAACCCGGCCATGACGGTGCATTTCTCTGTTCTCTGTTGCGGGACGCGACTGTCTTATTTCTTCGCCCGTGCGATCGCGTCCATCACCAACTGTTCTGCGTCAGCCGTGTCGAGCCACTTGGCGAGCTTCACCCACTTGCCCTTTTCCAGATCCTTGTAGTGCTGGACGAAGTGCGCGATCTGCTCGCACATGATCGGCGGGAGATCCTTGTAGCTCCTGATGTCGGTGTAGAACGGGTTGAGCTTGTCGACCGGCACCGCGAGGATTTTCTCGTCGCCGCCCGCCTCGTCTTCCATGATCAGCGCCCCGACCGGCCGGCAGCGGATGATCGCGCCCGGCACGACCGGCACCTGCGTCACCACCAGCACGTCGCAAGGGTCGCCGTCAGCCGACAATGTGTGCGGGATGAATCCGTAATTGCCCGGATAGAACATCGCGGTGTGCAGGAACCGGTCGACGAACAGCGCGCCGGAATTCTTGTCGATCTCGTATTTCACCGGCACGCCGCCGATCGGGATTTCGATCACGGCGTGAAGGTCCTGCGGCGGCTTCGGGCCGGCGGTGATCTTGGTCAGGTCCATGACGCGGTCCCGTCTTCAGCCATGCGTGCGCTTCTCGGCCTCCGCAAAGACCTTCGTCATGCGCGCGGCCCATTCGCGCTGCCCGACGTCAGACCCGATCAGATCCTGCCGGATCTCGATGCCGGCATGCGGCAGGTTGCGCTGTTCGCCGTAGACCGGGATCGAATAATCGAAATTTTCGGCGACGGCATACGGCTCGTTGTCGCCGACGACGAGGCCGGGCTCCGCGCTCAGAAGGTCGAACACGATTCCGGCGAGCCAGGCATGCTTGTTGTAGAGCGTGCCCACATGCCAGGGGCGCGCGACGCCTTTGTAGACCGGCGTGAAGGAATGCATCGAGACGAGCATGGTGTGCTCGCCCGCC
Source organism: uncultured Hyphomicrobiales bacterium (assembly GCA_964584855.1). Taxonomy (GTDB): domain Bacteria; phylum Pseudomonadota; class Alphaproteobacteria; order Rhizobiales; family Xanthobacteraceae; genus Pseudorhodoplanes. The sequence goes on from CAZPBF010000031.1 coordinate 61,440, forward strand.
TTCTTGCGCCGGTCGAGTTCGGCCCCGATCGCGGCGTGATAGGGGGCGAAGATTTCCGCCTGCCGCGCCGCGATTTCTTCCGCCGCGAGCCGGTCGTTGCCGGGGATTTCGGTATTCTCGCTGATCGTCGGGATCGACGTGGCGGTCCCCGGAAAGCGGTTGCAGTCGATCACGAGGCGCGAATAGGGCTGCATGATCGCGACCGCATCGAGCGCATCGGCCATGCCGCGCACGACGCCTGCGATCCCGATATCCCAGCCGATATGCCGCTCGATCTCCGAGTCCGGCAGGCCGAGCTTGCCGAGGCGCCTCGGGATGATCTTGCCGGCATGGTCGCACAGGATGAGCAGCCGGGAGCGTCCGCCCGGCCGATAGACCTGCACCGCGGCAGGCTCGTCGGCGGCAAGAAGGGTGCCGAACGAAGCCTCGGCGAGGCCGCCTTTGCCGCCTTCATTCATGAAAACATCGCCTTTTGGGATAGCGCCGTGCCTAAGATTTGCACATTACCGGCGCGCGTTTCCGCGCAACTCTGATAGTAAGCGGGAATCGAGCGTTTTTCCGTCCTGCCACGATTTTTGCTTCTGATGGTCCAATGCCTGTCCTGACGATCCGCCACAAGACCGAATATGCCTACGCCAACCCGGTCGCCTTCGGAGAGCACCGGGTCATGCTGCGTCCCAGGGACGGGCATGACCTGCGCGTGCTGGACAACCGGCTCGACATCGCGCCGGCGCCGTCCGCCTTGCGCTGGATCCACGACGTGTTCGGCAACAGCGTCGGCATCGCGAAGTTCGACGGCCGCTCCGACCGGCTGACCTTCGAGAGCACGCTCACGATCGACCACCGTCCGGTGGAGGGTTTGCACCTCACCGAAGACGACACCGCCTGGCGCTATCCGTTTGCCTATGACGAGGAGGAATTGCCCGATCTGTCGCTTTCGATCGCGCGCCAGTTTGCGGACCCCGACGGCCTCATCAAGGACTGGGCGCGGCAATTCGTGCGCACGAAAGGCCCGACCCAGACGCAGGACATGCTCACCGACATGACCCACGCGATCCGCGAGCAGTTCACTTATGTGCGGCGCTTCACGCCGGGCGTACAGGAACCGCTCGAGACCCTGCGGCTCGGCAGCGGCACCTGCCGCGACTTCGCGCTTTTCATGATCGAAGCGGTGCGCGCGCTCGGGCTCGCGGCACGGTTCGTGTCAGGATATATTTATGTGCGCGATGCCGACGGTCATCGCGGCGGCGGCAACACCCATGCCTGGCTGCAGGTCTATCTTCCGAATGCCGGCTGGGTCGAATTCGATCCGACCAACGGAATCGTCGGCAGCCGCGATCTGATCCGCGTCGCGGTCGCGCGCGAACCGCGCCAGGCCATCCCGCTGTCGGGCACGTTCATGGGCTCGCTGTCCGATCATCTCGGCATGACGGTGGACATTCATGTCGCGGAGGCGGCGGCCTGACGGCGTAACCTTAAGAGTGGCGTGACGATGCAGATCAAGGTCGGATTCGACATCGGTTATGGCACGGTGCAGCCCACTCCGATGGTCATCATGCTGAGCATCCATCCGTCGCGGCATATCGACATCATCGGGACGGAAGACATTCACTGCACGCCGGCAACGCCGCTGACCTTCTATCGGGATATGTTCGGAAATGTCTGCGGGCGCCTCGTGGCGCCGGCGGGCGGCGTGACGATTTCCGGACGCGCGCTCGTGCGCGACAGCGGGCTGCCCGATCCGGTCGTGCCCGACGCGCCGCAGCTCCCGGTGGAAAAACTCCCCGACGAATGCCTGCATTACCTTATGGGCAGCCGTTACTGCGAGACCGACAAGCTCGCCGATCTCGCGTGGTCCCTGTTCAAGGATGCGCCGATGGGCTGGGGCCGGGTGCAGGCGATCTGCGACTACGTCCATAACCACATCCAGTTCGGCTATCCCTTCGCCGCGCCGACCAAGACCGCCTACGACGTGCATCAGCAGCGCCAGGGGGTGTGCCGCGACTTCGCGCATCTCGCGGTCACGCTGTGCCGCTGCATGAATATCCCGGCGCGCTATTGCACCGGCTATCTCGGCGACATCGGCGTGCCGCCGGTGGACGAGCCGATGGATTTCTCGGCCTGGTTCGAGGTCTATCTCGGCGGCACCTGGTACACGTTCGACGCGCGCCACAACGTGCCGCGCATCGGGCGCATCGTGATGGGCCGGGGCCGGGACGCAGCCGATGTGCCCCTGTCCAATTCGTTCGGCCAGACCACGCTGACGAAGTTTCAGGTCTATACCGACGAAGTCGCGTGAATTCGGTTTCTTGATTTAGATCAAGGCCGCCTGGTCCGGGGCGGCCGACCTTGCCCGAATGAGTGATCTGAAGACCGAACTCGAAATCCTGCGCGACGACCTGCGCCGCTGTGCCGAAGCGACCGCGGCCGCGCTGAAGGGCAACGCAGCTGACGCCACATCCGCCGCGACCGCCGAATTCGAGCGGCTCCTCGGAGACATCAGGACACATCTGGCGGACGCGGAGAGCGAGGCGGAAGGCTTCGTCGCCTCGCACCCGCTGGCCTCTGTCGCCTCGGCATTTCTCGCGGGCGTCGCGATCGGCCGGATGATGGGACGCGGGCGATGAAATTCGACAGCCTGTTCGTCAATCTCAAGACGCTGTGGCGTGCCGACCGGATCATGGCCGACATCCAGTTGCGGCATCTGCTCGCGCGTTCGGCGATCAATGCGGTCGCCGCGCTGATCGCGGTTTTCGGGCTGCTCTTTCTGGAGATCGCTGCCTATTTCGCGCTGGTGCAAGCCGCCTCAGCCGTCGTCGCGGCGGTCGCGCTCGGGATAGCCAATCTTGTGATCGCGCTGGTCCTGATGATTGTCGCGGCGAAACGCAAGCCCGACCGCGAAATCGATCTTGTCCGCGAAGTCCACAAGAATGCGGTCGAGGCGCTGCGGCTCGATTTGCAGATGCTGGAGGAGCGCCTCAACCGCGTCTCGCATGTCGACTTGATCCTGCCGGCGCTGATCCCGGTCGCCGGGTTTCTTCTGCGCAGCCTGAAAAAGCAGAAGGCCCCGCCGCAGCCGTCCTGATGTCGCCGGCCGCCTCTTGACCGGCGAAATTGTCTGACGCCGGAACGCCAGGGTCCCGCGTAAACGGGCCATAAAGCCGGCCCGTCTCCATGAGCGTCGCTTGCGACTCTGCTAGGGTGTTCGCTGCATGAGCGATCGGTCGGGTGTCGTCATTGCAATCGTATCGAGCGCGCTCGGCGGTTCGTCCGCCGCGGTGACACGCTATCTCGTGTCCACCGCCGACCCCGTCAGCATCGCGATCCTGCGTTTCGGCCTCGGATTTCTGTGCATGTTGCTGATCGCGCTGGCCTTGCGGGTGCGCCTTCCGCCGCGCCGCGACTGGCTCGCGGTCGCGACGCTCGGCGTATTCTTCTTCGCGATCTTCTTCATCCTCTACAATGTCGCCATCGGCTACACGACCGCGGCGCGCGCAAGCCTTGCGCTCTCCACCATCCCGCTGCAGACGATGATCGTGGGGGCGCTGCTGCGCATCGAGCCGCTCACCGTGCGCAAGACGATCGGCGTCGTGATCGCGATGGCAGGCGTGGCCGTCGCGCTTGTCGCGGGCATCACGGATGCGCCACCGGAAAGCTGGCGCGGCGAACTCATCATGACGGGAGCCGTGCTCTGCATGGCGTTCTATAATGTGTGGTCGCGCCCGTTCATCCAGCGCTCCAGCGCGCTCGGGTTTCTCACCGTCGGCATGGGCGCGGGCGCGATCGCGCTCGTCATCGTCGAAACGCAGACCGGCGGCTTCGCCACGCTCGCTGCGTTCGAAACGCGCGAATGGATCGCCGGGCTTTATCTCGGCATCGGGGGCGGCGCGCTTGCCTTTATTCTCTGGGTGCTTGCGCTCGAGCGCGCGAGCCCGACGCGCGTCGCCAATACGATGACGGTCAATCCGCTCGCCGCGATGCTGCTGGCGTCGGTTCTGGTGCATGAACCGGTCACGCTCAACCTGGTGATCGGCCTTGTCGCAGTCTTTGCAGGAATCTGGATCGCGACCAGCGGATCGGCCGAGACTGCGGCGCTCGCGAAGGCCTAGGCCCGCCGCCGGATATGAGAGGGGTGTGGATAACCGGGAAAAGGCTGCGATTCCGGCGCATTGTGCGGGGGTCTGACGCGGGTTCCGAATCCCGGCGCAATTCACCGCTATGATCGGGTTCAAGCCCGAATCGGTCCCCCTGAGCCATGCGCTTTACGCCCGAATTCCTCGAGGAATTGAAGAACCGCCTGCCGGTGTCGGAGGTGGTGGGCCGCCGCGTACAGCTGAAGAAAGCCGGGCGCGAGTGGAAGGGGCTTTCGCCGTTCAACACGGAAAAGACACCGTCCTTTTTCGTCAACGACCAGAAACAGGCCTGGTTCGATTTCTCCTCCGGCAAGAACGGGTCGATCTTCGACTTCATCATGCTGACCGAGGGGGTGACCTTCCCCGAAGCGGTGGAGCGGCTCGCCTCGCTTGCGGGCGTTGCGCTGCCGAAGGTCTCGCGCGAGGACGAGGCGCGGCAGGAGCGGCGCAAGACGCTGCATGACGTCGTCGAGATCGCGGCAAAATATTTCGAGGCGACGCTCGCCGCGCGTGAAGGCGCGAAGGCGCGCGGTTATCTCGCCGACCGCGGCATCCCTCCCGCGACGCAGCTGAAATTCCGCATCGGGTACGCCACCGGCGAGCGCTTCGCGCTGAAGGAGCATCTGGGCAGCCACGGCATTCCGGTCGAGGACATGATCGAGACGGGCCTGCTCATTGCCGGCGACGACATCCCGGTGCCCTACGACCGCTTCCGCGACCGCGTGATGTTTCCGATCGCCGACTGGCGCGGGCGCGTCATCGCCTTCGGTGGCCGCGCGCTCTCGCCCGATGCGCAGGCGAAATATCTCAACTCGCCGGAGACGCCGCTCTTCCATAAGGGCGCGACGCTGTTCAACGGCGCGGTGGCGCGTCAGGCGACGCATCAGGGCAAGCCGCTGATCGTGGTCGAGGGCTATGTCGACGTCATCGCGATGGTGTCGGCGGGCTATGACGGCACCGTCGCTCCGCTCGGCACCGCGCTCACCGAAGATCAGCTCGGCTATCTGTGGAAGATGGCGGACGAGCCGGTCCTGTGTTTCGACGGCGATGGCGCAGGACGCCGCGCCGCGTTCCGCGCGGTCGATCTCGCGCTGCCGCGGCTTGCTCCCGGCAAGAGCCTGAAATTCGCACTCCTTCCGGAAGGGCAGGACCCCGACGACCTCGTGCGCGCGGGCGGACGCGAGGCGGTTGCCGAAGTTCTCGCAAGCGCGCGCCCGCTCGCGGACATGCTGTGGATGCGCGAGACCGAAAGCTCGAGTTTCGATACGCCGGAGCGCTGCGCGGCGCTCGAAGCGCGCATCGGCGAAATCACCGCCGGCATCGGCAACGAAGCCGTGCGCAGATACTACCGGCAGGATCTCGAAGGCCGGGTGCGCGCGCTCTTTTCGCCAGTCCTCGGGCCTGCCTATCCGCGCGAGCGCGGTTTCGATCCCGGCCGCCGCGCCGGCCGCGAGGAGAGACGCGACTGGAAGCGCGGCATGAGGACCATCCGCGAGCCGTTCGCTCCGCTCAGTCCGAGGCTCGGCGCGAGCCCGCTCGTGCGCGGATTCCGGAGCGCGTTACCGCCGCGCGAGGCCCTGATCCTGCTCGCGGTGGTCCATCACCCCTGGCTGCTGGAGACCCACGCGGAGGAATTCTCCGATCTCGAATTCCGCCATGCCGACGCCGAAGTCCTGCGGCGCGCCATATTGGAGGCGGGAACCGAAGAATCCGCCCTCGATTCCAAGGGCTTGCAGGCCGCTCTCGTGCGCCGCGGCCTGGAACCGGCGCTCAACCGCATCAGGGCCGCGATCACTCACACCTCCGACTGGCCGGCACTTGAGGGGGCGGCCGAGGAGGACGTGAATCAGTGGTGGACCCACGTCGTTACCTTGCATCGCAAGCACCGCACGTTAAATAGGGAGCTCAAGGACGCAGAACGCGCGCTCGGTGACGAGCCGAGCGAGGCGAATCTGGCCTGGATCCGGGATGTTCAAGGCAGGCTCGCAGCACTCGAGGGGACCGAGGCGCTGATCGAGGGTTTTGGCCTTCCATCCGGCCGGCCGGTGCGTAGCGTTTAGGCGTCGAACTGGCTTGAATTTGGGAGAATTTCCGGGTGTTTACAGGGTTAATTCCAGCTTAAGGACCCTGGGCGACAGTCCGGACGTTTTGAGTCGGCGAGGTGACTTTCATCTCGCCTTGGTGGGCTGCGGCGCAGCCCCTTGGTCGCGGGCTTTCAAGGCCGGCGGCCTGGAAACGGCGTGATGCGCCGCGAGGAGAGAGAAGTTGTCGATGGCCAAGACCGCCACCAAGACCAAAACCCCCGCCAAGAGCGCGCCCCGCAACGCGACCAAGACCGCGACGAAGTCCGCGACCTCCGCCAAGGGCGCGGCGCCGAAATCCAAGACCGGTGCGGCCAAGGACAAGGACGAGGCCCAGCCGGACAAGGAAACCGAAGGCGCGCCGGATGCGCCGCTTCCGCTTCTCGACCTTTCCGATGCCGCCGTCCGCAAGATGATCAAGACCGCCAAGAAGCGCGGTTACGTCACCCACGACCAGATCAACGCCGTGCTGCCGTCGGAGGAGGTCACCTCCGACCAGATCGAGGACATCTTCTCGATGCTCAGCGAGATGGGCATCAACGTCATCGAGCAGGAAGAAACCGTCGAAGGCGAGGACGGCGACAAGGAGGATGACGACGAGGAGGAGGGCGGCGAGCTCGTGGAGGTGACGGCGAAGCCGGTCGCCACCACCGAGAAGAAGGAGCCCTCCGAGCGCACCGACGATCCGGTGCGCATGTATCTGCGCGAGATGGGCTCGGTCGAGCTGCTGTCGCGCGAGGGCGAAATCGCGATCGCCAAGCGCATCGAGGCCGGCCGCGAGGCGATGATCGCAGGGCTGTGCGAAAGCCCGCTCACCTTCCAGGCCATCATCATCTGGCGCGACGAACTGAACGAAGGAAAGGTATTCCTTCGCGACATCATCGATCTCGAAGCGACCTATGCCGGGCCGGACGCGAAACTTCCCGTTCCGGTCGGGCCGGACGGCCAGCCTTTGCCGGGCGGCAATCCGGCGGCCGCCTTCGTCGAAGGCGCGCCGCAGCAGCAGGCGTCGCCTCCCTCCGCGCCGCCGCAGCCGACCCCGTTCAAGCCCGCGGCCGCGCCCGCGGGCGACGGCGAAGAGAAGGATCCGGCCGAGGCCGCCGCCGAAGCCGACATGGACGACGACGAGTTCGAGAATTCGCTCTCGCTCGCCGCGATCGAACTCGAACTGAAGCCGAAAGTGCTCGAGACCTTCGACAAGGTCGCGAGCGAGTACAAGCGGCTGCGCCGTCTGCAGGATCAGGACATCGACCTGCGCCTGCACAACGACTCGCTCTCTCCCGCGCAGGAGCGCAAATATCGCAAGATCAAGGAAGAGATCATCGCCGAGGTGAAGTCGCTGCGGCTCAACCAGCAGCGCATCGATTCACTCGTCGAGCAGCTTTACGACATCAACAAGCGCCTGGTCGGCTTCGAGGGCCGGCTGATGCGGCTCGCCGAAAGCTACGGCGTCGCGCGCGAGGACTTCCTGAAGAATTATTTCGGCTCAGAGCTCGATCCGCGCTGGCTCAACCGCGTGTCCAAGCTCGCGGCCAAGGGCTGGAAGAACCTCGTCGCGAAGGACAAGGACAAGGTCAAGTCGATCCGCACCGACATCCACGCGCTTGCGACCGAGACCGGGCTCGAGATCGGCGAGTTCCGCAAGATCGTGCACATGGTGCAGAAGGGCGAGCGCGAGGCGCGCCAGGCGAAGAAGGAAATGGTGGAGGCGAACTTGCGCCTCGTCATCTCGATCGCCAAGAAATACACCAATCGCGGCCTGCAATTCCTCGACCTCATTCAGGAAGGCAATATCGGCCTGATGAAGGCGGTCGATAAGTTCGAGTATCGTAGAGGGTACAAGTTCTCGACCTATGCGACGTGGTGGATCCGTCAGGCGATCACGCGCAGCATCGCCGACCAGGCGCGCACCATCCGCATCCCGGTGCACATGATCGAGACGATCAACAAGATCGTGCGCACCTCGCGGCAGATGCTGAACGAGATCGGCCGCGAGCCGACCCCGGAAGAGCTTGCCGAGAAGCTTGGCATGCCGCTGGAGAAGGTGCGCAAGGTGCTCAAGATCGCCAAGGAGCCGCTCTCCCTCGAAACGCCGATCGGCGATGAGGAAGATTCGCATCTCGGCGATTTCATCGAGGACAAGAACGCGATCCTGCCGATCGACGCGGCGATCCAGTCGAACCTGCGCGAGACCACGACCCGCGTGCTGGCGTCCTTGACTCCCCGTGAAGAGCGCGTGCTGCGCATGCGCTTCGGCATCGGCATGAACACCGACCACACGCTGGAGGAAGTCGGCCAGCAATTCTCGGTCACGCGCGAACGCATCCGCCAGATCGAGGCAAAGGCGCTGCGCAAGCTGAAGCATCCGAGCCGGTCGAGAAAACTTCGCTCATTCCTCGACAACTGAGCCAATAAAAAAAACCCGGCTTGCGCCGGGGTTTTTGTTTGCGTCGAATGAGGATCGTCGCTCAGCGCGGTGCCGGCTCGACGATCAGGCCGACAATCCGGCGCACCACCGGCAGCACCAGAAGAAGCGTCGGGAACGCGACGAGCCACGACAGCAGCCAGGCCATCGGCCAGGTCGAGACAAACTCAGGGCTGACGCCGAGGCTCTTCATCGTCGCGATTGCCGAGACGATCATCGACATCAGAATCGAAAGGACGAACGGCATCACAAACGCCGCATAGCGCGGCGGCAGACGCCGTGCGCCGAGAGAATGGAAAGTCATTGTTGGTACTCCTTTGGTTGGTGGTTTCGGTTTCAGAACTCGATCAGGTGTATCGCCCGGCCCGCCGCGTAGAGGCCGAGGCCGAAGATTGTGTGCGTCGCGAGGCTGCGCAGGCGCGCCGCGCCGGGATTGGGCGTGCGGCTCGCCGCCAGTCCTGCGCCCATGCCGGGCTGCATCAGGAGGAAGGGCGCGGCCACGCTGCCGATGCCGACGATCAGCGCCGGGATGAGCGCGGGATCATCCGGCCACGCGGGCCAAGTCGCGAGCAGGACGGCCGCGAACGCAATTCCGGTCAGGTAATGCGCGGTCCAGCCGATCAGGCGTTCGCCGCGCACCGGCGCGGATCGCGAAATCGGCTCGTGGAAAAATTGTCCGCGCGGCAGGTAGGCGAGCCAGCGGCCGACCAGGCCGTAATCGGGCAGGGCTTCCGCGAACAGCCACCGGCGCACGACCGAGGCGATATCCAGAAATCCGGTCGCGCCGGCCCCGATCAGGATTGCATCGATCATCTCCGCCTCCATGGCTTGCATCAGGACAAGACCGTGCTACATCTTCAAGTTAACTTGAGGTCAAGCATGAAATTGCCCGATATCGCCGAGGTGGCCCATCGCTCCGGGATTCCGGCCTCGACGCTTCGCTTCTATGAGGAGAAGGGGCTGATCGCGTCGGTCGGCCGGCGGGGCCTGCGCCGGCTGTTCGATGCGGACGTGTTCGACCGGCTCGCGCTGATCGCGCTCGCGCAGGCGGCGGGCTTCACGCTTGAGGAAACCGCGCGGATGTTCGCCCCGGACGGTCGGCCCCGCATCGACCGGCAGATGCTTTCGGCGAAGGCGGACGAGCTCGACCGGACGATCCGCAAGCTCCGCGCGATGCGGGAAGGGTTGCGGCATGCCGCAGCCTGCCGCGCGCCGAGCCATCTCGAATGCCCGACGTTCCGCAAGCTGATGGCCGCGGCCGCGTCAGGCGAGATCCGGCCGCCGGAGAAGAAAACCCGGACGCGGCGGAATTGAACGCGGGCAGGCCGCCCTGCGGCGTTGATCGATTTCATCAACAATCGTGATCTCACCCGTGCGCGGGGACATGCTAGTCAGAAGCCGCCGCACGCCCGCGGCTCATACTCATCCCAAGAGCCACTCCAATGTCCGTCGCCTCCGGCCGTGAATTCCTCGCCATTCCGGGCCCAACCGTCATTCCCGATGCGGTGCTTGCAGCGATGCAGCGGCCCGCGATCGACATCTATTCCGGCGCCGCGGTCGAGCTGACCGACGGGCTTCTGGCCGATCTGAAAAAAGTCTTCCGCACGCAGGGCCGCGTCTACATCTACGCCGCCAACGGACACGGCGCATGGGAGGCGGCGCTCACCAACGTGCTTTCGCGCGGCGACAAGGTGCTGGTGCTGGAGAGCGGGCGCTTCGCGCTGGGCTGGGGCGAACAGGCGAAGATGCTGGGCGCAGAGGTCGAGGTGCTGCACGGGGATTTCCGCCGCGCGGTGCGCCCCGACGAGGTCGAGGCGCGGCTGAAGGCTGACGCCAAGGGCGAGATCAAGGCGATCCTGGTTGCGCAGATCGACACCGCGTCCGGCGTCGTCAACGACATCAAGGCGATCGGAGACGCGGTCCGCGCGGCGAAGCACGACGCGCTGTTGCTGGTCGACACCGTCGCTTCGCTCGGCTGCGTGCCGTTCGAGATGGATGCGTGGGGTGTCGATCTCGCGATGGCGGGCTCGCAGAAGGGCCTGATGACGCCGCCCGGCATCGGCTTCACCGCGGCCGGGCCGCGCGCGCTTGCCGCGCACAAGAAGGCGGGCCTGCGCACCCCGTATTGGGACTGGACCTTCCGCGACGGGAAAGAGCATTACCATAAATATTGCGGCACGCCGCCGGAGCATCTGCTGTTCGGCCTGCGCGCCGCGCTCGACCTGATGTTCGCCGAAGGGCTTGATGCGGTCCATGCGCGCCACCGCCTGCTTGCGGAGGCGACGCGCCGCGCGGTGTCGGTCTGGGCCGAGGGGCAGACCCTCGGCTTCAATATCGCCGAGCCGTCGGAACGCTGCGACACCGTCACCGCGATCGTCACGCGGAACGGGGAGAGCACGCAGTCGCTGGTCGATTATTGCCGCAGCAAATGCGGCGTCGTGCTCGGAAAGGCGCTCGGGCAATCCGAGGGCAAGGGCTTTCGCATCGCGCATATGGGGCATTGCAACGCGCCGATGATGTTCGGCACGCTCGGCGCGGTGGAGATGGCGCTCGCCGCCCTCGACATCCCGCATGGGCGAAACGGCGTCGCCGCCGCGGTCGAATATCTGGCGAAAGCCGTGCCGGCCTGAAGCGGGCGGACGGGGGCTAGCCCGCCTTGCGCGGCAGTTTCCGCCGCTTGGTGTGGGCGAATTCCTCGAGCTGCTTCTCGCTCATGGATTTGACCATCTGGCGCGAGGCGCCTTTCAGGCTCGATTTGCTGCGCTCGCCGCGCTTGGCAGCGAGCGCCGCGCCCGCCGCCATCTGCTGTTTCTTCGACTTTGCCGGCATGCCGGACCTCCGCCTGGGGTGAAACCGAATTTCGCCGCTTTCCTGCGATCCTCGTTGCTCTGGAACAACCGGGCCGGGTTTCGGGTTCCGTCCTGTCGCCCGCCCTGCGCGGGAGCCTGCGGATTTTTTTGCGAAAGAGGATTTTCATGACGAGGATATTGGCGGCTGCGCTCCTGATGCTGCTTGCGGCGACGGCGCCCGGCTCGGCTGCGACCTGCGGCGGCGACTTCAACACCTTCATCGCGCAGTTTTCGCGCGAGGCGCAGGCCGCGGGCATTTCCGCGCGTGTGATCGGCGAGGCCTTCGCCGGGCTGACGCACGACCCGGCCGTGCTCGCCTTCGACCGCCGCCAGCGCGGCACCTTCCGCAAGAGCTTCGAGGAGTATGCGCGCACCCGCGTCACCGCGCCGCGCATCAACCGCGCCCGCGCGCTGCTTGCCCGCCATGCCGCGACCTTCGCCCGCGTCGAGCAGCGCTTCGGCGTGCCGAAGGAGATCGTCGCCGCGATCTGGACGCTGGAGACCGACAATGGCGGCGACATGGGCAAGCTGCCGGTGATCCGCACGCTCGCGACGCTGGCGCATGATTGCCGCCGCACGGAGCTATTCCAGCGCGAGCTGCTCGCGGCGCTGCAGATCGTGCAGCGCGGCGACCTTCCCTTGCGCGACCTCGTCGGCGCCTATGCGGGCGAGATCGGGCAGACGCAATTCCTGCCCTCGTCCTACATCAAGTATGGCGTCGACTTCGACGGCAACGGGCACGTGGACCTGCGCCACTCGGTGCCGGACGTGCTCGCCTCGACCGCGAACCTGCTCAAGGTGAACGGCTGGGCCGCCGGCCAGCCCTACGGCGAGGGCTCGGCGAATTTCCAGGCGATGCGCGAGTGGAACCGGAGCGAGGTCTATCGCAAGACCATCGGCTATTTCGCCGATCAGCTGCGCTAGACGTTTCTCGTCTCTTCGCCGAGCGCCGTCATGCCCGGCCTTGTGCCGGGCATCCACGCCTTAAGTGAAGCAAGACGCCATCACGAAATTGGATGATCGCGAGCTATTTTGAGGATCACCCGCGCTGATTTTTCCCGCCCTTCGCGGCGAGCCGCTCCGACTTCGGCAGCTTCTCGGGCTTGGCGCCCGAGCGGCGGATCGACTTGATGGCGAGCGGCGCCATGCCGGACTTTTCCGCGATCGCGCGGTCCTGTTCCTCGATCACCGCGCGCGCCGGCTCGTCCTTGTCGAGCCCGCCGAGGATCTCGGCCGGCACCTTGCGGTTGGAGCGCTGCGAGCCGTCCTCATAGACGACGTCGAACAGCACGAACGAGGCGGAGTTGGTTCCGGGTTTCTTGGCCATGGTGCGAATCTGGGGAAGGGGCGTCGCCGGGCGTCATATAGCGCCGATGGCGCGAAAGACAAAGCCGGAGTGGGGAGGCGCACGGGGTCGCTCCCGGACGCCGTGCAGCTCGCTCGATAGCGGCGCGGCGCAGTGAGCAACAGAAATTTGCAGGAATGCGCGAAGACTTGGACTAGCTACCTAGCTTGCTAATTCAAAGGTGCTTAACCGAAAGTGCGCCATTCCACTTATTGTTCAAATACTCGCAGACAAGTCGGCGATGGCAGTAATGGGGTTTGTCTTCTGAGCACAGTAAGCATCCATCAGCGAAGCTTGCTGGTGTAAACTTACTTTCGATTTTTCGAGATGCAACCAAATCCTTAAATCTGTGCTCGTATGTCTGCCAAGATCCCTTTTTCTTTTTGTAGTCGTCTAGGATGTCTTGGGTTGGTGCTAGTAACGGTTCATGCACATATTGAATATGGCCGATTTTGCTAAGCAGATAATTTAGGTCGGTTGCTTTGGCAAAGCCTGCGAGTTGCGAAGTGTTGTTTAACCGAACATCAATGATTTTCTTGACGTCGGCATGTAGTAGCCTCTCGAAGAAATGTTCGGCAGTGGATTTGGTGAATCCAATAGTGCAAACCTGAGTACTCATGATCTTATTCGGCGGCGACGAAGTCGTCGCGCTCATCGCGTTTCCGATAAGACACTTGTTTGGCTCGTTCCCGATATGCTCCGGCAATCCGCTCGCGCCCTGTAGAGAACATATCATTACCGCCGTGACCGAATTCGCTCACTAGCTTTTCCTCGATGCTTTCATGACTGACAGTACGGTCACCGATGATATGGCGTACGACGATTCCATTTTCGAATAATGCGCGACCCACCAAAAGGCAGCGATGACAATCTAGAGGATTGTGCTCTGAACACATCAAAGCTATTCGATATTTAGCCGCGCCAGAAATAACTCTATTGATCCCACGCTGAAACCTTTCACTTTCGGCCATGATCTCGTAGTTGGCAATACCGTTACAATAGAAGGATGGCTCCGGTGGCCGACCACCAAGTTCATCTCCCAAGAACGCGTAGGAAATTCCATCAGCTTTTAATTCTTGCTTCAGGCGCTCGCGATTGAAATGTTCGAAAATGCGAGAATAAGGCGATGAGCGCACATCCGCGATTGCTGTAACTCGCTCCCTTCTTAAGAGCGCGATAAAGCTTTCATAGTCTAAAGAAGAGTGGCCAATCGTTAGGACTTCGATGGTCAATTCGATGTCTCTACTTCTACAGGCGGTAAATTCCGTTTATTTGCATATAGCAACGGTCAGGATACGTTCCAAAGCCTCGAGCGAGACCCAAGCGTACGTGTAGATCGTAGTTTCCGACATACAAATCTTTCAAACCATTTATTCCTTGTTTCTTGTACAGCTGGTGCACGTCAGTAGCCGTCAGACTCAGACTTATCGACGGCCTATTCGGGACTTCGAGCAAGCAGCGTGGCTTCTTGGGTCCGTTCATAAAGGAGTCTTCAAAGAACGAAATTTGGTCCCCTCTGATTTCCAGACCCTGAAGTGAAGGGTGATTTGTTCCAACTTTGATGTAGGCTTTTGAGTTGCTGATTTCCACGGGCGCCGTGAACGCAACAGCTCGATCCACTAATCTGACTTTTCGCAGATTGCTTGCAAAATCCGCCCGCGAGAGTGTTTTTTCGAGCAAGGGTTTGCCGGCCACCACACGGTCTTCGTTCAAATGCGGATACTCGGTCGGCGGGTTCGGGAGCGCGGCCTGAAACTGCACAATATTTCCAGGATTATATGGCTTATTGGGGCCGCACAAACTTTGGTCCCAAAAGCCCCCGGGATGAGGTTCGGGCCGAATCATAAGTTGTCGATCCAGGTCCCAACCAGCCACGCATCTCAAATCACCGTAGTCTGTAAGGTCTGTGATTAGAACGCGAAAAGTGTTCATATCCGGCGCCCAAAACGGCACAACAAAACGCTATCTAAACCGACCCTTACGAAAGGCTGTCAAATAGAATTTTGACAGCCTTGGGAGGGAGTAATGGTTGGGTTATCGGGGCGCCGTTTCGCTTTTGATGGACTAGGTGCTCACAGCCACGCAATCGAGATTTGCGCCAATCGCTAGTTGGAACAGCGCGTCCTTATGATTCGATCATTCGCTGGCAATTCCACGGCGGTGTTTCACCTCGCTTTTTATCTTGCTGTGCGCCTCCACCCCCCCACCCTTGACATCCTCCATCACTAGGAATATATTCCACTCCATCCTCTCCCACTGAAAGGGGCGTCTGCAGACGTCAGGAGACGCGGGGGAGGGAAGCGGTGGCCGCTTCGCGCCGGGTGACGCCGGCGCTGAAGCGGAGAGGGTTCAAGACCCGGCCCGCTGGCGCGGCTGCCAGCACGGGATGGAGGATTGTCCATCCGGGCGCGGGGAGCAGACCTTCACCACATCGCGCGCGGAACGCCGGAGCAGCCGGCTTTCCGTGGTGACTTTACTCGTGTGTCCCCAACTCTTCGTTGGCGCACGAGGCCGCGGGCAGGCCGATGCCCGGCGTTCCGCGCGGCCCTTTCGGGGGCGTCCCGCAGCGGACGGAAGGCGCACCCGGCGCCTTTTCAAACAATACGGGCGATCGTGCGCGCGTGCGCTCTGCCTTGCTCATGAAAGAGAGAGAAGGAAATCCGTGACGCCTGCGACAACGAAAAAGGCCGGACTGTCGTCCGGCCTTCGCATTCGTCTTCTTAGCTGCGATCGCGCCTAGTGCGCCGCGGCCGCCTCGGCCTGCGCCTTCGGCGTTTCCATCGTGGCGATGCGGTTCTTCACCGCCTTCTGCACCTTCTCGAAGGCGCGCACCTCGATCTGGCGCACGCGCTCGCGCGACACGCCGAACTCGGCGGCGAGGTCTTCCAGCGTGATCGGGTCGTCGGCGAGGCGACGCGCCTCGAAGATGCGGCGCTCGCGGTCGTTCAGCACGGAGAGGGCGGACGTCAGCGCCTTGCGGCGGTTGTCCATCTCCTCGCCTTCCTCCAGGATTTCCTCCTGCGAGGCCGAGTCGTCGGCGAGCCAGTCCTGCCATTCGCCGCTGTCGCCGTCCTCGCGGATCGGCGCGTTGAGCGAGGCATCGCCGGACAGCCGGCGGTTCATGTCGACGACGTCCTTCTCGGTCACGCCGAGGCGCTTGGCGATCGTTTGCACCTGGTCGGGGCGCAGGTCGCCCTCGCCGAGCGCGGAGATCTTGCTCTTCGCCTTGCGCAGGTTGAAGAACAGCTTCTTCTGGTTCGCGGTCGTGCCCATCTTCACGAGCGACCACGAGCGCAGGATGTATTCCTGGATCGCCGCCTTGATCCACCACATCGCGTAGGTGGCGAGACGGAAACCCTTTTCCGGTTCGAAGCGCTTCACCGCCTGCATCAGGCCGACATTGCCTTCCGAAATGACTTCGGAAATCGGCAGGCCATAGCCGCGATAGCCCATTGCGATCTTGGCGACGAGGCGCAGATGGCTGGTGACGAGCTTGTGCGCGGCATCACGGTCGCCGTGTTCGCGCCAGCTCTTGGCCAGCATGTATTCTTCCTGCGGTTCCAGCATCGGGAACCGGCGGATTTCTTCGAGATATCGGGTCAGTCCGCCTTCGGCGGAGATGATCGGCAGAGCCGCGGTACGGGCCATGTCTAGCGCCCTCCATTACTTTAAAGCCCCCAAGGATTGGCAGGCTTTCACCCCGCCGCTCCCAGGAGCCGACGGCGCTTATTTCGCAAGTGCAGCATACGAGAATCGGGGGGTGAAGTGAAGTTACAAACCTGTCACCTCACCGTGACTCCCGGTCGCAAACGCCAAGCCTTTGGGAAGATTGGGGCTTTTGCTCACAACAGCGGACGCCGCGCCTCGCGCGCCGTGGCGAGGACGTGACGTAAACGGCCGAGATCGGCCGGCAGTTCCGAGCGGAACTCCAGCATTTCCCCCGAGGATGGATGTTCGAAAGCGAGGAGATAGGCATGCAGGGCCTGCCTTTCAAGGTCCAGCAGAGCCGCGCGGGCGTCCGGGGCCAGGAGCGCTTCTTTCGTCTTGTGGCCGGGGCCGTAGGTCATGTCGCCGAGAAGCGGATGCCCGACATGGGCGAGATGCACTCTTATCTGATGGGTGCGGCCGGTCTCGAGGCGGCATTCGATCATGCTGGCCACAGGCTTTCCGTCCGCGCCGTCATATGTCTCCAGGAGCTGCCAGTGGGTGATCGCCTCGCGGCCCTTGGCCCGCACCGCCATCTTGTCGCGCGCATGCGGATGCCGGTCGATCGGCGCATCGACCGTGCCTTTCGGGCGCGGGGGTACGCCCCAGACAAAGGCGAGATAGCCGCGTTCGAGCGGCCCGGTGCGCCCGTGATCGGCGAATTGCGCGGACAATAACTTATGCGCCCGGTCGTTCTTGGCCACGACCAGAAGTCCCGACGTATCCTTGTCGAGCCGGTGCACGATGCCCGGCCGCTTCACCCCGCCGATGCCGGACAGGCTGTCGCCGCAATGGGCGATCAGCGCGTTCACCAGCGTGCCGGTCTGGTTGCCGGGGGCGGGATGCACCACGAGACCCGCCGGCTTGTCGATGACGATGAGATCGTCGTCCTCGTAAACTATATTGAGCGGGATGTTTTCGCCCTGCGGCACGGCGTCTTCCGGCGGGGGGACGGCGACCTCGATCGTGTCGCCCGCATTGACGCGGTGGCCGGGATCAACGATGGTCCGCGCGCCGATTGCGACCGCGCCGCCGAGGATCAGCGCTTTCAGGCGCGTGCGCGACAGGCTCTCGATCGCGCGGGCGAGCACGCGGTCGAGCCGTTCGCCGGATTGCGCATCGGCGACCGTCACCGTCTCGTTCTGACCTTCTTCTTCCATCGCCATGGCCAAGACACGTAAACCGGAAACGCCCGACGACGAAGACCAGCCGGTCGTGCCGCTGACGCCCGAGCAGCAGGCGCTGGTCGGCCGGGTCCGCAAACTGATGCTTCTGTCCGGCGCTGCGACGCTCCTCGGCATCGCCGTCGTCATCGGGGTCATCGGCTACCGCGTTTTCCGCAGCGATGGAAGCGCGCCGGCCGACGTGATCGCGCTGTTGCCCAAGGGGGCGAAAATCGTGTCGACCGCGACCGCTGGAGATCGGCTCCTCATAACACTCGACGTCAACGGCAGCCTCGAAATCCGCAGTTTCGACGCCCATACGCTGAAACCCGCCGGACGGCTGAAATTCGCGACCGAGCCGTGACGCGCTTGCGCGCGCTTTTGATCGCGTCTATTTCAATAGCCGTTGCTCCCTTCGTCTAGCGGTTAGGACGCGGCCCTCTCAAGGCTGAAACAGGGGTTCGATTCCCCTAGGGAGCGCCATCCTTCATCCGGCCGTCCATCGCCATTCACGGGATTGAATCCCCGTCTGGCGACCAGACTGTTGCCGAACCGGAAGGCGCCTTCCAAGAGATTGCGTTCCAGAGTCAGAGACAACTTCCACTCCAGCGAATCTCCCCACCGTCACGCTCCGATGAAATCAGACACGGCCGACCTGCTTCGCGAGCCCAAGACTTCAGCCTCGTCCTGGGACGACGAAACCGACATCCTCGTCTTCGGCAGCGGGATCGGGGGGCTGTCGGCGGCGCTGTTCGCCGCGAAGGCAGGCCAAAGCGTGGTGCTGTGTGAAAAGACCGGGCAGATCGGCGGCACCACCGCGACATCCGGAGGCATTGCGTGGATCCCCGGCAACGCGCATGCGCGCGAGGATGGGATCGACGATCCGATCGACCGGGCGCGCACCTATCTGAAACATGAACTTGGCAATTACTACCGGGCCGACCTGGTCGACGCATTTCTGGAAAGCGGCGGGGACGCGCTCGCCGAACTGGAGAAGGACACCGACGTCGGCTTTCACGTCAACAAGCGCGCCGACTATCACGCCGATCAGGTTGGCGGTGCATTGTCCGGACGTTCGCTCGAAGCGGACAATTTCGACGGGCGCGAGCTCGGCGTCGATTTCGAGCTGGTTCGTCCGCCGCGCAAGCGCCTGATGCTGTTCGGCGGCATGCCGGTCAACAAACGCAAGCTTGACGATTTTCTCAATCCGTTCCGCTCCATTGCGACGTTTCGACGTGCCGTGGCAACACTGGCGCGCTACGCTGCCGACCGCTTGCGCTATTCCCGCGGCACCGACATCAACGCCGGCAACGCGCTGGTCGCGCGCCTGCTGTCGAGCCTGCGAAAACGCAATGTGATAATCTGGGTCGACAGCCCGCTCATTTCGCTTGTTGTCGATGGCGGCGCGGTCTTGGGCGCGCAGGTGCAGCACAACGGAGAGACGAAGCGCGTGCGCGCGCGCCGCGCGGTCATCCTCGCCACCGGAGGATTTCCGCACAACGCGGCGATGCGGGCAGAATTCTCTGCCGCCTATCCGCATGCGCATAGCGTCGCCTTCGAAGGCAATGTCGGCGAGGGGATCAGTATGGCGCGCGCGATCGGAGCCGTCGTCGATACCGAGCTTGTCAGTCCCGCGCTGTGGCAGCCGTCGTCGCTGCTGACGCATTCCGACGGATCGGTCGAGACAATCCTTTACGGCTATCTCGATCGCGGGCGTCCCGGCGTCATCGCGGTTGACCGGAACGGCGAGCGCTTCGTCAACGAATCGAATTCGTATCACGACGTCGTCATGGCGATGTATCGCCGCGATGCGGGGGCGGGCGGGGCGTTTCATTTCGTGTGCGACCGCCGCTTCGTCTGGAAGCGTGGGCTTGGCGTGATCCGGCCGTTCACGCCGAGCCTGCGGCGCTACGTGAAGTCGGGCTATCTGGTGATGGCCGACACGCTGAACGAACTCGCGCAGAAGGCCGGGATCGATCCGCAGGGACTGGAGCGGACCGTTCGGCGGCACAACGAATTTGCGAAGACCGGCGTCGATCTCGATTTCGGCAAGGGCTCCAATCCCTACAATCGGCAGTTCGGCGATCCGTCGGCGGGCCCAAACCCCAATCTCGGACCGATCGAGCACGCGCCATTTATTGCGCTTCGCATTCACCCGGGCACGCTTGGCACCGCGGCCGGGCTGAAGACGACGGCTGACGCACAGGTGGTGTCGTCGTCGGGAGCCCCGATTTCAGGCCTCTATGCGTGCGGCAACGACATGGCCTCGGTGATGCGCGGATTCTATCCCGGCGGCGGGATCACGCTCGGCCCGGCGATCGTCTTCGCCTTCCGCGCGATCCGCCATGCGACGGCGGCGCGCTGACCTTCGGTTTCGTCCGAAAGGTCACAAGTCGAGCGTGCTGCGAGCGAAGATTTCCTCAAGCCCGACGCGCCGCGCGGTGAGGCCCTGCTCGTGGACGTATTGCGTCACCGTTTCGAGGATCGGTCGCGTCGCCTTCAGGCCGTAGGGCATCGGATCGTTGGCCAGGGCGTGCTTCGTTTCCGCGCCCAGCAATCCGGTCGCGAAATAGCGGCGCAGGAAATCATCGCCGCGCGCTGCGACCTTGGCCTTGGCCGCGACAAACGCCGAGTACAGGTTCAGGGCGACGAAGGGATAGCGCTCGATCAGCGCACGCCGCACCACGACAGTGTGATTGATCGGATAGATCCCGGTTTTCTTGAAGTAGCGCGTGCCTTCGGATTCCCGGTCGAATAGCGGGCGCACTTTTCCGGAGGACAAAATGTCGATCCGGCTGCGATCCACGAGATTGTTCGACTTGTGGTACATCAGCGTGGCGTCGAGTTCGCCGCGCACCAGCATCTCGCCGATATTCGTGGTGGAGGGGATCTGATGCACGGTCACGCCAGCGGGAGCCGTGAATCCGGTCGCGCCGCCGTGGCTCTTGTCCGGGACGCGCTCCATGAACCATTCGAGATCGCGAGCGTGAACATCGAATTCGTGCTGCAGCACCCCACGCGCCCAGATCGCCGCGGTCTGCTGGTATTCGGGAACGCCGATCCGCTTGCCGCGCAGGTCCGATGGCTTTTCGATCCCTGCATCGGTCCGGACGAGAATGCGCGTGTGATAGAATTCCCGCGTCGTGAAGACCGGGATCGCGACCCATGCGGTCGGCTCCCGCGCCGTCGCAATCAGGAGCGACGACATCGACATTTCGGAAACGTCGAAGTCCGCAAAGCGCAATTGCCGCCAGAACATCTCCGAAGGGTGAAGCGGCGTCGGAATGAGCCGCATGCCGTCCGGCGCGATCGACCCATCAAGCAGCGGACGCGTGTTTTCGTTGTCGGACAGCGCGACGCTCAGTTCGAGGACGGGTCTATCGGACGTCACGGCCGCTAACCTACCTGCCGCCTGCGGTCTTTGAGATAGCGGGTGAGGAAGCTGACAGTTTTCTCTTTGGCGATCTTCGCGCGCTCGAAGGCGGAGAGGTGTCGGTCCGCCTGCGACGGCGTTTCGCATTCGAGTTCCTCGCGATCCTTCGGGATCGCATCGAGGAGTTCGAACAGCGGCAATTCGCCCTCGCCCGGATAAAGGCGGCCGGTACGCGATTCCGTCGGCAGATCCATGCTGTCCGGTTTGTTACGCGGAGCGTCGCAGAGCTGGACGATGAAAATGCGCTTCGGGTCCATCGTACGGATGTCGTCAGGCGTTCCGCCGGAGCGGGCCAGATGCAGCGCATCGAGGTTCAGCCCGACATTCGGCTGCCCGGTATTCTTGATGATGCGATAGGTCTGCTCGAAGGTGCGCGACTGGCTGTAGGGCATCAGCTCGATCGCAACACGCGCGCCGATCGTTGCCGCGCGCTGGGCGAATTGCGCGAGCTTGTCGACGAAACGATTTTCGTCGGGATCCTGGCACGCGACGCCGAAGGTCTTGGCGTCGAGCTGCGACGCCACCTCGATGACTGGCTCGAAGTCCGACACCTTGATGGTCGGATCGAAATGATAGGCCGTCACGCTGGAGAGCCTGATCCCGCCGTCGCGTGCGCGGTCGCGGACGTCCTTGGTCAGTGCCGGATTGCCGACAAGCGTCGGTGTCGTATCGGTGAGCTTGCGGCCGGTGATCCGCATGCCGCATCCGACAAAGCCGGCCTTTGCCGTCGCGGTCACGATTTCCGGCATGGACGCGTCGGAAATCGTCAGCGATCCGAGAGTCAAACGGTACATGTCACCTCCATTGAGCGGTCCGCGTCAGCTCGCGGTCACGCCGCCATCGATAATCAGGTCGCTTGCCGTCACGAATTTCGATTCGTCGGATGCGAGGTAAATGACGGCCCAGGCCACATCGTCAGGTTCGCCCAGGCTGCCGAGCGGCACCGGTTCGGCGAGCTTCTTCTTTGCGGCCTCTTCGCTGCCGTGCTCGGCGATCGAGCGCGTGGCGATCAGTGGCGTCCACACGAAGTAGGGATGGATCGAATTGATGCGCACTTTGTAGCCGTGCTTGGCGCAGCTCCATGCGGCCTGTTTCGTGAGCGTGCGGACGCCGCCTTTGCTCGCGCCATAGGCTGCTCCGCCGCGTGTCCCGAAGAACACGGCGCACGATCCGATATTGACGATCGAGCCGCCGCCCGTCGTTTTCATCGCGCGCACGCCGGCGCGCGTTCCGAGGAAGGTGCCGTCGAGATTGACGTTCATCACGCGACGCCATTCTTCGTAGGGGATGCTGTCGAAGGGCTGGCCGAGCTTGCTCGTGACGCCTGCGCAATTGACCAGAACGTCGAGCCGCCCGTAGGTGTCGGTCGCATGCTTGACCGCATCGTCCCAGCTCTGCTCGCTGGTGACGTCATGCTTGACGAAGGTCGCGGAAAACCCGTCCGCCTTCAGCTTGTCTGCGGCCTGCTGACCCTGGTCGGACTGGTCGGTCAGGACGAGCTTCGCGCCGTTCTCGCCGAGCCGGCGCAGGATCGCGGAGGCAATGGCTCCCGCGGCGCCCGTGA
Organism: uncultured Hyphomicrobiales bacterium; assembly: GCA_964584855.1. Taxonomy (GTDB): domain Bacteria; phylum Pseudomonadota; class Alphaproteobacteria; order Rhizobiales; family Xanthobacteraceae; genus Pseudorhodoplanes. The sequence continues at coordinate 84,138 of CAZPBF010000031.1, forward strand.
CCAAAGCGACCTTATTGTCGACGCGTTTCATTCCGGGACCCGTTATTTGTGCTGCCAGTCGGACGAGTGGCGCTCCATGCGCGTCAGTCCTTCGGTGATCAGAACGCTCAACAGCACGAGGACGACGACAGCAGCGAAAACCTCCGCCGCCTCGAAGCGTGCGGCGGCCGATTCCATGATGTATCCGAGGCCGCGATTGGAGGAGAGGAGTTCGCCGACCACGGTGGTGGTCAGAGCGTAACTGACGGAGATGCGAAGCCCTGTGTAGATCCAGGGCAACGCGGATGGAAACTGGACCTTGGCGAGAATTTCCCACTTGGTCGCGCCCATCAGCTTCAAGGTGTCGATCAGGGCCTGATCGACGTCGCGCACACCATCGATCGCGCTGTACAGGACGAGGAAGACGACGACGGTCGCGACGAGGGCGACCTTGGATTCCATGTCGGGGCCGAGGAAGATCACGAATAGCGGCAGCAGGGCAATCTTCGGCAAGCACCACAGGCTTGCGATGAAGGGGCTCAGGACCTGTTCCACGCGGGGAAGCAGGCCAAGAAGAAGTCCAAGTGCGACTCCAAGTGCCGCGCCGATGCTATAGCCGAGTGCGACGGTGAGCAGCGTCGATTGCAGGTGATACCAAAGCGAGCCGTCGGCGATGATCCTCACCAGCGCGTGGAAGACCCGCGTCGGGCTGCTGAACCAGACGGGAGAGAGGAGCGGCCCGGATGCGAACTGCCAGGCCAGAAGGATAAGGGCGACGATCACGGTTCGCGCGACGACGACGCCAACGCGCGAACGGAGCAGCCCGCGCAGCGAACCTCCGCCTGCAGAAGATGCCTCGAGATGCAGATCGACGCTTGCCATTATCAGGTATCGGTGCCGCGAAGCACCTCATCCTTGAGCTCGTTCCACAGGTCGTCGTAAACCGCGGCGAATTCGGGCGTGAAGCGAACGTGCTGGATGTCTCTCGGCCGCGCGAGAGGGATGTTGCGCCGCGCACGGATCCGGCCGGGCCGGCCGGTGAACATCACGACCACGTCGGCGAGCGCGATGGCTTCGACCAGATCGTGGGTGACGAAGATCACCGTCATGCGCCGCAGCTGCGTGATCCGGTCCAGCTCCTGCTGCATGATGACTTTAAGCTGGGCGTCGAGCGCGCCGAACGGCTCGTCGAGAAGCAGCGTTTCGGGCTCGTAGATCAGCATGCGCGCAAGCGCCGCGCGGCGGCGCATGCCGCCTGACAATTCCGAAGGATAATGTTTCTCGAATCCCTTGAGGCCGACGAGATCGATCAGCTTCTGGGTGCGCTCACGCCGTTCGGTCCTGGCGATCGCGCGATTTCGCAGTTCGAGCGCGATCCCGATATTGTCTTCGATGTTGCGCCACGGCAGCAGCGTATCCTTCTGCGTCATGTAGCCGACCTGACGGTTCGGCCCGGTGACCGGCGCGTCGTTGTAGAAGACCTCGCCCTCGGTCGGCTTGAGCAGGCCGGCGATCAGGTTGAGGATGGTCGACTTGCCGCAGCCGCTTGGTCCGACCACGGCGACGAATTGATGCCGGTCGACGTCGAGATCGATGCCGTCGAGCGCGCGCATCAATGTCCCGCGGGCGTTGAACTCCTTGACCACCGAATTGAGTTTGATCATCGAACCCACTGGCATGTTCCTGAAGGGCGCGTCACGTTGCAGCCGGACGCCAGCGCAGCAGCCAGGCTTCGAGCAGGCGTGCGAGCTCGTTGAAGATCGCGCCGAGCGCCATCATGATGAACAGCCCGGTATAGACGCCGGTCAGATCGAACTGCGAAGCGGCATTGGTGATGTAGTTGCCGACCCCGGCGCGCGACAGCATCATCTCTCCGACGGTGGCGGCGATCAGCGAATAGGGCAGGGCCGCTTTAATCCCGGACATGATCCAAGCGATGCTGGCCGGCGCGATGATCTTCTGAAATCGCTCGATCCGTGAGGCGCCCATCAGCTCGAGCATCTCGATCTGGTCATCGTCGACCGACTGCGCGCCGGAGAACGTGTTGAAGAAGATCAGGAAGAACACAACGAGGGCGACTAGCGCGACCTTCGGTGCGATGCCGAGCCCGAACCACATGATCAGGATCGGCGCGAGCGCGACATAGGGCACAGAATTCAGCGTCACGATGATCGGGCGAAACAGCGTACCCATGAGCGGCGAGCGCCCGAGCAACAGGCCGACCACCAGGCCGGACGGCAAGCCGATCAAAAATCCCAGGCCGATTTCGGACAGCGTGACGCCAATGTCGTAACCGAGCTGGCCTACGAATATGTCTCCGAGCCGTCTGACGATCAGGCTCGGCTGACTGATCCAGCTGATTTCGACCGTGCGGCCATGCAGTTCCCACGCCGCGAGAACGGCAATGACCGTGACGAGGCGCCACAGCCTGATCGTCGTCGCTTCGGACATTCGTTCAGAGAGGGCCATACGCGATGATCTTAGCGCGAAACCGTGGCGACAAAACAAACGGAGTGCCGACTTTCGGCTCGGAAGCCGCGACGGTCACGCGCTTGTATCAAACGCGTTTTGCTATTGTCAAACAACGTTTGTCCAGCCATTTTGCCGCGAGTAATGGGCATTTCGGGCCGAATGTCGGGGCGGAGCGCGGCGGTTCTTGTGGGTCGCCGCGGCGGCATTGCGGGGTGACGTGAATGCGGCAAGTTGATGCGGAGTTGCGCGAGTTCGATTTCGTGGTCGTCGGCGGAGGGTCGGCAGGCTGCGTGCTGGCGGCACGCTTAAGCGAGTCCGGCCGCTACACCGTTGCGCTTCTGGAGGCCGGCGGACGTGACGACAATTTCTGGATTCACGTGCCGCTCGGATACGGCAAGCTTTACGATCATCCCGGCTACAACTGGCTCTACGAGAGCGAGCCTGAAGCCGAGCTGAACGGGGTGCGCAGTTTTCAGCCGCGCGGGCGCGTTCTGGGCGGCACCGGCGCGATCAACATGATGGTCTACATTCGCGGCCAGCGCGAAGATTTCGATCACTGGCGGCAATTGGGCAATGCCGGCTGGTCGTACGACGACGTGCTGCCGTTCTTCAAAATGTCGGAGGATTACGAGCGTGGAGCTGACGCTTACCATGGCGTGGGCGGCCCGATCCGGACGACGACCGTTCCAAGGCACGAACTCGCGGACGCCTTTCTAAAGGCCGGGCAGCAGGCCGGATATCCCTTGAACGACGATTTCAACGGAGAGCGGCAGGATGGTTTCGGCTACGATCAGGTGACGATCCGCAACGGCCGCCGTGCCAGCACTGCGGCCGCATATCTTCGTCCCGCGGCACGCAGGCGCAATCTGGAAATTCTCACCGGGGCGCTCGCAACCGGCATCCTTTTCAAAGAGGGACGGGCGGCGGGCGTCGAATACCGGAAGAACGGAGAGAGCGGGAAGGTAATGGCGCGGCGTGAGGTCGTGCTCTCACTCGGCGCGTTCAATACGCCGCAATTGCTGCAGCTCTCCGGGATCGGGCCGGCCGATCTGCTGCGCCAGCACGGAATAGCCGTTCGCGCCGCCAGCAGGGATGTCGGCGAAAATCTGCAGGATCACTTCAACGCAGCGATCTCGTATCGGTGCAGCCGGCCGATCACCATCAACGATGCAGTCAATCATCCGGTGCGCCGTATGCTTGCCGGCATGAACTATCTTCTGTTCCGTCGCGGGATTCTCGCGTCGAACGGAACGGGCGGAGGAGCCTTCATCAAGACGGACCCGCGGCTCGCGACGCCGGACGTCAAGCTCCGTCTGCGTCTGTGGAGCCGCTCGGCGGCGACCAGCGCCAAGGGCAATACGGCGCTCGCCGGATATTCCAGTTTCGGCGTGTCTTCGGCGATCCTGCAGCCGGAAAGCCGAGGGTCGGTTCGCATCCGAAGTGCCGACGGCGCAATGGCGCCTTCGATCCGGTTCAACTTTTTTTCCTCCAGGCGCGATCAGGTGACCGCGGTGAGGGCGCTCCGGTGCATTCGCAACGTCATGTCGATGCCGGCGATGGCGGATTACGTCGTTGCGGAAGAAGAGCCGGGAGCCGGTTGCGTGAGCGACGACGATCTTGTCGCGTACTGCCGCAGGACCGGCACATCGGGCTTTCATGCTGCAGGCACGTGCCGAATGGGGACAGACGATCACGCGGTCGTCGATCCGCGACTGCGGGTGAATGGGGTGCCGGGACTTCGCGTCGCCGATGCGTCGGTCATGCCACGGATTGTCAGCGGCAACACCAACGCGGCGACCATTATGATCGCGGAAAAGGCCGCATCGATGATCCTGCAGGATCAGGTGTAATCGAACTTATGGCTGCGCGGTGTTGCGGAACACCTCCATGTCGAACGGGAAGTCGGTCATGTAATTGAGGCAGTTGCGCCCGCCATCCATGTAGAGAACCTGCCCGGTGACATATGAGGAATCCTGGCCAGCGAAGAAAATCGCGACGCCGGCGACGTCGGCTGGCGTTCCAAGCCGGCCCAGCGGAATTCGCGAGAGCACCATCTTGCGACGCTCGGAGAATGTGTGCTGGTGGCCGGAGTTATCGTTGAGAATCGAGCCCGGTGCGATGGCGTTGACGCGGATCTGATGCGGCGCGAGCGCGACCGCGAGCGCCTTGGTCGCGGACGAAATCGCTCCCTTCGATGTCGCATAAGCGAGCTGGCCGGGAGACATCATGATGGCGTTGATCGACGAGATGTTGATGATCGAGCCACCCTGATTGCGTTCGATCATGTATTTCGCGACAGCCTGGCTGCATAGAAAGACGGATTTGACGTTGACCTTCATCACGCGGTCGAAGTCGTCTTCCTTGATCTCGACGATCCCGCCCTGCGATCCAAGTCCGCCGATGCCGGCGTTATTCACCAGAACATCGATGGCGCCGAATTTCTTCACGGTCTTGTCGACGCATTCGAAGACTTGCGCGCGCTCGGCGACGTCGCATTCAAATGAAATGACGCGCCCCCCGTTCTGGCGAAGCTCCGCGGCCGAGTCGTGAACCTTGTCCTTGACGTCGAAAATCGCGACGGCGGCTCCCTCCTTCGCGAACCGTCTTGCGATGCCGAGCCCGTTATTCTGCGCGCCGCCGGTGACGATTACGACTTTGTCCTTCATCAGCATCGTGGGACACCCTCCTCATAAATCTATCGCGGCAGCTGGCCAAGCATCGACAGGGGCGATTTCCTCTTCAATTCCATAAGCTTGTCGGATCCGCCATTTGTCAAGTGACATTTGATAATATCAAATTCGTTATTGTAAGCCGCGCGCGCCGTTGGTAGTTTGCCGGAAAATCAAAATCAAAAGCAAAACGCCTGTAACCCTCAGGAGGAATCATGACCTTTCGTCCCATCGGAGCGATTTGCGCCGTCATTGCGGCGCTCGCATTGAACGTCGCCTCGCCGTCGGCGCAGGCCAATGAAAAGTTCACGATCGTCGCTTCTGGCTCCGCGATGCATCAGATGATCCTCTATGTCGCGCAGCACGCCGGTTATTTTGCGGATGAAGGACTCGACCTCGATTCAGTGGTCGTGAGTTCGGGCCCGCGCGTCGTCGCGGCAGTTCAGGGCGGCAGCGCGGACATGGGTTATCTCGGCTGCACGGAGGTCACCTCCGCTGCGGCGCAGGGCAGCTCGCTGGTCCTGATCGGAAATGGCTACGATGCTTACGCGGTCAGCCTTGTCCTCTCCAATGAGGCGATCGCCAAAGCTGGCATCACGCCGGGCATGTCGGTTGACGACAAGGTCAAGCGGCTGAACGGGATGCGCATCAGCATCACCGGTCCCGGCTCGACGACCGATCTGCTGATCCGCTCGTTGATGCTCGCGCGCGGTCTCGATCCGGACAAGGAAGTCAAGATTCAGCCCCTCGGTGACGGATCCTCGCAGCTTGCCGCGTTCCAGCGCAAGATGACGGACGGATTCATCTTCGGCGCTCCGTTTCCGCAGCTCGCGGAAAAGGAGGGAATTGGCAAGGTCGTCATCAGCCCGTTCGACGAGAAGATTCCAGAGATGAAGGGCATGATTTTCCTGTGCTTCACGGCGGCCCGCGAGACGATCAGCAAGAAGCCGCAGGTGATGAACTCGGCCATGCGGGCGCTGACGCGCGCCATCAAGCTGCTGCGCGAAAAGCCGATCGAGGCGCGGGCCGTTCTGCGCAAGCACTATCCCGATGTCGAGGAGTCGGTCTTCAACAGTGCCTTCGACACCTACGTGAAGGGCGTTCCCGAATCTCCTGTGATCACCCGCGAGGAACTGGCGGCGACGATCGCGTGGCGCAACATCGGCAACAAGAATCCCATGACGGTTTCCTATGATTCCGTCGTGGTGCCGGGCATCGCCGAGAAGGTGTCCAAGGACATCCTGGGCAAGTAGCCCGCATTGGGCTCCTGTCCGTTTGAGGTAGAGCGTGAATAATATCGTCGCGGCGGTTGATACCAAGGATGTGCTCGGGGAATCGCCGGTCTGGTGTACGCGGGAGCAGGCGCTTTACTGGGTCGACACGCGTGCTCCCGCGTTGCGGCGGTTCATCCCGTCGCGCGGCGATGTGAAGTCCTGGACGGCACCGGAGCTGGTCGGGTCCATTGCCCTGCGCGAGCGCGGCGGTCTCCTTGCGGCCATGGAGAAATCCATCTGGTCGTTTGACGGCTCCACGGGGGCATTCAGCGTCTTCGCGCAGCCGGAAAAGCCGGAGAAGGGGCTGCGCTACAACGATGGCAAGACCGATCGACGCGGCCGGTTCTGGGTCGGCACCAAACCCGAAGGCCGCGATCCGGAAGGCTCGCTATTCCGGATCGATCCGGACGGATCTTGGAAGTGTTTCGAGACCGGGATCACGATTCCGAACAGCCTCGCCTGGAGTCCTGACAATCGCACGATGTATTTCGCGGATTCGCATCTGCACACGATCTTTGCCTACGACTACGACCTCGAGACCGGCACGCCGACAAATCGTCGGGAATTCGCCAGAAGCAAGTTCAATCCGGACGGCGCAGCCGTCGATATCGACGGCTTTGTCTGGAGTGCCGATTACAACGGCTGGCAGATCGTGCGTTACGCGCCGGACGGGCGCGTCGCCCGCATAGTGCCGGTACCGGTACAACGGCCGACGAGCTGCACCTTTGGAGGCGCCAGGCTCGACATCCTTTACATCACGACCGCCCGCCAGCGCCTGACTGACGAAGAACTGAAGCGCCAGCCGCTCGCGGGCAGTGTTCTGGCAATCGACGTCGGCGTGACCGGAATTCCGGAACCGCTCTTCGGCGGTTAAGCGTATTTTGGAGAAGACTTGATGTCGGAGCCGCTGCGAATTGTTGTGATCGGCGCGGGAGACGTGGGACAGCGTCACCTGAGCGTGATCGCGAGTCTGCCCGGGTTCAAGACCGTCGGCATTGTCGATCCGGCCGAATCCGTCAAGGCGCAGGCGCAATCGCAAAAGATCGCCTATGCCGAACGCGACTACGAAAAGATGCTGGATGCCGAGCGCCCGGACGGCGTGCTCATCGCAACCCCGAACGCGTTGCATCTGGAGAATGGACTTGCCTGCGTGGCGCGCAAGCTCCCGATGCTGATGGAGAAGCCGATCACCGAGACGGTCGAAACGGCGATGACTCTGGTCCGCGCAGCGCAGAAGGCCAGCGTGCCGATTCTCGTTGGCCACCATCGCCGCTATAATCCGCTCATCGCCAAGGCGCGCGACTTCATAAAGGAGGGGGGCGTCGGCAAGATGATCGCAGTCTCCGGCACGTGGTTTCGCCGCAAGCCGGACAGCTATTACACGATGAAATGGCGTCGCGAGCCGGGCGGCGGTCCGCTTCTCATCAACACGATCCACGACCTCGACTGCCTGCGGCTCATTTGCGGTGATATCAGTCGCGTGCGGGCGGTCAGCGCCAACATGGCGCGCGGTTTTGCCGTGGAGGATACCGCGGCGATCCTGCTGGAATTCGCCAACGGAGCCTTGGGCACGTTCATCCTTTCCGACGCCGTTCAGGGACCCTGGGGATGGGAGCAATGCGCGGGTGAAAATGCCGCGTGGTACCCGCAGCAACCGGTGGATTGCTACGTCATCGGCGGCAGCGAAGGTTCGCTCACGGTGCCGACGCTGGAGCATTGGTGGAACAAGGGGGGCGGCGGCCGCAACGACCCGATCATGCGACGCCGTCTGCAGGTGGTGCACGCGGATCCGCACGTCCGCCAATGGCAGCATTTCGGCCGCGTGATCCGAGGTGAAGAAATTCCGCTCGTTCCGGGGCTCGACGCAACGCGGACCCTTGCCGTGACCCTTGCGGTCGCGGAGTCCGCGGCATCCGACCGGGCCGTCGACGTGCCGGAAATTTCATAAGCCAGAAGAAGCAAACGAACCGGAGGAAGAATCGATGAAGAGCAGGATCGCTTATCAGTGGTTGATCGCCATTACGCTTGTCATCGGCGGTCTCGGACTTGAATCGGCGACGGCACAGCAGGCGCCGCTTCGCAAGATCACGCTCGCGCCGGCGGGTGACGGACTTCACTTTACACCGCTGCACGTGGCCATCAACGCCGGCTACTTCAAGCAAGAAGGGCTCGACGTCGATTGGGTCAACGTCGCCTCCGGGCCGCGCACGGCCGCGGCGATCATGAGTGGGAGTGCGCACATTGCGCCGCTCGGGTTCTTCGAGGTGATCAAGACCGCGATGGAAGGCGGAAATCTCGTCGCCTTGTCCACCGAATACAACACCTACGCCATGTCGCTCGTTCTCTCCAAGGATGCGATGGCGAAGACCGGCATCACCGAAAAAATGCCGATCGACGAGAAGGTCAAGCGTCTGAACGGCCTGCGCATTGGGATCTCCTCCGCCGGATCGAGCACGGATGCGTTTGCGCGCAGCCTGTTCCTCGCGCGCAACCTCAATCCCGATCAGCAGATCAAGCTGCAGCCGATCGGTGATGGGGCTGCGATCTTCGCCGCGTTCGAGCGCGGGCTGACCGATGGTTTCGTCTGGTCGGCGCCAATGCCGGAACTCGCGGTGGTGAAGGGCCTTGGACAGATTGCCATCAGCCCCTTCCGCAACGAGGTGCCGGAATTGAAGGATGTCGCCTATGGCGTCCTCGTCACCAGCCGCGAAACGCTCGCCAAGGAGCCGGCTTTGTTGAAGTCGGCGATCCGCGCCTATACACGCGCGCTCAAGCTGATCAAGGATAATCCGGAAGAGGCGCGGCGGCTGACGCGGATGCGTTTCTCCGACGTGGACGAAGCGGCATTCAACCTTGCCTTCGATACGTATCGCCGTGGCATCCCCGACTCCGCCGTGATCACGCCGGAGCAGGTCCAGCACACCGTCGAATGGCGCAATCTGGGGGCGAAGTCGCCGATCTCCGCCAAATACGAGACGGTCGTTGCGCCAGAAATCGCGAAAGAAGCCATGAAAGATGTCTTCGGAAAGTAATGGCGAACAGGCCGATAGCATCGCCGACATCGTTGTTGTAGGTGCGGGACTGGCTGGCCTCCGTGCGGCGCTCGAAGCCGCCGCCGGAGGTGCCAACGTCCGTGTGATCGAGAAACTGTCGTCGCCGGGCGGAAGCACGGTGATGAGCAGCGGCACGTTCGCCTTCTGCGGCACCGACCTGCAGCGCGCCGCGCATATCGATGACGACACCGACAGGCTTCGTCAGGATTTCCTCGATCTAGGGCATGGTGCCAACGATCCCACGTTGGTCGAGCGTTATGTCCAGGATCAGATCGGCGAATACCGTTACCTGCGCGAGCGAGGAATTTCGTTTTCGCGCGTGGAGGCGTCGTCCGGACAGTCGCGGCCGCGGAGCCATTGCGCGGACCCGCGCGCCATCATCGACCGCTTTCTCAAGGATGCAAAGGACCAATCTTCGATCCGCATCGATCTGGGCGTTTCCGCGCGCGGCCTCGTCACCGATGCCGCAGGGCGCGTGCGAGGGGTCGTTACAGACAGCAACAGCCGGCAGCTAATCTATGGCGCGCGTCGTGGCGTCATTCTGACCAGCGGCGGGTTCTCCCGCGCGCCGGATCTGCTGAAACAATTCGCTCCGGACGTCATGAACGCCGTGCCGGCAGGTGGATTCGGCAGTCAGGGCGACGGTCTGCGGATGGCGTCGGATTTTGGAGCGGATCTTGCTGACCTGGAATTCGTCAGCGGAACTTTCGGTACGCCATGGCCGCAACGCGCCAACGAAATTCCGCGAACGCTGCTCGCGATCTATCGGGGCGCCATCGCCGTCAACAAGCGTGGCGAGCGTTTTACCGACGAGTCGCAGTCCTACAAGACGCTCGGTGCGGCATGCCTGCGGCAGCCGGACGGCATCGTGTTTCAGATATTCGACCGGAGCATTTTCGATCAGTCGACCGAACAAATGCCGTCGTTCGATTTCGCGCGCGCAGACCGTGAGAACAGGCTTGTAAAAGGAACGACGCTTGCGGAGTTGGCACAGAAGCTCGACGTTCCTGCCCTCAAATTTCTGAAATGCGTTGGCGACTACAACGAGGATGCAGGGGCAGGCTGTGTCGATCGTCACTTCGGCAGGAAGTCGCTGAGCCATACGATCGGCAAGATCGTGCCGATCGCAGCGCCGCCATTCTATGGATATGCGTGCACCACGATGATCAGCTCAACCTATGCCGGGGTGCGCGTAGATGATCAGGCACGCGTACTGAACAGGCAGAAAAAGCCGATCGCTGGCCTGTTCGCGGCCGGCGAAATCATGGGAGGCTTTCACGGCGAGTCCTACATGACCGGGTCTTCGCTCGTTAAGGCGCTCGTCTTCGGCCGCATCGCCGCGATAACCGCCCTTCGCGAGCCGGTCAGCTAGCAGGCCTCGCCACCACGCGCGCCGGCGCGCCGTCGCTGCCCTGAATATTAAGACCGAGGAAGGCTGCTTCGACTCGCTGTCCGGCGAGCGGCCTGACGTTGCGCACGCATTCGGCGATCAGCACGCCTTGGCCGAGCAGGGCGTAATGCACCGGATAGTTCCAGCCCTCCCATCGCGCTTCATGCGCGGCGTCGGGAGAGCGGAAATCGACTGCAACGAGTTTGGCTCCCTGTTTCACGAGCCAATTCGCCGCGTGGGCGCTGAGCGAGGGATTTCGCGCAAAATCCGGCGTACCGATTTTTTCCGACCAGCCGGTGTCGAAGATCACGATGTCTCCCGGGTTCATTTTTGGCTGAAGCTTTTCGAGATCCGCAGGCTCGATCACATGGAGAGGCGGTAGGTCGAGCCGCCAGACCACGCCTGGGCCGTAAAGCCGTTCGAGCGGAATTTCATCGATCGAGGGACCATCGTTGATGTAGTGGACCGGCGCATCGACGTGAGTCCCCTGATGGGTCACCATCTGGATCTCGGTCTGATTGAACAGGCTCGCGGGCATGCTCGCGATGCGCTCGATCCGCACAGGCTTGTTGGGTCCGCCCGGCACATCGCGAGTCACGACATAAGACAGATCGGTCCAGGGCCCGCGGCCTTGCACGTGCGGCATGGGCACATCGTTCCAACCACGCCATTTGCCAAGCTGCTGTTTGCAACCTTCGCACATCGGTCCACTCCATCGTTACGCCGCCGAACGCCGTCAGGCCGCGCGGTTCTCAGCGTAAAGCATCGGAATAAAGGCGCGAACCTCGGCGGCTGGATCCGCCACCCATCGTTCGCCCTTGGCCCTGTCGACTATCGCAAAGCCGCGGTACGGCGTCGAACGATCGAGGCCTGCAGCCTTTGTCCACATGACGCTCTGAAGCCCTGCCGGCGCGTCGGGGGTCTTGCGATCGAGAACGAGCAGAACTGAATCGTTCGCCACCTTCGGAGCGCGATCGAGTCCCTCGAAAAGATCGCGGTGCCACGTCGACACCAGCGGCTTCCAGCTGCCGTGGGTCCCACCGCCGCCGACGCTCCGATAAGTTCCGCTGGTCATGACCTCGGCTGAGTCCACGGTATAGAGGGCGCAATAGGCGAGCGGCTCGCGGCGCGCGCCCCGAAAGCGCTGCGCAGTACGAAAACCCGGAACCGTGAGCAGTGTCTCCGCCGGTTTCATCTCGCTTTGCCATTGATGCCAGTCGATGTCGGCATTCGGTTTAAGTTCAATGTCGACCATGTAGATCATGTGAATTCGCCTTCTGCATCTTGTTTGTCTCGCATGAATTCGCGCGCAAGGTCGTCGCGAACGATGACGCCGCGTTCAGCGTGAGACCTTTTCTGTTTTTCTTGACGTCACTTTGAACTCTCCCTAGTCACTAGCCTCCATTTCGATTTTCCCCGCCAATGCGACTCTGAACATGCAGACATTCGACTACATCGTCGTTGGAGCCGGAACGGCAGGATGCGTCGTGGCAGCCAGGCTGAGCGAGTCCGGGAAGCATTCCGTGGCGCTTGTCGAAGCGGGTGGTGAAGACAGAAATTTCTGGATTCATGTTCCGATCGGCTACGGCAAGCTTTACGACGATCCGAAATACAACTGGCTGTACGAGAGCGAGCCCGAAGAGGAACTCGGCGGTACGCGAAGCTACCAGCCGCGCGGCAAGGTGATCGGCGGAACCGGCGCGATCAACGGCATGGTCTACATGCGCGGACAGCGCGAGGACTATGACCATTGGCGCCAACTGGGAAATATCGGCTGGAGCTACGACGACGTTCTGCCGTATTTCAAAAAGTCCGAGGATAATGCACGCGGTGCGAATCATTATCATGGCGTGGGCGGACCGATCCGCGTGATCGACAACGCGCGTCACGAACTGGGCGATGCTTTCCTCGCGGCTGCCAAGCAGGCGGGTTTCCCATTGAACGAGGATCATAGCGGCGCAGCGCATGAAGGGTTTGGCTACACCCAAATGACCGTGCGTCACGGCCGGCGATGCAACACCGCCGTGGCGTTTCTTCATCCCGCGCGAAAGCGCGCCAATCTCCGCGTGATTACGAACGCCCTGGTCAAGCGCGTCGTGATCGAGAACCGCGTTGCGGCCGGCGTCGAGTTCGAGCGCGACGGCGAGATTGAAACGATCAGGGCGCGCGGAGAGATTATTCTCTGCGGCGGCGCGTTCAATTCCCCGCAGCTTCTGCAGGTCTCTGGCGTCGGTCCTGCGGAATTGCTGCGCGGTCGCGGCGTGGCGGTTGTCGCCGACCTGCCCGGCGTGGGCGCCGAGTTGCAGGACCATTTCGGTGTCGGAATGTCCTATCGATGCTCCAAGCCGATCACTGTGAATGACGCTGTGAACAATCCGGTCCGCCGGATCGCGATGGGTCTGCAATACCTTCTTTTCCGCAAGGGCCTGATGGCGACGAATGCGACCTTCTGCATCGGCTATGTGCGCACCGACGAACGTCTCGCCGCGCCCAACGTGGGGGTTGCCTTCGGGGCCTGGGCGAGGGCGGCCGCCGGGCATACCAGGTCCGGGCTCGGTCTGCACAAGTTTTCCGGCTTCACCTTCACGACATTCCTTCTTCACCCCGACAGCCGCGGCAGCGTTCGGATCAAATCCGCCGATACCGCGACGCCACCCGAGATCCGCTTCAATTTCTTTCGTTCGGAAAACGATCATCAGACGATGGTGAAGGCAATCCGCTCGGTGCGCCGCGTTGCGTCGATGCCTGCATTGACGCCGTATATCGAGGAGGAGCTTACGCCGGGGCCAGCGCGTCAGACCAATGAGGAGCTGATCGCGTTCTGCCGAAGCAACGGGCGCTCGACCCACCATGCAGGTGGAACCTGCAAGATGGGAACCGGCGACAACGCGGTGGTCGATCCGCGCCTTCGCGTTCGTGGTGTCGCTCGTTTGCGCGTCGCCGATGCTTCGATCATGCCGAGCATGATCGGCGGGAACACGAATGCGCCGATTGTCATGATCGCTGAAAAAGGTTCGGCGATGATCGGGGAAGACGCCCTGGGCCGTTGAGCGACGGCTCTGTCCGGAAGCGTTGGGCGGCGCTAAACGTGCCGGGCCTTGGGCAGTCGCGTCCTGTTCCGGCCGTCGTTGAAGAGCCATGGAAACCGAGACCACATCGGGCTCAATCGGCCCCGCGCATGAACTCTTCCGTTTGACAAACATTGTTTGATATTGTCAAATGGAAATTGCCGGGGAGCCTTTTGGCCCCGGTACCGGAGGCAGCATTGGAAATCCAGGCACTCGGCTATGTCGGGCTTCGGACCGCGAGCGTCGAGAACTGGCGCGAATACGGCCAGAACCTTCTGGGTCTGCAACTCGTCGATGAGTGGCGCGACGGCGCCACGTTTCGCATGGACGATCGCAAGCAGCGGATCGTCGTCCAGAGCGACAGCGTCGGAGAAGGAAATCTGTTTGGCTGGGAAGTCGCCGACGGTGCCGCGCTCAACGCGCTCGCCGCGCGGCTCGAGAAGGCCGGTGTTGCGGTCAAGCGAAGCTCGCGCGCGCTTGCCGAGCAGCGCAAGGTCAAAGACCTCATCGTTTTCGCCGATCCGCTCGGTCGGCAACTTGAGGCGTTCTACGGCGCCGAGGCCGCAACGGATGCATTCCGTCCCGGCCGGTCGTTGTCCGGATTCCGAACCGGTGCGCTCGGCATGGGTCACATCGTTCTCACCGCGGAACGCATCGAGACTGCAGTCCAATTTTATCGCGATGTTCTGGGCTTCCGCCTAAGCGACTATGCGCTGCGCCCGTTCAAAGCATCCTTCTTCCACTGCAATCCACGGCATCACAGCCTCGCTTTCGTCGAAACCGGCCGCGACGGAATTCATCACCTGATGATGGAACTCTTCAATCTCGACGACGTCGGTCAGGCCTACGATCTTGCGCAGATGCGCGAGGGCAATATCGGCGCGACGCTCGGCCGCCACACCAACGACCTCATGACATCGTTCTATTCCTGGGCGCCGTCCGACATCATGATCGAATACGGCTGGGGCGGACGCGAGATCGATCCCGACAGCTGGAAGCCAGTCGAGCTCGAACACGGTCCGAGTCTTTGGGGGCACGACCGGACGTGGCTTGACGACAAAAGGCGCGGCGAAGCGCGCGACATGCGATTGAGAGCTGCGTCCGATGGGCTTCGCGCTCCGGTCAACGTGATGGAAGGAAATTACCGGCTGATGCCCGGCACCTGTCCGTGGTGGGATCAGGCGATCCGCGACCATCAGGAACCTGAAGCGGCCCCGCTTCCGGACAAAGCGGTCTCATAGCGACCGGTTCATCAACCGCACGCTGCATAAAAATCATGACGATGACCGGAGAGCGACGTGAGTAGCAATTCGCCCGTGGCGATTGTCGGGGCGGGCATCGGCGGACTTGCTGCCGCGCTCGCCATGCTTCAGCGCGGCATAGACGTCACAGTCTACGAACAGGCACCGGAACTCGGCGAAGTTGGCGCCGGCATTCAGATCAGCGCGAACGGTACGCGCCTTCTGAACGCGCTGGGTCTGGAGAAGGAGATTGCCCAAACGGCACTGGAGCCGGAAGGCAAGCAGATCCGTCTCTGGAACACGGGCGAAAGCTGGAAGCTATTCGATCTCGGCGTGGTGTCGCGCGAACTTTATGGCGCGCCCTATCTCACAATTCATCGCAGCGACCTGCATGCGGTTCTGGTGCGGGCCATCCAGGCAAGGAAATCCGACGCGATCCGGCTCGCGCATCAATGCATGGGGGCGGAGGCGCGCGACGGGCGCGTGACGATCCATTTCAAAAATCATCCATCGGTCGAGGTCGATGCGCTGGTCGGAGCCGATGGCCTGCACTCGCGCGTGCGGGAGGCATTCTTCGGCCACGACGAGCCGCAATTCACCGGCTGCATCGCCTGGCGCGGAATGGTTTCGACCGACGATCTTCCCGCGGACATGAAATCGCCGGTTGGGACCAACTGGGTCGGGCCGGGCGGCCATTTCGTTCACTACCCGGTTCGTCGCGGCAAGCTGCTGAACTTCGTCGGCATCGCCGAACGCGGCGACTGGTCTGTCGAGTCCTGGACCGTGCAGGGATCGCCTGACGAATTCGCCAGCGATTTTCGCGGCTGGCACAAGAACATCCAGATCCTGATTGACAAGGTCGGCAAGCCGTTCAAGTGGGCGCTGAAGACACGCAGCCCGATGCCGAAATGGAGCGGAGAGCGCGTGACATTGCTCGGCGATGCCTGCCACGCAAGCCTGCCTTTCCTTGCGCAGGGTGCGGTGATGGCGATCGAGGACGGCTTCGTTCTGGCGCGCGCGATTGAAAAATACGGCGACGATTATGCGCAGGCGTTCCGCGCCTATGAAGGCGCGCGCAAGGAGCGCACCGCGCGGGTCATGAAGGGCTCCGCAGACAACATCAAACGATTCCACGATAATCGTCTATCGGATGCGACCGCTGCAAAGCGGTACGTCGACGATGAGTGGAGCGAAGAGAAGGTGAAGGGCCGCTACGAATGGCTCTTTCGTTACCAGGCCGATCAAGTCGCGATCTAGCGCCAACATTTCGGGAGAATTTCCGTGAAGCTTGCAACGCTGAAGAAGGGCGGCCGCGATGGCACGCTGATCGTCGTCAGCCGTGATCTCAAGACCGCGGCCACAGCCGATGTCGCGACGCTGCAAGCCGCGCTCGACAACTGGTCAGCCTCCAAGCCCCGCCTGCAGGCGATCTATGACAAGCTGAACGCCGGCAACCAGCCCGGCGCCTTCCCGTTCGATGTCAACAGCGCCGCCGCGCCGCTGCCGCGCGCCTATCAGTGGTGCGACGGTTCGGCCTATCTGTCGCACGCCGAGCTTGTGAGAAAGGCCCGTGGCGCGCAGATGCCCGAAATCCTCTATCGGGAGCCTCTGCTGTACCAGGGCGGCTCGGACGTTCTGATCGGCGCGACGGAAGATATCGTCGCGGCCGACACCGCATGGGGAATCGATCTTGAGGCGGAAATCGCCATCGTGACGGACGATGTGCCCATGGGAATTGCCGCGGCCGACGCAGACAAGCACATCGTGCTCCTGATGCTGGTCAACGACACGTCGCTGCGGAATGTCATGCGGCCGGAGCTGGAAAAGGGGTTTGGGTTCTACCAGTCAAAGCCTGCGACCGCGTTTTCGCCGGTCGCGGTGACGCCGGACGAACTGGGCGCGGCGTGGGATGGCAAGACCATCGATTTGCCGCTGCACAGTTTCGTGAATGAAAAGCTGCTTGGAAGTCCTCACGCGGGGAAGGACATGAATTTCAGTTTCCCGGATCTGATCGCGCACGCGGCGCGAACCCGCTTCCTTGCCGCCGGCACGATCATCGGATCGGGAACGGTGTCGAACCGCGATATGTCCGTCGGCTCGTCCTGCCTCGCTGAGCGCAGGATGCTGGAGCAGCTCGAAAGCGGCGCGCCGAAAACGCAGTTTCTGCAGTTCGGCGACCGCGTGAAGATCGAGATGCGCGATGCCAAAGGGCAATCGATCTTCGGCGCGATCGACCAGAAAGTGGTCCGCTATCAGGGGCAAAAGCTCGAAAGCGGATCCGGCCTCTGGTCTGCAGCCTAGCCTTCCGGAAGACCGACCCGCTCGGCGATCGAGTTGTCGATCTTTTTCTGCGATTTTCCGCCTGCCGGCGGGGCATTGGCGGGCGCTGTGCCGCCCATCTGAACGCACATCGTTGCCGCGGCTTCGAGCAGATAATGCGCCGCGTTGCGGCGGGCATCACGGTTAAGCACCGCGCTCGGACCAAGCACGGTGAGGGTTCCGGCCAGACGCTGGCTGTAATCGAAGACTGGAGCGGATACCGAGGCAAAACCGATATTCACCTGGTTCTCGCTCGTTGCGTAGCCCAATGATCTGATCTCGGTCGCGGACTTTTCAAGATCGGCCTTGCTGAGCGGCGCCAACGCGCGCTCCTTTTCCTCATTCATTTCGTTTTCGACGAGCTTGCGCGTTTCGTTCTTGGGAAGATACGCGTGAAAAATGCGGCCGGTCGACGAGCGCAGCAGCGGAAGCACATAGCCCACCCGGACCACCATCGATCCTTGCCAGAGACCGTCCACCTTCGAGGCGATCACCGGGCCGCGATTCCCCCAGATCGAAATGTAAGCCGCGCATTGCGTAAGCTCGTGCAGGCGGTCGAGTTGTTCCCTGGCAAGGCGGACGACATCGAGCTGGCGGATCGCCGCGAGCCCAAGCTGGATGACCGAAGGTCCGAGTCCGTAATGGCCCGTCTGGCTGTCCTGCTTGACGAGGCCTTCGGCCTCAAACGTCGCAAGGTAGAGATAGGCCTTGCTCGCCGACATGCCGGCGGACTGCGCGATCTGCTTCAGAGGTAACGGCCCTTCGGCAGCCTCCAAAATATGGATGACCTTGAAGCCGACCCCGATGGACTGAATACGGCGAGGCCCTCGACGCGAGGCAGGACTTTTCTTTGGCATACCGCAGCAATCGGGTTAAGGCGCTATCTCTGCTTTATATATCACCTATCCGCGGAAGAGCGAATGAGGCTTCGCAAGATGACCTCGTGAGGTTTCCGAGCTTCAATCCAGCGGCGCGTTGAGTTTCGTGTCCTTGGTGATAATACCGCCGCGATTGCCGATTTCGATCGAGCCGTAGCGCTGCCTGAAGCAATCCGGCAGCGGCCTGTCGCCCGCGACGGAAAGCCACAATCGCAGCAAGTGCCGCTTTCGGTCCGCGTCCGGCCAATCGCGAAAGCCAGTGCGGTCATGCAGAAGCGCGTGATTGTAGACGAACTGCATGTCGCCGGGCTGCAGCCTCATGCCGAAATGAAGACGCTTGTCGTTCGCCAAGGCATCGAATAGATCAAGCGCTTCGACATAAGCGGGCGTCAGCCGCAGCGCGTCGGGAAACCGCTGCGCGCTGTCGATGTATTGGCGCTGATAAAAGCCTGTCAGGAATCCCTCGTGCCAGCTCAATGGGGGAATCTCGAGATACGGCTTTTGGCCGTCGGGCACCTCGCCTCGACGATCCGTCGCGATCGGGTCGAATAGCAAAGCAACGAGATCCGGGCGTTGGCGCAGCATCTCATTGTAGATGGTTGCCGTGCTGACCAGCAGCGATTCACCGCCTTCCATCGCTTCGCGAATGCACAGCAGACCGACGACATCGGAGGAATCGGTGTGGAAGGTCTGTCGTTCAGCGGTCTGGTAGATGCGCGTGTTCGGGTCTTTCGCGTCCGCGCCCACGTCGCGGACATGCCCCAGAATATGGCCCTTGGCATTCTGGGATCGGGCCGAACCAAGATGAGCGCCGACGCCGCAGAAAACCGTGGCGGCTATTTCCCGGCTGTAATTCGCGATCGGAAGGCCGCGGATCACTTCAAAGCCGATACCGTGGATCAGGGTTTCCCTCAATTTCGCGAGGTGTCTGCCGAAATTGGGAAGGGGAAACTCTTCCTTCGTGATTTGGCCGATGTCGTTCGTTGTCGCGAGGAACGATCGTGCTGCCTGCTCAAGTTCTGCGATCTCGCCGGACGTGAGATGTACGAGCCAGCGCTCCGGGTTCGCCGCCATATCCTCGCCGCGCCACGCAGACGGAATTTCAATTGCCCCGGAAGGAACATTCACAGTGGACGACATCGTCAACTCCCCGGCGGGCCGGCCCGATCTATTGGCCAGCGAGCAGGAAAAACTGTAGCGGAATTCGTGGTCAGGTTCGACAGAAGACTCTCGGCCGCAGCCACGCGCAATTAGTTTCGGCGTCTCTCTCTACGATGAAGTATGAATTGACGCCGATGGGCGTGGCCCGCTAGGCGACGACTTCAATCCCGGCAGGCCCGGATTTTGCCTCTCCGATGATGCGCGCCATCGGATATCCGGCCGCGATTGTCTGGTCGAGAACCGAATTCGCCGCTTCGGCAGAGCAGGCAATCAGCAGGCCGCCGGATGTCTGCGGGTCGGTGAGGAGGTGTCTCCGCGATTCCGGGAAGCCGTCCGGCAGGCTCACCTCGTGTCCGTAGCTCGACCAGTTGCGATGCGACGCGCCGGTGACACAGCCCTGTTCCGCGAGCGCCGCCGCGGCCGGAAGCAGCGGAACGTCGGCAGCGCGCAGGATGAGCGTCAGCTTGGAACCTCGAGCCATTTCGAGTCCGTGACCGAGCAATCCGAAGCCCGTGACGTCGGTGACCGCGTGCACATCGCTTCGCTGCGCGAGATCGGCGCCGACGCGGTTGAGAAGCGTCGTCGTCGCAATCATGTCGGTATAGCCGCCGTCCGGAAGCTTGTCCTTCTTGATTGCCGCCGAATAAATGCCGACGCCGAGCGGCTTGGTCAGGATGATCGCGTCGCCGGCTTTCGCATCGGAGTTGCGCCGCACGTTTTCCGGGCGGCATGTGCCGATGACCGCAAGACCGTAAACCGGCTCCGGGCAATCGATCGAGTGGCCTCCCCCGATCGGGATGCCGGCCGCCGTGCACACCGCAGATCCGCCTTCGAGTATTTTGCGCACGGTTTCCGGTGCGATCTTGTCGACCGGCATGCCGAGGATGGCGAGGGCCATGATCGGCTTGCCGCCCATCGCGTAGACATCGGAAATCGCGTTGGTAGCCGCGATCCGGCCGAAGTCGAACGGATCGTCGACCATTGGCATGAAGAAATCGGTGGTTGCGATGATGCAGGTGTTGTCGTCGACCTTCCACACGGCCGCATCGTCGCCGGTCTCGATGCCGACCAGCAATTGCGAATAGGGATTGTGCTTCGGCGCCGAGGAGAGCAGTTGCTGCAGCACGGAAGGAGCGAGCTTGCAGCCGCAGCCTCCGCCATGGGCGAGGCTGGTGAGACGGATTTGCGGAACGTTCATGACGGTAGCTCACATGACGGAGGCGAGGGGAGCATCGCTCGATTGCCGCAGCTGATGCCACGCGGCGACCAGGTGAGCTACGGCGGCGTCGACATCCTGTGCCGTCGTATGTCGGCCAAGTGAAAGACGGACGGCACCAAGCGCGATGTGATCCGGCAGACCGATCGCAAGCAGAATGCTCGAGGCTTCTTCGCGGTCGGCATGGCAGGCGGAACCGTTGGACGCAAACACCTGCGGGCACGCCTCCAGGAGTTTGCGTCCCGACACCTCCGGAAAAAGGACATTCAACGTATTGGGGAGGCGTTGTGCGGAATCGCCGACGGCGACAATACCGGGGATATAAGCCTTGAGCTTGGCAAGAAGCTGGTCGGCGAGCTTCCTCGTGTTCTTACCGTAGGAGTCCAGTTTTCCGGCGGCGATGCGGCATGCTTCGCCGAGCCCGACGATATACGGAACATTCTCCGTTCCGGGCCGCCGGCCATGCTCCTGGCCCGCGCCGACAAGAACCGATGAAAGCGATACACCGTCGCGCATGTAAAGCGCGCCAATACCCTTCGGGGCGTAGAGCTTGTGTCCCGCGATGGAAAGAAGGTCGACGTCCATGTCCTTCACATCGACCGCAACCTTGCCGACCGACTGCGCCGCATCGGCGTGCATCAGCGCGCCACGTGATCGGGCGATCGCGGAAATGTCGGCGATCGGCTGCAAGGTGCCAATCTCGTTCTGGGCATGGATGACGGTGACGAGAGCAGTCGCATCGTCGACGCGAGTTTTGAATTCGCTGGCTTCGACAATTCCATTCGATCGTGGCGCGACCCGGAGGATTTCAAAGCCGTCCCGCGCGAGAAGTTCGCAGCAGGCATCGGTGGCGGGATGCTCGATCGATGTCGTGACCACACGCTTGCGAGGATGCCGCAGCCGGACGCCGCAGCGGATGGCGGTGTTGCTGGATTCTGTGCCGCCGCCAGTGAACACGATCTCCTGCGGCGATGCGCCGATGAGCGCTGCGACCTGCGCGCGTGCCTTCTCGATGGCGTCGCGGGCACGCCTGCCAAGGGGGTAGGATGACGAGGGATTGCCGAACTGGCCCTGCAGGTAGGGCAGCATCGCCTGCAGCACGTCGGGCTCGACGGGCGTGGTCGCGTTGTAGTCGAGGTAAACCGGCTGCATGATCGATGTGCTCAGCGCTGCTTCACGATCCTGAAGATATAGAGATCATCCTTCCGGTCCTGGCCGGATAGGCGATGTCCCGTTTGGTTCACGAAATGCGGTACGTCGATGACGGTCAACGGATCGGTGCATTCCAAAATCAGCACCCCGCCAATCGAAACCGACTTCAGTGCTTTCTTGGCGCGCAGCACCGGCTGCGGACAGCGAAGTCCGCGCAGATCGAGAACCGTTTCCGCGATGTGCGACGTGCTCATGCGGTCATCGTAGCACGCATGAAAAGAGCGCGCGAACCGCACTCGGGTCCGCGCGCTCTGTGTCGAATGACCGGGGATTAAGCCGCTTACTCGGGGGTCTTGTTGGTGGGGAAGCGCGTCGGGGGACCCTTGAGATCCTCGCCGGTCACAACCTCCAAACCGAGAGGACCGGGTGTCGCCGCTTGACTGTTGCCGCCCTGGCCGGTGGTCTGCGTCGAGTCGGTTGGCTGCTTCGGACCGTCCGCAGTCCCGTTTGCTTCGTTGCTCGTGCCGATGTGCGAACCGCCTGTTCCGCCGGTCCACCCGGTGGACCCCATGCCCTCCGGGGCAGTGCCAGAGCTGTGGGAATCCTGCTTCTGAGGTGTCGTTTCCGACGTTTGAGCGTGAACCAGTGTCGCTGCCAGCGCTATCGCGGCCGCAACCGGCAAAATCCGACGGATCGTCATCGCCGACTCCTGTTTGAGAGATACGACGACAAGTGCCGACGGCGCGAAAAGTTCCACTTCCCAGCGAGCCCGCCGGAGTCCGAAAGCAGAACGGGTGCCGGAACCCCGGCACCCGCATTGTCAGATACGCAGCCGAACTCACGCGGACGTGACCTCCCTGGCCGTGATCACGTATTTGAGATTGTCCGGATCGAGGCAGTCGAGCCGGCCCGACGCCGTTTCAGCCTGTGGGTACATCAGGAATTCAACCGCTGGGCCCCTCGCGCCGGGAAGCGCAACGTCGTGCGCGAAGTTGTATGCCAGCCAGTTGCCTTCCCACGCGCCGAACAGCGCAGCGCGCGCGGCCACGACCTTCGGATCGTTGAGCGCGAGATTTGCCGGCGGCTCCTCAAGCACAACCTTGCGCACATCGGCCGGATCGGACGCGACCCAGCCGTGACCGGCGAGAAAGACTTCAGAGCGGCAATGCTGCGCCTTCGTGATCGTTGCCGACCCGGCGCCCAACGCCTTGTAACCGAATTTGGACGGTGCCACGCGGATGCCGTACACGTCGCGCGCCGGAATTCCGGCCGCGCGCAGGAGGCCGACATTCAAGGCGTTGATGTCGGCGCACTTGCCGGTGAGATTGCCGCTCTTCAGCATCGCTGCAATATCGCCGATGCCGCAGCCGCGCGTCGCCGCGTTGCGTGTCGTATTCTCGACCACCCACTCGTAAATCTTGCGGGCCTTTTCGATGTCGGTCTTCGCGCCGGCGACGATCTTGTCCGACGTCTCCTTCACGATCCCGTTGGTCGGAATGAGCGACGTCGATCCGGTGTAAAGCTTGCGATCGGCGTCGGAGAGCGCGACGGCCTTGCCGGGCTTAGACAGGTCGACAGCACGATCCTGCGTCGCGAAATTGCTCACGACGTCGATCTTCTGCGGTTGGCCATTGTCCCATTCGACATGGACGAAAGCCGATCCGTATTTCGGATCGCGCTTCAGCGACGCCTTACCATTCGTGGTCCACTTGCTTTCTCCGGAGCGGAACCACGCCGCTTCGTTGACGGACGGAACCGGGATCCACGCCTGCCCCTTGCCTTCAGGCTTGGCGATTTCGATCGAGGTGACGATCTGGAACTGACGCCAGGTGCCGGGCTTCGGCGCAAACGTGGCGGCCTGTGCGTTGGCGAAGCGGGGCAGGGCTGCAATCGCGCCCAGCGCCGCTCCGGCTTTAAGTAATTCACGGCGATGAATGGTCATTCGTTCTCTCCTGGTCATTTTCTTTCGGCTCGAGGGGTATCAGGGAAAAACTGTCCGGCGGCAGATCCGGAATTTGCGGAAAAGGCAGACACAAGCTCCGCCAAATCGAGGCGATCCCAATCGTAGTCGCGTTCGACGAACAGGCGCGGCCGCAGGTTTCGATCCAGAATGAAAGTGGTGGGCAGGGCGCTGACGTTCCAGGAGCGCGCGACGGAGCGATCGCGGTCAAGCAGGATCGGGAAATCGACCGGCGCTTTTTCAACAAAATTGCGCACACGCACATCGACCTCGGCCACGGAGATCGCAAGGACATGAAACGTCTGCGGATCGGCCCGCTGGACGAGGCGATTGAGTCTCGCCAGTTCGTCGCGGCAGGGCTCGCACCAGGTCGCAAAGAAATGGACGAGCACAACCTGTCCGCGCTGCGCCGCGAGCGACACCTGCCGGTTGGCGAGATCTTCAAGCTTAAAAGGGGGTGTTGTGGCCTCTCGGACAGGATCGAGACCGACTCGCGACTGCTCGGCGCGTACGATTCCTGCTCCAATAGCCAGCAGGCCGAGGGCCAGCGCTATCGCCTTTACCTGAAATCGTGCGCCCCGACACGCGGGAGCCGTCCGTTCGAACACGCTTCGATCTTGTCGCGCGCCTCCGGCCGAAGCAAACGTTATTCCGTCGCAGTGTAATGTCGTGAGCCGGATTCAGTCGGCTGCCTGCTGCGGCCTTTGGCATAGTCATTCGCTATTGCGAAATGAGCGGCGGGCGATGGCCACGCGACCAGCCGGCCCGCGCCTTCGGGCAAAATGGCGCACCTTATAATTATGTAATCTTGCTGGATTTTTTTGACACTGGACCAATTCAAAAATAGCTTTCCGATGTTGCGAATTTTTCTACCAGGGCGGCGCTGGAGAGCGCCGCTCCAACCTGAAATGTCCCCCGGCGGGGGCGAGGTCTTCAAAGGAGGGCCATCAATGAACATGGAGCTCTCGCGGCGCCACTTTCTAAAAGGCGCAGGCGCGGGTCTCGCAGGCACAACTCTCGGAGCGATGGGTTTTGGCGATATCGAGCAGGCTTACGCCGCTGCGATACGGCCCTTCAAACTGACGAGCCTGACCGAGACCAGAAACACATGCCCGTATTGTTCGGTCGCATGTGGCGTCATCCTCTATTCGAAAGGTGATCTGAAGAAGAAAGAAAAAGCAGAGATCACGCATATCGAGGGCGACAGCGACCATCCGACCAATCGCGGCACTCTGTGTCCGAAAGGCGCGGGCCTGCTCGATTTCGTGAAGGCGGAAACGCGGCTGAAATTCCCGATGATCCGCAAGCCCGGTTCGGACAAGTTCGAACGCGTGAGCTGGGATCAGGCGCTCGACCGCATCGCGAAGCTGATGAAGGAAGACCGCGACGCGAATCTGGTCGAGAAGAACAACGACGGCACGACGGTGAACCGGTGGACGACCACGGGCTTCCTCGCGGCGTCGGCGACAACCAACGAAACGGCCTGGGCCACGTACAAAGTTGTGCGCAGCACCGGCATGGTGGCTTTCGACAATCAAGCGCGCGTTTGACACGGACCGACGGTGGCCAGTCTGGCCCCAACATTCGGCCGCGGCGCAATGACGAATTCGTGGACTGATATCAAGAACACGGATCTCGTCGTCATTATGGGTGGTAACGCTGCAGAGGCTCACCCCTGCGGCTTCAAGTGGGTTACGGAAGCCAAGGCGCAACGCGGCGCAAAGCTGATCGTGATCGATCCGCGATATACGCGGTCGGCCTCGGTGTCCGACATGTATGCGCCGATCCGGCAGGGAACCGACATTGCGTTCCTGCTCGGCGTGCAGAACTACCTGCTGCAGAACGGCAAGATTCAGGCCGACTATGTGAAGTCGTTCACCAACGCCGCCTTGGTCGTCAAGGAAGGGTTCGACTATCAGGACGGTCTGTTCACCGGCTACGACGAGACCCGGCGCGACTATAACCGGTCGACCTGGGACTACGAGATCGGCCCGGACGGCTTCGCCGTTGTCGATGACACGATGCAGAATCCGCGTTGCGTCATCAATCTGCTGAAGAAGCACGTCTCCACCTACACGCCGGACATGGTGTCGCGCATCTGCGGCACTCCGAAGGACAAGTTCCTGAAGATCTGCGAGATGATCGCGGAATGTTCGGCGAAAGATAAGACGATGACGTCGATGTATGCGCTCGGTTGGACGCAGCATTCGAAGGGATCGCAGAACATCCGCGCCATGGCGATGATCCAGCTTCTGCTGGGCAATATCGGCGTGCGCGGCGGCGGCATGAATGCCTTGCGCGGTCACTCCAATATCCAGGGTCTGACCGACATCGGCCTCATGTCGAACCTGATCCCGGGCTATCTGACGATCCCGACCGAACGCGAAGCCACCTTCGACCAGTATATGTCGACGCGTGGGTTCAAGCCGTTGCGTCCCGATCAGATGAGCTACTGGCAGAACTACAAGAAGTTCTTCGTTAGCTTCCTGAAGTCGATGTGGGGCGAGGCGGCAACGCCGGAAAACAACTTCGCCTATGACTGGCTGCCGAAGCTCGACGTGCCGGCCTACGACGTGCTGCGCGCTTTCGAACTGATGCACGAAGGCAAGATGAACGGGTATTTCTGCCAGGGCTTCAATCCCCTGCTGTCATTCCCGAACAGGAAGAAACTTACCGTCGCCCTTTCCAAGCTCAAGTTCCTGGTCACGATGGACCCGCTTGAGACCGAGACGGCGCGGTTCTGGGAAAACCACGGCGAGTTCAACGATGTCGAATCGTCGAAAATCCAGACCGAGGTGATCCAGCTTCCGAGTACCTGCTTTGCGGAAGACGAGGGTTCGCTGACCAATTCGGGCCGCTGGTTGCAGTGGCACTGGGCGGGCGGGACTCCTCCGGGAGAAGCAAAGAGCGATACCTGGATCATGGCGCAGATCTATCTGCGTCTGAAGGCGCTGTACGAAAAGGACGGCGGGAAGGTCCCCGACCCGATCGTGAAGCTCGACTGGAAGTACAAGGATCCGAAGGAGCCTTCTCCGGAGGAACTGGCAAAGGAACTGAACGGCTCGGTGCTCGAGGACGTGCTGGATCCGAACGATCCGACCAAGAAGGTCCTGGAGAAAGGCAAGCAGGTCGTCAGCTTCGCCGCTTTGCGTGATGACGGCAAAACCGCGTGCGGCTGCTGGATCTATTCCGGCTGCTTCAACGAGGCCGGCAACAACATGGCGCGGCGTGACAACTCAGATCGCGATGACACCGGGGCGTTCCCGAACTGGTCGTGGTCGTGGCCCGTCAATCGGCGCATTCTCTACAATCGTGCGTCGGCGGACCTGCAGGGCAATTCGTGGGATCCAACCCGCAAGCTGCTCTGGTGGGATGGCGCGAAGTGGACCGGCTACGACGTGCCGGATATCGCTCCGACCGCCAAGCCCGACACGGTGATGCCGTTCATCATGAACCCGGAAGGGTCCGCGCGCCTCTTCACGCGCGGGATGATGCGCGACGGACCATTCCCGGTACATTACGAGCCGTTCGAGTCGCCCATCGCCAATCCGGTGGCGCCGAAGGTTCGCGGCAACCCCGTGGCGCGCGTGTTCCGTGGGGATATGGAACAGTTCGGCGACGGCAAGGAGTTTCCGCTTGCGGCGACCTCCTATCGTCTCACCGAGCATTTCCACTTCTGGACCAAGCACGTCACGTTCAACGCCGTGATGCAGCCGGAATTCTTCGTCGAGATTTCGGAACAACTCGCGAAAGAGAAAGGCATCAAGAACGGACGTTGGGTGCACGTCTGGTCGAAGCGCGGCAACATCAAAGCCAAGGCCGTGGTGACCAAACGCATCCAGCCGCTCACATGCGATGGGAAGACGGTTCACATCGTCGGCATCCCGCTGCATTGGGGGTTCACCGGCGTGACGCGCAAGGGCTTTGGCCCGAATTCGCTCACGCCGTATGTCGGCGACGCCAACATCGAAACGCCCGAATACAAGGCTTTCCTTGTTGACATTGAGCCGATCGCCGGACCGACCGTTCTCGCCGAATACGAAGGCGAGGACGATCCCGAGCGCAGCTTCGTCACGACCTTCTTCGACCGAGGTCCTGACGACAACCCGACAACGGACTTCTAAGGGGAGGATGCATCATGGCTATTGAGCACATCGTCCCCAATCCGCAGACCCAGTCGCCGAAGACGGTGATGAGCGATCGCAACCTCGTGCAGCGCTCGGCTTCGTCGCAGGCACTTCCCGCGGAGCCCCTTACGCCGATCGCCAAGCTGATCGACGTATCGAAATGCATCGGCTGCAAGGCATGCCAGGTCGCGTGCCTTGAATGGAACGACATGCGCGAGAAGATCGGCATCAATTACGGGTCGTACGACAATCCCCGCGATCTGACGCCGGCCTCATTCACGGTCATGCGTTTCACCGAATGGGTGAACCCGGAAACCAGCAACATGGAGTGGCTGATCCGCAAGGACGGCTGCATGCATTGTTCGGATCCGGGCTGCCTGAAGGCATGCCCCGCTCCGGGTGCGATCGTTCAGTACACGAACGGCATCGTCGACTTCGTGCACGAGAACTGCATCGGTTGCGGATATTGCGTGAAGGGATGCCCGTTCAACATCCCGCGCATCTCCAAGGTCGATAACAAGGCCTACAAGTGCACGCTCTGCTCCGACCGCGTTGCGGTCGGCCAGGGCCCCGCTTGTGCCAAGGCCTGCCCGACGCAGGCCATCGTGTTCGGCACCAAGGAGGACATGAAGAAGCACGCAGACGGCCGCATCAAGGATCTCAAGTCCCGCGGCTACAAAAATGCCGGCCTCTACGATCCTCCGGGCGTCGGCGGCACGCATGTCATGTACGTGCTTCATCATGCCGACCAGCCGCAAATCTACGCGCGGCTGCCGAAGGATCCGAGAATCTCGCCGATCGTCCAGGCCTGGAAAGGCATCACGAAGTATGCCGGCATGGCCGCAATCGCGACCTTTGCCGCGGTCGGCGTGCTGCACTACCTGGTTTCGGGACCGAACGAGGTCTCCTCCCAGGATGAAGAGAACGCCAAACGTCTGGCGGGAGGTCGACGATGACGGCTTATGATGTTGAACCGGGCGACAGTGTTCATCCAGGCAATCCGGTCACAGTTGACCGTTACACGCCAAGCGCTCGGATCAACCACTGGATCACCGCTTGCAGCCTCGTGCTGCTGGCGGTGAGCGGATTGGCGCTGTTCCATCCGAGCCTGTATTTCCTCACGGCCCTGTTCGGCGGAGGCTCTTGGACCCGCGCGATCCATCCGTGGATCGGTGTCGTCCTGGTGTTCAGCTTCCTCGGGCTGTTTCTGCGGTTCTGGAAAGCGAACCTTTGGGTCCGCGAGGACGGCACCTGGATGGCCAAGATCTACGACGTGCTGACGGCGCACGAGGAAAGGCTCCCGGAGGTCGGCAAATATAATGCCGGTCAGAAGGTCGTCTTCTGGTCGATGAGCGCGCTCATCACCGTGCTGATCACCAGCGGCATCGTGATCTGGGAGCGCTATTTCGGAGGCTTCTTCTCCCCGGGCCAGCAGCGCATCGCTATCCTCGTTCATGCGCTTGCGGCCGTGACGATTATCTGCGTATGGATCGTGCACGTTTACGCCGCGATCTGGGTCCGCGGCACGATCGGCGCCATGACCCGCGGCCAGGTGACTGGCGGCTGGGCCTGGCGGCATCACCGCAAATGGTTGCGTGAACTCGTAACCACGAAGCGCTAGGATATCTTCCGCGCCCGCCGCGAAAAGCGGGCGCGGCTCGTCCACGTGGCCCGTGAGGTTCGTGAGGTTGTCATGAGTGATGTCGGCGCGCCGCGCCACGATCCGGTTCCGATCGGTGAGATTTCCGCTCCCCCGTTCGCCCGGCTTCCCGATCCAGCAACGCTGTTTGCGACCAGATCGGCGCGCCTGCGGGAGGTCGCCCAGTCGCACAAGCTCGGGCCGTATCTGAATTTTCTCTCCGGCCTTGCCGCGGTCCAGCATTCGATCCAGGACGGACTTCCGCAGCCGGACGTTCCGGCCGAGGACGCACGCGAGCGCGCGCGCCAGTTCGGCATGCCGCCTCTGGACCGCACGCGCTTCGTCAGCGAGCCCGCCTTCGAAGCCACGATCGACCGTCTCCTGACGCTCGCCCGCGATGTCGACATGCCGCCTGCAGCGCGGGACGCACGCGAGGCGACGCGCGGCGCCGATGTCCTCGCGCGCGACGCGATGGTGCGGTCGGTGCTGGCCGACTCCATCCCGGTCGAAAATCTCGCGGGCCATGTGTTCATAGCAGCTGCATTGCAGGTGCATTTTTCGCGCGTCGCCGCGTCGCTCGACGCCACCAAACTCGTTCCGATCGGCGATGGCGTCTGCCCCGCCTGTGGTGGCGCTCCGGTCGCTTCGGTGATTGTCGGCTGGCAGGGCTCGTCGAACACCCGCTTCTGTGTCTGCTCGTTGTGCCAGGCATGGTGGCACTACGTCCGCATCAAATGCGTCGCGTGTGGAAGCACCAAGGGGATCGGCTACAAGGAGATCGCCGGCCACGAAGCGCATGTGCAGGCGGAGACGTGTGACGAATGCCACAGCTACGTGAAAATTCTGCACCAGCACAAGAATCCCCATGTTGAGCCGGTCGCTGACGATGTTGCGACGCTTGCTCTCGACCTGCTGGTGAAGGAGGCCGGTTATCGACGTGCCGCCTTCAACCCTTATCTGCTCGGCTATTGAGGGTTCGATGCTGCAGGCTGGCCCCTCCGACCTCAGGAAGCTGCCATCGGTGGACGAGGTGCTTGGGACCAGTGCATCGATCGCAGCGATCGAGCGTTTCGGCCGTCCGGCCGTTGTCGGGGCAATCCGGACGGTGCTCGCCGATGCGCGTACGACGAAGTCGGCCTCGATCGATTCCGACCAGGTCGCAAGCCTCGCTTTCGGAAGTCTCGAAGCTGCCAGCCGGCCGAGTCTGCGTCCGGTCTTCAACCTGACCGGGACGATCCTGCACACCAATCTCGGTCGCGCGCTCATCGCGGAGGCCGCTGTCGAAGCCGCAACCGAAGCGATGCGCAGCGCGGTCGCTCTTGAATTCAACGTCGACGATGGCAAGCGCGGAGAAAGGGACGATCACGTTCGTGGGCTTCTGTGCGAACTGACCGGCGCGGAGGACGCGACCGTCGTCAACAACAATGCCGCGGCGGTGCTGATCGCGCTGAACACGCTGGCGCAGGGGCGGGAAGCGATCGTGTCCCGCGGCGAATTGATCGAGATCGGCGGTGCGTTCCGGATGCCCGACATCATGGCTCGCGCCGGATGCACGCTGATCGAAGTCGGTACGACCAACCGGACCCATCCGAAGGATTTTTCAGCCGCGATCGGTCCGCAGACTGGACTTGTGCTGAAGGTCCATACGTCCAACTACCGCATCGAAGGATTCACCGCCGAGGTTTTGCCCCGCGTGCTTGCGGCGCTGGCGCACGAAAAGAATGTGCCCATGGTGCACGACCTTGGCTCCGGTACGCTTGTCGATCTGACCCGCTTCGGGCTCAAGCATGAGCCGACGGTCGCGGAGGCGGTCGCTGAGGGGGCCGACGTCATTACGTTCTCCGGCGACAAATTGCTGGGCGGGCCGCAGGCCGGATTCATCGTTGGCCGCAAAGCTCTGCTCGAACGCATCAATCGCAATCCGATGAAACGCGCGCTGCGGGTGGACAAGATCCGTCTTGCGGCGATCGAGGCGACATTGAAGCTTTATCGCGATCCCGACCGGCTCGCGCAGCGATTGCCGACGATCCGGCTGCTGGCGCGGCCGCAGCAGGAGCTGCGCGCATTGGCCGAGCGCATCGTTCCGGCGATCGGCCAAGCGGTCGCCGCCGACTTTGCTGTCGAAGTCGTTTCCTGTTCGAGCCAGATCGGCTCGGGCGCGTTGCCGCTCGAAGGTATTCCGAGTGCCGGCGTTGCCATCAGGCCTCTAAAGCCGCGCAATGCCGGGAGTGCTGTTGCTGCACTGGCGGCATCGTTTCGTCGCCTGCCGATCCCGGTCATCGGGCATGTCGCGGACCAGTCACTGATCTTCGATCTGCGATGCATGGAAGACGAAGCAGGCTTTCTGAAAAACTTCTCTCATCTGGCGCTGCAGGATCGGTCCGATGGGATGGATTGACCGCCTTCTGCATCGGTCCGCCGAAGGCGACGACGTCGCCGACCGGATGGCTGCCGCCTACGATGCGTCGGGTCGCGGCGACTACCTGACCGCGCTCGAGTTATGGGCTGCTCTCGCGCATGCAGGTGTCGCGCGGGCGCAGAACAATATCGGTGCGTGCTTTGCCGAGGGGCTCGGTGTCGATCGCGATGCGGCGCTCGCGCTGAAATGGCTCACGCTCGCTGCGGAGGCGGGAGACCCCGTGGGAGCGCGCAACCTTGCTGCGCTGTATTTCAAGGGCGAGGGCATCGAGCAGGATTATGACGCGGCCCTGCGTTTCTATCGGCAGGCGGCCCAGTCGGGCGATGCGGCTGCCCAGGACATGCTGAGCTGGATGCTTCTGGAGGGCGAAGTTGCAACGCCCGACTACGAGGAAGCACGTCGACTGGCTTTGCTCGCGGCAGAGCAGGGGATCGCGCCCTCGATGACGCGCCTCGGCATGATCTACCACAATGCGCTCGGCGTTGACCGCGACCCGGTCGTCGCGGGGCAATGGTGGATGAAGGCTGCAGCGCTCGGGGATGCCGACGGGGAAGCAATGCTCGGCGCCGCTTACCATCTCGGCGCCGGTGTTGCCCGCGATCCCGCACGTGCGCTGGAACTGCTCCTGCGCGCACAAGCGGGCGGTAGTGCGCTTGCCGCGCCGTTCCTTCCGACCGCGCGGGCGGCCCTGCCAGCGGAGCGTGCCGACCAGATCGAGCGTCAGATCACGGAGCCGCGCGTATGATCGTCGGCACGGCAGGCCATATCGATCACGGCAAGACGTCGCTCGTGCAGGCGCTCACCGGCATCGATACCGACCGGCTGAAAGAGGAAAAGGCGCGCGGCATCTCGATCGACCTCGGCTTTGCCTATCTGCCGGCCCCGGATGGATCGATTGTAGGATTTGTCGACGTTCCCGGCCACGAAGCCTTCGTGCACAACATGCTTGCGGGGGCGACTGGCATCGACGTGGCTCTCCTTGTCGTTGCCGCGGACGATGGCGTGATGCCGCAGACGCGCGAGCACGTTTCAATCATGGATCTTCTCGGCGTCGGCCACGGTGTGGTTGCGCTGACCAAGTGCGATCTCGTCGATGCCGCGCGCATTGAGGATGCGAGCCATGAAATCCGCCAGATGCTTGCTGGCACGGCGCTGGCCGGCGCGCCGATCATGTCCGTATCGACCGTTCTGAAAGACGGAATCGACGAACTTCGCGCTCATCTGTTCGCGCTGTCTCAGACCTTGAAGCATCGGAGGGGCCAGAGCTGCTTCCGCCTGGCCGTGGACCGCTCGTTTACGCTGCAAGGCACCGGAACAGTCGTCACAGGCACCGTCCTGTCGGGATCGGTTGTCGTGGGAGATCATGTCACGATCAGCCCCTCCGGAATGGGCGCGCGCGTGCGTTCGATCCATGCGCAGAACGAGCCGCGCCGCGAGGCGCGTGCCGGCGAGCGTTGTGCGCTCAACCTTTCGGGCGAAGGTATTACCAAAGATGCGATCCATCGCGGCGACGTCGTCCTCGATCCCGGCCTGCATGCGCCGACCGAGCGGATCGACAGCCGGGTCCGGATACTGGCAGGCGAAAGCCGGCCGGTAGCGCAATGGACCCCGGTGCGCCTGCATCATGCGGCCACCGATGTCGCTGCGCGGATCGTCCTGCTCGGTGACGCTCCGGTTGCGCCGGGGGGCGAGGCCTATGTGCAACTCGTCCTCGAACACCCGATCGCTGCCACGTGCGGCGATCGTTTCGTCATCCGCGATACCACGGCCCAGCGGACCATCGGCGGTGGTGATTTCCTCGATCTGCGGGCGCCGGCGCGCAAGCGCCGCACGCCGGAACGGATGGCCCAGATCGAGGCTCATGCGATTGCGGAGCCGGAAGCGGCGCTTGGCGCGCTGCTCGCCTGCGCGCCGTTCTACCTCGATCTTGCGGGATTTGCGCGCGACCGCGCGATGACCTTTGCCGGGTGCGAGGCGATCGCCGATCGTATCGGTGCGATCCGGCTCGAAGTGGGCCAAAGCGTGCTCGCCATGTCGCCTGCGAACTGGCTCATCCTGAAACGCAACACGCTCGCGGCCCTGCAGACTTTCCATGCTGCCAATCCCGACCTTCCGGGCCTCGGCGTCGAGCGATTGCGCCTGCAGCTTCAGCCAAGGCTCCCCGCGCCCGCATTCATTGCATTCCTGCAGTCGCTGTCGCGGAAGCAGGAGCTTGCCCTTGATGGCGCATGGGTGCGCTTGCCAGGGCACGAAGTGCGTCTCGCGGCGGCGGACGAGAAAATCTGGATCAGGCTGCGTCCCCTGATTTCCGGGGCCGAACGGTTCCGGCCTCCACGCGTGCGCGACATCGCAGGGGCGCTCGGTCTGGCCGAAGGCGAGGTTCGTCGGCTGTTCAAGGTGCTCGGGCGCATGGGTACGGTCGACGAGGTCGCACACGATCATTTCTTTTTGCGCGATACCGTGAGCGAGATGGTTACGATTGCAACCGACATCGCAGCCGGCGCGCCGAAGGGCGAGTTCACCGCGGCGCAGCTTCGCGATCGTCTCGACAACGGCCGCAAGGTCGCCATCCAAATTCTCGAATTCTTCGACCGGCATGGGGTCACGTTGCGCCGCGGCGATCTGCGGCGCATCAACCGCCATCGGCTCGATCTGTTCAGGCCCGCGTCGCAGAGCGCTGCCAAATCAACTTCAGGAAGAGAATCGTCCCCGGTGGGGCGTCCGGACTTCAAATCCGGGAGGGACCGCGAGACGGTTCTTGGTGGGTTCGACTCCCTCTCTCTTCCGCCACATTCGCGGAGTGCATGATGCTGATCGTGCAAGGATCGTTTCTCGACCGCCTTCAGGACGCTGCCTCCATCGCCGATGGCGCCGAGGGAGCGTTGCGCAAGGAAATCTCCGCTCGCCTGAAGACGATCGAGCAGGATCGCGCCTTCGCCTATCGGCGCCTCAACCTGATGCGCGCCATTGCCGAGGCGGTTGCATCAGCGGAATCCGAGGAAGTCGCCGTGGCGTCCTGCCTCGCATTGCTGCGCACGCGTCTCGGCTGGACGAGCGACAGCGAGCCGCGCTCGGCTGTGCTCGAGCGCTTTGCTCCGGTCGGCAAAGCCGTTTTTCTCAGTCTCGCGCCTCCCGAAGCGGAGGCGCCGGAAGGCGACGTCCTCGCCGCTCTGGCCTCATTCGAAGAATGGTACCTGCAAAAACACGGCTCGGCATTCTGGGTTCTGTTCGAGCATTACATTCCGGAGACTCCCGTTGTCGACTTCTGATCCGCGCCGGCCGGCCACCGATTTCGAGGACTGGATCACACGCGAATATGCCACGACCGGCGATTTCACCGCGCTGGTCGTGCTCGTCGACATCGGCGAGACGAAAGTCACGCCGCTCTGCTCGACCTATTTCAACGTGATCGGCGATGAGGTCGAATGGCAGGACATTGTGGTGATGTTCGCCGGATCCGGCGCGGACTGGCACGGCGCGTCGTTCTATCCGGCCGTCAGCGCGCATGGCGGGCCGCTCGACAACCCAACGGCGCGCATCAAGCTGCGTGAGCTGGAACAGCGTCTCGATGACGACCGCCTTGTCCTCAACGAAGGCCATTTCTTCGACAAATGGGGTCGCAGCATGAGGATCGATGAGATCGTACAATGAGCGCGCGCCTTCTCATCGTGCTCGTCAACACCGATCCGCGAAATGCCGAAGAATTGGGCGCGCCTTTTTATCACGCGGCCGTTGCCGCTGCGATGGACTACCAGGTGGATGTCGTGTGTACGGCCGCGGCCGGCAAGCTGATGATGAAGGGTGTCGCTCAATCCATTCGCGTCGATCCCTCCCATCCAAAAACGGTCTATGACTGGATCAAGGAAGCGCACGAACAGGGGGCAAAGCTCTGGGCCTGCCCGGCCAACCTTGAACTTTCGGGCATGTCGGAAAAAGATCTCATCCCGGAATGCAGCGGGATGATGGGCGCCGCCGCCATGATGCAGGACATCATGGATGGCGATTGTCGCGTGCTCACCTATTGAGCGAACGGATGGTTGTCGCCGACGATTGCGAATTTCCGGATCGGCTGTTCTACGATCTTGAAAACCAGATCTGGTACGAGCCGCTGGACGGCGGAGCGGTCCGCACCGGATTTACGCTCTGGGCGTCGAAACTGATGGGGGACGTGCTGGTGTTCACGCCCAAGCGCGTCGGTCGCGACTTCGAGAGGGATCGGTCCTTTGCGGTTGTCGAAGGCGGCAAATGGGTAGGGGCGGCACGCGCGGCGTTCGACGGGATCGTTTTGTCCCAGAACGAGCTGCTGATTCGAAAGCCGGAACTTCTCAATGAAGACCCGTTCGGACAGGGCTGGATGCTGACTGTGAAGCCTGCCACGCCGGACTGGCACCATGGCCTCGTGACCGGAGACACGATTCTTCCGGCGTTTGAGGCATGGCTCGCGGCGGGCACTTACAAAGGCCGTGCCGGCTGAAGGAATTGTTCCGCATAATGGCATGCGACGAGCCTGCCTCCGACCGGGCGAAGCGCCGGACGCTCGGCGCGGCAGCGGTCGGTGACATGCGGGCAGCGCGTCGCAAACACGCAGCCCTTGGGGACATCAAGCGGCGAGGGAATTTCGCCCCGGATGACGGCACGGGTGGTTTGTCGAGTCCGGCCGAGCGACGGCGTCGCAGCGAGAAGGGCCTGCGTATAGGGATGAAGCGGGCGGTCGAAAACCGGGTCACGCGGACCGTGCTCCACGGCCAGTCCCAGATACATCACCATCACTTCGTGGGCGATATACCGGACGACCGCGAGATCGTGAGAAATGAACAGATAAGCAAGCCCAAATTCCCTCTGCAGGTCGGTCAGAAGATTGAGGACCTGCGCCTGGATCGACACGTCCAGTGCGGAAACAGGCTCATCGGCGACGACGAGCTTCGGTTTCAGCATCAGTGCGCGGGCAATGGCGATGCGCTGGCGCTGGCCACCCGAGAACATGTGCGGATAACGTCGCGCATGTTCTGGCCCAAGTCCCACACGCGCCATCATGTCGGACACCCGGGCGCGCCGCTCCTGAGTGCTCAGTTTGGCGTTGATGGCCAGCGGCGCCTCGAGGATGGTTCCGATCTTCTTGCGCGGATTAAGTGAACCATAGGGATTCTGGAACACGAGTTGCACCAGCCGGCGTAACCTCGATGTTTCCGCAGCAGGCGGATGGATCGCGTCGACGCCGTCAAGCACCAGGGATCCCGCATCGGGCTTCTCGATCAGCGTGACGAGACGCGCAAGGGTCGATTTTCCGCATCCGGATTCGCCGACGACGGCGAGCGTGCGCCCGGCCTCGATCGAGAACGAAATTCCTCCCACCGCTCGCAATTCCTGCACCTCGCGGAACGGGCCAGCTTTCGTGCGGTAGATGCGCGTGAGGTCCTTTGCGACGACGAGTGGGCTCACGGCAGGGCATCCGCTGGGGCGGCGCGATCCGCGGCGATGCGGGCATCCCGGTCGGGATCGCCGAGGGGATAGTGGCAGCGCACCGCCCCGTCCTTCCATGCCCGCAATGCGGGACGGCTCTCCCGCGTTTTTTCCGTTGCGTACGCACAGCGCGGGCTGAACAGGCACCCGCGCGGCCGATCCACGAGGCTTGGCACTGTGCCGGGGATCGTGGCGAGCCGGTCGCCGATGCGGCTTTCCGGGCGCGCGGCAAGAAGGGCGGCCGTGTAGGGATGCTGCGGCGAAGAGAACAGCGTCGCAGTCGGCCGCTCTTCCATGACTTGACCAGCATACATCACGACGACGCGCTGGGCGACTTCGGCAACGACGCTCATGTTGTGGGTAATAAGCACGAGCGCCATCCCTCGCTCGCGCTGCAATGTCAGCAGCAGATCGAGTATCTGGGCCTGAATTGTAACGTCGAGCGCGGTGGTCGGCTCGTCCGCGATCAGGAGCTGCGGATTGCATGCGATCGCCATTGCGATCATCACGCGCTGGTTCATCCCGCCTGACAGCTGATGCGGAAACGCATCGATACGGCTTTGCGGTGACGGAATGCCCACCTGTTCGAGCAGTTCGATCGCACGTGCCTTTGCCTGCTTGCGATCCATCCCTTCGTGCAGGCGAAGGGTCTCAGCGAGCTGGAATCCGACGGTGAAGCAGGGGTTGAGGCTTGTCGCGGGCTCCTGGAAGATCATCGCAATCTCCTTGCCCGAGAGCGCCCGGCGCTCCGTGTCGGACAAGGTCAAGAGATCGCGGCCGTTCAGCCGCAAGCGATCAGCGGTCACGAGGCCGGGAAACGGGACGAGCCCCATCAGCGCGAGCATTGCGACGCTCTTGCCAGAACCGGATTCGCCGACGATGCCGACAACCTCGCCCGGCTGAACCGAAAGCGACACGCCGTCCACGGCGCGCACAGGGCCTGCGGAGGAGGGAAATTCCACGACCAGATTGTCGATTTCGAGCGCAGCCATGATGCTAGCGCTTCAGTTTGGGATCGAGGGCGTCCCGCAACCCGTCACCGAACAGGTTGAAGGCGAGAACCGCGATGAGGATCATCAGGCCCGGCAGCGTCACCACCCACCATGCGCGCAGGACAAATTCCCGCGCGTCGGCGAGCATCGTGCCCCATTCGGGCGAGGGCGGCTGCGCGCCGAGGCCGAGGAATCCGAGCGCCGCGGCATCGAGGATCGCTGTCGAAATTCCGAGCGTCGCTTGCACGATCAGCGGCGCCGCGCAGTTCGGCAGAATTTCGTCGATCATCAGCCGCAGGCTGCCGGCTCCGCTCACCTTCGCGGCGGTGACGTAATCCTTTGATGCTTCCGTTATGACCGCGGCGCGGGCGATCCGGACGTAATGGGGCAGGAGCACGATCGCGACCGCTAGCAATGCATTCATCACGCCGGGGCCGAGAATGGCCACAATGACGATTGCAAGCAGCAGGCTCGGCAGCGTCAGGATAATGTCCATCAGCCGCATGATCGCGATTTCGGTAATTCCTCGAAAGAACCCGGCGAGAAGGCCGAGAACGGTTCCGACAAGAACCGAAAGTGTCACGACAGCGATGCCGATCATCAGAGAAAGCCTGGCGCCGTGAATGAGACGCGAGAGCATGTCTCGTCCAATCGCATCCGTACCGAGGGGGTAGGCAATCGAGCCGCCCGCCTGCCAGAATGGCGGCTTCAGGAAAACATTATTGTTGGTCAGTGTCGGCGAATAAGGCGCGATGATGTCGGCCAGTGCTGCCACCAGTATCAGCGCAACGATCACGCAAAGTCCGATTACCGCGCCGGCGTTGTTTCGGAAATAGGACCAGAACTCGGCGAGCGCATGCGGGGGCGGCGCGCCCGGCGCTTCGATCCTTCGCGTTTCGAGCGTATCCGAGCTCATCTGGAATGCCGGATGCGCGGGTTGATCAACCCGTAGGTCAGATCGACCAGCAGGTTGACCGACATGACGATTGCGCCGATGAGCAGGGTTCCGCCCTGCAGGACCGGATAGTCGCGCCGGTTGATCGCCTCGATCAGCCATTTGCCGACGCCGGGCCAGGAGAAGATCGTCTCGGTCAGGATCGCGCCGGTGAAAAGGACGCCGACCTGCAACCCGATCACGGTGACGATCGGAATGAGCGCGTTCCGCAGCGCGTGGATCGCGATCACCCGGAACGACGACAATCCCTTGGCGCGTGCGGTTCGGATGTAGTCTTCGCCGAGCACTTCGAGCATGGCCGAGCGTGTCATGCGCGCGATCACGGCGAGCGGCACCGTGCCCAGCACGATCGCCGGCAGGATCAAGTGCGACAGCGCGGATTCAAAGGCGCCGCGATCCCCGCTCAATAGTGAATCGATCAGGAGAAACCCGGTTTTCGGCTCGACGAAATAAAGGACGGCGATGCGCCCGGAGACCGGCGTCCATCCGAGTTGCACCGAGAAGAGCAGGATCAGCAGCAATCCCCACCAGAAGATCGGCATCGAATAGCCGATCAACGAAACTCCCATCACGCCGTGGTCGAAGATCGAGTTTCGGCGGACCGCCGCCAAGACGCCGGCCGGCAAGCCCAGGCAGAGCGCGAAAAGGATGGCACAGACCGACAATTCGATGGTGGCAGGAAAAAGACTGGCAAATTCCTCGATCACTGGCTTGTGCGTCACGATCGAACGCCCGAGGTCTCCCTGCAGCAGGCGTTGCAGATAGAGGCCGTATTGCACGATCACCGGTCGGTCGAACCCGTATTCATGGCGCAACTTTTCGTGCAGAGCGGCATCGATCCCGCGCTCGCCCGCCATCGTTTCGATCGGGTCGCCTGGGATGAGACGCACGAGAACGAACACGAGCAGCGTGATCCCGATGAAAGTCGGAACGATCAGGCTGACCCGTGTGAGGACGAACCGAAGCATGAAGGAGAGGCGGAGCGGATTTCTCCGCTCCGCTGCGGCGGTTTACTTGATATCGACGCCGTAGAACGTATGGCGCCCGAACGGGCTGAGCTTGAAGTCGACGACCTCCTTGCGCACGGGCTTCAGCTGAACGGAATGCGCGATGGTGAACCAGGGAGCCTGCTCCTTGAATATCACCTGCGCCTGTTCGTAGAGCTTCGTGCGCTCTGCCTGATCGCTGACCGATTTCGCCTTCAGCACGAGATCCTCGAACGGCTGATAGCAGAACTTGGCGATGTTCGAGCCATTCGACTTGGCGGCTGCGCAGCCGAGCAGGGTGTGCAGGAAGTTGTCCGGATCGCCGTTGTCGCCGGTCCAGCCCAGTTGCGCCATCTGGTGCTCGCCCGCCTGCGCGCGCTTGCGGTATTCGCCCCATTCGAAGCTCTTGATCTCGGCCTTGACCCCGATCTTGGCGAGATCGGCCTGCATCAGTTCCGCGATGCGCTTGGCGTTCGGATTGTAGGGGCGCTGCACCGGCATTGCCCACAGATCGGTGTCGAAACCGTTGGGATATCCTGCTTCCGCCAGAAGCTTTTTGGCGGCTTCAGGATCGAACGGATCGTCTTTGATGCTGGTGTTGTAGGACCACATCGTCGGCGGGATCGGGTTAATCGCCGCGACGCCGGTCGACAGATACACGGCGTCGATGATCGCCTTCTTATTGATCGCCATGTTGATCGCCTTGCGCACGCGCACGTCGTCGAACGGTTTCTTGGTCGTGTTGTAGGCGAGGTAGCCAATGTTGAGGCCGGGCTGCTCGAGCACGGTCACGTTCGGGTCCTTGCGGATGGCGTCGAGGTCCGCCGGATTCGGATAGGGCATGACGTGGCATTCGCCCTTCTGCAACTTCGCCCAGCGCACCGAGGCGTCCGGGGTGATCGCAAAGACAAGATCATCGATCTTGGCTTTGCCGCCGTAATAGTCGGGGAACGCCTTGTAACGGATGATCGCATCCTTCTGATATTGAACGAGTGAGAACGGTCCCGTGCCGATTGGCTCCTGGTCGATCTTCTCCGGCGTCCCGGCCTTCAGCATGGCGTCGGCATATTCCTTCGACTGGATGCCGGCATATTCCATCGCAAGATCGGAGAGGAACGGCGCTTCCGGCGCGTTCAGCGTGAACTTCACGGTGTAGTCGTCAACCTTGTCCACCGACTTGAGCAACTTCGGCATGCCCATGTCGTTGAAATAGGAGTGATTGGCGCTGGTGACCTTGAAATAGGGGTTAGTCTCCTTCCACTGCCGCTCGATTGCGAAGATGATGTCGTCGGCGTTGAGATCGCGCGTCGGCTTGAAATTGGCATTGGATTGCCATTTCACGCCCCTGCGCAGATGGAAGGTGTAGACGGTGCCGTCCGCGGAAATGTCCCATTTCTCGGCAAGGCCTGGCACCACCTTGGTCGTGCCGCGCTCGAAATCGACGATGCGGCTGTAAATCTGGCTGTTGGCGTCGAACGACGTGCCGGTGGTGTTGATGCCCGGATAGAAATTCTCCGGGCTGCCTTCCGAACAATAAACCAGCGTCTTGGCGGCGAGCGGCGTCGCGGCCAGCATCGCCGGCAGGGCGATGGCAAGCATAAGGCGGCGTTTGGACATGGGATTTCCCTCACGTGACGCCCGGAATGCGCATCGCGCGCAGGTCGTTCCGGGCTCCCTGACACCAATGCTAGCCCAGCCTTTTGGGCGCGTCACCGGGCGGTTCACCGGACAAATTTGCGGGGCAGGGGAATTTTCGCGGAACCTGTTTTCAGATCCGGCCTTCTTCGACCGCGTGGCAAGCGACGACCGATGCCTCAGTGGCCAGGGGTCGAGGCAGTTCGCGGCGGCAACGCTCGTTGGCATGGGGGCAGCGCGGATGAAAGGCGCATCCGGCCGGCGGGTTCACCGGATTGGGGATTTCGCCCTCGACGGGCTTGCGCTGTCGCCCGGTCAGGTCGAGGTCCGGAACAGCGTCCAGCAGCATGCGGGTATAGGGATGGCGCGGCCTGTGAAACAGGTCTTTGGCCGGAGCGACCTCGACGACGCGGCCGAGATACATGACGCCGATCCGGTTCGCCATGTGGCGGACGACGGCGAGGTTATGACTGATCAGCAGGTAGGTCAGGCCGAGCCGGTCCTGAAGGTCCCGGAGCAGGTTGAGAATTTGCGCCTGGACTGAGACGTCGAGTGCGGATGTCGGCTCGTCGCAGACGATGAAATCCGGCTCGGAGGCGAGGGTGCGTGCGATCGCGATGCGCTGGCGCTGGCCGCCCGAGAATTCGTGCGGATATTTGGTACCGTCCATCGGGTCGAGCCCGACAAGGCCGAGCAGATCGTTCACCCGCCGCGCGATCTCCGCTGAACCGCGGGCCAAGCCGAATGCGCGGATCGGCTCGGCGATGATGTCGAATGCGCGCCAGCGCGGATCGAGGCTCGCATAGGGGTCCTGGAACACCATCTGGATGCGCCGACGCAATCTCGTTCGCGCGCTGGCCTGCGTGGAATCGGTCATCGAAACACCGTCGATCACGACGTCGCCTGCGCTTGGCGGCGTGAGCCCGACGACGATGCGCGCGACGGTCGATTTGCCCGATCCGGATTCGCCGACGAGTCCGAAGGTCTCCTTCCTGCCGATCTGGAACGTCACATTGGCCGCGGCAACGAGCGTCTGCCGAGGCAATCTCGCAGTTACGCGCTCGAGCCACGGCTTCGACAGATCGTAAATTCGGGTCACGTTGCTGACCGCGACGAGCGGCGCCGTGGTCACTGAACCGTC
Source organism: uncultured Hyphomicrobiales bacterium (assembly GCA_964584855.1). Taxonomy (GTDB): domain Bacteria; phylum Pseudomonadota; class Alphaproteobacteria; order Rhizobiales; family Xanthobacteraceae; genus Pseudorhodoplanes. Next base: position 127,324 of record CAZPBF010000031.1, read on the forward strand.
TCCGCTGGCGCGGATTGATAAAGCCAGCAAGCCACGCGCGATGGCGGATGTGGCATCAATTCGGGCCGCTTATTCGCACAGGGCGAGAATGCGCGGGGGCAGCGTGGATGGAACGGGCAACCCGATGGAATCGCGGTCAGCCGGGGCATTGAGCCCTTGATTTGCACAAGACGATCGAGATCGGTGTCGAGTCTTGGGATCGAACCCATCAGCCCGAACGTGTAGGGGTGAAGCGGAGCCTTGATGACGTCACGCATGGCTCCGATTTCGACGATGCGGCCGGCATACATCACCGCAACCCGATCGGCCGTCTCCGCGATCACGCCCATGTCATGGGTAATCAGCATAACAGCTGTGCCGCGGTCGCGGCAGAGGCGCTTTAGGAGCGCGATGATTTGCGCCTGCACGGAGACGTCGAGCGCGGTCGTCGGCTCATCGGCGATGATCAATTCGGGCTCCGCTGCGAGCGCCAAAGCGACGACGACGCGCTGGCGCATGCCGCCGGAAAACTGATGCGGATAATTGTCGAGACGCAGGTCGGGTGCGGGGATTCCGACATCGGCGAGGAGAGAAACCGCGCGCTGGCGCGCGGCGTCTGCGCTGGTGTTCAGATGGGTCGTGATGGTCTCGATCAGTTGATCGCCGATGCGGTATAGCGGATTGAGGCTCGTCAGCGGATCCTGAAACACCATCCCGATGCGTTTGCCACGGATGCGGCGCAGGTCTTCCGTGGGAAGATTATCGATGCGCGCGCCGGTCAGCACGACTTCGCCCCCGCCGATGCGCCCCGGCGGCTCGATCAGTCCAATGACGGCATTGCCGGTCAGGGACTTTCCCGCACCGGATTCTCCGACCACCCCGAGCACCTCGCCGCGCGCGATGTCGAATGACACGTCGTTGACCGCAACCAGCGTTCCGCGCCGCGTCGGAAATTCAACGCGCAGGTTCCGGACGCTCAGGATCGGTACAGTCATCGCAGCTTCGGATTGAGCGCGTCACGCAGCCAGTCACCGACGAGGTTGACGGCGAGCACGAGCGCAACCAGCGTGATGCCCGGAAAAATGGCGATCCACCATTCCCCGGAAAACAGGAAGTTGTTTCCGATCCGGATCAAGGTGCCGAGCGACGGCTGGGTCGGCGGAAGTCCAACGCCAAGAAACGACAATGTCGCTTCCAGGATGATTGCGAGCGCAAGATTGATGGTGATGATCACGAGCACAGGGCCGAGGACGTTGGGCAAGACGTGGCGCATCAGAATGCGGGCCGGCTGCAGGCCGATGAGACGGGCGGCCTGCACATAGTCCTTGTTCCGCTCGACGAGGGTCAGGCCCCGAACCGTTCGCGCGTATTGTACCCAGAAGGACAGCCCGATCGACAGAACGAGCACCCAGAGCACCGCATTTTCGTGGCTGTGTTCACCGAAGAGGGCGCGGACGGTGCCGTCGATCAGGAGCGCAATCAAAATGGCGGGAAACGTCAGTTGCACGTCTGCTGCGCGCATGATGACGGCATCGACGGCGCCACCGAAATATCCCGCGATCAGGCCGAGGACGATGCCAAGGGTTGCAGCGAAAGCGACGGACAGAAGGCCGACGAGCAACGAACTCCGCGAACCATAAAGAATCGTCGAAAGGATATCCCGGCCCTGATCGTCGGTTCCGAGCAGGAAGCGGCGGTCGCCGCCGTCGAGCCAGGCCGGCGGCGTATGCGAGTCCAGGAGATTCAGTGATTTAAGGTCGAAGGGATCGTGCGGCGCGACCAATGGAGCGAAGACTGCGGCGAGAACGATGACGACGGCCACGAACGCGGCAATTACGGTCACCCTGGACCGAAGGAACGAATGGGCGATGTCGTTGTCGAGAATGGCAGTCCATCGCGTAGTGGACCGGCGAGCCGCGCTGGGAGAGGATTGAACAGCCATCGGTCAGGCGGCGCGTACCTCGGTCCGCAGCCGCGGATCGACCATGACGTAGAGCAGATCAACCACGAGGTTGATCACGACGAAGATGAAGCCGACGAGCATCAGATAGGCCGACATGATCGGGATGTCGGCATTCTGAACGGCTCTGAGAAACAGAAGGCCCATGCCCGGCCATTGAAAGACCGTTTCGGTGATGATCGCGAACGCGATGATGGATCCGAGCTGCAGGCCGGCAATCGTGATGACCGGAATGAGCGTGTTCTTCAGGGCGTGGCCAAAATGGACCGCACGGTTCGTCAATCCGCGCGCGCGCGCAAACTTGATGTAGTCGGTGCGCAGCACCTCGATCATCTCGGAGCGCACGAGCCGCATGATCAGGGTCATCTGGAACAGACCGAGCGTGACCGAAGGCAGGATCAGCGCCTTCAATCCCGACTTGGTGAGCAGGCCGGTGGTCCAGAATCCTATGTGCACGACATCGCCGCGCCCGAAGGACGGAAGCCACCCGAGCGCGACCGCGAAGGCGAATATCAGCAGGATGCCGATTAGAAAGGTCGGCAGCGAAATTCCGATGAGCGATACCGTGAGCAGCAGCTTCGACAGCCAGGAATTGCGCTGCAGCGCCGTATAGACGCCCATCGGAACCCCGAGAATGAGCGATAAGAGAGCAGACACGAGTGCCAGTTCCATCGTGGCCGGGAATCGCTCCCCGATCAGGTCAATGACCGGCTTCTTGAACTGATAGGACGCGCCGAAATTGAAATGCAACGCGTTCCACACGAAATGGGCAAACTGGATGAACACCGGGTCGTTGAGCCCGAGTTGCTGGCGGATGGCTTCACGCTCGGCCGCCGTGGTCTCTATCCCGACCATCTGGTTCACGGGGTCGCCGACGAAACGGAACAGCGTGAACGCAATCAGGCCGACCACGATCATCACAAGCAGAGCCTGCAGCAGCCGCCGGATGATGAACGCGAGCATTCTGGTCGATCCTGCTGTGCGAAAGGAGCGCTGACGGGCCCCGCTAAAGCAAGAACGCCCGGCCGTTGCCGGCCGGGCGGTTCAGGTGGGGCTCAACTGCCCCCCTCTTTGCGGAACCAGTAAAACAGGATCTGGTTGTCGGCGCGTTGCACGACCTTGACCTTGTCGGATACGCCCCAGGCCAGCGCCTGCTGATGCAGCGGGATGTAGCCCCAGTCCTGATTTTGACCGAGCTCATATGCCGTCTTGATCAGCTGGTCGCGCTTGCCCTTGTCCGGCTCGACCAAAACCTGCTTGACCAACTCTTCCATTTTCGGATTGCAGTAATTTCCGAGATTGTTGTTGCCGCCGACGCCTTTTTCGTCGCGGCAGCGATACATGTTCGCAAGGATGTTCCAGGAATCGAACGATCCCGGCGTCCACCCGAGCAGATAGAACGAGGTGTCGTAGCCGCCGGAGGTCAGAACCTTGGCAAAATACTTCGCCTTGGGCTGCGCCAGCAGGTCGATCTTCACGCCCACGCGCGCGAGCATCGCGACGACCGCCTGACAGATCGCCTCGTCGTTGACGTAGCGGTCGTTCGGGCAATCCATCGTGACGCCAAACCCGTTCGGGTATCCGGCCTCGGCCAAAAGCTTCTTGGCCTGTTCCGGATCGTAGGCGGGCCGGGTGAAGTCCTTGGACAGATCGAAAAGAAGCGGCGAGATCATCAGTGCCGACGGCGTCGCTGCGCCGCGCATCACCTTGTCCTTGATCGCGTTCTCGTCGATCGCAAGATAAAAGGCCTTGCGCACCCGCACGTCCTTGAACGGGTTCTTGCCCTTCACGTCCGAATATTTCAGCTCCGGCCGGTATTGGTCGAATCCGAGAAAGATCGTGCGCAGCTCCGGCCCCTGCATCACCTTGGCCTTGCCGCTCGCATTCACGCGCGCGACGTCCTGAAGCGGGATCGGATCGGCCCAGTCGACGTCTCCGGAGAGGAGGGCGGCGACGCGGGTGGCATCGTTAGAGATGGTCGTGAAGACCACCTCGTCGAAATTGTGCTCGGGCTTGCCCCACCAGTTGGGGTTCTTCTTGAATACTGTTTTCACGCCGGCCTGGTGTTCGGTGATGATGAAGGGCCCTGTGCCGTTTGCGTTCAGCGCGGCAAAGCTCGCGGCCTGGCCGGCGGCGGGCTGGGGCATGGCCGAGTTGTTCGCCTCCGCCCATTTCTTGGACATGATGTACCAGGTGTCCCATTCGTAATGGAGAATGGGATTGGCCCCGGTCAGCACGAAATCGACGGTGTAGTCGTCGACCTTCACGACCTTGGCATCGGCGGGCAAACGCGTCTTCACGTCGGACGCGGGCGCGCGGGCGCGGTCCGCGGAGAATACGACGTCGTCGGCGGTGAAATCGTCGCCGCTGTGAAACTTCACGCCCTTGCGCAGGTAGAAGCGCCAGCGCGTCGGCTCGGGTGTTTCCCATCGCTCGGCGAGACCTGGAATGATCTTGAGATCCTTGTCGCGTTTGGTGAGACCCTCATAGACGTTGCCGAGAACGCCATGGGTGAAGGTCTCATTCAGCGAATAGGGATCGAGCGATTTCAGGTCGCCCTGGAAGGCAAACTTGAAAGTCACGGCAGACGCTTGGCCGGTAGAAAGGGCCAGAGCCAGCCCCAGCGTCAAAAACGCGGATTTCAGCTTCATGGTCGCCTCATCACGAACGGACGGAACCGTCGGCGGCGCCGGGCGGGTTCGTCCTGAGCCTCTTGAAACTTAGCGGGATGGCGCGGGCGCCGTCCAGAGGCGGCGGGCGTGCGCTTACGATGAAACGCGCGGCAATCCGTGAGGATCGCTCGTGAGTGCAGCGATGATTTTTCCCCGCTCGAACGGCAGCGATGCCGGTTTAAGGTCCGGCCACCGGCGGCGCGGTTGTGAGGGAGCTAGCCGAAATTGCCGACGCTCTTGCCGCCCGGACAAGGATCGGATGGGTCCACGCGGGGTGACTTTCTGCGGGACGGTCTGTGGTCTTTCGAGACGTTTCCGCGCGATTTGCCGCCCTGTTTAAGGGTTGCAAATCTTGTCATACATAATTACCAAATAACGGAGCCTGTCCGGTCACCTCATTGGTCGAGGGTCCGGTCCATAGCCGATTGGTTTTCATACGAAGTCGCGTCGCGGGGGCGGTTTTTTCTATGGCCGATATTGTGTTTTCCGATGCCGGCGGGATGGCTCGCAAGATCCATACGCGGCTCGCCGACCAGATTGGCCGGAGCATTGTTCGCGGCGAAATCCAGCCCGGTCACTCGCTGCCCTCGGAATTGCGGATCTGCGACATGATGAATGTCAGCCGCACCGCGGTGCGGGAGGCTTTGCGAGTTCTCGTCGGGAAGGGCCTGCTGATTTCACGCCCAAAGAGCGGCACCAAGGTCCGCGATCCGGAGCACTGGAATCATCTCGATCCCGACATCCTGCGCTGGCAATTCGAACTCGACGAGACCGACGACTTCCTGCGCAAGTTGTTCGAATTGCGTTTCGCGGTGGAGCCTGCGGCGTCGTCCGCCGCGGCTCTCGCACGGACCGCCGCCGACGCAGAAGCGATCCGAAAGGCGTTTGAAGGAATGGCGAGCGCGGAATCCGTCGAAGCCTACGTCGACGCCGACATCCAGTTCCACAAGGGCATCTATCAGGCGACCCACAACCAATTTTTCTTGCCGATCGCGCAGATGTTCGAGCTCGCGCTGCATCAGAGTTTTCGGATTACCGCGCCAGGCGATCATCGCAGCCGCGCGATCGTCGAACACCGCAAGCTTCTGGAGGCGATCGAGAAGCAGGATTCCGAGACCGCTCACGCAGCAGCGCTGCAATTGCTCAAGAGCACGACCAAGGACATCGCGAAATTGCGCGGATCCGATCCTTTCAAGCGCAAATAGCGTCAGCGCAGGATGTCTGCGGTTTCCGTAAGCAGACCATTGATCTCGAACGGGCGCGGGATGATTTTCTGTTCCACCGAGTAAAGGTTGAACAGCGCGAGCGGTTTGCGGTTCGCGTCGATGCCAAAGGGATGAAAGTCGAACTCGCCCTTTGGCAGCCCCGCGCGATTCTTGCTCTCCAACAGCATCCGATAGACTTCACGCACCACGTCAGGTCGCGTTTCCGCAAGCCGTGAATCGACGACAAAGTAGTGGTTCACCGGCACGGTGCCGTGCTTGCGGCACCAGGCGTCGGATGCCGCACGCGGATCCGCGATCAGGGGTCGGACGCGCGGCTCGTCCGGCAACTCCTTGCCGAGTAGCGCAACCTCGAGGTCGCCCGACAGCAGCATATCCTCGACCGGTTTTGCGGATGTGAGCTTCTCGATCTCCGGAGGATCGCGATATTCGGCAAGATGCGGCTCGTCCGAGCAGGCCCATCGGATGCGCCCGAGATCGACGCCGTATTCGTGCTGCAGGATACCGCGCACCCAGATGCCGGTGGTCTGGGTGTAGATGCGCGTTCCGACGCGGCGCCCCTCGATATCGTGCGGCGCAAGCGTTCCGAGCTTCGCATTGTAGAGAAGGTATTGGTGCTGCGGCCGGCCCATCACGACCGCCGGAAGGAGCACGAACGGCTTTGCGTACATCTTCGCCTGCAGGAACGTGCCGATGGCAAGCTCGCCCGCGTCGTAGGCGCCCTCGCGCAGCATCGGCTTGAAGCCCTGGTTCGCGACCTTGGGCCCACAGAAATCGAAATTCACGAGATCGGATTTGATCTCGCCGTTGCGCAGCGCGCGCGACAGAGGCGATTCCGCGAGATTGGTCCGCAGCGTCACCGGACCCGTTCTGGGGAAATCGCGGCTCATGCGCGTGGGAGCTTATTTCAGGCCCGCGAGTTGGCGCGCCTTGTCGAGCCCGGCATAGCTCCGCGTCGGTGCACACATCAGGAAGCGATAGCCTTCCTTCAGGATCCGTTCCGCGTTGTTCGCCTCGACATGCGGATGGCCGACGACCACGTTGTGCTTCTTGCAGGTCGCGACGACCTTTGCCATCGCCGCGAGGACTTCGGGATGCTCATATTGGCGCGGGAATCCAAGTTCCTGGCTGAGGTCGCCTTCGCCGATCAGGACTGCGCCGATGCCCGGCACGTTCTTCAGGATATCGTCGAGGTTCTCGACGCCTTTGGAGTCTTCGATCATCAGGATCACAAAAATCTCGCCGTGCGGATTGAGCGGCCAGACATCGGCTTTCTTGTAATAATCTTGCTGCGAGAGGCCCCAGTAGCGCATCGCCGTGGAAGGGCCGTCGCCGCGGATTCCAGCCGGTTCGTACAGCGGCGCGGATTTCAGCCGTGGATAGCGGCATGCGCCGACCGCGTTATAGGCTTCCTGCACCGTCGAAATGTGCGGCCAGATGATGCCATAGGCGCCGAGATCGAGCGCCTGCTTGGCGAAGACCTGATTCATCTCCGAGCCGTTCGGGGGCACGCGCACGAACGGCGTGACATGCGGCGCGATCGAGCCTGAATCCGCGATCTGTTTGCGATTGAGGAGATATTGCAGGCAATCGCGCAAGCCGCGCGCGTCCCAGATGTTATGCTCCATCTCGAAGGTGATGCCGTCATACCTGGTCGTGGAGAAGGCGAGCGCGGCATCGACCTCCGGCGGGCAGAAGGCGGTGAAAGCGGGATGGCCCTGTTCGAGCGCGCGAATGACGCCGTTGAGCCGCGATGGCGTGGCCATGGTGCTTTCCTTCAGATCAGCCCGCGCTGCTTCAATACGCCGTCGAGACGGCCGAAGACGCGCCGGGCGTTGCCTTCGAAAATCTTGAACTTCGCATCCGCGCCGAGCGTCGAAAGCTGGTCGACATAGCGCTTGGTGTCGTCGAAATAATGCCCGGTCTCGGGATCGATACCGCGCACGGCGCCGACCATCTCCGATCCGAAGATGATATTTTCGACCGGGATCACCTTGGCCAGAAGTTCGATTCCGGGCAGATGGTATACGCAGGTATCGAAGAACACGTTTTTCAGAAGATATTCGGGCAGCGGCGGCTTCTTCATATCCTGCGCCAGCCCCCGATAGCGGCCCCAGTGATAGGGCACGCCGCCCCCGCCATGGGGAATGATGAATTTCAGCGCGGGGAAATCCTTGAACAGGTCCGCGGTCATAAACTGCATGAAGGCGGTCGTGTCCGCGTTGATGTAATGCGCGCCGGTTGCGTGGAAAGCGGGATTGCACGATGCGCTCACATGCACCATCGCGGGGACGTCGAGTTCGACCATCTTTTCGTAGAGCGGATACCACCAGCGGTCGGTGAGGGGCCTTTCCTTCCAGTGGCCGCCGGACGGATCGGGATTGAGGTTGCAGCCGACGAAGCCCAATTCCTTCACGCACCGTTCCAGCTCGGAGATGCAGTTTGCGGGCGCAACACCCGGCACCTGCGGCAGCTGGCATACGCCGACGAAATTCTTCGGGTAAAGGACACAGACGCGATGAATCAGATCATTGCATACCCGCGCCCACAACGCCGCGGTTTCCTCGTCCCCAATATGGTGCGCCATCGCCGAGGCTCGGGGAGAAAAGATCGTGACGTCCGTTCCGCGCTCGCGCTGCAACTTGAGCTGGGCATTTTCCAGGCTCTGGCGGATTTCGTCGTCCGCGATACGCAGGTCCGGGAGGGAAGGCCGTTTCGAGCGCTCGGCGACGCCGGCGATCTGCCGGTCGCGGAAAACCTGCAGCGCGGCAGGCGCGGTGGTGTAATGGCCGTGACAGTCGATGATCATGAGCGGGCGCGCGGGATGGCCGAGGGATGAACCATCATCATAATGCATGAGGCCACGCAAGTCGCACGGGTACCCAGCGTCGGCCGGGGCGTGTATGACATCGGGCGAGGAACCGACAACGCATCAAGGACCGACAATGAAGACAATCCGGTGGGGCATGATCGGTTGCGGCGACGTGACCGAGGTCAAGAGCGGCCCCGGTTTCTACAAGGCGGAGCATTCCGTGCTGTCCGCGGTCATGCGCAGGAACGGCGCGCTCGCGAAGGACTATGCTGCGCGGCACAAGGTGCCGCGCTGGCACACCGACGCCGACGCCATCATCAAGGACCCGGAGATCGACGCGGTCTATATCGCGACGATGACCGACACCCATCACGAATATGCCCTGCGCTGTGCGGCGGCGAAGAAGCCGATCTATTGCGAAAAGCCGATGGCGATGTCGTATGCGCAATGCTGCGGGATGATCGGCGCGGCGAAGGCGAACGGCGTTCCGCTCTGGGTCGGATATTACCGGCGCGCGCTGCCGCGCTATCTCAAGGTGAAGGAACTGATCGAGGAGGGCGCGATCGGGGACGTGCGGGTCGTGACCTCGCAGGTCTATTCCAAGCTGGTCGACACCTCGACCCCCTATTTCGCCTGGCGCACCGATCCGAAGCAAAGTGGCGGCGGCCTGTTCTTCGAAGGTGCCTGCCACACGCTCGACATGCTCGATTTCCTGTTCGGGCCGATCGTCGAGGTGCGTGGCTTTGCCTCCAACAAGGCGCGCGCCTACCAGGGCGAGGATCTCGTCACGACGACGTATCGTTTCCAGTCGGGCGTGCACGGCATCGGCACATGGTGCTACACGACGGACCGCGAATACGAGATGAACGAGGTGGTCGGATCGAAGGGCCGCATCCAATATTCCACGGCCGCGCCCGGCGCGATCAAGCTGTTGCGCGGAGACAAGGTCGAGGACCTCGGCATCGTCGATCCGCCGCATCTGCACCAGCCGATGATCCAGTCCATCGTCAACGAGATGAACGGCAAGGGCCATTGTCCCTCGACCGGCGAAAGCGCCGCGCGCACCGCCTGGGTGATGGAGCAGGTGCTCGGCGAATTCTATCAGCGCAACTGATTTTGTGAATTTGGAGTCGGGAAATGAATCTGTTCGATCTGAAGGGCAAGGTGGCGCTCGTCACCGGCGGTAATGGCGGCATCGGGCTTGGCATGGCGAAGGGTCTTGCCGGGGCGGGCGCGAGTGTCGCCGTGGCCGGCCGCAACAAGGCGAAGGCGGACGCGGCGGTGAAGGAGCTTGCCGCGCTCGGCGTGAAGGCCGAATTCGTGGAGCTCGACGTCACGCAGGAGAAATCCTGCCGCGATGCCGTCGCCAGAACCGCCGAGCGGTTCGGCCGCCTCGACATCCTCATCAACAATTCCGGCACCAATATCCGCAAGCAGCCCCAGGAATTGTCCTATGACGATTGGCGCACGGTGATCGACACGAACCTGAGCGGCGCATTCACCTGTTCGCAGGCGGTCTATCCGCACATGCTGAAGGCGGGCGGGGGCAAGATCATCAATATCGGCTCGATGTTGTCGATCTTCGGCACGTCCTTCGCGTCGGCCTATGCGGCGAGCAAGGGTGGCATCGTGCAGATGACGCGCGCCTTCGCGACGGCGTGGGCCAAGGACAACATCCAGCTCAATGCCGTGCTTCCGGGATGGATCGACACCGACCTGACGCGCGCCGCGCGCAAGCAGATCGACGGCTTGCACGATCGCGTGCTGGCGCGCACGCCCGCGCAGCGCTGGGGCGATCCGGACGATTTCGCCGGGATCGCCGTCTTCCTCGCATCCAGAGCGTCTGATTTCGTCACAGGAACAGCTATTCCTGTAGACGGCGGATATTCCGTGCAGGGCTAGCGAAGCATCTCGGCGAGGAACGTGCCTGCCGCTTTCAACGCCTCGTTCGCCGCGGGCAGTTCGCGCGTCATGCGAAGAAAACCGTGCACGACGCCCGGAAACACGTCGAGCCGGTAACGCACGCCTGCGTCGGCGAGCCGCGATGCCATCAAGAGCGTGTCGTCGCGCAGGGGATCGAGTCCGGCGCAGTTCAGATAGAGCGGTGGCAAGCCTCTGAAGTCGGCGCGCAGCGGCGCGGCAAGGCTCGTCGTGGTCTCCGGCTCCGTGCCGAGATAGTTGCGCCAATACCAGCGCATCATCGCGGTTCCCAGCCCATAGGAGCCGTCGCCGCAAGTCCTGTGGCTTTCGGTGTCGAAGATCGGGGCGAAGCAGCCGTAGAACAATGCTGCCGTCCGGATCGGCGTGCCGCCGTTTTTCACCCTCGTCAGCAGGGCAGCGAGTGCGAGATTGGCACCTGCAGAATCGCCCGCAAGCGCGATTGTGCCCTTGTCCACGTCGGCTCCGAGCACGCCGCTTTCGGCGAAGGCGATCGACGCCAGGACATCGTGCAGCGCGGCCGGATAGGGATGTTCGGGGGAAAGCCGATAATCCATGCCGAGAACGGCGCAGCCCGAATGCTGCGCGAGGTGGCGCATTCCTCCGTCGTGCGTGTCGACCGAGCCGAACGTCCAGCCGCCGCCATGTGCGAACACGATGATCGGCCGCTTTTGACCAGGCTGCGGATGATAGAGCCTGGCGCGCAGCGTGCCGGCGGGGCCGGGCAAGGACATATCCTCGATCTTCGCGACCGGTAATTTCGGTTCGGTCCATGGCCGCGCGATGTCTTCGAACGTTCTGCGCGCCTCGTCCATCGGCATGACGCGATAATCGATCGCGGGCGCTGCGCGCAGCCGCTTTAAAATTTCCGCCATATGAGCGTCCGGCCGCAGATTCGGACCGGCAGGAGAGGCGACATTCATTCGGCGGCGTCCTGTTGCGGCTTGGGCGGGGCCCAGCGCAGGACGGGTTGGCGTGCGGCGCGCGTTTCGTCAAGCCTGCGGCGCGGAGCATGGTAGGGCGCCCCGACGAACCGCGCTGTGTCGCCGCGCTTGGCGGCGAGCGCGAGATCGCGCAACGCTCCGATAAAGAGATCGAGCGAGGCCTTGCTCTCGGATTCGGTCGGTTCGATCAGCATCGCGCCATGCACGACCAGCGGGAAATACACCGTCATCGGATGGAAGCCCTCGTCGATCATCGCCTTGGCAAAATCGAGCGTGGTGATGCCAGTACCCTCCAGCCAACGGTCGTCGAACAGCACCTCGTGCATGCAGGGCTTGTTGCCGAACGGCAGCGACATCAGATCCGCAAGTGCCGCGCGCACATAATTGGCGTTGAGCACCGCGTCTTCGGAGGCCTGCTTCATACCGTCCGCGCCGTGCGAGAGCATGTAGCTCATTGCACGGATATACATGCCCATCTGACCATGGAAGGCGCACAATCGGCCGAACGGCTTCGCGGTTCCCGCGTCCTGCGCGTGCTCGACATAGCGGAGTGTTTTGCCATCGCTGACGACGAAGGGCAGCGGGGCGAATGCCGCAAGCTTCTCCGAGAGAACGACCGGTCCGGCGCCCGGCCCTCCGCCGCCATGCGGCGTGGAGAATGTCTTGTGCAGGTTGATGTGCATGGCATCGACGCCTAGATCGCCCGGCCGCACCTTGCCGACGATCGCGTTGAAATTCGCTCCATCGGCATAGAAATAGGCGCCGGCCCCGTGCACGGCGTCCGCAATCGCAACCACGTCGCGCTCGAACAGCCCGCAGGTGTTTGGGTTGGTCAGCATGATGGCTGCGACGTCCGGCGAGAGATGCTTTCTCACCTCCGCCGGGTCGATCGTGCCATCGTCGCGCACCGCGACCGATTCCACGCGGTAACCGAGCAGCGCCGCTGTCGCCGGGTTCGTGCCGTGCGCGGAATCGGGAACGAGAACGATCGAGCGTTTCTCGCCCCGGGCGGCGAGAGCGGCCTTGATCGCCATCATTCCGCACATCTCGCCATGCGCGCCGGCCTTGGGAGACAATGCGACCGCGGCCATGCCGGTCATCTCGATCAGCCAGCGCGATAGCTCGGCAATGAGTTCGATCGCACCCGGTACTGTCGAGAGCGGCTGCAGCGGATGGATGTCGCCAATGCCCGGCAACCGCGCCATCTTCTCGTTCAGGCGAGGATTGTGCTTCATCGTGCACGAGCCGAGCGGGAACATGCCGGTATCGATGCCGTAATTCTTCTGCGACAGACGCACGTAGTGGCGCATCGTTTCCGGCTCGGTCAGGCCGGGAAGCCCGATCGGCGCCTTGCGATCGAGGCCGCCAAGCCCGTCGGCAACAGGCTCCGGCTCGTCGAGATCGACACCCGTCGTGTCCGTTCGCCCGATCTCGAAGATCAGGTTCTCCTCGATCGACAAGCCGTAATTGCCTGTGAAGGTGGTATTGTCAGCGGGCGAGGGTACGCCTGCTTCGGTCGGCCGACCCTGACGGTTCATGACAGCACCTCCACGAGCGCCCTGGCGTAGGCGGCACGATCCTCGTCGGTGTTCACCTCGGTCGCGGCGACGACGATCAGGTCGTCGAGTCTGGCCTTCGGATCGAGCCGGCTGAACGGCACCCCGCCGAGCACGCCCTTCGTCGCCAGGGCCTCGACGACATCCGCCGCCTTGCGGGGCACGCGGATCGTGAATTCGTTGAAGAACGTCTTGTTGAGAACCTCGACGCCGCGAACCGTGCCGAGCATCGTGGCGAGCTTCACGGCGTTGGCGTGATTGACGCGCGCAAGGCGGCGCAGGCCCGCCTCGCCGAGCAGCGTCATATGGATGGTGAAGGCAAGCGTGCACAGCCCCGAATTGGTGCAGATGTTCGATGTGGCCTTCTCACGGCGAATATGTTGTTCGCGCGTCGACAGCGTGAGCGCGAAGCCGCGCTTGCCGTCGGCGTCCACGGTTTCGCCCGCAAGGCGGCCCGGCATCTGCCGCAGGTATTTCTGGCGCGTCGCGAAAAGCCCGATATACGGCCCGCCGAACGAGAGCGGATTGCCGATCGACTGGCCTTCGGCGACCACAATGTCCGCGCCCATCTCGCCCGGCGACATGATGGCGCCGAGCGAAACGATCTCGGTCGTGACGGCGACAAGAAGTGCGCCCACCTCATGCGCCCTGTCCGCGATCTTTCGCAAATCGTGCAGATGGCCGAATACGTCCGGTGTCTGGACCACGATGCAGCTCGTCTCGCCGTCGATCGCGGCAATGACGTCCTCGGTTCCGTCCGCCTTCACCGGCAGCGTCACCGTCTCGTCGTTCTCCATCGAAGACATGGTCTCGATGGTCGCGCGATAATGGGGATGCAGGTTGCCGATGAGCACCGCCTTGCGGCGCTTGGTGATGCGATGCGCCATGAGCACGGCTTCGGCCGCTCCGGTCGAACCGTCATACATTGAAGCATTCGCCACTTCCATGCCGGTCAACAGCGCGACCTGGGTCTGGAATTCGAACAGATATTGCAGCGTGCCTTGCGCGATTTCCGGCTGGTACGGCGTGTACGAGGTTAGGAATTCCGATCGCTGGATCAGGTGGTCGACGCTCGCCGGGATGTGATGCTTGTAGGCGCCGCAGCCGACAAAGAACGGCACCGAGCCCGCCGCGACATTTTTTCCCGCGATGCGCGACAGGATGCGCTCGACTTCGCTCTCGCCCTTTTGCTTCGGCAGGGGCAGGAGCGCGTTCAGCCGCTTGTCCGCCGGGATGTCCGCAAAAAGCTCGTCGATCTTGCCGATTCCGATGCGCGCGAACATGGCGTTGCGGTCTTCGGCGGTGAGGGGAAGGTAGCGCATGGCGAGTCCCGTTATGAAAGCGTCTTGAGGAAGTCCTGGTATTGCTCGGCCGTCATCAGTTCGTCGATCTCGGCCGGGTTCTTCAGCTTCACTTTCATGAACCAGCCCTTCCCTTCGGCATCTTCGTTCACCGTCGCCGGTGCGTTGCCGAGCACCTCATTGACCGCAACGACTTCGCCGGAAATCGGTGCGTAGACATCGCTTGCCGCCTTCACCGATTCCACGACCGCCGCTTCGCCACCCTTGGTGATCGTTTTTCCGACCGCCGGCAGGTCGACGAACACGATGTCGCCGAGCTGTTCCTGCGCATATGTCGAGATGCCGACGGTGCCGACGTCGCCGTCGACCGAAATCCATTCGTGATCCTTGGTGTAACGGGTCGCCATGCTCAGGTCCTTTCAGTCAGCGTGCGGCACGGAAATAGCGATGCGGCACGAACGGCATTTTCACGGTTTTCGCAGCGAGGTCCTTGCCGCGCACGACCAGAGTCACCGGCGTACCGGGGGCGGAATTGTCCTTCGCGACGTAGCCCATCGCGAGCGGGCCGCCGAGCGTCGGGCCGAATCCGCCCGACGTGACGACACCGATCACCCGGCCGTGGCTGTCGCGGATTTCGGTCCCCTCGCGCGCGGGCGCGCGACCTTCCGGGAGGATGCCCACGCGAAGGCGGGCAGGGCCGTCCTTCAATTCCTTCTGCACGCGCGCGCTGCCTGGAAATCCGCCGTTCTCGCGGCGGCGTTTGCCCATCGACCAGACCAGCGCGGCCTCGACCGGAGAGGTCGTCGCGTCGATGTCGTGGCCGTAGAGGCAAAGGCCTGCTTCGAGGCGAAGCGAGTCGCGCGCGCCGAGACCGATCGGCTTCACTTCGGGTTCCGACATAAGCTTTTCAGCGAGCGCGATCGCATCTTTCGCGGCCACGGAAATCTCGTAACCGTCTTCGCCGGTATATCCTGAGCGGCTCACATGCGCGCCGATTCCGGCGATCCGCGTGGCGCGCGCGGTCATAAACAGCATCGCGGCGACATCGTTGCTGTGCTGCGCCAGCACGTCGGCGGCTTTCGGCCCCTGCAAGGCCAGCAGCGCGCGGTCGTTCGGCGCGAGCTTCACATTCGCCGGAAGCCGCGCCGCGATATGGGCGTAGTCGCCGTCCTTGCATCCCGCGTTGACGATGAGGATCAGCGTGCCGTCCTCTTTCGGGTCGGCCGGACGCGTCACCATCAGGTCGTCGATGATGCCGCCGTCGTTATTGAGGAGCTGCGTGTAACGCTGCTGTCCATGCGCGAGCCTGAGGATGTCGCCGGGCACGAGCGTCTCGAGTGCGCGCGCGGTCGTGTCGTGGTCTGGTCCCGTGAGCGTCGCCTGCCCCATATGCGAGACATCGAACAGGCCGGCGGCGTTTCGCGTGTGCTGGTGCTCCGCGAGGATGCCGGTCGGATATTGCACGGGCATGTCGTATCCCGCGAATGGCACCATGCGTGCGCCGGACGCGACATGCAGCGCATGCAGCGGCGTGCGCCTGAGCGGTTCGGAAGGATTTGCCTGCGCCATCGACGGCTCCGCACGAATAAAGGCTCCCTCGGGCGATGTGCCCGAAAGAGCCCCCTCTGTCGCGGAACCTGAGAGATTTCGCCGCGCGCCGTGCGGCTTACTCCGTCGGTGAGCGCGGACGAATGGTCCGCGCTGCTTTCCAGAGTCTCGTCCTTCTGCGGTCCTTTTGCCTGAGCGTTTCCGGGGCGGTTGCGCCTTCGGCTCCGGCCTTGCGGCCGATCTCTCCCGCAGCGTTCATCCGAGATTCAAGTCAGCCACCATACCGCTGCGGCCGGGCGCGGGCAATGGCGCGGGTTCAGCATTCCAGCATCGCGACCGGCAGGGGCACGATTGTCGCAGGCGCCATGAAGGGCAGGGCGGCGGAATGGTTCAGGGCCTCGCCGATGAGGTAGGCAAAGCCGAGCAGCGCGAGGAAGCCGAGAAAGAAAATTGCGAACAGCACCATCGAGATGCGCTTGGCCACGAGCGAAATGTTGGTCAGCCCGGCGGCCCCGGCGACCAGCGAAATGATCAGGGAAATGACGGCGAATTTGAACATCTGTTCTGCCTCATCGTCGTTCGATGCGGCCATAACGGACGACAGGGGCGCCGGGTTCCAGGCCTGTTAGGCCTCGATCCCGCAATGCCGCGACAGCCGGACTGAAAGATCGAGCAGGGCTTCGTCGCCGCCCGGCCATCCGATGAACGACAGGCCCGCCGGGCAGCCCGATACCGTACCGACCGGGATGGTGATCTGCGGCAATCCGGAGAGGCTTGCGATGCTGGTGATGCGCATGATGCGCGCACGCAGTTCGTCCAATTCGGCTTCCGGCGTGTCGAGCCGGGGCGCAATCGCCGGCGATGTGGGAAGGACAAGTATGGTGCCGGGCGAAGCAAGCGCGCGGACGCGCTTTCGGATTTCGTCACGCGTTGCCGCCGCGGTCTTGTAGTCTTGCGCGGTTACGGTGGAAGCATAATGCATCCGCTCCTTCACTCCGACTCCGAACACGGGCTGACGGCGTGTGACGAAGTCTGCGTATTCGCGCCAGATCTCGTAGCCCTGGATCACGCGGAATAGCTGCCGCCAGGATTCGAGGCCTTCCGGCGCCATCGTCGCGTGCGAAGGCGTCGGCAGATCCTGCGCGGTCGCCGCGAGCGCTTCGCGCATCAGCTTTGCCATTCCTGCATCCGCCACCGCGAAAGCATCGTCGAGAATGACGAGTTTGCGGATCTCGGCGTTGACGCTTCTATCGTCGAGCAAAATCGGTCCGATCTTGCGGAACAAACCCGGTCCGGCGGCGAACCATCCGGCCGCGTCGAGCGAGGGCGCCATCGCCATGGCGCCGGTGAGGTCGACGCGGCCATGAGTAGGGCGAATGCCGTAAAGTCCGCACCACGCCGCCGGGATGCGCACCGAGCCGCCGGTATCGCTGCCGAGTGCGAGATCGCAGATGCCGGCGGCCGTCGCCGACGCAGACCCGCTGGATGAGCCTCCGGTCACGCGGCCCGGCGCGCGTACATTCACGGGAGCGCCGTAATGCGCGTTGATTCCGACGACACTGAAGAAGAATTCTTCCGTGATCGTCTTGCCGGCGATGGTCGCGCCGGCGTCGATCAGTTTCTGCACGCTCGGGCAGGTTTTTGCAGCAGGCTTCTGTTCCGCAAGCCAGTCGGGATTGCCGCCGCCGGTGCGTTCACCGGCGATGTCGTACATGTCCTTGATCGCTGCGGTGAGGCCAGAGAGCGGTCCGCTCGCCGCGCCGGCAATCGGCGTCCGCAAGTCATGCGGGACGAAGGGGCTGCGCGAAAGCGTCATGTCAGGCAATCACACGGAGGGGTTTGCCTTCGAGAAAGGCCCGCACGTCCTCGACGATCTGTCCGTAGAACAGGCGATAACCGTCTTCGGTGACATAGCCGAGATGCGGGGTGACAACCGCATTCGACAGCTTTCTCAACGGATGGTCGCGCGGCAAGGGCTCCGTGTCGTAGACGTCGATCCCGGCGCCCCCGATCGCGCGCGTCTGCAGCGCATTCACGAGAGCGGCTTCTTCGACAATAGGTCCGCGCGACGTGTTGATCAGGAATGCCGTCGGCTTCATCAATTTGAATTCGTTTGCGCCGATCAGGCCCCGCGTGCGCGGACTGAGCACGAGATGGATCGTGACGAAATCCGACTGCTTCAGCAGTTCTTCCTTGCTGCCGGCATAACCCACGCCCGCTTCCTTGCATTTTTCCGGCGTGAGATTGTGGCTCCACGCGATCACGTTCATGTCCAGGGCGCGCGCAACCTTGGCGACGCGCGTGCCGAGCTTGCCAAGTCCGAGAACGCCGAGCGTCTTGCCGCGCAAGTCGACGCCGACCGTCGCCTGCCAGAACTCGCCTGCCTTCAGGCGCGCGTTTTCCAGGCTGATCTTGCGGGCGAGGTCGATCATCAGGCCGACGGCAAGCTCCGCGGTCGGATGCGCCGCCGATTCCGTTCCGCAGACGGTGACGCCGCGCGCTTTCGCGGCATCCAGGTCGATCGCGGCGTTGCGCATGCCGGAGGTGACGACGAGCTTCAGGTCGGGGAGCTTCTCGAACACGGCGCGCGGGAAGAGGGTGCGCTCGCGCATCAGGCAGACGATGGAATAGCCCGCGAGCGCCTTCGCCACGGCCTCCGTGTCTCCGAGCGGCTTGTTGAAGACCTTGACTTCGACATCCTTCAGCGTCGACCAGTCGGCGAAAGTGAGGGCGACATTCTGATAATCGTCGAGAACCGCGCAGCGATGGGGCATGTCGAATTGATCCGGGAATTCAGGGGAGGGATTTCGACCAT
Organism: uncultured Hyphomicrobiales bacterium; assembly: GCA_964584855.1. Classification (GTDB taxonomy): domain Bacteria; phylum Pseudomonadota; class Alphaproteobacteria; order Rhizobiales; family Xanthobacteraceae; genus Pseudorhodoplanes. The sequence continues at coordinate 146,072 of CAZPBF010000031.1, forward strand.
AGCGCAACGCACGCCGGATGGGGAGGGCGCCGCCCTCAGGTCAAATCCGGTTTTGCGGGGATCAGCTGGCCTGGCGGATCGGATCGACAGCTTCCGGCTTGCCGAGCGCTTTCATGACCTGCCGCAGCGTGTCCGCCCCGCCCAGCGCCCATTTGTGATCGGCGCCGAAGGAGTTGCTGAGAATCGACAGGCCAAGCTCTGCCTGCTCTTTCGCCTCATCCAGCCGTCCCGCCGCCATCAACAGCTCCGCATAATCCTGCCGGGCGAACCCGACGACCATATGCTCGGCCCCGACCGAACCCGTAAGGCTGGCGATCGTTTCCCGATAGAGGGATTCTGCCTCCGCCAGAGAGCCCCTGTCGCGGAGCATGTTGGCCATATTGTTGATCCAGTCGCATACGCGCGGATGGTAGCGGCCGAGCTTTTCTTCGCCGATTGAAATGGCTTCGCGATAAAGGGGTTCGGCTTCGTCGAACCGTTTCATGTCGCGATAGAGGTTGGCCAGGCTTTCCAGACGGGCGGCAACGATAGGATCGCGTCGTCCCAGCGCCTTTTCGGTCGTGTCAATCGCTTCCTTGAAATGCGCCAGCGCCTCGTCGTAGCGGCCGAGCCGCCCGAAAGCCTTGGCGAGATTATTGATCCGTGTCGCTACATTCGTTGTATTACGCCCGATCGTGACGATCCCGATGGAGATGGCGCGGCGATAATGCACGATCGCATCGTCGTAACGGCCGCTGTTCAGGAACAGGTTGCCGAGATTGTTCTCCCACAAGCCGACGCGCCGGTGTTCCGGCCCGAGAGCCTCTTTTCCGATTTCGACCGTTTCCTTGAACAAAGGTTCGGCATCCTTGAAGGAGCCGCGTCCGAGGAAATAGTTCGCAGCCCCGTCGAGCATGTGCGCGACATCCTCGTTGCGGATGTTCGCTTTTTTGGCGTCGTCGCGCAGACCGAGCGCGTGGGGCAACAGCTTGGCGCAGCGCGGCCAGCAGCTCGGCTCGCTGTATCCCTTGTCGGGGAATGCATTGGCCACCCGTGCGATTGCTTTGGTCAATACGTTCGTCGTTTCGCCTGCGGCATTGAGGTGAGCGCGCATCGCTGCGCGCACGAGGCGGTGCAGGAAGATCGATTGGCCACCGTCGTCGTAAGGCTCGTACTGGATCAGCGAGACGCCGCGGAGCGCGATCAGTGCGTCGTTGTGCGCATCCGCGCTGACGATCGTTTCGTCGGCGAGATCCAGCGGGATCTGATCCGGCGCGAGCACGCTGAAGAACGCAAGCAGATCCTTCGCTGCTGCGCATTCCCTGACCGCCTGCTCGATCGCGAGACCGAATGTCGCGGCGACGCTGTTCGGATAGTTGACGCCTTTCGGGGCCTTGGAGATCAGGTCGAGCGCGCGCTGGGCATATTGATCGAAGCTCAGCCCGGTGAGCCGGATATAGGCGCCGGCATGGTCAAGCGCGAGCGGAAGACAGCCGAGCGTGTCGGCGAGCCGGGTCGCGCCGTCTCGATCGTTGCTGCCGGTGATCTTGAGAAGGAGATTGGCGGCTTCCTTTTCTTTCAGTACGTCGACTTCGATCGGATGCGCGCGGCCATACCAGTTGGTCCAGCGTGTTGTGATCAGGATGCGCGCGCCTCCGCTCGGCACGAGGTCGCGGATGTCGTCGGGGTCCTTCACGTTGTCATAGACAAGGAGCCAGGGCGCACCGCTCTCGCTGATCTTCGAGAGCGCGACCTTGGCCATGATCTCGGCGGCGCCGGAAAGTTCGCGCTTCTCGTAGATTGAGCTTCGCTGCGGATCGAGAGCTGCGCCAAGTTCGGCGAGGCTTTCGATAAGCAGGGTGCGGCTCTCGGCCGAAACCCACCAGACGCCTGCATATTGGTCGGCGTGCTGGTGGACATATTCTGCGGCAAGCGACGTTTTCCCGATGCCGCCCAGTCCGTAAATGGCGGCCTGGGTGATTGCCGCGGCGCGCTTCGACGATGTCAGCGCGCTGTGCACCGCATCGAGCATCTTGGCGCGGCCGACGAAGCCTGGATTGCGGACCGGAACTCCGTGAAGGATTTTTGTCGCGGCGGCGGGCCGGGGAGGCGGCAACCGTCCCTCGGCTGCGCTGAGGATGATTTCGCGGCGGCGCGCGGGATCGGTCACGCCCACAAGGTCACCGAAGATATGGGCGGCGAATAGCCCCGGCGGTTCAAAATCGTCGATCCGGACCAGTGCGAAGCGCCGCTTGCCCTTGGACATCCGCGCAAGCGCGAAAAAATTCGTCCATTCCGGCTCGGTGAAGGCCGCGGCGTCGAAGTCCTCGGTCAAAAGGCCGAAGAAATGCCGGCACTCCTTGAGCGCGCGATGCATTTCGGCGACGAAGTTCGAACCCGGCTGAAAGTCGTTGTCCTGGACGATCGAGGTATAGCCGGCGTCATGCAGGACTTGCGCGACCTCGAGCGCGGCCTCCTTGGCCGAGCCCCGCCGCGATATGAAGAAGTCGTACAGAAACGCGTCTGACCCCGGCTCGCCAGCCATGGTCTGAGATTCCCCCAAGCCAACCGGTACCAGAATGCCCGACAGGGACCGGCAAGACAACCGCCGAGACAACCCTGGAGTGCAGCTTGCTCTTACCCACTCTGTTGGATACCAAAGCGGCCTGTCAGCCGGACGACGGCATTTGACGCCCGAACAGGGCGCCGGCTGCCCCGTTCCGGGACACAAGCTCCCAATTCCCACATCGCGCGTGTGTAAAGGGCAATATGAACGGCCGCCAGTTCGTCTATTTCATGCAGGGTCTGTCCAAGACCTATCCGGGCAACCGCAAGGTGCTCGAAAACATCCATTTGTCCTTCTATCCGGATGCCAAGATCGGCGTGCTCGGCGTCAACGGCTCGGGCAAGTCGACCCTGTTGCGCATCATGGCGGGCATCGACAAGGACTTCACCGGCGAGGCGTGGGTCGCGGAGGGTGCGCGTGTCGGTTATTTGCCGCAGGAGCCGCAGCTCAACCCGGACAAGAATGTCCGCGAGAACGTGATGGAGGGTGTCGCCCCGCAGAAGGCGATCCTCGACCGCTACAACGAGATTGCCGCGAATTATTCCGACGAGACTGCGGATGAGATGACGAAACTGCAGGACGAGATCGAGGCCAAGGGCCTATGGGATCTCGATTCCAAGGTGGAGCAGGCGATGGACGCGCTCGGTTGTCCGCCGGACGACTGGGATGTGACGAGCCTCTCCGGCGGCGAGCGCCGCCGCGTCGCGCTTTGCAAGCTCCTGCTTGAGCAGCCCGAACTCCTGCTGCTCGACGAGCCCACCAACCATCTCGACGCCGAGACCGTGGCGTGGCTCGAAGGTCATCTGCGAAACTATCCGGGCGCTATCTTGATCGTGACCCACGATCGCTACTTCCTCGATAACGTCACGGGCTGGATTCTCGAGCTCGATCGCGGCAAGGGCATTCCCTATCAGGGCAATTACACGTCCTGGCTCGGCCAGAAGCAAAAACGGCTCGAACAGGAAGGCCGCGAAGAAGCCGCGCGGCAGCGCACGCTCTCGCGCGAGCAGGAATGGATTGCCGCGTCACCCAAGGCGCGCCAGGCGAAATCGAAGGCGCGCTACCAGCGCTATGAGGATCTGCTCAAGCAGGCCGGAGACAAGCAGACGCAGACTGCGCAGATCGTCATTCCCGTCGCGGAGCGGCTTGGACAGAACGTCATCAGCTTCGAGCATCTTAATAAGGGCTTCGGCGACAAGCTTCTGATCGACGACCTTACCTTCAAGCTGCCACCCGGCGGCATCGTCGGTGTGATCGGGCCGAACGGCGCGGGCAAGACGACGCTGTTTCGTATGATCACGGGGCAGGACAAGCCGGATTCGGGAACGATCGAGATCGGCGAGTCCGTGCATCTCGGCTATGTCGATCAGTCGCGCGATTCCCTCGACGACAAGAAGACGGTTTGGGAGGAATTATCCGGCGGTCTCGACATGATCCTGCTTGGCAAAAAGGAAGTGAATTCGCGCGCCTATTGCGCGGCGTTCAACTTCAAGGGCGCCGACCAGCAGAAGAAGGTCGGCTCGCTGTCGGGCGGCGAGCGCAACCGCGTGCACCTGGCCAAGATGCTGAAGTCGGGCTCCAACGTGCTCCTGCTTGACGAACCGACCAACGATCTGGACGTCGATACGTTGCGCGCACTGGAAGAGGCGCTGGAGGATTTCGCCGGCTGCGCCGTCATCATCAGCCACGATCGCTGGTTCCTCGACCGTATCGCGACCCACATGCTTGCCTTCGAGGGCGACAGCCATGTCGAATGGTTCGAGGGCAATTTCCAGGACTATGAGGCCGACAAGATGCGGCGTCTGGGGACGGACTCAACCATTCCGCACCGGATCAAATACAAGAAATTCACGCGCTAGCCGTCCGTCATTCCGCGTTAGCTGTCTCTCCGTCATGCCCGGGCTTGTCCCGGGCATCCCGCTTAGTCAGGGCACAGCGCCCCTTATCGAGATGGCCGGGACGAGCCCGGCCATGACAATCGTAAAATGATCCGCCTCGACAACATCAGCAAGCAGAACGGCCACCAGCTTCTTTTTGTCGAAGCGTCGGCGGCCCTGAACAGGGGCGAGAAAATCGGTCTCGTCGGTCCGAACGGCTCCGGCAAGACGACGCTGTTTCGCATGATCACGGGCGAAGAGACGCCGGACGAAGGCCAGCTTTCCATCGATCGCGGCATCACCATCGGCTATTTCAGCCAGGACGTGGGCGAGATGTCGGGCCGCAGCGCGCTCGCCGAAGTCATGGACGGAGCGGGACCCATCAGCGCCATCGCCGCGGAAATGAAAGATCTCGAAAGCGCGATGGCTGATCCGGCACGTGTGGACGAAATGGACGCGCTGGTCGAACGTTATGGCGAGGTGCAGGCGCAGTTTCAGGACATGGATGGCTATGCGCTCGAAAGCCGCGCGCGCGAGGTGCTGGCGGGACTAAGCTTCAGCCAGGAGATGATGGATGGCGACGTCGGCGCTCTGTCGGGCGGCTGGAAGATGCGCGTGGCTCTTGCCCGCATCCTGCTGATGCGACCCGACGCGATGCTGCTCGACGAGCCGTCGAACCATCTCGATCTGGAAAGCCTGATCTGGCTTGAGCAGTTCCTGAAGAATTACGATGGCCTGTTGTGCATGACGTCGCATGACCGGGAATTCATGAATCGCATCGTCGGCAAGATCGTCGAGATCGATGGCGGTTCGTTGACGTCCTATTCGGGCAATTACGAATTCTATGCGCAGCAGCGTGCGCAGGCGGAGAAGCAGCAGCAGGCGCAATTCGAGCGCCAGCAGGCGATGCTGGCCAAGGAGATCAAGTTCATCGAGCGTTTCAAGGCGCGCGCCTCGCATGCCGCGCAGGTTCAGAGCCGCGTGAAGAAGCTCGACAAGATCGAGCGGGTCGAACCACCCAAGCGCCAGCAAACCGTGACATTCGAATTCCGCCCGGCGCCGCGTTCGGGGGAGGACGTCGCGACCCTGAAGAACGTGCACAAGGGATATGGCGGCCGCACGATCTATGCCGGGCTCGATTTTCAGGTGCGCCGCAAGGAGCGCTGGTGCGTCATGGGCATCAATGGCGCAGGCAAATCGACGCTGCTGAAGCTCATCGTCGGTGCGGCGGAACCGGACGAAGGAGCCGTCGCGCTCGGTGCCAGCGTGAAACTCGGTTATTTCGCGCAGCACGCGATGGATCTTCTAGGCGGCGACCGGACGGTCATCGAGGATCTCGAGCATTCATTTCCGCAGGCGAGCCTCGGCGAGATGAAGGCGCTTGCCGGTGCTTTCGGCTTTTCGGGCGACGACGTGGAAAAGAAATGCCGTGTTCTGTCCGGCGGAGAGAAGGCGCGGCTCGTGATGGCCAAGATGCTTTACGATCCGCCGAATTTCCTGGTGCTGGACGAACCGACCAACCACCTCGACATCGCGACAAAGGAAATGCTGATCACGGCGCTGTCGGAGTTCGAGGGCACCATGCTGTTTGTGTCGCATGACCGACACTTTTTGGCCGGCCTGTCCAACCGCGTGCTGGAATTGACGCCGGAAGGCATCCATCAATATGGCGGCGGGTACACCGAATACGTTGCGCGCACCGGCTACGAAGCGCCGGGGCTGCATAGCTGAGGCCGCTGCTTCAGGACGTCTCACGCCTTAGCGAGTTCGTCGATCTCTGCGTCCGTCGGAAAACGGCCGGTCGCCTTTTTCGAGAACTTGAGCTGACCGTTGACGGTGACTTCAAAAACGCCGCCGCTCGAGCGGACGAGTTCGACGTCCAAAATCCCTAGCTTCTTAAGTCTGGCCCTCGCACCGAGGGCTTTGGGCTCGTAGCCTCAAGCGCCACAATATTGAATGATGATTTTCATGGGGGCTCCTGATTGGCCACAGAATAGCGAGCTTGCCGCTTCGCCGCCATAGTAGCGCGGGACCTGCTGTAGCGGCCATCTGCTATACAATCATCCCCGAGGACCGCACGAGGAGATTGATTTGCCCAAGGCCTATGACACGGTGACGCTGACGCTCGATCGGTCGGTGGCGCTGGTGCTTTTCGATTTTCTGTCCCGCACTGCTGACGAGGACGAAGGCGAAAGGCTGGCCGACGCGCTAGAGAGCAAGGCGGAGTTGCCCGCTTTGTGGTCCTTGCTCGAGGAACTGGAGGAAGTGCTGACCGAGCCCTTTGCGGACGATTATCGCGCGCGTGTTGACGCAGCGCGCGCAGCAGTGATCGAGCGCATGGGCGCGTGATAGGGAGAGCCATGACTGGCATCGATAAGATTTTCCTTTCCTTTATCGTCGTCGTCGGGGTCATTGCCGGGGCCGTGCTGGTCTATTGGCCTGGCTCCGCAAATTTCGCGCTCAAACCTTATTTCTGGATTTTGTTTTCCATGGCGGGTTTCGACGCGGTTGCCTATGCGATCGGTCGCGGCGCGCCGGGGACGATGATTGTCACAATGACTCGACTTCTCGGCCTGATTATCGGGATCGGCGTGATGATCGGGATTACGTGGCTCGCGGGTTCGGCGGTCACGTTCCTCTGAGCAAACTCGTGAACCGGATCGCAAACAGGTTTGCTTCCGTCCTCGCAATATGCGCCGTCGTTCTGGCGCTGCCGGCCGGGGCGCAGGCGGCCGATGCTGCCTTCCAGCGATGGCTGCAGTCGCTATGGCCCGACGCGCAGAAGCTCGGAGTCTCTCGCGCGACCTTCGACGCTGCGACGCGCGGTCTCGAGCCGGATCTGACGCTGCCGGATCTGGTCATTCCCGGCCAGGCTCAGAAGCCTCCTCCCGGGCAGCCGGAATTCGTGCAGACGCCCGCCGATTATCTGAAGGAGGGGACGCTGGCCCGGCTCGCCGCGCAAGGCCGCAAGCTCGCCCAGGATCATCGCGCGACGCTCGATACGATCGAGCGGCAGTTCGGAGTGCCGGGTCCGGTCGTGCTCGCGATCTGGGGACGTGAAACGGCGTTCGGCACCTACAAGCTTCCTTACGACGCGATCCGTGTGCTGGCGACGCAAGGCTATACTGGACGTCGCAAGGATCTTTTCCGCAATGAATTTCTTGCCGCGCTGAAGATGCTGCAGGAGGGCGTGCCGCGCTCTTCGCTGCGTTCGTCGTGGGGCGGAGCGATGGGCCTGACCCAATTCCTGCCGACTGAATATTACAAATTCGCGATCGACTTCGACGGCGACGGACGTGCGGACATCTGGGCTTCGATTCCCGATGCGCTTGCGTCCGCTGCAAAGCAACTGGCCGGGAAAGGCTGGCAACGTGGCGAGTCCTGGGCCTATGAGGTGCGCACGCCCGCCGGCGCCGACTGCACCGTCGCCGAGCCTTCGGTTACGATGACGATCGGCGAATGGGTCAAGCGCGGCTTTGCCCCGCTGCGGGCGCAGCGCCTGTCGGCCGAGGAGCTCGCCGAGACGGCCTCGCTCCTGATGCCTGAGGGATTGCACGGTCCGGCATTTCTGACGCCGAAAAACTATTTCGTACTCAAGGAATACAACTTCTCTGATTTGTATGTGCTGTTCGTCGGCAATCTCAGCGACCGTATTGCCGGTGGTGGCGCTTTCGTGACGCCATGGACGCGCACTTCACAACTGCAGACGGCGCAGCTCGAAGCGATCCAGCGTGTGCTAACCGAAGGTGGATTTTACCGTGAAAAGATCGACGGCAAGGCCGGAATGAAGACCCGCTCGGCTCTCGGCGCGTATCAGAGGGCAAATGGGCTTATGGTGGATTGCTGGCCGGGCCCCGCGGTGCTGCGCCAGATGCGCATCGGTCATTGAATCGGGCAAAAGAAAAACCCGGCGGCGCGGATGCGCTCGCCGGGTCGAATTTGGCAGCTGTCGAAATCAGCCGGCCGGGCAGAAGAAGCGCGGGCGGGTCCAGCCGACCACGTTGCCATAAGGATCGCGCAGCGGACGGCGCGCCCAATAACCGCCGGGGCAGCCATACGGGGCGGGTGCCGCGTAAACCGGATACGGCTCATAGCCGGCCACCGGATAATAGGTCTGAGGATAGGCGTACGGAGCATTGGCGATCGCCGCCGCGGTGCCGATCACGGCCGCCGCACCAAGGACGCCCAAGCCGACTGCGCAACCGCCGCGGCAACGCGCCTCGGCCGTGTTGGGAGCGAGGGTCGAAAGAGCGATCGTCGCGGCCGCGGCGAGCGCGAGAATGACTTTCTTCATCAGGGGTTTCTCCTCATGGGGCGCGCCGAATCCGGACGCCATAGCCCACTTTCATACTCCGGAACTGGAGCAACCCATATACCCGGCCTACATTTTGTCAGAAATTTGATCCCGCAGCCCTGAGATGCAAACAAAACGCCCGGCACGGATGCCGGGCGCTTTTTCCTGTCATTTTTCAATTGGAATCAATAGCAGACGCGGACTCGGTGCCAGCGCCAGGCCCATCCGTTCCAGAAACGCTCACGGCGGATGTAACAGCCGGGTCCGTAAGCGTAGGCCGGACCCCCATAATACCCGTAGGGTCCGTAAGGGCCGTATGCGCCGGCCGCGCCGGCAATTATGGCGCCCGCGGCAAGTCCGCCGATCACGGCACCGGGACCCCACCAGCCACGACGCGCCTGGGCGTCGCTCGGGACCGCAATCGCCGCGACGGCGATCGTCGCAGCGGCGGCCAATGTCATCAGAGTTTTGCTCATGGCATTCACCTCACGCGGTTTCTCGTAACAACATAACGTCCATGCGTAGCCATTGTTCCGCCAATGCCGGTGAACAAGGCCTGAACAATAGCGCCACGGTGATTGCAATTTGGTAACGTGAAAAGGGCTGAGTCTGCCGCGTATGGCGCTGCGGGGAATTGCATGACCATCGGATACGAGACGGTCGCACGGTCGGAGCCGCGCTTCATCTGGCTGTTCCTCGGCAAGGTGCTGCTCCTGACCATTACCATCGTCGTGGTCTGGATGATCTACGCCTATCTGCACGCTTACCGGCTCGACTGGCTCGGCTGGAGCTACGCTAAGCTTCTTCCGGTTACCAACGGGCTCTACATGCTGGTCGAGACGTATTTTCCCGCCGACATGAAATACAAGATCCGCGGCGCGATCACCGATGACCTCGGTCAGCGCTCGCTGTTTCTGCTTCTGCTCACGGCGGCTACCGAGTTGACGCTGTACAGCCTGTTCAAGCTCCTGAAATACATCTTCGGGGCACGCTGAGACGTGAGCGGCATTCTCGCGGTCGGCGACGCGACGATCCATCGTATCGTCGAACAGGAAGCACCGTTCTTCGACGCGTTCACGTTCTTTCCGGCATTGACGCCGGACCTGTTTGCCGAGAACAAGGATTGGCTGCAGCCGAGATTTATCGCGCCGAACGGGCAGGTCGTGCTGTGCGTGCAGAGCTATCTCGTCGAGACGCCGCACCATACCATCCTGATCGATACCTGCGTCGGCAATCACAAGCCCCGGCCGACGCGCGCATTCTGGAATATGATGAGTTCTGACCGCTACGAGCGCAATTTGGCCGCCGCTGGATTCGGCGTCCAAGATATCGATTTCGTCATGTGCACTCATCTGCATGTCGACCATACCGGCTGGAACACGCGGCTGCAAAATGGGCGCTGGGTGCCGACGTTTCCGAACGCGCGTTATCTTTTCGCAGATCGCGAATTGGATTTCTGGACGAAACGGCAGAAGCAGGATCCGGCCTCCTGCCCGTGGGTGGAGGATTCCGTGCTGCCGATTGTCGCCGCGCAACGCGCGGACATCGTCACGAGCGCGCACGAGTTCAATGACCTCGTCAGGTTTATCCCGACGCCGGGGCACACGATCGATCACTTTTCGGTTCACGTCGGCATGGACGGGACCGATGCCCTGATCACCGGCGATATGGTTCACTCGCCGTTGCAGCTTCGCTACCCCGAAATCGGGATGTTGAGCGACTACAATTCCAAACAGGCTGGAGAGACGCGCCGGACGATTTTCGGCCGCTTTAGTGATACGCCGACAAGAATTTGCACCGCGCATTTTCCGTCGCCCTCGACCGGACGGGTGATACGCAGGCAGGACGCTTTCGATTTCGTTGAAGACTGACGGCGGCTACGCGCGCCGCTCCGGCTGCGCAGCCGACAGGGGGCATTGGGCCAGCGCGGCATCGATCGCGGCAGGTGCTCCTTCCACGCCGAGTTCGATATTGGTGCGCCCGATCGTCAGTGAATCGATCCGCACAAAAAGCTTGTTTGCCGATTTCAGCTCGGCGAGGAAGCGGCCCACCTCCGGCAGGTCCTCGATCACGACCGTCTTGTAGTCTTGCAGGAACCTCGCTTCGGCTTCGTGGCCGGGATTGTCGTCGAACCGGTAGGCAAGGGCGGCGGTCTTGTTCGATCCGATCTTGTAATTGAACGCGATGCGCACGACCGGCTGGCGCTTGAAGCACAGGAGGCGCAACTCGCCGGTGCGCAATTCGCCCGTCAGAAAATTGGCGCTGTAGTTCAGCGGCAGGACGGCGGTCGAATTCGCGCCAGCGATGCTATCGGCACGACGCTCGATCCTCCAGTTGCCGGGCGAGGACGCTGCGGGCGCGACCGACGCCGTTTCCACACCGGCGGCGCAGGCCGAAAGCGACACCGCTGCTATCCATGCCCCGAGAGGACGCAAAGCACTACTCACGACGCGCTCCCACAACCTCCGGCAAGTCTGCCTTCCGGCCGCATCCCACGCAATGGGCAGAGATGGCCGCCGGCTCCATAACCTGCGTCCAATTGCTGTGGCTTGGCGCCATGCTTCGGATGGTATTTTTCCTGCAAATCTGCTGTGAAGGGCGCCCAGATGAGTGGGGCGATTCTGTTTGGGGAATGTGAGCGATGAAAAGGCTAGGACTCGCCGCGGCGATAACCGGGCTTTGCGTGGTACAGGCGGCGAGCGCCGATACGCGTTTCGAGCATGCGCTGATGCAGCTCGATCCGTCGGCACGGCTCGAACAGGTCTGCGACCTGGCCGCGATGCAGCAGATCAAGCGGGACGGGGGCTCGTTCCGTCCCGACCGCGCGCAGGCGAGCGCCCTGGCGGAGCCGAAGGTCGGCGACACCGCGATGGAGGCCAAGGGCGCGGCCTTCCGCAGCGGCGGGAAGTGGTATCAGCTTTCCTTCGTGTGCCGCACGACGCCTGACCAGATGAAGGTTTTGTCCTTCGACTACAAGATCGGCGAGGCCATTCCGGAAGAGCGGTGGGACAGCTACGGCTTGCCGCGCTGACCATGCGCCGGCCTATGCACGGCGCCTGACGAATTCTCCGCTCGCCGCGCTGTCGCTTCGTTCGGACCCGCATGCGGCTTACGATCTCATCCCTCGCCGGCGCTTTTCCGGATTTCCGCGTCGCCGCTGTCGTGGCGACCGGCCTTCGTATCGCAGCGGACAGGCCGGCAGCGCTGGCCGCTCATATCGAGTCCGTCGAGGCGCAATGCCGCGCGCGCTGGTCCGGCACGGAGCTTTCCGACATTCCCGGCATCGCGGCGTGGCGGCGCGCCTATCGCGCCTTCGGGATCAAGAAGACGAGTTACCGCTCCTCGGTCGAGCGGCTGGTCAAGAACGTGCTCGCGGGCCGCGAAATTCCGCGGATCAATTCCTTCGTCGACGCCTACAACGCCGTGTCGCTGGCGCATGTGCTGCCGCTCGGCGCGGACGATGTCGGCAAGCTTGCGGGCGACGTCGCGTTTCGCTTCGCGCGGCCGGGCGACACCTTCGTGGACATGGCGGCGGGTGAGGGCGAGGAGCCGAACGATCCGCCGAAGGACGGCGAAGTGGTCTTTGCCGATGAAAGCCACGTCCTGTGCCGGCGCTGGAACTGGCGGCAGGATGCGCGCTCGCTGGTGACGGCGGAGACGACGCGGGCGATCATCACGCTGCAGGCGAACGGAGAGGGCGACGTGGAGAAAGCGGCAGCCGAGCTTTGCGGCCTGATCGCGCGTTTCTGCGGCGGGGAAACCCGTGTCGCGGTCGCCGACCGCGCGCGGCCTTCGGTCGAGCTTGGCTAGATCCCGCGCTCGCGCTTCAGCTTGTCGATCTGCGCGACGATGTCCGGCGGCAGCGAGCGCACGCCGCTCTTGCCCGCGACCGAGAGAAGCGGCCGCAATTTGGAGCCCGCGAGGAAACCGGGCTCGCGATTGGCGGGGATGATGCGGTCGAAGATCAGCACCACGAGGATCGCCACCAGCAGGATGCGCACGCCGCCGAGCGCGGCGCCGGCGAAGCGATCCGGCGCGCTCACCGTCTCGCCCACGGTCGCATTCACCGCCGCGCGCAGGAAGAAGCCGAGCGCGAGGCCTGAGAACACGAATACCCCGGCCAGCACGGCCCAGGAGGGCATCTGCGCCATGTCGAAGCGTATCCCGGCCAGCGCCGCCACGCCCGGCGCGAACGCGATCGCAACCGGGGCCGCACACAGATAGCCGAAGATCGTCGCGAGGCTGCGCAAAAGTCCCGCTTGCCATCCGGCCCAAAGTGCGATGGCAAGGCAGAAAACGATGGCGGCGTCGAACGGATTCATGGGGCGCCACGCATACCCGTAATCTCGCTAAATTTCGTTGCGAATAAACGGTAGAATTTTAGCGGCTCAGTTGGGACGCAAGCCCGACTTGCGCGCGCAGCTTCGATGCACGCGGGGCGCGGCGCGCTCCAGATCGGCCGCCGTCTTGAAGCTTTGACCGTTGCCTATGAATTCCTGCATGCAGGCGCAATAGTTGAGCAGCGTGGAGGTTAGATTGCGGGAATCCTTGCGAAGCGCCACGCATTGTTCGGTCCATGCCGGATCAAGCTCGGGCAAGGTCGCGGGATAAGCGCCGCTGGATGCTGCGCCGGAAAGCAATAGAGCTAAAAGGCTGGAAAATCCGAACGGAGACAACTTCATCATCGCACTTTCTACCGCATTTCGAGGTGGAATGGCACAGGCACAGGTGTCCCTTGCGCCCGGTCCGCCCGACAGGAATTCTCACTTCTTGAGCGCGTTCGCGATGCGCGGGTCGGGCACCACCCACATCAGCGCTACGGCGGCGTAAAGCGCACACGAAATCCAGGGATAAACGAAAGCGATCCCGATCCCCGCGAGGTAGACAAATGGTGAGATTTTTCCCTTGATGTCGCTGCCGAGCGCCTTGGCAAGCGGCGAACGCGCCTCGCCGTGGGTTCGGGTGATGGCGATCTGCAAGGTGTAATACGCAATCGCGGGCATCAGGAGTGACACGCCATACAGCGCGGTCGGCGCCGGCGCGAAATGGTTTTCGCCCATCCAGCCGGTGGCGAAGGGGATGAGCGAGAGCCAGAACAGCAGGTGTGTATTCGCCCACAGGATCAGCCCGTTCACATGCAACACGGTGTGCATCAGGTGATGATGGTTGTTCCAGTAGATCGCGATGTAGATGAAGCTGAGCACATAACTCAGGAAGATGGGGACGAGGCTCGTCAGGTCCGTCCATTCCGCGCCGTGCGGCACTTTCAACTCCAGCACCATGATGGTGATGATGATGGCGATCACCCCGTCGCTGAAGGCAAGCAGGCGTTCCTTTTTCATGACCCTGAATCTCCCCCGTTTCGGCGTTGTCTAGCACGTCCGCCCTGCGTGCCAGTCTTTCAGGTCTGTACCGGCTTGCGAATTCCCATGGATGACCCGTAATAACCGCACCGTGATTCGTTTCACCCAAGGGAGATACCCATGCGAAAGTCGTCGGGATTTCGCGTTGCGTTCATTGCATTGGCAACATTGATCGGGGCCGCCACCGCCGCGCACGCGGATTGCGGCAATATCCAGTTCACCGTGCTCAAGGCCGGCTGGGTGATCGGCGGGTCGGGCGGCACGGGCTCGGTCTCGTTCCGGGGCCAGACCTATCCGATCGCGATCGGCGGCATTAGCGCGGGTTTCGTGTTCGGCGCGTCCGAGACGCGATTCCGCGGCTCGGTCTGCAACATCAATTCCGTGCGCGATGTCGCCGGCGCCTATGCCGCAGGCGGCGCGGGTGCCGCGGTTGGCGGTGGTGCGCAGGCGATCGTCCTTGCCAACCAGAAAGGCGCGGTGCTGCGCCTCACCGGCTATCAGGTCGGGCTGCAGATCAACGCCGACGTCTCGGGTCTTGCGATCACGCTGCGCTGAATATTTCGCATCAAATGACGCGCGAAAGGCCGGGCATTTGCCCGGCCTTTCAGTTTTAGACGTCTACCGTCGAGATTACGGGCAGAACCAGAAGGGCCCGATCAGCAGGCAGCCGCGCTGCTCCCAATTCCATGGCCGCGAATGATAGCGATGCCATCCGCGTGGCGCTCCATGCCAGTGACGAGGGCGCCGGTAATGCCTGTTCCAGCGCCGGTGCGCGGGATGCCGCCGCATCCGATGGTGCCTTTCGTTGCGGACCTGAATGAAATTCCGGTCGGCCTGCGTGGCAGTAACGTGCTTTGCTGCCGGGAGCGCAAGGCCAGGGGCCGCGGTCCCTGCGACGATCAGCGCTGCGAGCGCAAATGTCCTCAGCATGCGTGTCTCCGTCCAAATCGTTTTTGCGGTTGAAAATGGATACGGCGGCGCGACCGTGCAGGTTCGTACCGCCGTATGATGGGCGTTATGACTTCTTGTTCGCCGCGTTATAGGTGAACTTCGGCGCGTTCTTCAGCGTGTCCTTGCTGGTGTTGATGTAGGCCTTCCAGCTGCCGTCCGCGTTGCTGACGGCGAGCGAGGCAGGATCCACCAGCACATAGCTTTCGCCGATGCCGAGAAAGCCGCCGACGCTCAGAACGACGCCGTTCACGGTCTTGCCGTTGTCGATGGCCAAGTCCGCAATCTGGCCGACCTTTTCGTTCTGGTTGTTATACACGTCGAGGCCGACCAGCTTGGACGACATCAGTTCCGCGTTGTCGGTTTTTGCGAATTTCACCGGCTCACGCATCGTCTTCGACATCAAGATGCCGCCGGTCGCGTTCGTCTCCGGTGTGTTTGCGCCCGTTGTCGTGGCAGCGGGGCTCATGGCCTGCGGCGTAGTCATCGGCTTCGTGGTCGAAGATTGCGCGAAGGCAGGCGATGCGAGCAGCGTCACCGCCGCTGTGGTCAGGATAAGTTTGTTCATAAGTCCTCCGTTTCTCCCCTCTAGGGTGAACGGAGGGTCCGGGCCGATGTTCCGGAGATGACCAAATGGTAATTTGGCTGGCGCGGCGCAGCGTCACGGTGCCAGGTTGTCGCGGCCGCGATGGGCGGCAACGAGCGCGGCGCTCGCTGGCGCTAGCTCTTCCTTTTCTTCTGCAATTCGTCGCGCCGCTTGATCAAAGCATCAAGCTCGTCCTGAAATTCCGCGATCCGGCTGGAGACCCGTTCCTCGTCGGCGGCGCCGGAAAACGCCGCAGCCTGCTCGGTGAGCTGACGGATATTGTCGCGCAGGATCGCAATGCGATCCTCGACCTCGGGGAGGGACAGGGTGGAACCGTTGCTCATGACTTTCTCCAGCAATCACACGCTATCATCGGACGTAGGCCAATTTCGTCACATTGACCTACGTCAACAAAAGGGATCGGTCCAGTTTCCTGCCGTGCGGCATCATTTGAAATCAACTTTACCTCGTCCGATCATTCTTTCAGCCGAGATTGTTGTGGCTGAGTTCAGAGCGCCGACGGCGACGCCTGATGCCAGCGGTCAAATCGCAGCGTTTCTCCAGGCCGCGCGCACACCGAGACGTCGGTTCGTCCGGCATTGACGAGGGGCCCACCCAAGCGGCCGCTGATCGAACTGATGTACGAGAACGAATATTTGCATTTCGGATTTGAATTCGTGTTCGTCGCGGTGATGCATTGCTGATTGCCTTGCTGCATGGCGTGCCCCGTGGGCGGCGTCGCGCAGCGGTCCTCCGAATGAGGCTTGGGATTGGAAGGCGCGCCGCCAACACGAGTCGCGGTCCAGGTCGGACCTTGCATTCGGTTTGGCGCGACGAGCGTACCCGTGAATTGCCCCGGAGGACCTGAATTGCTGAACAAATAGGTGTTGCCGTCGCACGTCCATGTCTGGAGCGGCACGCAATTTGGACAGTGCGGGTAGGCCGTCCCATCGGCTCTTACGTCGGTCGTGCCTCCGGCATAAACCCAAGTCCCAACAAACTTGCTGGCGCAGCTCGAAGGTGGGGCCGCCGAAGCAACGACTGCCGACACCGCCATCAAGCCCAACGCAATGCAGGCTGATCGCATCGCTCCCTCATTGCTCATCTGCCAATATTACCTTAGCTGTGCGCGCACGTCGCCCCTCGCGACCGCGAGATGGAAGTGGAAAGGCAAAGGGGCGGGCAAGGGTTAGGTTTGGGTAGATGCGCGGGGTACGAGGGACTTAGTTACAACGCCCCGTTCCCCTGTTTCGCCGCTTCCGTGGCCTCGACGTAAACCTCGTTGCCCATCAGCCTGAACTTCTCGCTCATCTGCTCCATGCCGACCTTCTGGTCGTTCAGCTTGGTGGCGTATTCGCGCACGTCCGCGGTGATCTTCATCGAGCAGAATTTCGGCCCGCACATCGAGCAGAAATGCGCGACCTTATGCGCTTCCTTCGGCAGCGTTTCGTCGTGATATTTCAGCGCCGTCTCCGGATCGAGCGAGAGATTGAACTGATCGACCCAGCGGAATTCGAAGCGCGCGCGTGACAGCGCGTCGTCGCGGAGCTGCGCGGCGGGGTGGCCCTTGGCGAGGTCGGCAGCGTGCGCCGCGATCTTGTAGGCGATCACGCCTTCCTTCACGTCGTCGCGGTCGGGCAGGCCAAGATGCTCCTTCGGCGTCACGTAACAAAGCATCGCGGTGCCGAACCAGCCGATCATCGCGGCCCCGATGGCCGAGGTGATGTGGTCGTAGCCCGGCGCGATGTCGGTCGTGAGCGGCCCAAGCGTGTAGAACGGCGCCTCGCCGCACAAGGCCATCTGCTTCTCGACGTTGACCTTGATCTTGTGCATCGGCACGTGGCCGGGGCCCTCGTTCATCACCTGACAGCCCTTGCTCCAGGCGAAATGCGTCAGCTCGCCTTGCGTCTCCAGTTCGGCGAATTGCGCGCGGTCGTTGGCGTCGGCGAGCGCGCCGGGGCGCAGGCCGTCGCCGAGTGAGAAGCTCACGTCATACTTGCGCATGATGTCGCAGATCTCGTCGAAGCGCTCGTAGAGGAAGCTCTCCTTGTGATGCGCGAGACACCACTTCGCCATGATGCTGCCGCCGCGCGACACGATCCCGGTCACGCGGTCCGCGGTGAGATGGATGTAGCCGAGCCGCACGCCGGCATGGATCGTGAAATAATCCACGCCCTGCTCGGCCTGCTCGATCAGCGTGTCCTTGAAGCATTCCCAGTCGAGCTTGACCGGATCGCCGTTGACCTTCTCCAGCGCCTGATAGATCGGCACCGTGCCGATGGGAACGGGCGAATTGCGGATGATCCATTCGCGCGTGTTGTGGATGTTGCGCCCGGTGGAGAGGTCCATCACCGTGTCGGCGCCCCAGCGGATCGCCCACACCATCTTCTCGACTTCTTCTTCCACCGAGGAGGTCACGGCGGAGTTGCCGATATTGGCGTTGATCTTGGTGAGGAAGTTGCGGCCGATGATCATCGGCTCGAGCTCGGCGTGGTTGATGTTCGCCGGGATGATCGCGCGGCCGCGCGCGACCTCGTCGCGTACGAATTCCGGCGTGATGAAGGCCGGCAGCGAAGCGCCGAAGCTTTCGCCGGCGTCGAGCGTCGCTTGCGCATTCTCGAGCATTTTCTTGCGGCCGATATTTTCGCGCTCGGCGATGTAGATCATCTCCTTGGTGATTACGCCTAACCGCGCCCATTCGCGCTGCGTCACGGGCTTGCCGTTGAGCGCGCGCCATGGCTTCGGGGTGTTGGGGAAATCGCGTGCGAGATGCTTGCCGGTGACATTGCCGTTGTCGATCGGCTGTATCGTGCGGCCGACATATTCCTCGACGCCGCCGCGCTCCTTTACCCATTCGATGCGCGCGCGGGACAGGCCCTTTTCCACGTCGATGGCGACGTTGTTGTCCGTGTAGGGGCCGGTGGTGTCGTAGACCGGCAGCGGCGGCTCGCCCGACGACACGTCGAGCATGATCGCGCGATGCGGCACTCGAAGGTCCGGCGCGGAATCAGGCGCGGAATAGACCTTGCGCGAGGAGGGGAGTGGGCCGGTCGTGACCTTGGGGGTTGCGAGGTCCGCGTCGCCGAGAGGTTTGTTCATCGTGTCAGTCCTTGCAGGTATCCGAAATAGACGAGGATCGCGCCGATCACGCAGGCCACAAGCGCGCTGATCATGATCGTGTTCGGGTTACGCAACGAGCGCGCACCGAAATCCATCGCGGGCTCCGGCGCGATCAGGCTGAACGCGCCACGCAGCAGATGGGCCCAGGCCAGCAGCGTGATCAGAACGCGCCAGTCGGCAACCCATAGATTATGGAACAGCACCACCGCTGTGCCCGCGACCATGCCGATGATCGAGATCATGTAGAACAGCGGCAGGCTTTTGACGAACTGCGTCGCCATCGCACGATAATGCTTCTGGTTGATCAGGATGCCGATGCCCGCCAGCAGCATCACGGGACCCATCAGCCTGGCGAGAAAAATCGAGGTGGACATGGTGCGCCTCCGCAACGCGCGAAATTGCGGCCATGCTGTGGAGGGGCGTCAGTCCCAGTCCCTTCGCCGGCATGACCCGGATCAGGTTCAAAGGGTTTTTCTCAGCCCTTTCGGGCACCCCTCGGAACACGCCTTTAATCTAGGCTGATGCATTCAGGTGTCAATGGAAGCCGCGCAGTCTTTAACCGCCGGGTGAGCGGCTATTGCAGCGTCAATAGCGCCGGCGAAGGGCTTATTCCGCCGCGCCGTTCCGGTAGGTCTTGAGCAGCGCGTAGACTGCGTCGTTTGCCGGCGTCGGGACCTTGAACTCGCGCCCCAGTGCGCAAACCTTGCCGGCAAGCCATTCGAGTTCGAGCCGGTTGCCGCGTTCAAGATCGTGCGCCATCGAGGCTTTCATGCCTTTGGGTGCCGTTTCGGCGGCAAACTTCATGCGTTCATCGACATAGGCAGGCGGGACATCGACGCCTTTGGCCTTTCCGACGGCCAGCGTTTCTTCCATCAGCTTGCGGAAGAACGACTTCATATCCGGATCGGCCATGATCACGCCGATGGGCTGTCGCGAGCCTGCGGTCATGCCGGCCAGCGAGCTCAGGAAAATGAATTTTTGCCACAGCTCGCGCGGCATCTGGTTCGTCACGACGATGTCGATATTGGCCCTCTTGGCGGCATCGGCGAAAGCGGACAATTGCGCATCGCCCTCGCCATCCATCCGTCCGCACACGAGCTTTGCGAACGGACTGGTGTGGCTGATGACGCCAGGGGTTGCGATCACGCTCGCGATATAGGCCGATCCGCCGACGGCCTTTTCGGCCCCGACGATCGGCGCGATGCGATCGTAGCTGTCGACGCCGTTCTGCAGCGAGATCACGCGCGTGTTCGGACCGATCAGAGGCTTTGCCTGCTCGGCAGCCTTTTCTGTGTCCCAGAGTTTCACGGCAAAGAGGACGATATCGACCGGGCCGACAGTCTTCGGATCGTCCGTGACGTTTGCGTTCTTGATTGTGGTGTTGCCGAGCGTGCTTTCGACCTTCAGGCCGTTTTTACGGATCGCTTCGAGATTGGCGCCGCGCGCGATGAAAAAGACCTCATGCCCCGCATCGGCAAGGCGCGCTCCGAAATAGGCCCCGACCGCGCCGGCGGCCATGATCGCAATTCGCATGATGCAACATCCATTCGAGAGGAATGGGCGACATCATTCAGAGCGCGGACAAGAAGTCCAGTGGGGGGGAACACTCAATAAAGGGAGGACAAGCCGCGCGACGATGCGCCCGTCGTTTCGGCACGCGAGGACATACCAGTCGTTTCAACGCGCACAGGGACTACCGGTGCCGCACGTGGCGGCAGGCGATGCATCTCGGCCGCGGCTCGATAACGGTTATCCGGCAGCACCACCACTTTCGTGCCGACGTTGACGCGTTCGTAGAGATCCGTCACGTCCTCGTTCAGCATGCGAATGCAGCCGGACGAGACGTGCTTTCCGATCGTGTCCGGCGCGTTCGTGCCGTGGATCCGATAGACGGTGCCGCCGATATACATCGCTCGCGCTCCGAGCGGATTGCCCGGACCTCCGGCCATCATGCGCGGCAGATAGGGTTGGCGCTCGATCATCTCGGCGGGTGGATACCAGTCGGGCCATTCGGTCTTTCGCTCCACCGCCTTTACGCCCGACCAGGTGAACCCATCGCGGCCAACCCCGATGCCGTAACGGATCGCCCGTCCGCCGCCGAGGACGTAATAGAGATAGGTGTTCGGCGTATCGACGATGACGGTACCGGCGGGCTCGCTTGAAACATAGTTGACGATCTGCCGGCGCAGCTCCGCGCGCGGCTGTGTGGCTTGTGCAGCATCCTCGTCGGGCATGACCTGTTCGAACACGGCGTCATTGTTTTGCACCGGGGCGAATGCGTAAGTCTGCGCGCTGGCTGACGTGTATGAGAGCGCGGCACCTGCGGCGAGCGCCGCCCCGAAAACGAGGGAATTGAATAGAAGCTTCATGACCCAACTCGCGAAATCCGTTGCCATCTGCGCGGATTAAGCGGGCCGGAGGTTTATTGGTTCCAAATGCCATCCGGTGATCGCGAATCCTCGTCATCGTGCGGAAAATGCAAGCGTTGAATTTTCGGAAGCGCGGGAACGAAAGCGTTAAGCATGACGTTTTGGCAGACGCGCTCGCTCAATCGTCTTTGCGGTGCCAGGCGACGACAGCTTCCGGCACGCTGTCAACAGACGCGAAATACGGCTTAATGTCGATCAGCGGCGTGTTGTCGAGGCAATCGAGGCCGATAACCGACAACGTCGCGCCGTCCACCTTTAGAAGCTTCACCACGCTGAGCGCGATCGGATTCGGTCGCACCGGCGAGCGCAGCGAGAAGGTGCCGCGCGCCTTGCCGTAATGCCGCGGTACCTGCACGACCAGATCGCGCCGCACTTTATCCATCCAATAAAGCAGGATCAGGTGCGTGCAGGTGGCGACGTCCTTCAGCGCGGGCTCGAAACGCGGATCCACCTCCACCGTGCAAACCGCCTCGGATTCGCGGGCGTTCTTGGGGCAGTCCTCTCGCCGCTGCCACGGCGTACGGATATGTCCAATGAAATAGACGTTTGCATCAAAGGAATCCGGCAAGGCGGCAGCGATTTCGCCCGGCCGGACGGCATACGGATCGTCAACCAAGGCGGGCCTCCGGGGCTTGCATCAGGGTGGATAAGCTCATAAAGATATCTTTATATGATGGGCCGCGTCCCACGAGACCTCTTGGCCATGCCGGAACCGCAGTCGCTCAAGTTCGATGCCCTGAACACGCTTCTTAAGGCGGCTGGCGAGAGCACGCGGCTTCGCATTCTTGCGCTCCTTGCGGAAGCGGAACTGACTGTCTCCGACCTCACCGAAATCCTGCGCCAGTCGCAACCGCGCATTTCACGGCATCTGAAGCTCTTGGCCGAGGCTAATCTCGTCGAACGCCATCGCGAAGGGGCCTGGGCCTTCTTCCGCATGTCGGAAACGGGCGCAAGTGCGGAGGTCGCGCGCTCGCTGATTTCGCGGTTGGACGCTCATGACCGCATCGTGACGCGCGACCGGGAACGCCTCGCCGCCGTGCGGCAGGCGCGCGCCGATATCGCCCAGGATTACTTCCGCGCGCATGCCGCGCAATGGGATCGCATCCGCAAGCTTCATGCGCCGGATGAGGCGGTCGAATCCGCGATCGTCGGCGCGCTGAGCGACCGCCCCATCCACGCACTGCTCGATCTCGGCACGGGAACGGGCCGTATGCTCGAATTGTTCGCGCCGAAGATCGGCCGCGGGTTGGGCATCGACATGTCGCCCGACATGCTTTCGCTCGCCCGCGCTCGGCTCGATCGCGCAGGCTTGAGGAATTGCAGCGTGCGGCAGGGCGATATCTACGACGTCGAGGTTGCCGACGAATCGTTTGATGCCGTGATTGTCCATCAGGTCCTGCACTTCCTCTCTGACGGCGCGCGCGCCATCCGCGAAGCCGCGCGTGTGCTCGCGCCCGGAGGCCGACTCCTGGTCGTCGACTTTGCTCCGCACGATCTGGAGTTCTTGCGTGAGGAGCACGCACACCATCGCCTCGGCTTTGCGCCTGAGACAGTCGAACAATGGATGACGGCCGCGGGCCTGCAATTCACGTCGCTTCAAAGCATTGCGCCGGGTTCGGATGGCACAATCGCCGTCTCGCTGTGGCTTGCGCGCGATCCCCGCGCCGCACGGCCGCAATCGGTTCGTGAGGTCGCATGATGGATGCGGCTTCAGGACGTGACACGGTGCGTGCAAGCCGCTTCGTGCAGGGCGGCAAGGAGCGACGTATCGGTGTGTCGTTCGAATTCTTTCCCCCGAGCACGGAGGAGATGGAGCGCAATCTGTGGGAAGCGATCACGCGCCTCGCTCCGCTTAATCCGAATTTCGTCTCGGTGACGTACGGGGCGGGTGGATCGACCCGCGAGCGCACCCACGCGACGGTGCAGCGCATTCTCAACGAAACTTCGCTCACGCCTGCCGCACATCTTACCTGTGTCGCAGCGAGGCGCGAGGACGTGGACGCGGTGGTCCGGCGCTATGGCGAGATCGGCGTGCGCCACATCGTGGCGCTGCGCGGAGATGCGCCAGGCGGCGTCGGAGCGCGCTACGCGCCGCATCCCGGCGGATATCTCAACGCCGCGGACCTTGTCGCAGGAATTCGGCGGATCGGCAATTTTGAGGTGTCCGTGTCGGCGTATCCCGAGAAGCACCCGGACTCGCCAAGCATCGAATCCGATATCGACATGCTCAAGGCCAAGGTCGATGCCGGCGCGACGCGCGCGATGACGCAATTCTTCTTCGAGAACGACCTTTATCTTCGTTATCTCGACCGCGTGCGCGCGCGCGGGATCAAGATTCCGATCGTGCCGGGCATCCTCCCCGTGCAGAACTTCAAGCAGGCGCGCAGCTTCGCCGAACGTGCCGGCGCCTCGGTGCCCGGCTGGCTTGCCGAACGTTTCGAGGGGCTCGACAACGATATCGCGACCCGCAAGCTGATCGCCGCCGCCGTCGCTGCCGAGCAGGTGATTGATCTCGTCGATCGTGGCGTCACCGAATTTCATTTCTACACCATGAACCGCGCGGACCTTGTCTACGCGGTCTGCCATCTGCTGGGGCTGCGGCCCACGCAGCAGGTGATGGCATGATGAGAGTTGCTGCCGTCCCGAGCGGCCTTTGAAAGTGAGCGACGTGACAAGAACAGGATCAAAGGTCGAGCAGACACTCCGCGATCTCGCGCGCGAACGCATCCTGGTGCTCGACGGCGCCATGGGAACGATGATTCAAGCGCTGAAGCTCGACGAGCAGGGCTATCGCGGCGCACGGTTCGATGCCTGGAATCGGGAAGTGCGCGGCAACAACGACCTGCTCAACCTGTCGCGGCCCGACGCGATCCGCGACATCCACCTCGCCTATTTCCGCGCCGGCGCCGACATCGTTTCCACTAATACGTTTTCCTCGACGTCGATCGCGCAGGCCGACTACGGCATGGGCGAACTCGCGCTCGAATTGAACCGCGAAGGCGCGCGCATGGCCCGTGCTGCCGCCGACTTGGCCGTGAAGGAAGACGGCAGGCCGCGCTTCGTCGCCGGCGCGCTCGGCCCGACCAACCGGACTGCGTCCATATCGCCGGACGTCAACAATCCCGGATTCCGTGCCGTCACATTCGACCAGTTGCGTGAGGCCTATGCGGAGCAGATCCGCGGGCTGATCGAAGGCGGCGCAGACCTGCTGCTCATCGAGACGATCTTCGACACGCTCAACGCCAAGGCAGCGCTCTATGCCATTGCGGAGACTTGCGAGGCGGAGGGCGTGGACCTGCCGGTCATGATCTCCGGCACGATCACCGACCGGTCGGGCCGCATGCTGTCGGGCCAGACGCCGGAAGCGTTCTGGAATTCGGTACGCCACGCTGCGCCGCTGTCGATCGGGCTTAATTGCGCGCTCGGGGCGAAGGAGATGCGTGCGCATATTGCGGAATTGTCGCGCGTCGCCGACACGCTGATCTGCGCCTATCCCAACGCCGGGCTTCCCAACGAATTCGGGCTGTACGACGAGAGCCCCGACTACATGGCCTCGCTGATCGGTGCGTTCGCGGAAGCGGGCCTGGTCAACATCGTCGGCGGCTGTTGCGGCACCACTCCGGATCACATCGCGGCGATCGCGAGCGCGGTTCGGGGCAAGCCACCGCGCAAAATTCCGAGCATCCAGCCGATGCTGCGTCTCGCCGGACTCGAGCCTTTCACCCTCACGAAGGACATTCCTTTCGTGAATGTCGGCGAGCGCACCAACGTCACGGGCTCGGCGAAATTCAAGAAACTCGTGATGGCCGGCGATTATGCGGCGGGCCTTTCGATCGCGCGCGACCAGGTGGAGAACGGCGCGCAGATCATCGACGTGAACATGGACGAGGGCCTGCTCGACTCGCAGACGGCGATGACGACGTTTCTCAACCTAATCGCGGCCGAGCCCGACATCGCGCGCGTGCCGATCATGATCGATTCCTCCAAATTCTCGATCATCGAGGCCGGCCTGAAATGCGTGCAGGGCAAGCCGGTGGTGAACTCGATCTCGATGAAGGAGGGCGAGGACGCTTTCGTCGAGCACGCGAGGATCGTGCGGCGCCATGGCGCGGCGGTGGTCGTCATGGCGTTCGACGAGAAGGGCCAGGCCGACACGCTCGAGCGCAAGGTCGAGATCGCAAGGCGCGCCTGCGACGTGCTGGTGAACAAGGTCGGCTTCCCGGCGGAAGACATCATCATCGATCCGAACATCTTCGCGGTCGCAACCGGCATCGAGGAGCATAACGGCTACGGCAAGGCCTTCATCGAGGCTACGAGGCAGATCCGTGAGAGCCTTCCGCACGTGCATGTGTCGGGCGGCGTGTCGAACCTGTCGTTTTCGTTCCGCGGCAATGACCGCGTGCGCGAGGCGATGCATTCCGTGTTTCTTTATCACGCGATCAAGGCAGGCATGGACATGGGCATCGTCAATGCCGGCCAGATGGCGGTGTATGACGATCTCGACCGGGAATTGCGCGATGCGTGCGAGGATGTGGTGCTCAATCGCCGCGCCGATGCGTCGGATCGTCTGCTCGCGCTTGCCGAAAAATTCCGCGGCGCGGGCAGCGAGAAGAAGGAAGCCGATCTCGCTTGGCGCGAGTGGCCGGTGGAGAAGCGGCTCGCGCATTCTCTGGTTCACGGAATCACGGACTTCATCACGCAGGACACCGAGGAAGCGCGTGCCAAGGCTACGCGTCCGCTGCATGTGATCGAGGGGCCGCTGATGGACGGCATGAATGTCGTCGGCGATCTTTTCGGATCGGGCAAGATGTTCCTGCCGCAGGTCGTGAAGTCCGCGCGCGTGATGAAACAGGCGGTCGCCTACCTGATGCCGTTCATGGAGGACGAGAAGAATTCCAACGACAAGGGCCAGAGCAGTTCGGCGGGGAAAATCCTGCTCGCGACGGTGAAGGGCGACGTCCACGACATCGGCAAGAATATCGTCGGCGTCGTGCTCCAGTGCAACAATTACGAGGTGCTGGACCTCGGCGTGATGGTGCCCGCAGACAAGATCCTGGAAATTGCCAAAGCCGAGCAGGTCGACATTATCGGCCTGTCCGGCCTGATCACTCCCTCGCTCGATGAAATGTGCCACGTCGCGGCCGAGATGGAGCGACAGAATTTCGACCTTCCGCTGCTGATCGGCGGGGCGACCACGAGCCGCGTGCACACGGCAGTGAAGGTGCATCCGAATTATCGCCGCGGCCAGGCGGTCTATGTGAACGACGCGAGCCGCGCGGTCGGCGTCGCGCAATCGCTAATGTCAAGCGAGCAGCGCCCCGCTTACGTGAATGGCGTGCGGGAGGAATATGCGCGCATTGCCGAGGCGCATGCGCGAGGGCAGCAGGAGAAGGAGAGGCTCACCCTTTCCGCCGCCCGGGACAACCGCGTGAAACTCGACTGGTCGGGGGCGTATTTGCCGCCTGCTCCGTCATTTACCGGGGTCCGAAAATTCGAAAATTATTCGCTCGACGAGCTTGTCGATTACATCGACTGGACGCCGTTTTTCCAGACTTGGGAATTGCAGGGCAAGTATCCTGCGATCTTCAAGGATTCCAAGATCGGCGAGGCCGCGCGCTCGCTCTATGCCGACGCGCAGACGATGCTGAAACAGATCGTCGTCGAGGGATGGTTCAAGGCATCGGCGGTCGCGGGCTTCTGGCCGGCGCATTCCAACGGCGACGACATTGTCGTGCTCGACGAAAAGCGGCGGCGGCCTCTTGCAACCCTGCATTCGCTTCGCCAGCAGTTGGCGCGCCGCGAAGGGCGCGGCAACGTCGCGCTTGCCGATTTCGTCGCGCCGCGCGACAGCGGACTTTCGGACTATGTCGGTGCTTTCGTGGTCACGGCAGGCATCGGTGAAGATGCGGTGGCCGACCGTTTCAAACACGCCAACGACGATTACTCGGCGATCATGATCAAGGCGCTGGCTGACCGGCTCGCAGAAGCATTCGCCGAGCGGCTGCACGAGCGCGTGCGCAAGGAATTGTGGGGTTACGCTGCGGAAGAGAAACTCACGCGTGAGGAACTGATCGGCGAAAAGTATCGTGGCATCCGTCCAGCGCCCGGCTATCCGGCGCAGCCCGACCACACCGAGAAGGCGACGCTCTTCAAACTGATCGAAGGCGAGAGCATCGGGGTCAAACTGACCGAGAGCTTCGCGATGTGGCCCGGCGCTTCGGTCTGTGGGCTTTATTTCAGCCATCCGCAGAGCCACTATTTCGGCGTCGGCAAGATCGAGCGCGATCAGGTCGAGGATTATGCCAGGCGCAAGAACTGGTCGGTTGCCGAATGCGAGAAATGGCTGGCGCCGATCCTCAACTACAATCCGAATGCTGCACCGGCGAAGAAGGTAGCCGTGGCGTAAACGCCGGGCGGATTTTCCTGTGGGTGCGTTACGTCCGTAGTCGCCGCAGGCGCAGCACTGATATCGTTCTCCCGGTTCTAAAGGGGGGACGACCATGTATAAATTTGCAATTCTCGCTGTCATCGCCGGCGCGCTGGTTGCGACCGATACTCCCGCGCAGGCCGCAGCGAAATGCACCAGTATTCAGGCGCGATGCGCGGTCAAGATTGGCGGGGAATGCGATCCCGCCACCGGCAAGTGGGCTTATGGCTCCGGCCCGGGACGACCGCGTCTGGGCGGGAATATCGTGGCATTTAACGCCTGCGTCTCGGAAGAATTGGCGTCGCAGAAGAAGAGATAAGTCGCGCAATAGCGGCTGCTTGCGCTCGGTTGCGGGGCTAGGCACGATGACTTGATGATCGTGCGAATGTTCTTTCCGGCGTGCCGCGCTCTGGCGCTCGCTGCCACATTTGCTCCGGCGGGCCAGGCTGCGCTGGCCCAGTCCGCCGACCTCGTGCTGTGCGACCGCGTGGCGGCCGATCCGGCCGACCCGGACAAGCCGGCCGACGTCAGGGGCGTCCGCGAGATCGACAAGTCCGACGTCGCGACCGCGATCAGGTTCTGCAAGGTGGCTTCCGGCTCCTCGCGCCGCGCGATGTTCGCGCTCGGCCGCGCCTATGCCGCGAACCGGCAATTGCCGGAGGCGGCGGCGGCCTGGCGTAAGGCCGCGGACAAGGGCAGCACCGCGGCGATGGTGGAGCTCGGCGTCCTGTTCGCGAGCGGATCGGGCGTGACCAAGGACGAGGAGCAGGCGCGCAAGCTGTTCGAGAAGGCAGCCCAGGCCGGCAATCCTCGGGCCGTCGCCAATCTTTCGGTGCTCGGCGGCAAAGGCGGGGCGCCGGTCGATCCGGCGCAGGCGCGCACGATGCTGTCCGGGGTGGCCGATTCCAATTCCGCCGAGGCTCAGTTCCAGCTCGGCCTGATGCTCGCGAACGGCGTCGGCGGGCCGCAGGACGACGTGGCCGCGCGGGCGCTGTTCGAGAAGGCTGCTGCACAGGGCCATCCCGGCGCGCTCGAATGGATGGGCTCGTTCGCGCAGGCCGGCCGCGGCGGCCCGAAGGATACGGATGCGGCCAAGAGCTATTATGAGAAGGCTGCTGCTCTGGGAAACGAGAACGCAAAGGACGTGCTCAAGCAACTGAGTTGCGCCTATAGGATCAAGGACAAGACCGGAAAGATCGTCACGACCCTTTGCTTCTGACCCAGGGCACTTCGCTAGTCCCCCTGATGACTCGCCACGGGAGCCAAAACGACAAACACCGGAGGGAAGCCCTCCGGTGTTCGGTCGAGACATGGCCGTTGAAATAACGGCGGTTTACTGGGTCAGCAGTCTAAGTGGGTCTTCCCGAGAATTAGAACGCGCCCAGCAAAACGGCGCCGACGAATACGCAGGCGGCGCAGAGAGCAAGGACATTCAGCTTCAAGGCTAGGTCCACAAAGGCCTCCTTCCGTTGATGGTCAAAATCTACCAGACGGCCTGAACGGCTCGAAGCCTGAAACGCTCTTTGAGCTAGTAAAGTGCCTGCCATGGCCAAGAAATCCTCCCGTTTAATGGCGCAACCTGTTGAAGTTATTGCGCTAAATTTTTCTGATTGGTGGGGATACTCTCGCCAACCCATTGAAATCGTTCAGGCCAAAGCCAGATTTTTTTCAATCAGGGCGTGTATCTGTCTCCTTTTTCGCCAGATTGTGCCTGATCGGCTCCCCCCCGAACCGCAGGCGCCGGACAGAAGCCAGTAAGGTTAACCGCAGGCCTCGCCCCAGGATTGAAGCCGCGTTAACAGGAACCCTCGCATTTTCCTGGTCATGACGCGGAAGTTGCGTGTGTTTGCGGCGTTTTCCGTCGTCCTCGTCGCGCTCTCGGCGTGCGGTCGCAATTATTTCGTTGCCGAGCGCGAGCCCTGGCGGCGCGAGGCGGAAGTCGCGTGTCTTAAGTCTGGCGCCGTCAAGGAAAGCCCGGCTCGCGTCCGGCTGTCCTCGATCGAGGGGCCGGGGATGTGCGGAGCGGATTTCCCGCTCAAGGTCGCAGCGCTCGGCGAGAGCCGGATGATGAGTTTCGGCGACGACCTCCGTCCCCCCGGTCAGATTCCCAGTTCCGGGCCGAAATGGCCGCTGGCCGACCAGCGGGCGTCCACCGACTATTCCCCGGGACCGCCGACCCGATATGACGGGTCACCCCTCCAGATCACGCCGCCGGTGCATCGGGCCGTCCCGACGCCTGCCGGGGGATATGAGAGCTCCTACGATCCGCCTGCGGGCTACGTGCCACCGGCCGGTTCCGGCCGCTACGGCCGGCCGCCGGCTACACTGCCTCCCGGCGCGCGCCGTCCGTCGGTGTTCGACCAGCCCTCGAGCCCGGCCGGTAGGCCGCCGCAGGAGGATGACGACGAGGATGAACTTGCCGCGCGCCCCCCGATGGAGCGCGCGCGACCCGGCTACGGCTCTGGGCAGACCCCTTACCCGCCGGCGCAGGCGGTCCCGCTCGGCCGACGCCCGCTCACGATTGCCTCGGTCGGCCCTGTCGAGATCAAACCTGAAGCCACGCTTGCCTGTCCGATCGTCTCGGCGCTCGACCGCTGGATCACGGACGCTGTTCAACCGGCGTCGCTGCGCTGGTTCGGCCAGCCGGTCGTCGAGATCAAGCAGATCTCGGCCTATTCCTGCCGCGGCATGAATGGCCAGCGCAACGCGCGCATTTCGGAGCACGCCTTCGGCAATGCGCTGGATATCGCCGCTTTCATCCTTGCAGACGGTCACACCGTCACGGTGAAGAACGGCTGGCACGGCTCGCCGGAGGAGCAGGCCTTCCTGCACGACGTCCAGGGTGCGGCCTGCGAGCAATTCTCGACCGTGCTCGCTCCCGGCTCGAACGTCTACCATTACGACCACATCCACGTAGATCTGATGCGGCGCGCGAGCGGCCGCGTGATTTGCCAGCCGGGCGCCATTCCGGGCGATGTGGTCGCCGCGCGCGCCCGCGCGAAGGACAACATGTTTGCCCGGCGTGGCGACCGCCTGATCACCGGGTCGATCGCGAAAGTCGCCGACAAGAAAAAGACGTCTCGCAAAAAGGGCGCATGGCCTCCACTCGAAGAGGACGAAGACGTCATGGAGGAACGCGATTCCGAGGAGCCGCGCGGCGGCGCCGGCGACGATTAGTGATAGTGTTACCGCAGGGCCGTCGCTATCTAGTGACGTGATGCACGGCCACTCGCACGATCATTCCCATCCGCACGCGCAGCCGCGCGATTTCGGAACCGTGTTCGCGATCGCGATCGCGCTCAATCTCGGTTTCGTTGTGGTCGAGGGGATTCTGGGCGTGGTCGCAAATTCGACAGCGCTCGTTGCGGATGCGGGTCATAATCTGAGCGACGTGCTCGGCCTTGTGGTCGCCTGGATAGGCCACGTGCTGGCAAAGCGTCCGCCGAGCGGCCGTTACACCTACGGCTTGCGCGGCTCATCGATCCTTGCCGCACTTGCGAATGCGATCTTCCTCATGGTCGCGGTGGGCGCGATCGGATGGGAAGCCGTGCGGCGCCTGCTCTCGCCCGAGCCCGTGCTCGAAAGCTATGTCATGGCGACCGCGGCGGCGGGCATCGTCGTCAACGGCATCACCACCTGGCTTTTCGCCAAAGGCCGCGCGGACGATCTCAATATCCGCGGCGCATTCGTGCACATGGCAGCTGACACCGCAGTTTCCGCCGGCGTCATCGTATCGGGGGCGCTTGTTCTCGCAACGGGATGGCTGTGGCTGGATCCGGCAACCAGCCTCGTCATCATGATCGTCATTACGATCGGGACGTGGGGGTTGCTGCGCGATTCGGTGAACATGTCGCTTGATGCCGTGCCTGAAGGGATCGACATCGGCGCGGTGCGGCAGACGCTTGCGGAGTTACCCGGCGTCGCAAGCGTGCATGATCTTCACGTCTGGCCGATGAGCACCACCGACTTCGCGCTCACGGTGCATCTCGTCGCGCCGGGCGGGGATCGCGACAGGCTGCCGAACGACGTTTCTCGGCTCATGCACGAACGCTTCTCCATCGACCATTGCACGACGCAGGTCGAGACGGCTGCCTGCGCTCAATGTGAGCCGCCGCTGCAGCGCTCGGTGTGAATCAGCGATAGCCTTGAAGCACGCTGACCGTGCCGAAGTTCGGCCAGAGCCAGCGCATCGACAGGCGCGAGAAAATAAGCCTGATCGAGAGACGCCTGAGCCACGGCCAGGATGAAGGCGAGCGGATGAAGATGCGGGAAAACATTGCCGCATCGCGCTGCTTTTTTTCGACATGCGGTGCGAGCACCGTCTGATAAGCAGGAAACGCTACGCGATGATCGCCGCCGGCGCGTTCGAGTTCTCTCGTCAGCACGAAGGCTCCCGCCATGGCCATATGCGATCCTTGACCGGCGAGTAATGTCAGGCAGCCGCAGGCGTCGCCGATCAGCACGACGCGCCCGCGATGCCATTGCGGCATCGCGACCTCTGTCATCGAATCGAAATAAACGGGCGTATCCGGCGCGACGTCGGACAACGCGCGCTCGGCGATGTAGCCGGTGCCGCGATAGATTTCCTTCAGCAACGACAAGCGTTGGCCGCGCGGGACGTGTCCGCGGTCTTCGCTCCGGAACACATAGGTCGCATCGATCTCGTCACCGGAAAGAGGATAGAAGGCACAGCTGCGGTCGATCTCCTCATGCAGCTTGATAGCGCGACCGAGGCCATAGCCGCGATGTCCGACATTGAACGCGGCGACATAGGCGCCGAGGAAGCGACTGAACTGCTTTTCGGACCCAAAGCACAATTCGCGGACACGCGAATGCAAGCCGTCCGCGCCGACGACAAGCGAAAACGGCTGCGCGCTGCCGTCGGCGAAGGTTACCTGAACCGCATCGGCACCGTCCTCGATCGCGCGGATTTCGGTCGCGAAGCGTATCGCGATGTCGGCGGCGCGTGCCTGCTTCAACAGAATGCGTTCGAGGTCCTGGCGGCGCAGATAGACATAGCGGTGCGACAGCGCATCGCGCAGCCGTTCGATCGGGAGGCCGAAATAGGCGCGTCCGCCGTCATCGACGAATTCCATGCGTTCGATCGGGTAGCGGATCGCGCGTAATTCGTCGGTCAGCCCCATGCGCCCGACAACGTCCCAGCCGGTGCCGAAGAAGTCCATCATGTAGCCTTCTTCGCGCGGGCGCGGCTCGCGTTCAATCACGAGTGGCTCGTAGCCCTGCTGCTTCAGCAGGATTGCGGCGGTAAGCCCGGCAATGCCGCCACCTGAAATGAGAACGGAGCGTGGCATCGTCCGGCTATAGACCGCAATTGCGGTTGTTCCATGCCGGGCTGTTCAGGAAAGGGCGGCTATTCGCAGCGGCGCAGCTTGATGGTCTTGCCGCCGGCCTGCAGCAGAAGTTCGATGTGATCGTTATCGATGCGGCGCAGCGTGTAGGCGGAACGCGCGTTGATCTGCCCGGTCGCGAACTGATCGACAACCTGGAACGAGTTCGAACCTGACGGCGCGATCGACAGGTTGCGATAGCCCGGAACTCCGCCACCCTTGTCGAAGCGCTGCTCGCCGGAAAATTCCATGTAGCGCGTGCCGCATTCCTTCGCTGGCCCGTCGCCGCCCGGATCGTTGTAGGTCCATTTGCCCGACACGGGGTAGGTCGCCGCGTCGGCGCGCAAGGCGGCGTTCACCGCGATGGCGGCGATCGCGACAGAAAGGACGCGGGCGAGAATCGCTGTTGACATGACTCGAACATAGCGCGTCCGTGCCCAGCTTTCGACCGGCCCGGCGCGACAGCGTTAATGGATGGGATTTGATTTAAGGATGCGGCGGGGCGGAAGCGCTCGCCGCGTCACCTTGCCTTGTAGGCTGCGAGAAAGGTGCGCACCGCGATACCCACGACGTGCTGGATCCGCTCCTGCGAGGGCGGCGGTCCGAAATTGAACAGCACCGGTTTGAACATGGTGGCGTGGCAGGATTCGATGAATTGCGCCGCCGCGACCTCGGTGTCCTCGATCTTCAGCGTACCGCGCTTCACCTGTTCCTCAAGATACGCTTTTACGCTCGCGAGGCCGACGGCAGGGCCCGTCTCGTAGAATTTCCGGCCCGTGTCTGGGGCGCGCTCTGCAATCGCGATCACGGTGCGGACCGCGGACACTTTCGTTGGCTGGCACAACATGTTCACGAAAGCCGTGCCGATATTCTTCAGCGTCGTTTCGACGTCGTCCTGCGCGGCTACCGCCGCCTCGAACACCGTCTCGGCATGGCCGCGGCATTCCTGCGCGACAATGGCTTCGAACAGCTGCTCCTTGTCCTTGAAGTAGACATAGAGCGTACCCTTCGACACCCCGGCTGCGCGGGCGATGTCGCTCATGCTCGCCGCGTCGTAGCCTTGGGCGAGGAACACGGCGCTCGCACCTTGGATGATCTGGCGGCGCTTGGCCCCATCGTCCTCCGTGCGGGAGGAGGGCCGTTCGATCTGGACGGCTTCAGTCATTTCGGCTTCGCTTTGCGGCGCGCTCCATTTTGTTCCTATCGCGTATATCAGACTTTTTGGCAATGACCGAACAGTTCGGTCATCTTGACTCTTCCGGCCGCAACACATTATGTAGTTGACCGAACGGTTCGGTCAAGTCCGTTCCGAATTGCCCGGAGCTACCCCCAATGTACCAAGAACGCGATCACCAAGGCGGAATCATAAGTAAAGCCAGCAAGTTAAGCGAATCGGCCGCTGCCGCGGTGGAAGCCTGGCGCGGACACGGCGTTCCGTCCGAAGGCGCCAAGGGCGATTCGTCCGGGGCCAAGACAACGAAGCCAAGTCGGATGAGGGCCGCCGCCGGCCGAATTTCGGCGTTCGTGCGCAAGCCGAAAAAAGCCCCCCGCAAGCAATCGATTCTCGCAGGCGTGGCAGCCGCCGTGCTGATCGTCGGAGCACTGTACGGCGTGCATTACTTCACGGTCGGGCGCTACCTGCTGTCGACCGACGACGCCTATGTGCGGGCCTACAACACCACGCTCGCCGCCAAGGTGTCGGGCTATCTCTCGGCCATCAAGACCGCCGATAACACGCCGGTCCGTGCGGGCGACGTGATCGCGACCATCGATGACGGCGATTACCAGCTTGCCGTGAATTCCGCGCGCGACAAGGTTGCGACGCAGAGCGCAAGCGTGGAGCGTTTCGCGAGCCAGATCGTCGCGCAGCAGGCAAACGTCGAGCAGGCCAAGGCGCAAATTGCCTCCGCCCAGGCCGCGCAGAAGCGCGCGCAGTCCGAATACGAACGCCAGCAGGCGCTTGCCGGCAAGGAATTCGCGAGCAGACAGACTTACGAGCAGGCGCTCGCCGGACGCGATCAGGCGAACGCCGCTGTGCAGAGCGCGCAGGCCGCGCTCGCTTCAGCCGAGGCCAATGTCGACGTCCTAAAGGCACAGCAGCGGGAAGCCGCGCGCACGCTCGACGAACTCAAGACCGCGCAGGCCAAGGCCGAACGCGATCTGTCCTTCACCGTCGTGCGCGCGCCTATCGATGGCGTGTTCGGCAATCGCGCCGTGCAGACTGGCGACTTCGTGCAGACCGGCCAGCGGATCGGCGCGCTCGTGCCGCTCGATGACGTCTTCGTCGATGCGAACTTCAAGGAAACGCAACTCGCCCGCCTGCGGCCGGGACAGTCGGCCGAGATCGCGGTCGATGCTGTCCCGGGCCACAACATTCACGGCACAGTGGCAAGTCTTGCGCCTGCTTCCGGTTCGGTGTTCTCGCTGCTGCCGCCGGAAAACGCGACCGGCAACTTCACCAAGATCGTGCAGCGGCTGCCGGTCCGAATCCGCGTGCCGGCCGACATAGCGGCCCAGCAGATCCTGCGGCCCGGCATGTCCGTAGTCGTGAGCGTCAACACCAAGGGGCTTGAGAACGCGGACGGAAAGCCTGCTTCCGCGCAGCTCCCGGTCTCGCCGCTCGCTTCATCCGGCGTGCAGAAATAGTCAAGCGGAGGATTGGTCCCTCATGAGTTCCTCCGCTTCTGCGTCCGCGCTTCCGCTTCCGGCGCAAGTCTCCGCCGGGGTGGCAAGCGCGGACGAGCAGATCGACCCGAAAAAACTCGTCGCCTTCATCGCGATGGTGTTCGGGATGTTTATGGCGATCCTGGACATCCAGATCGTCTCGGCGTCGCTCACCGACATCCAGGCCGGCCTTGCCGCATCGAGCGACGAGATTTCATGGGT
Organism: uncultured Hyphomicrobiales bacterium; assembly: GCA_964584855.1. Lineage (GTDB taxonomy): Bacteria > Pseudomonadota > Alphaproteobacteria > Rhizobiales > Xanthobacteraceae > Pseudorhodoplanes. The sequence goes on from CAZPBF010000031.1 coordinate 181,895, forward strand.
CCAGACGGCCTACCTCGTGGCCGAGGTGGTCGCGATCCCGCTGTCCGGCTACCTGTCGCGCGCACTCGGGACGCGCGCGATGTTCGCCATGTCCTGCGCCGGCTTCACCTTCGCAAGCCTGATGTGCGGGCTGACGTCCTCCATCGACCAGATGATCCTGTGGCGCGCGATCCAGGGCTTCATCGGCGGCGGCATGATCCCGACCGTGTTCGCCTCCGCGTTCCTGATCTTTCCGCGCTCGAAACAGCCGATCATATCTCCGCTGATCGGTCTCGTCGCGACGCTCGCGCCGACCATCGGCCCGACCGTAGGCGGCTACCTGACCGATGCGCTGTCCTGGCACTGGCTCTTCTTCATCAACGTGGTGCCGGGCATCTTCGTCACCTTCGCGGTGCTGGCGCTGGTCGATTTCGACAAGCCGGATTATTCCTTGCTCGACCGCTTCGACTGGATCGGGCTTATGTCGATGGCGGGCTTTCTCGGCGCGCTCGAATACGTGCTCGAAGAGGGCCCGAAGAACGACTGGCTCGACGACAGCGCGGTGTTCTGGCTCGCGATCCTGTCGGCGGTTTCGGCGATCGTCTTTTTCGCGCGCGTGCTGACCGCGCGTGTTCCGATCGTCGACCTGCGTGCGTTCTCCGACCGCAACTTCGCAATCGGCAGTCTGTTCTCCTTCGTGCTTGGCATCGGCCTCTACGGGCTGACCTATCTCTATCCGGTCTATCTCGCGCAGATACGCGGTTACAACGCGCTGATGATCGGCGAGACCATGTTCGTCTCCGGCCTTGCGATGTTCGTCACCGCGCCGATTGCCGGGCGGCTGACCACCAGGGTCGATCCGCGCTTCATCCTGATGGCAGGATTCCTGATCTTCGCCTTCGGGTCCTGGCAGATGACCGCGATCACCAAGGACTGGGATTTCTACGAACTGCTCTGGCCGCAGATCTTCCGCGGCGTCGGTATGATGCTGTCCATCGTGCCGATCACCAACGTCGCGCTCGGAACGCTCACACCCAACATGATCAAGAACGCCTCCGGGCTGTTCAATCTGATGCGCAATCTCGGCGGCGCGCTCGGCCTTGCGGCGATCAACACGCTGCTGAACGATCAGATCGACCTGCATCTGACCCGCTTGCATGAGAGCGTGAACTGGGCGCGCGGGCCGGCGGTCGAGACGCTCAACAACATGACCCAGCGCCTGTCCGATTTCGGCAGCGCCGCGCCGGCGATGGCGCTGAAGCAGATGGCGCAGATGGTGCGGCAGCAGGCGACCGTAATGGCCTTTGCCGACGTGTTTTTCCTGCTCGCGGCCCTGTTCGTCGCGCTCGCGCTGCTCGGAATCATCATGAAACGCCCGAAGCCGGCCGCCGCGGGTGCGGGTGGCCATTAAGCCTCTGGCAGGGCTAAATCCCGATGGTTGCTGCGACACCATGCAGCACGGCCTAAAAGGGCGGCCTCGCGTACCAATATGAAGGTGCGCGCCCCTGCCGGGGCCTTGGGAGGCGTCGATGAATTTGCGTCGTATCGTTACGGGCGTCGTGGTTGCAGCCGTGTTCGGGCTGGTGGCCGGTGCGGCCGACGCGCGCGTCGGCGGCGGATCGAGCTTCGGCAGCCGCGGCATGAAGACTTTTTCGGCACCGCCCTCGACCAGCACGGCGCCATCGGTCGCGCCGATCAATCGCTCGATGACGACGCCATCGAATCCGGGAACGGCGAGCACCGCGCGCCCGGCCGGTCCGGGCGGATTGTTCAATCGTCCGGGTCTCCTCGGCGGTCTCGCGGCGGGCTTCCTCGGCGCGGGTTTGATCGGACTACTTCTCGGCCACGGATTTCTCGGCGGCCTGAGCGGTTTTGCATCGGTCCTTGGGTTCGCGCTGCAGATCGCGCTCGTCGTCATAGTCGCGCGACTTTTGTGGGACTGGTTTCAGCGGCGGCGCGAGACCGCGGCCGCGGGCGGGATTTCGATGCGCCACATCTACGGCGATGCCCCGAACAAGGGGATCGTCGATCTGACCGAGAAGACCGGCTCGGAATTTTTCGTGCCTGCCAAGCTCGATCTTACCGCCAAGGATTTCGACGAATTCGAGCGGCTCCTTGGTGCGACCCAGAAATCCTACAGCGACGAGGATCTTGGAAAGCTCCGCAATCAGGTGACGCCGGAAATGCTGTCCTATTTCGCCGAGCAGTTTGCGCACAATGCGAGCCGCGGGGTGCAAAACAGAATCTCGAACGTCAAGCTCGAGCAGGGCGATCTCTCCGAAGCCTGGCGTGAAGATAGAGCCGAATACGCGACCGTCGCGATGCGTTTCTCGCTCGTGGACAAGTTGATCGACCGCAAGACCAACGCGGTGGTCGAGGGCAGCGATCAGCCTCAACAGGTCACGGAGGTGTGGACCTTCCGCCGTGCGCCGCGTGGCGCCTGGATGCTGTCGGCGATCCAGCAGGCTTAATTGGACCTACCGGAAAACAAGAAACACGGCCTCGCCGTGTTTTTGTTCGCAGGCGAAAGTCTCAGCCAAATTACATCGGCCGCCCGTGACTATTCGGCGTCAGCTCGCTGTACAGACCGTTTGACACAAAAGCCCGGCATCGCGCCGGGCTTTTTTATTCACAGTCTTTCGAGGCCCCCATTGATGCCGCCGTGCGCGCCCTGATAGCGTTGGTAAGATTGTAATGGGGTTGGGGTAATGAAAAAGGTTTCAGTTGCATTGGCCATCGCGTTGGCGCTGGCTTCAGTGGGCCCGGCTTACAGCAAGCCCGTTCTCGATCCGGTTACTGGAGCGGCGGGTCGCGGCGCCGCTACAGGCGCGTGGATTGTTGGTGGCCTTATGGTGTCGTCGTTGAGCCTGATCGTCTGCTCGCAAGTCGTCGGCAAGGCGACGGGCAAGCAACTGACGACGCAGCAGGCTTGGACTTATTTTTCGCTCCCGTTCGGCTGCCTCTGGCTGCCGAAGAAATAATTCGCCGTAAGCGTCATCGAACGATAGGGATCACCCACGTCCGGGCGCTCCCTATGTGTGTTTTTTGGGATCGCCGTATCCGCCTGCGGTTGGCGTCTGGATGATGATCGCCTCGCCCGCGTCGATCACGGTCGAGTCGCAGCCCTGCAGCTTTTCGATCGAGCCGTCCTTGCGCCGGACGGAATTCTGCCCGACCTGACCGTTCTCGCCGCCCTCGAGGCCGAACGGCGGCACGCGGCGATGGCCTGAGAGAAGCGTGCATTCCATCTGTTCGAGAAAGCGGATGGTGCGGCGGATGCCGTCGCCGGCATTCCATTGTCCGCGTCCGCCCGACCCTTTGCGGATGTGGAAATCCTCCAGCACCACCGGATAGCGGAATTCCAGGATCTCCGGATCGGTCAGGCGCGTGTTGGTCATGTGCGTGTGCACGGCGTCGGTGCCGGGGAAACCGGGACCGGCCGGCGAGCCGGAGCAGATCGTCTCGTAATACTGATATCGTGTGTTGCCGAAATTGACGTTGTTCATCGTGCCCTGCGCGCCGGCGATCGCTTTCAGCGCACCGAACAGGCAGTTGGTCACCGCCTGCGATGTTTCGACATTGCCCGCCACGACCGCCGCCGGATATTCCGGTGACAGCATCGACTTTTTCGGGATGACGATATTGATCGGGCGCAGGCACCCGGCATTCATTGGGATGTCGTCGTCCACCATCACGCGGAACACATAGAGGACCGCTGCGCGGGCGACCGGTTCGGGCGCATTGAAATTCGTCGGTTGCTGCGGGGAGGTACCGGTGAAATCGACCTTCGCCTCGCGTTTCTTCTTGTCGACCGTGATCTTCACCTTGATGAAGGTGCCCTGATCCATCTCGTAGGAGAATTCGCAATCGTGCAGGCGGTCGATCACGCGCCGCACGCTCTCGGCGGCGTTGTCCTGCACATGCTTCATGTAGGCGTCCACGACGGGTTGGGTGAAATGCGCGACCATCTTGCGCAATTCCTGCACGCCCTTTTCGTTGGCGGCGACTTGCGCCTTGATGTCGTTGACGTTCTGGGTGGGATTGCGCGCGGGGTATTTCGCGCCAAGCAATGCGCCGACCAGTTCCTTCTCGCGGAAGCGACCGCGATCCACCAGCTTGAAATTGTCGAACAGCACGCCTTCCTGCTCGATGGTGGTCGCGTTCGGCGACATCGAGCCAGGCGAGATGCCGCCGACATCGGCGTGATGTCCGCGCGAGGCGACCCAGAACAGGATCTTGCGCTTGCGGTCGTCGAAGACCGGCGTGCAGACGGTGATGTCGGGCAGGTGCGTGCCGCCATTATAAGGCGCGTTGATGACGTAGACGTCGCCGGGTTTGATCCGGCCCTTGTTCTCGCGGATCACGGTCTCGACCGAACGGTCCATCGAGCCGAGATGCACCGGCATGTGCGGGGCATTGGCGACGAGCGTGCCGTCGGCTGCGAACACGGCGCAGGAGAAATCGAGCCGTTCCTTGATGTTCACCGAATACGCCGTGTTCTGAAGAGACACGCCCATCTGCTCGGCGATCGACATAAATAGATTATTGAACACTTCGAGCATGATCGGATCGGCCTTGGTGCCGATTGCGCTCTTGCGCTTCAGCTTCACGATGCGCGACAGCACGAGATGGTTCTTCGCGGTGAGTTCGGCCTGCCAGCCCGGCTCGACCACGATGGTCTGGTGCGGCTCGATCACGATCGCGGGGCCTTTCACCTTGTGGCCGATGCCGAGCTGATCGCGCGTGTAGATACCGGCCTTGTGCCAAGTGCCATTCGAGAAGAAGCGGGTCTTGCGCGCAGGCGAGGGGAGCTTTCCCCGCGTCCTTGCGTGTTTCTTTTCGCGGAATTTTGCACCGCCGCCGATCGCCTCGACCGAGACCGCCTCGATCACGAGATCCTTCTTGCGGTCGATGAATCCGAATTGCGATTTGTGCGCCTTCTCGAAGGCCGATTTCATTTTGGCGAGGGAACCTGCATCGACCACCAGCGCGGTGTCGGTGCCGGCGTAACGCACATGCGCGCGCACGATCACCTTCACGGCCTTCGCGGCGACGCCCTGCCGTTCGACCTCGCGGCGGACATCCTTGCCGAGTTTTGCGCCAATCCGGTTCAGCGTCGCAAGCGATTTGCCGCCGAACGGCTCCTCGATCGCCTGCTGGCGCACGCTGCGGATATCCGCAAGCCCCATGCCGTAGGCCGATAGAAGCGACGAGAAGGGATGGATCAAGACCTTCGTCATGCCGAGCGCGTCGGCGACGAGGCAGGCATGCTGCCCACCCGCGCCGCCGAAACAGTTCAGCGCATAACCGGTCACGTCATAGCCGCGCTGCACCGAAATCTTCTTGATCGCGTTGGCCATGTTCTCGACCGCGATCTTGATGAAGCCGTCAGCCACTTCTTCCGGCGTCTTGCCGCCGCCGACTTCCTTGGCGAGATCGATGAAGGCCTTTTTCACCGCGGCCTCGTCGAGCGGTTGGTTCTGATCCGGGCCGAAGATTTTCGGGAAGAAATCCGGGATGAGTTTGCCGGCCATCACGTTGGCGTCGGTCACGGCGAGCGGGCCGCCGCGGCGATACGCCTTCGGTCCCGGATTGGCGCCCGCCGAATCCGGGCCGACGCGGAAGCGCGAGCCGTCGAAATGCAGGATCGAGCCGCCGCCCGCGGCGACGGTGTGAATGAGCATCATGGGAGCGCGCATGCGCACGCCCGCGAGCTCGGTCTCGAAGGCGCGCTCGTATTCGCCGTCGTAATGCGACACGTCGGTTGACGTGCCGCCCATGTCGAAGCCAATGACCTGATCGAATCCGGCTTCGCGCGCAGTTTCCGCCATCGAGACGACACCACCCGCGGGTCCGGACAGGATCGCGTCCTTGCCCTGGAACAGTTCGGCCGCCGTCAGTCCGCCCGAGGACATCATGAACATCAGCCTCGCGCCGGATTTTCTCGCGTCGATCTCTGAATCGACCTGCGCCACGTAGCGCCGCAGGATGGGAGACAGATACGCGTCGACAACCGTCGTATCGCCGCGTCCGACCAGCTTGATCAGCGGCGAGACCTCATGGCTCACCGAAACCTGCGCAAAGCCGATCTCGCGCGCGAGCGCTGCAACTTTCTTTTCGTGCTCGGGATAGCGGTAGGCGTGCATAAAGACGATTGCGACTGCCTTGATACCGTCCGCCTTGGCGGCCTGCAGCTGCGTCCGCAGCGGCGCAAGGTCGACCACGCGTTCGACCGTGCCGTCGGCGCGCACGCGCTCGTCGGCCTCGACGACGCGCTCGAACAGCATGTCTGGCTTGATGATGTGCTTGGCGAAAATCTTGGGCCGCGCCTGATAGCCGATACGCAGCGCGTCACGGAAACCCTTGGTCGTCACCAGCAACGTGCGCTCGCCCTTGCGTTCGAGCAGCGCGTTGGTCGCAACCGTCGTGCCCATCTTCACCGCACCGACGCGACCGGGAGGAAACGCCTCGCCCTTCTTCAGGCCGAGCAGGTCGCGGATGCCCTGAACCGCGGCGTCGCGATAGGATTCTGGATTTTCCGACAGGAGCTTGCGCGCGATAAGCGTGCCGTCGGGCCGCCGCCCGACAATGTCGGTGAACGTGCCGCCCCGGTCGATCCAGAAATCCCAGCCGCGTTCCGCCATGCGCCAATCCCTCCCAATCGCAGACTAGCAAACCAGTCATCAAATAAATCGTCAACGAATCGTTGACAAATTATTTGCCGCAGTTAGCCTTGCAGGATGTCTCGTGAGGGGAAGGCCCGTTGAGCCCGCAAGCGGAAATCAGGCTTGGCCCGATCGTATCGTCCGCGCATCTTGCCGCGGGGGCAATGCCTGCATTGTCCGAACTGGAATTCGGCCTCATCCTGCTCGGCCACGCCTTCGATCGGTGGATGGTGCACTGCATGGCCGCGGCCGGCGTGCCCGATCTTTCGCCACTGGATGTCCTCGTTTTGCACACCATCGCGCATCGGGGCCGCGCCAAGCGCGTCGCCGATATCTGCCTGGTGCTCAATATCGAGGACACGCATCTCGTCACCTATGCGCTAAAAAAGCTCGATGGCCTCAAGCTCCTCGTGTCGGGAAAACGCGGCAACGAAAAGACTGTCGCGCTCACCGCAAAGGGCGAGGGCGTAATTCAGAAATACCGCAAGATCCGTGAGGCGTTGCTGGTCGAACCGGTGAAGGGGACCGGTACCGACGAGCGGCGGCTGTCGGAGATTGCGGGGCTGATGCGCGCTCTGTCGGGTCACTACGACCAGGCGGCGCGGGCGGCGGCAAGTTTGTGAGGATGGCTTCGCAGGGACGCGACTTATTTCAATAGGAAGGCTGCCTGACGCGATGCCGGAAACGCGTTAGGCTCATCGGGCCACTGGGGGGCTCATGTTACGTAACGTTCTGGATCGGCTTTATCTTTATGCGGGCTATGCCGCCGGCCTGTTTCTGATCGCCATCTTTCTTTTGATGATGTTGATGTCGCTCGGCCGCGAGGTCGGTATCAATCTCAGCTCCGGCGACGATTTCGCCTCGTGGTGCATGGTTGCGATGGCGTTCCTCGGCCTCGCGCACACGTTCCGCTCGGGAGAAATGATACGCGTCGGCCTTCTGCTCGAAAGGCTCGGCGGTCGTAACCGCTGGATCGCCGAAGTGATCGCGCTCGGCATCGCCACGGCTTTCATTCTTTATTTCACCCGCCAGGCCATCCAGCTCACCTACGATTCCTGGCGCTTCCACGACATGTCACAGGGCGTGGTCACGGTACCGCTGTGGTTCCCGCAGCTGGGCTACTGCACAGGCCTTGGGGTCCTTGCGATCGCAATGGTCGACGAGATGGTGCACATCCTGCGCGGCAACATGCCGCGCTACGAGAAAGAGAAGCCAAAATCTCCCGATGAGCTTGTGGAACGGATCGCAAGCGAGGGAAGCCTCTGATGGCCGCACATCTCGATCTCGTCACGCTGTCGCTGATCCTGCTCGGCTTCATGTTCGTCGTGCTCGCCGCGGGAATCTGGATCGCAGTGGCGCTCGGCCTTGTCGGCTTTCTCGCAATGGTGCTCGTCACCAACATCCCGATCGGACAGGTGCTCGCAACCACGGTATGGAGCGCGTCCGCGTCCTGGACGCTCGCGGCGCTGCCCTTGTTCATCTGGATGGGTGAGATCCTGTTTCGCACGCGGCTCTCGGAAGAGATGTTCCGCGGGCTGTCGCCGTGGCTGCAATGGCTGCCGGGCCGCCTTATCCATTGCAACGTGGTGGGGTGCGGGATCTTCGCGGCAGTGTCCGGATCGTCGGCCGCGACCTGCGCGACGATCGGCAAGATTTCGCTGCCTGAGCTCGACAAGCGAGGTTACGACAAGAATCTGTCGCTCGGATCGCTCGCCGGCTCCGGTACACTCGGCCTGCTGATCCCGCCGTCGATCCCGATGGTGGTCTACGCCGTGACCGCAAACGTCTCCGTGCTGCAGGTTTTTCTCGGCGGGTTCCTGCCCGGTCTGCTGGTGATGTCGCTCTACTCCGGTTACATCATCATCTGGTCGTTGCTCAATCCATCGAAGATTCCGCCGCGCGATCCGCCGATTCCGTTTGTGCGCAAGCTCAAGGAATCGACCAAGCTCTTTCCGATCCTGACGCTCATCCTCGCGGTGTTCTTCACGCTGATATTCGGCATTGCGACCGCAACCGAATGTGCCGCCTTCGGCGTGGCCGGCGCCCTCGTGCTCGCCTGGTGGAGCGGCACGCTGACGATCAACACGTTCTGGCAGAGCGTGATGAGTGCAACGCGGCTGACCTGCATGATCATGCTGATCCTTGCGGGGGCGGCCTTCACGACGGCGGCGATGGCCTATACCGGCATTCCCGCGGCGCTCGCCACATGGGTTAAGGGGCAGAACCTCACCCCGAGCATGCTCGCGCTCTATCTGTCCATTATGTACATCATCCTCGGTTGCCTGATCGACGGCATCTCGATGATCGTGCTCACCGCAGTGATCGTGATGCCGATGATCCATCAGGCCGGCATCGATCCGGTCTGGTTCGGCGTCTATCTCGTTATCCATGTCGAGATGGCGCAGATCACTCCGCCGGTCGGGTTCAACCTGTTTGTTCTTCAGAACATGAGCGGCCGCGACACATTCACCGTGGCGCGCGCGGCGTTTCCGTTCTTCGCGCTGCTGCTGGTGGCGGTGTTCATCATCACCGAATTCCCGCAGATCGTGTTGTTCCTGCCCAAGCTCGCTTTTCCGGACTGATCGCGTTAGGCTTTGTTCAATCCCATTGAAGGAGGGTGTTCCATGAAGTCTCGTTTGTTCGTCGCAGCCTTGCTCTGCGGCGCGGTAAGCTTTGCGTGGCCTGCGGCCGCCCAAACCAAATGGAATTTGCCGGCTGCTTACCCGGCCGATAATCCGCACAGCGAAAACCTGACGCTGTTCGCCAAGGACGTCGCGGCCGCAACCGGCGGCAAGCTCGAAATCACCGTTCATCCCGGCGCGTCCCTGTTCAAGGCCCCGGACATCAAGCGCGCGGTGCAGACCGGCCAGGCGCAGATGGGCGAGCTTCTGCTCTCGATCCACGAAAATGAGGATCCGGTGTTCGGGATCGACGTGGTGCCGTTCCTCGCGACGAGCTTCCCCGAAGCGAAGAAGCTTTACGCCGCCTCGAAGGATCACATCTCCAAGAAGCTCGACGCGCAGGGCATCAAGCTTCTGTTCGCGGTCCCCTGGGCGCCGCAGGGCATCTACACCAAGAAGGACCTCAATACGATCGACGACATGAAGGGCCTGAAATGGCGCGCCTATAACGTCGGGACCTCGCGCATCGGCGAACTCGTCGGCGCGCAGTCCGTCACGGTCCAGGCGGCGGAATTGCCGCAGGCGCTCGCGACCGGTGTCGTCAACTCGTTCATGTCCTCGGGCGGAACGGGCTACGACTCCAAGGTCTGGGAGACGCTCGACCACTTCTATGACACCCAAGCCTGGATCCCGAAGGACTACACCTTCGTAAACAAGGCGGCGTTCGACGGCCTCGACAAGTCGACCCAGGACGCAATCCTGAAAGCCGCCGCCACCGCCGAAGAACGCGGCTGGAAGATGTGGCAGGACAAGGCGCAGTGGTATCTCGACCAGCTCAAGGCGAAGGGCATGAAGGTGCTGCCCCCGAGCAAGGAGCTCGAGGCCGGCTTCAAGAAGGTCGGCGCGCAGCTCACCGAGGACTGGCTGAAGAAGGCGGGCGCCGAAGGCCAGGCGATCGTCGACTCCTATAAGAAGATGTAAGCAAGCACGACGTTGCTGACGAGGCGGGCCCGGCGTATCGTCGGGCCCGCATCATTTTTGGAACAGTGCATGACGATCGGCGTGCTGATGCTCGACACCCAGTTCGAGCGCTTTGTCGGCGACATCGGGAATCCGAAAAGCTTCACCTTGCCTGTTCTGCACGAGCGCATTTCCGGCGCGACGGTTGACCTCATCGTGCAGGCGAAAACGCCGACCATGGTCGAGCCGTTCATCGAGGGCGCAAAGCGCCTCATCGCGCGCGGCGCCGACGCGATCACGACCGGCTGCGGCTTTCTTATCCTTCATCAGGCGGCGCTTGCCGCCGCCTTGCCCGTGCCGGTCGCGACGTCCTCGCTGATGCTCATTCCGCTGGTGCAGCGGATGCTGCCGCCGGAAAAGCGCGTCGGCGTGCTGACATTCTCCGCGCGCGACCTGACGGTTGCCCATTTTGCCGCGGCCGGCGCTCCAACGGACACGCCGTTCGTGGGCGTTGCCGAGGACGGCACGTTCCGCCGCGCGCTGCGCGGTTTGCCGACGAACGACAGCATCGAGGCCCGGGAAAAGGATGTCGAGGCGGCTGCGCGCGACTTGATCGCGCGACACAAGGACATCGGCGCGATCGTGCTCGAATGCACCAATTTCCCGCCGCACCGCGCGGCGGTCGCGCGCGAAACCGGACTGGCGGTTTTTGACATTTTCACGCTCGTCGGCATCCTGAACGCCGCGACATCGAAAGAAGAATTGGGGAGGTTTGCTTGCAATATGTCCGCCTTGGCGCAACCGGCCTGAAGGTCTCGCGCCTGTCCTTCGGGACGCTCGGCTACGGCGATCCCAAATGGCATGAATGGACGCTCGGAGAGGAACAGGCCAAGCCGTTCTTCAAGGCCGCGCTTGAGAAGGGGATCAACTTCTTCGACACCGCGGACGCCTATTCGGCGGGCGTGAGCGAAACCGTCACCGGGAACGCCCTGAAGGAGATGGCGAAGCGCGACGATGTCGTGATCGCCACCAAGGTGTGCCGTCCGATGGGGCCGGGGCCCAATCAAAAAGGGCTCTCGCGCAAGCACATCATGGAATCGATCGACGCATCCCTGAAGCGGCTGAAGACCGATTACGTTGACCTTTACGTCATCCACCGGTTCGACCCGGAAACGCCGGTCGAAGAGACGCTCGACGCGCTGAACGACGTGGTTCGTGCAGGCAAGGCGCTCTACCTCGGCGCATCGTCGATGTATGCGTGGCAATTCTCCAAGATGCTGACGATGCAACGCGAGCGCGGATGGGCGCCGTTCGTGTCGATGCAGAATCTCTACAACCTCGTTTATCGCGAGGAGGAGCGCGAGATGCACCCGCTCTGCGTCGCCGAAGGTATTGCGCTCACGCCCTATTCGCCGAATGCGCGCGGGTTCCTGGCCGGCAACACCCGCGCAGGCTCGGAAACGACGCGTGGCAAGACCGACAAGATGACGGCGAAGATGCAACTTGGCGTCACCGCCGAGGACAAAGCGATCGCCGACCGCGTCGAACAGGTCGCGAAGCAGGTCGGCGCGTCGATGGCTTCGGTCGCGCTCTCTTGGGTGCTCGCGCAGAAGGGCATGACCGCACCGGTCATCGGCGCGTCGAAAATGGGTCATCTGGACGACGCGCTGAAGGCTTTGGAAATCAGGCTCTCGCCGGAGCAAATCAAATCGCTCGAAGAGCCCTACAAGCCGAAGCCCGTCGTCGCGATGGATTGAGCGCGCGCCCGTGGCCGCGCCGCGCGCATTTCGTCTCGGCACCGGCGCGGGCTTTTCCGCCGACCGGCTGGAGCCCGCCGTCGATCTCGCGCGCGAAGGCGAACTCGACGCCCTCGTGCTGGAATGCCTCGGCGAGCGCACCGTCGCGTTCGGCCATCGCGACCGAAGGGCCGATCCGACGAAAGGGTACAATCCGCATCTGCAGCGCCGGATGCAGGCGCTGCTGCCGCCTTGTCACGACAACGGCACGGCCATCGTCACGAATATGGGGGCAGCCAATCCGCGCGCGGCCGCGGAGCGTGTCGTTGAGGTCGCCCGCTCGCTCGGGATGAAGGGCCTTAAGGTCGGCTGCATCGAAGGCGACGAGGTCGCCGGTTTGATCCCGCGCGACGCGCCCCTGATGGATGAGCCCGGCAGGCTTTGCGGCATCGATCTGCCAATAGTCGGCATGAACGCCTATCTCGGCGTCGATGCGATCCTGCCGGCGTTGGCGGAAGGCGCGGATGTCGTGGTCGGCGGGCGCCTCGCCGACCCATCGCTGTTTCTTGCGCCGCTGATGCATCATTACGGCTGGAGCGCGGGCGATACCGAAAGGCTGGCGGCGGGTACGCTTGTCGGTCACTTGATGGAATGCGGCATGCAGGTCACCGGCGGTTATTTCGCCGATCCGGGCAGGAAGGACGTGCCCGATCTCGATCGCTGCGGCTTTCCGATTGCCGAGGTTGCGCCGGATGGCAGCGCCATCATTACCAAGCTTGCTTCGGCCGGCGGCTGTGTCACCGCTGCGACCGTCAAGGAACAGCTCCTTTACGAAGTGCATGATCCCGCGCGGTACCTCACACCGGATGTCGTTGCCGATTTCTCGCAGGTCCACATCGACGATCAGGGTAGCAGCCGGGTGAGGGTATGGAACGCGAAGGGCGCTATGCGGCCGGATACCCTGAAGGTCACCGTCGGCTTTGACGGCGGATTTCAGGGCGAAGCGGGTGTGAGCTATGCCGGGCCGGGCGCCGCGGAACGCGGTGCGCTCGCGGCCGAGGTCGTGCGAAAGCGCGTCCGCGCCGGCAATGGCGCAGAGCTTCGCGTCGATCTGATCGGAGTGAATTCGCTGTTTGCGACCGCGGGTCGCTTGCAGGATTCCAGTCAGGACGTGCGCTTGCACGCAACGCTGCGGTCGCCGCGCCGCGAGGATGCGGAATTGATGCTGTGGGAAGTCGAATCGCTTCTTTGCTGCGGTCCCGCCGGCGGCGGCGGCTTCCGCGGTGTCATCACGCCCTGCGTGACAACGAAATCGGTGCTGATCCCGCGCGAACTGGTGAAGCCTAGGCTCGAGATCATGACGGCGTGAGCGAAATGCAACAAAAGGAATTCGTTCGCGACATCGCCCATGCCCGCGCGGGCGACAAGGGCAACACGTCGAACATCAACGTGTGGGTATATGACGCGGCCGATTTTCCGCTGCTCAAACAGGCGCTCACCACCGCGCGCATCAAGGAGTCATTCCCGCATCTCATCCGCGGCGACGTGCTCCGCTACGAGATCGAGCATCTGCACGGATTGAATTTCGTGCTGCAAGATGCACTCGAAGGCGGGGTGAACGCCTCGCTCAACCTGGATTCGCACGGCAAATCGTGGAGCTATCTTCTGCTCGGTCTGCCGCTCGCCGTAGAGAAGTGACGCCGAGTCTGAAATTGGTGAGGCGTCCGGCGGGTTTCGCCGGACGCCCCGTAACAAATCGCCAGCCAGCCTGTAAGCCGGGTTCTGTATGGTGCAGACGCGTTGAGCATCTGCACGTGACGGCCATTCCTCTGCGACACAGGTTGCCCTGTGCCTGATGCAACCTACCCGAACGGCTGATCCGGATCGATCTGCTGGCTGCCTTGCGGCAGCCTGCGTGCCGTTCCTATTCGGTCTTGCTCCCGGTGGGGTTTGCCCTGCCGCGTCCGTTGCCGCACGCGCGGTGCGCTCTTACCGCACCGTTTCACCCTTGCCGCGGACCAAAACGCAACGCGTCCGAGGCGGTCTTGCTTTTCTGTGGCACTGTCCCTGAGGTTGCCCCCGCCGGACGTTATCCGGCACCGCTGATCCGTGGAGCCCGGACTTTCCTCCCCGGCGCCCTTTCGGACATTGCCGGAGCGGCCGTCCGGCCGACTGACCTGCCAGACATGGCGGGGGAATAAGGCGCGGTCAAGTCGCTGCAGAGGCGGCCAGCGTTATCTGATTTTCCGGCAGCGCGTCGAGCAGCCGGCGAAGCGTCAGAAGCGTGGACGGATCAATGACACCGTCGATCTGCGCAGGGCGGAAGTGCCGCTGAAATGCAATGGTGACGTCGCGCATCTGCTCGTCGAACTTGTCTTCCTCCGAGAGGCCGTAGCCGTATTCCCGAAAGAGCGATTTCACCGTTCCGACCACCGCGCCGGCGTCGCCGAACTTCAGCTCCGGTCCTTCGGACAGCGGGACCGGTTCGACCCAGTGGCCGATGCCCTGCTGGTGCAGAAAGCGCCAGGGAAATTTCTCGCCGGGATCGCGCTTGCGCAGCGGAGCGACGTCGGAATGTCCGAGCACCCGCTTCGGTGCGATTTCGCGCCTGACCGCAATGCCGCGGCACAGCGAGGCCACTGCCGCGATCTGCCGGGGCGGGAAATCCGGATAATCCCCGTCATGGCCGGGATTGGCGATCTCGATTCCGATCGAGCAGGAATTCACGTCGGTATCACCGGCCCAGATGCTTTCGCCGGCGTGCCATGCGCGGCGAAGTTCGGGAACCATCTGCACGACGCGGCCGTCCTCGAATACGAAATAGTGAGCCGATACCTGGCTCTCGGCAGTGCATAGCCGCTCGAGCGCGGCTTTGGCGCTCGGCATGCCGGTGTAATGCAGAAGGATCATGTCGGGGTGACGTCCGCCGGCGCGCTCGCCGTGATTGGGCGAGGGGACGACGTCGTCGACCATGAAGGAATCCGGAGTGAATGACATGGGCGAACAATAGCAAACCAACTCGCGGCGCAAAGATCAAAAAGACGGCCCGGATTTTCGAATCCGGGCCGCCGTTACGCCACACACTCTACGCGTTCATTAGCGGTTTGTCGCCGGGGGATTGGCGCCCGCCGGACGCGGCGGGTTCATCGCCGGCGAACCGAGACCCGTGGTGGATCGCGGCGCGCTGTAGCGCTCGAAATTCGCCGCAGCTTTCAACTCATCGGTGGTCATCGACAATTTGAGTTTGTCGTATCCACCATTCTCGCTTTTCACGATGGTGAACGAGGATGGAGCAAGTGCCACTTCCTTCGACCCGACACCGAGGAAGCCGCCGACGCTGATGACATAGGCGTCGATCTTGCCCTCCCGATCGAACAGGATATCGGAAACGTCGCCGATTTTCTTGTCGTCGGTGCCGATCACGTCGGTGCCGTTGAACTTGCTCGCGAGCCACTGGTTCGGCTGCTGCGCGTTGATGAGCTTCGGCGAGTCGGCTGACGTCTTATCCAAATTCGTGCCGGTCTGCGCTGTGGTCTGGGATCCGTTGACCACTGTGGAGGTATTCGGGCCGGGAATGGTGACGTTCGGGTTCGCGGGCGTAGCCACGCCCGGGGTCGTCGGCGAGGACGTCGCGGGAGGGGTGCTCTGCGCGATCGCCGCGCCCACCATCAAGCCGCTGATTGCGGTCGGGAGCATGAATTTCTTCAGCATGAAGTCGCCTCCTTGGTGTGTTGGAATCGAGGGCGCGTCCACGTGGCAACGAGGCGCGTCAGCACGGTAAATGCCGCAACCATCGGCGATGTTCCGGGTTCCGCATTTTTTGCGCGCTGGAACCCGCCCTGTTCAGGGAACGGGGCAGGGTCAACGATTCCTTAATGCGAACAACGCGAAATGAGCTTGGCGCCGGAGGAAACCGCGCCTAAAGGACATAATTCCTCACGTGCGCCCGCGTCGATGCCTGTTCCAGCTGAAACCAAGCAAGAGCCGGTACGTCGACACGGCTCCTCGGGCGCGCGCGTGATGGCGCAGGCGGCGGCCCACGTTCCGGTCTTGCGCGACGCGGTGCTCGAGAATCTCGCGCCGCATTCGGGGGGCATTTATGTGGACGGCACTTTCGGCGCGGGCGGATATACGCGTGCGATGCTGGAGGCCTGCGATTGCCAGGTCATCGCGATCGACCGCGATCAAACGGCCATCGCGCTCGGCGCGGACCTGGTCGATCGATCCGGCGGGCGTCTTATGCTGACGCAGGACCGCTTCTCCAATCTCGATGTGATTGCCCGCGAGTTCGGCCACGAAGCCGTCGATGGCGTCGTGCTCGACATCGGCGTGTCCTCGATGCAGCTCGACAATGCCGAACGCGGCTTTTCCTTCCGGCTCGACGGGCCGCTCGACATGCGCATGGATCGCGAGGGACCGAGCGTGGCCGACGTGGTTGCGCGTATCGGCGAACGCGATCTCGCCAATGTCATCTTCATTCTCGGCGAGGAGCGCCATTCCCGCGCAGTCGCGCGAGCTATCGTCGGGGAGCGCCAGAAGGAACCTATCGTGACGACGCGGCAACTCGCGGAGATCGTCGCGCGGGTCGTGCGTGCCAAGCCCGGCGCGATTCATCCCGCCACCCGCACGTTCCAGGCTTTGCGCATTTTCGTGAACGAGGAATTGTCCGAACTTGCCGGCGCGCTCGGTGCGGCCGAGCGAATCCTCGCGGCCGGCGGGCATCTGGTGGTGGTGTCATTTCATTCGCTCGAAGACCGGATCGTGAAGACGTTCCTTGCCGAGCGAAGCCGCAACGCTGCAGTGTCGCGTCACCGTCCGGTGTCGCAAGGCCCAGCCCCTACTTTCACGCTGCTGACCCGAAAGCCGGTGATCGCGGACGACGAGGAAATTGCCTCGAATGCGCGCGCGCGATCCGCAAAGCTGCGCGCCGCCGCACGAACCGACGCGCCCGCTCAGCCTTTCGACGATGCCGATTTCCTGCCGCGCCTTCCGCGCCTCGCCGACGTCATGCGGGGGGCCTGAGCGATGCGGCTCGTCAATATCCTCGTCATCGGTGCGCTCATCATGGCCGCGGCCTATGTCTATCGCATCAAGTTCGAGGCTACGGTTCAGGCGGAGCATCTCGCGCGGCTGCGCGGTGAAATCAGGCGCGAGCGAGATGCGATCGCTGCGTTGCGCGCGGAATGGTCGAAGCTTGACAATCCGACACGGATCGAGGGGCTCGCGCGCCGCCACCTGCAACTGCGGCAGATCGATCCGCTTCAATACGGCAAGCTGGACGGATTGCCGGAGCGGCCGGTGCAGACCGTTTCGCCTGACATCGAAGACCCGATCGGCGCCATCATCGAGCGCGGCGACGAAACCGGCAGCGTGCGGGGCCGATGATGCAGCAGGCGCAGGCGATCGGCCGGGCCCCGATGAAACAGCGTTTCGCCTTCGTGCGACCTCTGCTGTATGGCCGCGACGTCGACCGCGCGCAGAAAACCAGGGCGCGGATGGTACTCGTGATCGGGACCTTCGCGCTGATCTACGGCGTGATTGGCGCGCGACTCGTGATGCTCGGGCTTTCGTTCGATCCGCAGAGCGCGCGGCGCATCAGTGGGGGCGACGCGGTGGCGACCGCGCGCCCGGACATTCTCGATCGCCGCGGTGAAATCCTCGCCACCGATATCCGTACGCCCTCGCTGTTCGCCGAGCCGCGCAAGATCATCGACGTCGACGAAGCGGTGGAATTGCTCACCGCGACCCTGCCGGACCTCGACGCAAACGAATTGCGCGAGAGGCTATCCTCGAAAAAGGGCTTCGTGTGGCTGAAGCGGGAAATCTCGCCGAAGCAGCAGCAGGAGGTCCACAAACTCGGCATTCCGGGCGTCGGCTTCGTGACCGAAAACAAGCGCGTCTATCCCAACGGATCGGAAGTCTCGCACCTGATCGGCCACGTCAACATCGACAACCAGGGCATCGCCGGTATCGAGAAATGGCTCGACGCGAGCGGGCTTGCCGACCTGCACATGGCGGGCTTCGCGAGCGACCGCCAGCAAAAGCCGATTGATCTCGCGGTCGATCTTCGCGTCCAGCACGCCTTGCGCGAGGAGCTCATCGCCGGGCGCGACAAGTTCAAGGCGCTCGCAGCGGCGGGCATCGTCTCCGACGTGCGTACCGGCGAAATTCTGGCGATGGTCTCGATCCCGGATTACGACCCGAATGATCCCCGACAGGCGCTCGACAAAACCCGCATCAACCGGCTCACCACCGGCGTCTATGAGATGGGCTCGACCTTCAAGGCGCTGACGCTCGCGATGGCGCTCGATTCCGGCAAAGTCACACTCGGCTCGAGTTTCGACGCACGCATGCCGCTGCGCTACGGCAAGTTCGACATCCATGACTATCACGCGCAAAAGCGCATCCTCACCGTGCCGGAGATCTTTACTTATTCGTCCAATATCGGCACCGCGCGGATGGCGCTTGCGATCGGCGTCCCCGGCCATCAGGCCTTTCTGAAGAAGCTGGGTCAGCTCGATAGGCTGCGCACCGAACTGCCGGAAAGCGCCGAGCCGCTATTGCCGAAACACTGGGGCGAGCTCAACACCGTGACCATCGCGTTCGGTCACGGCCTGTCGGTTGCGCCGCTGCAGGCGGTGATGGGGATTTCCGCTTTGGTCAACGGCGGCAAGCTCATTCCGCCGACCTTCCTGAAGCGTACGCCGGAGGAGGCCGACGCGCTTGCCAAGCGCGTGATCAAGCCCGAGACCAGCGACAAGATGCGCTATCTGATGCGACTGAATGCCGAGGTGGGATCAGCAAAAAAGGCGGACGTCCCCGGCTATTATGTCGGGGGAAAGACCGGAACCTCGGAAAAGGTCGTCGGTGGACGCTATTCGAAGACCAAGGTGCTGACGAGCTTCACCGCCATATTGCCGGCCGATCAGCCGCGTTATCTCGTGCTCATCATGCTCGATGAGCCGCAGCCCCTTCCGGAAACCCACGGCTACGCGACCTCCGGCTGGAACGCAGCGCCGGTCGCGGCGAACGTGGTTGGCCGCGTTGCGCCCGCGCTCGGGCTCGAGCCGCGCTTCGACCTTCCGCCCGCGGACCGCCAGATTCTTCAGGTAACGTCGAGCATCCGCTAACGCTTTCCTCTTGCAGCGGTGCGGAGAAAGTCCGATCAACGCGGCGATGAATCTGTCCGACCTCCTGCCCGAACAGGCCGCGCACACTCCCGCGCGTAGGATTTCCGGCGTTACGGCTGACAGCCGCGACGTCCGGCCGGGCTATCTGTTCGTCGCGCTGGCCGGATCGAAAACCGACGGGGCCCGCTTCGTCGAGCAGGCACTTGCGAGCGGCGCGATTGCCGTGGTCGCAGAGCGCGATATTGACCTTCCCTCCGGCGATGCCGTTTTTCTGAAGGTTCCGAACGCGCGGCATGCGCTCGCATCGATGGCGGCGCGGTTCTATCCTCGTCAGCCCGGTACGATTGCGGCCGTGACCGGCACCAGCGGAAAGACCTCGGTCGCCGCCTTCACCCGGCAGATATGGAGCGCGCTTGGCCATCAGGCCGCAAGCATCGGCACGATTGGCGTTGTTTCGCCGCGTGGTGAAACCTATGGGTCACTGACGACGCCGGACCCGGTCGCGCTGCACCGAACGCTTGACACGCTCGCAAACGAAGGCGTCACACATCTTGCAATCGAAGCGTCGTCGCATGGGCTCGACCAGCATCGACTCGACGGTCTGAGGGTCGCCGCGGGGGCGTTTACCAATCTCAGCCGCGACCATCTCGACTATCATGAAAGCCTCGATGCCTATTTTCGGGCAAAGCTGCGGCTGTTCGAGGCGCTCGTCGTTCCGGGGGGCGCCGCAGTCGTAAGTGCGGATCATGAGCACAGCGACGCGGTGATCGAAGCCGCGCGCAAGCGGAAGCTCAGGATCATGACCGTCGGAAGTGCGGGTCGAGATCTCAAACTCGTTCAGGTGCAGGCAGACACGACAAGCCAGATGCTGACGATCGCGCATGAAGGTCGAAATTATGTCGCGCGGCTCCCGCTGCTTGGGGCGTTTCAGATCGAGAACGCGCTGATCGCGGCTGGGCTGGCAATCGCGACCGGCGCACCTGCGCGTCCGGTATTTTCCGCAATCGAAAATCTTACCGGCGCGAAGGGGCGGCTGGAGCCGGTCGGATCGAAGAACGGTGGTTTGATCTTCATCGACTATGCTCACAAACCTGACGCGCTGGCGAAGGCGCTCGATGCATTGCGTCCCTATGCAAAAGGGCGGCTGATCGTGCTGTTCGGCGCCGGCGGCGACCGCGATCCGGGCAAGCGCGAGATCATGGGCGAAATCGCGGCGCGCGGTGCCGACCGTGTCATCGTTACGGACGACAATCCGCGCAGCGAAAATCCCGCGAGCATTCGCGCGGCCATCCTGAAAAGTGCGCCGAACGCCGTCGAAATCGGCGATCGCGCGGAAGCGATCCGCGCCGCGATTTCAGATCTGCGCGACGGCGACGTGTTGCTGATCGCCGGCAAAGGACATGAAATCGGTCAGATTATCGGCGACCGGGTTCTGCATTTCAGCGACCATGAGGCGGTCGCCGAGGCGCTCGGGGGAAAGGCCGCATGAACGCCGCACTCTGGACGACCGAAGCGATGGCGGCCGCGATGCGCGGGCGCCGGGCCGGAGTGCTTCCGGCAAGCGTCAACGGCATTTCGATCGACAGCCGGACGATTGGCGCAGGTGATGCATTTTTCGCCCTCACGGATGCGCGCGATGGACACGATTTCGTCGAAGCTGCGCTGAAAGCGGGAGGCGGGCTTGCTGTCGTCGCCGCCGGCAAGACTGCCGTGATGCCCAAGGACGCGCCACTCCTGATCGTCGAGGACGTGCTCGAGGGCTTGCGCGATCTCGCCCGCGCGTCGCGCGAGCGGCTTTCAGCGCGCGTGATCGGAGTTACGGGCTCCGTCGGTAAGACCAGCACGAAGGAAGCGCTGAAGCTTGCATTGTCGCGCGAAGGGTTCACGCATGCCTCGGCGGCCTCCTACAACAATCATTGGGGCGTGCCATTGTCATTGGCGCGCTGTCCGCAGGATGCGCGCTTTGCCGTGTTCGAGATGGGCATGAACCATCCGGGCGAGATCGAGCCACTGTCGAAGCTCGTGCGCCCTCATGTCGCGATCATCACGACGGTCGAGCCGGTGCACCTTCAGTATTTCGAGTCCGTCGCGGCCATCGCAGATGCCAAGGCAGAGATTTTCGCGGGGCTCGTGCCGGGTGGCGCGGCGGTCCTCAATCGTGACAACGCGCAGTTCGCGAGGTTGTCGAAACATGCGCGCGGCGCAAACGTCGGGCGCCTCGTCTCGTTCGGGGAACATGCCAAGGCCGATGCGCGGCTGATCAAGTGTTCGCTGCAGGAAACCGGCTCGACGGTGCACGCGAAAATTCTAGGCTCCGAGGTCACCTACCGGCTCGGCGCGCCGGGCCGGCACCTCGTGCTCAATTCGCTTGCCGTGCTCGCCGCAGCAGTGCTCGCCGGTGCCGACCTTGCGCTGGCGGCGCTCGCGCTTGCAGACCTTCAGCCTGCGCCGGGCCGAGGCACGCGGCAGATGCTGGCATTGTCCGGGGGTGAGGCGCTGCTGATCGACGAGAGCTACAATGCCAATCCGGCTTCGATGCGGGCCGCGCTCGCGCTCCTCGGGCAGGCGCAGCGCGGGCCACGCGGCCGGCGTATAGCGGTGCTCGGGGACATGCTGGAACTGGGCGATCAGGCCGCTGCGATGCACCGCGCGCTCGCCGAGGCCGTCATCGGCAACGACGTCGATCTCGTTTTCTGCTCGGGGCCGGCTATGCACAAGCTTTGGGAGGCCCTTCCCTCCGAGCGCCGGGGCGGTTATGCGGAAGACTCACAAGGTCTCGAACCGCTTGTCCTTGACGCGGTTCGAGGCGGCGATGCGATCATGGTCAAAGGGTCGTTCGGCTCGAAGATGGGCCCGATCGTGAAAGCGCTGCAACGCGCATTTGCCAGCGCGGACGCGGCGGACAACGCGGCGGTGCGGGGTTGATTGGATGTTCTATTGGCTGATCGACTTATCGGACAAGCTCTCCGTCCTGAACGTGTTCCGCTACATCACGTTCCGCACCGGGGGAGCGATGATGACCGCGATGCTTTTCGTGTTCGCGGCCGGGTCCCCGATCATCGACCATCTGCGCCTGAAGCAGGGGCGCGGCCAGCCGATCCGCACTGACGGTCCGAAATCTCATCTCACCACAAAGGTCGGGACCCCGACCATGGGCGGCCTGATGATCCTGTCGGGCGTATTCCTCGCGACGATTCTGTGGGCCAATCCGGCCAACCCCTATGTCTGGATCGTGCTCGGCGTGACGCTGTCGTTCGGCGTGATCGGGTTCTACGACGACTATCTGAAGGTGACCAAGCAAACGCATGCGGGCTTTTCCGGCAAGATCCGCTTCGCGATCGAGGTACTGATCGCGGCCGCGGCCTGCTACGCGTTTTCCCAGCTCGGGCGGCCGGCCTTCGCGACCTCGCTCGCTTTTCCGTTCTTCAAGGAATTCGTCATCAACCTGAGCTGGTTTTTCCTCGTCTTCGGCGCTTTCATTATCGTCGGCGCGGGCAACGCGGTGAACCTCACCGACGGGCTCGACGGGCTCGCCATCGTACCAGTGATGATCGCCTCGCTGTCCTTCGGCATGATCTCCTATCTCGCCGGCAACGTGGTGTTCGCCGACTATCTGCAGATCCATTACGTCGCGGGCGCGGGCGAACTCGCGGTGTTATGCGGCGCGGTGGTCGGCGCGGGCCTTGGATTCCTCTGGTTCAACGCGCCCCCCGCCTCGATCTTCATGGGCGACACCGGCTCCCTCGCGCTCGGCGGCCTGATCGGCACGGTCGCCGTCGCGACCAAGCATGAGATCGCGCTCGCCATTATCGGCGGGCTGTTCGTGCTCGAAGCCGTCTCGGTGATCGTGCAGGTCGCCTCCTTCAAGCTCACCGGCAAGCGCGTGTTCATGATGGCGCCGATCCATCACCATTTCGAGCAGAAGGGCTGGACCGAGCCGCAGATCGTGATCCGGTTCTGGATCATCGCGATCGTGCTGGCGCTGCTGGGCCTGTCAACCCTCAAGCTGAGATAATCGCGTGACGCCCGTCACCGTCATGGCCGCCAAGACCGTCGCGGTGTTCGGTCTCGGCGGATCGGGGCTCGCCTCCTGCCGCGCGCTCGCCGCGGGAGGGGCGCACGTGATCGCCTTCGACGACAATGAGAAGAGCGTCGCTGCCGCGCGCGAAGCGGGCTTTACCGCGCAAGACCTGCGTCACGCCGACTGGTCGAAAATCAGCGCGCTGCTTCTTGCGCCGGGAGTGCCGCTGACGCACCCGCAGCCGCATTGGTCGGTCGGGCTGGCGAAAGCCGCCAATGTCGAGATCATCGGCGATATCGAATTGTTCTGCCGGCAGCGGCGCCGGGACGCGCCGGATGCGGATTTCGTCGCGATCACCGGCACCAACGGCAAATCCACGACCACCGCGCTCACCGCACATATTCTGAAGACCGCCGGACGCGACGTGCAAGTGGGCGGCAATCTCGGCACGGCCATACTCGCGCTCGAGCCGCCGACGGCCGGACGCTGTCACGTGGTGGAGATGTCATCCTACCAGATCGAGCTGACGCCATCGCTGAATCCGACGGTCGGTGTCATGCTCAATGTGACGCCGGATCACCTCGACCGGCACGGAACGATGGAGCATTACGCCGAGCTGAAGGAGATCGTGCCCGCTCGCGCGCAACACGCGGTGATCGGCGTCGATGACGATTACGGGCGCGCGATGGCGCAGCGCCTCACCGAGAAAGGCCGCGCCGTCACGGCACTCTCGACGCGCGGATTGATTGCGTCCGGCTATGTCGCGGGCAGCACGCACCTCTACCGCGTCGCCGGCAGGGATGCCGAGGAAGTCGCAAATCTCGATGGCATCGGGTCGCTGCGCGGCATTCACAATGCACAGAACGCGATGGCGGCCTTTGCCGCGTGCGCAGCACTCGGGCTCGACGACGACACGATCCGCAAGGGGCTGAAGAGTTTTCCCGGCCTCGCGCACCGGATGGAAGAAGTCGGCCGCAAGGGCAATGTGCTGTTCGTCAACGATTCCAAGGCGACCAACGCGGATTCCACCGCGCGCGCTCTTGCCTCGTTCGACGATATCTACTGGATCGCGGGCGGATTGCCGAAGGAAGGCGGGATCACGAGCCTCACCGAGTTTTTCCCGAAGATCCGCAAGGCCTATTTGATCGGAAAGGCCGCGCCAGACTTCGCCGCGACGCTCGAAGGCAAGGTTCCGTTCGAAATTTCAGGCACGCTCGACAAGGCGCTCGCGAATGCGGCACGCGAGGCGGAAGCGGGTCCGCCCGGCGTGGTGCTCCTTTCGCCCGCCTGCGCCTCGTTCGACCAGTTCAAGAATTTCGAGCAGCGCGGCGACGCATTCCGGGAGATGGTGCAGGGGATGCTGTAACAGGCTAGCCCGGCTCCCCCTTCGTTAATCAAACCTAAACCACAACCGGGCGAGGACTAAGACCGGGACGGACGGATATGGTTTCACGCACGGAACGCAGCCCCTTCGCGCAGTGGTGGTGGACGATCGACCGCCTCATGCTTGCAGCGCTCGGGGCGCTAATGCTCGCAGGCATCATCCTGCTGCTTGCGGCGAGCCCGCCGGTTGCGACCAAGCTCGGCCTCGATCCGTTCCACTTCGTGAATCGGCAGGTTTGCTACCTCATTCCTGCGACCGCAATCATGCTCGGCGTGTCTTTCCTGACGCCGCGTCAGATTCGCAGGCTCGCGCTCGTGGTCTTTGCGATCAGCATCGTGCTGCTTGCAGCGACGCTCGTCGCCGGGACCGAGATCAAAGGCGCGCGGCGCTGGATCGTTCTGTTCGGCATGAACATCCAGCCCTCGGAATTCGCCAAGCCCGCTTTCGTCATCCTGATCGCCTGGCTGTTCGGCGAATCCGCCCGCCGCCCGGAAATGCCCGCAAACTTCGCAGCCCTCGCGCTCCTGCTCCTCGTCGTCACGCTGCTCGTGCTGCAGCCGGATTTCGGACAGACGATGCTGATCGCGCTGATCTGGGGCTCGCTATTCTTCATGGCCGGGATGCGTCTTCTGTGGATGGCGGGGATGACGGTCGTCGGCGGTATCGGGCTGTCGGTCGCCTATGTCACCGTGCCGCACGTCGCGCGCCGCATCCGCCGCTTTCTCGACCCGTCTTCCGGCGATACCTTCCAGGTCGACAATGCCGTTGAATCCTTCCTGCGCGGCGGATGGTTCGGCCGCGGGCCGGGCGAGGGCACCGTGAAACGCATCCTGCCGGACAGCCACGCCGACTTCATCTTCGCCGTCGCAGCTGAGGAATTCGGCATCGTCCTCTGCCTTGTTCTCGTCGCCTTATTCGCCTTCATCGTCGTGCGGGCATTGACGCGAGCCTTCCGCAATGACGATCCGTTCATGCGCTTTGCAGCGGCCGGTCTTGCGATCTTGTTCGGAGCGCAATCGGCGATCAACATGGCGGTGAACCTGCATCTCATTCCGGCCAAGGGCATGACGCTGCCATTCATCTCTTATGGAGGATCGTCGCTCCTTTCGCTTGCCTATGGCATGGGCATGCTGCTTGCGCTCACCCGCGAGCGGCCGCGCGCCGAGCAGCTAGCGAGCCGCGGCGCCGTGCCACTCGGGAGCCCGGCGTGACGCAGCCGTCCTCCCTCGTTCTGGTCGCGGCGGGAGGAACGGGGGGTCACCTCTTTCCCGCAGCGTCTTTGAGCGAAGCCCTGCGCAGGCGCGGCATCGGCGTGGCGCTCGCAACCGATAGCCGCGCCGAGAAGTTCGGCGATCAATTCCCAAGCGTCCACGTCATTCCAAGCGCGACATTCCGCGGACGCGATCCGATTTCACTTGCGAAGACGCTCGGCTCGCTCGGGACCGGGGCGCTCAAGGCGTTCGCGATGCTCGCGCGCGTGAAGCCGTCGGTTGTTGTCGGTTTCGGCGGCTATCCGACCGTGCCGCCGGTTTTCGCCGCGACGCTGCGCAAAATTCCGACGGTGATCCATGAGCAGAACGGCGTGCCGGGCCGTGCGAACCGCTTTCTCGCGCCGCGGGTGACCGCGATCGGCACGGGCTTCCCCGGCGTGTTCGACAAGGACGCAAGCCTTGCGGCCAAGGCGATCCACACGGGCAATCCGGTGCGCCCGGCCGTCATCGCCGCTGCGACCCCGTACCAGCCGAGCAGCGGCAACGATCCATTCCTGCTTCTGGTATTCGGCGGCAGTCAGGGCGCGCGCGTGATGGCCGACATCGTGCCCGAAGCGGTGGCGAAGCTCGAACCGCATCTGCAGATGAGGCTGAAGGTCGTGCAGCAGGCGCGGTCCGAGGACATCGAGCGGGTCAGGAAAATTTACGCCAAGTCTCAGGTCGAGGTGCAGATCGAGCCATTCTTCACCGACCTGCCGGCGCGGATGGCCGCGAGCCATCTGGTGATTTCGCGCTCCGGCGCATCGACCGTCGCCGAGCTTGCGGCCATCGGCCGACCATCGATCCTTGTGCCTTTGCCGCATGCGCTCGATCAGGATCAGGCGGCGAATGCGGGCTTTCTCGAACGGGCCGGTGGCACGATCCCGCTGCCGCAGGAGGCGTTTACGTCCGACCGGCTGGCGGCCGAATTGGCAGCGCTCGCTTCCGACCCCGCAAGGCTCTCCGCAATGTCCAAGGGCGCGAAATCGCTCGCCATTCTCGATGCCGCGGAACGGCTTGCCGATCTGGTAATGAAGACCGGCGGCCTAAACCAAATCCGGTAAATTCGCTCCGGTGGGCTTGTCCCGGCGGGGTTCGGCTTGCTTAAAGCAACGTCGAGACGCGCCGCCGTAGCCGGCGGTACCAGGAACAGAGACATTTAATGAAGCTTCCACGCGACATCGGCCCGATCCATTTCGTCGGTATCGGCGGCATCGGAATGAGCGGTATCGCCGAGGTGCTTGTCAATCTTGGCTACACCGTCATCGGATCGGATGTCTCTGACAGCGCCAACGTCAAGCGGCTGCGCGGCAAGGGCGTCAAAATTGCGGTCGGCCATAAGGCGGAGAATCTCGACGGCGCGGCTGTCGTCGTCGTGTCCTCGGCGATCAAGCCCGACAACCCCGAGCTCGTCGCGGCACGGGCGAAACGCCTGCCGGTCGTGCGCCGCGCGGAAATGCTCGCCGAGCTGATGCGGCTGAAATCCTGCGTCGCGATCGCAGGGACTCACGGCAAGACCACGACCACCTCGATGGTCGCGGCTTTGCTCGACGCCGGCGGCTTCGATCCGACGGTCATCAACGGCGGCATCATCAATGCCTACGACACGAACGCCAGACTCGGCGCCGGCGACTGGATGGTGGTCGAGGCCGACGAGTCGGACGGCACGTTTCTGAAGCTTCCGGCGGATGTCGCGATCGTCACCAATGTCGATCCCGAGCATCTCGATCATTTTCAGACCTTCGACGCGGTCAAGAATGCGTTTCAGCATTTTATCGAGAATGTGCCGTTCTACGGCTTTGCGGTCATGTGCACCGATCATCCGGAAGTGCAGACCCTGGTCGGACGCATCCAGGATCGGCGTATCCTCACCTATGGCGAGAATCCGCAGGCGGACCTGCGGCTATGCGGGCTCGACAACGCGAACGGCCAGTCGCGTTTTTCCGTCGCGATCCGCGGCGCGAACGGAAACGGAGCGCATGTCGTGTCCGATCTCGTTCTGCCGATGCCGGGGCGGCACAACGCGCTCAACGCCACCGCCGCGATCGGCGTCGCGCATGAGCTTGGCATCCCAGACGAAGTGATCCGCAAGGCGCTCGCCTCCTTCGGCGGGGTAAAGCGGCGCTTCACGCGCACCGGCGAGTGGAACGGCGTCACGATCATCGACGATTACGGCCATCATCCGGTCGAGATCGCGGCCGCGCTGCGAGCGGCGCGCGACTCCACCAAAGGCAAGGTGATTGCGGTGATGCAGCCGCATCGCTTCACGCGACTGCGCGACCTGTTTGAACAGTTCTGCACCTGCTTCAATGACGCGGACGCCGTGATCGTCGCCGACGTCTATCCGGCAGGCGAAAGCCCGATTGCCGGGGCGGACCGCGATCATCTCGTCGCCGGGATGCGCGCGCGCGGCCATCGCAACGTCACGCCGCTCGAGGGTGCCGACAAGCTCGCGCCTCTTGTCCGCGGCATGGCCAGGTCCGGCGACTACGTCGTGTGTCTCGGAGCCGGCAACATCACCCAATGGGCCTATGCCTTGCCGGGCGAGTTGAAGGCTTTGGCATGACCGCATGAGCTTTCCCGATATCGCCGCCGATCTCAAAGCCCGCATGCCGGACTTGCGCGGGCGTCTCCTGTCTAATGAGCCGCTCGGCCCGCTCACCTGGTTCCGTGTCGGCGGTCCGGCGCAAATCCTGTTCACGCCGGCCGACGCGGACGATCTCGCCTATTTCCTCGGCGCGCTGCCGGGACGCATTCCGGTTCACATCGTCGGCGTCGGGTCGAACCTGATCGTGCGCGACGGCGGGATCGAAGGCGTTGTGATCCGCCTCTCTCCGCGTGGCTTCGGCGACGTGGCGGCCGATGGCGATGCAGTCGTTGCGGGCGCGGCAGCGCTCGACAAACGCGTTGCTGAGGTCGCGGCGCAGGCCGGGATCGGCGGGATGGAATTTCTTTTCGGCATTCCGGGTTCGATCGGCGGGGCGCTGCGCATGAATGCCGGCGCGAACGGACGCGAGATCAAAGACGTTCTTGTCGAGGCGATGGGTGTCGCGCGCGACGGTTCGAAAATGTCCTTCACCAACGCGCAGATGAAATTCGAATACCGAAAGTCCGGCGCACCCGCGGATGTGATCTTCATTTCGGCGCGCCTTCGCGGAGAGAAGACCGACTGGCAGGCGATCCGCGCGCGCATGGATGAGGTGCAGAAACATCGCGAAACAGCGCAGCCGATCCGCGAAAAGACCGGCGGCTCGACCTTCAAGAATCCGCCGGGTCATTCCGCCTGGAAGCTCGTCGACGAGGCCGGCTGCCGCGGACTGACCGTGGGCAGCGCACAGGTCTCGCCGATGCATACGAATTTTCTCATCAATCTCGGCGGCGCGACCGCAAACGACATCGAGACGCTCGGTGAAACCGTGCGCGCGCGTGTGAAGGAAAAATCCGGCATCGCGCTCGAATGGGAGATCAAGCGCATCGGGGTGCCGTGACCCTCAAAGCTTGCGGTCGCCGCCGTCTTCGATCAGCGGGCGGTCGCGCAGCCAGGGGTCGATGGCAAGCGCCTGCTTCAGCGCCGCTCGCGCCTCGGCTTCCTTGCCCTGCTGCATCAGGATCATGCTGCGCCCGGACAGAGCCGCAAAATGCATCGGCTCAAGCTTGAGTGCCTGCTCGATTGCGGCGAGCGCGTCGTCATACTGCCCTGCGAGGAAGCAGACGAAGCCCAGCTGGTTCCATCCTTCGGCGAATTGCGGAGCGTGCACGACGAGCCGCTTCATGAAGTCCAGCGCCTCGTCCAGGTCGAGCCGCAACTGCGCCGCGCGCGACTGTTCCAGCATGGCGCGGGACTGAGCGTCGGCGAATCCGAGCCAGAATTTCCAGATTTTCTGTTCGATCGCGCGCGCGTCCGGCTCGGATTTGGCGGCCGCGAGCGCTACGAACAATTCCGCGCGCTCCTTCAGCGCTGTCTCGCTTGCGCCCACCATCGGCGGGATCGGGTCCGCCGCGTTGACCGGCGCCGTGGCGAGCAGAATGAGCAGCATGAGCGCCGCGAAACCGATCTTCGGCATGGGCGCATCATGTCGTGGCCGGAGAGCCGGCGCAATCGGCCCCAGCGCTCTCGACGGCGGCGCCAATCTCCATTCTATTGGGCCGATCCGAATCGAGGAGCAGCCGGGCGGGCGCATGGCCAAACACGTTGCCGTTCTGATGGGAGGCTGGTCGGCCGAGCGCGAGGTCTCGCTCAACTCGGGCAGGCCCTGCGCCGACGCGGCCGAGCGCAAGGGCTATCGCGTGACCCGTGTCGATGTTCGCCGTGACGTCGCGACCGTGCTCGACAAGCTGAAGCCCGACGCCGCATTGAACCTTCTGCATGGGCGTCCGGGCGAAGACGGCACGCTGCAGGGCGTGCTCGAAGTGCTCGGCATTCCCTATTCGCATTCCGGTGTGCTCGCGTCCGCGCTTGCAATGCAGAAGGATCTCGCCAAGGCGGTGATGGCCGCAGCCGGGATTCCGGTCCCGAAGGGGATGATTGTCGAGCGCAAGGTGGCGGCGAAAGAGCATCCGATGGAACGGCCCTACGTGCTGAAGCCGATCGCGGAAGGATCGAGCGTCGGTGTGTTCATCGTGACGCAGGAGCACGACCGCCCGCCGCAGGAGCTTTATCGCGAAGACTGGAAATACGGCGAGCGCCTTCTCTGTGAACAATTCATCCCCGGCAAGGAGCTGACCTGCGCGGTGGTGAAAGGCGAAGCGACCGGGGTCATCGATATCGTCTCGAATGCGAGCCGCTTCTACGACTATGAATCGAAATACGCGCCCGGCGGTTCGACCCATATCCTGCCGGCGAAAATTCCAGGCGACGTGTACGAGGAGGTCCGAAGGCTCACGCTGGCCGCGCATCAGGCGCTCGGCTGCCGCGGCGTCTCGCGCGCCGATTTCCGCTGGGACGAGAGCAAGGGGGTCGCGGGCCTAGCCTGCCTCGAAGTGAATACCCAGCCCGGCATGACCCAGACCTCGCTCGTGCCCGAGCTCGCCGCCCATGCCGGAACGCCGTTCGACGACCTGATCGCCTGGATGATCGAGGACGCCTCAGTCGATCGGTGACGTCCCGGATACGGGCCGGCGTATAGGCGCCGAAAGTCCACACCGGCGGCCCATCCGGAAGCCCGACCCCTA
Source organism: uncultured Hyphomicrobiales bacterium (assembly GCA_964584855.1). Taxonomy (GTDB): domain Bacteria; phylum Pseudomonadota; class Alphaproteobacteria; order Rhizobiales; family Xanthobacteraceae; genus Pseudorhodoplanes. The sequence continues at coordinate 212,813 of CAZPBF010000031.1, forward strand.
AACTTTTACCAAAACTTTACCAAACGAGCCGAAGACTGGCTCCGACTGCGCATCAGGTCCCGATCGGGCCTCAATGCGCCGTTCCGCTACGCATCCGTAGCGCGGGGACGGGGACGCCGGCTGCTCGCAAACGTGCGGGACACCGGATTTTGCCCGTGTTCGCGGGGTGCCTGCGGCGACAGGTTTGACGGGCGAGTGGAATGTACGAATCCGAGGTGCACGATCGATCGGTGAGGGGCGCAACCCCGCGCTGGCGCTTGGCCGGCCTGATCCGGACGGCGTTCCGCACCCTGCATCCGGCGCTCGAACGCCTCCCGCGCGGCACCGGCGTAGTGGCAACCGCTGCGATCATTGGTGCGAGTATCGCCTATGGGACGGTGCGCGGCGATCACATCCAGGACAGTCTCGCGACATACCGCGGCGTTCGCGACGCCTTCGCCAACGCTGCGGGCTTCCGGATCGCCGATGTCACGCTGACGGGCGCGCTCGAACTCACCCGCGAACAGGTCTTGGCGCTCGCAGGCATCGGCGGACACAGCTCGTTGCTCTTCCTCGATGCCGATGCGGCGCGGGAGCAGTTGAAATCCAACCCATGGATCGCCGACGCGACGATCCTCAAACTCTATCCTGATCGCCTGAACATCAGCATCGTCGAGCGTAAGGCCTTCGCGCTGTGGCAGAAGGATGGGAAGATCTCCGTGATCGCCGCCGATGGCACGGTGATCCAGACCGCTGTCGATGAGCGCTTCGCGAACCTGCCGCTCGTGGTCGGACGTGGCGCCGACAAGCGCGCAAACGAATTTCTCACTTTGCTCGATCGCTTTCCCACGCTGCGCGAAGGCGTGCGGGCGTCCATTCTCGTCGCCGACCGGCGCTGGAACCTGAAGATGCGCAACGGCCTCGATGTGCGGCTGCCGGAATCCGATCCAGGCGCCGCGCTCGATGCACTGATCGGGCTCGACCGCGACAAGAAAATCCTGACACGCGATATTGCGGTCGTGGACCTGCGGCTGCCGGACCGCGTGACCGTGCAGCTTTCCGACGCGGCCGCTCAGGCGCGCGACGAGGCAAACAAGGACCGCAAGGCCAAGCGCAAGGGAGGTGATGCGTGACCTCCCTGCATTACGGTCTGACGCCGAAAATGAAGCCGCTGTCGCCGCGCCGCAAGGCGCTGGTCGCCGCGCTCGATGTCGGCACGAGCAAGATCGCCTGCCTCATCGCCCGCCTCGAACCGCAGCCGGGCGAAGTGCTGCGCCGGCGCAGCCATACGGTGCATATTCTCGGTTGCGGCCACGTCGAATCCGCCGGCATGAAAGGCGGAGCCGCTGCAAATCTCACCGAACTCGAAGGCGCGATCCGTCACGCCGTCGATCTCGCCGAACGCTCCGCTTCGGTCCATCTGGATTCGGTCGCGGTCTCGATCTCGGGGGGCCGGATCGGCAGCGAGACCTTCACCGCAAGCCTTGATGTCGCGGGGCCATCCGTGTCCGACGCCGACATCGACAACGTGCTGACGGCCGGAAGCCGGCATTCGGTCCGCGAGGGGCGGGTGGTGCTTCACTCCATGCCGATCGGCTACGTCCTCGACGACACACATGGCGTCCGCGAACCGCGGGGGATGCTGGCCCGGCGCGTCGGCATCGATATGCACACCGTGACCGCCGATGTGGCCCCGCCCCGTAACCTGATGCTGGCAATCGAGCGCTGCCATCTGGCGGTCGAGGCGATGGCGGCGAGCCCTTATCTCGCCGGGCTTTCGGTTTTGGCTGACGACGAGGCCGATCTCGGCGCCGCCGTCGTCGACATGGGTGCGGGAACCACGACGCTTGCGGTCTTTTCCGGCGGCAATTTCAGCCATGCCGACGGCTTTGCCCTGGGCGGCCAGCACGTGACCATGGACCTCGCGCGTGGTCTGGGCGTGCGGGTGGCCGATTCCGAGCGAATCAAGGCGTTCTATGGCACTGTCATGCCCGGTGGAACCGATGAGCGCGACATGATCAGCGTGCCGGCGGTCAGCGACGACCCGCGCGATCCTCCGCAGGCGGTCTCGCGGGCCAATCTGGTGCGAATCATCCGGCCGCGCGTTGAGGAGATTCTGGAAATGGTTCGCGACCGTCTGGCCGCGTCCCCTTTTGCGGCGGATCCGCGCGGGACGGTGGTCCTGACCGGAGGAGCGTCTCAGCTCGCCGGCATGAGCGAACTCGCGTCGCATATCCTCAACAGAAAGGTCAGGATCGGGCGGCCGCTCGGAATTTCCGGGGTGGCCGATGCGATCAAAGGACCTGCTTTTGCCGTCGCCACGGGGCTGTTGGTGTACCCGCAGGCGGCGCATCTCGAACACTTCGAACCGCGGCGAACGCGGCAAATGATGACAGGCACGGGCGGCTATATCGCGAGGGTCGGACGATGGCTCAAGGAGAGCTTCTGATGACCCACGTATTGGCTCAAGCACAGGATCCCCGAAGCGGCCGAAGGCGGACAGGCCGACGAGGTGGCGTTCCGAACGCCCGCGTATTCAAGAGGCAATCATGACCATCGAATTGAAAGTGCCGGATATCCGGGAGTTGAAGCCGCGGATCATCGTGTTCGGCGTGGGCGGCGCCGGCGGCAACGCGGTCAACAACATGATCGCGGCCGGTCTCCAGGGCGTCGATTTTGTCGTCGCCAACACCGATGCGCAGGCTCTCACGATGTCCAAGGCCGATCGCATCATCCAGATGGGTGCGAAAGTGACCGAAGGCCTGGGCGCGGGTTCGCAGCCCGAGATTGGCCGCGCCGCCGCGGAAGAAGAGATCGACGAGATCAAGGACCACCTTGATGGCTCGCACATGGTGTTCGTCACCGCGGGCATGGGAGGCGGCACCGGTACCGGTGCGGCCCCGGTTATCGCGCGTATCGCGCACGAGATGGGGATTCTGACCGTCGGCGTCGTGACCAAGCCGTTCCATTTCGAAGGCGAGCGCCGAATGCGCTTCGCCGAGGCCGGCATCGCCGAGCTTCAGAAGCACGTTGATACGCTGCTGGTCATCCCGAACCAGAATCTGTTCCGCGTCGCCAACGAGAAGACGACGTTCGCAGACGCCTTCGCGATGGCTGACCAAGTGCTCTACTCGGGCGTCGCCTGCATCACCGATCTGATGGTCAAGGAAGGGCTCATCAATCTCGACTTCGCCGACGTGCGCTCGGTCATGCGCGCGGCCGGCAAGGCGATGATGGGCACGGGCGAAGCCTCCGGCGAAAAGCGCGCGATGAGCGCGGCCGAGGCAGCCATCGCCAATCCTCTTATCGACGACGCGACCATGCGCGGCGCCAAGGGTCTGCTCGTTTCCATTACCGGCGGTAAGGACCTGACGCTGTACGAGGTCGACGAGGCCGCGACCCGTATTCGTGAGGAAGTCGACAAGGATGCCAACATCATCGTCGGTGCCACCTTTGACGAAAGCCTCGATGGAATCATCCGCGTATCGGTGGTCGCGACCGGCATCGACCAGGCCGCGGCCAAGGTCGCTCCGGCCACCGAAAACCGAATCGGCGACGTCGCGCAGAAGATGCGCCGGATGTCCGAACCGGTAGAGCGGCCGCGCTCGCACGCGCCGGCGGCGATCGAGGAAGCTGCAACTGCTGCCGTGGCGGCGGCGCTCGCCCCGACGTCAATCGACCAGGTCACGATCCGGCCGATGCCGCCCAAGCCATCGCTGTTCCTGGAGCCGGAAGCGGCTGAGGAACCTGCGCGGGACATCCCGCCGTCCTTCATCCCTCCGCTGCCCGAGCACATTGCCCAGCGCCCCCGGATGCCGCGGATCGACGAATTGCCGTTGCCGGCGCAGCGCGAAATCCGCGCCAAACGGGGCGAACTGCCAGAGCACGATCATCCGGAGAAGCAGCGCATGACGCTGTTGAAGCGGCTCGCCTCGGTTGGGCTTGGCCGCAGGCAGGACGTGGCGGACGCCGAATCGGTTGCACCCGCGCGCCCGATTCCCCCGATGCCGGCGCGGCTTGAGCGAATCCCGCCCCGGCCGGCCCCCCGTCCGATCGAGAATCGGCCGGTTTCGGACTATGCGCCACGCGCTCCGCAGGGGCTCGACCTCCACGGACGCCAATCCGCTGTGCATAATTCGCCGGAGGACGACCAGCTCGAAATCCCGGCCTTCCTGCGCCGCCAGGCCAACTGACGACAGGGTTTATCGGCCCGCAATCGACCCCGGCCTCTCGCGGCCGGGGTTTTTGTTTGGGGTAGAAAGTTAATGAATTGAAATTACAGGAGAAAATCCTGTTCTTCAGACTCTTAGGGCCGCGTTCGGCTATTTCTGGGGGCTTCCCAGACCTCAAAGGGCTCGATATTGGGCACAACCGCGACCTGATTGCGGCCTTTCCGAGGTAACAGTCGGTAAGAAAGCGTGAGTTGGTGACAAGCCCCCCCGCGATTAAGCTTCTCAAGGTAAAGGGGCATTCGCTTCGGGGATGGCGATTGCGGGGGTTTTGGGTTCGTCCGCTTCACTATCCCGGTTTGTCGCGAAAAATAGGCTCCTAGGGGAATCCGGGGGGGAGCCGCGCGTTTGCGGCCATCTGCCCGACAGCGTTGCGGACGAAGTATGAAAGCCGTCAGGCAGACCACGCTGAAGGATCAGGTTTCGGTTCGCGGGATCGGCGTGCATTCGGCATTGCCGGTCACGCTGACTTTCCATCCCGCCGACGCAAACACTGGAATTGTCTTCAGCCGCACCGACGAGCAGGGCCAGGAGCGCGAGGTTCGCGCAGACTTCCGCTCGGTGACGGCGACCGAACTGGCAACGGTGCTCGGCGACCACTCCGGCGCCGTCTGCGGGACCGCCGAGCATGTGCTCGCGGCCCTTCGCGGCATCGGTGTGGATAACGCGATTGTCGAAGTCGACGGCCCCGAAGCGCCGATCATGGACGGCAGCGCGGCCCCCTTCGTCGAGGCGATCGACCGTGCAGGGATCGAGACGCTCGGTGCGCGTCGCCGCTATATCGAGGTGTTGAAGCCGGTCCGCGTCGCAAACGGCGATTCCTTCGGCGAATTGCGGCCTTTCTCGCGCGGCTTCCACTTGGACATCGAGATCGAATTCAAGAATCCCTTCATCGGCCGTCAGTCCATCTCGACCGAGATCGAGCCGGAAAATTTCCGCCGCGAGCTGTCTCGCGCCCGCACTTTCGGCTTCATGCGTGACGTCGCCAAGTTGTGGAATGCCGGTTATGCGCTCGGCGCGTCCTTCGAAAATACGCTCGTCGTGACCGAAAGCCGGGTGCTGAACCCGGAAGGTCTGCGCTTCCCGGATGAGTTCGTGCGCCACAAGGCGCTCGATGCGGTCGGCGATCTGGCGCTGGCAGGCGCCCCGATCCTTGGTGCCTATCGCTCGGTCCGCGGCGGCCACAAGCTCAATCATTCCGTTCTCGTCGCGCTGATGTCAGACCCGTCAGCCTGGACCTTTGTCGAGGCCGACACCGCGCCCGCCCGCCGCATCCGCGGGCATGCGGATGTCGCCACGGGGCTCGTCGCTCCGGCCTATGGTCCGGACGTGTCCTGACGGTTAACCGTCCGCCTTAATCCCGGCCGATTGTCGGGCGAGATGCATGGCTGGATCGGCTATTTTCGCTTAAATTGCCAAGGTCTTCCGCGCTGTCAGCGGGTGTCTTTGCGTCTTGAGTTGCGGGGGATTGGGCGCATGGCGCCGTTTGCACGACAACTGGGTCGGACCGGCTGGGGGCGTCTCGCGGCGCTTCTCGGCGGGGTTCTGGTTGCCCTGTCGCTTGCCGCCTGCGCCGGCGACAAGGATCTCAACATTCCCGACGATCCAGCCGACAAGCTCTACAACGAAGGCCTGTACCTTCTGCAGTCGAAGAAGGACTACAAGGGCGCGGCCAAGAAATTCGAGGAAGTCGATCGTCAGCACCCTTATTCCGAATGGGCGCGTAAGGCGCTGCTGATGTCCGCCTTCGCCTATTACGAAGGCCGCGACTATGACGAGACCGTTTCCGCGGCCAAGCGCTATGTCACCCTGCATCCGGGCAGCGCCGATGCGGCTTACGCCCAGTTCCTGATCGGCTCAGCGTATTTCGACGAAATTCCGGATATCTCGCGCGATCAGGCTCGCACCGAGAAGGCGCTTTCCGCGCTCGACGAGGTGGCGCGCAAATATCCGAACACTGAATATGCCGCGAGCGCCAAGAAGAAGATCGAAATGGCGCGCGACAATCTCGCGGGCAAGGAAATGGACGTTGGCCGCTACTACATGAAGAAAAAAGACTTCATCGGCGCGATCAACCGGTTCAAGGTCGTGGTGACGCGCTATCAGACCACCCGCCACGTCGAAGAGGCGCTGATGCGGCTGACCGAATCCTACATGGCGCTCGGGATCGTGCAGGAAGCGCAGACCGCCGCGGCCGTGCTCGGTCACAACTTCCCGGATAGCCGCTGGTACCAGGACGCATACGGGCTTGTGAAAAACGGCGGCCTCGTCCCGAGCGAGAATGAAGGCTCCTGGATCAGCAAGGCCTTCAAGGGCTTCGGCTAGGCGTTTTTGCGGCTTGGCGTTCGAGTTTCTGGCGGCCGGACTTGTTCCGGCCGTCCACGTCTTTACTCTTGCGATTCGCAAATGGCGGAAACCGGGGCAGGCTCCGGACGCCCCGATGATAGAACACGGACATGCTGGCCCGTCTCTCGATCCGCGACATCGTTCTGATCGATCGGCTTGATCTCGATTTCGCCGAAGGCCTTGCCGTTCTGACCGGCGAGACCGGCGCGGGGAAATCCATTCTTCTCGATGCCTTCGCGCTCGCACTCGGCGCGAGGGGCGACGCAACCCTCGTCCGGCAGGGCACCGAGCAGGGGCAGGTGACCGCGATGTTCGAGGTCGCCGACGATCATCCGGTTCGGGCGATGCTGAAGGAGCAGGGCATCGACGCCGAAGACTCCCTGATCCTGCGCCGCGTGCAATTCGCAGACGGCAAGACGCGCGCATTCATCAACGACCAGCCGGTGAGCGTGCAGGCGCTGAAAAGCCTCGGCACCGCGCTCGTCGAGATCCATGGCCAGCACGACGACCGCGCTCTGGTCGATGCCGCAACCCATCGGCGTCTGCTCGACGCGTTCGGTGGCCTCGATAAGGCCGCCGCCGACGTGGCGCAATTGTGGGACGCGCGCCGCAAGGCCGTCGAGGAGGTCGAAGCGCACCGGGCCGAAGTCGAGCGTGCGAAACGCGAGGCGGATTATCTGCGGCACTCGGTCGAAGAGCTGATCACGCTGAGCCCGCAGGCCGGTGAGGAGACCCAACTCGCCGACAAACGCGCTGCAATGATGCAGGGCGAAAAGGTCGCCGACGATCTGCGCGAGGCGCATGAAGCGGTCGCAGGCGCCGCATCCCCGGTCCCCGCGCTCGGCACCGCGATCCGCAAGCTGGAGCGGCGCGCATCGCATGCACCCGAGCTCCTCGACGCGCCGGTGAAGGCGCTCGATCAGGCGCTCGACGCGATCGAAGAAGCGCGCATGCTTCTCGAACGCGCGCTGATCGCAGCGAACCATGACCCCCAAGAACTGGAACGGATCGAGGAGCGGCTGTTCGCGCTCCGCGCGGCCGGCCGGAAATACAATTCGCCGGTCGATGACCTCGCCGTGCTGGCGGCGAAATACGCAGCCGACCTCGCGCTGATCGATGCCGGCGCGGAGCGGCTCGCGGCTTTGGAAAAAGCTGCCGCGGAAGCCGAAATGCTCTATGGAGCAGCGGCGCAGAAATTGTCCGAGGCGCGGCGGAAAGCGGCGGCGTCGCTCGACAAGGCGGTGAATTCGGAGATCAAGCCGCTCAAGCTCGAACGGGCGAAATTTTCAACCGAGATCGAAACTGACCCGGCGGCGGCCGGACCGAATGGGATCGACCGCGTCGAGTTCTGGGTGCAGACCAATCCGGGAACGCGTCCGGGCCCGCTGATGAAAGTCGCCTCCGGTGGCGAGCTTGCGCGGTTTCTGCTTGCGCTGAAAGTCGTCCTGGCCGATCGCGGTTCGGCCCCCACGCTGATCTTCGACGAGATTGATACCGGTGTGGGCGGGGCGGTGGCGGATGCGATCGGTGTCCGGCTCGCGAAGCTCGCAGGCGGAGTGCAGGCGATCGCCGTCACTCATGCACCTCAAGTCGCGGCCCGGGCGAACCGTCATTATCTCATCGCGAAGGACGCGCTCGACAAGGGCAAGCGCGTGGCGACGCGCGTGACCGAAGTTGCCGCCGACAAGCGCCGCGAGGAAATCGCGCGGATGCTGTCGGGTGCGGAGATCACCGAGGAAGCCCGCGCCGCCGCGGAGCGGCTCATTCGCGCGGCCGGCTGAGTGCGTATGGCTGTCCGTTTCCATGCCACGATCCCTGTCGACGACCTGACGCCGCGCCAGGCGAAATCCGAACACGCGCGGCTCGAGGTCGAAATCGCCGAGCATGACAAGCGCTATTACCAGCAGGACGCGCCGACAGTTTCGGACGCCGAATATGACGCGCTGCGCCGACGCTACAACGCGATCGAAGAGCGGTTCCCCGATCTGCGGACGCTGACGAGCCTGACGCAGAAGGTGGGCGCCGCGCCCGCGCGCGGCTTCGCCAAGGTACGGCATGCGGTGCCGATGCTGTCGCTCGACAATGCCTTTGCCGAAGAGGATGTCGCCGAATTCGTCGCCCGCATCCGTCGTTTCCTCAAGCTCGGCGAGGACGAAAAGCTTGCCTTCACCGCCGAGCCGAAGATCGACGGGCTTTCGCTCTCGCTGCGTTACGAGAACGGGGCGCTGGTCAGCGGGGCGACGCGCGGTGATGGCTTCGAAGGCGAAGACGTGACCGCAAACGTCAGAACGCTCGGCGACGTTCCGCACAAGCTGAAAGGCAAGGTTCCCGCCGTATGCGAGCTGCGGGGCGAGGTTTACATGACGCATACCGATTTCCTCGCGCTGAACAAGGCGCAGGAGAAATCGGGCGGGATGATCTACGCCAACCCGCGTAATTCGGCGGCGGGTTCTCTGCGCCAGAAGGATGCGGCGATTACGGCGTCCCGCAAACTTCGATTTTTCGCCTACGCATGGGGCGAGATGAGCGAGATGCCGAAGGACAAGCAATCGGCCATGCTCGGCTGGATCGAGAAGATCGGATTTAAGACCAATCCGCTCTGGAAGCTCTGCAGGTCCACCGAGGAGATGATCGCGTTCCACCGTGAAATCGGCGAGAAACGCGCGAAGCTCGGTTATGACATCGACGGCGTCGTCTACAAGCTCGACCGGCTGGACTGGCAGGAACGGCTCGGTTTCGTGTCGCGTTCGCCGCGCTGGGCGATCGCGCACAAGTTCGCCGCCGAGCAGGCAACGACAGTGCTGCGTGACATCGAAATCCAGGTGGGGCGCACGGGCGCGCTGACGCCGGTCGCAAAGCTCGAGCCCGTCACCGTCGGCGGCGTGGTCGTGCAGAATGCCTCGCTGCACAATGAGGATTACATCAAGGGCATAGGCTCGGATGGCGAGCCGATCCGCGGCGGTACCGATATCCGCATTGGTGACACTGTCGTCATCCAGCGCGCGGGCGATGTGATCCCACAGATCATCGCGGTCGATCTCGACAAGCGGCCGAAAAGCGCGAAGCCATATAAATTTCCGACGAAGTGCCCGGCTTGCGGCAGTCATGCGGTGCGCGAGGTCAATCCGCGCAGCGGCAAGGAGGACGCGGTGCGCCGCTGCAGCGGAGGCTTGATTTGCCCCGCGCAGGCCGTCGAGCGCATCCGCCATTTCGTGTCGCGCGATGCGTTCGATATTGAGGGCCTGGGCGAGAAGCAGGTGCAGGCGTTTTTCGACGAGGGCCTGGTGATGGAGCCAGCCGACATCTTCACGCTCGAAAAGCGCGACAAGCGCGCGAGCAAGAAGCTCGCGGAGCGCGAAGGCTACGGCGAGACGTCGGTCCGCAACCTATTTGCCGCGATCGATGCTCGACGCAGCGTTGCGCTCAATCGATTCATTTACGCGCTCGGCATCCGCCACGTGGGCGAAACCAATGCGCGCCTCCTTGGGCGTCACTACGCGACCCTGGAGGAGTTCCGCAAAGGCGTGACGGCGGCGACGCGGGGCGTTGATACGGAAGCATTTCAGGAATTGACCTCGATCGGCGGCATCGGCGAAGTCGTCGCCGACGCCATCGTCGAATTCTTCAAGGAGAAGCGAAACGTAGAGGCGGTCGAGCGCCTGCTCGACGAAATCAGCGTTCAGCCGATGGAGAAGGCGGCCAGCACCTCGCCCGTCTCCGGCAAGACCGTCGTCTTCACGGGCTCGCTGGAAAAGATGACGCGCGACGAAGCGAAGGCGATGGCGGAGCGGCTCGGTGCCAAGGCCGCGGGATCGGTTTCCAAAAAAACCGATTACGTCGTCGCCGGGCCCGGGGCGGGGTCCAAGCTCGCCGACGCGACGAAACTTGGAATTACCGTTCTGACGGAAGATGAGTGGCTGAAGCTCGTCGGACGTTGACGGCTCTGTCAGAGAACGACCGGCTTTCGGACTAGCGCGACAAACGAGAGCGCAGCGGCCGCAGCGAGTGCGATCAGCGCCAACGCGAGCGGAAGCGGAGTCGAGGCACCTAAAAGCGCATGGCTCATGGCTTGGGCCGAAATAGCGCCAATCGCGAACTGGGTGAAGCCGCTGATGCCGGAAGCCGTACCCGAGGCATGAGGGCGCACGCTGATCGCGCCGGCGATCGCCGTCGGCAGGAGCAGTCCGTTGCCGAACGACAGAAAGCATTGCGGGAGGAACACGATTTCCGGTCCGCCCGCGGGCATCGCGACGACTGCCAGGATCGAAAACACGGCTCCGATCAATTCGATGGCGAGGCCTGCGCGGATCATCGTGTCGATGCCGTAGCGCGGGGCATGGCGCGCGGTGACGAGATTGCCAAGGAGGTAGGCTAGGGCGGTGAGCGCGAACCAGACGCCGTATTCGGCGGAAGTGCGTCCCATCATCGCGACCACGACATAGGGCCCGCCGCCGAGAAAGGCGAAAAATGTCGCTGATCCGAGCGCCGCAACAAGCACGTAACCGTTGAAGGCGCCACTCGCGAGCAGCGCCTTGGTGTCGGCCAGAAACTGGCCCATGCCTCCGCTTGTTACATGGTCAGGCTTGGTCTCCGGGAGCATCCAGAACGCCCAGACGGCAATTCCGGTGCTCAGCAACGCGACGAAAATGAAAATCGACTCCCATCCGAATGCGGTGTCCAGGATACCTCCGATCATAGGGGAGATCATCGGTGCGACGACCATCGCGGTCGTGACCCATCCGATCATCGAAGCAGCGTGCTCCCGGTCGTAAAGATCGCGGATGATCGCGCGGCCGATCACAAGACCGGCCGAGGCGGAGAGCGATTGCAGGACGCGCGCGACAATGATTCCGCCGACCGAGGTGGCGGCGATGCCCGCGACGCTCGAGAACACCGTCAGGCAGAGCCCCGCAAGGACGACCGGGCGCCGGCCGAAACGATCGGAGAGGGGCCCGAGCACAAGCTGCGAAAAGGCAAGTCCGAACAGGTAGAGCGACACGGCAAGCTGCGTGAATTCCGGTCCCGCGCCCGTCCGGCTGGCGAGGCCGGGCAACGCAGGCACAAGGATATTCAGCGAGAGAGGTCCGACGGCGGTCATCGCCATGAGCAGTGCAAGGAGCTTCACCGGCGCGCGCCGGACGTCGCTCATCTGCTGGCGGGTGATGCCGTCCACCGTCAGTCCGTGATCAGTTCGCGCGCAGCGGGCGGGTTGCGCGGACAAGCCATTCCTTGTCCTCGCCGGTCACGAGCGGCGACAGCGTCTTGAGGACCCGGTCGTGGTAGCCGTCGAGCCAGACGATCTCGTCTTCTCTCATGGCGGATCGATCAATCAGGCGCCAATCAATCGGTGCGAGCGTGAGAGTTTCGAACCGATTCATGGATTTTTCCGCTTCCGCCGCCGGCATTGCGGCGGTGACCAGGACGAGATTTTCGATGCGGATCCCGTATTCGCCGGTCCGGTAATAACCCGGCTCGTTGGACAGGATCATGCCGCGTTGCATGGGCGCCGATCCGAGCTTGGAAATGCGGGCGGGCCCCTCGTGCACCGACAGATAGCTGCCGACGCCGTGTCCGGTTCCGTGGTCGAAGTCCAGACCGTGCTGCCACAGATATTGCCGCGCCAGCGTATCGAGCTGTGCGCCGCTCGCGCCTTCGGGGAAAACTGCCGTCGCGAGTGCGATGTGGCCTCGCAGGACGAGTGTGAAATTTTTCCGCATCTGCCCGGTCGGTGCGCCGATTGCGATGGTGCGGGTGATATCGGTCGTGCCGTCTTCGTATTGGCCTCCCGAATCGATCAGGAACAACTCGCCCGGCGAAATGCGGCGGTTGGTCTTGCGTGTGACCCGGTAATGCACGATCGCGCCGTTCGGCCCCGCGCCGGAGATGGTCGGGAACGATACGTCCTTGAGAAGGCCGCCTTCACGCCTGAACGATTCCAGCGCTTCCACTGCATCGATCTCGGTCAGCTTACCGGACGGGGCTTCACGATCGAACCAGGCAAGGAAGCGCACCATCGCCGCGCCGTCGCGCCGGTGTGCTGCGCGTGTTCCCTCGATCTCGGTAGCGTTCTTGGCTGCCTTGAGCGCAGTGATCGGATCGGGCCCGCGCATGACGATGCCGCCGGCGGCCGAGACGAGGCGTGTCAGCGCGTCGGCGCCAGTCGCCTGGTCGATGCGGACTTTCTGATTCTGTGAGGCAAGCCCCCGGAGGTCGTGTGTGAACCGATCCGGTTCGAGGATGTCCGCGAGGGTTTCGAGACCGTCGCGAACGCTGTTGGTGAGTTTTCGGCCGTCGACGTAGATCCTCGGACGGCCAAGCTTCGACACGATCGCAAAGGATAGCGGCAGAGGCGTATGCGCGACGTCGCCACCGCGGATATTGAACAGCCACGCGACGTTGTGGGGATCGGAAACGGCGAGCGAATCCGCGCGCAGCTTGCCAAGCTCCGCGCGTACGCGCTCAAGCTTCGACGCACCCGTTTCTCCCGCATAGCGAAGATCGTGCAGCACGACGGGAGCGAGCGGCGGAGAGGGCCGATCCGTCCATACGCTGTCGACCGGATTCGGTTCCGCCGATACGAGCGTCGCGCCCGCATTCGCGCAGGCCTTGGCGAGTTTTTCCGCGCTGTCGCTGGTATGCAGCCACGGGTCGTAAGCGATCGTCGCTCCCGCGGTCAGATTTTTTTCGAGCCATTGGTCCGGCGGCGCCTCGACCAGATGCTCGATGGAGAAAATCGAAGTGTCGACCTGTTCCTTAGCTTGCAAGGTATACCGGCCGTCGACAAAGAGCGCGGCGCGCTCCGCAAGGACGATCGCAAATCCGGCCGAGCCTGTGAATCCGGTGAGCCAGGCGAGCCGTTCGTCGCATGGCGGGACGTATTCGTTCTGGTGAGCGTCGGCGCGCGGCAGCACGAAACCGTCGAAACGGCGCCGAATCAGTTCCGCGCGCAGCGCCGCGACATGGGGAGTGGCCCCTCCCGCATCGGCTCGATCGTCGAAGGACTGGAAGCGGGCTTCGAACATGGCGGCCGCAATCTATGGGGGGCTGCCAACAGCAGCAATCGAGGAATTTTCAGTCGTTCCGGAGGCCGTGCGCGCAATTTGTGCAACGCAACAATACCCGTCGCGACTTGTTTCATCAACTGCGCTGACAATCGTCATTTGTTACCAGAATATGAAGCTCCCATGCAGGTTTAGCAGGGATCCCATGACGACAAAGCCATTCTCGCAGGTGCGAAGAAGACTATGTTGCACCGCAGAAGTCAGGAGGAATACCCGGGTTGTCGGTTCCAACTTCTAAAAATGGAGAGACACCATGGCTGCAGTAACCTACGGCGCGCACGTCACCGAAAGGACGATCCCGCAGTCCAGCACCGGCAAGAGCGTTTGGAAGCGCTTGTTCGAGGCCGTTGCTGAGGCGCGCCTGCGCCAGGCGGAGCGCGAAATTCGCATGCATCGGCATCTGTTGCCTGCGGATTTCGAGATCGCCGGCTACAAGATCAACGAGCGTATGGAAGATAGTCTTCCCTTCGTGCGCTGATAGCGAACAGACCGGAATAGTCTGAGCGCCCCGGCATCAAGTGCCGGGGCGTTCGCGTTTTGAGGTCCGGGAATGGGACCTTCGTCGCATGACCAATGTGACCCAGTCCTCAAGAGTCGTTTTCTTTTCCAGCGCGAGGCCCTGGGCGCGATAGGCGGCGACCACAAGCGGAGCCTGCGCGGGCAGCAGCCCAGACAGGACGATAACCCCACCCGGAGCCAGCCGGCGCGCCAGCGCGGCGGACATTTTCGCAAGTGGCTTTGCGAGGATATTGGCTAGGATCAGGTCGAAGCCTTTGCCTATTCGATCCGCCTCGCGGCCAGCCAGCCCTACATGCATCCAAGGGCCGGTACGATTATGCGCGGCGTTGTCGCGCGCCGTGCGCACAGCGACCGGATCAATATCGGTTGCGAGCACCGGACGGTGCAGCATTCGCGACGCTGCGATCGCAAGCACTCCGGTCCCGGTGCCTACGTCAAGGACGCGCCGCAGATGGCCCCCTTTCGCCAGCCTGTCGAGCGCAAGAAGGCAGCCGCGCGTGGTCCCGTGATGTCCGGTGCCGAAAGCGAGCGCCGCTTCGATCTCGACGCCGATCGCGTTAATCGGAACACGGTGCCGATCGTGGGCACCGTGGACGAAAATTCGTCCGGCGCGCACGGGCTGAAGCCCTTCGAGGCTGGTCCGGATCCAGTCCGTTTCGGCGACGGATTCGAAAGTCAGTTCTGCAACCGGCCCAACGCTGTCCGAGACAAGATCGGCGAGTTCTGCGCAGTCGAGATCAGGGTGCAGGACAACTTCCATCCTCCAGCCCGGCGCGTGCTCGAAGGCAGAGACTGCGACGCCCTCGAAACGCTCCTCGATCTGCGTTGTGAGGCGGCGAACGGTGGCTTCGTCGGCGGAGAGCCGCGCAATCGCGATCGATGTTTCGGTGGGCGGAATGCGCAATCCCCGCAGTTCTCAACATGGCTGTTCCGCGCAGATTGCGCCGTCATCCACAGGCCCCGTCAAGCGGACTTATCAACAGGATGCCCACAAGGGCCGACGCCGTCGGTTTTTCATTCAGGAACTACCGGCAAACTCGAACCGGCACGGGTCGACATCTTCCCCGAAGTGTTCCCCAATCGCTGCGGCTGGAATGAGCCGCCCCCTCTCGTACCCGAAATGCGAGTTGCTTCGAAGTTCCGTGAGTTCCCTCACGCAGCACGATTTTTTTCTCCGCGGAACGTCGTGTCCGCACGAAACGTTGAATCTTCACTACGCGTGAGTGGGAATAATGCCCAACTGAGGAGGCAATCAGATGTTCAAGAAGACAATCATGCTTGCGGCGGCGACCGGTCTCATGCTGAGCACGGCGGCGTTCGCGGACGGCAGCAATGCCACACAGACCGACGCCAACAAGTCGGCGCAGACGAAGCAGACCGGCAGCCAGATGAAGGCAGCGCCGGCCGGCACCACAGGGGCGGCGACAACGACGCCGGACCCGCGCGACTCCAACACTGGCCCGAAGGCGAAGGACAAGACCCGCGCCGACGACGCCAAACAGAAACAGTAAGTTTCGGTTGGTGGCAGGAAGGCCCGGCCCCGTGCCGGGCCTTTCTCTTTGCCTCTTTAAATGCGGTTTGCGATCACCACATGCGGCCAATGACACAGCCGCTGGTCGTTTCGCTGCCCCACAATCTAGGAAAAGAAGAGGCGGTCCGCCGGCTCAAGGGTGGACTGCACCGGGCCGCCGATTCCTTTCCCGTGCTGGCTGTCGAACAGGAAACGTGGGACGCCGACACGATGTCGTTCCGCGTCCGTGCGCTTGGGCAGGCAGCGAGCGGGACGCTCGCGGTCGAGCAGGACCATGTCGTTCTGACGGTGACGTTGCCCTGGCTTTTGCAGAAATTCGCCAGTCTCGCGCAAGGGGCGATCCGTTCGAGCGGCAACCTGCTGCTGGAAAAACGCAAATGACCGGGGCCCGGATGATGGGTGATGCCCACCTTGACCTCGACCGGGAGGTCGATCGTCTGAGTGAACGGCTTCGGCAGCCTTTCGGAGCTTGGCTGCGCCGGCTGCATGGCGGTTCGTCGTGGCATCGCGTTCCGGCCGGCGTCGGTCTGGTTGCGGGCGGTGTATTCAGTTTTCTGCCGGTTCTCGGTTTCTGGATGCTGCCTCTCGGCATTGTGCTTCTCGCCAAGGACGTTCCGCCGCTCCGTGGACCGTCCGCGCGGATGCTCGCGTTCGTGCATCGCAAATTTCCGCCCAAGGCAGGACGCGACGCGGGGCATGACGGCGAAACGAAAGCCCGCTTCTCTTGGCGCCGACTTCCAGCCGCGCTGCCTTGGATCGGGCACAATTTGCGTCCTTATCACCGCCGCAATTTGCAGAGGAAAGACTCATGACGCGATCATTGTTGATTCCGGCCTTTTTGCTTGCTCTCGCGCCAGCCGCGGCCGTGGCGCAATCGGGCACCCCGCAGGATCGCAAGGCCTGCAACGCAGACGCTCGCCGCTTTTGCAGCAAAGTCATCAAGGAGGGGGAAATGGCGGTCTATTCCTGCCTGCAGATGAATGCCCAAAAGCTCACGTCTCCGTGCCGCAAGGTCATCCTCGGCTATTGAACGCGCGGCGGCTCAGTGCCGCTTGAAATACTGGACCTCGCGTTCGTGCTTTTCCGCGGCGGCGCGGGTCTTGAAGGTTCCGAGATTTCGTCTTTTGCCCGTCTTCGGATCAGTCTTGCTGGAATAGAGGCGGTAGCCACCGGTCTTCAGCTTGCGGATCATGGGCGCTCTCGTTGCCGGAACTCGTGATCCTTGAACGGCTAGGCTCACTGAATTGTTCGGTCACACATGAAAACGGCGGCACAGGGTGCCGCCGTTTCTGTTATCTCGGTTTGCGTCGTCGGGCTTACATGCCCGCCGCTTTCTTGCGCTTGTCGCACTCGCTCCAGTATTTCGGCCAGGTCTGGCCCGCCGGAATTTTGCCGGCAGCTTTGTCGGCCTTCCATTCGGCGCCGCAGGCGCGCTCGCGCGCGACCATCGCCTCGCGACCCGGCTTGCCCTCGGTGGTGGTCGCCGTAGTCGTCGGCTTCGCAGCTGGCGCCGCGGGGGCGGGCTTGGCGGCAGGGGCCGCAGCCGGCGGAGTGGCGGCCGCAGTGGTGGCGCGGCACTGAGCGATGAAGTCCTTCTTCTTGGTCTTGGCGGCCTGGAGCTCAGCCTTCTTTGCAGTCCATTCCTCTTCGCAGGCTTTCGCGGTCTTGCCTTGCGCCATGGCGGTTACGGGCGTGAACGCGAGGGCACCGGCGACGGCTGCGGAATACAGAATTGTCGCGAGAGATCGTGTCATGACAGTCCTCTGGGTGAAGTGAAATTAACGGCCGCTCCGTGGCGATCAATTTTCGGCGCAGGCGTCCTATTCGATCGTGATCGAAGTGCCCGGACGTGGCGCTCCGAAAGCGGCAAGTCAATGACGCGGCTGGCGCCATTCAATGCTTCAGGACGCTGCGCTCCATTATTTATACAAAATTTATCATGGCGGTCTCGCCTCCGAACGTAATGGCAGATTGCTCGGGCTTATTTTGCGATGCAGTGCTTGCGCTGCAGTGCAAATCGCTTAGGAGTGTCGGCGGGGCGCGTCCGCGACGGGGGAAGTGCAGGCGATGCAGGAAATCATCAACGAGATCGCGCAAAAGGCTGGAATCAGCCCGGACAAGGCGACGCTGATCGTCGGATTGATCCTGGCCTTCCTGAAGAAGGAAGGTCCTCAGGCGGCCGTGTCGAAACTGTTCGCAGCGTTTCCAGAGGCGGACGCCATCGCGACTGCCGCGACCGCGAAGTTCAGCGGCGGGCTCGGTTCGATTGTCGGTGGATTGGGTTCGCTGCTTGGGGGCAAGGCCGGCGATACGATGGAGCTCATCACCGAATTGCTTGGTACCGGCGTGAGCATGGCGCAACTCGAAAAGGCCGGCGAAATTCTGCTATCCGCCGTGCGCGCGGAAGCCGGACCGAAAGTCGTCAACGACATCCTCGCGCATGTGCCTGCGCTGTCGAAGATCGCGCCGAAAGCCTGAACGTCAGTTGCTGCCGAACGGGAAGAATGGCGGCGGGCCGCGGCGCGGCGCATAGAGACGGCCGTCTTCGTCGTCCTCATCGCCATAGACCGGATCCATGCGCCGCCGATAGCGCGGATCAAACCGCGGGTCGTAAGGCTGCACGGCCGGGCGATCGCCATATGAATAGCGTGGTGCATAGCGCTGGTCGTCACGCGGATCGGGCTGCTGCCCATAGCGCTGGTCGCCATAGTGCGGCTGGTAGTTCGGATCCGTCGGCGCGTAGCCGCCGTCCGGCGCGACCGCGCGCGGCGCGCGCTGCGCGACAGGCGCCCGGCCCGACGGCGTATCGCCGGTAATCGAGACGGTCGTGTTCAGGACGCCTTCCTTTTCGACCAGTGCATAGAGCGCGCTCGCATTTTCGGGCCGCAGCCGCACGCAGCCGTGCGATGCCGGGCGTCCGATATTCTTCGTATCGAGATAGCCGTGCAGCGCGTGCCCCTTCTTGGTGAAGAAGATGGAATTCGGCATCGGCGCGTCGTCCCATTCCTTGGAGAAATGGTCCTTCTCCATGCGAAACGCCCTGAAGGTGCCGTTCGGCGTGTCGAATCCGCGACGTCCGGTCGAGACCGGCCAGCGATGCAGCGTTTCGCCGTCGCGAGACACGACCATGCTCTGCGTGGATTTGTCGATCTGGACGAGGATGGCGGCATGTGAGACGGCCGGGCTCGCGACCACCGCAAGGGCAGCAAGGAAAATCCGAAGACGCATCACACCATCCTTCCGGCGCGCGAGGCGCACAGAACCTTCAAGCCGCAACGGGGATGCTTGTTCCGCAGAAAGGCGGAAGTGCGGCATTCACGGCAACATACGCTGCATGACCCGGTCACGGTAAATGAAAAGATGAACCAAAGCTGCAGCCACGTGGACTGCAATCAGCCCGAGCAGCACCCAGATCAAGTTTTCGTGCAGTCGCCCGATCGACCGGCCGACGGCCGAGCCTTCGGCGGTCAGGGCAGGAAGCGGGATGACGCCGAAAAACGACAGGGACCAGCCACGCATCGAGGCATAAAACCAGCCTGAAAGCGTCGTGATGAAAACCATCGCATAAAGCCCCCAATGCAGGGCTTCCGAACCGACGCGTTGCCAGTGTGGAAGGTCTTCATCCGCCGCGACCGGGTGGCTCACCCGCCAGGCAAGGCGCAGAGCGATCAGCGCGAGCACGACAATGCCGACTGAGATATGGAAATTCATCGCGGCGCCCGGGACCATGCCGCGGCGGATATCGGGCATGAGCCAGCCGACGGCATATTGGACGATGAGAAGCGCGACGATCGCCCAGTGAAAAATCTTGGCGGTGGTGCCGTAATTCTGTTCGGCGTCAGGCATGGCAATTCCTTTGGTGACAATCAGGCGTCCCGCTCTCTTGCCGGGTCGTTCCGGCATAAATGGGGCGGGTCAGACGATCGGTTTGCCGCGCGCGTCAGCTGCATGTTCGATCTTCACCAGCACGCCGATGCCGGTATCGGCCCCGTCGTGCTTTTGCTCGCGGTCGTTCAACTTCTGGAAGATCGCCTCGCGCATCGGGCCGCTCTCATGCAGCACGGCCGACCCGTAGAAGCGCAGGAAGCCGGACTCGATCAGCCCGTCGCGCTGTGCCTTGAAATTTGCGTAGATGATGCAGACGCGCTTGTCGTGGGAAAGATTGTCGAGCGCGGTGCGCTTGGAGCGCTCCCAATAAGCGAGATGCTGGTCGTCGAACACCACCAGCGAGCCTTTCGGCGAGATGTTAGGGCCTTTCGGTCCCACGGTCGCGACAAGGCAGGGATAGCCGTCCGCCCAGGCAGTGGCGATGAGGCTTTTGATCTGTGGACTGAGCGGCATTGATTTCCCCCAATGAGCTTTCGCGACTATAGCGCGCGATGCCAAGTCTTGTGCCGGGCATCCACGTCTTTATTGTCTTTCCCCGAACAAGAAAAAGGGAGGGGCCACCGGTGCCGATCACGACAAAATATCTCTATATCGCGAGCATGGACGTGCAGCCGGACAAGGAGGCGCTGTTCAATGAGGTGTATGACACCGAGCACGTGCCGAATCTGCTGAAAGTGCCGGGCGTGCGCGCGGTGACGCGCTGCAAGGGCGAGCCGTTCTCGATCGCGATGGGTGGGGCGGTGCAGAACCACCAGCACGAAGGCCCGAATTATTCGGCGATGTACGAGATCGATTCACCCGCGGTGCTGACGAGCCCCGAATGGGCGAAGGCCGTCGATCTCGGGCGCTGGCCGACCGAAGTGCGCCCGTTCTGCGGAAACAGGCGATACACGATGATGAAGCTGAGGTGAGTGCTCGCGCCCGCTTATTGCGGCCCGGCGTCGCCCTTGAACCCGTAAAGCGCCCAGCGCGCTCCGAACCCGAACAGGAACAGCGCGACCGGCGGTCCGAACAGGACCACCGGGACGGCGAGGATCTCGCCGAATTGCCGCAAGCCGCCCTGCAGGCCGAAGATGATGAGGTAGATGGTCCAGCCCATGATCCAGGCGGCGGACAACACCACCCAGACGCGGAGCAGCCCGCGCCGCCAGTTGATCGGCGGCTCGCGATTCTCGTTCGCGCCCTTGACGTGAACGCCTCGCCTCTGGACTCCGTAGGGCATTAAGGGCTCTTGCGGGATTGAAGAAGAAGCGGAGTGTTACGCCGCAGTTGAGGGGTTGTCACGCCCACGCGCTGGCGCCGGCTTCACGCCTTCTCCACAAAACTATCTACCACGCGCTTCTCGCCGGCCTTGTCGAACTGGATCGTGAGCTTGTTGCCCTCGATCGCGGTCACGTTGCCGTTGCCGAACTTGATGTGAAAGACGCGGTCGCCGACGGAATACGACGACACCGTGCCGGTCGATTTCGCGACCAGTTCACCCTCGATTGTGAGCGGCTCGCGCCGCGCGGCGAAGCGGCCCTTCGACGTGCCGGTGCCGCGCGCGGAATGCGAGCCTGCGCGTTGTGCCGCCGGCGCCTCATTGCTGAAATCGGCCTCCGCATCGCCGAAGCGCTTTCGCTCGCGCGATTCGTATTCGGAGCCTTCGTCGGCGAAGCCATCGTCCTCGACGCGACCGCGATCCATCTTCGCCTGCCGCTTCTGCGCGCGCTGCCAGCCGGGCGTGGTGTAGCTCGACGACGAAGCGCCGAAGGTATCGAAGCGCGACACGGCGACGCTGCCATAGCCGCCCATTCCGCCGAAGCCGCCCTTGCTTTCCGTCACCTCGACATGCGCCTCCGGCAATTCGTCGAGGAAGCGCGAAGGGATGGTGGAATTCCACATGCCGTGGATGCGGCGGTTGGTGGCGAAAAAGATTTTCGCGCGGCGGCGGGCGCGCGTCAGTCCCACATGGGCAAGACGGCGCTCCTCTTCCAGCCCGGCGCGGCCCTGCTCGTCGAGCGAGCGCTGATGCGGGAACAGACCTTCCTCCCAGCCCGGCAGAAACACGGTATCGAATTCGAGCCCCTTGGCCGAATGCAAGGTCATGATCGAAACGGCGTCGTTGCCCTCGGCCTGGTCGCGGTCCATCACGAGCGAAATGTGTTCGAGGAAGCCCGCGAGGTTTTCGAATTCCTCCATCGAGCGGACAAGTTCTTTCAGGTTTTCCAGCCGTCCCGCGGCGTCGGCGGAGCGATCCTTCTGCCACATCTCGGTGTAGCCGGACTCGTCGAGCACGATTTCGGTCAGCTCGTTGTGCGGCAGCGTCTGTGCCTGCACGCGCCAGCGCTCGAAGCTCGTCAGCAGGTCGCGCAACGATCCGCGGGGCTTTGGCTTCAGTTCGTCCGTCTCGACGAGGTTGGCTGCGGCTTCGGTGAGCGGAATGCGGCGGGCGCGTGCGTGATCGTGCAGCGCTTGCACGGTCGCGTCGCCGAGCCCCCGGCGCGGCACGTTGACGATGCGCTCGAATGCAAGATCGTCGGACGGCGAATGAACGACGCGCAGATAGGCCAGCGCATCGCGGATCTCGGCGCGCTCGTAGAAGCGCGGGCCCCCGATCACGCGATACGGCAGGCCGAGTGTGACGAAACGATCTTCGAATTCGCGCATCTGGAATGAGGCGCGCACAAGGATCGCGATCTCGTTCAGCGGATGCTTCTTGCGCTGTAGCTCCTCGATCTCCTCGCCGATCCCGCGCGCTTCTTCTTCCGAATCCCACGCGCCGGTGACGGTGACCTTCTCGCCCGGCACGTCTTCGGTGCGTAGCGTCTTGCCGAGCCGGCCTTCGTTGAACGCGATCAGGTGCGAGGCGCAGGCGAGGATGTGGCCGGTGGAGCGGTAATTGCGCTCCAAGCGGATCACCTTGGCGCCCGGAAAATCCTTCTCGAACCGCAGGATGTTGTCGACTTCCGCCCCGCGCCAGCCATAGATCGACTGATCGTCGTCGCCGACGCAGCAGATGTTCTTGACTGGCTTGGGCGCATGCTCTGCACCGGGGCCTGCGAGTTGCGGCGCGCCCGAACTTTGCCCCAGCAACCTCAGCCACAGATATTGCGCGACGTTAGTGTCCTGATACTCGTCCACCAGGATGAATTTGAAGCGGCGCTGATAGTCGCGCAGCACATCCGGATGCTCGCGGAACAGCCGGATGTTCTCCAGAAGCAGGTCGCCGAAATCGACGGCGTTCAGCGTCTTCAATCTCTCCTGATACGCCGCATAGAGCGTCATGCCGCGGCCGGCCGCGAATACGGCAGCCTCTCCTGCGGGCACCTGATCGGGCGTGAGGCCGCGGTTCTTCCAGCCGTCTATGTAGCCGGCGAGCACGCGCGCAGGCCAACGCTTCTCGTCGATGTTCTCGGCTTCGAGAAGTTGTTTGAGCAGCCGGATCTGGTCGTCGACATCCAGAATCGTGAAGCCATTCTTCAGGCCGACCAACTCGCAATGGCGGCGCAGGATTTTCACTCCGATGGCATGGAAGGTGCCGAGCCACGGCATGCCTTCGACGGCTTCGCCGACCATCGCACCGACGCGAAGTTTCATCTCGCGGGCGGCCTTGTTGGTGAAGGTTACGCTCAGGATTTCGGAGGGACGCGCGCGGCCGAGGGAGAGGATATGCGCGATGCGCGTGGTGAGAACGCGCGTCTTGCCGGTTCCGGCGCCGGCGAGAACGAGCACCGGGCCGTCGAGCGTCTCGACCGCGAGCCGCTGCTCCGGGTTAAGATCGTCGAGATAGGTCGCTGCGCCCCGCGCCTGCGCCATGGCGCGCGCGGCAATCCCGCCAGGGGCGGGGGGTGGTGCATCGAACGGGCGTTGGGCCTTCGGTTCGGCCATTCCGGCTCCATTGCGGCCGCGGGGCCGGAAAGCGCAACTCTGCGCGCGAATCTGGAGCCTAAGATGGCACTGGCAACCCCAAAACGGGAGGGGTGCCTCGTGCTAGCCTGTCACGAAACCTGCCGATTCCCGACCTTCGGATGCACATCTTCGATTCGTTCCCGACGTTCCTCGGCGCGGCCGCCGTGTTGCCGGCCGTCCTTATTTTGTGGCTCGTCGCTTCCGCCGACCGGCGCCCCGAACCTGCGAGCGTCGTGTGGCTGACTTTCGCCTTGGGCGTCGGCGCGATCTTCCTCCTTCACTACGTGAAGCTGCCTTTGGCCTGGATCGTGCACCTCGCAAAGGGGCCCTGGTCCGCCGTCATCCTGCACGCGATTTTCGATGTCGCGATCCCGGAGGAGGCGGTCAAGATCGCGGTGATCGGTTTTGTCGTGTGCCGCCACCGTCCGTTCGAGGAGCCGATGGACGGCGTCGTCTATGGGGCAGCGGCCGGGCTTGGTTTCGCGGCTTACGAAAACCTGTCCTATCTCGCGCGCAGTCCGGACGAATGGCAGATGCTTGCCGTGACGCGCAACGTCCTGACGGTGCCGTTCCATGCGGCGCTCGGGGCCATCGCGGGCACCTTCATAGAGATGGCGCGCCTGTCCTATCGGCGAGGGCATGGGCGGATACATCAGGTCCGCTATTCGATCTATGCGTGCCTCGTGCCGGTTGCGTGGCATGCGCTGTTCGATACGCCGCTGATGATGGTTCGCTATAACGTCGTGCGCGGGAGCACGCAGAGCATCGCGCATGCGGGCGGCATTGCGATCGGTGTCGCAGCGATCGCCTGCGCGGTCTGGATTGCTTATCACCTGCATGAGCAGCAGAAGCCGCTTGCCCGCGCCGGCTTCGAACAATGGCAGCGTTCCTCGATTTGGCTAACGGCAACGGCCGGAGCGGGACTGTTCGGCGCGGCATTGATCGCGTCGTCGCTCCATGCCTGGCTTTATGCAGGCGAAATGCTGGCGCTCGACAGTCTCGGTGTGGGATTGGCGCTCGTCGGCACGGCGCTCTATAGCTGCCATTGCGCGAGCTGTCGCCTCAATCCCGGCCCTTCTGCAAGGTCCGCCTAGAAGCCCGCAGGGTCGGCGCGTTACGGCCGTTCGGGCATCTCAATGCGTTTTCCCGCAGCCTCCGGACGCGGCAGGCGCGCATGCGAGGCGTGCATCGCGGAAAGCGTCCGGGCGACATCGTCGGGGAAGGGCGTTGTCTTTTTGCGCTGCATGTCGACATGCAAGGCGAGGCATTCGGAGGTCGCGGAGACCCAGCCGTCGGTCGCATGGAAAAGCTGCTCGAAGAAATGCAGGCGTTTTGAATCGAAGCCGAGAAGCTGGAACGTGACGCGAACTGCGTCACCCTCTCGCAATTCCTGGAGATAACGGAGATGGACCTCGGCCGTGAACAGGCTGCGGCTGCTCGCGGTTGCGTAGGCCTCTCCGATCCCCGCCAGCGCATAGAGTTCATCGACTGCGCGGTCGAACAGGACGTTGTAATAGGCCATGTTGAGATGGCCGTTGTAGTCGATCCAATGCGGCTCGATCCTCATCACCGAGGAGACGAACGGCGCAAAGAAGACAGGTTCGAGGTCAATACGGTCGAGCATGGCGACAAATTTTCGCTGCCGGGCCTTCACATTCCGCCGCTATAATGTGACCAAATGTAGGAAAATAATAGGATTGCGTCAGGAAACGCCTATGAGAATCGCCCAGAAACAGCCCCCGACACGCGACCCGCAGGCGCTTGCCGCTGCTATCAGCGCCCTCACGGCCCGTTTCGGCAATCGCGCCGTGACCTCGCAATCGGTGCGCGAGCAGCACGGGCATACTCTCACCTGGCTGGAAAACCAGCCGCCGGACATCGTTGTATTCCCGCAGGACACCGCCGACGTGCAGGACGTGGTGCGCATCTGCGCCAAGCATCATGTGCCGGTCATCCCCTACGGAACGGGAACCTCTCTTGAGGGCCATGTGAACGCGCCGTTCGGCGGCGTATCGGTCGATTTCCGCGACATGAACAAGGTACTCAAGATCCACGCCGAGGATCTTGATTGCGTCATCGAACCCGGCGTCACGCGAAAGCAGCTCAACGATCATTTGCGCCAGCAGGGACTTTTCTTTCCGATCGACCCCGGCGCCGATGCTTCGCTCGGCGGGATGGCGGCGACGCGCGCGTCCGGAACCAATGCGGTGCGCTACGGAACAATGAAGGACAATGTGCTGTCACTGAAGGTCGTGATGGCGGATGGTGAGGTGATGACGACGTCGCGCCGCGCCAAAAAATCGTCGGCCGGCTACGATCTGACGCGATTGATGGTCGGCTCCGAAGGCACGCTCGGCGTGATCACCGAGATTACGCTCAAGCTGCACGGTCTGCCGCAGGCGATCTCGGGCGGCATCTGTCCGTTCCCTTCGGTCGAGGCCGCATGCAATGCCACGATCGAGACGATTCAGTCGGGCATTCCGGTCGCGCGCATCGACCTCCTGGACGAAGTGCAGGTCCGGGCCTGCAATGCCTATTCGAAGCTGACGCTGCCGGAAGTGCCGATGCTGTTCGTCGAATTTCACGGCACCGAGGCGGGTGTCGCCGAGCAGTCGGAAATGTTCGGTGAAATCGCGAAGGAGCATGGCGGCGGCCCATTCGAATGGACCACCAAGCCGGAAGACCGCACGAAGCTCTGGCAGGCGCGTCACGACGCCTATTGGGCCTCGCGCGCGCTGCGACCCGGCACCGTCGGCGTCGCGACCGATGTCTGCGTGCCGCTCTCGCGGCTTGCCGAATGCGTGCGCGACACACAGCGCGACATCGCAGATACCGGATTGCTGTCGCCGATCGCCGGCCATGTTGGCGACGGCAATTTCCACTGCATGCCGCTGCTCGACATGGGCAACCCCAAGGAGGTGGAAGCGGTCGAAGGCTTCCTGCATCGTCTGACCGAGCGGGCCCTTGCTATGGAAGGGACCTGTACCGGCGAGCACGGTGTCGGACAGGGCAAGATCAAGTATCTGAAGGGCGAGCACGGAGCGGAGGCGCTGGCAGCGATGGCGGCGATCAAGCGCGCCCTCGATCCCGGCAACATCATGAACCCGGGCAAGATAATCCCCTCGCTCTGACGGACATAGAAATGCCGCCTCGCGCGGCTAGTCTGAAATGCTTCCGTTAACCTGCTACGACGGGCATTTGCCGCGGCAAGCCGCCGCTGTGGCGTGGCCCGTGGCTTTCATGCGAAACTCATCCCAGTTTCAGCTTTCCCGTGGACGCCGCCGCCGGGCGCGCCGCCGGGAAAACTGAGGATACCGCGTGCAGACAACACTGCTTGGGATTGCGATCACGATCATTCTGGCGCTGGTGGCGGCGCTGGTCGGACCGCTGTTTGTCGACTGGGACCGCTATCGCCCGCAATTCGAGGCGGAGGCGAGCCGGCTGACCGGGCTGCCGGTTCGCGTGAACGGCTCTGTTGATCTGCGCCTGCTGCCCTCGCCCTCTCTGATTCTGAGTGGCATCGAGATCGGCAATCCGGAGAGCCTCGGCGGGGTGAAGGCGCGCGCGCTCGGCGTGGAATTTGCGCTTGGGCCATTGCTGCGCGGGCGGTTGCGCGCCGCGCAGACGCGCATCATCGGCCCGGAAGTCACGCTTGGGCTCGACAAGGACGGCCGCGCGGTTTTCCCGAAGGTTTCGAACGGGCTTCCGCTCGATACGATCGCGATCGACCGGCTGAATGTCGACGAGGCCAAGGTCACGCTTGTCGATGCGTTTAATGCCACGCGCGTCACGCTCGACCGTTTCTGGTTTCACGGCGAGGTGCGCTCGCTCGCCGGCGCCTTCAAAGGCGAGGGTGCCTTTATCCTCAATGGCGGTCTCTACGGCTATCGCATCGCGACGTCGCGGCCCGATGACGGAGCGACAAGGATCAAGCTCGGGATCGATCCATCGGATCGGCCCGTCAGCGCCGAAGTCGAAGGGAACCTGACGATCGAGAACGGAGAGCCGCGCTTCGAAGGCTCGCTGAATTTTTCGCGCTCTTCCGGGGTGGTTCTCGTCGGCGGGCAGACCGTGACGAACGAAGCGATCCGCCTGTCGTCGAAGGTGCGCGCCAATCCCAAGTCGGCGTCGCTTGAGCAGATCGAATCCCAGTACGGGCCGGATGAGCGCGCGGTGAAGCTCACCGGCAACGCGGACATCACGTTCGGTCGTAATCCGCGTCTCGACGGAAATCTCTCGGGCCGCCAGCTCGATCTCGACAAGCTGGCGACACCCGGAGAACTGCCGCGCAAACTGCCGATTCCCGCGCTGAAGGCGCTGAAGGAATCGTTCGGGCCGGGCTTTCAGTCGACGATCCCCGCGCGTGTAAATGTCGCGATCGACAGCGTGACCCTTGGCGGCGCAATGCTGCAGTCGGTTCGCGGCGATCTGGTCGCCGGGCCTGGGGGATGGTCGCTCGAGCACGTCGAATTCCGGGCACCCGGCATTACGCAGGTCCAACTCGACGGCAAAATCGAAGGCGGCGCCGGAGCAACCTTCAACGGACCGATCGATGTCACGACCAGCGATCCCCGCGCACTCCTGTCCTGGCTGGACGGGCGCAGCGACCTGCCGATCGCGGCGATCAAGCCGGTGCGCGTGCGTGGCGACGTGACGCTCGGAGCCGACACTGTCGGCATCAGCAATCTCCGCGCTGAGATCGACCGCAAGACCTTCGAAGGCAAGGCGCTCTACCGGTTCGCCGATAAAGGACTCAAAGCCCGCCTCGACGCCGAACTGCGTGCCCCGGATGTCGACGTGGATGCGCTCATCGATTTCGGCAAGACGATGCTTGACGATCGGACCCTGGAACGCCCCGGCGACGTCGCGCTTGCATTCGATCTCGGACGCGTCCGGCTCGCAGGCTTCGAAGCAAAGGATGCAAAGGCGCGGCTGCGCTTCGGACCGAACGGATTGCAGGTCGAGCAGCTCGCTATCGCGGATTTTGGCGGAATAGGGCTGAGCGGCAGGGGCCAGATCGATACCGCGCCGTCGGCGCCGCGCGGAAATCTTACGTTTGACTTCGATGCGCACGACTGGGCAGGTGCGAATGCACTCGCTGCGAAATTTATTCCGCAATCCGCCGACGACATCCGTCGGCTGACCTCGCGCATCGGCGCGGCGAAACTTCACGCGACGCTCGATGTCGGCAACGAAACTGTTCCGAACGTACCGACACTTGCCCGGCTCAATGTCGATGGCAGTGCCGGCCCGCTCAAGGTCAGCCTACGCGCCGAAGGGCAGGGCGACAGCCGCGCTCCCGGATCTGCACGAGTGCGCATCGACGCCACCATGGGATCCGACGACGGAAGCGCCTTGCTCCGGACGCTTGCGCTCGACGGGCTCGTTCCGCAGCAATCGGGCGCTGGGGAATTGAAGCTGCAGGTCATCGGGCCCGCGGACGGCGATTTGAATGTTGGAGCGCGGCTGAGCTATGGCGCGCTGAACGCCGAATCCCATGGCACCGCTCGTGTGAAGCTCGATCAGGTGACGGCTTCGCTCGGGCTGATGGTGACCAAGAGCGACGGCAATACTCTGCCGATGCCCTTCACTTTCCAGTCGCGCGTGGCGCTGAATGGCTGGACGGCAAACGTGACCGACATCGCGGCGAGCGTTTCGAAGAACCGGATCCGCGGCGCGTTGCAGGTCAATCTTGCGCGCCCACTCGCGATCAGCGGGAAGATCGAGGCCGACTCGCTCGACGCGTCGGCGCTAGCCGCTGCCGCGATCGGCATGCCTGCACAGCGAAGTGACGGCGCGTGGTCCACCGAGCCGTTCGTCAAGACAGGTTTGCCGGACATATCCGGCCGGGTCGAATTCAAATCCGCGCTGGCGACGCTGTCACCGAGCTTCACCATACGCACCGTGACCGGCTCGATGCGCCTGTCAGCGAATGAATTTGCATTCGAGGATGTCAGCGGTCAGATGGCCGCCGGCCAGATCAGTGGCATGGCATCGTTCCGGCGCAGCGGCGAACTTGTGAACATGCAGTCGCGCCTGACCCTGAAAGGCGCCGATGCGAATTCGATCCTGTCGAGCGGCGAGGGCGGTCCGGTGTCCGGCAAGCTCGGCGCGCAGATTGAAGTCGAAGGCTATGGCGTCACTCCGCGCGCGCTGGTCGGCTCGCTGAACGGCACGGGGACCGTGACGCTCGAAAAGGCGGAGATTGCCAAGCTCGACCCGCGGGTTTTTTTAGCGGAGATGCGTGCTGCGGATCAGGGAATGCCGCTCGATGCGGCGAAGATCAGGGACGTGGCAGGACCGGCGCTCGACGGCGGGCGACTGGTGGTGAAAGAGGCCGAAGGTGCAATCGGCATCGTCAACGGGCAGGCGCGGCTCGGCACCGTGATCGCGCATGCCGACGGCGCCGACCTTGTGGTGTCGGGCAGCCTCGATCTCGTGACGCAGATGCTCGATGGGCGGCTGGTCCTGACCGCGACCCAGGTCGCGACGCTTGCCGTGCGGCCCGAATTGACCATCGGATTGAAGGGGCCGCTCGCCGCGCCACGGCGCTCGCTCGACGTGTCCGCGCTCGCGGGATGGCTCGCGCTTCGCGCCGTCGATCAGCAGTCAAAGAAGCTTGAGGCCATCGAAGCGGAGCGTGCGAGCCGTGCGGCGGCACCTCTTGTCGTGCCCTCGGTAACGGCCGCGCCGCCGGCGCCAAAAGCCGTCGCGCCTCTGCCCCCGCCCCTCGAGATCAAGCCCGTTCCGAAGCCGGCCGCCCCGCGGGCGGCTTCGCCGACCACGGAACGCGACCGTTTCTTCAATCAGTATGGATCACAACGCTGAAGTTTGAATCGTCCGCACGGGCGGGGAGGCGCGCGCGGCTTCGACGTCCCGGCGAGGTTCGGTTTGCCCCGACGCCAGGCCCTGAGTGGGCTGACTTTGCGCCCGGTAATGATCGAGAACAAATAGCCGGATAGCGGACGACAGATTGCCGTGGCGGCGCTCGGAGTCGATCGAGGCGACCATTTCCGACAACGTCAGGCCGCGGCCCGTCGCAATTTCTTTCAGTCCTTTCCAGAACGCATCTTCGAGACTGACGCTGGTTTTATGGCTGGCGATCACGATGGAGCGTTTCACCACCGGCGATTTCATTCGATTCTCCGTTTCCAATCCGGTGCCGATCGAGAGTGAGCTGGGCTTTGTGTTCACGCGCGGCCGCAAGCGCGCGTTCGGATTTCGTGCGGCCGTGCGCGAGCCTCTGTTGTTCGGCCGTTTGATCGGCCTTACGGCGCGCCGCTCGCTTGCGCGCCGTCCGAAGATTGAGAATGTCGCCCATAATCCCGACAGAACCGGTAGATCGGGGCGATGCGGCCCCTTAATCACAAATAGGCGAAGGAGATTGCGCCGATACCAAGGCGAAACATCGCCGGAATTTCGCCACAGGGGATAGGCGTGGGTAGTACGTTGAAGAGAAAGTGAAATTTTACGATAGCACTCAGCCCGGCCGGGTCATCTTTTCCGGTCTGACCAGGCGGTCGAATTCTGCTTCGGTCACGAACCCCGCGCGAACCGCTTCTTCGCGCAGAGTCGTGCCGCGCTGATGCGCGGCCTTCGCAACCTTGGCTGCGTTGTCGTAGCCGATCTTGGGCGCGAGGGCGGTGACAAGCATCAGCGAACGCTCCATCAATTCGCGGATGCGCTTTTCGTCGGCGCGGATGCCGGTCACGCAATTGTCCGCGAACGAACGCGCCGCGTCCGCCATCAGCCGGATCGACTGCATCATGCAATGCGCGAGCACCGGTTTATAAACGTTCAGCTCGAAATGGCCCTGTGACGCGGCCGCCGTCATTGCCGCCTGGTTGCCGAACACCTGGCAGCACACCATGGTCAGCGCCTCGGCCTGCGTCGGATTGACTTTGCCCGGCATGATCGAGGATCCAGGCTCGTTCTCCGGCAGGATCAGCTCGCCCAGCCCTGAACGAGGACCGGAGCCGAGCAGGCGGATGTCATTGGCGATCTTGAACAGGCCCGCCGCCATCGCGTTGATTGCGCCGTGTGCAAAAAGATAGGCGTCGTTGGAAGCAAGAGCCTCGAACTTGTTCGGCGCCGTGACGAAGGGCAGGCGGGTGATCTTCGCGACCCGTTGCGCGAACAGCTTGGCGAATTTCGGTTTGGAATTGAGCCCGGTGCCGACGGCGGTGCCGCCCTGCGCGAGCGGGTAGAGATTTTTCAGGCCGAGGCGGATGCGGCCGATTCCGGACCGCGCCTGCGCGGCATAGCCGGAAAATTCCTGCCCCAGCGTCAGCGGCGTCGCATCCTGCGTATGCGTCCGCCCGATCTTCACGATCCCGGCGAAGGCATTTTCCTTCTTCTGCAGCGCGTCCTGCAGATAAGCGAGGGCCGGATCGAGCAGGAAGGCGATCTGCAGCGCAGCCGCGATATGCATCGCGGTCGGGAAGCAGTCGTTTGACGATTGACTCATGTTGACGTGGTCGTTCGGATGAATGGGCGTCTTCGACCCGAGTGGGGCGCCGAGCATCTCGTTGGCGCGGTTCGCGATCACCTCGTTGACGTTCATGTTGGTCTGGGTGCCGGATCCGGTTTGCCAGACCACCAGTGGAAAATGATCGTCGAGCTTGGCGTCGACCACCTCCTGCGCAGCCCTCACGATGGCGCCGCCACGCCGCTTGTCGAGCGAGCCGAGCTGCATGTTGGCTTCGGCGGCGGCGCGTTTGACGATGCCGAGCGCGTGGATGATCGGCAGCGGCATCCGCTCGGTACCGATGCGGAAATTCTCGATCGAGCGCTGCGACTGCGCTCCCCAATAGCGGTCGGTCGGCACCTCGATCGGGCCGAAGGAATCTGTTTCGCTGCGGGTTTTGGGCGGCATAACGCTCCTTCAACGCGTCAATGCCCAGTCCTGTGCCGGGCATCCACGCATTTCTTGCCTTTGCAAAGACCTGGATGGCCGGGACAAGCCCAGCCATGACAGCGAAATTACTTTTTGCGGAACTTGTCGAGGCGCACCACTTCGGCGCCTTTCTCGCCCTCAGGCGCGGACGCCTCGGGCACGGCGACCGGACCTGTCTGATCGGGATTGGCGGGCACGGGGAGCGCGCGGGGCTTGTCCTGTCCGGTGTCCTGCAGGACAGGCTCTGCACCTTCGGCGATGGTCTCGAATTGCAGGCCGAACTGCACCGACGGATCGAAAAAGCCCTTGATCGCATCAAATGGAATGGACAGCCGCTCCGGAATGCCGCCGAACGACAGGCCGACCTCGAAATGGTCGTCCGTGACCACGAGGTCCCAGAACTGATGCTGCAGGATGATCGTCATCTCCTCCGGATATTGTGTGCGCAACCGCTCGGAGATGCGTACGCCTTCGGCGCGCGGATCGAACGAAATGTAGAAATGGTGGTCGCCCGGCAGCCCCTTCTTGGCGGCGTCCTGCAGGACCGCGCGCACGACGCCGCGCAAGGCATCCTGTGCGAGTACGTCGTAGCGGATGTGATCGGTGGCCATCGGTCCGAGACTCAAAAGTTGCTGGCTGCCGAATCTAACCGCTTGGGCGGCGAAGGCCAGCGTTCAACTGCGACATGTAAACGAAGAAGTGGGGGCTTCTGTTGCCAGGTGCCCCCGGACCCCGCCTGACGGAGCTTAACCCGTCAGGGCTTTAGTCTTGGTTTTTCAAACCGCTTACGCGGCCTGAGCAACCGGAGCATAGTTGTCGTTGGCAACTATACGTTTGGCCCGATAACGGCGGAACCATGCCGAGCAAAAGCACGCCCTTTACGCCCTCGTCGATCCTATTTCGCCCCCGCCGAAGCCCAGCGCGAGGCTGGGCTTGGGTGGAGGCGCCGGGTACTGCCCCCGGGTCCGAAAGGTTTATTACGACGCCCGTTTATCGCCATAGCCGACTTGCGCCGGCACCTTCCAATATAGGCGCGAAAGGTTGCGAGAAAAAGACCGGCGTCCCTGGATTATCCCGCCAGGGGGACGTGGTCGCGGGCTCCAACGAAGCCGGTCGTGAGGTCCGAATAGCTGGCGATCGGGCGCGGACGGCCAATCAGGTAGCCCTGAATTTCGCGGCACCCTTCGTTCATCAGGAACCGGCGCTCATCTTCCGTTTCGACACCCTCCGCGATGACCGGCATCGACAGTGCGTTGCTGAGCCCGATCACCGCGCGCACGATCGCGGCGGATTGCGGCCGCATATCCACGCCGGAGACGAAGGTGCGGTCGATCTTGATCTTGTCGAACGGAAAGGATTGCAGCGACGAGAGCGAGGCGTAGCCGGTGCCGAAATCGTCCATGACGATCTTGACGCCGAGTGTCTTCAGACGGCGCAGGATCGACATTGCGCGCGAGGGGTCGTTGATCAGAACTCCCTCGGTGATCTCAAGCTCGAGACGCTTTGGATCGAGCCCGCTCTGAAACAATACTTCGTGCACGAGCTGCGGCAGATCACCATAGCGGAATTGCACCGGTGACAGGTTGATGCCGATCTGCAGCGGCCTTTTCCATGACGCCGCTTCCTGGCAGGCTTGCCGAAGCGTCCAGTCGCCGATTTCGATGATCATTCCGTTCTGCTCGGCAAGCGAAATAAACGAGTCGGGCGGGACCATGCCCCGCTTCGGGTGCTCCCATCGGATCAGGGCCTCGAAGCCGAACACCTCTCCGTTGATATTGGCCTGCGGCTGGTAATGCAGGCGCAATTCCTTGTGCGCGGCCGCCGAGCGCAGATCGTGCTGAAGGGCGTATCGCTCGCGCAATCGCCGGTCCATGTCGGGATTAAAGAAACATGCAAGGTGTCGACCGTCGGCCTTGGCGCGATAGAGCGCGGCATCGGCGTTGGCTTGAAGTGTCATCGGGTCGATGCCGTCTTTTGGATAGACCGACGCGCCGATGCTGAGACCGATCGGAATTTTCTGACCGCGAATCTCGAAATCTTCGGCGACCGACTTAAGCAGCCGATTGGAGAGTGTCTCCGCCGCCGCCGGCTGCGCACCTTCTGTCAAAACGATTGTGAACTCGTCGCCGCCGACGCGAGCGAGGAACGCGCCGTCCGCCGCCGCAGTGAGTCGCTGGGAAATGGCGCACAGGAGCTCGTCTCCGACGGAATGACCGAAGACGTCGTTGGCCTCCTTGAAATGATCGAGGTCGATGGTCAACAGAGCGAAGGCCGTGCGATCCCGCTTTGCGTTTTCGAATGCCTCGTCAAGCCGGATCGAGAGGCCCGCTCGGTTCGGCAGCCCGGTCAGTATGTCGTGGTGCGCGAGGTGGGCGATCTGCGCGTGTCGCGCCGACAATTCGGCCCGTGCCGTATTCATCTTCTCGCGCGCCTCGTCGAGGCCGAGCGCGGCTTCTTTCACCTCCTGCTGCAGGATGTTGAAGCTTTCGCCCATTTCCCCGAGTTCGTCGTTCGATCGGATCTTGACCGGGACGATGTTGACCGACACATGCGCCGCTTCGAGATTGCCGTGGCCCAGCGCCGCCATGGCGTGGGAAAACTCGCGCAACATGCCGGACGTGAGCCGTTTGGCCGCTTCGCTCACTTCGGTCGCGGTGTGGGTAATCATGCCCGGCAGGATCAGGCCGACGCTGATGGTCAGGAGTGCGACGACCACGAAAATGTCTTCGAGCGCCGTCGTCAGCGCATGATGGCCCTCCGGTACGCTGTTGACCGCCATCAGATACCCGGCGCCGTCGAGCACCAGCACGAAGATCATCGCGCCGGTTAGCTTGGTGTGCAGCGTGCGCGCAACGATCGGAAGCCCCTCGCGCCACCTGTCTTCGATCACGCGCCATGCGTACAGCGCGGCACCGGAATAGGCGAGTGCGAGGCCGAACAATACGGTAGGCAGACCGAATTGCTGGAATCCGAGAATGGCGGAGAACAGCCAAATTGCCGACGCGCCGACGCCCAGCATGATAGTCCCGCGCGGCGCGCGGTAGGGCCGTTCGGCGTCAGGCAGGTCCCTGCGCAGCAGCCACGCGGCGACATTCGGCATGCAGACGCTGATGAGATAGGTGAAATTCGCGGCCGCGATCATCCACACCGGATCGCCCATCATCAGGAAGATGATCGCCATCGAGGCGGTCAGCAGTGTTGCCGCCCACGGGCAATCCGTCTTCGAACGCCATGCGAGGAAGCGCGGCAGAAGCCCGTCCTCGCTCAACTGCGAGAGCGTGCGCGCTGCGCCCGCGAGCGGCTGCATCGTTCCGTGGAACATGTTCATGATGATGAACCAGATCGCAGCCGCTTTGCCGAAGCTGCCGAGAAGCGGCGCGAATGTTGGCCCGAGTACGAGCGCAAGCTCCTTGCCCAGTTCAACCGGTCCGAGCACACCGAGCCAAACGACCGGCAGCACGACGAAATAGAGCCCTGCCATTGTGGCGCTCGCGAGCATCGCCCGCGGTACGTTGCGGTTGGCATCCTTGGTTTCGCCCACGTGACAGGCCGCCGCTTCGAATGCAGGTGCAGCGAAACCGATGAGATACAGGCCCGCCATGATCGACGTCAGATCGCCGAACCATCCGGGAAAAGGGGACGTCAGCTTGAACGTCGTTGCTTGCGTCCAGTCGACGGCTCCGGTGAGAATCGGAACGAGCGCGGACAAAAACGCGAGCGCCGCGGAGGCGCAGGCGACTGGCACAGCGAGGCGGGTTACCCATTTGATCCCGCAGAGGTTGATGGCGGTGAACGCGGCAACGACCGTGACGGCTACCGCCTCGACCGGGAGATCAGGCAGATACCATTGCTGGATGGCTGCTGACGATAAAAGTGCCGTGAGTCCGCAGGTCGGTACCCAGCCCCACCAGTAACAGGTTCCGGTCAGCGCCGAGAGCACGGGGCTGTAAGGCCTGAACGCTTCCGCGCAGGCCGCGGAAATCCCGCCGACCCGGTTTGGCCACATCAGGACGAGTTCGGTCCAGGCGGGCGCCGCGGCCCAGCTCAGAAGAACGCCCACGATCAGCAGCGGGACTGCGGCGCTGCCCTGGCCGAGGATGTCTCCCTGGCCGATGAACAGCGCGGTGATCAGGAAGATCATCTGGTTGCTGCCGCCCATCGCGAGCGCGGTGGTGCCGATCCAGCCGATCGTGCGGGGGTGCGAACGCTTGCCGCTGTCGAACCAATCGGCCACGTCGTTTCTTCTATTCTGCCTGCTCAAGGCCGCGGCCAGGTGCAAATGCCGCCTGAAGGCAAATGCGGTTGCGCTTGCCCGTTCGAGACGTCTGTGACTTATCCCAGGAGTAGTATGTGGTATTCTAAGCCTGCTCTGATTGTATGAAGCTTGTTTGATTAAAATTGGAACGATCGGTCCGGTGGTTGGGGGCGGTTCGCCTGACATGGCCGGAATGCGATAATTCAGGTGGCTGCGGCTTGGTCGCGGGGCTAGT
The DNA here is from genome assembly GCA_964584855.1 of uncultured Hyphomicrobiales bacterium. Taxonomy (GTDB): domain Bacteria; phylum Pseudomonadota; class Alphaproteobacteria; order Rhizobiales; family Xanthobacteraceae; genus Pseudorhodoplanes. Next base: position 249,643 of record CAZPBF010000031.1, read on the forward strand.
TGTGCTGGCCATGATCGAGAACGGGATTCGCCCGCCGCAACCGTCCGCTCCCGCGCCAGCCGCCTCTCCCAATCTTACAGAGCTGTTTTTCGCCTTCGCCAAGGTCTCGCTCTCCGGATTCGGGGGCGTGCTGCCCTGGGCACGGCGCATGATCGTGGAAGAAAAACGCTGGCTGACCGCGGAGGAATTCAACGAGGCGTTCTCGCTCTCTCAATTTCTGCCCGGTCCGAACATCGTGAACTTTTCGGTGGTGTTCGGGTCGCGCATTGCGGGGCCGGTCGGAGCGGTCCTGGCGCTGATCGGTCTGATGGCTCCGCCAGTCATCATCATCACGATCCTTGCCGCGCTTTACGCGCAATATGGCGATCTCGAAATGCTGCGCCGTGGGCTCGGCGGCGTTGCAGCCGCAGCGACCGGCCTGATCTTTGCCGTTTGCGCGAAAATGGCGACGCCGCTGTTCAAGACCGTGAACTTTGCGCCGATTGTTGCGATTGCGGTCTTCATCGCGGTCGGACTGATGCGGCTGCCTCTGTTGCAAGTCATCGCGGTGGCAGCGCCAGTCAGCATTGCGATCGCCTGGTGGCGGACCGGCCAATGAAGGCGGACGGAGGAGCACTCGGAAGCCTTGCGGCGCATTTCACGCTGATGTCGCTGCTGGCGATCGGCGGTGCGAATGCTGCGGTCCCCGAGATGCATCGCTTCGCGGTTGAAATCGAGCACTGGATGACCGACCGGCAATTCGCCGACATGTTCGCGCTGGCCCAGCTTACGCCCGGGCCGAACGTCATCATCGTCACGCTGATCGGCTTTCACGTGGCCGGCGTCGCCGGCGCACTGGTCGCGACCGCGGCAATGTGCGGCCCAACCTGCCTGCTCGCTTATTATGTCGGCCAGATCTGGGAGAAGTTTCGCACCGCGCGCTGGCGTATTGCGATCCAGGCGGGCCTCGTGCCGGTATCGATCGGCCTCGTCACCGCGAGTGCATGGGTGCTGGCACTGACGGCGGATACCAGCGCCATCGCTGCCGCGATTACCATCGTCACGGCGATCCTCGGCTATTTCACCCGGGTCAATCCGCTCTGGGTGTTCGCCGCCGCGGCGCTGATCGGGGTGATGGGATTGCTGTAGTTTGGCGTCACGCGCTGGCCGGCAATTGTGGCTTCCGCCATAGCCCGGTTTTAAAGGGCGGGGCGGCCCGCAATTGAGGCGGCAATCCTGTTGAAGGCTCTTCCGCCGATCTGGCATGGCTGCGCTAAACTCACCATCTTGGCTCTTGAGTCGACCCTACTGAAAACGCAATGCGCCAATATCTAGATCTCATGGAGCATATTCTCCGCGCCGGCGTGGAAAAGCGCGACCGCACCGGCACGGGGACGCTCTCGGTCTTCGGCCATCAGATGCGGTTTGATCTGGGCGCGGGCTTCCCGCTGCTAACGACCAAGAAGCTGCATCTGAAATCCATCATCCACGAACTGCTCTGGTTCCTGCGCGGTGAGACCAACATCCGCTATCTGAAGGAGCATGGCGTCCGCATCTGGGACGAATGGGCCGACGAGAATGGCGATCTTGGACCGGTCTATGGCTCGCAATGGCGTTCGTGGGCCGCGCCCGACGGGCGGACCATCGACCAGATCGCGAATGTCGTCGAGATGATCCGCAAGAATCCCGATTCGCGTCGTCTGATCGTGTCGGCATGGAATCCGGCGGAGGTGGAGAAGGCAGCGCTGCCGCCCTGCCACGTGATGTTCCAGTTCTATGTCGCGGAAGGCCGGCTCTCCTGCCAGATGTATCAGCGGTCGGCCGACATTTTCCTTGGCGTGCCGTTCAACATCGCTTCTTATGCGCTGCTGACCTTGATGGTCGCGCAGGTGACCGGCCTCAAGCCCGGGGACTTCATCCACGCACTCGGCGATGCGCATCTTTATCTGAACCATGTCGAGCAGGCGCGAGAGCAGCTCATGCGCGCACCGCGATCGCTTCCGGTGATGCATCTCAATCCCGCGGTAAAGGATTTGTCCGCATTCCGCTACGAGGATTTCCGGCTGGAAGGCTACGACCCGCATCCGCATATCGCGGCGAAGGTCGCGGTGTGAGCCTGACCATTCGTCCCGCGCGGCCGGAGGACGTGGAGACCGTCTTCGCGCTGGTCGCCGCGCTCGCCGAATATGAAAAGCTCACCCACGAACTGGAAACGACGCCCGAAATGCTCGCCGGGGCCTTGTTCTGCGAAAGCCCGACGGTGTTCTGCGATCTCGCCGCGTGGAACGGAGAGGCGGCGGGCTTTGCGCTCTGGTTCCTGAACTTTTCCTCGTTTCGCGGAAAGAACGGCATCTATCTCGAAGACATTTTCGTGAAGCCCGGCCATCGCGGGAAGGGCATCGGCAAGGCGCTGCTGGCCCATCTCGCGAGGATCTGCGCCGAACGCGGCTATGCGCGGATGCAATGGTCGGTGCTCGACTGGAACAAGCCTTCGATCGATTTCTATAAATCTCTCGGCGGCGTGATGCTCGACGACTGGACGTTGTGCCGAGTCTCGGGCGAGGCGCTCGCCCGCCTCGCGCAACGGAGCGCGCCGTGACGCCGATCGTCCTCGTCGCCGCGGTTGCAGAGAACGGAGTGATCGGGCGCGGCAATGCGCTGCCGTGGCGGCTGAAGTCCGACCTGCAACATTTCAAGTCCCTCACCATCGGTCGCCCGGTCGTGATGGGACGCAAGACCTACCAGTCGATCGGAAAACCCCTGCCGGGCCGCACTAATATTGTGGTGACGCGCGATGCGGCGTTTTCCGAGCCGGGGACCGTCGTCGCGCGCAGTGTCGAAGACGCGCTGGCGATCGCGCGCGATGACGCAGCAAAACGCGGTGCCGACAGTGTTGCGGTGATTGGCGGCACTGAGATTTTTCGCCAAACCGTCCCAATCGCCGAGCGTCTTGAACTCACAATCGTCCATGCAACGCCCGAAGGTGATGCCTATTGGCCGACAGTCGATATGTCGCAATGGCGGGAGACGTCGCGGCAACGGCAGAGCAGGGGGCCGCAGGACGATTGCGAGTTCACGTATGTCACCTACCTTCGCAAGAGGTGACGAAGCGCGGCATGAACGCGCGTTGTAAGGATAGCTGCGCTCCCCTATAACCCTGCCAGTTTTAGGGATCGCCGGTCTAACCTGCCGGTCTGCAAGGAGATTTCCATGCCGTGGAGCAATCAGGGCGGAGGGCCCTGGGGATCGGGGCCGAAGGGGCCTTGGGGTCAGGGGCCGCAATCCGGCGGCTCATCGACGCCACCCGACCTGGAAGAACTGCTGCGGCGCAGTCAGGACAAGCTGCGCAACATCCTGCCCGGCGGCAATCTTGGCGGCCGCGGTTTTGCGCTTCTGATCCTCGGTGCGCTGGTGCTGTGGGGGCTGTCCGGCTTCTTCCGCGTTGAGCTCGATGAGCTTGGCGTGGTCCTGCGCTTCGGCAAGCACGTGCGCGACGCGCAGCCCGGTCTGAACTATCACCTGCCTTATCCGATCGAGACCGCAATCACGCCGAAAGTCACGGTGGTGAAGCGCACCGATATAGGCATGCGGCTGGTTGAGGATTCGCGGCGCGGCACGACGGTGCGCGATGTGCCGGAAGAGAGTCTGATGCTGACGGGCGACGAGAACATCGTCGACGTCGATTTCTCGGTTTTCTACGTGGTGAAGCCCGCCGGCGTCGCCGACTACCTGTTCAAGATCCAGAACCCCGACTCGACCGTGAAGGCGGTCGCCGAAAGCGCGATGCGCGAGATCATCGGCCGTTCCAACATCCAGCCGATCCTGACCGGTGCGCGCCAGAACATAGAGACGCAGGTTCACGAACTGATGCAGCAGACGCTCGACCATTACGAGGCGGGCATCCAGGTGACGCAGGTGCAGATGCAGAAGGTCGATCCGCCCGCACAGGTGATCGACAGCTTCCGCGACGTGCAGGCCGCGCGCGCCGACCTCGAACGCGCTCAGAACGAAGCGCAGACCTACGCCAATCGCGTCGTGCCGGAAGCGCGCGGACGCGTCGCGCAGATCACGCAGGCCGCCGAAGCCTACAAGGAGCAGACGGTTGCGGAAGCGACCGGCCAGACGTCGCGCTTCCTGAAGATCTACGAAGAATACAAGAAGGCGCCCGCGGTGACGCGTCAGCGCATCTATCTCGAGACGATGGAGCGCGTGCTCGGCGGCTCGGACAAGATCATTCTCGACGCCGGGCCAGGCAATGGCGGCGTCGTTCCCTATCTGCCGCTCGGCGAATTGAACCGGACCACGCCGCCGGCCCAGACACAGCAACAGCGTCCGCGTACGACCACGTCAGGAGCGCCCCAATGAGATTCGGATTGGCCGGCGGCGTTCTCGCCGTACTCGCTCTTGTCGCGCTCGTGCTCGGCTATTCGTCGATGTTCACCGTGTATCAGGCGCGGCAAGCGCTGGTGGTCCGCCTCGGACAGCCGGTGCGCGTCGTCACCGAGCCGGGGCTGAACTTCAAGGTGCCGCTGATCGACAGCGTCACTTATGTCGACAAGCGCATTCTCGATCTGGAAAACGCCGCGCAGGAAGTGATCGCATCCGACCAGAAGCGGCTCGTGGTCGACGCCTTCGCGCGCTACCGCATCCACGACGCGCTGCGATTCTTCCAGACCGTCGGTTCAATCGAGGGTGCCAATTCGCGCCTGTCGACGCTGCTCAATTCGGCGCTGCGCCGCGTGCTCGGCGAGGCGACATTGACGCATGTGGTGCGTGACGATCGTGCTCAGCTGATGTCGAAGGTGCAGGAGCAGCTCAACCGTGAAGCCCAGAGCTTCGGCATCACCGTGGTCGACGTGCGTATCCGCCGCGCCGATCTGCCGGATCAGAACAGCCAGGCGGTCTATCAGCGCATGCAGACCGAACGTCAGCGAGAGGCTGCGGAATTCCGGGCGCAGGGCAGCCAGCGCGCACAGGAGATCCGCTCGCGCGCCGACCGCGACGTGACTGTCCTGATTGCGGACGCGACCTCGCGCGCCGAACAGCTGCGCGGCGAGGGCGATGCCACGCGAAACAAAATCTTCGCGGACGCATTCAGCCGCGATCCGGATTTCTTCGCGTTCTACCGCTCGATGCAGGCCTATGAGGCCGGGTTGAAGGCAAACGACACCCGCATGGTGCTGAAGCCGGATTCGGAATTCTTCCGCTTTTTCGTCGATCCCTCCGGGCGTCCTGCAAACCCGCCTGCCGGCGGGTCGACAACAGGCGGCGCGGCACCGGTGCGGTGACGGCGAGCGGGCGCGGCTATGACGGATTTTCTGGTCGCGCTCGGGCTTGTCTTTGTGCTTGAGGGGCTCGTCTTCGCGGGCTTTCCGGAGATGGCCAAACGCGCGATGGAAACCGTATCCCAGGTGCCGGATTCGACGCTGCGTGTGGTCGGGATCGGTTCGGCGGTGATTGGCCTTCTGCTCGTCTGGATCATCCGGGGATAGCGTCATCAAGACCGATCGGGGCGGGTGATTCAGTCGCCATTCCGCCTCAATCCATGCCCTAATTCACCGGCTGCGGGACGCTCTTGCGCGACTTTGGCGCCGGGGGCAGTCTCGACCGGACGCTTTCATTGTTTCGCCAGGAGATTTCACGCCCATGGCCGGCTTTCCCGCCTCGCTGACCGACCGATTCCGCCTGCCTCTCGTGGGCTTGGCGGCCGCAGCTCTGGTCGCAGGGCTCACGCTTCCCCTCCCGGCGCAGGCGCGCGGACCGGAATCGATTTCCGATGTCGCCGAAAACGTGATCGACGCGGTGGTCAACATCTCCACGTCGCAGACGCTGGATGCGAAATCCGAGCGCGGCGGCGGTGCTCCTGAGCGCGGGCCGGGCGCGACGCCCGTGCCGCCCGGTTCGCAGTTCGACGAATTCTTCGAGGAGTTTTTCAAAAACCGCCGCGGTCCGAATGCAGAGCGCAACGCGCCCCGCCGCGTGAACTCGCTCGGTTCGGGCTTTATCATCGATCCGTCGGGCATCGTCGTGACCAACAATCACGTCATCTCGGAAGCCGACGAAGTCCATGTCATCCTCAATGGCGGAGAGCGCCTCAAGGCCGAGATCCTCGGACGCGACCAGAAGACCGACCTCGCCGTGCTGCGGGTGACGCCGACCAAGCCGCTCAAGGCGGTGAAATTCGGCGACAGCGAAAAGCTCCGGCTCGGCGAATGGGTGATCGCGATCGGCAACCCGTTCTCGCTCGGCGGCTCGGTGACCGCGGGCATCGTCTCCGCGCGAAACCGCGACATCAATTCGGGGCCTTACGACAATTACATCCAGACCGACGCCGCGATTAACCGCGGCAATTCTGGCGGCCCGCTATTCAATCTCGACGGTGAAGTGGTTGGCGTGAACACCGCGATCTATTCGCCGTCCGGCGGATCGGTCGGCATCGGCTTCGCGGTACCTTCCAAGACGGTCGTGCCGGTCATCAACCAACTCCGCGAATTCGGCGAGACGCGGCGCGGCTGGCTTGGCGTGCGCATTCAGTCGGTCACCGACGAGCTGGCCGAGTCTCTCGGGCTGAAGGGTGGCGCGCGCGGCGCGCTCATCTCCGGTCTAGACGACAAGGGCCCGGCGAAGCCCGCCGGCATCGAAGCCGGCGACGTCGTAGTCAAGTTCGACGGCCACGACATCAAGGAAGTGAAAGACCTGCAGCTTCGCGTCGCCGACACGCCGATCGGCAAGAATGTCGAGGTCGTGATCATCCGCAAGGGCAAGGAAGAGACCAAGACCGTCAAGGTCGGGCGGCTCGAGGACGGCGAGAAGGTTCAGGTTGCCGCCAAGGGCGACGCTCCGCAGCCGGACAAGCCGGTGGTGAAGAAGACGCTCGGGCTCGATCTTTCCAATCTGGATGACTCCCTGCGCAAGCGTTTCAAGATCAAGGATTCGGTCAAGGGCGTGGTCATCACCGCGGTCGAGCCGGCCTCGAACGCCGCCGAGAAGCGTCTGTCGCCCGGCGACGTGATCGTGGAGGTGGCGCAGGAATCCGTCGCCAATGCAGACGATTTCCAGAAGAAGATCGACAAGCTGAAGAAGGACGGCAAGAAGACCGCGCTCCTCTTGGTGGCGAACGCGGAAGGCGAGGTGCGCTTCATCGCGCTGAGCCTGCAGTAACGCGGGCGCCTGGTGGCGGTCTACGTCGACGATCCGATCTGGTCCTGGCAGGGATTGCGCTGGTGCCATCTACTGGCCGATGACGTCGACGAGCTGCACCGGTTTGCGGTGTCGCTTGGTCTCAATCTCTCGTCCTATCAGGGGCCGCCGAAAACCGCGTCGCCGCATTACGACATCACCGGCTTCGAGCGCGGCCGTGCGCTGGCATTAGGCGCGCTGCCGTCGAACCGGGAGACCATCGTCGTTGTGGCGCGGCGCCTGCGCGCTCAATTGCCGAATTCGGCCCGCCGGTAGCCCTGCGCATAAAGAAGCGCGGTCAAGTCGCTATGATCGATCCGCGCCTGCGCCGCCGTCGCGACCTTGGGCTTGGCACGAAAGGCGACGCCAAGTCCCGCCGCCTCGATCATGGCGAGATCGTTCGCGCCGTCGCCCACCGCCATCGTGTCCTGCAATGACAGATCGAGCCTTGCGCCGAGTTCGCGCAAGGTCGTGAGTTTTGCCTCGCGCCCGAGAATGGGCTCCTGCACGGCACCGAGCAGGCGCCCGTCGCTCCCGACCAGCAAAGTGTTCGCACGCGTCTCGTCGAATCCAACCATGCGCGCGATTTCGGCCGTGAATAAGGTAAAGCCGCCCGACACGAGACAGGTATAAGTGCCGTTCTTGCGCATAGTGCTCACAAGGATTTGCGCGCCGGGATTGAGTGTGATGCGCTTGTCGATCACCTCTTCGATGACCGATACCGGCAGGCCTTTGAGCATGTCGACGCGTTCGCGTAACGCCGGCTCGAAGGCGATCTCGCCCCGCATCGCGCGCTCGGTGATCGCGGAGACATGGTCCTTCAATCCCACATAATCCGCCAGTTCGTCGATGCATTCCTGCCCGATCATGGTGGAATCCATGTCCGCGACGAACAGCTTCTTGCGCCGGTGCGCGACGGGCTGAATGACGACGTCGACAGGTGCGCCGGCCAGAGCCTGCCGCACGCACTCGCTCGCGGCGCGTTGGTCAAACCGGCCGTCCGGGGTAAAGGGAAGATCGCAGGCGGTGCCCGGATCTAGCCAGTCCGGCGCGCCGAATGAGGGCAACACGGCGCTGGCGCGCGCGATATGCTCGTCGCGCAGCGCGTGAGGGGCGATCAAGGTTGCGATGTGAGTCATGAGCGGCCGGGACAAAATCGCGGTGCTTATCGCAGGGCCGACCGCAAGCGGCAAGTCGGCGCTGGCGATGAAGCTCGCCGAAAAGGTTGGCGGGACGATCGTCAACGCGGATTCTATGCAGGTCTATCGCCACCTGCGCATCATAACTGCGCGTCCGTCCCAAGCCGACGAAGCGCAGGTGCCGCATGTGCTGTACGGCTTCGTCGATGAAGCCGAGAATTATTCGGCCGGCCGCTATTGCCTCGACGCGCGGGCGGCGCTGGCCGACATCGCGGTCGCGGGGCGAATGCCGGTCTTTGTCGGCGGGACCGGCCTCTATTTCAAATCGCTGCTGAGCGGTCTTGCGGCAATCCCCGCGACCCCGCCGGAAGTCCGCGCGCACGTGCGCGCAAGACACGATATCGAGGGCATCGAGCCGCTCTATCGTGAGCTTCAGAAGCGCGACCCGGTCACGGCGGCACGGCTCATGCCGCGCGACCGCTCGCGTATCTTGCGCGCGTTGGAAGTGGTCGAGGCCACCGGCCGCACCATCACAGATTGGCACCGCGACGGAATGCCGCCGGTCATCGATTCTGCAAAGGCCGTGAAAATCTTTCTCGATGTCGAGCGCGATGCGCTGGTGCGCAATATCGAAGCGCGATTCGCAGCGATGCTGCGGATGGGTGCGCTCGACGAGGTGAGGGCGCTCGATGCGCGGGATCTGCCGGAAACCCTCCCCGCCATGAAAGCCCATGGCGTGCCGTGGCTGCGCCGGCATCTGCACGGGGAGATTTCGCTCGACGAAGCCGCGGCCGGAGCGATCATGGATACGCGGCGCTACACCAAGCGGCAGGCCACCTGGTTTCGCAATCAGATGGACGGATGGAATTGGGTGAGGCCGGAGGAGGCGCTGGATTTCGCATCGTCGGTGCTGCACGACGCCTGAGCACTTCCGCCTATTTCTGCTCCTTCAGCCACTCCTCGATCTGCGCGTCGGCCTTCGCCTTGTCGATGCCGTAGCGCGCCTGGATCTTGCCGGCGAGGATGTCACGGCGGCCGTTCGCTTCCACGATGTCGTTATGCGTCAGCTTTCCCCAGCGCCGCTTCACGCTGCCCTTCAGCCGTTTCCAGTTTCCGGCGACGAGATTCCATGTCTTCGTGGCAGCGGGCGCAGCCGTTTGCGCCTGCGACGGGCAGGGCGACACCAAAACAAGACCTGCGACGAGAGCCGCGACGAGGATGAGGGATGGCGGGCGCATGTCCTACCCCTTTCGTTCGAACCGGAAGGCTTGCATAATGCCTGCGGGTCGCCAAACCGGGCGCTTTTACGCATGGTTAACCATGCCGGCGGCTGGGCTTGACCAGGCGGAGCCATATCACTATGGTCCGCGCAACCTTTGATCGAGGATAGACCGTGGCACGCAATTTTATTTCGCTTATCGTAGGAAGGCGCACCGCCCAAGGGTGATCGATCACTCATGGTTTGGCGGTGCGCTGACAGGGTCCTTCGGGACCCTTTTTGATTCCCGGGCGCGGGCGAAAAGACGAATTCAGGTGGAGCAGGACAATGACGAAGGAAATGACCGGAGCCGAGATGGTTCTCGAAGCGCTCGCCGATCAGGGCGTGCAGCACATTTTCGGCTATCCCGGCGGAGCGGTGCTGCCGATCTATGACGCGATCTTCCAGCAGGAGAAGGTGCGGCACATCCTCGTCCGCCATGAGCAGGGCGCGGTCCATGCCGCGGAAGGTTACGCGCGCTCGACCGGCAAGGTCGGCTGCGTGCTGGTGACGTCCGGCCCGGGCGCGACTAACGCGGTCACGGGCCTCGCCGACGCGCTGATGGATTCGATCCCGCTCGTCTGCATCACCGGGCAGGTGCCGACCCATCTCATCGGTAACGACGCCTTCCAGGAATGCGACACGGTCGGCATCACGCGCCCTTGCACCAAGCACAATTACCTGGTGAAGCGGATCGAGGATCTGCCGCGCGTGCTGCACGAGGCATTCCACATCGCGGCGAACGGCCGTCCCGGGCCGGTCGTCGTCGATATCCCGAAAGACATTCAGTTCGCGCGCGGAATCTATACCGGGCCGAGCAACATCAAGCACAAGACCTATCAGCCCAAGCTGAAAGGCGACATCGAGAAGATCAAGGCCGCGGTCGAACTAATGGCGCACGCCAAGCGCCCGCTGTTCTACACCGGCGGCGGCGTCATCAATTCCGGCAAGGAGGCGAGCCACCTGTTGCGTGAACTCGTCAAGCTGACCGGATTTCCCATTACTTCGACACTGATGGGGCTCGGCGCATTTCCTGCGGCCGATCCGCAATGGCTCGGCATGCTCGGCATGCACGGCACCTATGAGGCGAACTGGGCGATGCACGACTGCGATGTGATGGTTTGCATCGGCGCGCGCTTCGACGACCGGATCACCGGGCGGCTCGACGCGTTCTCGCCGGGATCGCGCAAGATCCATGTCGACATTGATGCGTCCTCGATCAACAAGAACGTCAAGGTCGATATCGGCATCGTCGGCGATTGCGCGCACGTGCTGGAAGACATGACGCGGTTGTGGCGCGCTTCCCAGGCCCAGCCGGACAAGGCCGCGCTCGCGACATGGTGGAAGCAGATCGACAAGTGGCGCGGGCGCAAGTCGCTGAACTACAAGAACTCCGACACCATCATCAAGCCGCAATACGCCCTGCAGCGGCTCTACGAACTGACCAAGGACCGTAACACCTATTTCACGACCGAAGTCGGCCAGCACCAGATGTGGGCGGCCCAGTTCCTCCAATTCCAGGAGCCGAACCGCTGGATGACCTCGGGCGGGCTCGGCACGATGGGCTACGGCCTGCCGGCCGCCGTCGGCGTGCAGATGGCGCATCCTGACGCGCTCGTCATCGACGTTGCAGGCGAAGCCTCGGTGCTGATGACGATGCAGGAAATGTCGACGGCCGTGCAGTATCGCCTGCCGATCAAGATCTTCATCCTGAACAACCAGTATATGGGCATGGTGCGCCAGTGGCAGGAATTGCTGCATGGCGGGCGCTACGCGGAGAGCTACACCGAGGCGCTGCCGGATTTCGTGCGGCTCGCCGAGGCGTATCATGCCGTTGGCCTGCGTTGCACGAAGCCTGCGGACCTCGACTTCGCGATCAAGGAAATGATCGAGGTGGACAAGCCGGTGATCTTCGACTGCGTCGTCGATCAGGCGGAAAACTGTTTCCCGATGATCCCGTCCGGCCGCGCGCATAACGAGATGATCCTCGGCGACGCCGCGGTCGCGCTCGACGAGGCGATCACCGAAGAAGGAAAGATGCTGGTTTAGTTCGGCATCGTGCCGGAAAGCGTGACGAAAGAGAAACAAGGAATTTTGCCGTGAACGCGTTGCCAAGTTCGAGCCATTACCCCACCGCTCCGGTTTCGCAGAAATCGGAATCGCACACGCTCACCGTGCTCGTGGACAACGAGCCAGGCGTTCTTGCGCGCGTGATCGGGTTGTTCTCCGGTCGCGGCTACAACATCGAGTCGCTGACGGTTTCGGAGACCGAGCACCAGAAGCACCTGTCGCGCATCACCATCGTGACGGTCGGCACGCCGATGGTGATCGAGCAGATCAAGCATCAGCTTGAGCGGCTAGTCCCGGTGCATCGGGTGCACGACATGACCGTTGAGGGCCGCTCGATCGAGCGCGAGCTTGCAATGGTGAAGGTGCGCGGCAAGGGCGAGAGTCGCGTCGAGGCGTTGCGCCTTGCCGATGCCTTCCGCGCGCGTGTGATTGACGCCACGACCGAAAGCTTCGTTTTCGAGATCACCGGGGGCTCGGAGAAGATCGAGCAGTTCGTCGCCCTGATGTTGCCTCTCGGGCTGATCGAAGTGTCGCGCACCGGAATCGTGGCGATCAGCCGCGGCCCCGAGGGAATGTGACGGGGCCTGCCGTCATGATATCCTCGGGGAAAATCGAAACGGGCAGGGAGACAGACGCATGAGACCCGTCATTGCAGCATCGATCCTTCTCCTGTTGACGGGCGCGGCTTATGCCCAAGCCCCGTCCATCAACATGGGCGCGGACAAGCCGAAGGATCCGCTGAAGGAGATGAAAGACGAGGAAATCGACCGCGCCTATCGGGACGCGACGAGGGGCGGCAAGCCGGCGGCACCGGCCGCGAATGATCCCTGGGCCGCCGTGCGAGCGGCCGAGCAGCCGGCGCGGCCGGCGGCGAAGACCCCGCAGAAGCCGCAGAAGCAGAGCCAGAAACAGCCGCAAACACAGCCGCGCTGACGCGGCCCGCCGCGGAACGGGGAGCCTCCCGTTCCGGCGAATGGCGGGCCTGTGTTTTCCAACCTTGATTTTCCGGCAGCAATGCCGTCTTTGCCGACCATCCAACGCTGGGGAGAGGACCAAGTACCATGCGCGTTTATTACGACCGTGACGCAGACCTGAACCTGATCAAGGGCAAGAAGGTCGCGATCATCGGCTATGGCAGCCAGGGTCATGCCCACGCCCTCAATCTGCGCGATTCAGGCGTGAAGGAGGTTGCGGTTGCTTTGCGCAAGACCTCGCAGGGCGTGAAGAAGGCCGAAGGCGAAAAGCTGAAAGTGATGGAAGTCGCCGACGCCGCGAAATGGGCCGACGTGATGATGATGCTGACGCCCGACGAGTTGCAGGGCGACATCTATCGCGACCAGCTGCACGCCAACATGAAGCAGGGCGCTGCGCTGATGTTCGCGCACGGCCTGAATGTGCATTTCAATCTGATCGAGCCGCGCGCCGACATCGACGTGCTGATGGTCGCGCCGAAGGGTCCCGGTCACACTGTGCGCTCGGAATATGCTCGCGGCGGCGGCGTGCCCTGCCTGCTCGCGATTCACAAGGATGCTTCCGGAAACGCGCACGATCTCGGCCTTTCCTATGCCTCGGCGATCGGCGGCGGCCGCGCCGGCATCATCGAGACGACGTTCAAGGAGGAGTGCGAAACCGACCTCTTCGGCGAACAGGTGGTTCTGTGCGGCGGCCTCGTGGAACTGATCAAGGGCGGTTATGAGACGCTGGTCGAGGCAGGCTATGCGCCGGAGATGGCGTATTTCGAATGCCTACACGAGGTGAAGCTGATCGTGGACCTGATCTACGAAGGCGGCATCGCCAACATGAACTACTCGATCTCCAACACGGCCGAATACGGCGAATACGTCACCGGCCCGCGCATCATCACCGACGCCACCAAGAAGGAGATGCGCAAGGTGCTGGCCGATATTCAGGGCGGTAAGTTCACCCGCGACTGGATGCTGGAGAACAAGGTCAACCAGACCTCTTTCAAGGCCACGCGCGCCAAGCTCGCGGAGCATCCGATCGAGCAGGTCGGCGAGAAGCTGCGCGCCATGATGCCGTGGATCAAGAAGGGCGCGCTGGTCGACAAGAGCCGGAACTGATCGGTCCCGTCGGCAATCCAGAAATCGTCATGGCCGGGCTTGTCCCGGCCATTTTCGTTTGGGGGCGCATTCAATCAGTCTGTGCCCGCCTGAGCGGGATGGCCGGGACAAGCCTGGCATGACGGTGTTCGGGCGCGTCTTTGCTGCGAGTGGTTCCTCTTTGCTGCGCTGCATTCAGGCATCGAAATCCGGCCGGATTAACCAGCGTTCAGTTTCGTAAAATATTTCAACGACCTGCGTCAGCGCATCGCTTGCCATGACAATTTAATTACAGTTTGATGACACCCGTTCGCGCGCTGCCCCGGAGGGCGATCGGGGTGCGGCCGCCGCGGGCGTGTCGGGGTCATGTCGCTTACCGATTTCATTCCGCGTATCGACGACGGCAGCGCCGTGGCGCATCTGCCTCCGCTGTCGCGCCGCCTGCGCCTTCTTCTCATTGCCGGGCTGCACGGGCTTGCTTTGTTCCTGATGGCGCGGACGGAGGAGGGACCGTTTGCGCTCTCGGTCTATCTGCTGACCTGGGCGCTTTTGAATTTCGTCTGGCTTGCGCTGCTGCGCCGCCCTGCTATCGCCGCGCTGATTTCCCTCGCGATGATCGAGGCGATCATCCAGCTCTCTAATTTCAAGTTCGAGATCACCTGGATGACGATCACGTTTCTCGACGTGCTGATCGTCGATACCGACACCTTTAAGTTTCTCCTCTCGGTGTCGCCGGCCCTGCGCGTCGGCATCGCGGTAGGCATCGTCCTTGCGATCCCGCTGATCGTGCTGGTCTGGCGCAGCGATCCGTTCCGGCTGCGCCGCGCGGTCGCGACCGTGGGCGCGGCCGGCTGCATGACCGTCATTGCCATCCTTTCGCTGATTGTTCCGGAGCAACCGACCGATCCATTCCAGGGCGTCAACCACGTCTCGAGTTTCATGCGCTCGGCCGTGACCGCCGCGACGCAACTATCAACCGGCGGATGGATCGAAGCCGACGGGCATCTGGCCAACCATCTGAAATCGACGGCCGGCGCGGCTTGCACACCTGCCGGCAAGCCGCCCCACATCCTGATGATCCTCGATGAATCGAGCTTCGACATCACGTCGGCGCCGGGGATCAATGTCCCGGAGGGTTACCGCGAGCATTTCCGGTCGATCGACGGCAAGATCCGCCGCTTTGCGGTGGAATCGACCGGCGGGCCGACCTGGTACACCGAATACAATGTGCTGACCGGACTGTCGGTCAAATCGTTCGGCAAGCTGATGTTCTATGTCACCCGCATCGCCGCAGGGCGCGTGCAGCGCGGGTTGCCTCAGGCGCTGCGGCATTGCGGGTATCATACCTTCACTCTCTACCCAGCCTACGGAGCCTTCCTCAACGCCCGGCGCTTCCAGGCGTCGACCGGCGTGCAGAAACTTTACGACCAGGGCGAGATGGGCGCCGACGAAGTCGAGCCCGACAGCTTCTATTTCGATCAGGCGGCGAAGATCGTTGCGCGCGAACGCAACAAGGGTCCGGTCTTCACCTTCGTCTACACGGTCGCCAACCACTTCCCGTGGGACGACGCCTACAAGCCCGAACTCACGCCCCACTGGCGCGCGCCCGGCAACACGGCTGAGATCGACGAATATATCCGCCGGCAAGCAATGAGCGCTCATGACTACGTGGCGTTCAAGCAGAGGCTCGCGCGCGAATTTCCCGACGATTCATTCCTGATCGTCCGGTTCGGCGACCACCAGCCTTACATCTCGTCGAAATTCATGGAGCCCGGACGCGGTCTTGGCGAGATCGCGCACAACATCATGACCGGCGACCCACGCTATTTTACCACTTATTACGCGATCGACGGTGTGAATTATGAACCGGCCGACCTGTCTTCGGCGTTGGAAACGCTGGACGCCGCGTACTTGCCGATCGTCGTGCAAGAAGCAGCCGGGCTGCCGCTCGATCCGAGTTTTGCCGAGCAGAAGGCTGTGATGCAGCGCTGCGGCGGGCTGTTCTTCCGCTGCAACAACGGTGCGGAGGCGCGCCGGTTCAACCGACTTCTGATCGACGCCGGTTTGATCAAGGGATTGTAACTATCGCCGAAAGCCCGCTGTGGAGAATGTCCCCAGCTTTTGCGCCGGCAAAATGGCTGCGCGCTTCGTTTTCCTTTCCGTTGTCTGCAGGTGCTGCAACACTCCGCGCGCTTCTTGCGGGGTTGAGCCATGACCGAGCGTGCGGAAGTCGAGCGCATCGTCACCGAAGCCTATGCGGCGCGGCGTGATGGCGATCTCGACGCGCTGGTGCGGATATTTACTCCGGACGCGCAATTTCGCCTTGCCGGATCTCAGGGGTCGGACCCGGTTGCGATGAGCGTGCAGGGGACCAAGCAATTCAAGCAGGCACTGCAGGAATTGATCACCGTTTTCGAATGGCTCGATCAGAAAATTCTTGCGATGATCGTTGAGGGTTCTCGTGTTGCAGTGCACTGGCGGGGGGTGATCCGCTCGTCGGCCACCGGCGAGACGGTGGAGACCGAGTTGGTCGACCTGTTCGGCATCGAAAACGGACGCATCGCCTCTCTCGTCGAATTCTGCGATACTGCGCTTGCCGCCCGGCTCATGGGCGCGCCGCCGATCGTCTGATTTCACCTGGGGTTTCGGAGCCATATGACGCCAAGTCCGGCGCCAGCCGTTTCATTGTCGGATGTGACGATCGCGTTTCGCATCGACGGGCGGGGGACCTACACCGCAGTCGAGCGTGCGTCGCTGTCGGTCGCCGACGGAGAATTTGTGGCCATTGTCGGCCCGACCGGGTGCGGCAAGTCGACGTTGCTGAATGCGGCTGCGGGCCTGCTCGCGCCGTCTGCCGGCAGCGTGCAGATTTTCGGCACCGCGCTTTCGACGATCAACCGGCAGGCCGGATACCTCTTTCAGTCGGATGCGCTCTTTCCGTGGAAGACCGCGCGCGACAACGTCGCAATCGGCCTCGAAACGGCGGGGACGCCCTCCGCCGAGGCGCGCGACCGCGCGATGCAATGGCTCGCGCGGGTGGGACTGAAGGATTTCGGTGGACGCTACCCACACATGCTGTCAGGTGGGCAGCGAAAGCGTGTCGGCCTCGCGCAGGTCCTCATCCGGGACCCGAAAATCCTTCTGATGGACGAGCCGTTCGGCCCGCTCGACGCGCAGACGCGCGAGATCATGGGCAATCTCCTGCTCGATCTGTGGAGTACCGACCGCAAGGCGGTTCTGTTTGTCACCCACGACCTGGAGGAAGCGATCGGGCTCTCGGACCGCGTGGTCATCATGTCGGCGGGGCCGGCCTCACGCATTATCGGCGACTGGAAAGTACCGCTGCGGCGTCCGCGCGATATTTCCGAAGTGAAGCTCTCGCCCGATTTCCACAAGCTGCATCACGACATTTGGCAGATGCTCAAGGCCGAAGTCCTCAAAGGCTACGCGCAGACCGGAGGCGGGTGATGAACAGGGTTAAGCTCATCGCTCTGCAGCTTGCCGTCGCTGTCGTGACGATTCTCGTCTGGCACCTGCTGACCACCATTCCAGCCGATCCGAGCGGCAAGCCGCTGGTGCCGCCGTTCTTCTTCTCCACGCCGGGCGATGTCGGGGAGCGCATCGCAAAGTGGTTCATCGAGGGCACAATCTGGCGGCACCTTTGGATCACGCTCGCCGAATCGATGCTTGCCTTCGTCGTTGGTTCGGTATTTGGCGTACTGATCGGCTTCTGGTTTGCGCGCCAGCCGATCATTGCGGCGATCTTCGATCCCTACGTGAAGATGGCAAACGCGCTGCCGCGCATCGTGCTCGCCCCGATCTTCACATTGTGGTTCGGCCTCGGCATCTGGTCCAAGGTCGCGCTCGGCGTGACGCTCGTGTTCTTCATCGTGTTCTTCAACGTCTATCAGGGCGTCAAGGAAGTGAGCCCGACCGTGCTCGCCAATGCCCGCATGCTCGGCATGAACGAACGGCAATTGATGCGGCACGTGTATTGGCCGTCGGCACTGTCTTGGATGTTTTCCTCTCTCCACACGTCGGTGGGCTTCGCCGTCGTGGGCGCGGTGGTGGGCGAGTATCTCGGCTCGGCCGCGGGGCTCGGCTACCTGATCCTGCAGGCGGAAGGAACTTTCGATATCGCCGGGGTCTTTGCCGGGATGGTGGTGCTCGCCGGTTTCGTCATTGTGATCGACATGGTCGTGACCCTGATCGAGCGGCGGCTGCTCGTTTGGCGGCCGATCGCGGGTGACGCGCGGACCTGATCTGTGCGGCCGGTCCCTTTCCAGCGTCCCGAGCCTCCTTTATCTTGCCTGCCAACCGGCCATTTCGGCCGGACGCCAACAACATCACGTGGAGGAAACCTATGACCCCCAGGACAATGATGCGCGGCTTGATGGCCGGCCTCGCCGCGCTGGTTCTCAGCACCAGCGCTTTCGCCCAGTCGAAAATCACCATCGCGATCGGCGGCGCATCCTGCCTCTGCTATTTGCCGACGGTGCTCGCAAAGCAGCTCGGAGAATTCGAGAAGGCCGGCCTGACTGTCGAGACGGTCGATTTCAAGGGCGGATCGCAGTCGCTAACCGCGGTGCTCGGCGGCTCTGCCGACGTGGTGTCGGGCTATTTCGACCATTGCGTCAATCTCGCCGCCAAGAACCAGGCCCTTCAGGCGTTCGTGGTGTATGACCGCTACCCGGGCTTTGCGCTCGTGGTCTCGCCGAAGCAGACCGGCAAGATCAAGTCGATCAAGGACCTCGACGGCAAGAAGGTCGGCGTCAGCGCTCCCGGCTCATCGACCGACTTCTTTCTCAAATACATGCTGCGCAAAAACAGCGTGAGCCCGGACAATGTCGGCGTGGTCGGCATCGGACTCGGCGCGAGCGCGATCGCGGCGATGGAGCAGGGCTCGGTGGATGCCGCGATCATGCTCGATCCGGCCGTGACGCTCCTCCAGGGCAAGAACAAGGATCTGACGATCCTTGCCGACACGCGCACGCAGAAAGACACGCTGTCGGTGTTCGGCGGGGAGTATCCCGGCGGCGCTCTTTACACCAAGGCGGAATGGATCGCCGCGCATCCGAAGGAAACGCAAGGCCTGACCAATGCGATGATCAACACCCTGAAGTGGATTCATTCGCATACGCCGGAAGAGATTATGGCGAAGATGCCGCCTGAAATGGTGGGTGCGGACAAGGACCTCTATCTCGCGGCGCTGAAGAACACGCTGCCGATGTATTCGGAGACCGGCAAGATGGATCCAAAGGGCGCCAAAGCCGTGCTCGACGTGTTCAGCCAATCCTCGCCCGAGGTGGCGAAGGCGAATGTCGACCTGTCGAAGACATACACCAATCAGTATGTCGACGCGGCAGCGAAAACGAACTGAGAAAGATTGAGGAGGTGGGCGGCGGCATTGTCCGCCCGCCTCCTGCATTTACGAAATTAAGGATGCGTCAGCGGCACTGGGCTCCTGTCGCCATCCCGCATACGCAGCTTTGGGTCGGCTTGCAGCAGGCGCTGGTGCCGGTATCCGCGCAGGCGCAACGGACCTGATCCGCCGAACAGACGCGACGCAGCTGAATTTTCTTCTTCGGCTTGGCCTGGTCGGCTTGCGCGAGCACGATGCTCTCGGTGACGGCTGGCATTGCTGCGGGCCCGCCTTGCTCCCGCGGGGTTGCCTGCGCGGAGATCAGAAGGCCGAACAGGATGGCAAACACGGCTAGCAATCGCATTGAAATCCTCCCTGCTGTTGTCATTGCTTATTGCGACATCCTAGCATGAACATATTGTCCATCCAGTCGCACGTCGCCTATGGCCACGTCGGCAACGCCGCCGCGGTTTTTCCCCTGCAAAGGCTGGGGATCGAGGTCTGGCCGATCCACACGGTGCAGTTTTCCAACCATCCCGGTTACGGCGCATGGAAGGGACAAGTGCTCGACGCCGGCCTTATCACCGAGGTGATGGACGGCATCGCGGAGCGCGGCGTGCTTGCGCGCTGCGACGGCATTCTGTCCGGCTATATGGGATCGGCTGAAACGGGCGCAGCGATCGTGGACGCAGCCGCGCGCGTCAAGGCGGCCAATCCGAAGGCGCTCTATTGCTGCGATCCGGTGATCGGCGATGTCGGGCGCGGCGTCTTCGTGCATTCCGCGATTCCCGAATTCATCAGGACGCGCGTGCTTGCCGGGGCCGATCTTGCGACGCCTAACCATTTCGAGTTGACGCACCTCGCCGGTCGGAAGGCGCGCAACATCGAAGACCTGCGCCGCGCACTGGATACGGTGCATGCACTCGGCCCGCGCGTGATCCTTGTCACGTCGCTCGAATTGAACGACACGCCGCAGGACAGCATCGATCTCGTCGCGTCGGACCAGGGGGAATGCTTTCGCGTCCGCACGCCGAAACTGCCGATCGCCGTAAACGGCGCGGGCGACGCCATCGCTGCGCTGTTCTTTGCGCATTATTTGCGGGAGCAGTCGGCCGCTGTCGCCATGGTCAAGGCCGCATCGTCGGTGTTTGGCGTTCTCCGGCGCACGGCGGAACAAGGATCGCGCGAAATCCTGCTGATTGAGGCGCAGGACGAATTGGTGAACCCGAGCCGGGTGTTCGAGGCCCAGCCGATCGGCTACTAACCCACCTCAAACCAACGAAGAGACGTCACCGATGCCCCGCAAGTTCGTCACCCTCGATGTCTTCACGCGGACGCGCTTTGCCGGCAATCCGCTGGCCATCGTGCTCGAGGCAGAAGGGCTCGACAAGGACGCGATGCAGACGATCGCCCGCGAGTTCAATCTGCCGGAGACGGTATTTGTCCTGCCCCCGAAGGACGCGCGGCACCGGGCGCGCCTGCGCATCTTCACACCCGCGAACGAATTGCCGTTTGCAGGTCATCCGACCGTGGGCGCCGCCGTCTTCCTCGGGCGCGGTTCGAGCGGGGAGATCGTGCTGGAGGAGGAGGTGGGTCTCGTGGCCTGCAAGGTCGAGGGACTCGATGCTCAGACCGGACGCGCGCAATTCCGGCTGCCTCGTCTGCCGGCGCAGAGCGCCGCGGCTCCGGACGCCGTGACGGTCGCGCGCGCGCTGTCGCTCGGGGTGGCCGACATCGGATGCGACGGCCTCGCGCCCTCCCGATGGTCGGCGGGCCTCGAATTCACTTTCGTACCGGTGCGCGACCTCGAAGCAATGGCCCGCGCAAGGCCTGCTGGTGATTTTGACGCGCTGATCGGCAACAATGCGCCGGGCCGCGCGTTCGTTTTCTGTAAAAAGACCGCAGAGCAGGGGCACGATTTCCATGCGCGCATGTTCGCCCCCGGCATGGGCATTCCGGAGGACCCCGCAACCGGGTCGGCGGTCGCAGCCCTCGCGGGGATCGCCGCGGCGGGTCGGGCGGACGGGACGCATCGGCTCGTCATCGAGCAGGGTTACGAGATGAAGCGGCCGAGCCTGATCGAGCTTGGCATGACCATCGAGAAGGGCGCGTTGAGGGGCGCGACCATCGGCGGCTTCGCGGTGGCGGTAAGCGAAGGCACGATCGCCGCATGATCTCTGTCACCTACGTCGACAAAGTTGACCTGACCTTCGCCGAGCATCGCTGGCCGTTTTCGGAAGACCGGCGCGCGGACATCCTGCGGCATTTCGAGCAAGCCCGATCCAGTAGGCCGTCCCTCTGGAACGGGCGTCTTCTCCTGATGCACGAATTTGAGTTTTCCGATCGCGGATTCCGCGGCGCCTATTTCGAAACTGGTTTCGCCGAATTGCTCGCGTGGCGCGATTGGGGATTTCCAGATTTGGGTATCCGAAATTGCTACGCGCAGGCGGCGTTGCGCGGTTCGGACGGGGGCTTTGTGCTCGGCGTCATGGCTGAACATACCGCCAATGCGGGGCAAGCCTATTTCCCGAGCGGCACGCCCGACCGGAGCGACATTGTTGGCTACACGGTCGACCTCGAAGCAAGCGTCGCACGCGAATTGCGGGAAGAGACGGGACTGGAGGCTGGCGCCTTCGATATCGATCCCGGATGGTACGCAGTGCATCAGCCGCCGCGCATCGCGATGATGAAGGTCATGCAGGCTCGCGAAACGGCGTCGGCCGTGCAGGAGCGCATTCTGCGCTTTCTCGCGACGCAAACCGATCCGGAATTGTGCGAAATCCTGATTGCGCGCGGCCCCCATGACATCGACGCCCGCGTTCAACCTTATGCCGCGGCCTTCCTGCGCCACGTCTGGCGCGTATAGCCCCGCTGTGACAGGATCGCGCGCATGAAGACGGAAAAGATCGCCAAGCGCTTCCGCGTCGACGAGGCGGACAAATTCCGTCTGCGCGATTTCGACCCGGCCGAAACGTTCGGCATGGACATCGACAAGGACGATGCGAAGGCGATGCTCGCCGATGGCGTGCGCGAGCTATCCAAGCTGCAGGAGAAGCTCTACGCGCAGAACGACTGGGCCGTGCTTCTGATCTTCCAGGCGATGGATGCAGCGGGCAAGGACGGGGTGATCTCGCATGTGATGTCGGGGGTCAATCCGCAGGGCTGCCAGGTCTTCTCGTTCAAGGCGCCGAGCGCGCAGGAGCTCGATCACGATTTCATGTGGCGCACGACCATGTGCCTGCCGGAACGGGGGCGGATCGGTATTTTCAACCGCTCCTATTATGAAGAAGTGCTGGTGGTGCGCGCGCATCCGGAGATTCTGGCGCGCCAGAGGCTGCCGGAGGGGCTTGTCAGCGACAAGATCTGGGATCACCGCTTCAAGGACATCCGCGCATTCGAGCGTTTCCTCGCACGCAATGGCACGCTGATCTTGAAATTCTTCCTGCATGTCTCGAAGGAGGAGCAGGGCAGGCGCTTCATCGAGCGCATCGACGATCCGGCGAAGAACTGGAAATTCTCCATGGGTGACGTCAACGAGCGCAAGCTCTGGGACACCTATATGGATTGTTATGAGGACATGATCCGCCACACCAGCCGTGACGCTGCACCGTGGTTCGTCGTGCCGGCCGACAACAAATGGTTCACCCGCCTCGTGGTGGCCAGGGCGATTGTGGACGCGCTGGAAGAACTCGATTTGTCGTTCCCCAAGGTCAGCGGCGCTGCGCTAGAGGAGCTGAAGAAGGCGCGGGCAGCGCTTACTCAGGAAGGCGCGGCGGAGCGCAAGACCAAGAAATAGGGGTTTTGGCGTAGCCTTTTCCGGGGGCGGCACGATCCGCGTCGGCGTTTCCTTAACACTTCGGAAATCCTCCCGCTGTACGGTACCGGCGAACCGCTACGGTACGTCCCGCGATGCGCATCAGCTTTGGCAAAACCGAAAACGAGCTCGAGCCGACCGTGCTGCGTTACGACGTGGCGTGGTGCATCGCGGCGCCGGAATTCCGCCAGCAGTCCAAGAAGATCTGCTGGTGGCTCGACCTTTGTTATACGAACGACGTCGCGGCTTCGGCTCGTCTCAAGGAATTGCAGGGTCCGATTTCGCAGAACAACGGCAACCTCGCGATCTACGAGGTCCATTGCGACAAGACCAACCGAATCGTTTCGGAACGTGTCATCGCGCGAACCGGCGGCGAGCGGCCGCCATTCCGCAGCGAAGTTCAGGTTCCGGGTGCGCAGCTCAAGGCAGCATTCGAAGAAATGGTGCGGCCGCCTGCGCAACGTCCAGCGCTCCGCAAGAACCAGCGCCCGAAGCGGATCGGGCTGACGCTATCGCTCGCCGCAGGGTTTTCCGCGATGATCGGGATTGCTGTCTTCTTTGCCGGCACGAGCCTGCGTGATGCGGCGGAGCGCACCTCCGCCAATCTCACCGTCGAGGCCGAGCGCCTGCGCACGGAGCCTGGCCGCATCCTCGTTCCACGGGGGGATTCGCTGTGCGATCGCCTGCTGTTCGACAATCAGGCCGGCGGAATGAAAGTCGAAGGCTCGGTGCCCTGCACGCAGCAGCGCGGCGGCAAGCCGGAAGCGGCGACGTTTACTTCGAACTGGCCGGGCAAGAAATAGTCCGTCCGCGGCTTCAGGCCGTGCGCACGAGTTTCGCGCGGCGCAATCCAAGCGCCAGGATTCTATCGAGCAGATCGGGATAGGCGATTCCCGCGCGTGCAGCCGCCTGCGCGAACACCTCGTTCTGCGCGATATCGGGATTGGGATTGGCTTCCAGAAAATACGGCGTGCCGTCGGTCGCGAGCCGGAAATCGATGCGCGCATAGCCGTCGAGCTCGAGTGTGCGGCAGATGCGCTTGACGATGTTCTGGATGCGGTCGCGCAGGTCGGACGGCAGGTTTTTCGCGATCCCCTGTTCTATGCCGCGCCGTTTGCCATAACTGACATTGAACTTGACGCGTTCGGTCGCAATCGCATGCGCGCTGTCGCTCATGTCGCCGAAATCGAGCTCCCAGATCGGCAGGACATTCACGCGCTCGTTGCCGAGGACCGATACATAAAGCTCGCGGCCGTCGATGAACTGTTCGACAAGTGCTGCGGTGCCGATTTGCTCGTGGATGAATGTGACCCGCTCCTTGAGCTTCTCGTCGCTGTCGACCACCGACGCCTGCGCGATGCCGGCGGAGGAATCCTCGCTGAGGCTTTTCACGATCAGCGGATAGCCGAGCCGCTTCGGCCGCTTGATTGCGCGGCGGATCGGAAACACGGCAAAGGCAGGCGTCGGGATCCGATGATAGTGCAATAGCTTCTTCGAGATGTCCTTCGCGCGCGCGAGCATCAGCCCACGCGGGTTGCAGCCGGTATAGGGCATGCGGAGCAGCTCAAGGTAGCTCGCCACGTTCTGGTCGTAGCCGGTCTGCTCGTGGAATTCTTCAAGCAGGTTGAAAACGACGTGCGGCTTGAAATTCTCGATCTCGTCACGGACCGGCTGCAATTCGTTCTGCACGCTGAGCATGCGTACATCGTGGCCGGCGCCGCGCAGCGCCTTGCCGGCGTCGTAGCCGGTGCGCCACAAGAGCGTTTCCTGCTCGCTGTAACCCTTTATGGAATCCGGCGGCGTGTGGTCCGGATTGAGCAGCATCAGGACGCGCAGGCTTCTCACAGCGCGAACTTCCGCCGTGAGGAACTGCACAGCGAGTGCACGGTCTTGGCCGTAAGAAGTACCGTGAAATTCATGCGTAGCTGCCGTTCCGATCCCACCGCGCGCAGCTTGAGCGCGCGGCAGCGGGCGATCATGTCATCGAAGACTGCATCGATCGTTAACTGGTATTCGCCGGTCCAGCGCGACACGATCGGGCGGATGCGCGCGCGATTCCTGCGCAGGAAGCTCGCCGCGGTCGGGGCCGCGCGGTGGCGCGGATTGTCGGAAAACAGCCGCCGCAGGTCGCGGTCGTACACCTTCGGCGGATCGATGGCGTAATAGCCTTCCTTCTTGCGATAATAATCGCGCAGGGTCCCCTTAAGGCTGCGCAGCGGATCGACCACCGAGCGGCTCTTCACCTTCGGCTTGGTGCCGGCGATTTCAGCCATCAACTCGTCGACATATTCGAGCTTCTTCAGCGCAGGCCAACCCTCATAACGCTTGCGCCAGTTCGAACGCGGGCGAAGCCACACAGCGAAAGTTTCGGCGAAGTCCTCGTCCGGGTGGCTTTGCGCGTACCAGAGCCGCAGATGCTGCACGTAGCGGCGGCTTGCCGGGTTCGGCTTGTAAAAACTCGGATACCGATCGGACGCGTTGCCGAATATCTCCTGCCACTTGCGTCTGCGATGAAGCTGGAATGCGTGCTGGATCGCGTGACCTGCTTCGTGGCGCAGGATGCGCAGGCAATCGGTGCGCGTTCCGCCCTCGACTTCGAGGATTTTTCTGCGCTCGAGGCGCATCAGCCGCGGATGGGCGAGAAAGAACGGGATGGCGATCCCCGGTACGTCGACCGGGCTGAACCATTCGTTCGACAGCCACGCATGGGGCCGGAGCGCGATGCCGCGCTCGTCGAGTTCGTCGTGGATTTCGCGCAGGCAGCTTTCCAGCCACGTTCCTTCGATCCGAAGGTGTAGATCCTTCAGGCGCAGGTCGAGCAGCTCGTCGTCCGGCAATCTGGCCCAGGCAAAGCGGCGGGGCATGGCATTCGAAATCCGCAAGGAGGCGATTGCCGGAATGGTGTCACGCTGGCCCGGAGGCGGCAACCGAAGGCTGGTTCCGTAGTCGCCGTTTCCTGAGCAGGCGGCGATCCGTGGTAGCATCGACTTTTCGGCCAGCCGGGGGCGGCGCGTGACCTTCCTGATCTTCCTCGTTTGGGGACTTTTCGGCTTCGTCGCAGGCGCCATGATAGGCACCGAACTTGGCCCGCTGTTCGGCTTTCGCCACATGGAGGGGTCTTCCGCGATCTTCGGCACGCTGTTCGGCGGGCCCTGCGGCGCGGTGGTGGGCGGGGTGCTTGGCCTCGTCCTGTCGCGGCGCTTTGCCGGCAGCCCCGGCACGCTGAAGGCCCTTGCGGCCGGGCCTGTGACACTCGCCGCGCTTGTCGTGGGCGGCACTTTCCTGTTCGAGACGATACGCACGTCGGACCTGGTCGACAGCAGCGGCGGCACGAAGTCGATCGGCTATCGGGTGCGGCTGCCCGTCGGCGCGCCGTCGCCCGCGGGCGAGAGGATCGGTGTCGAGCTGCGCAGCGAGAAGGAAAATCCGGCATGCAGCATCTACAGCGCGCCCTACGGCCTGACGCAGGAGGGCGGCCGCTTCATCGTTTCCGGCGATTGCCCGATCCGGTACGCGACCGCGAAGCGGGTCATTGCCGTGCGGATCGCGGACGGGCCGAACCTTCTGTTCCGCCTGCGGATGCAGGCGCGGCCCGAAGTGATCCCGTACTCGGCGTCGGCCTGGTATCCGGTCGACGAGGTGCAGGACACGGCGGCGGGCTCGCAGCCGCGGCCGCCCAAGGCGGATGAGGCGGGCTATGAGGTTCTCATGAGCGCGCGCTAGCCGCAGGTAAACCACCCTTGCGGTCCTGCCCACCGATCCGCTAGATAGGGCCGATCCGGGCCGACGGTAACGCGGAATCAACCATTCTCCGCGACTTTGGAACCGGACAATGAAGGGTTTTCGGCATGTCGCCGCGCTTTGACATCCGCGCGCTGAACCGGGGGGCTTCTCAAGCCCGGCCCGATGCCGCCCTCATTCTGGGTCTGCTTCTTCTTACCTGCCCCTGAGGGCCGGCCGGGCGCGCGCGCCTGGGCACTCAGGGGGTCTCGACGGAGAAGCAAACCCCAGAGCGCCCGACGATCAGGGCGCACCACCGTAAGGAAGAAGGACCACTTTCATGACCACGCCAGCGAAGTCCGAGAAGGACCGCGTCGTCATTTTCGACACCACCTTGCGCGACGGCGAGCAATGCCCCGGCGCGACTATGACCTTCGAGGAAAAGCTCGAAGTCGCTGAACTCCTCGACGAGATGGGCGTCGACATCATCGAGGCCGGCTTCCCGATCGCATCGGAAGGCGATTTCGCGGCCGTCCAGGAGATCGCGCGGCGAACGAAGAACGCGGTGGTGTGCGGCCTCTCGCGCGCGGCGTTCAAGGACATCGACCGCTGCGCCGAGGCGATCAAGCCGGCAAAGCGTGGACGTATCCATACCTTCCTCTCCACCTCGCCGGTGCACATGAAATACAAGCTCCAGAAGGAGCCACACGAAGTGTTCGAGATGGTGGTCGCGCAGGTCACGCGCGCCCGCAGCCATACCGACGATGTCGAGTGGTCGGCCGAGGACGGCACGCGCACCGAGCACGATTTCCTCTGTCGCTGCGTCGAGGCCGCGATCAAGGCCGGCGCGACCACAATCAACATCCCGGACACGGTCGGCTATACCGTGCCGGAGGAATATGCCGCGTTGTTCCGCATGGTGCGCGAGCGCGTGCCGAATTCCGACAAGGCGATCTTTTCGGTGCATTGCCATGACGATCTCGGCATGGCGGTGGCCAATTCGCTCGCCGGCGTGAATGCCGGGGTGCGTCAGATCGAATGCACCGTAAACGGCATCGGCGAGCGGGCGGGAAACGCCTCGCTCGAAGAGGTCGTGATGGCGATGAAGGTGCGCAACGACGTGCTGCCGTATTGGACCGGCATCGACGCGACCATGCTGACGCGCGCCTCCAAGCTCGTCTCGGCCGCGACCTCATTCCCGGTGCAATACAACAAGGCGATCGTCGGGCGTAATGCGTTTGCGCATGAGAGCGGCATCCACCAGGACGGGATGCTGAAGAACACCCAGACCTACGAGATCATGACGCCGGAATCGGTCGGCGTGTCGAAGACCTCGCTGGTCATGGGCAAGCATTCCGGCCGCGCCGCGTTCCGCTCCAAGCTCAAGGAGATGGGTTACGAGATCGGCGACAACCAGCTCGAGGACGCGTTCAACCGCTTCAAGGCGCTCGCCGACCGCAAGAAGCACGTCTACGACGAGGACATCGAGGCCTTGGTCGACGAGGAGATCGCGACCGCGCAGGACCGCATCAAGCTCGTCTCGCTGACGGTGATCGCGGGCACCATGGGCCCGCAATCGGCGACCGCGACGCTCGACATCGACGGCAAGCACCAGACCGTGCAGGCGACCGGCAACGGCCCAGTCGATGCGATCTTCAACTGCATCAAGGCGATCATTCCGCATCAGGCGGTGCTGGAGCTCTACCAGGTGCATGCGGTGACCGAGGGTACCGACGCGCAGGCTGAGGTTTCGGTGCGGCTCTCCGATCAGGGGCGTTCGGTGACGTCGAAGGGTGCCGATCCGGACACGCTGGTAGCCTCGTGCAAGGCCTATCTCGGTGCGCTGAACAAGCTGCAGGCGCGCGGCGCGCGCACCCACGCGCAGCATTCGGCGCAGTAGCCGCTTCCGCATCTCATTCATCGTCATGCCCGGCCTTGTGCCGGGCATCTCGTTTAGAGACGCATTGTGTCCGCCTAAGCGGGATGGCCGGGACAAGCCCGGCCATGACGAAGAAAGAATTCGGCGTCCCGGCCGGATGGCCGGAGTCCGGCTGGAATCATCCGGCCATCCGCTTCGCCGGACGGCCTCGGACCGGCCTCATCCTGAGGAGCATTGCGCAGCAATGCGTCTCGAAGGATGGGCCGCCCGCATCCTTCGAGACGCCGCTTCGCGGCTCCTCAGGATGAGGGCGGTTATTGGACCGGACCCTTAAGCGAAACTTCACGTCGATGAACGAGGATGGCGCCGCACCCGAAAGCGGCGGAAATCCCCCATGTACTCGATCCAGCCGGTCCTGAGCGCGGAGCGGCGCAGCACCAACGCGGCGATGCTTCTGCTGCCGGTCTTCGCGGCCACCATCTTCCTGTCGGCGACGCTCCTGTTCTCGGTGCAGCCGATGTTCACCAAGATGGTGCTGCCGCTGCTCGGCGGCTCGCCCTCGGTGTGGTCGGTCGCGATGGTGTTCTTCCAGGCCGTGCTGCTCGCGGGCTACGGCTACGCGCATGCGATGACGCATTGCCTCGACCCCCGCCGCGTCGCGTTCGTGCATCTCGGCGTGATCGCGCTCGCCTTCACCGCGTTGCCGATCGCGGTCGCGAACGGGTGGGGCCATCCGCCGGCCGACCATCAGGCGCTGTGGCTGATCGGATTGTTCGGCGCCTCGATCGGGCTGCCGTTCTTCGCGGTCGCCGCGAATGCGCCGCTTCTCCAGGCGTGGTTCGCGCGCACCGAGCATCCACAGGCGCACGATCCATACTTCCTCTATGGCGCGTCCAATCTCGGTTCTTTTGCTTCGCTGCTGGCCTATCCCTTCCTGCTCGAGCCCGTTCTCACGCTGCGCGAGCAATCCTCGCTGTGGAGCGGCGGCTTCGGGCTGCTCGGCGTGCTGATCGCCGCCTCGGCCGTGCTGATGACGCGCAACGCGAGCGCGGCCGCGATGCAGTCCGGTCGCGAGGCCATTGCCGCGCCGCGCTGGGCCGACCGCGCAAAATGGGTGGCGCTGTCCTTCGTGCCGTCCGCGCTGCTGATCGCGGTGACCTCGCATGTCTCCACCGACATCGCCTCGGCGCCGTTCCTCTGGGTCATCCCGCTCGCGCTCTATCTGCTCACCTTCGTACTCACCTTCCGCGCCTCGGGCGAGGCCACGCATCGGTGGATGGTGCAGCTGCAGCCGATCGTCGTCGCGCCGCTGGTGATCGGGCTGATGGGCGGCGCGCGGGCCTATTGGCTGGTCGCGATCCTGCTGTCGCTCGGCACGTTCGTGATCTCGACCATGATCTGCCACCGCGAACTCTACCTGCGGCGGCCGGACGCGAGCCACCTGACCGGCTTCTACATGTGGGTTTCGGCGGGCGGCGTGCTCGGCGGCATCTTCTCGGGGTTGCTTGCGCCTTTCGTGTTTCCCGATGTGTGGGAATACCCGATCCTGATCGTGCTCGCGCTGCTGTGCCGTCCGCACGCCTTCGACGGCGGGATGCGGCCGTGGCTGCGCGACGGCGCGATCCTCGCCGCGATCGTCATGCTTGCACTGGTGCCGAAATTTATCTTCGGCGTGCAACTGCCGGCGAGCGCCGAGCCTGTCTGGATGATTGTCCTGGTCGCGCTCGCGGCCCTCATCATGCTGCAGGCGCAGAATGCGCGCAGGCTCGCCGGGCTGACGATCCTCGTCCTTCTTCTGACCGTCACGTACCGCCCGGGACTCATCCAGACCGAGACCGCGCGCAGCTTCTTTGGCGTGCACAAGGTGATCGAAAGCGCGGACGGAAAATTCCGCATGCTCTATCACGGAACCACCCTGCACGGCGCGCAGCGCATCCGCGACGAGGCGGGACAGCCCATCGCAGGCAAGCCGGAACCGCTGACCTATTATTATTCCGGCGGATTGTTCGCCGAGGCGATCAACGCGATGCGCGCGCGCATCGGCACGGGGCGCGTGGCTCTCGTCGGGCTCGGCGCGGGCTCGCTCGCCTGTTACGTCAAGGCCGGCGACCGCTGGACCTTCTTCGAGATCGATCCGGCGGTGGTGCGCATCGCACGCGACCCCGCGAGGTTCGGCTTCCTGTCGCAATGCGCGCCGGACGCTGAGATCGTGATCGGCGATGCACGCCTTACTATCGCCGAGCGTCGTGAACGCTATGACCTCATCATGCTCGACGCGTTCTCCTCGGACGTGGTTCCGGTGCATCTTCTGACGCGCGAAGCCGTTGGCGCGTATCTCGACCGGCTCGCGCCCGGCGGCATGATCGCGTTCCACATCTCTAACCGTTATCTGGAGCTTGCCAGCGTGGTCCGCGAGGTCGCGGCGCTTCATGGCCTCTCGGTCGTGCTGAAGCAGGACACCAAGGTCACGGCCGAGCAGTTCGGCGAGCGCATGTACGCGAATTCGCTGATCGCCGTACTCGCGCGCCGCGACGAGGATCTCGCGGCGCTCACTGGACATGGCGGGTGGACTAGGCTCGTGGCGAACGGCGCAGTGCGGCCGTGGACCGACGATTATTCCGACATCCTGTCCGCGATCTGGCGCATGCGGTTTCCGGCCCCGCCAGTGGTGTCCCGTTCCTCTCCAAACTGACCCTCCGTCAGAGCTTCTTCGACTTTGGACCAATGACAGCGGGGCGTGCCCCGCCATCGCCCCATTGTCGCCTCCGGGGCGCCGGGTTCCGTGTGTCACGCGGTAACGCGAATTGATCCAAGTTCCTGCGAACCAAAGCGATTTTTGGTTGTCGAAGCGGTGCGAAGCAGCTATCCCGCACCGCACAAGAGGGACAATCTGGAGGTACGGAATGTTGAAATCAGCGCTCGCGGGCGCGCTCGCGCTTGCGACGATCGGGACGTCTTTGGCGTTCGCTCAGGACTATCAGCTTCAGAGCTATCCGCAGGAGCAGCGCGGAGCCTCGAACGGGATGGTCGATTCCAAGATCGCGCAATTCAAGTCGGCTTTGCACCTGAAGGCAGACCAGCAGCGGCACTGGCCGCGCGTTGAGGCGGTGCTGCGCGATGTCGTCGCGCGCGCCCAGCAGCAGGAAGCGAGCGCCGACGGCTATGTGCAGCGCGTGACGAGCCGGGTCGGTTCCGCGATGGTGACGGCGAATGCCGTGCGCCGCCTGGTTTCGGCCGCTAATCCGCTCATCAAGAGCCTCGATCCGGACCAGAAGCAGGTTGCGATCGCGCTCGCCCGTGACATGGGCTTCGGTGCCGTTGCCGCGCAGTTCGAATAGGCTGTTCCGAAACGAAGGTTCCTTGAGGCCCGCGCCGGTAACGTCGCGGGCCTTTTGTTTCGTTGCCAAACTTTAATTTGCGTTGCGAGCCGCGCGTGCATTTATTCCGCTCCTGCAATGTCTTTGAGCGGAGTTCTCGAATGTGGAAGGCTCTTGTGGCGGGTGTGCTCGCGCTTTCGGTCGGCGGTGCCTCCCTGGTTTACGCGCAGATGGGCCCGCGCGGACACTTCCGCGCCGAGGATGCGCAGGCCTTTGTCGATGCGCGCCTCGCTGGCGTCAAAGCCGGATTGAAACTCACGCCGGATCAGGAAAAGAACTGGCCCGCTGTCGAGTCCGCGGTGCGCGATCTCGCCAGGGATCGCATCGCGCGAATGCAGGATCGGCGCGCGCGCCGCGAGGCGATGCGCGACCATGACGGCCCGCGCGAGCCGGCAGACGGCATCGCGTTTCTTCGTCAGCGTGCCGACCGTCTCACCGAGCGCGCCGCGCAGCTGAAGCGGCTCGCGGATGCCGCGGAGCCGCTCTACAAGAGCCTCGACGATGCGCAGAAGCGCAGGCTCCGTGTCTTGACCCGCGGGCTGCGTGCACGCGGCGAAGCTTCCGGTCGCCACGGTCCGCGTCCGGAACGTTTGTAGCACCACCCTCTCGAGCCGTGGCGGACAGAAGCCCCCCTCCAAGTCGCCACTGTTCAGGGAAGCCGCCGGCTCAAACCGGCGGCTTTCTCTTTACGTGAGCCGGGCGCAGGAGATGCGGTCGGATCGAAACCGAGTTCCCGCGCGTTGTCCTTGGGAACCGACAGAGGAGGTCGCGATGTCCGGCGAACAAGGTGCGATCCTGTGGCTTGTCATCGACGTTGGATGCGTCGCCGCTTTTGCAGGCGCTCTGATGTATGGGCTTGTTCGCTGGCGTCGTGCGCGGCGTAGCGGAAGCGATCAGATTGGGGAGGCGGCGACCGATCGAATGTATCACGAGACCGAGAGGCAGGCGGAGCGCGAGGCGCTCCAAAGGCGGGGTTAGGGGCGGGGACTCGAGTTCCCAACCGCACAAAAAAAGAGCATAAAAACACCAATTGTATACAATCTGGCCGCATCGCAGCATCCACTCCTGCCAGCTGTGATTCTGGTCAAACTGATTTTATAAAGCAAAATTAGCCACTTAGTTCGTCGCTGCCTATTGCCTGCGCAATGGCACGACCCTTGAAGAAGACTCCCCAGCTCACACGCAAAAGGCTTGGGAGGCTTCCGATGAAACGTCGCGACTTTCTGAAATCAATGACTGCACTCGCCGGCACCGCAGCGGTTCCGGCTCCTGCCATCTGGTCATCCGCGCATGCTCAGGCACGGAAGGAGACGCTCCTGCTCGTGACCGAGAACGGTCCGAACAATCTCGACATCCACGGCGTCGGCACGAACCGGCCCGGCTATGAGGCGTCATGGAATTGCTACGACCGCCTCATTTCGCACGAAACGAAGACCCTGACGGATGGCAGCCAGTCTTACGATCGCGACAAGTTCAAGATGGAACTCGCCGATGACATGAAGACCAGCGACATGTCGGTGACGTTCACGCTGAAAAAGAACGCCAAGTTCCAGGACGGCACGCCGATCACCGCGAAGGATGTGAAATGGTCCTTCGACCGCGCTGTCAGCGTCGGCGGCTTTCCTACCGTCCAGATGAAGGCCGGTTCACTGCTCAACAAGGACCAGTTCGTCGCGGTGGACGACAGGACGTTCCGCGTCGATTTCGTCAAGAAAGATCGCCTGACTCTTCCCGATCTCGCGGTCATCGTGCCCGGCATCTACAACTCCGAGCTTCTGAAGAAGAACTCCAACGAGAAGGATCCGTGGGCGCTCGAATACACCAAGAGCAACACGGCCGGCTCGGGCGCATTCAAGGTGACGAGCTGGAAGCCCGGCGTCGAGGTCGTCTACGAGCGCAACGACGATTGGGTCGGCGGCAAGCTGCCGGCACTGAAGAAAGTCATCTGGCGTACCATTCCCTCGTCCGGTAACCGCCGCGCGCTGATGGAGCGTGGCGACGCCGACATTTCCTTCGATCTTCCGGCGAAGGATTTTTCGGAAATGAAGAAGGAGGGCAAGCTCAAGATGATCTCGAACCCGATCGGGAACGGGATGTACAGCCTCGAGCTGAACGTGAAGAATCCGCCATTCGATAACGAGAAGGTGCGTCAGGCGGTCGCCTACGCGATCCCGTACCAGAAGATCGTCGAAGCTGCGATGTTCGGCGTCGCGCGTCCGTTGTTCGGTGGACCGTCCAACAATGTTGGGGGCATCGATTGGCCGCAGCCGACTGGCTACAAGACCGACATGGAGAAGGCGAAGGCCCTGATGTCGGCCTCGGGCGCAGGCGACATCGATACCACGATCTCCTTCGATCTCGGCGATGCGGTCAATTCCGAGCCGATCGCGGTCCTGATCCAGGAGAGCCTCGGGCGGATCGGAATCAAGACCACGATCAACAAGGTGCCGGGCTCGAACTGGCGCAGCGAAATGGCGAAGAAGACCATGCCGATGATGGTCAACTTCTTCTCCGGCTGGCTCGACTATCCCGAGTACTTCTTCTTCTGGTGCTATTCGGGTCAGAACGCGATCTTCAACACGCCGAGCTACGTCAGCAAGGACATGGACGCCTTCATCGACGGCGCACGCGCCGCGGCGGCGGTGGGCGAGAAGGAGAAATACGCGGCCGACGTGAAGGGCTTCATTTCGAAAGCCTATAACGAAGTTCCGCGCATCCCGATGTTCCAGCCATTCCTCAACGTGGCGACCCAGAAGAACATCTCCGGCTACCAATACTGGTTTCACCGCCAGGTCGACTATCGCACGCTGGTGAAGGCCTGAAGCCTCAGACAATGGAGGGCGAGCGCAGCCTGCGCGCGCCCTCGTTCACCCGAGGGCGGACGCCATGCTGACGACGATCGGAAAGCGTCTTGCGACGGTCATCCCGACGCTGATCGGGGTTATTATCGTCACATTTCTGCTTACGCGCGTGCTACCCGGCGATCCGGCGGTCTACTTCGCGGGGCCTGCGGCAACGCCGCAATCCATCGCCGATGTACGAAAGAGCCTCGGTCTCGACCGCCCGCTGCCGGAGCAGTTCTTCCGGTATGTGGGTGATCTGTCGCGCGGCGATCTTGGGAATTCGCTTTCGACCGGCCAGCCGGTGGTGAAAGAGATCCGCAGCCGCTTACCGGCTTCGGCCGAGCTCACGCTCGCGGGCCTCATCCTGTCGCTTCTAATCGCGGTGCCTCTGGGCATTCTCGCCGCGGTGAAGCAGGGCTCCTGGATCGACCACACCTGCCGGGTGGTGGCGACGGCTGGTGTTTCGTTGCCGGTCTTTTTCACCGGCCTTCTGTTCGTTTATGCGTTCTATTATCAGCTCGGCTGGGCACCCGCGCCGATCGGGCGGCTTGACGTTTTCTTTTCCGAGCCGCCGAAGGTGACCGGCTTCTACCTGATCGACAGCCTCATCGCCGGCGATTTCGAAACGTTTCGTGCCGCGTTCAGCCAATTGATCCTGCCCGCGCTGACGCTTGCGGTATTTTCACTAGCGCCGATCGCGCGCATGACGCGCGCGTCCATGCTCGCCGTGCTCGCGTCCGAGTTCGTGCGCACCGCGCGGGCGAGCGGGCTGAGCAGCCGCACGGTGATCCTCACTTACGCGTTTCGCAACGCCATGCTGCCGGTGGTCACGACGCTTGGAATGGTGTTCTCGTTCCTGCTGGGCGCCAATGTTCTGGTCGAGAAGGTCTTTGCCTGGCCCGGCATTGGCTCCTACGCGGTCGAAGCGCTCATCGCGTCGGATTTTGCTCCGGTGCAGGGCTTCGTGTTGGCCATGGCCATCCTTTATGTCGTGCTTAACCTCGTCATCGACGTTCTTTACGGGGTCATCGATCCGCGTGTGAGGCTTGAAGCATGACCGACAGCGCAGCCACAGTCGGCAATGCCGCGGCGAAGCCCGTCAGCAATTCGGTTTTTCGCCACGCACAGCATGTCATTACCGAAAACCGGGTTACCGGGTTTGCCTTTGCGATGTTTGCGATCATCGCGCTTTGCGCGCTGATCGGCCCTTATATTGTGCCGCACGATCCGCTTTCGAGCGATACGACCGCGACGCTGCAGGGGCCGTCGATCCATCATTGGTTCGGCACCGACCAGCTCGGCCGCGATATCTTCAGTCGCGTCGTCGTCGCGACACGGCTGGACTTCATCATCGCGCTCGCCTCGGTCGCGCTTGTCTTCGCGATGGGCGGCTTCGCCGGAATTGCCGCCGGATTTTTCGGCGGCTGGACCGACCGGCTGGTGAGCCGCCTTGCCGATACGATCATGGCGTTCCCGCTCTTCGTTCTGGCGATGGGCATCGTTGCGGCGCTGGGAAACACCGTCACGAATATCGTGCTCGCGACCGCGATCATCAATTTCCCTCTGTATGCCCGCGTTGCCCGCGCCGAGGCGAATATCCGCCGTGACGCCGGCTTCGTGCAGGCCGCGAGGCTTTCAGGCAACGGCGAGATGCGCATTCTGCTGACACAGGTCCTGCCGAACATCATGCCGATCATGATGGTGCAGATCTCACTCACCATGGGCTACGCCATCCTCAATGCGGCGGGCTTGTCGTTCATCGGTCTCGGTGTGCGCCCGCCAACCCCGGAATGGGGCATCATGGTCGCGGAAGGCGCCGCCAACATCATTTCCGGCGAATGGTGGATCGCGTTCTTTCCCGGCGCGGCGCTGATGATTGCTGTGTTCTGCTTCAACCTGCTGGGCGATGGCCTGCGCGACATCGTCGATCCGCAGCGGCGCACGTGAGGACATCATGACCTCGATCCCCCTGCTCGATGTTCGCGATCTCACCGTCGAATTCTCCACCCGGCGCGGCATCGTCAAGGCGGTGCAGCACGTCGATATCCTGGTGGCCAAGGGAGAGACGGTCGGGATCGTGGGGGAGTCCGGCTCCGGCAAGTCGGTCACGTCTTATGCGGTGTTGCGCATTCTCGACCGGGCGGGGCGGATCGCCGAGGGCGGGATTTCCTTCAGCGGCATGGATGTCGCTGCAGCAAGCGAAGCTCAGATGCAGGACCTGCGCGGCAGCGAAATCTCCATGGTGTTCCAGAATCCGCGCGCGGCGCTCAACCCGATCCGCAAGATCGGGCATCAGATCGAGGACGTGCTGCTGCAGCATCTGAAGGCCGACCCGCGCGACGTCGTGGAAAAGGCGGTCGACGCGCTCGACCAGGTACGCATTGCGCGGCCGCGGGAGCGCTATCACGCTTATCCGTTCGAATTGTCCGGCGGAATGTGTCAGCGCGTGGTCATCGCGCTCGCGCTGGCCTGCCGCCCGCAACTGCTGATCGCCGACGAGCCGACCACCGGCCTCGACGTGACGACCCAGAAGACGGTGATGGATCTGATCGTCGAACTGACGCGCGAGCTCGGGATGTCGACGATCCTAATCACCCACGATCTCGGACTGGCTGCAAGCTATTGCGACCGGATCACCGTGATGGAGAAGGGCAAGGTCGTGGAAACGGCGCCTTCGCGCGCGATCTTCACCGCGCCCTCGCACGCCTATACCCGCAAGCTCATGCGCGCGACCCCGCGTCCGGGTGTCACGCTGCGCGACCTTCTGCCCGAGGATCAGGCGCCGGCGACGCCGCATCTCGTGGGCGCGGAAAAAGCCGTATCGAAACCGGGCGAGCCCTTGCTCACTGTCACCAAGCTCGTGAAGGAATATCCGCGCAAGGGCGTCAGCGCGGGCCTGTCGAAGATGTTCCGGCGCGGCCCGACCGATCCCGAGATGTTCAGGGCGGTCGATGGCGTGAGCTTCTCGGTCAGCCGGGGAGAGAGCGTAGGCCTTGTCGGAGAATCGGGCTGCGGCAAATCCACGACATCCTCGATGGTGATGCGTCTGCTCGACAAGTCGGATGGCGTCATCGTGTTCGACGGCGAGGATATCGGTGAAATTCCCGCCAACAAGTTCGCCAAGCTGCCGATGCGGCGGCGCATCCAGATGGTGTTTCAGGATCCGACCGACAGCCTCAATCCAAGGTTCACGGCCGCCCGTGCGATTGCCGATCCGATCCTGCGGCTCGGCGACGTGCGGGGCCGTGACGCGCTGCGGGCCCGCTGCGAGGAACTTGCGAAAATGGTCGGCCTGCCGGTCGAATTGCTCGACCGCTTCCCGCATCAGCTTTCGGGCGGACAGAAGGCGCGTGTCGGGATCGCGCGCGCGGTTGCGCTCAAGCCCGATCTGATCATCCTCGATGAGCCGACTGCCGCGCTCGACGTCTCGGTGCAGGCGGTGGTGCTCAATCTGCTGCAGGACCTCAAAGAGCAGCTTGCGATGAGCTACCTGTTCGTGTCGCACGATCTCAACGTTGTCCGCCTTCTGTGCGATCGCGTGATCGTCATGCGGCAGGGCAAGATCGTGGAGCAGGGGCCGACCGAGCGGGTACTTTTTGCGCCGGAAGCGGAATATACACGCGAATTGCTGACGGCTATCCCTCATCCGCAATTTGGTCCAGACTCGACCTCGTCGCCGTCGATCAAACTTGCCGTTTCGCGATGACCAAGCGCCGCAAGAAGCTGAAAGTGAAGTCCCGCACCGCGCCGCGCACGGGGGCCGCGCGTAAGGTCAAGGGCGATCCGCAGGACGCCTTCATCGGGTCGGCCGCGAAACTGCTCGGCCTGACGCTCGAAAAATCCTGGCTGCCTTCGATCCGCACGAACCTTGACGTCACGCTGCGGCACGCGGCGCGGGTGGTGCAGTTCCCCCTGCCGGACGAAGCCGAGCCGGCCCCGGTCTTCAAAGCCTGACCATGGACTTTTCCTTTGCGTCCGCGGCCGAGATCGCAGCCGCCGTGCAGCGCGGCGAGAGCGCGGTGTCGATCGTCGAGGCCACGCTTGGCGCCATCAAGACCTACGACCGCAAACTCAACTCATTCACCGACGTCGTCAGCGCTCGCGCGCTCGCGCGTGCCCGCGCGATCGAGGGGGCGCGCGCCCGAGGCCAGCAAATTGGCCCGCTGGCGGGCGTGCCATTCGCTGTGAAGAACCTATTCGACGTGAAGGGCCTGCCGACCCGCGCAGGTTCGAAGATCAACCGGAAACTCGCTCCGGCCGAGCGCGACTCCCCGCAGATCGAACGCCACGAAGCCGCAGGCGCAGATCTTGTCGGCGCGCTCAACATGGGCGAATACGCCTACGATTTCACCGGTGAAAATGTCCACGACGGCCCCTCGCGCAATCCACACGATCTCAAGCGCATGTCCGGCGGATCCTCGGGAGGGTCGGGCTCAGCGGTCGCGGGCGGGCTTGTGCCTCTGGCGCTTGGTTCGGACACCAATGGATCGATCCGCGTGCCATCGTCGCTCTGCGGCATTTTCGGCCTGAAACCGACCTATGGCAGGCTTCCGCGTTCGCGCAGCTTTCCTTTCGTCGAGAGTTTCGATCATCTCGGGCCCTTCGCTCGGTCCGCGCGCGATCTCGCGCTCTCCTTCGACGCGATGCAGGGCTATGACGCAGGCGATGCGGCTTGCGTTGACCGCCCGGCCGAACCCGTGCTGCCAATGCTTGAGCGGGGCACGGACGGCCTGCGGATCGCGCTCGCGGGCGGATATTTCAAGCGCGCGATGACGGACGAGGTGCGCGGCGCGATCGGAGCGGTCGCGGCCGCCCTCAAGCTGGACCGGGAAATCGAAATTCCCGAGGCCGAACGTGCCCGGTCGGCCGCCTATGTCATCACCACGAGCGAAGGCGCGGCCTTGCATCTGCAGCGCCTGCGCACGCGCGCCAAGGATTTCGATCCGGCGGTCCGTGACCGGCTGATCGCGGGCGCCATGGTTCCTGCTTCTCTCGTGGTCGCGGCGCAGAAATTCCGCCGTTGGTACCGGGCGCAGGTGCTGGCCTTGTTCGATCAGGTCGACGCGATCATCGCCCCGGCGACGCCCTGCACCGCACCGCTGATTGGGCAGCAGACCTTCAGGCTCGACGGAGTGGAATTTCCTGTGCGGCCGAATCTCGGCATCTATACGCAGCCGATCTCCTTCATCGGCCTGCCGGTCGTAGCGGTTCCGGTTCCTCTCAAGCCGATGCCGACCGCCCTGCAGATCATCGCGGCTCCGTGGCGGGAGGATGTCGCGCTGCGGATTGCTTATGAGCTGGAATCGAAAGGCGTGGCGAAGGCGCCGCGTCCGCCCAGCCGGGAGAGCTGACACATGCAGATCGACGATCCGCAGGTTGTTGCCGAAGTGCGCGCGGCCTTCGACCACTACGAGAAAGCGCTCGTCACGAACGATGTCGCAACCCTCGATGCCCTGTTCCATGACGCGCCCTCGACAATCCGGTACGGCGGCGGCGAAAATCTTTATGGCTATTCGCAGATCAAGGCCTTTCGCGGCGCACGTTCGCCGGCGGGCCTCGAACGATCGCTCGAAAAGACCGTCATCACCACCTATGGCAAGGATTTCGCGGTAGCGTCGACACTGTTCCATCGTCCGTCCGCGGGCGGCAAAGTCGGGCGCCAGATGCAGACCTGGGTGCGATTTCCGCAAGGCTGGCGGGTCGTGGCGGCACATGTGAGCCTCATCGAGATGCCGCGCGAGGATAAGCCGTGACGATCGCTGGCATACGCACGACGCGTGCGGAGGAGTTGCGCCTTCAGCTCGCCGACGAGATCGTGCGCGGCGTGCTCGTGCCTGGCGGCTCTCTCGATGAGACCGAGCTGGCGCGCCGCTTCCAGGTTTCGCGCACACCTGTCCGCGAAGCGATCCGGCAGCTCGCCGCGAGCGGCCTTGTGGAGACGCGCGCGCATCGCGGCTCGGTGGTGGCGCGGCCGAGCGAGGAACGGCTCGTCGGCATGTTCGAGACGATGGGCGAGATCGAAGCGCTTTGCGCGGGCTTTGCGGCCGAGCGGATGTCTGCGATCGAGCGGCGCAGGCTGGAAACAATTCACGAGCAATTGCGTGAACTCATTCAGGTGGGCGACCCGGAGCGCCATCACGAAGTCAACGAGGCGTTTCATAACGCGATCTATTCCGGTGCGCACAATGCCTATCTCGCCGAGATCGCCGACCAGACGCGCGCTCGCGTTCGCCCGTTCAGGCGCGCGCAATTCCGCAATCTTGGGCGTCTCGCCAAGTCCTATCGCGAGCACGATGCGGTGCTGAGCGCGATCGTGCGCGGCGACCGTCAGGCCGCCAGTCGCGAAATGCTCGTGCACATCTCGACGGTGCGGGAAGAATACGAGACCTACGTCGCCTCGCTCTGAGCCGCGCCTAGGCAGTCAATTTGTCCTGCGCCACGAAATTTCGCCACCCGCCGAATGCGGAAATGTCGCGCGCATCGCGCACCGCGTCAGCTTCGACCAGAAATCCATGGACCGATTTGCCGTTGGCAAGCTCGATCGTGCCGACGGAGAGCGGGGAGGGAATCTGCGCGACGAAGCGGCCGAAGGCCTGCGGGGAGAGCGCCCAGACTTCAAGCTCGATGGCGCAGCCGGAATTCGCGGCGACCCGAAGCATGCCGGGCTTGGGCGGGCGCGTGTTGGCGAGGGCGAACAGCCGGTAGTGCCGCGCCGTCGTCGCCGCTTCGAGGAAACGCGCGCCGAGCGTTCGAAGTTCGCCGTTGAGTGGCATGCCGGAAAGATGCGCGCCGACGACCGCTATCCCAATTTCGTCCGGACCGGGATCGCTCTCCGGCGTCAAAGATGGAACCGAACCACGCCCGGAATGTCCGAGGGTCAAACCCGTCGCGGCATGAAGCGCGTTACCGAGGCTTGCGAGAAACGCATCGCGCCCTGCCGATGACAGGAGCGTCACTCCGTAGGGCATGCCGTTCGATTCCAGCGACACCGGTACGGCTATGCCGGCGAGATCGAACAGATTGACGAAGTTCGTATAGGTTCCGAGATTGCTGTTGAGGCGGATCGGGTCTGCCTCAACCTGCGCGACGGTGTAGGCTGCGGGCGCGGTCGGCACCATCAACGCGTCGAAGGGCGCGAGGCTCGCCATTGCCTTCGACCGCAATTCCGCAAGCCGGTAGAAGGCGCGGAAGGCGTCGGCCGCCGACGGCTTCGCGCCGGCATCGACGATCTGCTTTGTCACCGGATGGATGTCGGAAGGATGTTTCGTGATGAAGTCGCCCACGGCAACCCATCGTTCCGCGAGCCACGGGCCTTCGTATAGAAGTCTCGCGGCGTCGAGAAATTCGGTCATCTCGATTTCGACGACATTCGCGCCCTGCGAGCGAAGGAGCTCGGTGGCCTTGGCGAAGGACGTTTCCGCGTGACTGTCGCCGAAGAAATGCCGGTCCGCCGGACGCGGGATTGCGATGCGGACCGCCGGCGGCACGCGGCCGAGCCGAGGCAGGGTCATGCGGCGCGAGTAGGGATCGCTCTCGTCGTGTCCTGCCATGACCGACAATGCAGTAAAGGCGTCGCCGGCGGTGAGCGCGAAGACCGACACGCAATCGAGGGAGCGGCAGGCTGGCACCACGCCTGTCGTCGAGACGAGGCCGAGGCTCGGCTTGATGCCGACGATATTGTTCAAGCCGGCCGGGACGCGGCCCGAACCGGCCGTATCGGTGCCGAGCGCGAGCGGCACGAGACCGGCCGACACCGCGACGGCCGA
The DNA here is from genome assembly GCA_964584855.1 of uncultured Hyphomicrobiales bacterium. Taxonomy (GTDB): domain Bacteria; phylum Pseudomonadota; class Alphaproteobacteria; order Rhizobiales; family Xanthobacteraceae; genus Pseudorhodoplanes. Next base: position 292,089 of record CAZPBF010000031.1, read on the forward strand.
GCCGGAACTCGATCCGCCCGGGATCATTTCGGCTTTGAAAGGATTTTTCGGAACGCCGTAGGGCGAACGCACGCCGACAAGGCCGGTCGCGAACTGGTCGAGATTGGTCTTGCCGATGACGACCGCGCCGGCCTTGCGCAGCCGCGCCACGGCGGTGGCGTCGCTCGAGGGCTGGTAGGAGAAAGCCTTGCATGCCGCGGTCGTCGGCAGGCCCGCGACGTCGATGTTGTCCTTGACCGCGACTGGCACGCCAAGCAGAGGCAGGTCGCCCTGCGCCGATGACAGCCGGGACGCCTCGCCTAGCGCGTCCTTTTCGTCGCGCAGGCTGATGAAGATTGCCGGGTCGCCGCACGCGCGGATGCGCTCATAGCTCCTGGCGACCGTTTCCGCCGGTGTCGCGGCGCCCGTGCGGTGAGCGTTGGCGATCTCGACGGCGGTTTCGTGCACAAACGGGCCTTTCGCGCGGGAACTTGCTCCATACAGGCGAAAACCGGGCCGATCTCAAGTCCAAAATGCAGGCTCGCGGCAGGGTTCGGAGGAGGACTTGCGGACTCCTGATGTCACCCGCTCCCGTGGACAACAAGGTGCGCCCGGAGGACCCTTTTGCTGGACTCGCCGCCACCCCTTTGCTAGAGGACCGTCGCCTCGCGCGAAAGCGTGTGGTGACCCGGGCGCATAGCTCAGTTGGTAGAGCAGCTGACTCTTAATCAGCGGGTCCTAGGTTCGAGCCCTAGTGCGCCCACCACTAAAATCAAGCGGTTAGCTCAGAACAAAACGATACAAAGCGGCGCCGCTTACAGCGCCGTTTGCAGTTTTGTTCGCGCGTCGAGCTTTTCGAGCTTCATGATTGCGAGCTTCTGCAACCTTCGAGTCCTCCCAGGCCCACCGATGGTTTCAGACACTTGTTGAGCAGACTGTTTTCGCGCGCGTGGCACGGCATGAGCCAGCCCTGCGAAAAACACCGTCCCGTCGGAGGCGGGTCAATCAAGCTCCTATTTAGCAACCTAAGACGCTATCGAGATAATCGTTAGCGAAGATCCGCCGAGGATCGAGTGCATCACGCGTTTGCAAGAAATCGTCCCAGCGATTGTAGAACGGAGCGATGGTCGCGGCATTCCGATAATGCAACTTGCCCCAATGCGGACGCGCGTCGAATGCGCGCATGGCGTCGTCGATGCGGCGAAAATACGCGCTTGAGTCAATCAAAAGCCCAAAGGGCTGATAGACGGCGCAGCCGATGAAACAGGATCTGCGCGCGTGCGACAGGCCGAGCCACGCCTCGTCGGGCCCACAAAAGCGCACATCGACCGGAGAATGTGCCGGATAGTTTCCGGCATCGATGATGGCGCGAATAGCCTTGATCGCAGACACGGTTTGCTCATAGGGGACCGAGAATTCCATCACATGCTGGCGAATGCGGATTTTCGACGTGAAAATGTCCGCCGGCGCGCCAACGCGCATGCGCCCACGGCCAAGCGCCTTGCGCCGAACGATGTCGTTGGTGGCCTTCAGCGAAAAAAGTCCGAGATGATTTGCCGCAAGGCAGGTCTCGTGCAAGGCGTTTCGGAGAAGAACACGCTCTACCCATTGCGCAACGGGCGCCGACCGGTCGGCCGGTTCATCGGTTGTATCGAATTTGCGCAGCAGCACGCGGCCGGTCGCTGGAAACCACCAGAAGCCAAAATTTCTGGCGTTGTTGAGTTCGTCGAGCCGCTCCAGCGTTTCGTCGAGCGTCGCCGGACTTTCCTCAAGTCGCAGATTGAATGCATCTTCGCACTTCACGGTCACCCGCGTGATGACGCTCAGACTTCCGAGACTGACCGCGAGCGCGCCCCACAAGGACCGATCTGCCGCCCTGTCGACCGTTCGGACTTCGCCGGTCCCCGTTACGAATTCGAAGCCGGTGGTGAAGTCTGCCAACCCGGCAAACGACAATCCCGTCCCATGCGTTCCGGTCGATATCGCACCCGCGAGCGTCTGTTCAACCACGGCGCCGAGATTAGCCGGCGCCATCTTATGTTTGGCGGCAAGGCGAATGAAGTCCGATAAACGAATTCCCGCCGGCACGGTGATGGTCTTCGCGGCTCGGTTGACCGATATCTGTGTCTGTAATCGGTCAAGTGAAATAGAAAGAGCGCCGTCGTTCCCGGCGACGCGTGAGAATGAATGTCCGTTGCCGGCCACTTTGACGCGCCTGCCGGTCCGGTATCGGTGCCGAACGAGATCGGCGAGGGCCTCAACCGATTCAGGTTTTGCGAAGCCTTCCGGTTGGCAGGTTACGTTGCTTGCCCAGTTGCGCCAGAGCCTAGTCACGTCAATGCCAATAAGCGCGATAATGTTCGACGAGCTTGCGTGTCACCGGCCCGGGATCGCCAATGACTACCTTGTTGATCTGACGCACGGGGGTGAGGAGGGCAGTGGCGCTGGTGATGAAGGCTTCGGTCGCCTGCTCGGCTTCCGCGATGCTGAACGGCCGCTCGACAAATTTGAATTGTGCCTCGGAAGCGAGTTTTAGAGCCGTGGCTCGGGTGATCCCGTGAAGGATCGCGTTGCTCAAGGGCCGGGTGATGAGTTCGCCGCGAGGTGTAACGATCCAGGCGTTGGCACCCGAGGCCTCGGTGATCAGGCCGTCTTGATCGGTAAACCAAACATCGTCGAAACCGCATTCCACTGCACGTTGCTTGGCAAGCAGGTTCGGCAACAGCCCCGTTGATTTAATGTCGACGCGCGACCAGCGGATATCAGGGGTGGTCATCACGCGAACGGAGGGCATTCCTTCGGTCTTGAACGCCATCGGCCGAGCGGTCACGACGATAAAGGGGAGGGCGTCTTTCGGGAAAAGCAGATTTCGCTCCGCAGCGCCGCGCGTCACCTGAATATAAAGCATGCCGTCGCGCACGCGATTGCGCCTCATAACTTCCGATAAGATCACGAGCAGCGCCGTGCGCTTGATGCCGATATCGAGTGATATCTCGTGCAGCGACCGCTCGAGCCGGTCGAGATGCAAGCTCGCATCGATCATCTTGTGGCCGATCACGAGGATGACCTCGTAGACGCTGTCCGCAAACTGAAAAGCGCGATCCCTGACCGAAACGGCTTCGTCGGTGACGGGGCGATAGCGGCCATTAATGTATGCGATGCGCATGGGTTTAGAGTCCGAGGTTGTCGAGATCGCTCCAGAACGCTTCGGGTATCTTCGCCGCAATTCCCGCGATGCAAGTCGCCACTTGTTCGACCGAGCGCATGCCCGGCAACACCGCGGCAACGCTGTTATGCCGAAGAGGAAATTGCAGCGCGGCGTCCGGAAGTCTCACGCCGTGGTCGCTGCACAGCCCTTCGATGGCTTCGACCTTTCGTCGCACGTCCTCGGGAACCGGAAGATAATTGTATGTACCTGCGGATTTTGTGCCGCGCGCGAGTATCCCTGAATTAAACGGCGCGCCAATAATGACCCCGATGCCACGCGCCTGGCAGAGCGGCAGGAAAGATTTCAGTGCAATCCGCTCGACCAGGCTGAACCGTCCTGCCAGAAGAAAACAATCGAAGTCGCCGGCTTTGGCACATGCTTCGCAGACGTCGACATTGTTCACGCCGACGCCGATCGCGCCGAGCACGCCCTCGTCGCGAAGTTTTACGAGTGCGGGATAGGCGCCCTCCATCGCCTCGCGGAACCGCTCGCGATAGGCGTCGCCATGATTGTACGGATCGATGTCATGGATCAGGGCGATGTCAATGCGGCTGATCCCGAGACGTTGCAGGCTGTCCTCGATCGACCGGCGCACGGCGTCGTAGCCGTAATCGTGGACAATCTCGAACGGGAGTTGATCGGTGTAGGGGCCTGGAGATACACCGCTCGGAATGGGCCTGAGCATGCGTCCGATTTTGGTGGAGAGGACATAGTCGTCGCGCTTGGCACGCCGCAGGACATGGCCGATGCGATGCTCGCCGAGGCCGCCGCCATAGAGTGGGGCCGTGTCGAAATAGCCAATTCCTCCCTCCAAAGCGGCAGCGACAATCTCGAACGCGCTTTGCTCGGGCACGGGCTGATGCAGGTTGCCGATTGCCGAGCCGCCAAAGCCCAAAGTGGTCAGTTCGAGCTTGGTGCGGCCGAGGCGGCGTCTGGGCAGGGTGTTTGTCATTTGCTCAGGCCGCGCGGGCGGCGTCCACGAGTTTGCTTCCGTCCAACTCTCTGCTAAACGCAGCGATGACGGGCCCTGCACGAAGCTTCCATTCGTCGATATCGGGCTCGACGATATTCAAACCCTGCTTCACAAGCGCGGCGCGTGCGGCTTCGTCGTCCGCTGCATAGGCGCCGCGTTCCACGGTTTCGCTCTCGGCGGCCGCTGCCTCGCAGCGCGTCCTGAACTCGCTGTTCTCCGATGCCCAAAGAGTCTGAGAGACTGCGAGGCAGGCAGACAGATGAAAATGCTGCGTGCGCAGGAAGTAAGGCGCAACATCAAGGCATTGCAGGTCTCGGTAATTGAGATAGGAGCGCTCGGCGCCGTCGATCGCGCCGTCCTGAAAAGCCGTCTGAATCGACGCCGTCGACATCGCGACGGGGCTCGCACCGAGGGTTTCGATCCAGCGCATGTGATAGCGGTTCGGCATTGTTCTGATTTTCAGGCCGGACAAATCGTTCGGGCTTTTGATTGGTCTGACACGATTGAAGAAGTGCCTGGTGCCCGCGTCATAGAATGCGAGCAGGATGATCCCCGCTTTTTTAGCCTGATCTTTCAACTTTTCGGCGGCTGCCGATTTCCAAAAGCGCCGCGCGTGATCCGGCGAGGTGAAGAGATAGGGCAAATCGCCGACATGGAAGCGTGGGCATATCTCTGCCACCGCGCCGGTCGTCAGCAGGGCGCCAAATTGTCGTCCGTCGATGATGGCGCGCAGTAATTTGTCTTCTGTCGCTCCCGTCGGTGCGCGCGCCGCCTGCATGTCCTGCTGCGATGTTGCGAAAACCCGCAATGCACGGTCGTAGGGCGATCCAACTTCTCCGAGATGAAGCACTGAAAATCTGGTCGCGCTCATGGCCGCCGTCATGTTCCCGGATGCCGGGCTCAGCGGCCGAAAAGCCAAGGCAGCAGCGTTGCAATCTGGGGAAAGAAAATGAGCAGCAGGATGTCCAACGTCAGAATGAAAATGAAGGGCAGGACCGCAATGGCGACTTTTTCAACGGATACGCCCGAAATCGACGAGATGACATAGAGATTGAAACCGAGGGGGGGAAACAGAAGCCCGAGCGCGGAGTTCTGCGCCAGAATAATGCCGAACACGACCGGGTCGATGTGCAGCTCGCGCATCAGCGGCAGGATCACCGGCACCAACACAAGGATCGTGGAAATCCCTTCCAGCATCGTGTGCAGGATCGTCATGAAGATGTTCAGGAGGATCAGGACGATGATTGGATCGCGCGAAATGTCGAGGATCAGCGCGCTGATCTTTTGCGGTCCCTGGAACGTGGCGATAACCCAGCTCAGCAGCGTGGCCGCGGCAATGATGAACGTGACACGTGAGGCGTTGAGCGCGGATTCGAGGAATATCTTGTAAAGCTGCGACGGCTTCAGCTCGCGATAGACGAACATGCAGGTGCAGAGCGTGTAGACGACGGCGATCACGCCCGCTTCGCTCGGCGTCGTGATGCCGCCGAGGATCATCACCAGAATGATGACAGGGATCAAAAGCGCGAAGAACGCATCCCGCCCGGTCCGAACCGCAGCGCCGAACCCGGCCGACGGCTCCTTCGGATAGCCGCGGCGCAGTGCGTAAAGGTAAATGACAAGGCTGAACGACGCCGCGACGAGCAGGCCAGGCAGGAAGCTGTGCAGAAAAAGTCCTGACACGGAGATGCCGGCGACCCACGCGTAGACGATCATCGTCGAGCTTGGCGGAAACATCAGACCCAACGAACCGGCAGCTGCCTGCAACGCGGCGGCAAATTCGACGGCGTAGCCGCGCTTGACCAGCTGCGGGATCATGATGGTGCCGATAGCTGCGCTATCGGCGACTGCAGAACCGGAGATGTCGGCAAAGATGACGCTCGCGCCGACGTCTGCGATGCCAAGACCGCCGCGGATGCGCCCGAAGATCGCGGTCATGAAGGCGGCGAGACGGTTCGCGAGCCCGCCCGCAGACATGAGCGTTCCGGTGACCATGAACAGCGGGATCGCGGTCAGGATCACGCTGCTCGTGCCATCGAATAGCCGCTGCGGCACGATGTCGAGTGGAATGCCGGTCGAGTTCAGAACGAGAAGGGCTGTCAGCGCGAGTGCAAACCCGACGGGCACTCCGATCAGAAGTGCCATCATCATGATGACGATCAGGTAGGAATAGATCGCAAGCCCGCTGAACGTGAAGTGGCCGATCAGCCATAGCGCCGCAATCGTGGCGATTGCCGCGGCGACGTCCGTCAAACCGGGATCGAGACGAAGAAAATTCCGAGTCGTAAAGAGCAGCATAAAAACCGAAGTCAGCGGGATGATGACATAAGCCCACCCTTGTGAGATCGGCAGCGAAACCATCGAGATCGATGCCGTCTGCTCGGTCGAGAAAACGCCGAACTTAATCAACACCGCGAGCAGGCAAATCAGCGCACCGAAGCCGATGGATTTCAGGATGCGTGCAGTGCGCGGGCCGACGCGATCGATCACCACATCAATGCGCGGATGAAGATTGCGCCACATCGAGGATGCGGCGCCAAAAAAAGTCAAAGAAACGAACAGATAGCTCGCGACTTCGTCGGTCCAGGGAAGCGCGTTGTCGGCTCCATATCGGTAAAGGACGCCGACGCCGAGGTCGAAGATAAGCCCGGTAATCGTAAGGACAACAAGAAAATCCGAAAGCGCGACGAGCGGCCGAAGAACGCTTTCGATCAGCGAGACCGATCGCGCATATTTCGGCGGGGCCGCGTCAGCAATATCGTTGGTGACTGACATTGCTGACGCTTGGTCCGCTGGTTATTTGGTCGCGGCGACCGCGTCGATCCTATCCTGACCGACGGTCGCGGCCCATTTGGTCCAGACCGGTTTGATCGCTTCGATCCAAGGCTTGCGGTCCGGTTCGGTGACCTTCACGCCATGGGCGAGGAGATCCTTCATCGCCGTGTCGTCGGTCGCCTGATAGGCGGTACGCTCCGGCGCGAGCGAGTCCGACGCCGCCTTTCGGACGGCTGCCTGCTCGGCGGCGGACAATCCGTCGAAAATACGCTTGCTCATCACGAGCGGCGCGACAAGGATCTGCCACTTCACCAGCGCGTAATAGGGCGCGACTTCATAAAACTTCTTGGCATCGTAGTTGCTGTTAGCGGCTTCCGCTGCGTCGACGACCTTGGTCTGGAGCGCGGTGTACAATTCGCTGTAGTTCAGCGGCACCGGATTGGCGCCAAGGGCGCGGAAGGTGTCGATATTGATGCTGCTCGGGATGACACGGATCTTCATCCCCTTGAAGTCGTCGAGATTGGCGATCGGCTTGCGGTTATTGAGGATGTTGCGCACGCCGGCCTCGTAATAGCCGAGCAGCACAAAGCCTTTTGCCTCAAGTGCCTTGCCGACATCCTGACCGATCTTGCCGTCCAGAACCTTATAGGCTTGTTCGCGCGATTCAAACAGAAAGGGAAGGTTGAAGAGGTGAAGTTCTTGCGCGAAATCGGAAAGCGTCGCGTTGGCAACCGTCGACATCCCGATGCTGCCGGCTTGGATACTCTTCAGCACGCTGCCTTCGTCGCCGAGTTGTGCGTTCGGAAAGATTTCGACTTTCACGCTGCCGTTAGTGGCATTCTCGACTTCGGATTTGAATTTTTCCAGGCCGACCTGATACGGCTCGTTCGTCGCTGCGGTGTGTGCCGCGCGAATGATCGTTTCGGCATGCGCCACGCTTGTCGCGAGCAGGAGCGCGAACGCAGCCGCGCTGGCGCATCGGCGCGCGAGATTTCGAATGTGAGGATGCGTACTGGAGGTCATCGGTCAGTCCCCTCTAAAAAAACTTCGCACCGGCTGGAAACGTTTGCATCCCTAGCCTATGATGGCGCGTTTGCGAGAGTCAACGGAGCACTTACTATGCTTCTTTTCCTTGCAACAAGTTGCTGAAAACGTTTGCAACGAATGGCCGGACTTTGAGCAAATGCGTGTCACGCTCCACGACGTTGCCAGGATTGCCGGCGTCTCGGTGAGCACGGTGTCGCGGGCGCTATCCGGCAGCGGCCTGGCTAACCGCCAGACCGAGCAAAAGATTTTGCGCATCGCAGCCGAACTCGGCTATCGGCCGAACAGTCTCGCCCGAGGCTTAAAGACCAGAAGCTCGCGGCTCGTGGGCCTCGTGCTGCACAACCTCGTCAATGCTTCTTTTCACGTCATGGTCGAAGTCGTGCAGAAGCGCCTTGGCCGTGCTGGGTATCAGGTCGTGCTGTGCATCACCGGCGATCAGCCGGAACAAGAGGCGCGCTACCTGACGACGCTGATGGATCATCGCGTCGACGGCGTGATCATTGTTCCAACCGGCACGAATGCGCCGCTTCTCACCGCGTTGAACGATGCCGATGCGCCGGTAGTCACCATCGTGCGGTCGCATTCGGATGCGAAATACGATGCCGTTCTTGCCGCGGACGTGGAAGGCTCGTACGCCGGCACCAATTATCTCCTCGATCTTGGGCACCGCCGCATTGGATTTGTTGTCGGCCGCGAGGACACGACATCGGGGCGCGAGCGGCTGTCTGGATATCTGCGCGCCTTGCGTGAGCGCGGCGTGCCGCACGATCCGTCGCTGACATATTCGGGAATCTATGACCCGCAGACGGGCGTCGAGGCATGCAATACGTTCTTCGATCGGCCCGATCCCCCGACGGCCCTGTTCGCCGCAAACCATGAATCCACATTCGGTGTCCTGCGCGCTTTGTCGGAACGGCGGATCGATGCACCGAGCAAAATCTCTCTTCTCTGTTACGAGGATGCGCCGTGGCTGCGGTGGCACACGCCGCCTGTCACGATCGTCGATAACGCGGCCGAAGCGATGGCAGATCTTGCCGTGGATCTTTTGATGCGCCGCATGCAGGGAGTGGCGCTGAACGAAGAGCGGCCCGAAGCGCGGGAATTTCGCGTCGGCGCACAGCTTGTCGTTCGCGAGTCCTGCCGAGCAATTACGGCGCCTGCAAAAGCACCGAGCCGAAAAAACACACGAGTCTGACTTCAAATCACCTGTCGATGGAGATGTGACATGGACCGTAATAGCGTGAACTGGAAGGGATACTGGGTTGCTGCGCCGACGCCTTTCACGAAGGCAGGCGCCGTCGATGAAGGCGCGTGGCGCGAGGTTCTGCGGCTTTATCATAGCCAGGGCGTTCACGGTGTTCTCGTCAACGGCACGACGGGAGAATGGTTTTCGCAGTCGGCAGCCGAGCGCCGCCGCGTCGCCGAGATCGCTGTCGAGGAGTTGCGCGGCAAGATGACGGTCGTCATCGGCTGTACGACCTATACCGCAGCGGAGACGAGCGAATACGGAAAGCATGCGAAGCAGATCGGTGCCGACGGCATGCTCTCCACGCCGCCGCCTTACGCTGCACCGACCGCGCGCGAGATCATCCATTTCTACAAGACGATCTCCGACAACGTCGACATGCCGATCATGGTTTACAACTGGGCGCGCGGCGTCGTCGTGGAAATTCCCGCTGACGTTGCGCTTGAAATCGCGAAGATCGATCATGTCGTCGCGATCAAGGACTCGACATCGAACAAGGCGCAGGCGCTCGATACGCTGGAAAAGGTCAGCGACAAGGTCCGCATATTCGGCGGCTTCATCAACCGGCTCGGTCTTGCGACGCTGCGCGGTCTTGGCGGCGACGGCAATATCGATGGCGGCGGCATGGCCGCTCCCTTCGCGGTGGATTTCTACGAGTCGTTCTGGCGTGGGGATTTCGAGGCCGCGAAGAAGGCCGCGGATCGCTATGTCGGCGTGATGAGCCAGTTCATGAATCCGGACTGGAGCGGCAAATTCGGTTCGCCGCAGGCGCAGATCAAGGCCGGCATGGCTGCGATGGGACAGCCGGGCGGCTATCCGCGCCCGCCACTGCTGCCGATCGAGGATCCGAAGAGCCTTGCCCAAATCCACGACATCCTGGCGTCCGCCGGACTGATCGATCAGTCCGCAGCGCGCAAGGTGGCGGGCGCACGGTAGATAATAAGCCTCCGCCTGGACCGACGTCATGCCTTTCATCGAGATATTCGCGCTCGAGGGACGGGTGACCGACAAGCAGGCGGCGGCTCGCGAAATGACGCGGGCATTGTGTGATGCGTTCGCGATCGAAGCGAATATCGTAACGGTGTTTTTCGTCGATACGCCGCCCGCGAACTTCTTTCACGGAGGCTGCGCTGCGCCGAATGGTGGCCCGAACTCCGTGTTCGTGAAAGTACATGCGCTGCGGCGCGAGCGCGACAAGCGCCGCGTCGCGGCTGAAGGCCTGACACGCGCGCTGTGCGAAACGTGCCCGGTGACGCCCGGCGATATCGCCATCTATTTCCTCGAGAGGGAATCGGATGAATGCGCGCATGGCGGCAAGCTGACCTCGGATACTTGAGCCTGCCTCGTACCAAAGTGACGGAGTGACGCATTGGATCGTTTTTTCACCGAAGACCAAAAACTCCTGCAGGAAAACGTCCGGAAGTTTGCCGAGAGCACCATTCTTCCTGCCGCGAAAGAAATCGATCGCACCGATCGATTTCCGCGATCGATCTACGAAAGCCTAGCAGGACTTGGCCTTTTCGGAGTCTGTCTCGCCGAAGATGCGGGTGGCAGCGGCATGGATTCCGTCGCAGCCTGCATTGCGATGGAGGAGATCGCGCGCTGCTCAGGCGCGGTCGGCAACGCCTACGCGCTTCCGGTCGAGGCCGCGCTGTTCTTGAATCAGCACGGCAGCGCGGAGCACAAGAAGTTCATTCCGGGCATTCTTGCCGGAACAACGGTGCCATCTACCGCGGTTTCCGAGCCCGATCACGGCTCCGACGTCGCTGCGATGCGGACCACGGCGCTGAAAACCGACGACGAATACGTGATCAATGGAACGAAAGCATGGGTGACGTTCGGCGCGATCGCCGATTTCATCATCGTTTTTGCGAAAACCAGCAAGGAAGAGGGGCATCGCAACATCAGCTGTTTCATGGTCGAAGGCGATCGCAAGGGCATCACGCGTGGCAAGCCGGAAGACCTGCTGGGCATGCACGGCCTCGAGGATTGCCAGATTTCGTTCGCGGACGTTCGCATTCCAGCGTCGAACCGGATCGGCCCGGAAAATCAGGCCTTCAAGATGGCGATGGAGAACTTTAACTTTAGTCGCCTGATGATGTCGTCCATGGCGCTCGGCATGGCGCAGGCGGCGTTCGAGGACGCTCTGAGCTACGCTGGCACGCGCAAGCAATTCGGCACGGAGATCATCAACCATCAGGCGGTGCAGTTCCTGCTTGCGGATATGTCGATGGATATCGCGGCCTCGCGCCTGCTGATCCACCACGCAGCGCGGCTATACGACCACGGCCATCCGATCGCGAAAGAAGCCGCGCACGCGAAATTGTTCACGACCGACATGGCGATGAAACACGTGTCGAATGCGCTCCAGATTCACGGCGGCAACGGTTACTCGAAGGAATACCGGATCGAGCGCATCTTCCGCGACGTGCGATTGGCGCAGATTTACGAAGGCACAAATCAGATTCAGCGCCTGATCATCGCGCGCCAAATCCGGAAGCACTGAGTCACAATGATCAAGCTTATCGACGCAGACGCGGCTGCCGCACTCGTCAAGGACAGCGACACGCTGATTGTTGGCGGCAACGGTGGCACCGGAGCGCCGGAAAAGATTCTGACGGCGCTCGAAAACCGCTTCCTCGCAGACGGTCATCCGCGCGATCTGACCCTGTTCCATGTCACCGGCATCGGCGCGGTCACCGAAAAGGGCCTGTGCCATCTTGCGCACAAAGCGCTGATCCGCCGGGTGATCGGCGGAAATTACGGGCTGCAAATTCCGTTCATGAAGCTGATCGTCGACAACGAGGTCGAAGCTTACAATTTTCCGCAAGGAGTCATGTCGCAGATGTGTCGCGCGATGGCGGGCAAGCAGCCGGGCGTGCTGACGCATGTCGGCATCGGCACCTATATGGACCCTCGCCAGGACGGCGGCCGCATGAATGCGAAAACGACCGAACCAATGGTCGAACTCATCAACAGTGGCGGCAAAGAGTGGCTTCTCTATCGCGCGCCGATACCGACGATCGCGATTATTCGCGGCACGACTGCGGACGAAGACGGCTATGTCGCGATGGAGCACGAGGCGACGACGCGTGAAGATCTGTCGATCGCGCAGGCCGTTCACAATGCGGGCGGGATTGTCATCTGCCAGGTCAAGCGCCTTGCGCGCCGCGGCAGCCTGCATCCGCAGATGGTCAAGATTCCTGGATTTTTGATCGATTATTTCGTGCTCGATCCCGATCAGGGCCAGACCTACGGCACGGCCTACGAACCGAGCCGCTCGGGGGAAACGAGAGTCCCGCTTTCGACGATCGCGCTCGACCCGATGACCGAGCGTCGCGTGATCGCGCGCCGTGCCGCATTCGAACTGAAGGCTGGCGATGTCGTCAATCTCGGCGTTGGAATTTCTGCGATGATCCCGAACGTCGCCGCGGAAGAAGAGATTTCCGACCTGATGACGCTCACCGTCGAGGCCGGTGTGATCGGCGGCGTGCCGGGCTATGCGCGTGAGTTCGGCACGGCGTTAAATCCGCGTGTGATCCTCGATCAGGCCTATCAGTTCGATTTCTATGACGGCGGGGGGCTTGATTGTGCCTTCCTGTCCTTCGCGGAAGTCGACGGGGAGGGCAATGTCAACGTCACGCGCTTCGGCAAGCGCTACGACGGCTCGGGAGGCTTCATAAACATTACACAGAATGCCAAGCGCCTTGTCTTCAGCGGCTCGCTGACCGGTGGCAAGTTCGATGTCGCGGTGGAGGATGGCAAGCTCAACATCCGGAAGGATGGCGAGGTGCAGAAATTTGTTTCGAAGGTCGGACAGATCAGCTTCAACGGCCGCCTCGCGCGTGAGCGCAAGCAGAGCGTTGTTTACGTCACCGAACGTGCGGTTTTTCGCCTTGAGGCCGATGGGGTCGTTCTGTGCGAGGTGGCGCCGGGCGTGCGTCTGAAAGAAGATGTGCTGGATAAGATCGGGTTCAAGCCGCGCGTCGCGGATCAGTTGAAGACCATGGACGCGCGTATCTTCCGCCCCGGACGCATGGGGTTGGCTGAGATTGGTGGTTCAGCAGCATAGCGTCGGAGATAACGATGATGAAGACTGAAGATCTTTATTACGAGGATGTAGAAGTGGGCGGGGAAATCTCGACGCCCGCGCATACCGTCAGCATGAAGGATATTCTCGGGTTTGCGGACGTGACGCGCGACCATCACCCGCTGCACACCGACGAGGAATATTGCCGCAAGACGCAGTTCGGAAAGCCGATCGCGCATGGCCTTTACGGGCTGTCGTTGATCGAAGGTCTCAAATCAGAGCTGAAGCTTTACGAGAACACGTCGATCGGATCGCTTGGATGGGACAAGGTACGTTTCAAGGCGCCGATCTTTCCCGGCGACTCCGTGCGGGTGAAGATGCGCTTCCTGAGCAAACGCGAGAGCCGCAAGCCCGACCGGGGCGTCGTGGTCGAGGAGATTGCGCTCGTGAATCAGCGCGACGAGGTCGTCACCGAGGCCGAGCATGCGACGTTGCTTTATCGGAAGGACAAAGGCCGCTAGGCGTTCCGATGAAAACTCTCCTCGTCTCCACGCCAAGCCAGCATGTTCGTCTGGTGCGGCTCAATCGTCCGCAGGCGCTCAATGCGCTTAGCAAAGGACTACTAAAAGAGCTTGGCGAACTGCTCACCGATGCGGCGCATGACAACGACGTCCGTTGCGTCGTGTTGACCGGTGACGACCGGGCGTTCTCGGCCGGCGCCGACATCAAGGAAATGCCGGAAGGCGGCATTCCGATGTGGGCGCAGACCGATCGGTTGCGCGGATGGAAGACCATCGAACGTTTTCCCAAGCCGCTCGTTGCTGCGGTGAATGGGTACGCGCTGGGGGGCGGCTGCGAGCTGACAACGCTGTGCGATATCGTCATTGCCGGCGCGAATGCGAAATTCGGCTTTCCGGAAATCAAGATCGGTGCGTTTCCCGGAGATGGCGGGACGCAGCGTGCCCCGCGCGTGGTCGGCAAGGCGCGCGCAATGTGGATGATGATGACGGGCGAACAAATCGACGCCGAGAGGGCATGCAGTTGGGGGCTGTGCTCCGAGGTCGTCCCGGTTGAGCGGACCGTCCCGCGTGCCCTGGAGATCGCGGCGCAGATCGCAGGCATGTCGCCGATCGCCGAAGCCATGATCAAGGAGGAGGTGCTGATGGCGTTCCAGAAGCCCCTGGACGAAAGCCTCAGCCTCGAACGCAAGCTTTTGCTTTGGCAGACCGAGGATCACGAGGAAGGCATCAAGGCCTTCAAGGAGAAACGCCCGCCGAATTACAAAGGGCGGTGAGGAAAAGCATCATGCACGCGCGCGAGCGTTTCGATTATTCGGCAATGCCTGATCGGAAGCCGCTTCGGCTTCCGGATAATGCGCGGGTCGTAGTCTCGACCGTCGTCAATCTGGAGAACTGGAACTTCGAGGAGCGCATGCCGCGCCAGGTCATGAGCGGCGCTGCGGCGGCCGAGGGCGTGCCGGATGTCCCGAACTGGGCGTGGCATGAATACGGCATGCGCGTCGGGTTCTGGCGCATATTCGAGATCCTGCAGAAGTTGAAGATCGGGGTCACCGCTTCGATCAACGCGTCGGTCTGCCTCGATTATCCCCGGATCGCCAAGGCCATTCTCGACGGCGGCTGGGAATTCATGGGGCATGGCTTCATTCAGAAATCCGCGCACGCGCTGACGGACGAGCGCGAGCAAATCCGCAAGGCGGTCGAGACGATCCGCGCCTTCACGGGAAAGGCGCCGCGTGGCTGGCTCGGGCCGGCGCTGGCCGAGACGCGCCAGACGCCGGACCTGCTGGCGGAGGCGGGTCTTGAATATGTCTGCGACTGGGTGATGGATGAGCAGCCTTGTTATATCCAGACGACGTCGAAGCCGCTCGTCATGGTTCCATACAGCGTCGAATTGAACGATATCGCGATCATGATGATCCAGCATCACGAGTCGCGTGTGCTGTACGAGCGCACGATGGATCAGTTCGAGCGGCTTTATCAGGACGGCAAGGATTCCGCGCGCGTCATGGCGCTGTGCGTGCATCCCTATATCAGCGGCGTACCGCACCGGATTCGTTATTTCGAGCGAATTTTCGAGGAGCTATCGCAGCGTCCCGGCGTGCTGTTTTGGCGGAACGAGCAAATCCTCGATTGGTACAGGACGCCGCAACATTCCTAAGTGACTTCTCTTGTCGTTTCTTCGTTATTTGTCGGCGTGCTCGTTGAGCCGATCGTATGCGGGGTGCCCGACGGATCGCTTCGAGTGCGATGCGCGACATCGCTCAATAAAGTGTGGTCATACTGCCGCTGCATATTCTGATAATGCGCGGTGTTGGGCGACATGCCGCCGCACGATATAGTCGGCCATCAATTCCAGGTGCCTCATGGATTTGCTCGAGGGCGTTCGCGTCGTCAGCTTCAATCATTTTCTGGCAGGCCCGATCGCCGCTCAGGTGCTTGGAGATCTTGGCGCCGACGTGATCGCGGTCGAGCCGACCGAAGGCGCGTTTCAGCGGAACTGGGCGGTCGCCAATCATTTCGTTCACGGCCAGAGCGTGAATCTCATCGCTACTGCCCGCAACAAGCGCAGCCTTGCCGTCGACATGAAGAGCGAGGAAGGACGAAAGCTCATCGCGCGCCTTCTGAAAACCGCCGACGTCGTGATGGAGAATTTTCGCGCCGGCACGATGGCGCGGCTGGGTTTCGGATACGAACAGATCAAAGCGGACAATCCGAAAGTAATCTACGCGGCGGCGACCGGGTTCGGTTCGGATGGCCCGTATCGGGACAAACCGGGACAGGATTTGCTATTGCAAGCCGCGTCGGGGCTCGCCGCGCGCACTGGCCGCGCGGATGGACCGCCGACTGCGGTTGGCTCGGTTATCATCGATCATCACGCCGCAATGATTTATACGACCGGAATCTTGGCCGCGCTGTTCAATCGCGAGCGAACGGGGAAGGGACGCCTTGTTGAGGTCAACCTGCTTCAAGCCGCTCTCGATCTCCAGGGCGAGTCCCTCACCGCGTGGATGAATGGCGCGCGCGCCGCATCCTCGCGCGGTCCGTCCGGCATCGCATCGTGGTTCAGTCCGGGGCCATACGGCATTCATCCGACTGCGGACGGGTTCATCGCGATCTCGATGGCGCCGCCGTCTGCGCTGTCGAAAGCGCTCGATCTTCCCGCACTTTCTGAATTTTCCGACAAAGACACCTTCTCCAAGCGTGAAGAAGTCACGAAGCTCGTGGCGGCGAATCTGAAGTCACGCCGAATGAAAGACCTGTTGCCGTTACTGGAGCAACATCAGATCTGGCACGCGCGGGTTGACGACTATGACGACCTGCCGAACAATCCGCAGCTTAAGCATCTCGGCGCGTTCGTAACCGAAACCAGCGCGGAAGGCGCGCCGATCACCTTATTGGCGCATCCTGCACGTTACGATCAAAAATCTCCGACAGTTCGCCTCGTCCCCCAGAAGCTCGGCGCGCAAACGCGCGCAGTGATGGCCGAGCTTGGCTATTCGCAGGACGAGATCGGCGACCTTTCAAAACGCGGCGTCGTACGCTGCGCGGAAGCATAGGCGGCGCTCATGAAGATCGATATGCGTGTGGTCAGTTTTTGCCATTACCTGCAGGGGCCCGCATGCACGCAATATCTCGCAGACATGGGTGCGGATGTAGTGAAGGTCGAGCCGCTGAAGGGCGCGTTCGAGCGGCACTGGTCAGGGGGCAAATCCTTTATCGGTGACGTTGCGGCGTTCGTTCTCGCCACCAATCGCAACAAGCGCAGTCTCGCTGTCGACCTGAAAAATCCGGCCGGCAAGGATGTCGTGCTGCGTCTTGTCGATACCGCTGACGTGATCATGGAGAATTACCGGCCGGGCGTACTCGACCGTCTCGGGTTTGGTTACGAGGCCATCCGAAAGCGCAAGCCGGACATCATCTATGCGTCCGCGAGTGGCCTTGGCGCCACGGGTCCCGCGGCGACCCGGCCCGGGCAGGACCTTCTGATGCAGGCGCGTTCGGGGCTTGTTGCCGCGACCGGCGGTGGCGAACACGGCCCCGCCGTGGTCGGCGCCGCAATCGTCGATCAGCACGGTGGTGCGCTGCTCGCGATGGGCATTCTCGGTGCGTTTGTGAGGAAACTGCAAACGGGCGAAGGGGCGCGCGTGGAGTCGAGTCTGTTCGGTGCCGGCGTCGATCTGCAAAGCGAGGCGCTGACGATGTATTACGCCGCGCCCGGTCGCGCCAAGCTCCTAGAGCGCGATCAGCATGTCGGATCCTGGTATCACGACGCGCCGTACGGACTTTACAAGCTGAAGGATTGCCGGATCGTTTTGTCGATGAATGATCCGTCCAAGCTGGCCACGGCACTCGATAGCCCTGCGCTGCGTGCAATCGAGCGCGTGGACCGCTACGCGGAGCGGGATCGTTACGCCCGCGCCGTGGACGACGTTCTCCGCGACCGCACCTTCGCCGAGGCGTCGCCGGCATTCGAGGCGCACGGCATCTGGCACGAGCGCGTGCAGGATTACGAGGAATTGCGGCAGGATCCGCAGGCCATTCACAACGGCTTCTTCGGAGAAGTCGACATTCGCGGGAAGACGGCGACCTATATCAATCATCCGCTGCGCTACGACGGCGAATTGCCGACCTGCCGCACTATCCCTCTCAAGGCTGGCGCCGACAGCTTCGAAATCCTGTCCGAACTTGGTTACGACGCCGCGGAACAACGACGGCTGGTCGAAAGCGGCGCTGTCGGCGCGGTGAAGGAGATGGCCGATGCTTGACGTTACGATGACCGACGATCGTCAGATGCTCGTCGACACGGTTCGCAAATTTGTCGAAACCGAGGTGCAGCCGCTGGAGCGCGAGGTCGAGGAGCTTGCCAAAATACCGGAAGACAAGCTGAAGGCGGTGAAATCAAAGGCGCAGGCGCTCGGGCTGTTCGCGATGAACATGCCGGCCGAAGTTGGCGGCGGCGGCCTGAGCGTCATCGACATGTGTCTGGTCGAGGAAGAGTTGGGCAAGACATCGGACGCGCTGATCCGCCGTGTGTTCGGCCAGGTTTATCCCATGCTGATGGCGTGCAAGGGCGATCAACGCGCGAAGTACCTGTTGCCGACCGTGAAGGGGGACAAGATCTGCGCCATGGCGATCACCGAGCCAGGCGCGGGATCGGATGCCGCGTCGATTTCGACGACCGCGGAGATGAAGGGCAACGAATGGGTGCTGAACGGCACCAAGCATTTCATCAGCGACGGCGACATCGCCGATTATGTGATCCTGATGGCGCTGACCGACAAGGAAAAGCGTGCCCGGGGTGGCATCACCTTGTTCCTCGTCGATAAGGGAACGCCCGGATTTAGCGTCGCTCGCCGTCAGCCGATGATGGGCCATCGCGGCTACGGCCACGCGGAACTATCGTTTCAGGATTGCCGCATTCCGGCAGACAACGTGCTCGGCGAAGTGGGCGGCGGCTTCAAACTGATCATGGAAAGTGTCTCGGCAGTGCGGCTCGCTCACATAGGAGCGCGCTGTGTCGGAATGGGTCGGCGCGTGGTGGAATTGATGCGAAACCATGCCAATGAACGAAAGCAGTTCGGCAAAGCCATCGGTGAATTCCAGATGGTGCAGCAGATGATCGCCGATTCCGCGACGGAAATCTTTGCAACACGGTCGATGGTGCTCGCGACTGCTGCGGAGCTCGACCGCGGGATCGACTGCCGCGACAAGGTTTCAATGGTGAAGCTCTTTGCTTCTGAAATGCTTGGGCGGGTCGCGGACCGCGGGATCCAAGTATTCGGAGGTATGGGCTATTCCAAGGATCTGCCGCTTGAGCGCATCGCTCGCGACGCCCGCGTGACGCGGATCTATGACGGCACGTCCGAAATTCATCGTATGCTGATCGCGCGCAGCGTACTCAAAAATGGCCTCGAACTATAGCCGGACTGGAAATGACCGCCTTAACACCTCAAGTCGGCGCGCGCGTCACATTCCGCAAGACCATGACTGTGGCGGAACAGGCGATGTTTACCGGCATCACCGGCAATCTCAATCCACTCTACGTCGATGCAGTAAGGGCGAAGGCGGCTGGTGCGCCGGGAATGGTGTCGTTCGAGCTTGCTGTTGCAGGGTTGGCGACCACGTGTCTGTGGCGATTGTCGGGGGGCACCCATCGACTTCGCTCGCTTGATCTCGATTTTCCGGCAGCTGTGCCGGTCGGTGGTACGGTCGAAGCGGTTGCGGAAATAATTGCCGTCGAAGGCTCAAAACTGCGTTGCAAAGTCTTGTGCACCCTCGATCAGGGCGGCCCGGTCGTTGCCGGCGAGGCTGTGCTCGTGCCATTCGCGGACAAGGGCTGATCGATGTACGACATCAAGCCGTTCGACAGCCTGAACGTCGGTGATCGCGTGAGCGTTTCCAAAACCGTCACAGAAGCCGACGGCGCTCTTTATATGGCCGCGACCGGCGACTTCGGTCCGGTCCATATCGACGACGGATACGCAAGCAAAACTCGGTTCGGAAAGCGACTTGCCCCGGGCATCATGGTTGCGGGGCTTTGCACAAGCGTTCTGACCAGCGAACTGGTCGGCACGCTTGGCGTTTCCATCGAGGACCGTTTCTGGTTCACCGGTCCGGTATTCTACGGCGATACGATCACGATTGATGTCTGGATCGCGGACCGCATCCCCGAAAGCCGCACCATCGTGTGGGAGGCCAGCGCGCGAAACGAAGAAGGACACGAAGTCCTCAAGGCGAACGCCACGTTGAAATTTCCACGTCCGAAGCCGGCATAAGGAAAAGCCATGCACAAAAATCTGACAGAGAAGTTGCGCGGCGTGGTCGTTGCGACGGTGCTGCCGTTCCATAAGGACGGTGCGATCGACTGGGCGAGCTACGATCGCCTGCTTGATTATTGCGCGACGCCGAAGGGCATTAGCGCGGTGTTCGTCAACGGTCACGCGGGCGAGGGCGCGACGCTGACGCCGGCGGAGCGCGCCGATGTGATCGTGCGCACGCGAAAGCGCGCCGGCGGTAAGCCGCTGATGTCGGGCATCATCGCGTACTCGGTCGCGGAGGCGATCGAGCAGGCGCGCCAGGTCGAGAAGGCCGGGGCGGATTGTGCGGTCCTTTTTCCCCTGCCGGGCCTCGGAGCCGGAGCGACTGCAACACCACGTGCGCCCGTCGCCTACGTCAAGGCGGTCAGTGAAGCGATCGGAATTCCCGTGTCAATTTTCCAGTATCCGCTCGCATCCGGCCTCGGGTTCACGACCGACACACTCGTTGAAATGGCGAAGCTTTCCCCGGTGATTGCGATCAAGGAGGGCAGTGACACCATGACGGCCTACGAGGACAATTGGCGGCGAGTGAAGGCGATCCGCCCGGACATCGCTTTTCTGCCGTCGAACTTCAACTGGTTCCTGCCGCAACTTGCCGTTGGCGGCGATGGAATATTGTCGGGCCTCGCCAGTCTGACGCCGCATTGGTTGATCGATTTGTGGCACGCGTCCGAGGCAAACGATCTTCCGGCTATGCGCGCGGCGAGCGATCGGCTGTATCCCGTCGTGCGCTCGATCTACGGTGCGGCTCCGCTAATCGACATGCATACGCGCATCAAAGTTGGTCTGAAGAAACTCGGCATCATCGCCGATGCAACACCGCGCTTGCCGTTGATGCCCGTCCTGCCCGACATTGCGGCGCAGGTTGAGCGTGCGGTCGATCAAGCGCGGCTAGAGGCCTATGCGAAGGCTGCTGCCTAACGAAAGCCAAAAGATCTTGAGGAAGCGCAATGCCAACGACCCTGAACTTCAACGGCATCTATGCATCGACCATCGTTCCATTTCGGGCCGATGGTACAATCGATGAGCTCGCACTCGAACGGCATTTGCGAATGACGATGCAGGGCACGGGCCTGCGCGGCCTTCTGCTCAACGGTCATGCCGGCGAGAATTCGGTTCTTGATCGTGCGGAGCAAAGGCGCGTGGTCGAGATCGGGCGAAAAATGGGAAAGGATTGCCTGATCGTTGCCGGCATCAACAGTGAGAGCAGCGATTATGCGGCGACGCTGGCGCGCGATGCGTCCGAGGCGGGAGCCGACGCAATAATGATTTTCGCGCCGTTCTCGTGGGCCCTGGGGGCCGATCCGGCGGTTATCCTGCGCCATCACGAGATCATCCATGATGCGACGAAGCTGCCGGTGTTCCTCTTCCAGGGCTCCGTCAACGCAGGCAAGACCGCCTTCACACCGGATGTCCTTCGCTCGTTGCTCCGGCTGCGCAACGTCGTCGGAATCAAGGAGGGAAGCTGGGAGACGTCGGCCTACGAGGCGGTACGCCGTCTGACCAAGGCGCAGCGGTCCGACGTTGGCGTCATGGCTTCGGGCGACGAGCACCTGATCACCTGCTTCGTACTTGGCAGCGAAGGAAGCCTTGTCAGCCTTGCGGCCGTTATTCCATCCGAGATCGTGCAGCTGGATGAAGCGGTGAGGCGGAGCGATCTCACTAAGGCCCGCT
Organism: uncultured Hyphomicrobiales bacterium; assembly: GCA_964584855.1. Lineage (GTDB taxonomy): Bacteria > Pseudomonadota > Alphaproteobacteria > Rhizobiales > Xanthobacteraceae > Pseudorhodoplanes. The sequence goes on from CAZPBF010000031.1 coordinate 313,859, forward strand.
CACTGCACGATCGCATCTATCCTCTGGCGAAGGCTATTTACGGAACCGCACCGGGCAGCCTCGCGACCGCACGGCTAAAGGCCTGCCTGAAACTTCTCGGGCGTATTGAGAACGCAACGTGCCGTGCGCCGGTCGGCGAACTGCCGCCGGAAGAGTACGATCGGCTTGCGCGCGTTCTGAGCGAATGCGGTCTGAAAGTTGCTTCAGGCACCACCAAATCACCGCGTGCCCTAAAGAGCGCATGACCGATCGCCCCTACATCCACATCGTGCGTGTTGACGTCGATCCGGAGCACGAGGATGCTTTTAACAGGTGGTACGACAGCGTTCATCTGCCGGACCTGTTGGCCTGCCCGGGCTGGCTGTCGGCTCGTCGTTATGTCGCGCTCGACGGAGGCCCAAAATACGTCGCCGTGTACGAGATCGCGGGCCTTTGGGTGTATGACACCCCGGAATTCCACAAAGTGAAGGGATTTCGGGAGTTCGAACCGCATGTGCGCAATTTTGTCCGATTGCAGCTTCAACCCTTGAGTTAGCGGCGGGACGCCGCCATCGCTTTTTGTCACGCGCCGTGGTCATATCCCAGTCACGTACGCGTGGTGGGCGATGAATGAACCTCCGTCAACTTGAGATTTTGCGCTCGGTCCTGCGGTGCCGCACGACAATTGGCGCCGCGCGCGAGCTCGGCATGTCTCAACCGGCAGTAAGTCACGCCGTGCAGCGCGCAGAATCACAGCTTGGCTTCCGGCTGTTCGACCGGCTTAACAACCGGCTCGTGCCGACGGAGGAGGCGCGCATTCTCTTTGCCGACTCCGAACCATTGTTCGCCATGCACCAATCGATCAAGCAGAAAGCACGCGACCTGCGCGATGGCAAGGCCGGGCGCATCCGCCTGGTGGCGACGTCTGAATTATCGGAATCGCTTATTCCACATATCCTCGCGCATTTCTCCGCCGAGCACCCCGACGTAAAGGTCGCGCTCGATACGGCGCGGCTCGATAGCGCGCTTGAGGCGATAGAGCTGAATGTCGCAGACGTCGGGCTCGCGATCGAACCACACCCGCGTCCGGCTCTGATCTACCAGCCGCTGCTGAAGATCGGCATGGTGTGCGTCTGCCCGATGACGAGTGCCTTGCGTAAGAAAGCGTTTGTCACGCCGGCCGATCTCGTCGGCGAGCGCATTATCTTTGCCCGCACGACGAGCCGCATGAGCACGTACGTTGAAGATGCTTTTCATCGTGCCAACATGCGCTTCTCGCCGGCGATCGAGGTTCGCTTTCTCAATGTCGCTGCGTCAATGGTTGAGGCGGGACTTGGCGTTGCTATCATCGATGAGTTGACGATTTCCTCCGGCCACTATTCCAAACTCGTGGTCCGTCCCTTTCGGCCCCGGATCTCAATCACGGTCAGCGCCATTTATGCCAAGGACAAGACGCCGTCGCGTCTGACACGTATCTTTCTCGATCACGCACGGGCCGAAATCCGTGCCGCCGGCAAGCGGGCCAAAACGCGAACCGAAAAAGGCTCGGTGAACGCGGCTTGAGTTATTTATCCCGGTCATAGTCGCGGTTTATGTTTTCATAGTCGGTCTTCTTGGGAGGCACGAGGAAGCTTGATACTCTTTCGTACCGCCGGAGCCTGGACGGCACATAGTTGGGAGAACGTCATGCCACTGACCTTGCTTCGTGCTTCTCTGACGCTGGCGCTCGTCGCCTTCGCAGCGCCTGCATTTGCACAGTCGTGCAAATCCCCCATTCCGGATTCCGATCTTACGGTTCCCGGCAAGCTTCAGCTTTCGATCAATCCGACCTTGCCGCCGCTGCAATCCGTGGACAGCAAAGGCGAGCTGCAGGGCGTAAATGTTGAGCTCGGAAAGGAAATTGCCAAGCGGGTTTGTCTGCAAATGGATTTCCAGCGCATGGATTTTCCGGCAATGATTCCGGGCCTGCAAGCCTCGCGCTTTGACGGTATCGATACCGGCATGTTCTGGACTGAGGAACGCTCCAAGATCATGTTTACGGTGCCTTACGCGCTGTCGGCCATCGGAGTGCTCGTTGCCAACGATTCCAAATACAAGCCGGCCGAGCCGAAGGATCTCTTGGGACATGTCGTCGCGGTCGACGCCGACTCCTATCAGGAGAAGTGGCTGCGCAATTTCTCCAAGACTGAATCGGAGAAAGGCGCGAAGCCGATGGAAATCCGGGCGTTTATCACCCCGACGGAAGTGATTGCGACGTTGCGCGCGGGCCAGGCGGAGGCTGCGGCCTTGCCTGCGTACACCACGAACGAAGTGGCCAAGCGCGGCCAGGCCGTGGTTGCGATCAAGGCCATGGGCGCAACGCCGATCACGATGGCATTCCGCAAGAAGTCCGTAGCCGAGGCCGTTGCCAAGGCGCTGAACGACATGAAAAAGGATGGCACCTACGCCAAGTTGGTGGATGAAGCTGGTGTGCCGCAGCTTCCCGAGCCGGAATTTGCCATCCGCGGGCCTGGACCGAGCGGCTCCTGAGCGCGGTTGATCGCACCGCGCGGCATCCGCGACAAAAATTTCGCCGCCGAAGCCTTTTCTTCGGCGGCGGTTTTATTTGCGCATCGCGCCTATGGCAAGCTTCTTGCGAAGCGCGCAATGTACAAGTCAGGGATGGGCGCGTCCGCTACCGGAGGGGCAGATGAAAGGTTTCGATTTTGCCGGCTTCCTAAGTTATTTCGGCAACGGCTTCTTGTGGCGGGGCGTCGTGGTCACGCTTTGGCTTACCGCGATCCCGATGGCGGCTGGCCTCGTGATCGGCACCTTCGTTGCCCTGATGCGCATGTCGAAAAACCCCGCCTTGCAGGGTTTTGCCCGCTTCTATGCCTGGATATTCCGCGGCACGCCGCTCCTGATCCAGCTTGTCATCGTTTACGCCGGTCTGCCGCAGCTCGGCATCCGCCTTGGTGTCGTTCCATCAGCGCTGCTCGCGCTGACACTGAATGAAACGGCGTATCTTTCCGAAATCATCCGTAGCGGATTTCTTGGCGTTCCTCCCGGACAGAAGGAAGCCGCCCAATCGCTGGGCAGTCCGTCGTGGCTGATCATTTGGAAAATTCAGCTGCCCCAGGCCTTCCGCCTGATGATCCCGCCGCTCGGTAACTCAGTGAACGGCCTGCTGAAGGCGACATCGATTACTTCTGTGATTTCGATGGAAGAACTCATGCGCCGCAGCCAGATGCTGATGCAAGAAAAATTCGACGTGCTCGAAGTTTTTTGCTGCGCCGCGGTGCTTTACCTGTTGATGACCACGGCCTGGGGTTTGATCCAGCGCCAGCTTGAAATCCGCTTCCATACCGAGTCCGTTCCGGTGACCGAATAAGATGCTCGACAACGCCCATTCCAGGTTGCGTGAGGGCGCTGCCGCGCGGCGCGAGCTTCCCTTTGCGCATCTGCTTCGAGGCGCGATCGACTCGCATGTTCATTGCGCCCCGCACATCAACGAACGGACGGTGACCGTATTCGATGCCGTGCGCCAGGCCGCCGAAGCGGGCCTTGCCGGTCTTGGTATCATGGATGTGTTTGCCAACACATCGGGGCTCGCCGCGCTGGCAACGCGCGAGCTCGGCCATCTCGGCGTAGACGTCTTCGGCGGCATCATTCTTGAGCCCTATGTCGGCGGAATTGATCCGCGCGTGGTCGAGAACGCGCTGAAGATGGGTTATGGGCCGGATACAGGCGCGCGTTTCGTCTCTTTGCCGTGCCACCACACACGCTTTGTGGCGCAATCGGAGCGCCGGCCGGCGGATTATGTCGCGGAATGTTTCCACTGGCCCGACAATGCTCCGCTTCCCGACGCGATGAAGGCTATTCTCGACAAGATCGCGGCGGCGAAGGTCGTGTTCAATACAGGACATGTGACCGGCACCGAAGCTGTTCGACTTGTCGAGGCAGCGCGCAAACAAGGTGTTGGGAAAATTCTCTGCCCGGCGTCTTATTTTTCGGCTGAGGAAGGAAAAGAGGTGGCCGCCAATGGCGCTTTCCTCGAATTCTCGTTCTTTGTGCTGAGCCATGCGACCGCGATCGGCCAGACCATGATCGACGGGGAGCGCCACCGCTTCCCGCCAGTGTCACTTGAATCCGTGGTCGACAAGATCAGGGCGGCAGGCCCGGAACAGTGCGTGTTGTCGAGCGATTCGGGTTCTTATGTCCTGCCGCCGCCGGTTGAGGCATTTCGCGAACTGATCGTCATGATCCAGTCGGCGGGGTTTGACGATGACAGCATCCGTCGCATGACTGCGGTCAATCCGGCGCATTTGTTCCGGAAATCCTGAAGGCCCAGTGATGCCCGATAGCAACCCGATCATCGCCTTTGAAAAGGTCAACAAGTGGTACGGCAAGTACCATGCGCTGCGCGACATCGACCTCGCGGTGGCCAAGGGCGAGCGCATCGTCATTTGCGGGCCCTCCGGCTCCGGGAAGTCGACGCTGATCCGGTGCATCAACGGGTTGGAAGAACACGAAAACGGCAGGATCGTCGTCAACGACATCGAAGTGACCAAGAACCGGCACAGCCTGCACAAAATCCGGCAAGATGTCGGAATGGTATTCCAGCAATTCAATTTGTTTCCGCATATGACGGTGCTGGAGAACTGCACCTTCGCCCCGATCTGGATCCGCAAGATGTCGAAAGACACGGCGGAAGAACTCGCAATGAAGTTTCTGACACGGGTCAAAATTCCCGATCAGGCACGCAAGTATCCCTCCCAGCTTTCCGGCGGGCAGCAGCAGCGCGTCGCGATCGCGCGTTCGCTATGCATGAATCCAAAGGTCATGCTGTTCGATGAACCGACCTCGGCGCTCGATCCGGAGATGATCAAGGAGGTGCTGGACACGATCGTTGACCTCGCGCGAGAAGGCATGACCATGCTGTGCGTCACGCACGAGATGGGCTTCGCGCGTCAGGTCGCGAACCGCATGGTGTTCATGGATAAAGGACAAATAGTAGAGGTGAGCCAGCCGGACCAGTTCTTCGAAAATCCGAAGAGTGACCGAACCAAGCTGTTTCTGAATCAGATACTGAAGTAAGTCAGGCTGCTGCGTTGGCCGGCGCGGCGTACGGCGATTTATCGCGGGGAATGTAGGCGCCATCTTTCCTGTCGCCAACCAGTTTTCCATCGCGCACCACGAACTTGCCGCGCACTAAGGTCGAAACTGGCCAACCTGTTACTTCAATGCCTTCGTAGGGCGTGTAATCCGCCTCGCCATGCATCAGCGATTGCGTGATTGTGACCTTGCGCTGCGGGTCCCAGAGCGCGATGTCGGCATCCGAACCGACAGCGATCGTGCCTTTGCGCGGATACATGCCGTATGTTTTGGCGTGGTTGGTCGCGGTCAGCGCGACGAATTCGTTCAGGCTGATGCGGCCCTTCCCGACGCCCTCGGAGAATAGGATCGGCAACCGTGTCTCCACGCCGGGAATTCCATTCGGCACCCAGCGGAAGCTTGTGCGTCCCTTCGGCACCAACTTTCCTTCCGGACTGTCGTATCGAAACGGACAATGGTCCGAGGAGAAAACCGAGAAGACGTGTTGCTGCAGCCCCTCCCAGCACGCTTTTTGGCTGGCTATATCACGCGGCGGAGGCGAGCAGACGTACTTCGCCCCTTCCATGTTAAGCCCCTCAAGGTTCTTTTCGGTGAGTACGAGATATTGCGGGCAGGTCTCGCCATAGATTTTCAGGCCTCGCTGCTGTGCCCGCCGGATCTCTTCCATCGCCCCACGGTTCGAGACGTGGACGATCATGATCGGAACGTCGATCAGTTCGGACAGTGAAATGGCGCGATGGGTTGCCTCACGTTCGACCGGAATCGGGCGCGAGGTTGCGTGGAATTGCGGAGCGATCTTGCCTTGTCGTTCGAGACGGTCGGTGAGAAAGCGGATCGCGTCGTAGTTTTCGGCGTGCACCATGACAAGTGCGCCGGTGTCGCGTGCAACCGACATCACCTTCAGAAGCTCCATGTCCGACAGCGCAAGGCCATCATAGGTCATGAACACCTTGAACGAGGTGTAGCCGTCGGCCACGAGCGCCGGAAGTTCTTGTCCAAGCACTGCGTCGTTCGCGTCGGAAATGATGAGGTGAAACGAGACGTCAATGTAGCAATTGTCCTTTGCAAGCGCGTGATACTCTTCGACCATCTTGCGAAGACTTTTGCCCTTTTCCTGGAGGGCGAACGGCAGAACCAATGTGTTGCCGCCGAACGCAGCCGAGCGCGTCGCGGATTCGAAATCGTCGGCCATCACGATTCCAGGGCCGGATGGCTGCGAAATATGGACATGGCTATCGATGCCCCCCGGTAGGACGAGCTTTCCCGACGCGTCCACAATCTCCTTGGCGTCTTCGAGCTTGGTGCCGAGCATCGATACTTTGCCATTCGCAATGCCGACATCGCAGGAGAAGGTGTCCGATGCGGTCACGACCGTTCCACCCCGGATAACAAGATCAAATTTCATCGCCGAGAATTCTCCGATCCAACGGGCCACACTGAAAATATGCACCTTTTATGCCGGTTGAGGAAGGCGATCATCGTCATTCACGAAAGGTCGATCTGCCCGCGGTGCCATCGGGCGTCGCCGTGCCAGCGCTTCCGATCAGCGGGTCCTGGGTTCGAGCCCCAGTGCGCCCGCAATTTCCTTCAAAACGTTTGTCGGACCACCTGAGGAGGCCGCTATTGCTGGCGCGTGGAGACATCAGCCGCGGTGGCGCGGCATTCAGGCGATCGAAGCCCGAAGCTTGCTGAACAGACGCCAGAGCCACGGCGTCTGCTTGATGTGACGTTTCAGCCGGCGCATCGCGATTTCCGGCAAGGCGGCAGCCAGGCCGGACAGCGTCGTCGTGGAGATGTGATCGAACAGGTTGAGGTGGAAGTCGCACCAGTCCCGCTTGTAGGGCTCGTCCCCGATGGTGAAGTCGAAGCAGGTGAACTTTCGCTCGATCGCCTGGCGCATCAGTTCGCGCAGATGGACCGCGCCGGGCCCGAGGCGCGAGACGTCGCCGGTCTCGTAGCTGGACAGAAGGTAATAGTAGCGTCCTCTGAAAGTCAGCCCGAGGTTGACTGCCGCAGGTGACGAGCCGACGTCGAGGCGGCTGAGATGGGTCAGGGGCTTCATCGCGTCGCTCGTCGCGAGCGCCTCGAAGAAGCGGCGGTGCCCAGGCCGGGCGAAGAAGTTTGCGACCCCCATCGTCGCGAGTACGCGTTCCTTCTGCTCGATCAGGTTGGCGACCGTCGCTTGCCGTTCCCTGTCGGTTTCTGCGTTGACGAGGCGCACCGCGCCGAGGTCGGACAGCCGCGCGAGTTTCGTACGATCACGCCGCCGGGTCGTGGGCGAACGCTTCGCCCGATAGAAATCGTCCCAGTTGCCCGGCAGCGTCGCGACGTGGGCTCCGCTTGCGTTGAGGCTGCAATCGAGGCTGAGCAGGAAGTTCGGCAGCGCCCCGACGAGGGCCGGCATCTTCTCGAGCACGGCGAGATCGTAGTGCATCCCGCGGGAGTCCTGAATGCGCTGCATGACAGCCTTCGCCAGTGCGGCGAAGCGCTGCGGCCTGACCCTTTGATCGAAATTCCGGGCGAGGAGAGGCGCGTTGTAATCGGACAGTTCGGATCCGAGCCATTCCAGCCGGCGCACGAGCGCGACGCGGCGGATGCTCAGCGGCAGCAGGAAGAGAATTTCGTCATGCCGGTCGCGGCCAATCACGATCGCAGGCATTAGGCCGAGGCCCATTCCGATGTGACGATACCACGTCGAAAGCCAGTCGAAGGTCTGAAACACGGTCAGTTCGGCGCGCTCCTCGAAGGCGCGCCAGTCCCGCTCGATCGACTCTAGCGAGTCGTGGACCGAGATGGAGACCCCCGAAAATACCCCAGCGTCACCGGTCAGCCGCAGGCGCCCGGCGGTCGAGTCGATCTGGAGGAATGCGTGGCTCGCTTGGGTCATGGACTCGGCATTCTTGCGTCGCTCGGACTTAACGGAGAAAGGCGACGGTCTGCTTAACTCTTGGGCTTCGGTGCGACGATGCTTGGCAAAGCGTTAACGCTAGGTGGCTGCCTTGCCGCGCAGAGGTATCGACGGCAAGGGCACGATCAAGGCGTGGACCCCGAGCTTGTATCGCACCAGCAGGAACAGGATGGCCGCCTCGCTCACGAGGGCAGTGGAGGTGGCAATCGCCGCGCCGAGGACTCCCAGCCATGCGACCAGGCCTACGCTCAGAAACAGGTTGATTGCGAACGCCGTGGCATAGGCGACGATGCACGCGCCCTGCTGGCCGGTCATGTTGAGCAGCCGCTCCGCCGGGCCGACCGCAGCGCGCGCAAGCGGTCCGACCGCGAGGATGAACATCAGCGGATATCCGGCCGAGAATTGCGGGCCGAAGAGCCGCAGCAGGAAAGGTCCGGCAACGAGGATCGCGGCAATGGCAAACACCGAAGGGAAGAAGGTCCAGCGGATCGCCTGGGCGAGGAAGAGCGAAAGCCGCTCATGATCCCCGGCGGCGTGATATTCGGAAAATCGGTGTGCGGTCGCCGCGGCGATCGAAAAGCTGACGAATGAGACGAGAGCCAGGGTCTTCGCGGTCACGTAATAGAGCGAAACATCTTCCGGCTGGCAGTAGTGCTGAAGCACCAGGATGTCGGTGTGGGTCAGCAGCGCATAGAAACTTGCGACCATCAGAACCGGCAGCGAAACGCTCAGCCAGGCAACCGGCTCGTATTGCTTCGGGCCGCCCGGAATGACGCTTTTCAGCCGCCTGTTCAGCAGGAGGGCGTGCAGCAGTGTTGCGCCCCAGGTCACGGCGACAGACAGCATCATCGCGATCCGGGCATTCGCCGGATATCCGAGCAGATGCACCACGCCCATCAGCACGATCAGCGCCAGCGGCCGGATCAGGTATTGTGGCAGAAGTGCAATCGCCGCCCAGTTGTAGGAGCGCGCGATCCCATCGAGCATCACCGAAAGCGCGTAGGCCGGTAGCGCCGCGCAGGCGAAATACAAGGGCAGGATGTCGCGTTCGTTCAGGCTGTTCCGGGCAAAGTAAATGACGATGGCGGCGATCACGGATGCCGCGACGGCGGTTCCCAAGACGATGCGGCGGCTCCTGTTCACAAATCCGCGTAGAAGGCTGCGATCGTCGAGGCGGCTATATTCAGGAATGAACTTCTGCGCGACCGACGCAAGACCAAGGTGCACGATCTCTCCGGTAAGGAGCACCAGCGTCCAGGCAAACACATAGATTCCGAATTCGTAGCTGCCCATCCAGCGCGCGAAGAAGATCTGCAACAGGAATCCAACCGCCGCGCTTGAAACGCGGATTGCCATCGCGGCGCCCGCCGTGCGCTGCGCAACGAAATCGTGGCGCGGCGAACGCAGCCATGTCTTCACGGCGCCGATCAGCTTTGCGGCCGCACCCGTCGTCCCCAGCGACTGAAATTCAGCAGACTGCATTGGCAACAGGTTTTCCAATCGGTCACCATCATGGGCCGACTTTCGTCTCAAATTGAATACGAAGATGTTGAAGGAGTGATGAGCGTTGCGGCCTTGCGCCGCACGCAGATCGTTTACCAAGCCGTCAGCGTAAACGAGTGCTTATCGCAATCCAGAAAAGCCAGGCAGGAAAGTTAATCGAATTTAATCGCTTGATATTTAGTTTAATTGCGAACCGTCGTTGATGCGCGCGGCGCACTTGTCTAACGGTTTGGTTCCAACAGCGTTCCTGGAGCGTGCGGTATGAGTCAAAGCAATTTGCCTGCTGCCCCGTCAGCCGAGCCCTCTCGCTCCCGCCCAACGGACGAAACGATTGCGCATCTCGTCGCTGGGGTCGCTGCCCGCAATCCTGACGCGATCGCGCTTTCGGCTGCGTGCGGACAACTGACCTATCGCGAGCTCGATGCGCGCGCCGACGCGCTCGCTCATTATCTTGCTTCTCGCGGTGTCGGTCCGGAGGTGGTGGTCGGCATTTGCCTCGACCGCTCGTTCGAACAGATTGTCTCGATCCTCGCCGTACTCCGCGCCGGCGGCGCGTTCCTGCCGTGCGATCCGTCATGGCCGATGGAGCGGGTGCGCGAGCTTCTACGCGATGCCAACGCCCCGGTCGTGGTGACCAAGGCCACCTTCGCTGCCGACCTGGAAGGTGAAGGCCGCATAGTGGTCGTTCCTGTGCGCGATGCGGGAAAAATGGCAGTCGCCGGGGAAGCTGCTGCGATCGCCCCCGTCACGCCCGAAACGCTTGCCTATGTCATCTATACGTCAGGCTCGACCGGCCGTCCCAAAGGCGTCGAGATCACCCACGGCAATCTTCTGAATTTGATCTCGTGGCACAACACTGCATTCGCCGTGACCCCGCATGATCGCGCAAGTCATCTTGCAGGTCTTGGCTTCGACGCGTCGGTCTGGGAAGTATGGCCTTATCTCGCCGTGGGGGCCTGTGTCGTTCTCGTTGACGAGAATGTGCGCACGTCTGCGAGCCTCCTCCAGAGCTGGATCGTCGATCAGAACGTCAGCATCGGGTTCGTTCCGACCATGCTGGCCGAACAGATGATGCAGACCGAATGGCCGCGCCAGTCGTCATTCCGCGCGCTCCTGACCGGCGCTGATACGCTTCGCCAGCGACCGCGGGCGGATTTGCCCTTCATGGTGGTCAACAATTACGGGCCCACGGAATGCACCGTGGTCGCGACATCGGGACTTGTGGGATCGGCGGCGTCGGGCGAGCTTCCCTCGATCGGGGCGCCGATTGCGAACACGGCGATCTATCTGCTCGGCGCCGACGGGGCGCAGGTCTCGGCCGGGCAATCGGGCGAAATCCATATCGGTGGGCCCAGTGTCGGACGCGGCTATCGCCACCAGCCGGCGCTGACGGCGGAACGATTCCTGCGCGATCCGTTCCATCCTGCGCCACATGCGCGGATGTACCGGACGGGCGACCTCGGACGTCTGCGGCCGGACGGTCAGATCGAATTTCAGGGCCGGATCGACGACCAGATCAAGATTCGTGGCCATCGCGTGGAGCCCGAGGAAATCTCTGCCGTGCTCGGACAGCACCCGGACATCGCCGCCTGCGCTATCGTCGCGCGCGACAATCCGAAAAGTCCCGAACTCGTCGCCTATGTCATCCCGCACGCTGGTCGCGAGCCGAACGCGGAACAACTGCGCGAATTCATCGCAGGCCGCCTGCCGGACTACATGATCCCGTCAGCCTTTGTGCGGCTTGAGGCACTTCCGTTGACCACAAGCGGAAAGCTCGCGCGCAAGGAATTGCCGGCGCCGGACGACAAGAACACGCTCGGCCGCAGCGGCTTCGTTGCGCCGCGCTCCCCGACCGAGAAGCGGCTCGCCGAGATCGTGTGTGTGGTTCTCGGGACGGCGCAGATCGGCATCGACGACAATTTCTTCACGATGGGCGGGCATTCGCTGCTCGGCACGCAGGTCGTGATGCGCGCCCGCGAGGATTTCGACGTCGACCTGACGCTTCGTCATCTGTTCGGCGCGCCGACCGTCGGAAAACTCGCGGCGGTCATCGAGCGTCTGGTCGTCGAAAAGATCGAAGCGATGACCGAATCCGAGCTGCGCGCGGCGAGTTAAGCCCCGGACGAGGCCTGCGATGAATGTGTCTGCAATGGCGAAAGCCGCGCCGGATCCGGCGCTCAGCCTCTATCAGTTGCTCGACCCTGAGGTTCTGGCCGACCCGTATCCGCTCTACCGGCGGCTGCGCGAGCACGACCCTGTGCACTGGGATGCCTTCCTGCATGCGTGGGTCGTGACCGACTACGAGAACACGCTCACGGTCCTTCACAAGTTTTCTGCCGACCGCACGCCGTCGCCCGACCAGATCCGGTCGATGGGGCTTTCGACGCTCGAGCCGATCGCGCAGATGATGACCAAGCAGATGCTGTTTATGGATGCGCCGACGCATACGCGCTTGCGCAAATTGTGCTCGGCCGCATTCACATCCCGTAGCATCGACCACCTGCGTTCCCAGATCGAGGCAATTGCCGACGATCTACTGGACAAGGTGCAGGCCAAGGGCCGGATGGATGTGATCGCCGATTTTGCGGCCCCGCTGCCGGCGATTGTGACGGCGCGTCTTCTCGGCGTGCCGACTAACGATCACGAACAGCTGAAGGCTTGGTCGGCAGACTTTGCCGAGATGCTTGGCAATTTCCAGCACAATCCGGATCGCGCCGGTCGTGTGCTCAAGAGCGTCCAGGAGATGACGGCTTACTTCAAATCCGCGATCCGGGAGCAGGAGCGTTCTCCGCGTGAAGGGCTGATCAATTCGCTGCTGAATGCCGAAGTCGACGGCAGCCGCCTGACCGAAGAGGAAGTGATTGCCAACACCATCGTGACGATGGTCGGGGGGCAGGAGACTACGACCAACCTGATCGGGAACGGATTGCTCACGCTGATGCGCAACCCGCCCGAGCTCGCGCAGCTGCGCGACCGTCCGGAGATCATCGAGACGGCAGTGGAGGAACTCCTTCGCTTCGAAAGTCCGAGCCAGCACACCGCGCGGCTTGCGCCGGGGGATGTGGTTCTCGGCGGCAAGTCCATCCGTAAGGGCGATGCGGTGATGGCCGTGATGGCCGCGGGCAACCGCGACCCCAAACGCTTCCCCGATCCCGACCGGCTCGACCTTCTGCGCAAGGAGAACCGTCACCTTGCGTTCGGCTGGGCCGCGCATTTCTGCTTCGGCGCGCCGCTTGCGCGCATGGAAGGCCAGATATCCTTCGCCGCGCTGCTGCGGCGGCTACCGGGTGTCGCGCTCGAGTCCGAGCGCCTCGAATGGCGCGAAAATCTCGGCCTGCGGGGCCTCAAGGCGCTGCCTGTGCGGTTCGAAGCGGCCGGAAGCCCGCGTTAGTCATGTCGGAGGCCGCCGCCGAAACGGACACCGATCTCGCCGAAGCGAAACGCCGGCTGATCGAAAAGATGCTGAGCGGAGGCGCAAGCCGGCCGCAGGAGCGGGACCGCATCGCGAAGCGGCCGCATGGCGCTACGGCGTCGATGTCGCTCGAACAGCGCAATGTCTGGCTGCATGCGTCGATGGCGCCGGATCAGCCGCTCTACAACGAGCCGGTCACGATCCATCGGAGAGGGTCTTTCGACCTCGGCACGATGGAGAAGGCGTTCAACGCGGTCTTACGGCGTCACGAAGCGTGGCGCACGTCGTTTCAGCCGATCGACGGGGAGGTGGTGCCCGTCGCCTCGGACAATCTGCACGTCACGCTGCCACTCGTCGATCTGACCGGTTTCCCGCCGCAGGACCGCGAGGCCGAAGCGATACGGCTCGCGACCGAAGATGCGCGCCGTCCGTTCGACCTGACCGCGGCGCCGCTGCTTCGTGTTGTCGCGATCCGGCTGGCGCCGGACGATCATCGCCTGTATTTGACGCTGCATCACACGATTTTTGACGGCGTTTCGCTCTACTCAACGATCGTGCCGGAACTGGCAGCGATCTACGAGGCTTTTGCGGCCGATCGCGAACCGGCCTTGCCGGAGCCGGAGCTGCAATATGGCGATTACGCCGCCTGGCGCGAAAAAGCTGCATCGGGCGATACCGTCGCGAAACAGATGAAGCACTGGCGGCAATCGCTCGCCGGCGAATTACCGACCCTCCAGCTTCCGGCCGACCGTCCCCGGCCAGCCCGCCTGAGCTATCGCGGATCGATGGAGCGATTTGCGCTTTCCGCGGAACTCACCGAGGCAATCAAGGATTTCAGCCGCAGCGAAGGACTGACCGTCTACATGACGCTGCTTGCGGCGTTCAAGGCGCTGCTGCACCGCTATTCGGGGCAGGACGACATCATCATCGGTGGCGTCACCGACACCCGCACCCGTCCGGAGTTGCAGGGTGTCGTAGGATATTTTCTCAATTCGCTTGCGCTCCGTACGCAGCCGCAGGGTGCGAAGCCGTTCCGCGAATATCTTGCGGAGGTGCGCAACACCGTCGCGGGCGCACTCAGCGCGAGCGAAGTGCCGTTCGATCGGATCGTGCGGGAGATTCAGCCAAGACGCGATCCGGGCGCGCATCCCCTGTTTCAGGTGCTCTTTTCGGTCCAGCCGCCGGCGCCCAAATTTGCCGATGGCTGGGACCTGACCCAGATGGATGTAACGGTCGGAACCTCGAAATTCGATCTTTATCTCGAGCTTGAGGAGCGCCCCGAAGGCGTGATCGGACGTTTCCTGTACAGCACCGAGCTGTTCGATGCGGCAACGATCCGCCGCATGATCGAGCACTGGCGCACGATGCTTCAAGGTATCGTCGCCGCGCCGGATTGTTGCATCGGCGAGCTGCCGCTCCTGACCGCCGCGGAATCGCGGCTTTTGCTGGAAACCTGGAACGATAATGCGGCCGATATTCCCGCAACGACGCTTCACGGCCTTTTCGAATGTCAGGCGCGCGTCAGCCCCGACGCCATCGCCATCGAGCGCGACGGCGCGCGTTGGACCTATTCCGAGCTGGATCGCCGGGCGTCCGGCCTGAGCGGTCGGCTGACCGCGCAAGGGGTCGGGCCCGGCATGCTGGTCGCGATCTGCGTGGATCGGTCGCTCGATATGATGGCCGGGATTCTCGCAATCCTGAAGACGGGAGCGGCCTATCTGCCGCTCGATCCTGCTTTCCCTGCGGCGCGTCTTGCTCTCATTCTCGACGACGCGAAACCGGCGCTCCTGCTGACGCAGACGTCGCTTGTTCCGTCGCTTCCGGAACACGCGACCGCCGTGGTCCTGCTCGAAGACATGGATCGTGGCATCGAGGCGAACGCCTCCGCAGGCGTCAACGTCGCGAGCGAAAATCTCGCCTACGTCATCTATACGTCCGGCTCTACAGGAAAGCCGAAAGGCGTGGAAATTCCCCATCGTGCCGTGGTCAATCTTCTTTCCTCGATGGCCGTGAGGCCGGGATTTACGAAACAGGACAGTATCCTCGCGGTCACGACCCTGTCGTTCGACATCTCGGTGCTCGAATTGTTCCTGCCGCTGGTCACGGGCGGGCGGGTGATCCTCGCGCGACATGACGAGGTGGTCGATCCCGCGCGCCTCGCGCAGCGCATCGCGGAATCGTCCGCGACCTGCATGCAGGCAACGCCCGCGACGTGGCGCGCGCTGATCGAAAGCGGCTGGAGCGGAAACAAGGGGCTGAAGATTTTGTGCGGCGGCGAAGCGCTGCCGCGTGATCTTGCGGACAAGCTGCTGACGCGCGCCGATGAAGTCTGGAACATGTATGGACCGACCGAGACAACGATCTGGTCGACGGTTCATCGCGTGACGCGCGGCGACCGTACGGTCCCGATCGGGCGTCCGATCGCCAATACCCGGACATATATCCTTGACGCAAATCGCAGCCTCGTGCCCGTGGGCGTCACCGGCGAGTTGTGCATCGGGGGCGCTGGCGTTGCGCGCGGATACCGTAACAAGCCCGAACTCACGCGCGAAAAATTCATCGAAAGCCCGGCGCGAAGAGGGGAGCAGATCTACCGGACCGGAGATCTCGCCCGCTACCGGGCCGATGGAACAATCGAGTGCCTCGGCCGGACCGACCAGCAGGTCAAGATTCGCGGATTCCGGATCGAGCTGGAGGACATCGAGTCCGCACTGAACGCGCATCCGGGAGTTGCCGCGGCGGCGGTGAGAGCGTGGCCCGGCCCGTCCGGCGAACTGGACCTGTGCGCCTATGTGGTGCGCGGCGCCGCCGCATCGCTCGACGTTGCCGAAATCCGTGAATTCCTGAAGCAGCGCCTGCCGGACTACATGGTCCCGTCGCGATACGTCTGGCCGCATGCGCTGCCGATGACCCCGAACGCCAAGGTCGACCGGAAGGCTTTGCCCGAACCGAAAGGTGCGATCCTTCCTGCATTCGTTTCACCGCGTAACGCGGAGGAAACGAGGCTTGCGGCGATCTGGAAGGATGTCCTTCGCGTCGATGCAGTCGGGGCAAATGATGACTTTTTCAATCTCGGGGGGCATTCGCTTTTGCTCGCCCGCCTGCTGCGCCGGATCGAGACGGAATTCGGCTGCCGCCTGTCGATGGCGTCCGCATTCCACGCTTCGACGCTCGGCGCGATGGCAGCCCTGCTCACGAACGATGCTTCCGCCGCGGGAAGCGTGCGCGCCGTGGGTTTGCAGCCCAAGGGATCGAAAGCGCCGCTGTTCTGGCTGAATGACCTTCCGACCGTGCGGCCGCTCGCTGCGGCAATGGGGACGGACCGGCCATTTTTCAGCATATCGCTCGATGCGTTGCAGGAGGATGAACTGGGCAACGTGCCGAGCCTGCCGGAGATTGCGCGCTGCTATATCAGGAACATTCAGGCGGTCAGGCCGCATGGGCCCTATCGGATCGGCGGCTGGTGCACGTCTGGAATCCTCGCTTTCGAAGTGGCGACGCAGCTTGCCGCATCCGGCGCGCAGGTTGATCGCGTCATCCTGCTTCATTCGGCCAACCCGGTGCATTTCGGCCGGCGCCAGAAGGTCGCGCTGGAATATGGGCGTCTGCGTTACGGGCTTGAGAAGTCGCTTGCCGTTTCGGGGCGCAGCAAGTGGTCATTCGCGATTGAGCGCATTCTGGCCAATGCCGGCCGCATTTTTCGCGAATTCCGCAGGCCTCTCGCAGCGTCGGTGCGCCCGGCGTTTTCCGAAATTCTCGATCGCGCGGCGGTCGCGTACGAACCCTCACTCTACACTGGCGATGTGGTCCTGTTGCAGCCGCAGATCCGGCCCGAAGCCCTGGATTATCGGATTGCTTGGGTGGGCGCTGTGGTTGCGGGCAAGCTCAAGGCCATCGACTGTCCCGGCACACATTACACGATGCTCGAACCTCCGTTCGTAAGCTATCTTGGGGCGACGGTCGATGCGTGCCTGCAAGACGCTGAGCGGGGTGAGGCCGAGCCGCGCGCAATGGCTGGCTGACGTCATGGCCATCGTCGACGTTCACTGCATGAGAATTGACGGGCGCGATGCGGATTTCCATCGCTTGCACGGTTTGCTGTCGCAGGGCGAGCGCGAGCGGGCCAGCGATTTTCATTTCGAGCGCGACCGGCAGCGCTTTATCGCCCGGCGAGGGGCGCTTCGCGAGATTCTTGCGTCGTATCTCGATCGACATCCGGCCGGGATCGAACTCGTCGTCAATGCATTCGGAAAGCCGGTTGCTGCGGACAAAGCCGTGCATTTCAGCCTTTCCCATTCGCATGGGGTCCTGCTTTGCGCCGTGTCACGCGACGCCGAGGTCGGCTGCGACATCGAGCGGCGCGACGAGACCTTCGCGAACGAGCGGATTGCCGAGCACTTTTTTTCCCGGGCGGAAGTGCGGGCCTTGCGCTCTCTTCCGCGTGATCTTCAGAGCGCGGGATTCTTCAACTGCTGGACACGCAAGGAGGCCTTCGTCAAAGGACTGGGACGCGGGCTCTCTCATCCGCTCGATAGCTTTGACGTGTCGCTTGCGCCCGCGGAACCGGCGGCTTTGCTCCGGGGCTGCGAGGGATGGTCGGTCGCAAGCATTGAGGCGGTCGAAGGTTACGCTGCCGCCATCGTCGCGAGGCATCCCGTCCTGACGGTCAACAAAATCACCTACCGTCACTGACGGGGCCGGCCCCTCGCTATTCCTTCAGAAGCTGGCGGGAGATGATCATCCGCTGGATCTGATTTGTACCTTCGTAGATCTGCGTGATCTTGGCATCGCGATAGAGACGTTCGACCGGGACGCCACGGATGTAGCCGCTGCCGCCGTGGATCTGAACGGCATTTTGCGTGTGGAGAACCGCCGCGTCGCCCGCGAAGCATTTCGCGATCGAGGATTCCAAGGTCGCGCTTTCGCCGCGGTCGAGCTTCGCGGCGGCGTTCTGGACGAGCAACTGGGCCGCGGCGATGTCTTTCGCCATGTCGGCAATCATCCATTGCACCGCCTGAAATTCGGCGATGGCCTTGCCGAACTGGTGGCGGTCTTTGGCGTAGGCGATGCTTTCCTCAAGCGCGTGCTGCATGATCCCGACCGCGAGGGCTGCGATCCCGACGCGGCCTTTTTCGAGAACGCTCATCATGATGTGAAAGCCCCGCCCGGCCGGACCGAGAAGGGCGGAAGAAGAGAGCTTCACGTTCTCTAAGAAAATCGGGCCGACCTGAGACGCGCGTTGCCCCATCTTGTGTTCTTTCCGGCCGTGGGTGCAGCCGGGCGTATCGAGGTCGACGATGAAGATGCTCATGCCGCGATGGGCGGCGGCCGGATCGGTGCGCGCAAGAACGAGCGCAAAGTCGGCGACCGGAGCGTTGTGGATCCAGAGCTTCTGTCCGTTCAGAACCCAGCCCGAGCCATCCTTCACGGCGGTTGTTTTCAGGCCGGCGAGATCGGAGCCGGCTTCGGCTTCCGTCAGCGCGTAGGCGCATTTGAGTTCCGCGCGAAGCGTTGCGGGGAGATATTGCTCGATCTGTTCGGGCGTCCCGTGCGTCGACAGAAGCGTCCCGATCAATTCCACGAGCCCGCACTGATCCGCAACCGAGGCATAGCCGCGGCTGAGTTCTTCCATGACGACCGCGTAGGTGGAGACGTCGGCGCCAAGCCCGCCCATCGAGTCCGGAACGGTGATTCCGAATAATCCGAGGCTCGCGCATTCCTTGTAGAGCTCCTCCGGAAAGCGCTCGCTCTCGTCGAGTTCCGCGGCAAGCGGACGCACGCGCTCCTCGGCGAATTTGCGCGTCATGTCCCGGATCGAGGACAACTCCTCGGAGAACGGTTGCAAGCCTGCTGTGATCGCCATCTGCGCCCCCGGTCGGCGGGCCACGGCCCACTCACCGAGCGCTAATAGAAGCCCCGGAGACTGTTGGCAATCGATAGGGGACGCTCGCCCGTTGGTGTGGCCGATAGCTCAGGCGGGAGCGTTGTATGGCATCCGCGATGTCGGTCGCGGGGCCGCATGCCCGAGATTCTCGATTCAGGAGCCCAATCCGCCTTTGATTGTGACAATCGAACGACATAGGTTTTTCGACGATTTCAGACGGTTCATTGAGTTGTGGAGGTCGTTATGTCGAAGCGGGAAGACAAGGCGCGGGCAGCTGCGAAAAAGGCCGAAAAGGCTGCGAAAAAGGCGAAAAAGGCGATCAAGGCGGCTGATAAGGCTGCGAAGAAAGCCAAGGTCGCGGCGGAAAAAGTAAAGAAGTCGAAACTCAAGAAGAGCGCCAAGCCGGCCAAATCCAAGAGCAAGGTCGCTGCCGCTCCCCAGAGCTCTGCTGCGGATACGAAGAACGTCGTCGCGATTACGAAGGCGCCGGACACCGCCAAGCCGGGGCCGATCGCGTCCGGCGCGTGACGTCGCCTGGCACAGCCAGAGGCTTAAGCGCGAAATTCAAGCCTGCCCAAGACGCGCTCAGGGCGCGTACAGGTAATCGACAAGGCCAAGCGAAATCGCCGGCACATACGTCACGAGCAGCAGCACGAAAATCAATGTGGCGATGAACCACACATTGATTTTAGACGTTTCCCAAATGTTGGCCTTGGCGATCGAGCACGCGACCATCAGCACGCTCGCGACCGGCGGGGTCTGCTGGCCGATCGCGATATTGAGCGTGACGATCACGCCAAAATGGATCGGGTCGATTCCGACGGCCTTGATCAACGGCAGGACAACGGGAACGACGAGGATGATTGCTGCTGCTCCGTGCAGAAAGAACCCGAGAACGAACAGGACCAGATTGAGGATCGCCAGGACCACATAGGGGCTTTTGGTGAAGGTCGTGACCGATTCCGTCAGGTGTTGCGGGATCTGGGTCTCGGTCAGATACACTCCGAGCAGCGCCGACGTAGCGACCAGCAGCATCACCACCGACGTGTGAGTGATGCCTTCGTAAATCGCGTGCCGCAGGACGGGCCAGGACAGCTCGCGATAGAAAAAGCCGATGACGAGCGAGGCGACGACGGCAAGTGCGCCGCCCTCGGTCGCTGTAACAAACCCGCCGAAAATGCCGCCGAGAATGATCAGCGGCAGAAGCAAGGCGAGCTTCGCATCCCAGAACGCCGCCGCGATCGTGTGCACCCGCAGCAGGTTTTCACGCGGAAGATTATATCGCCGGGCGAAGCCGTAGGCGGTCGCCATCAACATGCCGCCGCCGATAATTCCGGGAAGGAATCCGGCGAGAAACAGCTTGATGACCGACGTATCGGCAAGCGCCGCGTAGAGGATCATCGGGATGGACGGAGGAATGATGATGGCGAGCGACGCTGCCGACGACATCACCGCCGCCGCGAATTCCTTCTTGTAGCCCCGCTGTTTCATACCCGGGATGAGGATCGAGCCGAGCGCCGCGACATCGGCAACCGAGCTTCCGGAGATTTCGGCAAAGATCATCGAGGCGACGATCGCGACCATCGACAGCCCACCGCGAATGAAGCCGACGAGCGCAAGGCAAAATCCGATGAGGCGGCGCGAAATCGACGTGGCATTCATCAGCGCGCCCGCGAGGACGAAAAGCGGGATCGCGATCAGCGGAAACTTGCCCGCACCTTCGTACATGATGAGAGCGGCATTCAGCAGCGCGGATTCGCCTCCGGTGATGAATGTCGCGGCCATCGCGACAATGCCCAGAGCAACTGCGATCGGCACATCGATGCAGCACAACGCCAAGAAACTCAGAAGGACGATCAGCGCGGCCATGGCGACATTATTCGAGATGAGCGGATTCGGCCACCAGATCGGGCGGTGCCGCGGGTGCATGGAGCTTTCGCCAGGCAAAGGGGATGGTCAGTAATTCCGCGGCGACAAACGCGAGCGACGCGATCGGAATGATCGATTGGACGAAAGGCGAGGAGACCCACGACAGCGTGACCAGATGCTCACCGCTCGCGATGGCGAGCAGACGATAGCCGCCCCAGGCAAGCGCGAGGAAGAACACGACCACGAGCGTTTCGGATACCGCGAAGGCCGCGCGCTGCAACAGTCTCGGCAGCGCGCGGATTACGTTGTCGAACCCGAGATGTCCGCGGTTCAGGGCGACCAGAGCCGCGCCGAAAAACGTCACCCAGGCGAGCAGGATCGGTGCGACCTCGTCGTAGAAGGATATTCCGGTACCGGCATAGCGAAGCGCTGCGGCCACACTGACCAGCGTGGTCAGTGCGACCAGAAGCGACCCGGCCACGATCTCGAGGATCAGGCCGAGAAGACGCGACAGCGCCTCCATCTCGTCAGCTGCCTTCCTTGGCGAGAGCAAGCGTCTTGTCGATCAGCGCCTTGCCTCCCGGAACCTCCTTGTCGAACAACTCGTAGACCGACTTTGAAGCCGCCACGAATGCATCGCGATTGGCGGTATTGATCTGGATGCCGCCGGACTTCTTCAGCTTGTCGAGCACCTCGACGTCTTCCTTTTCGCCCGAAGCGAGCGCCCAGGGTTGAACCTCGCGCGCGATCTTCTCGATCTCGGTGCGGATATCGGCTGGCAGCTTCGACCAGCGGTCGACTCCAACCGTCAGGAAGGAGGGGGTGTAAACATGCGAAGTCAGCGAGAGATATTTCTGAACTTCGTTGAGCTTCGCACCGTAAATGTTGGTGAGCGGATTCTCCTGCCCATCCATCACGCCGGATTGAAGCGCGACGAACAGCTCGTTGAACTCCATCGGCGCTGGCACCGCGCCGTAGGCTTCGAACATGTGCTGACGCCATACCCCCTTCGGGATGCGGATCTTCAGTCCCTTGAGATCGGCGGGCGTGTCGATCGGCCGCTTGTTGTTGGTGATGTGACGGATGCCGTTTTCATAGACGGCAATGATCTTGTAGCCCTTGGCTTCGGCCTTCGGCTCAAGGTCGCTCCAGAAAACCTTCTCGACGAACCGCGCTACATGCGCGCGATCCTTCAGAAGATAAGGCATGTCGAACAGTCCGAATTCCGGGGCAACCGTGGACATGATGGTTGAGGGCTGGGAGATATCGACCGTGCCGATCTTGAGTTTCTGCAGAAGCTCCCGCTCGTTGCCGAGCTGGCTGTTGTTGAACACGGTCACCTTGACCTTGCCGGCAAGCTTCTCGTTGACGCGTTTTGCAAACTCTTCCGCGACGAGCGACTGATTGCCCCCGGCAGCGGTGGTGTTGCCGAGCTTCAATTCGATGACCTCCGCATTTGCAGAAGTGACGCAGAATGCTGCGCCGAGGGTGAAGGCCAGCAGGATGTTCCGAAGAATCATTGTCTATCTCCCTTGTGGTCTTGTTGTTGTTTCTTTGCCGCTCTTAATGGCGGCTGATGTCGTGCGTCTGGTCAGATCCGGTGCATTACAGAATGTCTTTCACGCGCAGCACGGTGGCGTCGAGATGGCGGCCGATCACTTGCGCGAGGGCCTCTCCATCGCGCTTTGAGAGCGCGGCGATCATCTCTTCATGCTCTGCAACCGCCTGCTTCCATTTTTCCGGCGCGCCGTTGCCAAGGTAACGAGGGCGCTTGATGCGCGCCTGTAGCGTTTCGTGCATTTCGGCGAGGAAGGCGTTGCCCGAGACCTGAACGAAGCTTGTATGGATCGCCTGGTTGAGCTTGAAATATTCAAGCCGCCTGCCGGACTTGTAGAGCTTCATCATGCGGTCGTGCATTTCGCGAATGCCGCGGATCGTCTCATCCGTCGCGTTGGCGCAGGTCAGCCTCGCACCGAGCTGCTCGATCACTTTCAGAACCTGAAGGATTTGGGCGAGATCTTGCTCTGAAAATCGGCGGACCACCGCGCCCTTGGCCGGAACGATCTCGACCAGCCCCTCGCTGGTAAGACTTTTGATGGCCTCGCGGAGCGGGGTGCGCGAGACGCCGAGGATCGCGCCGATCTGTCCTTCATTGATGCGCGCCCCGGGGGCAAGCCTGCCCTCGATGATCATGTCGCGCAGCTGATTGAGCACTTCACTATGCAGCGTTCGCCGCACGATGCGTGGCACGTCGTCGAAGCTCTCGGTCGTGGCGGCCCGTTCGGCTGCTCTGGCGCTCACGTGCCCTCCTTGGGCAGGCAACGAAACGATCATCGTATGTTGCATGCTGCATACAGGTATGCAACTTTGAATTTCGAATGCCAACAGCGGATTTTCCGATGCCCCAACAGGAATTGCCGACGATTGCCATCGCGATGGGAGATCCAGCCGGGATCAGTCCGGAATTGCTGGCGCGGGTTTTGGTCGAGGCGGACATTCGCCCGCAGGCGAAGTTTGTGATTTTCGGCGATGCGCGCGTGCTCGACATGGGAGGGAAGGTCGCCGGAACGAATCCGGATGTTATTGCGGTCAAGCCGGATGCCCCGATTCCTGCGGGCTCGGGCAAGCCGGTCCTGATTGACCTCGGCAATCTCGATCCGGCCGGCGTGACGCTTGGCAAGGCAACGCTGGCTGGGGGCCAGTTCGCGACGGAAAATTTCCGCCGTGCGCTCCGCCTTGCCGCCGATGGCGGCGCTGACGCCGTGTTCTTCACGCCGTTCAACAAGGCGGCGATGCGGTTTGCTTATCCGGATTACGACGACGAAATCCGATTTGTCCGCGACGTGACCGGATCGAACGTGCCGGCGAGCGAATTCAACATTATGGACGGCATGTGGAACGCGCGCGTGACATCCCATATTCCCCTGAGCGAAGTTGCGCGCAACATCACCGAAGAACGAATCCTCAACTCATTGGCGCTCGCCGATAAATCGCTTCGCGCCGCAGGTTTCGAAAATCCGCGAATCGCTGTCGCCGGGATCAACCCGCATGCCGGCGATGGCGGCAATTTCGGGCGTGAGGAGATCGACACCATTGCGCCCGCCGTCGAGAAAGCTCAGGCTAAAGGCTGGAACGTGAAAGGTCCCTATCCGTCAGACACCGTTTTCCTGCGGGCCAGGAACGGCGACTTCGATGCGGTTCTGACCATGTACCACGATCAGGGTCAGATCGCGATGAAGCTGATGGGGTTCGATCGCGGGGTGACCCTCATCGGGGGCTTTGCGTTTCCGATCTGCACGCCGGCGCACGGAACGGCGTATGAAATTGCCGGCAAGGGTGTGGCAAATATCGGCGCGACGCGCGCGGCGCTCCTCCTTGCCATCCGCATGGCCGGAGATCGGCGCAAACGCAAAGCGGCGGCCTGACGGAAAGCATCAAGCTCCGGTCGGCCGCGCGACCTCGCAATAAATTCGCGGCGCCGCTTATGCTTTCACATCCGGCAGGTCGATCCAGCGCCGCTCTCGCCAGCTTTTTTCCGCGGCTTCCGCGTATTGGACGCCCTGCGCGCCGGCGCGCAGATTCCACGGATAATCGCCGCCTTCGATGACGTGACGCAGGAATAGCTCCCACTGGATGCGGAACGCGTTCTTGTAAGGCTCCGTCTCCGGGATTTTCTGCCAGTCCTGGTAGAAATCGACCGGCGCCGCGACATCGAGGCTCCATTGTCCTTTCGGCGTGCCTTCGCGCCTCTGGATCCAGCAATGCTGCAATCCGGCCACCGCCGATCCATCGGTGCCGTCCACCTGCATGACGATGATGTCGTCGCGCTTCACCCGCACGCACCACGAACTCATGATTTGAGCCATCGCGCCGCCGGCGAGCCGCGAGATCGACATGCAGGAATCGTCAGCGTCCGCGGTGAACGGCTCGCCGCTTTCGTTCCAGCGCTTCTTCACCAGGGTATCCGCATGGCAGACGATATCGAGCGCGCGGCCGCCCATCGCTTCGAGCATGTAGGAATAGTGCGGCATCATATCGAGGATCATGCCGCCGCCGTCGGCCTTGCGCGCGTTCCATGAGGGGCGCTGAGAAGGCTGCAGGTCTCCCTCGAAGACCCAATAACAGCCTTCAATGCGCACCATCAGAACCTTGCCGAAAAAGCCGGTCTGAACGAGCTTGCGCAACTTGGCGAAACCGGGTGCCCAGAGCTTGTCGGCGACGACGCCGTGCTTGATGCCTTTTGCTTTCGCCGCGTCGTAAAGCGCGCGCGCTTCGTCGAAACCTTCGGCGGTCGGCTTCTCCGTATAGATGTGCCTGCCGGCGGCGATCGCCTTGCGAAGATTGCCGGGACGCGCCTTGGTGGTCACGCCATCGAAATAGATCGGGTAGTCCGCGTCGCTCAGCGTCGCGTCGAGATCGGTGCTCCATTTCTCGATGCCTGCGGCCTTGGCGACGGCCTTTATCCGTTCCTGGTCGCGGCCGACAAGAATGGGATCGGGCATCAGCCGCGTGCCATCTTTCATCAGCAAACCGCCGTCCTTACGAATGCCGCCGATCGCCATCGTCAGATGCTGATTGCGGCCCATGCGCCCGGTCACGCCGTTCATCACGATCCCGATCCTGCGCGCGCTCATGCCAATTCCTCCCGGCTCATTTCTTGTTCAGGGTCTCAGCGGCGCGGTGCTCGCCCGCAATATCAGCGATGGCGTATGAACCGCGCGGTAATTGTCGACGGAAGCCTCGTCACGCCCATGGTCACGGATGCGGCGAAGCAAAAATTCGCCGCAGGCCATCGCGATTTCGCGCACGGGCAAGCTGACGGTGGACAATCCGGAATTCCACCACGGCGCATCCCCGTAGCCGACGATGGAGATATCCTTCGGCACATCGAGCTTGAGGCGTCCGATCATGTCGAGCACGCCCGCGCTCAGGCGCGCGCCCGCGGTCACGACCGCGGTCGGCCGCTCGGCTTCGTTCCAGAGCGATTCAAGTGAACTTGCCGCAAATTGCATGCGCGGCGGCCCCAGGCGAATGAGAGCTTTCGGCACGCGCAGTTTGGCTTGTGCGAAGGCGCGCTCGAAGCCACGCAACCGGCTTCGGCCGGTCGAAAGATCCAGCGTGCCGCCGACATAACCTATGCGGCGATGCCCGAGCTCGATCAGATGCGCCGTCGCCTCCTGCAAGGCCAGCTCTTCGTCGATTCCGAACCACGGCGCTTCGACGTCGCTCACGCGGCGAATGAGTTGCACCCATGGTCCCCGCGCGAGGAGTTGCAAGGTTTCCTTGCGTGGACGCGGGGAGGGGACGATCACAATTCCCGCCACGCGGGCTTCCGATAGTCCGCGGACCTGACGCTCCTCCGATTCCGGGTCGTCTTCCGTGATCGCCAGCAAAAGCTGATAGCCCGCCTGGTCGCAGCATTGCGCCAGCGCCTTCGCGAGCGTTCCGTAGAATTCGTTCTGCACGTCGGGGATGATCAGCCCCACGAGGTTGCCCTGGCCGCGGCGCATCGCGCGCGCCGCCGAGTGCGCCACATAACCGAGCTCAGAAGCGGTTGCGCGTACCCGGATCTTGGTCTGGTCGCTGATCTGCGAATTGTCGGCGAGCGCGCGAGCGACCGTCGAGACGGACAGATCGAGCACCTTCGCGATGTCACGCAGCGTTGTCTCACGGCCCATTTTCAAAAAATGCCGCAAACGATTGCATTAAACAAGGAGCCTCTAAATAATGATTTTTTGCGCTGCACACAGTGTTGACTGCAATCGATTGCATCGTAAACTGTGAGGGCGTTGGAAAACAAAGTCCGGCCTCGAAGCCTGGACCTTAGGGAGGAACTCATGTCGAAACATAAAATTGGTAGGCGCGCGTTTCTCACCGCGGGTGCGGCCGCCGCAGGCCTCGCAGCCACGGCCCGCATTCCGGTTCGCGCCCAACAGAAATTCGTTTGCCGCATGGGGCATTCCGAGGCGATCGGCTCGCCCCTGACCCAAGCGTTCGAGAATTGGACCAAGCTTCTCAACGAAAAGAGCGGCGGCCGCATCGAGGCACAGCATTTCCCTGCGAGCCAGCTCGGCAGCTACACCCAGAATATCGAGCAGAACCGGCTCGGCACCATTCAGGTCACGACCGGCGGACCGGACACAGAAGAATCCATCGCTCCGGAGATCGCCGCGACCGGCGGCGCGCCCGGCTTCATCTATAAGGATGACGCGCACGTCGATCGCGTGCTGCAAGGCGAAATCGGTCGCGAAGTATCGCGTATCGCGCGCGAAAAGACCGGCGTCGAATTCGTCGATTATGGCGAAGTCGGCTTCCGCCACATCCTGGCAAAGCGCAAGGTCACAAACCTGGATGAAGTGAAGGGCCTCAAGATTCGCGTCCCGGAAATCAAGATCTGGGTCGATTTCTGGAAGAAGCTCGGAGCGAATCCGACCCCGCTGCCCTATGCGGAGCAATACAGCGCCCTGTCCACCGGCTTGATCGACGCCGTCGAGGCAGACGTGTTTTCGATCAAGGGCTTCAAGTGGGGCGAGCAAGCCAAGCATATGACGATTACGTCGCACTGGTTCCTGCCGAAGGCGACGCGCGTCAACGCAAAATGGCTCGATTCGCTGCCGGCCGATCTGCAGACGCTTGTTCGCGACAGCGCCAAGCAGATCTTCGCCGAACAGCGCAAGCAGAACCGCGCGCTGACGGCCCAGACGCTCGAGGAGCTGAAAGCTTCGGGCATCACGGTGTATCAGCTCAGCGATACGCCGAAATGGGTTGCGGCGACCGAGTCGCTCTACGACGAGTTCGGGTCGAAGAGCCCGGGCACGAAGGCGATGATCGATAAGATCCGGGCGCTCGCGAAGACTGCCTGATCTTGATTGTCGGACGCGGGGGCTGCGGCCCCCGCGGCCATTGCCGCAGGACATCGCGACATGAATGCAGACGCCGTCACTGCAGCGCCGGGTCATCGCCCCGCGCGAGCCACCACTGCTTTGCGGGTTGCAAGCGTCATCGACACTGTCCTGGAAACGGTTTCCGCGGCGCTTCTGGTCGGTCTCGTCTCGATTGCGCTGCTGCAGGTGTTCTGCCGGTACATTCTGAATAATTCCCTGAGCTGGCCGGAAGAGGCGGCGCGCTTCATCTTCGTCTGGTTCGTGTTCATCGGTGCGGCGATGATCACCGGACGCGCCCACCACATCACGATCGATGTCGTTCAGCGCTCGCTCAATCCACAGGCGCTGCGGGTGCATGCGTTTCTGTCGCGCGTGATTTCCTCGTCGGTGGCGATCTTTCTGGTCGTGTTCGGATGGGAACTGGTCAGACGCGCGAGCTATATCTCGCCTGCGCTGCAATGGCCTTACACCTATCTTTATCTCGCTGTGCCGGTCGGTGCTGCGACCTCGCTTGTGCTTCTGGCTATCAAGCCGGTGGCAGGGATCGAGCGCGCATGGATCGGGTTGGTCGCGGTGGTCGCAGGGCTCGCGCTCTACGGGATTGTCGAAGGGCTTTCGGGTAACGCGACAGTCGCTTCGTTCGGCGTCGTATGGCCGCTCATCATCCTCTCGATCGGATTGATGCTGGTCGGCGTCCCGATCGTCGACTCGCTGATTTTCGGAACCTTTGTCGCATTCGCGCCCGGCGGCGCCCTCGCGCTGATGCCGATCCCGCAAGGGCTGACCAATTCGCTCGATTACCTGCTGCTCGCCATCCCGTTCTTCATGCTGGCGGCCGGGTTGATGAATGTCGGCGGCATCACCGAACGCCTGATCTCTCTGGCGGCGTCCATGGTCGGCCACTTCCGCGGCGGGCTCGGTCACGTCAACGTGGTGACCAATACGCTGATGGGTGGAGTGTCAGGCTCCTCCACCGCCGACGCCGCCGCAATCGCCAAGACGATGGTGCCGGCGATGGCACGGCGCGGCTATCCGAAGCCCTTCGGAGTTGCACTGACGAGCGCGTCCTCGATCCTCGCGAACATGATCCCGCCGAGCCTTGGGCTGATCATCTATGGTGCGCTCTCGACCGTATCGGTCGGCGCGTTGTTCGTCGCAACGATTGTGCCGGGCCTCTTGATGGCGCTCGTCCTGTCGCTTGTGGTGCATTTCGAATGCCTGCGACTCGGGATTGGCGAACGCAGTCCGCGTGCGAGCTGGGGTGAGCGGCGTCATGCTCTGGTTCAGGCGCTGCCCGCCTTGATCCTTCCGGTGCTGATTGTCGGCGGCATTCGCTACGGCATCTTCTCGGCGACGGAAGCGGGCGCAGTCGCCGCGCTCTATTCGTTGATCTGCGGCACGCTGATGTATCGTATCGCCGGTCGCCACGCCGTACTGCGCGCCTTGCGCGAGGCGGTCTCCGAGACGGCGACAATCATGGTCGTGATCGCGGCGTCGGCGCCGTTCGCCTTCGCGCTGATTATCGAGCAGGTGCCGCAGAAGCTCATGGTTACTCTTGGCGGGTTCCAGTCGAACTGGATTATGCTGCTTCTCCTGCTCAATCTGTTCCTGCTGTTTGTCGGCCTTGCGATGGAGATGATCGCGTCTATGGTCATTCTCGTGCCGCTGCTCGTTCCGCTGCTGAAGGCGGCCAACATCGACCTCATCCATTTCGGCGTCATCATGGTCGCCAATCTGTGCATCGGCGCGCTGACTCCACCGCTCGCAGTGCTCGTCTTCACCGCGGCACGGGTGACGGACACGCCGATCCATCTCGCTTACCGCGCCTGCAGGCCATTCATGGCCGGATTGCTGTTCTGGCTCGCTTTGATTTCGTTCGTGCCGGGCTTCAGCCTCTGGCCGCTGAAATTCTTTGGACCATGACCGAATTCACGCTGACCGAAGATGTCGTCGCGCTCCCAACTGGCGCGTGGGCTGCCGTGCATCGGCGCACCTTGCGCCGCGACGGGAAAGGTGTGCTTGCGCTGACGCAGGGCAAGCATCGCGCGTATGTCTACCCGCTCTTCACGCCGGCCGGGTACGCGGTGACCTCGGAGCACCCGGCCGATCATCCACATCACAACTCATTCTGGATTGCGGCCGATCACGTCTATTGCCGGATGCCCGTGACGCACGGGCATGGCTTTGAGGAATACACCTATAATCTCTATCTCAACGAAACATTCCAGGGCCGGGCGGCCGGTAGCATCTTCGAAACTGCTCACAAGGGCGCGGCGCGAGGTGACGGCTATGAGATCACCCAGACGCTCGACTGGCGAGGGCCGGTCGAGTGGGCCGCGCCGCAAGGCCGTCTCGCGGCGCGAGAGACGCGGATCATGCGCATCGCGACCGAAGCCAAGATGCATATCATCGATGTGGAATCGCGGCTCGAGGCGGTAAATTGGGATTTCACGCTCGGTCCCACGCGCCACGCCTATTTCAACATGCGGATCGCCGACAGCATGATCGTGGCGCTCGGTGGCAGGGTACAGGATGACCGTGGACGAACTGGCGGCGACGCGGTCAGCGGCAGCGAGACCAAGTGGATCGACTATTCCGGGCCGGTCGGCGGCGGTCACGTCGCGGGAGTGAGCGTCTTCCCGGATCCGCGCGACCACGAGGATATCTGGTGGTTCGTCGCCGATTGGGGCGTGATCACCGTCGGGCCGTTCCGCGGGAAGCAGTGGCTTGTCCGCAAGGGCGAACATCTCAAGGCGCGCTATCGCATCCTGGTTCATGACGGCGATGCGCAGGCGAATGACATCGCGGGGCGCTACCGGCAATACGTCGACGGACTCTCGTGAA
The DNA here is from genome assembly GCA_964584855.1 of uncultured Hyphomicrobiales bacterium. Classification (GTDB taxonomy): domain Bacteria; phylum Pseudomonadota; class Alphaproteobacteria; order Rhizobiales; family Xanthobacteraceae; genus Pseudorhodoplanes. Next base: position 344,236 of record CAZPBF010000031.1, read on the forward strand.
TGCGGGGCAGATGTGAGCGTAGCCGATGAAAGCGGTTCTGCCCTACAATGCGCCGCCGAGTGTCCGCGCCATTATCGATGACGTCGACCGCGCGACCGTCGATATCGCTCATCTCGATGAATCCGATGCCGCAGGGTTTCAACGCGCAATCCGCGATGCAGAGGTGCTGCTTCATGTGCTGTCCCCGGTGACGGCGGCTGTCATGCGATCGGCCCCAAGGCTGCGGCTCGTGCAGAAGATCGGCATCGGGGTCGACGCGATCGATCTCGATCACGCGCGCGCCTCGGGAATCGCGGTATGCAACATGCCGGGCACCAACAGCGCGGCGGTCGCCGAACATGCGCTCGGGCTGATGTTTGCCTGCCTGCGCCGCATCGCTTCGTTTTCCGCGGAGATGCATGCGGGCCGCGGCTGGCCGATCCGAATCGACTTGCTGGACGGAGCAGGCGAGATCGGAGGCCGGTGTGTCGGATTGATCGGATATGGCGCGGTTCCGCGTAAGCTTGCGCCGGTCCTGCGCGCTCTCGGCGCGCGCGTGATCGCGCATGATCCCGCCGCCGAGAAAGCCGATGTGGAATTGGTCACGCTCGATCGGCTTCTTGCCGAGGCCGACATCGTTTCGTTGCATGTGCCGCTCACGCCGGCGACGACAAACCTGCTCGATCGCAAGCGCATCGGCGCGATGAAGCCGCGCGCAATCGTCATCAACACGGCGAGGGGGCCGTTGATCGAGGAGGCAGCGCTCGTCGATGCCTTGAAGAGCGGGCGTCTGGCCGCAGCGGGCCTCGACGTTTTCACCCGCGAACCCGCGACCCCGGATAATCCGCTCTTCAAGCTGGAGAATGTCGTGGCGACGCCGCACATTGCGTGGCTGACCGACGGAACATGGCGGCGCAGCATCGGAGTCATCGTCGAAAATTGCCGAAGGCTCACCGCCGGCGAGCCCCTGCTGCATCGGGTCGCATGATGCAGGCGATGACTGAAACCGAGGAGCTGGAGCAATCGCGTGCGGTGATCGAGCCGGTCCTGCGCGAGGCGGGGCTCATTCCGGCGGGCGCGTCCGCGACCTTCACCGCGCTGACCGGCGGCGTCGCCTCCGATATCTGGAAGGTCGAGACGGGGGGGCGGACTTTTGCGGTGAAGCGCGCGCTCCCGAAACTTCGTGTTGCGGCCGAATGGCTCGCGCCGGTGAGCCGCAATTCCTCGGAAGCCGGCTGGATGCAGGTCGCGCGTCGCGTGTCGCCCAATTCCGTTCCGGACGTGATTTTTCACGATCCGAAATCCGGGCTGTTTGCGATGACATATCTGCCGGCCGACCGCTATCCGGTCTGGAAGGCGCAATTGCGCGACGGCCACGTGGATATCGAATTTGCCAGGGACGTCGGACGGACGGTCGCGAGAATCCATTCGGCCACGGCCGGTGACGACGAAATCGCGAAGCGATTTTCCAACGACGAGACCTTCCATGCGATCAGGCTTGAGCCCTATCTCGAAGCAACCGCCAGGCGTCACCCGGACGTCGCGCCGCAATTGATGGCGCTGTCGAAAGCGACGTTGGCCTGCCATCGCGCCCTCGTTCACGGGGACGTCAGTCCGAAGAACATTCTCGCGGGGCCGAGCGGACCGGTTTTCCTCGACGCCGAATGTGCGTGGTACGGCGATCCGGCGTTCGATCTCGCCTTTTGCCTCAACCATCTCTTGTTGAAGTGCCTGTGGAATCCCAAGGCCGTGCCGCAATTTCTCTCGGCCTTCGATGCGTTGCATGCGGCCTATTTTGCCGACGCACGGTTCGAAGACAGGCCAGGGCTCGAAGCGCGCACGGCGGGGCTCTTGCCTGCGCTATTTCTTGGTCGCGTCGACGGGAAATCGCCGGTCGAATACATCACGGAAGAGCCCGAGCGAGAGATGGTCCGCGCCACCGCGCTGCCGCTTATCGCCGAGCCGGTCACCCGGCTTTCCGAAATCCGAGAGCAATGGGCGCAAGCCCTGAAAAAAGGTCAGGATTGATAATGGCCAAGATCGCACGTGTCGTTGGGCGAAGGGTCTGGGACTCTCGTGCGCGCCCTACAGTCGAAGCCGAAGTGATCCTCGATGACGGCGTGTTCGGCATTGCGATCGCGCCCGCCGGGGCGTCGATGGGTTCGGGGGAGGCTGCGGATTTGCGCGACGGCGGCAAGAGCCTCGGCGGCATGGATGTCAAGCGCGCCGTCGCAAACGTGAACGGTGAGATTTCGGCCGCGCTGCGCGGGATGGATGTCGCGGATCAGGCTGCAATCGATCAGCGATTGCTTGATCTCGATGGGACGGCACAGAAATCGCGCCTCGGCGGCAACGCGATCATCGCGGTGTCGATGGCCGTTCTGAAGACGGCGGCCGTTGCTTCCGGACAACCGCTTTATGCCTGCCTGGCGCAGGGCAGGAGTGTTCGGATTCCGCTTCCGGAAATTCAGATTTTCGGCGGCGGAGCGCATGCCGGGCGGCGCGTCGACGTGCAGGACTTCCTGGTGATGTGTCCCTCGGCGAGAAGTTTCGCCGAAGCGATGGACCGTACCGGCGAGGTCTATCATGCCGCCGGTCGTATCCTGCGCGACAGCGGGAGAATGCAGGGCGTCGCCGACGAGGGCGGATGGTGGCCGGCCTTCGCAACCAATGAGGAAGCGCTCGACACGTTGATGAAATCGATCGAGGCGGCTGGACTGGTGCCCGGTCAGGACGTGCATATTGCCCTGGACATCGCCGCTTCCGATTTCGGTCGCGATGGCCGCTATACGCTCGGCCTCGAAAAGCGAGAGCTCGATCGCGATGCGCTCGGTGAGTTGCTGCTGAAATGGGTCGATCGCTACCCCATTCTCTCGATCGAGGATCCGTTTGGAGAGGACGATCCGGAGGGCTTTCGCCGCTTTACCGCCGCCGTGCGTGACCGGGTGCAGGTCGTGGGCGATGACCTTCTCGTCACCGACGCCGCCCGCATCGAAAAGGCCTCGATCTCCGGGCAGGTCACCTGCGCCCTGATCAAGCCGAACCAGAGCGGAACCGTGACCGGCACCCTCGCAGCCTTTCGTGCGGCGCAGAAGGCGAACCTCTCGACGATTATTTCGGCGCGTTCCGGCGAGACCGAGGACACCACCATCGTCGATCTCGCGGTCGGCTGGGACGCAGGCCAGATCAAGGTCGGCTCGATATCGCGCGGCGAGCGCACCGCAAAATGGAACGAACTCCTTCGCCTGGAAGAAAAGCTTCAGGGCAAGGCGCCGTTCGCCGGATGGGATGCGCTGCCGGTGAAAAACTCGAATTGCACGCGCCGCGTGGCGTAATTGTCAACGAACGATCTGAAGGAACTCGCACATCATGCGTATCGTCCGCTATGCCGATCCGACAATCCGATATGGAATTCTGGAAAAGGACGGCGCGATTCAGCCGCTGCTCGGAACGCCGTTCGAGGGCATCCATCGGTATGGAAAGCCCACGCACCTGAAGAATGTGAAATTGCTCGCCCCGGTCGAACCGCGCAACACCTACGGCGTTGGGCTAAATTACGTGAAGCACGCACAGGAGGTGAATGCGCCTCTGCCCGCCGTGCCGATGCTGTTCATGAAGCCGACGTCATCGATCGTCGGGCCGGAGGCGGCGATCGTCTATCCGGCACGCGACAACGTGGTCATTCACTTCGAGGCCGAAGTGGTCGTGGTGATCGGGCGCACCGCGCGGCGCGTCCCGGAGAGCAAAGTCGGCGACTATATCCTTGGCTACACTTGCGGCAATGACGTGAGCGAGCGTGTCGTTCAGGCCGCCGAGATGAAGCAGGGCTGTCTGGTGCTTGGAAAATCCTTCGACACGTTCGCGCCGATCGGGCCCGCGATCCAGACGGACCTCGATCCCGGCAACATCGCGATCCTGGGGCGCGTCAACGGCAAGGAACGCCAGAACAGCAATACCTCGGACCTCGTCTATTCGATCCCGAAGCTCGTCTCCTACCTCAGCGATGCAATCACCCTGCATCCGGGAGACATCATTCTGACCGGGACGCCGTCCGGAATTGGGCCGGTTTCCCCCGGCGATGTGGTCGAGATCGAAATTCCGGAAGTGGGCGTCTTGCGCAATCCTGTGGTCGCGGAATAGCCGTCCGTTTCCGGACCAAAACCGAGACTACGCGGGTCGCCCTTCCGCCATCGCTTGTGCTTTGAGCGCGAGCTCCATCGCCTTGAAGCAGCGGCTCTGCGGCATGGCGGTCTCGGTGCGATCGCGCACGTCCTGAAGAAGCTGGCGGCCATAGGGTAACTCCACATCGGAACAGTCGATGCGGCGCACGCCTTTGCGGTCGACCAGGATCAGGTGGTCGATTCCCGGTGCCCCCGCGATGTCGACGTATTTTCGCAATTCGATCGTCCCTTCGGTTCCGACGATGAACAGACGCCCGTCGCCCCAGGTCGGCAGTCCGTCCTGGGTGAACCAATCGACACGGATGAAACCCGTGGCGCGGTCGGTCCGAAGAAGCATCTCGCCATAGTCCTGCAATCCGGGCGTCTCGCGATTCGCGCGGTTGGCTACCATCGCCGTTGCGATTGTTGCGTCGTCGGCATCCGCGAGAAAAAGGAACTGCTCGCACTGGTGCGAGGCGATGTCGGTGAGAATGCCCCCATAGCGTTCGCGCTCGAAAAACCACGATGGACGCGTCGGCTTGTTCAGCCGATGCGGGCCAAGTCCAACCGTGCTGATGAGCTTTCCAATCGCTCCGGCATGAACCAGTTCTCCCGCCTTGACGGTCGACCGGGTCTCGAAATGCTCCGAATAGCAGACCGAGTAGATTCGTTTCGTCTCCGCCTGGACGCGGCGCACCTCGTCGAGCTGCGCAAGCGAGATCATGCCGGGCTTGTCGCACATGAAGTCTTTGCCATGCCGCATCGCGTCGATTCCGAGGGCCGCCCGCTTATCCGGAATTCCCGCGCTGACGATCAGGTCGATGCTGCCGTCTTCCAGAATTTGTCTTTTGTCGGCGAAGCGCGTCACATTCGGATATTTTTCAGCAAACCAATCTTTGAGGCCGCCTTCGTCGAGGAAGCCCACAAGCTCGCCTCCTGCGCTGAGCAGGCAATCCGACTGCCCGAAGATGTGCCGATGATCGATGCCGATCACCGCGAAACGAACCGAAGCCATTGATGTGAATCCGTTTGTACGATGCCCTGGACCCATGACGGACCGTCACGTGAGCGGATCGAGCGTTGATGGATGGCCCTTAGCCGATAGTGAACTCGAGAGGGGGGAAGCCGTGAAAATTCACGCGGAAGCGCCCGCCCGACGGCATGAAGTGCACACCGGTGTAGCTCCCGGTCGTGACGACCGTTCCGGCGGCGAGCGGCTCACCGCGCGAGGCCAGGTGATTGACGAGCGCAACGACAGGGCTAAAGGGTTCGCCCGCAGGATGGCCGCCGTTTTTTTCCACGACAATCTTTCCGTCGGCTGAAAATTCGACCGGAATGTTCTTCAGATCCATCGGACGCCATTCGGCGAACGGCTTGCCTACGACCAGCCCTGCATTCGAAAGGAGGTCTGCCAATTGCGCGTTTCGCGGAGACTCGTATTTCGCCGGCAGCCGGCTATTCAGGATTTCCACGGTGATGCAGGCATGCTGCACATTTGCCGAGACTTCGTCAGCGGAATAGGCGGTGGAGCGCGGTGCGAAGTCCTTCCCGACAACGAAGGCAATCTCGCATTCGATGCCGCAATCGCCGCACAGCGCCAGCGGCACCTGCGCGCCATGAGGAAAGCATCGGTCGGCGTGGATCGGCGCGGACAGCACTGGGCCGCCGGGCGGAACGGCAACTTTCCACGCCGCGATCGGCCGGTTCAACGTGTCGAGCACGATCTGCTGCGCGCGGAGCGCGGTGTCGTAGTCGACGTTTTCGAGGAGGGCGGTCGGAATGGAAGCGGGGCCCCCATGGGAGCGGGCCTGTAACAATGCGATCGCGATTTGTTGTGCGGGCGAGATCGAGTCCATGTGCCAATAAGTGCCCCGATAAGGGGAGAAGTCAAACGCTGCGGCGGCCGCGGGAGCGAAGGGCAATTCAGTGGCCGGAAAAGTCCGGCTTTCGCTTTTCGAAGAACGCCGTGACGCCTTCCTGAAAATCGGCCGTCGACCAGAGCGAAGTGACGATATCCATATTTGGATCATCGGCATGAAGGACGGAGCCGTTGGCCACTTCGGTCATGACGGCTTTGAGCGCGCGCAGGCCCAGGGGAGATTTCTCACTGATCGTTGTGGCCATGCGATATGTGAAGGTTTCAAGCTCGGCGTCCGGTACGACCCAGTTGAAGAAACCCATGCGTTGCGCTTCGGCAGCCTCGAATAGCGTGTCTGTCATGATCATCGTCTTCACATAGGCCGGTGAAATCAGACGCATCAGGCGCCGCAGATTTTCGCGGTCGGGGCAATGACCGAAGCGTCCGACCGGAACCCCAATCCGCGCATTCGCGGCCCCGATCCGCAGATCGCACGCCGCGGCGAGTTCGCAGCCGCCGCCGACCGCATAACCATGGACCATGGCTATGATCGGAATGGGCGCGCTCTCGATTGCGTTCAGGCATCGGTTGAGATGATCGAAATGGTCTTGCGCCGTCTTCGGTGTGAGCTTTCGCAGGTCGTTGAGATCCATGCCGGAAGCGAAGGATTTTTCGCCTGCGCCCCGCAGCACGATAACGCGCGCCTTTGGCTGCGACGTGATTTCGTTGAGCGAGGTCTCAATGCCGATTAGCACGGCCTCGTTCAGGGCGTTGCGCGTCTCAGCCCGGTCAATGACGATCGTGGCGATCGGCCCTTCGATGCGACAGCGGACGCCGGATTGGCTAAAATCGCTTGGCATCGCGCACCTCCGTGGTGTGCTCGCCTTCCCGTGGCGGCGCGCGGCGGATGTCGCAGGGCGTTCTTTCGAACTTGATCGGGAAACCGAGGGCCGGGATATCGCCTAGCCGTGGGTGCTTCAGGGTCACAACCATATCGTTGGCGCGAACTTGCGGGTCGTCGAGTGCTTCGCCAACATTGTTGAGCGGTCCCGCAGGCACGCGGGCGGCGCGAAGCAGGGGAATCCACGCGTCGCGAGGCTTTTCGGCAAGTGCCCGTTCGAGCCGCTCGTTAAGTTTGCCGCGATTGGCAACGCGGACGTCGTTATTCTTGAAAAGCGGATCGTCCGCGATGTCCTGCAGCCCGAGCGTGCGGCAGAGCCGCTGCCATTCGCCTTCGTTCGAGACGGCGATGACGAGTTGCCCGTCGGCGGTCCGGTAGAGGCCGGTCGGCGCCATGATCGGGTGATGGTTGCCGGCCAGGCCTGCGACCTTCCCGAGCAGAAGATAATTCAGCCCCTGAAAACTCATAAGGCTGATCAGGCTTTCGAGCAGCGACACCTGCACGTGCTGGCCTTGGCCGGAGCTGCTGCGTTCGAACAGGGCCGCGACCACGCCGAAGGCCCCGAATACCCCGGTGATCAGGTCGGCGAGGGGAAGGCCCGATCGCACCGGACCCGATGCGTCCGTACCGGTGATACTCATCAATCCCGAAAAGGCCTGAACGACATTATCGTAGGAGGGCTCCATCGCCAGCGGACCGGCCGAGCCATTTCCGTTCAGTGAGCAATAGATGAGAGCAGGGTGAGCGGTGCGCACCGTATCGGCCCCGAGACCGAACGACGCCATGACTCCGGGCCGTAAATTCTGCACCAGCACGTCCGCGTCTGCGATCAACGATTTCGCCAGCGCGACGTCATGCTCGTGTTCCAGATCGAGGACGATGCTGCGCTTGTTCCGGTTGACCGACATGAAGTCGATGCGTTCACCCTTGAATGTAGGGCCCCAGAGCCGCCCGATCTCGCCGCCCGGCCGTTCGACCTTGATGACGTCGGCGCCCAGATCGCCGAGCATCATCGTGCATTGCGGTCCCGCCCGCGCGTGCGTGAAGTCGATGACCTTGATGCCATGAAGGGGGCCCGGCATGATTTTTTGCTTCCTCTAGGTCGCGGCCTTCGGTGCGTCAGGTCCGAAGGCGGTTGAGCAGATCGGGTGAGGCTTTGGTTCGCCGCATGTCCTCGCACAATTGCCCGACCAGCATGGCGACCGGGAGATAGGCGCCATTGCGACGCGCTTCTGCGAGGCAGATGCCGAGATCCTTCGGCATCAGAAAATCGCCCGGCAGCGCGAAGTCGGGCATCCCGTCACGATAGCTGCGGCAGCGCACGTCCATTTGCCAGGATTGCGCCGAACCTTTCGAGATAGCCTTGATGAGTCGCTCCACATCGAGGCCTGCCCGATCGGCAAAGTGCAGGCCCTCCGCCAGGCTTTGCACCACGCCTGCGATGCAGATCTGGTTCGCCATCTTGGCGAGCTGTCCTGCGCCGGCGCCGCCCATCAGCATGGCGGAGCGCGTATAGACCGAGAGGATCGGTTCGACCCGCGCGAAAGCCTTCGCGTCGCCGCCGCACATCGCGGTCAGTTGCCCCTGTTCGGCGCCGATCTGACCGCCGGAGACGGGCGCATCGAGAAAGTGGACCTCCCGCGCCTCGAAAGCCTTCGAAAGCTCGCGCGCGACGTCCGCGGAGGCGGTGGTATGATCGACGAAAATTGCATCCCGCTGCATCCCGGCGAGCGCCCCATCATCGCCAAGAGTGACGTCGCGGATGTCGCTGTCGGTCCCAACACAGCAGAACACGAAGTCCTGTCCCGCCGCTGCTTCGCGCGGCGTCGAGGCCGCCCGTCCACGAAATGCCCGCAGCCAGCGGTCGGCGGTCGCGGCGCTCCGGTTGTAAACGGTAAGCTCATGCCCGCCCCGGGATTGAAGATGGCCGGCGATCGGAAACCCCATCGCGCCAAGACCGAGAAATGCGACCTTGGCCATATCCTCTCCTCGTTCGCTGTCGATGCACTCCGCGCGGCGCGATCCCAGCGCGCTAGAGTTCGATGGGCTTGTTCTGCTTGGCCGATTGCAAGGCGGTCTCGAGCACCTCAATAACCGGCCGGTTTTCCTGCGCAGAGACCATCGGCGTGCGCCCTCCAAGAATGGCTGAAGCGAATTCCTTGAACTGGTTGTCGAAGGATTCGTCGCCTTCAAGATAGGGAACGAGATTTCCCTCGACGATCTTCTTCCCATCGAGCCACAAGGTGCGATCGTGCTGCAGGTGCATGTTGCCGTTCGGTCCCACGATCCAGCGCTCATTGGTATCCGGGATCATGTTGAAGGACAGATGGCCTGTGGCAATGCTGCCGTCCGCGAAAGTCATGACGACCGTCGCCTGGTCCTCGCCTTCCCAGTTTCCCTTTTTCATCTGGCCGGTTTGCGCGTAGACGCGAACCGGACGCTCTTCCATGAACCAGAGGATCGTATCGATCACGTGCGGACCGTTCAGGCCCAGGACCAGGCCGCCGGTATTTGTAGACGAGCGCCACCAGTCCACACGCGCATTGGGAACGTTGACTCCAAGAATGTGCACGATATCGAGCGGCCGGCCGAGCGCGGCCACCCGCTTCTTTGCTTCCTGGGCTCCGGGAAAAAACCGGCGGCATTGCGCGACCATCAGCGTGCGTTTGGCTTTTTCCGCTTCACGGATCATGTTGTCGGCTTCTTTGGCCGTGTTGCTCAGCGGCTTCTCGACGAGGACATGCTTGCCGGCCCGCATCGCCTTGATCGCGATGTCATGATGCAGGTGATTCGGAATAGTAAGCACGACCGCATCAACGTCCGGATCTGCGAGCGTCTCATCGAGACTGTCCGAGGCTTTCCTCGCGCCGAACTGGGCTGCCAGGTCGCGCGTCTTGTTCGCCTCCTGAGGAAGCCCGACGACGACAGCCAATTCGCCGAGGTCGGGATTGTTGCGTATCGCGGTCAGGTGCGCGATCGCGATGCGGCCGGGGCCGACAACCGCGGTACGAAGCCGTTTCATTGTGTGCGTCCTTCCGGGTCCTGATACCTAGGCCGTAACCATGGCGCCGTTGACATCGAGCGTGACGCCCGAGACGAAACGAGCGTCATCCGACGCAAGGAATGCGATTGCCGGAGCGATATCGTCCGCTTCGGGGAGCCGGCGCAGCGGAATCATGGAAATGAGATCCTTTTCCTGTTCCGGCGTCATCAGGTCGGTGAGACGCTCACCGCGGAATGCGGTCGGTGCGATCGCATTTGCGCAAATGCCTTTCGGGCCGAATTCGTATGCGATGTGGCGGGTAAGGCCGAGCACGCCGGCCTTGGCCGCAGAATAATGCGCGCCCAGGAAGTAGCTGTACGTCCGCGCAGCGAGCGATGACGTGTTGACGATGCGGCCGTACTTCTGTTTGACCATGACCGGCATCACCGCCTGGCAGGTCAAGAACGTGCCTTTCAGGTTCGACGCAATGATCTCTTCCCATTCCGCCTCGGTCGTCGCGACGAGGCCCTGATATTTGACATAGCTCGCGGCGCAGTTGACGAGCGCATCGACGCGGCCGTGCTTCTTGACGGCGACGTCGACGAGGTTCTCGACCATCTTTTTCGACGTGATGTCGACCTCGACCGCCGTGGCGCTTCCGGCCTTGGTGTTGCTGGCGTTGATGGAATCGGCCACGCCCTGGAGGCGCTTGATGTCGCGGTCGGCAAGCACGAGCGAAGCGCCTTCGCTCGCGATCAGACGGGCGGCCTTTTCGGCCAGCCCGCGGGCGGCCCCGGTTACGATGACGGTCTTATCCTTGAAACGCATGATTTTTCTCCGTTGAACGCTTTGTTGATCGGGCCGTCAGTGGCTGGCGGGCTTCAAATCCTTGAACTTCTTCACCTGGCCGGTGATCGCGATTTCCGTCGGCAAGCGCTCCATGCTGGATGCGCCGAAGAAGCCGTCGATGCCGCGCGAATTGCGCAGCACGTAGTCGGCGTCTTCCGGGTCGGCGATCGGTCCGCCGTGGCAGAGCACGATCACGTCCTTGCGCACCTTCTTCGCCGCGTCGTGCATCGCCTGAATCTGCTTGATCGCCTCATCGAGCGTCATCGCGGTCTTTCCGCCGATCATGCCTTTGGTGGTCAGACCCATATGCGGGACGAGAATGTCCGCTCCGGCCTTGGTCATGGCGACCGCTTCTTCGGGGTTGAACACGTAAGGGCAGGTGAGGAAATCGAGCTCATGCGCCTTCGCAATCATGTCGACCTCGAGCCCGTAGGACATGCCCGTTTCCTCGAACCCGAGGCGAGTATTGCCGTCGAACAGTCCGATGGTCGGGAAATTCTGGACGCCGCTAAATCCGAGCTCTTTCAGCTGCTTCAGAAAAACCGGCATGATCCGGAACGGGTCCGTGCCGCAAACGCCCGCGAGAACCGGGGTGTGCTTGACGACCGGCAGCACTTCGCCCGCCATCTCGACTACGATCGCATTGGCGTCGCCGTACGGGAGCAGTCCCGCCATCGAGCCGCGCCCCGCCATGCGATATCGACCGGAATTGTAGATGATGATGATGTCGGCGCCGCCGGCCTCCGCACATTTGGCCGACAGTCCGGTGCCCGCGCCCGCGCCGATGATCGGTCTGCCATCGGAAAGAGTCTTGCGGATACGCGCCAACGCCTCGCTTCTGTTCATTGTCCTGTTCCTCAACTCATGCTTTTGCGAAAAATCAGATCGTCAGCACGCCGCCGTTGATATCGACGGTCGCGCCGGTGACGTAACGAGCCTTGTCGGACAGAAGGAACAGCACGACCGGTGCCAGATCCTCTGCGGTGGCGAAACGGCCGAGCGGAATCCCCGAAATCTGCCGCTGCCGGTCGGCGTCGGTGAGAAGTCCCGCGACGCGGTCTCCTTCCGTCGTTCCCGGCGCAACCGAGTTCACCCGGACGCCCTGCGGCCCGAATTCCTTTGCGAGATGGCGGGTCAGGCCGAGAACGCCGGCTTTCGCCGCGGTGTAATGCGAACCGAGCGCAGGACTCGTCTGACGGCCGGCGAGCGAACTGAAGTTGACGATCGCACCGCCCTTTCTGGCAATCATCTGCGTGATGGCGGCCTGGCAGCACAGGAATGTGCCCTTCAGGTTGGAATCCATCACGAGGTCGTATTCGTCCTCCGCGATCTTAAGCGTCGGCACCAGGGGCACGTATCCACCGGCGCAATTGACGAGCAGGTCGGTTCCGCCGGATTCACGGGCCACGCGATCGAAGAACGAGAACACGGCCGAGCGATCGCACACGTCTAGCTGAGCCGGAACGGCCTGACGGCCGAGCGTCACGGCCATTTTTTCGGACCGGGATGCATCAAGGTCCGGCACATAAACCTTGGCGCCTTCGTCTATGAGATCCTTGGCGATCCGCGCTCCAATTCCGCGTCCCGCGCCCGTAACAACTGCTGTCTTTCGATCGAATTGTCCCATTGCCTCAATCCATCACCACGCCGCCATCGACATTGAAGGTCTCCCCGTAGACGTAGGTCGCCTCGTCGGAGAGAAGGAAAAGAATGCCGGCCGCGACTTCCTCCGGCTTCCCGATCCGGTTCAAAGGCAGGCCCGCGATGATGTTGCGCCTGACGTCGTCAGGAACGGCTGCATTCATCGAGGTCTGCATCGGACCGGGGCAAAGACAATTGATGCGGATGCCGGACTGCGCAGCGGCCAGTTCGCGCGCGAGCGAGCGGGTGAAGACGATCACCCCGCCCTTGGCGGCGCCGTAGGCTGATTTTGCAAGGCGGCCGCCGCCGCGCTTTCCGACATCCGAGCCGATCGTGACAATGCGTCCGCTCTTGCGGGGCATCATCTGACGCAGGGCAGCCTGCACGCACAGGAACGTCCCGCGCAGATTGACGGCGAGGCAGTGTTCCCACTCGTCGACCGTCAGATCGAGAATCGGCGTCCAGCTGGTCACGCCAGCGCAGGTAACCAGTCCTTCAAGAACCCGCCCCGAATCCTTGACCTTGTCGAACGCCGCCGTGATCTCCGCGGCGTCAGAGACATCCGCGACCAGCGCGTCGGCGCTTCCGCCGCCTTGTGTCACCGTTGCGACGGTCTCCTTCAGCGCGTCCGCCGAGCGGTCCATGCAGAACACGTGGACACCTTGTCGGGCGATCTCGCGGGAGACTTCCCGCCCGAGTCCGCTACCGGCTCCCGACACCAGAACAGCTTGCAAAGACAGGGTCATGCGGTTGCACTGGCCTTGTTGCGCGCGATATCGCGCAAGATTGCGGATGTCGTTTCGAAGGCCTTCTTCGCAATGTCAGCTGCGGGACGCGTCTTGTAGTCCGGGTTGAACAACTCGACGGTCCACAGGCCGGAATATCCGGCGGCGGCGGCGCGTTCCATGACGTCCCGGACCGGTGCGACTCCTTCGCCCGGGAACAGGCGGTCCTCAAGCATGTTCAACTGCTCGTGCGGCTTCGGTTTGGAATCCGCGACCTGCACATTGAAGATTTTCGGCCCGGCATTGAGCGGGATGTCGGCGACGCGCGACTTGCCCTCGTGGAACAGGAACGTGTCGATGACCACTCCGCCATTGGGACGGTCCGCCGCGGCGACAAGGTCGAATGCCGATTTGACGGTGCGGAACTGGGGCGCGCTTCCCATGAACTCGAAAGCAATCCGCAATCCATACGGCTTTGCGAAATCGCAGAGCCGCGAGAAATCCTCGGCCGCGGTCGACAGATCGCCGGTCTTGTAGAGCGAGGGCGACGCGGTGATGCTTTCGCATTCGAGTTCGGAACAATGCTCCAGAAAGGTCTTCAGATTGCGAAGAAGGACATCGCGCGCCTCGTCCGGACCGCCATCGCGCTTGCGTTTGCTGACGACCGGAAGGCCGCCGTCGAATTGCCATTCCGCGAGAAACGCGCCTTCGGGAAATCGCAGGCCATGGCTGCGGGCAAGCGCGCGCACGTCTCCGATTGTGTGGCCCGCGGCGAGATATTCGGCGAGCAGGTTGTAACGCAGGCCGATCCCTTGAAAGCCCGCCTCCGCGGTGACGCGAAATGCCTCCGCAAAAGAGCATTGCGGAATCGTCACCGGACTGAGCGCGAGGCCAAATTGTTCGACGGATGTCATGCGTTGCCTGCGACCGCGTTCGGGTCGATCGGCCCGTCGGACGGCCCGCGCGGCGCATTGGCGGGATCCATCTCGAGAAGCTCGCATACGAGATGCAATGTCCCCGCAAGGAAGGATACCGGCAGGATGGCCGACAACATGTAGCGCGGGACGTCGACCGGCAGCGAGAAGGTCGCGCCTCCCATCTGGTACTGGATGTGAACGAGCTGGATCCCCGAAACGATGATGTAGACGCAGAAGACCAGGAAGCCGATATGCGCGGCATAGACGACGATTGCGCGCGCGGTGCCGTGCAGCGAGTCCGGAAGAAGAGTGACGCCGACATGTTCGCGGTAATAGGTGCCGAGATTGGCGCCTACGAACATCAGCCACATCAGAAAGATTTGGGCGACCTCGTTCGTCCACGGTGCCGTCAGGTAAAGAATCCGGCACACGATTCCGGCAAGAACAAACAGCGCCATGCCGGAGATCAGGATCAGCGTGAACGCTCGTTCGATAACGACAACGACGCGCTCGATCGGGACAAGGACGGCGAGTATCTTTTTTCGTGCGGTCATTTTTGCCTCACACGTACCAGGTCAGAAACAGGGAGAGGCTTGGGAAGTAGATCAGGATGAACAGCACCGCGATCATCGCGAGAATGTAGGGGAGAGCGTGTAGCGCGAGCTTTTCGATTGAGATGTTGGCCACGCGTCCGATGACGAACAGGCAAACCCCGACCGGCGGCGTGATGAATCCGATGCAGAGAGCGATGACGAAAATCACGCCGAAATGGATCGGATCGATATTCAGTTTTGCGATGAAGGGCATAAACACCGGCGTCAGGATGATGACCGCCGCCAACCCTTCCATGAACATGCCGACCAGCAGGAAGAAGACGACCAGGACAATCCAGACGAGGTGAACGTTGCCCGAGACGCTGATTGCGACGTCGGCCGCGATTTGCGGGATTTTTTCCACCGCAAGGATATGCGCGCCGAGAGAGGCGGTGGCGAGAATGAGAAGTGCGACGCCTGCTCCTTTTCCCACTTCGATCAGGATTTCCACAAACTGTCGTAGCGATATCGTGCGATAGATCAGCCAGGCGACGAGGAAGGAGTAGAGGGCTGCGACGAGGCCGGCCTCCGTGGGTGTCACCAGTCCGGAGAACAATCCGCCGAGGATGATGACCGGAGCCAAGATTGCCCAGCCGGCGCTATAGGTTTGCTTGGCGACGTTGCGCAGGCTGAATTGGCCGGAAGGTTGAAGGTTGTAGTAGCGGGCGACAAAGAAATTGACGGCCATCAACGCCAGGCCGCACAGCAAACCGGGGATCAAGCCGGCCACGAGCATTTTCGTGGCCGACACTCCCGCTGCGACTGCGTAGACAACCATGATAATGCTGGGAGGGATGATCGCGGCCAAAGTGGACGCGCTCACCGCAATCGCCGCCGCCGTTGTTGTTTTGTAGCCGGTGCGGCGCATCAGTTCGATGGCCATCGGCCCGAGCGCGGCGGCATCCGCCACCGCCGAACCCGAAATGCCGCCGAAGATCATGCTGGCGACGATATTGGCGTGACCCATGCCGCCGCGCGCCCATCCGACCAGGCTGTCGGCAAAATTGAATAGCCGTTCGGCGAGCGCGCCGCGTTGCATGAGAGTGCCGGTGAGCATGAACATCGGCACCGCCGTCAGGACGAACGAGTCCATCGACGACAGCAGCATGGTGGGCACCATGAGGGGGTTGGTCCCGTGCGAGAGGAGCAACGCCAGCATGGCGCCCAGCCCGATGGACACCGAGATCGGCATCCCGATCGCGAGCAGGAGCAGAAACAGGCCAAACCATAATAGTGACGTCATCCGGCAAACTCCTGCGGACGCAAGTGGTTCAGGCGTTGACGGATGTCAGGATCCTGCAGCCGCCTTCGAACATGCGTCGATCAGTTCCTTGCCGATGCGGGACTCGTTCTCGGTCCAAACGGTCTTCATCGCGTCGCGGAATTTCTGGACTTCCGCGGGCGTGAGCACGGTCACCTTGACGTTGTTTGCTTTCAGCGTCTCGATCACCTTGGCTTCGACGGTCTTCTCTTCCTGGTACTTCTTGTCGCCGACTTCCTTGAGCCGGGCGGTGATGATCTTCTGCGATGCAGGATCGATCTTTTCCCAGAAGCCCTTGTTGAACGCGACCATCAGCGCGTCACCGGAATAGTTGGCGATGGTCACGAACTTCGCGAGTTCCCACCATTTTTCCGTCATCAGGAATTCGGACGGACGCTCGGCCCCGTCAATCGTGCCGAGCTGCAGGGCAGTCGGAATTTCGGAGAACGGCAGCGGCACCGGCACGGCGCCGATCGACTTGAACGCGTCGATCCAAAGCCGGAACTCCGGTACGCGGAAACGCAGGCCCTTGGCGTCGTCGGGCGTGCGCACTTCGCGCTTGTTGTTGGCGATCTGGCGCAACGCGCGCACCCAGAGATCGACGACAACGAGGTTGCGCGACTGCTGTTCGGCCATCAGCTTGTCGGGCATGTGGGTGCCGCGGACGGCGTGAGCCATGCTGTCGAGGCTGCTGAACATGAAGGGCAGGCTGAACACGCCGGTCCGGGGATCGACCGAGGAAAACACGCCGGTCGAAATGACCGCCAGGTCGACGTTGCCGGTCTGGGCATTCTGAATCATCGTCGGGATCTTGCCACCCGACAAGCTGACGCTCGGGTGGACATCCATTTTCACCTTGCCATTGGTGTCTTTGGCGATGGCGTCCGCCGCCTGCAGCATCAGCCGGTGCGTGATGGACTCGACCGGTTCGTCGTGCTCAGCGCGGATGGTAATGGTCTGGGCCTGTGCGGCGATCGAGAGCGTGGCGCTCACGACAAGAGCCGCCAGCGGGGCCAGGAGCCGGGCCTTTCCTGAAAGCATCGTATTCCTCCCTTATTTTGTACATTTTCACTTTTGCCTTTGTTGTTACATGCAGATCGTCAGGCAGAAATCTGCAATTCAGGTTCGCTGTGAGTGATGAGGCGGACCGGAAGCCGCACGACCTTGTGCGTTTCGATCCCCGCGATCATGTCGGTGACCATTCGGACGGAGCGCAGCCCGATCTCGCGCGTCGGCTGATTCACGATCGGCATCGGAGGGTCGAGCAGCGGAGCCCAGGGAAAATTGTCGAACCCGATGATCTCGACGTCGTGCCCGTGACGCAGTCCGAGTTCCTTGAGAGCCAGCATAATGCCGAGCGTGAGCCGGCTGCTCCCGCTCATGATCGCGGTCGGTCGCTCGCGCATGCTGAAGATCTTGATGGCGGCCCGGCGCGCACCTTCCGGCCAGACGCTTCCGGCGGCAAGCCATTCCGAACGGACCGGCAGGCCCACGGCCTTCATGCCTTCGCGGAATCCGGCCAGACGCTCCCGGGACGTCATCAGTCCTGCGCTGGCGACAATCGCGCCGATTTTCTGATGCCCGCGTCCGACCAGATATTCGACGGCACTACGCGCACCGCCTTCGTTGTCGCTCATTACGCCACCGCAAGGAACCGACTCGATCATGCGGTTGATCGCGACGATTGGGAATTTGCGAGGTAGTTCTGCGGCGAGATAATGATGATCGCCTTCGGCAGGCGCGATGATGAGGCCGTCGACGCGCCGTTCCAGCAGGCTGCGCACCACTTGGCGTTCGCGCTCGATGTCCTCGTCGGTGTTTGCGAGAATGACCGAGAAGCCACGATTTCTGGCCTCCGATTCAACGCCGCCGACGACTTCCGCGAAGAAGACGTTTTCCACGTCCGACATCACGAGCCCGATGACCTTCGTCTGATTGGTGCGCAGGCTGCCGGCGAGGCGGTTGGGCCGATAGCCGAGCCGCTGCGTGATGCCGAGAACACGCTCGCGCGTGGCGGGGCTGATGTCGGGAAAGTCGTTAATGGCGCGCGATACCGTCTGATAGGAGACGCCCGCTTTCAGCGCGACATCTTTCAGAGTGACCGAACCGGATTTCTTTTTGCGTGCCATTGTCGTGAACGTTCACGGTTATGGGACTGACTTTTAGGCGTGACGACGCAGTATGTAAAGCGCGTTTGCAGCGCACCATCGCGTTTTCTTTACAGTTTGCCGGCGCAACGCCTATAAAGCTGTGAACGTTCACGGAGCGTATATGAAAAAGGTCTATATCGTCGGCACTTGCGACACGAAGGGGAGCGAGCTGCAATATGTGAAATCGCTCGTCGTCGCGCAGCGCCTGCCGGCCGTTCTGGTCGATGTCGGGACACGAACGGCAGGAACGGCCGATGTTCCGGCAGCGGAAGTCGCCAAATTTCACAAGCAGGGCGCTTCCGCCGTGCTGGGACTCGACGACCGCGGCGCCGCAATCACTGCGATGGGGGATGCTCTCGCGGGCTATCTAAGCGCGCGCCAGGATATCGGCGGAGTGATCGGGCTTGGCGGCTCCGGAAATACGGCGATCGTCACGGCCGGGATGCGCGCTCTGCCGCTCGGCTTGCCGAAAGTCATGGTCTCGACGATGGCATCGGGCAATGTCGCGCCCTATGTCGGCCCTTGCGACATCTGCATGATCTATCCGATTACGGATATTGCCGGCATCAACAGCATCAACCGGATCGTGCTCGCAAATGCGGCTCATGCCATTGCGGGAATGGTGCAGAACGAGCCCGCGCGGGTGCCGACAGAAAAGCCACAGATCGGCCTGACGCAATTTGGCGTGACGACGCCCTGCGTCGATCAGGTTCGCGCTGCCCTGCAGAAGGATTTCGACAGCATGGCGTTCCATGCCACCGGCATCGGCGGCCAGACCATGGAGAAACTCATCGACAGCGGCTTTCTGGTCGGCGCCATCGATATTACAACGACGGAAGTCGCGGATTTCTTCCTGGGCGGAATTGCGCCTTGCACTCCCGATCGCTTCGGGTCGATCGCGCGAACGAAAATACCCTATGTCGCGTCGTGCGGGGCGCTCGACATGGCGAATTTCGGCGGCATCGACACGGTGCCCGAGAAATACCGGTCCCGCCATCTCTACAAGCACAATCCGCAGGTGACGCTGATGCGTACGACGCCCGCGGAAAATGCGCAGTTCGGTGAGTGGATCGCCCGGCGTCTCAATGAATGCACGGGACCGGTTCGCTTCCTCATCCCGGAGAAAGGGGTCTCCGCAATAGACGCAGAGGGCAAGGCATTTTACGATCCGGCGGCGGATCGCGCCCTTTTCGATGCGATCGAAAAACACCTCAAGCAGGACAGCAACAGACGCCTGATCCGACTGCCTTATCACATCAACGACGCGCCGTTCGCGCAGGCGCTCGCCGACAACTTCCGCGAAATTGCGAAATAATCACCATGTCCGAATTTTCGATTGGCAACGTTCAGATTCACTATGACATCTCGCCCGGTCCGGCACGGCACATCGTTCTCGTGCATGCCTACCCCACGACCTCGAAAATGTGGGAGCCGCAGGTTGGTCCGCTGTCGGCACGCCGCACCGTCGTGAACTATGACGTCCGGGGCTTCGGGCGTTCGAGTGCGCCCGACGATGCGACTGCATATTCGCAGGACCGGTCGGTCGAGGATCTTTTGGCGTTGCTCGATCATCTCAAGCTCGGAAAGGCGGATATCTGCGGCCTTTCGATGGGCGGCAATATCGCGCTGAACTTCGCGCTCAAATATCCCGGGCGCGTGGCCTCACTCGTCGTTTCGGGCACGGGTTCGGGCTCGGGAGACCCCGCTCTGTTTGTCGAAAAGACGAATAACTGGGCGGCCATCGCCGAGCGGGACGGGATGCAGGCCTATGCCGATCACATCATGAGCGACGGAGTTTTTTCCGGTTACGCCAATCGCGGCCCGAAGGAGCGCGAGCATCTGCGCAGCCTCATCCTCTCAAACAAGGTCCCGGGCGTTGCGCATACGGCGCGTCAGGTGCTCGCCAAACGACCGCCCATTCCCGATCTGATCCCGCGTATGCGCAACCTGAACGTTCGAACGTTCCTGATCGCCGGCGAACTCGACGAGGCGGTCGCCTATTCAACCAAGGTGATGGCGGACGCCATTCCCAATGCGCGGGTGGAGATCATCGCCGGTGCGGGACATTTCAACAATCTAGAATTTCCGGATCTTGTCAGCCGCCTGTTGTGCGACTTCATCGACGCGTGACGGAGCCAGACGTTTCTGCCATGCGGCTGCAACCATCGTCGGGAAAGTCAGTTGGACGGCGGAACGGCGCGCAACGCAGCCTGCACCGATGCCGTGGCGCGTTCGGTGATTTCGGCCCAGCGCGCTCCTTCTATCAGTGCCCGCGGCGCGAGATAGCCGCCTCCGGCCGCCATGACGTTCGGCAGGCGCAGATAATCCTTGATGTTGGCGTCGGAAATGCCGCCGGTTGGGCAGAAGCGGAGTTCCGGATAGAGCGGCGCCACATGCGCGAGCCAGCCGACGCCGCCCATCAGATCGGCGGGAAAGAATTTCAGCTCGACGAACCCGAGTTCGCGCGCGCGAAGCGCTTCGGTCGGTGTCGCCACGCCGGGCAGATAGGGCAGGCCCGCCGCACGCGCGCCTTCGACAAGCTCCTCCGTCAGCGCTGGACTCACCACGAATTTCGCGCCGGCGTCCTTGACCTGTGAGAATTGCGAGCGCCGCGTCACCGTCCCGGCGCCAACCAGGACCGGAGCGCTGATGCGGCTCATCCGTTCGATCACCTGCAGCGCGCGTTCCGTGCGCAGCGTGACTTCGAGCGCGACGATACCGGCCCGCGCGAGCGCCTCGGCCAAAGGTTCGGCATGGTCGGGATTCTCGACATGAAGCACAGGAACGAGCGGCGGCGCCTTTGCGATCAGGCGCGCGAAGGATTGGCTCTGGTTGATAACGGACAATGCAACCTCCCGCCGGATGGCTATTGCGCCTTGCGCAGTCTGTTCAGGGTTTGCTCGACATGAGCGATCGGAGTGGCCGGCAGGATGCCGTGCCCGAGATTGAAGATCAGCGGACCGCTCCCGAAATTTGCAAGAACGTCATCGATCGCCTGATCGAGCGCGCGGCCCCCTTCGAGCAGGACGAGCGGGTCGAGATTGCCCTGCACGGCCACCCGGCTCTGCACCCGCTGGCGGACGAAGCCCGGCTCGGCCGTCCAGTCGATGCTGACCGCATCGACCTTCGTGCTATCGACGAATGCGGGCAGCGATGCGCCCGCCCCGCGGGGAAAGCCGATGATCTTCGCGCCCGGCACGAGCTGACGGACATTGGCGACAAGCCGGCGTACGGGCTCGATAGACCAGCGTGCAAATTCGGCCGGGGGCAGCACGCCGGCCCAGGTATCGAAGATCTGTACGGCATCGGCACCGGCGTCGAGCTGGTTGACGAGATAGCGGGTCGAAACATCGACCAGAATATCGATCATGCGCGCGAAGGCTATTGGCTCACGATAGGCCAGTAGCCGCGCGGGCGCCTGATCGGGCGTGCCCTGTCCCGCGATCATGTAGGTCGCGACCGTCCATGGCGCTCCGCAAAAGCCGAGGAGGGCGATGTCCGATGGCAGATCCTGGCGCACGCGCCGGACCGTTTCGTAGACCGGTTCGAAAATTCTCTCGTCGGCATCGCGCGGCAATGCGTTCAGCTGCGCGGCGTCCGTCAACGGGTCGAGGCGGGGGCCTTCGCCGGATTCAAAGCGCACGTTGCGGCCGAGCGCGTGCGGCACCACGAGGATGTCGGAAAACAGGATCGCCGCATCGAAACCGAAGCGGCGGATCGGCTGCATTGTCACTTCCGCCGCCAGCGCGGGCGTGAAGCAAAGGTTCAGAAAATTTCCGGCCCGCTCGCGGACCTCCCGGTATTCCGGAAGGTAGCGGCCGGCCTGCCGCATGAACCAGACTGGAGGGACGGCGCGGCTGCGGCCGGCCAGCACCTCCAGAAGCGCCTGCGATTGAGGCGCGCGCGACGTGTGATTTGAAGCCATCTGGCTCTGCTTACACAGGTCCGGGCTTTTGCCAAAGCCGCGCCGCGCGGGGCGCCTCAAAGCAATAAAGACGGATATCGACTTGGAGGTTA
Organism: uncultured Hyphomicrobiales bacterium; assembly: GCA_964584855.1. GTDB lineage: Bacteria > Pseudomonadota > Alphaproteobacteria > Rhizobiales > Xanthobacteraceae > Pseudorhodoplanes. The sequence goes on from CAZPBF010000031.1 coordinate 366,270, forward strand.
ACAACCTATAATGTTGAACCTACCACATTCCCGACGGGGCTCCGATGGACTTCATATTCATGCTCACGCGGGGCGACCGGACGGTCGAGGATTGTCTCGACCTGTTTGACCTGATTGCGCCGCTCGGGCTCCGGCATGTCGGATTCAAAGACGTGGGCGTGCCGTTCCAGACGCTGGAAAAGCTGGCCGCGAAGATCAGGAAATCCGGTGCCACGTCCTACCTTGAGGTCGTTTCGACCTCGAAGGAATCCTGCCTGCAGTCCGCGAAGCTCGGGCGCGATCTCGGCATCGACCGCCTGCTCGGCGGTACTGACGTCGAAGACATCCTCGATATCCTGAAGGGCTCGACGACGACCTATTATCCGTTCCCGGGCCGCCCGCACGGGCATCCGACGAAACTTGCCGGATCGCCCGCCGAGGTCGAAGCGCAGTGCCGGGCCTTCTGCAAAGCCGGCTGCCCGGGTGCCGACCTGCTGGCCTATCGCTCGACCGATGCCGATCCGCTCGACATGGTGCGCGCCGCGCGCCGGGGTCTCGATGGCGGCTATCTGATTGTCGCCGGTTCGGTCGGCTCGGCCGAACGGATCGGAGCGATCAGGCAGGCAGGGGCCGACGCGTTTACGATCGGGACGGCCGTTTTCGATGGCTCTTACAACCCGCGCAAAGGTTCGATCCTGTCTCAGCTGAATGACGTGCTCGCCGATTGCCGCGACGGCGGCCTTCGGCAATCGGCTTAAGCGCCTGCCCTGATGTCGCAAGCCCTGCTCGATACCTTGTTGAAGGGAACGCTGCGCGACCCGGATGGATCGGGTTTTCTGTCCGTGCCGGTCGCCTCCGTCGTGATCGCGCGCAATCTTGCGTCGCAAGCGCCCGATCTGGTTGCGCAGCTTCGTCTGGGCAAGCGCCTTGCGGTGGTGACGGACCCTCAAACGCGTGCCGTGATGGGAGAGGCGGTCGCCGATGCCCTGCGCCGCGAGCACGATGTCAACGAGATCGTCTTCGACCATTCTCCGCATCCCGACATGGAGGCGGTCGCCTTCGTGCGCGAACGGTGTGGCGCAGATGATGGCGTCGTCGGTGTGGGGTCGGGTTCCATCAACGATATCGCGAAACACGCGGCCCATATGGGTGGAAAACCCTATGCCGTGTTCGGTACCGCGCCTTCGATGAACGGCTACACCTCCGTCGCGGCTGCCATCACCGAGGACGGCTTGAAGAAGTCGCTGCCTTCGACCGCGCCGCGAGGTGTCTTCCTCGATCTCGGTGTGCTGGCGCGTGCCCCGAAACGCCTGATCGCCGCAGGGATCGGAGATTCAATCTGCCGCGCGACCGCGCAGGTCGACTGGCTGATGGCGCATCTCCTCCTCGGGAAGAAATACCGGGACGCGCCATTCATGCTTCTCAAGGAGGACGAGAAGCAAATGCTGTCGCGCATCGGCGCAATCGTCTCCGGGGACGAATCGGCAATCGAGCTGCTCGCGCGCACGCTCGTGATGTCCGGATTCGGAATGACGATCTGCGGCGGCTCCTATCCGGCGAGCGAAGGAGAGCACCTGATCGCGCATTACATCGACATGCTCGGGCACGATCTGCCGCTCGCCTATCACGGCGAGCACATCGCCGTGACGACAATCACGATGGCGGCGTTGCAGGAGACGGTCATTGCCGAAGAAAAGCTGACGATCAAGCCGTCCGCCGACACCCTGGACGATTTCGTCGCGCATTTCGGCGAGGATCTCGGAAAAAGCTGCTGGGACGCCTGGCTGCCCAAGCGTCTCGATGCGGATCGTGCAGCGGCGCTGACGCGAAAACTTGCTTCGGACTGGGCGGACATCAAGGCCCGGCTGAAGCAGGTGGGCCGTCCAAGCGCCGAGATTGCGAGAGATCTGAAAGCAGCCGGCGCCCCGACGACGCCGGCCGCTGTCGGGATTCCGGAGAGCTTCTATCGCGACGCGGTTGCCAACGCGAGGCGCATCCGCGACCGTTTCACGTTCCTCGATCTTGCTGTGGCCGCGGGGCACGCGCCATGAACATGACGCGCCCGACCAAGCGCGAGCGGCACGACCTGATCCTGGCCGAAATACAGGCGCGCGCCGCGATACGGATTTCGGAACTGGCGCAACGCATAGGCGTGTCCGGGGAGACGGTGCGCCGCGATCTCGAAGAGCTGGGAGAAGCGGGCCTGCTCAATCGCACTTACGGCGGGGCGACCGTTCGCCCGCTCGTGACGGAGCCCGGCGTTTCGGAGCGCGGCCACGCCTTCGTCGAGGAGCGCAACCGGATCGGCGGAGCCGCGGCGGCCCGCATCGGGTCGGGAGAAGTCGTGATGATCGACGGCGGCTCGACCACCTATCAGGTCGCGCGTCATCTGGCGCAAACCGCGAAAGGCCTGACGCTGATCACCAATTCCTGTTCGATTGCCGCGGTGGCAGGGGCCAACCCGACATTTAGTGTCAGACTCTGTCCGGGTACCTACGATCACAGCGAGCAGAGTGTCTTTGGCGAGGATACCCTGGAATTCCTGTCACGTTTCACCGCCCACGTCGCCGTCATCGGTGCGTCGTCGATCTCGCCCGAAGGTCCGTGTGAAGCCGTTCCGGGTTCGGCCGCGGTCAAGCGGGCCATGCTGGCGCGGGCGGCGCGATCGATGCTCGTCGCGGATTCTAGCAAATTCGGGAACGCTGCGTTCGAGCGGATTTGCGCGTTCAGCCGGATTGGCGAGCTTGTTACGAACGAGCGTCCCATGGGCGAACTGGCACGCGAGATTGCCACGGGTGGATCGAAGATCGTGCTGGCCTGAGCGCGATAGGCCTAATATGTCGCGCGGCCTCCCGAGATATCGAAAATGCCGCCGGTCGAGAACGAGCAATCGTCGGTGGAGAGCCACGTCACGAGGCGAGCGATTTCGTCGACCTCGACAAACCGCCCGACGGGGATCCGCGAAAGAATATCCTCGCGGCGTTGCGGCGATAGTTCATCGGCCATCCTCGTGAGGGCTGCGGCCGGCGTGACCGCGGTGACGACAATCCCGTCTTTCGCGGTCTCCTTTGCGACCACCTTGGTCAGCGCCATGATGCCGGCCTTGGAGGATGCATAGGCCGCGGCGAAAGGCATTCCTTCCTTGCCCTGGATCGAGGAGATGTTGACGATCCGTCCGCGATTGGCGCGCCTCTCCTGCGCGAGCATGATGCGAAGGACAGAGCGGGTGACGAGATAGGTGCCGATCAGGTTGATGTCGATGACCCGGCGGAAATTGGCCGGGTCGGTGTCCTGCACAGGCTTCACTTCGCCCAGTATGCCGGCATTGTTGACGAGAATGTCGATTCGGCCCCGCTCGCGCGCGCATGCTTCCGTCGCGGCCTCGACCGAGCGTTGATCGGAAACGTCGGCGACGCGAGTTTCCGGCCGCTTGCCTGAAAACCCTCCGGCCGTCTTTTCGAGTGCGGCCCTGTCGCGATCCCACAATTCGACGATCGCGCCGGACTGGAGCATCCGTTGCGCGATCGCCGTGCCTATTCCTCCAGCGCCTCCCGTGATGACCGCGACGCGATCATTCAGATCGTATTGATTCATGAACGCGTCGTGTTCCGAACGGGGTGCCGGCAGCCTTCACTTGGGCAGGAAGTCGTTGGTGAAGAAATCCTGCGGCTTCATCGTGGTTTCGAGCCCCATGTATTTCTGCATGAGCTCGACCGTATCCTGCCAGTCCTTCAGCGCGAAGGCGCCGGTCGGCAGCTTTTCGGTGGCCGCAGTTTTCATCAGGCCGATGCCAACCTTGAGCTGCTCGAGGGACAGGGCCGTTTCCAGGTCGGATTTCACCTTTTGACCGGCCTTGATCGCGGCTTCCGGCTCCTTGATCGCCGCTTCGAAGCTGCGGACAGTTGCCTTCACGAAGCGGCGAACGAGATCGGGATTGTCCTTGATCGTGTCGTTATGCGTGAAGATCGTGAGCCCCACGGTGTTGGTGCCGTATTTCGAATAGGCGAAATCGATCACCGGAACGCCCTGCTTCGGCAGCGTGAGCGACTGGTTGTCGAGGCCGGCCATGATTCCTTCGGCGCGCTTTTCCATGATCGCGACCATCTTGCCCGAGCCTTCGACGCGCAGGATCTTCACCTTGTCGATGTCGACCCCGTTGCGTGCGAACAGGCCCGGCAGGAGTTGAAGGCCGGCTTCGCCCGGAGCAGTCGCGACCGTCTTGCCCTCGATGTCCTTCATCGTCTTGATGCCGGCATCCGCGCGCACCGCGAGCGAATAGGGAGAGGAATTGGTGACGGCCATCACCGCTTTCACCGGCGCGCCTTTCGAGACGCCCGCGACGACGCTGCCGCCGTCGGCGAGGCCGAACATGTCGCCCTTGGCGCCGACCGTCTGCACCGCTTTGACCGAGCCCTGGCCTTCGCCGATCGTCAGATCGATGCCCTCATCCTTGTAGTAGCCGCGCTCCAGCCCGAGATAGAACGGCGTATGGAAACCATACAGCAGCCAGTTCAACCGGAAGGTCACTTTGTCCGCCGCCTGCGCGGCGGTCGAAGCGAGCAGGGCCGCGAGCAGCCCAAGCATCAGCGTTTTTTTATGCATGCGTTCCTCCTGTGATTGTTACGTCGCGGTTGCGACGCTTGTTCCGACATTGCGTTGCGACACGTGCCAGGGGATCGAGATGCGTTCGAGCGCCTCGACGCTGGTGTAGAGAAGAAGTCCCATGATGCTGAGGACAAGGATCGCCGCGAACACGCCCGGCGTATCGAAGCGGTTGGTGTAGTCGACGAGGAGGTAGCCGAGCCCGCGATCGGACGAGACGAACTCGGCAACGACCGCTGCCGTCGCCGCGAGAGCGGCCGCAACCTTGAAGCCGGTGAACATGGTCGGCAAGGCGTGCGGCACCTGCACCTTCCAGAACATTCTCGCAGGACCTGCCCCGGTGATGCGCGCGAGATCCACGATATCGGGATCGACCGAACGGAAGGCCTGTACGGCCGAAACCACGACCGGAAAGAAGGAGAGCAGAAAGACGATCAGAACCTTCGAGGTCAGGCCATAGCCGAACCAGATCATGAAGAGCGGCGCGATCGCGATCTTCGGGATGATCTGCAGGAACACGATCTGCGGATAGACGATCGACTCGATCCAGCGCGATACCGCAAACATCAGCGCGAGCAGCACGCCGCCGACGATGGCGAACCCAAATCCGACCAGCATCGGCTGGGCGGTGTACCAGGCCGCAGCCCCGATGATCGCCCATTTATTCCAAAGCGTGGCGATCACGTAAGACGGGGCGGGGAGAATGTAGAGCTTGACGTCGAACAGGCGGACCAGGGCCTCCCACAATCCCAGCAGGAGAACGAAGCTCAGAATCGTCTGGCCGTGCGACGACAACGCAGCCGCGATCCGCGCCTGAAGCGAATTGCCCTTAGGGGCCATTTCCTCTCCCCGAAGATTTTTCCCGCACACATCGCCGCGCCGGCTGCTGTTGACGATGACCCAAACGCCGGTCAATGTGCGTCACTTCGTTGATGGAACAGTGTACCACCATATGCGGGTCGTCAAGTCACAGCTCACCTCTTGCCTCGATCTGCTGTCGGTGATGGCCTCGCATGCGCAGGGCATGCGGCTGACCGACCTCGCGCTCAATCTGCATGCGCCGAAGAGTTCAACCCAGCGGCTGCTCGACCACCTCGCCGGTGAGGGCTGGATCGAGCAGGACGATGCGACGGGTCATTACAAGCTGACCACGCGGCTGGCCGTGCTCGGTCATCGTTATCTGGAATCAGCCGGCATCATGAGCGTCGCGCAGGCGCTGCTGGAACGGCTGGCGACACGGACCGGAGAACTCGCGCGTCTCACCGCGCTCGACGGCAAGCGTCTGGCGTGGATCGGGTCGGCGCAAGGTGCCCCGCGCGGGCTGCGCTACGAGCCTTCGATGGGCACGACCATCGTTTCTTATGCGACTGCGAACGGCAAGGCGTGGCTCGCCACGCTTCCCGACGATGCCGCCGTTGCGATCGCGACCGCGGATGGGCTGACCCGAAAGAAGAAGTCCAACACGCTCGGCCCCAATGCCATCGCGTCCGCCGCAGACCTCGTGTCCGATCTCAACATCACGCGAAAGCGCGGCTATGCGATTTCGGATGAAGAAGCGGAGCGAGGTGTGGCAGCGGTTGCCGTTGCCATTGTTGCTCCGGGCGGCGGGATTCTCGGGACGACGAGCATCGCCGGCCCGGTCATCCGCGTCTCGCCGGAGCGCTATGCGGCACTCGTGCCGGCCTTGAAGGAAGCGGCGTCCGATCTTGCGCTGGGGTGGCCTGTGAACCGCCTAAGTCGCGAAACGCCCCAGCGGAGACGCGCGTGAGCGGCATCGACATCCGCGGCGTCCGCAAGCTGTTCGGCCCCGAGCAGGGCGGAACGCTCGCAATCGAGAGTCTCGATCTCGACGTCGAGCAGGGAGAGTTCGTTTCGGTGGTTGGTCCGTCCGGCTGTGGAAAATCCACCCTGCTGCGCATCATTGCCGGCCTCACGTCCGCGTCGGCGGGCTCGGTCTCGGTATTCGGCAAACCGGTCAGAGGGCCATTGACCGAATGCGGAATCGTCTTCCAGCAGCCGATCCTGCTCGAATGGCGCACGGTGGTCGAGAATGTGCTGTTCAACATCGACATGCGCGGACTGGATGCCGCCGCTTACCGGCCGCGCGCGATGAGCCTTCTGGCTCAGGTCGGACTTCAGGATTTTGCCGAAAAGCGTCCCTACGAATTGTCCGGCGGCATGAAGCAGCGGGCGGCGATAGCGCGCGCGCTCGTGCACGAGCCCCCGCTCCTGATGATGGATGAGCCGTTCGGCGCGCTCGACGCCCTGACGCGCGAACAGATGCGGCTCGATCTCGAGCGGATCTGGCTGGAAACGAAGAAAACCGTGTTTTTCATCACCCATTCCATCGACGAAGCCGTGCTTCTGTCGGACCGCGTCGTCGTGATGTCGCCGCGACCCGGCCGGATCGAGAAAATCCTGAAGATCGACCTGCCTCGTCCGCGCGGCTTTGCCGGGCGGGAAAGCACCGAATTCCACGCAGCGACGCGAGAGATCACCAACATCTTTCTTGCGCGCGGCGTGTTCAGCCAGAACGTGTCATGACGATGCAGCAGCAGCTTGCGACGATTCTAGAGGAAATGAGCGGCGTCTTCGCGCGTGTGTCCCCGGACGCAGCTTCTCGGCTCGCCGACGAGATCATCGCTGCGCGGCGCATCCTGGTTTATGGCGTCGGCAGGACAGGACTGGCGCTGCAGGGCTTCGCGATGCGTTTGATGCATCTCGGTCTGGACGGCCATTTTGTCGGGCAGCTTTCCGCGCCCCCGGTCGGAAAAGGCGATCTTCTGGTTTGTTCGCTCGCGCTCGGCCGCCTGCCGACCGGCGACGCGATCATCGGCAGCGCACGGCAGGCCGGAGCGCACGTCGCCGTCATCTCGGCGCGCCCGGAACTCGTGACGGCCGATCTCGTCATCGGCCTGCCGGCCCAGACCATGGCCGATCCGATGACAAGTCTGCTGCCGCTCGGCAGCCCGTTCGAGCTTGCGCTTCAGCTCTATTGCGATCTCACGGTCATCGCGCTGATGAGCAAACTCAAACGCAGCAATGCCGACCTCGCGGCGCGCCACGCAAACCTTCTCTGACCAGGCGATCAAACAATCTGGTTGCGCAACGTCGTCTCGCCGCGCCACATCCGGTTCAGGTTGTCCATCAGGATGTCGAGGACATTCTCCTCGTATTTCCTTGTCTCACCGGCGGTATGGGGCGTGATGAGCGCATTCGGCAGATCCCACAGCGGCGAGGATGCCGGTAACGGCTCTTCGACTGTGACGTCGAGCGCTGCGCCTGCGATCGCGTTGCGCTGGAGCGCCGCGATGAGCGCCGGTTCGTCCACGCATCGTCCGCGCGCGGCATTGACGAGGTAGGCCGACGGCTTCATCCGCGAGAGCGCGTCGGCGTCGATCACCTTTTCCGTCTCCTTGGTGAGCGGACAGGTCAGCGCAACGAAGTCGGCCTGCGGCAGGAGGGTTTTAAGATCGCCCAGCGCATGAACCTCGTCTGCGGCTGCGCCTCCGGTCGCCGGATCGCGCTTGATGCCGACCACGCGCATGCCGAAGGCCTTGGCGAGCTGCGCCAGACGGCTGCCGATTCCGCCCAGCCCGACAACCAGCAACGTCTTCCCGCCGAGCTCATCCTCCCGCTGCGTAAGGTCCGAGATCATGCCGCGCCAGGCGTGTTTGGCCTGATTGTCCCGCGCTTCGGGGAGACGGCGCGCCAGCGCGAGAATAAGCGCCATGGCATGTTCTGACACCGCGTTCGCGTTGACGCCCTGTGCGCTCGCAAGACGAATGCCTCGTTGCCGCATTTGCTCGCGGTCGAACTGATCCGTGCCCGCTCCGATCGACTGGATGAATTTCAGTTTGTTCGCTTTGCCGAGAAGATCGTTCTTCCACAATCCGGAGACCACCACGACATCGGCATCGCCGATACGACGCGCAAAGTCCTCAGGGTTCTTGACGTTGAAACTCGAAATTCCAGTATTCCTTGGAAGAAATCGCTCCTGCAGCTGATAAGCGACGTGAGCAAAGCAGATGGTCAGGCGGTCCTTGGGAGGAAGCATTCAGGGAAATCCGGTTCGGGGCGCGACGGTGTTCGGGCAACGATGGTGCCCCACGCGACGGCAAATCCAAACAGCTTTTTATCGATGGGGCACCCTCGTTCGGGCAAGCGCCACGAGATGGCTAGACATCCCGAATGCGAGCGAGACCTCGCGCTCGCCTTTCACGACCGCCAATCGTCGCGGGATATCCACTTCGATGTCATGAAATTCGAGAAATCCCGCTCCGATCGGTTGAACGGCCTTGTAAACCGCTTCTTTCGCCACGAACAGGAGCCGTCCGCGATAAGGGTCGGATTCGATGCGCGAACGCTCCGCCGGTGTCGCGACGAGATCGAGCGTCTCGGGCGGAAGGGGAGCCGCGGGCTCGACGTCGATCCCGAGCGACCCTACATCCCGGGTCATGCCGACGGCCGCGACCGCAACAAGACTGTCGTGCGCGAAGGAGCCCGACACGCCCTCGGGCCAGCGCGGGGCGCCGGACGCATCCTTCGGAATTGAGCGACCCGCGAAACCGAGTTGAGCGAGCAAGGACCGTCCGACGATCCGTGCCGCACCGCTCGCCCGCCGCGCGTTGTCTGTGCGGGCAGAAATAGACGCGGCTTCCTCGGGCGTCAGCGCGATCTCGTCGCCTTCGGCGATCGGGCGATATCCCACGATCACGTCGGCTGCGGCGATGCCCGCGAGAGCGCTTTCGATGTCAGGACTGGAATTGCTCACAGGACCAGCTCGGCGTGCACTTCGCCCCAGCGGTCGTCACCGCCTTTGCGTTCGACGAAGCCGAAGCTTGCATAAAACGATTTGGCAGCTGGATTGTCGCGCAGATAGGAAATCGAGATCTTCTTCAGGCCCGGGATGTCGCGGAGTTCCTCGACGACAAGGCCGAGTGCCGCGCGTCCATAACCCTTGCGTTGGTGCCGGTGGTCGATCATGAAGCGATAGATCACGGCCTCCGGCGCACCGTCCTCGACGTCGATGTCGTACATAATGAAACCGACCACGGCGTCGCCGGCATAGATTGCGCGCGGGCGGGCCTCGGGTTCGAATTTCGATTGCGCCAGCGAATAGACGTTGCTTGCAACGAAGCGCTGCTGATCCTCGCTGAGCTCGAGGCGGGTGACGGCGCGCCAGTTCGCGGCCGTCACGTCTTCAAGTCTGATGGGTTCCGGCATGAGCGACGCTCCCAAGCGGCGTCGCTGCGGCGGATCGCGATCCGTTATTCCGCGGCCTGCACCAGCGACGGTCCCTGCCAGGGGGTAATATCACAGGACGATACGTCCATGGCGCGCAGCATTCCGCCGCGGACCATCTTGGCCGGATTGCCGCGCCAGCCGGTGTGATCGTCGAGCGACTCGCCCTTCATCAGGAAGCTGTCGGCATCGAGCACGACGTGGTTGCCCATGGTCACGCCGTAATGGACGAACGCGCCCGGACCGATGGAGCAGCCGCTGCCCATGCGGATGTGGTCGGATTTGAACACGCCTTCCTCCAGCGAGTGCGCCTGCAGCACCGCGCCCTCGTTGATGTTGGCGTAGTCGCCCACTTCGGTCAGCGTGCGTTCGGTGACCGAGCGGCCGCAATCGAACACCTTGCGGCCGATCTTCATGCCCATCGCGCGGAACATCATCGTGCGGAACGGCGTGCCCGAGAACAGGCGGGTGATCGGCGACTCGGAGAGCTTCCAGTGGCGCTCGTGGAACCAGAAATAAGGATCGTAGATCGAGGCGATCTTCGGCTCGAGTCGCTTGAAGGCGAGGCTCGCGCGCTCCATCAGCACGAACATCACGATCGAGCCGCCGGTCATCGCGACGGTGGCGGCGAACAGCGCGAACACGCCGAACCGGTCATAGTTCGCGAGCGCGGCCGTCCACAGCGCGAGCGCCGCAAATACCGACATCCAGCGGCTGAGGAGGAAAAGGAGCGCAGTGACGAGGTTGTAGGCGTTCTTCTGGCGCAGCCGCAGACGGCGCGTTTCCTCGCTGATCGATGCGTTCATGTCGCGGTCGCGCTCGACCATGCGCGGAATTTCGAAGCATGGCGATCCGAGCAGGCCGACATTTTCGCGCACCGGGCCGTCGATCGGAATCATGGTCTTGGTGCCGAGCAGGCAGTTCGCGCCGGTGCGGCCGTTCGGCGGGTAGAAGATATCGTTGCCGAGATAGTTGTTGTCTCCGATCTTCGATTCGGCGAGCTGGAACGAGGTCGCCGACATGTGCGTGTTGATCATCGACAGGCCGTCCGACACCATCGTGCCCGAGCCGATGTTGCACAGGAACGGATTGTCGTGGCGCTGGTTGGTGCCCATGTTCGAGCCGGTCTGATCGACCTTGTTCAGATTCCAGCCGACATAGCGCATGTAGTTCACGACGAATGACGAGTCGCCGAACAGGACGCAGAAGAATTCCGAGTTGCTGACGCGCAGGATGATGCTCTGCATCAGGTAGTGAAAGCCGAAGGCGGGGTAGGTGACGCCAGGCTTGAGCGCCATCATGCACAGGCGCGGGATGGCATAGATCGCGGCCAGTCCGACAATCATCGAGCCGAAGAACCACGCGGCCGAGATCGTGAGCAGCGAGAGTGTCGAGACACTGGCACCGAACGAGATGCCGGACGCGGCCGAATATTGATCCCAGAAGTGATAGGCGAGGATCGGCGCGGGAACGGCGATCAGGACCAGCGCGCCGAGTTCGAGCGACGTATAGAAAGCGGTCCGCAGCCAGCCGATCTCGCGGCTCTGGATCGGGCAATAATCCGATGTCGTTTCGACCGCGGGCGAGCCGTGATAGCGCTTGCCGTCCGGGACGCGCTGGCCGCTCTGCAGCGACGAGGCATGTCCGAGCTGGGTGTCGTCGCCCATCGCCACGTCGATGTCGATGACGCTTGCTTCGCCGACGAAGGCGTTGCGGCCGATCTCGACCGGCGCGATGTGGATGAAATTCGACTGCGCGCGGTAGCCGAGCAGGATCGTATCCTTGCGCAGGATGGCGTTCTCGCCGATCGAGATCATGTCGGCGCAAACCGGGCCGTAGCGGCATGAGATGACCGCGCCACGGCCGATCTTGGCGCCCATCAGGCGCAGATAGGCGTTGTAGATCGGCGTGCCGGTGAAGGCCATGACCGGCGTCGTGCGCATCATGGTCTTGACGACCCAGAAGCGGAAATAGGCGAGGCTCCAGATCGGGATCGATTGCGCCTTGAAGCGCCCGATCAGGATCCATTTCGCGGCGATCGAGATCGCCGTCAGCGCGACGAACGATCCGGCCGCAAAGGCAGCGCACCGCGCATAGAGTTCGAGCGCGCCGGTGGCCGCGGTGGCCCATTCGTAGCCGGCGTCTAGCACCCACAGGCCGAACAGGGCATAGGCCGCGTAGAAGGCGAGTTGAAGGGCGCCGCAGGTGTAATAGGCAAGATCGGACGCAACGTGGAACGCTTCAGGCTTCGAGGGAATGAAGCCTTCGATGACCGCGCTGTCGAGATGCTTTGCGAGCTTCGCGACGGTCGGGTTCATGTAGATGTCGCGCATCGAGACATTCGAAACGCTGGGGACGTGACGAATGCGGGCACAGAAGCGGGCCATCACAAGCGAATTCGCGCCGAGATCGTCGAAGAAGTTTTGCTCGGTCGAAACCTGTTCCAGCTTGAGGATGTCGGCCAGCGCGCGCTCCAGAATGCGCTCGCGCTCGGTCTTCGCGGCAACGACGTCGCCGGTGGCGACGAAGCGCGGCGCGCTCGGCTTCGGCAGCCGTTTCAGGTCGACCTTGTTCGAGAGCGTCATGGGCAGCGCGTCGAGCTGCTCCAGATAAGCAGGCACCATGTAGGCCGGCAGGCGCTTGCGGAGCGTATGGGCAATCTCCTCGCGCGCGAGCGGGGCGGCGTCCTGCTTCAGGGCATAATAGCCGACGAGCTCGACCATGCCGGGCTCCGGCTCATGAGTCGTAACCGCGGCCTGCGCGATTTGCGGGAAATCGAGCAGCACCGCTTCGATCTCGCCAAGCTCGATGCGATAGCCGCGAATCTTGACCTGCGTATCGATGCGGCCGCGATATTCGATTTCGCCGTCGTCGTTGATGCGGCCCAAATCGCCGGTGCGATAGATGCGGTTCGACGGATTGTCGTCCAGGCCGATAAAGTCGCGGATGAATTTCTTCTGGGTCAGCTCGTCGCGATTGACGTAGCCGCGTGCGAGGCCGATGCCGGCGATACCGATCTCGCCGAGCTCTCCCGGAGCGGCGAGCTGGTCGTTGGCCGGATCGAGGATGACGATCGAATAGGTCGGCAGCGGACGGCCGATCGTGACCGGCTTTTCCGGCGTCAGTTCGGTCAGCGTGCAGGTGACGGTCGCTTCGGTCGGGCCGTAGGAGTTCAGGATAACGCGGCCGGGCCGGTACCAGCGCTCGACGAGATTTTGCGGGCAGGCTTCGCCGCCGACGAGCAACAGGCGCAGCCGCGGCAAATCCTGCTCGATGGTCGCGAGCAAAGTCGGGCAGCAGGCCATGCAGGTGACGCGATGGTCGCGCAGATAGTCCGAAAGCTCTTCGCCCATCAGGCTCGTGCCCGGCTTGCCGGGAACGATCGTGGCGCCGGCCATCAGGGGAACCCAGATTTCCTCGACCGAGAAGTCGAAGGCGATCGTCATGCCCTGATAGACACGGTCGCCGGGGCGATAGCCGTAAAGCTCGGCCGCGACGCGGACGAAATTGCAGATGCTCGGATGCTCGATCATCACCCCTTTCGGGTTTCCGGTCGTGCCCGAGGTGTAGATGATGTAGCAGAGCTGGTCGTCGGCCTTTCCCGCCTCGTCGGCGGTCAGCGGCGTGGACGCCTGCATGTCGATGTCGCACTTCGATGCATCGATCAGGATGTGCGCAACCTCGAAGGCGGCGAGGCGCTCGGCGAACGCCGACATCGAAACGATCGCCTTGATTCGCGCGTCCGACAGGATGAAGCGGACCCGTTCGACCGGGAAACCCGGGTCGAGTGGCACGTAAGCCGCGTTGCACTTCAGGACCGCCAGCATCGACACGTAGGTCTCGATGCTCTTGTCGAACAGCAGCGCGACGCGATCGCCGGACCTGACACCGCGCTCGATCAGATGGCGCGCAACCTGGTTGGCGCGGCGATCCAGTTCGCGAAATGTCAGAACGGCCTGATCGGTGACAATGGCGTCACGGTCGCCGAAGCGAAGGCACACCTGTTCGAAGACGTGATTGAGTCGCTCGCCGCTCGTCCAGCGGACATTGTTGAGCCCGCCGTGTCCCGGCAGGACCGAAGTCGGCAGGATTTCGCGAGCCGGAAAAGGGACGAGGTTATCCCGCGGCGCATGCGCTACATCCCCGGATCGGCGGGGCTTCAACCTGATGGTGTCGCGGGTATAGGCCATTACTTTGCTCTGGATACGTACGCTCTTCGGTCGGAAAGCTGCGCGCGAATATGGGCCGCGGGAGCGGCAAGGCGCGATCTGTCTGACTTGAGTGCTTCCCCCGGTTACTGCTCGAGGCTTTTGCCTCGTTTGCGGGGCGGACCATGCCTTCGGCCACATGAACGCATGCTGAATGATTGGTTACGGTGGGAAGCGTCGCCGCGGCCGCAAAACCCCTTGTTTTTCGGCCATTTTGGCAAGGTCCTGACGCGCGCCGGCGGTTAACAGGCCAGCATTCAGATTGCGGTCCGTCGCATTGCGCCAGGTTGCGCCGCAGCAAAATTGGCGCGCCGCATCATCGAAATTTGGTCGCGCCGGCGCCCCGCTCAATTGTCGGCATCGGTGGAATTGTAGTATGGCAGTGCCCTCTTTCGGGGTCTTCGTATGGTGCGGATGCAATCACGCACGGTGAGGCAGAAACTGCCTGCAGAGCGTTCGGCCGAGTTCGATCATCAGGGCGCGCAAGTCATTCCGCTGCGCCGGAACACGATCGGTGCGCAGATTCGTGCGCTCCTCCGGCGAGAAATCATCTCCGGCCAGCTCCCGCCGCGCATGATGCTGTCGGAGCAGGATCTCGCCGCGAGGTTCAGGGTCTCGCGCACGCCCATTCGCGAAGCGCTGATCAAGCTTTCCGAAGAGAGTCTGGTCGAGATTTATCCGCAATACGGGTCTTTTGTCGCGCCGATCAAACTCGGCGAAGTGTTCGACAGCCAGTTCGTCCGCGAGGCGCTGGAATGTGCGGCGATCGAAAAGGCCGTCGAGCGGATCAGCGACGACGCAGCGCGTCAGCTGCGCGCCACGCTGGACCGGCAGCGCGCCGCTTTGCGCGCGCAAGACCAGCAAGGTTTTTTCCGCAGCGATGAGGACATGCACGCCGCGATCATGACGATCGCTGGCCATGGCACCGCCTGGCATTACGTCGAAAACGCCAAGGCGCAGATGGATCGCGTGCGGTTTCTGTCGATGACAATTCCACGCAAGCAGTCGCTCGTCCTCGCCGAACACGTGGCGGTCGTCGACAACCTTTTGGCACGCAACCGCCGCGGCGCGGTCGAGGCGATGCGCGTGCACCTGCGTGGAATTTTCCGCAGCATCGAAATTCTCGTCGAGCGCGCGGACAACTATTTCGTCGAGGAGAATGCGGGCAACGCCAATCGGCCGGCGCGCGCCGCTCCAACTGAAGCGAAAAGGCGGGTTCGCAACTCCGCCAAGTTCAGAGTAAAATGATCCAAACCTCAAAGGGAGGAATGTAAATGTCGTATAAACTTAATCGTCGCGCTGTCGTGGCCGGCCTTGCCGGTACGATGGCGATGAATGTCAAAGCTTTCGCTCAAAATCTTCCGATGCCGTCGTCGCCGGTGTCGCTCAACATCGTCGACGTGGCGGGCAACCTCGCGCTGACGCAAAAGGCGATCGAGGCTTATCGCGACAAGAATCCCAAGCTCGTCTCGAAGGTGACGTTCAGCAAGGCTCCGGCTCCGGAACTGCCGGGCAAGATCAAGGCGCAGCAGGATGCGAACCGCGTCGACATCGACGCCGTCCTCACGGGCATCGATGCGCTTTCGGCCGGCGTCGAGCAGAAGCTCTGGATTCCGACCGCCTCCGAATATGCCGCCAAGCTGCCGAAGCTCGACGACATCTATCTCGACGGTGCGAAGAAGATGCAGGCCATGGCGGCGAACCAGGGCGTTTGCATCGTGTTTTGCCCGGCCGGCCCGGTGATGGAATACATGCCTGATCGCGTGAAACAGGTTCCGACGACTGCGGAAGAAGTGCTCGCGTGGGCCAAGCAGAATCCGAACCGTTTCTTGTATGCCCGCCCGGCCAATTCCGGCCCGGGCCGCATCTTCATGATGGGCCTACCTTACATCCTCGGCGACAAGGATCCGAAGGATCCGATCAACGGCTGGGACAAGACCTGGGCGTATCTGAAGGAGCTCGGCAACTACGTTGAATACTACCCGGCCGGTACCGGACCGACGATGAAGGAGCTCGGCGAAGGCTCGCGCGACATGATCCCGTCCCAGATGGGCTGGGACATCAATCCGCGCGCGCTCGGTGTCGTGCCGAAGGAAGCCAAGGTGTTCTTCATGAAGGGCTACCATTGGGTTCTCGACGCGCACTATCTCTGCATCCCGAAAGGCGTCGGCAACGACAAGCTTGCGGTCCTGCTCGACCTGCTCAACTACCTGCTCTCGAAGGAAGCGCAGGCGACGACCTACGATGACGGCTATTTCTATCCTGGCCCTGCCGTAAAGGATGTGCCGCTGTCGATGGCTCCGGAGTCGAGCCAGAAGGTGATCAAGGAATTCGGCCGTCCGGAATACGAGGCCGAAATCAACGGACACCCGCAGGAGCTTCCGCTCACGCCGGACAAACTCGTTGCCGCGTTCGCGCGCTGGGACGAGCAGATCGGGTCGCAGAAGAAGAAGTAAGCGTTTGGCAAATAGGGGACTGGCGAGCAATCGCCAGTCCCCTTCTTTTGCCGCGTGTGGCGTGTTGCGGCAATAATGATGAAATTCAAGGGGGCGGGAGTGAGTTTCGATGGCCATTGCTGCACGTGATTTCCGTGAGTTGCGGCTCGACGGAATGAGCAGGAAGTTCGGCACGGTCAACGCGCTGCAGGGCGTCGACCTGACGGTGCGGCGCGGCGAGTTCATCGCCTTGCTCGGTCCGTCGGGTTGCGGGAAGTCGACCGCGCTGAATTGCCTTGCCGGACTGCTCACGTTGACGAGCGGCAGCATCTGGCTCGATTCGACCCGCATCGACCGCCTGAAGCCGGAAGAACGCGGCTTCGGGATGGTGTTCCAGAATTATGCGTTGTTCCCGCACATGAGCGTTCGCAAGAATATCGGCTTCGGTCTCGCGATGCAGGGGCGGCCGAAGGCGGAAATCCAGCGCAAGGTTGAAGAAGCCCTTTCGATCGTGCGTCTCGGGGACCAGGCCGACAAGCTGCCGGGTCAGCTCTCCGGCGGTCAGCAGCAGCGCGTCGCGATTGCGCGCGCCATCGTCATCGAGCCGCCGCTGGTGCTGATGGACGAGCCCTTGTCAAATCTTGACGCCAAGCTGCGTCTGGAAATGCGTTCGGAAATCCGGCGGATCCACGAGCTGATCGGGTCGGCGACCATATACGTCACGCACGACCAGGAAGAAGCGCTGTCGCTCGCCGACCGCATCGTGGTGATGCGCGACGGAATGGTGCGCCAGGTCGGAACGCCGGAAGAGCTTTACGCGCGGCCGGCGCGGCCGGACGTCGCCGACTTCATGGGTTACCGCAACCGGATTGCCTCGCGCGCGACAAAAGCAGGCAACATGCTTCGTGTTTCGATCGCAGGCGCGCAATTCGAAGGAACGCCGGTCGGCGAAGCCGGGGAGGGCGCAGTCGTCGTGGCGATCCGACCGGACGATCTGCATCTTGCCGCCGAGGGCGCGCTGCCGGTGACTGTCGACACTGTCCAATATCACGGACGCGACTTCTACTGTTCCGGCCGCACCAACGACGGCACGGACGTGTTCTTCCTGTCGGACCGGAAAGTCGCCAAGGGTGACAAGGTGAGGCTCTCGGCCGATCCGGCGCGCGTTCTGGTTTATTCGGGGAGCGCGTCGTGACCGATCAGGCGATGCGTGCCGCGGAAGAGCGCGTACCGTTCCGCGTGCGGCTCGCTCTGCACGGCATCGACG
Source organism: uncultured Hyphomicrobiales bacterium (assembly GCA_964584855.1). Classification (GTDB taxonomy): domain Bacteria; phylum Pseudomonadota; class Alphaproteobacteria; order Rhizobiales; family Xanthobacteraceae; genus Pseudorhodoplanes. Next base: position 384,005 of record CAZPBF010000031.1, read on the forward strand.
GCGTGACGCTGCTTGCGCTTCCTGCGGTTCTGTTTGTCGTCGCGCTGTTCGTGTATCCGTTCTTTTACGGTTTTGTCCTGTCGTTCCAGCCCAAGGCCGGCGATTTCCTGGCGAATTATCGCAAGTTCTTCTCCGAGCCGTTCCTGTACGACACCATCGGCGCAACGCTGTGGCTTGCCGTGCCGGCGACGCTCATCAACGTGCTGATCTCCATTCCGGTCGCGATGCGCGTGCGCCGCCTGCGCCGCCGCAGGCTGTTGACCACGATCCTTGTCGTTCCGATCACGCTCGGCACTGTGCTCATCGCCGAGGGCCTGCTGACCTATCTCGGTCCACAAGGCTGGTTCAATCGCAGTCTTGCGTTGATCGGGATCGGCCAGGTGAGGCTCGTTCACAATTACACCGGCGTGATGCTGTCACTCGTCATGTCCGGATTTCCGTTCACCTTCCTGCTGACGCTCTCCTACATCACCGGCATCGACCCTTCGCTGGAGCAAGCCGCATCGACCCTTGGTGCGGGGCCGCGCGAGCGTTTCTGGCGCATCATTCTGCCGCTGCTCGCGCAGGGGCTCGCCATCAACCTTTGCCTCTCGTTCGTGCAGACCTTCTCGGTGTTCCCGTCCGCCGTGCTGCTCGGCGCGCCGGCGGGCGCCACGCGCGTGATCTCGATTGCGGCCTATCAGGCGGCCTATGAGCAGTACGATTATTCGATGGCTTCAGCGGTCGCGATGATCATGGGCTTCGTGCAGCTTCTTGTCGTCACCTTCATCCTCGCGTCGCGCGCGCTCGTCTATCGCGGTGCGGCCGGCGGCGGGAAAGGGTAAGTCTCATGGCGCAGGACAAGACAGTCGGCGAACGGCTCTGGGCCATCGCGGTCTGGGCTCTGGTGATTTTCTTTATCATCAACGTGCTCGCAACCATCGCGGCGGTCACGGTCAATTCCTTCGGCACGCGCTGGTTCAACGCGTGGCTTCCGGCCGGCTTCACGACCCGCTGGTACGTCTCTGCGTGGAACGAATTCCAGCTGCATGACGTGTTGATCACGACGTTCCAGGTCGTCGGAGCGGTGGTGCTGTTTTCCGGCCTGCTCGGGATTCCTGCGGCTTACGCGCTCGCCCGCCGCAATTTTCCCGGCAAGCAGTTCATCCTCGTTCTGTTTCTGCTCCCGATGATGATTCCGCCAATCACCTTCGGCATTCCGCTGGCTACGGTCCTCTATCAGACCCACCTCGGCGGGAACATGACTGGAGTCGTCCTTGCCAATTTGGTGCCGACGGTGCCGTTCGTGGTCCTGGTGATGATCCCCTTCATCGAGCAGATCGATCCGCGGATCGAAGCGGCGGCCCGGGTGTTCGGCGCCGGCACCGGGCGGCTGTTCCTGCACGTCCTGGTCCCGCTGCTTGCTCCGGGCATATTGGCGGCGTTACTTCTGGTTCTGGTGCGCACCATTGCGATGTTCGAACTGACATTTTTCACCGCGGGTCCGGACAGTCAGACGCTCGTCGTTGCGCTCTACTATGCGGTCTATGCCGCAGGCGTGCGCGCGAACCAGTCCATCGACGCGATGGCGGTCATCTACATGGTCACGACGCTGGTGTGGCTGCTGATCGCCTTGCGCTTCGTCGACCCGACCCAGATCGTAACGCGCGCGAAACGGGAAGCTGCCCGTTAGAGCGGCAGCCCGCGTAATGCCGCGGTCGCGGCCATCACGCCGCGCAGTTCGGCAAGTCCCTTGAGGCGGCCGATCGCCGGATAGCCGGGATGCGTGTGCTTGCCGACATCGTCGAGCAACTCGTGCCCGTGGTCCGGCCGCATTGGGATGCGCCAGTCCGTGCGCCCCTCATCCTTGCGGCGCTTCTGCTCATCGAGCAGCACTCCGACGAGCGCAACCATGTCCGTATCGCCCCCAAGATGGTCGGCTTCGTAGAACGATCCGTCGGCTTCCTTGTGAACGTTGCGGAGATGGGCGAAGTGAATGCGATCGGCAAACTTCTGCGCAATGGCGGGGACGTCGTTGTCGGGATGGGCGCCGAGCGATCCCGAACACAATGTCAGTCCATTTGCACGTGATGGCGCGGCGTCAAGGACGAACTCGATATCCTTCGCAGTCGACACGATGCGCGGCAATCCCATCAGCGGACGCGGCGGATCGTCGGGGTGCACGCTTATACGGACCCCGCATTCTTCCGCGGTCGGGACGATCTCGCGCAGGAACCGCGCGAAATGCGCTCGAAGGACGTCCGCGCCGATTTCGCGGTAGCGATCGAGCATCCTTCGCAGGCCCGGAACGTCGAACCGGTCGAATGCGCCGGGCAGCCCGGTCATGATGTTCTTGAGCAGCGTCGCGCGTTCGCTTTCGCTTGATCGTGCAAACCACGCACGGCCTTGCGCGAGTGCTTCGGGCGTGTGGTCGGCTTCTGCCCCCGGGCGTTTCAGGATCAGGCAGTCAAACGCCGCGAATTCATGGGCGTTGAAACGGAGCGCGGTTCCGCCGCCCGGCAACGGATAGTCGAGTTCCGTGCGCGTCCAGTCGAGCACCGGCATGAAATTGTAACAGACGACATGGATCCCGCTGGCAGCGAGGTTGCGCAGGGACTGGCGATAGTTGTGGAATAGTTCGCTCAGATCGCCTTCGCCGAGCTTGATGCGCTCGTGCACCGGCAGGCTTTCCACCACGCTCCAGCGAAGTCCGAGCCCCGCATCGGTAGCGATGACAGCCTTCCGGCGTTCGATTTCTTCCACGCTCCAGACTGCACCGTAGGGAATGTGATGAAGCGCCGTGACGATGCCGCTGGCACCCGTTTGCCGGATCATCGGAAGCGTGACGAGATCGTCCGGCCCGAACCAACGCCATGTCTGTTCCATCGCGCTCCCCATCGCCGTTCTGCGGCGACGGCATTATGCACAAACGGTCGCGATGAGGAATCGGACGGCGCGGAAGGCGTGTTCAGATTCCGCTGAACCAGTTGAAGCCTTCCTTGCTGTAATAGGTCTCGGGGAAATCGTTGGTGACTTCCATCGAGACGAGCCACTTGGCGTTCTTAAATCCGAGCTTTGTCGAGGTCCGCAGCCGCAGCGGGAATCCGAACGGATCGGTGATCGGTTCTTTCGCATATTTGGTGGCGAGGATGGTTTGCGGGTGCAGGGCGGTCGGCATGTCGAGCGCTTCGGTGTATCCGTCGGCGCAGCGGAATGCGATGTATTTGGCGGTCAGGTCCGCGCCGATGCGCTCGAGGAATTGTTTCAGGTTCGGGCCCGACCACTGGCCGATATAATCCCAGCCCTCGACGCAGATGTGGCGGATGATGAGCTCCTGCTCGGGCAGGGCATAAAGCTCGGCCGCGGTCCATGGCCGCTTGTTCTCGATGCGGCCGGCGAGCTCCAGTTTCCATTTCGACCCATCCACCGGCTGGACATCCTCAACGTCGTAATGCGCGTTGAAGCGCGGCGGCTTGACCACCTGCGATTCCGCGAAGGTGGGAGCGAGATGGTTCGGCCGGAAGATCGCGCTCTGCACCCGGTCATTCCAGCTCGACACGGCGCGCAGCGCGCTTTGCACCTGGCCGTTTTCGCTGACGTCGCAACCGGTGAGGAACGTGAGCGCGCCGAGGCTGAGCGCCCCGCGCAGCACGCCGCGGCGATCGATCTCCTCGATCAGCTTCCTGTTCTCCTTCATGACATCTTGGTTGATGCCGTTGCGCGGCCGGAAGATCGAGGACGAGGGCGGGCGGATCATGGGATGCTCCGGAATTCGTTCATCGGGCAGGCTGCGGAGAATGCTCGGCCTTGTCGTCGACATTCGGCCCGCCGGTCACCATGCCGACGAGCGTCTGCGGGACGAGCAACGCGAGCGCAACATGCACGATGACGAAGCCGACGATCGCGGTCATGCAAAGGAAATGCACGATGCGCGCGTTCTGGAAGCTGCCGAACAGCGCGAGCAGCTCGGAAAACTGGACCGGCTTCCAGATCGCAAGTCCGGAGATCACGATCAGGACGCCCGCGCAGATGACGCCGATATAAAGCAGCTTCTGCACCGCGTTGTATTTCGTCAGGTCGTCGTGAGCCAGATGGAAGGACAGCGCCTGCCTGATCGTCGTGATGAGATCGGAAATCCTCAGCGGAAGCAGCATGCGGCGGAAGCGGCCGGTCACGAATCCATAGGTCAGGTAACTCAGGCCGTTGATCACGATGATCCACATGCCGAAGAAATGCCACTGCAGGCCGTGCTGCGCCCATTTGCCGATCGTCAGAAACTCCGGAAAATGAAGCCAGCCGAAAATGACCTCGTCGTTATAGATCTTCCAGCCGCTGCCGATCATGATGAACATCGCGACCGCGTTGGTCCAATGCATGATGCGGATCGGCAATGGATGCAGGCGGCGCGAGCGTTGCGCAGCGTCGCTGGTCGTCATCCCCTCGCTCCGTCGGTTTGCAGTCGCGCAAGGTTACGGGCCGCCTGCGATTCAGGCAACGGAGTGCCACTCAACTTCTCGTGGGCGGCACGTTGTGCATCATAAAAAATGCGTGTGGTTGGTCCCTTCACCTGAAATCCCTGTATGCTTCGGGCTCGAGAGGGAGGTCCGATGATGCGCTGGCTGGTCCGGATTGCTTGCGTTGCCCTGGCATGTTCGGGATTGAGCGCGCCAGCGTCGGCCGCGCCGTTGGAAAAGCCGCTTATCGTCGCGCAGGCTACTCCCGCTGCGGCGGATAGGCCCGAAGACAGGTTCAACCGTCGCTTTCCGCAAAAGGCGCGCGTGGGCGATCTGATCGGATTGCCGGTGCTGGACGACAACGACGTGACACTCGGTCACGTTCAGAAGGTGGTCCGGACACCCGAGGGCAAGATCAGGCTGATCGTATCGTACAGCAAATGGTTCGGCTGGTTCGGGCGTCCGGTTTCCGTTCCGATCGAGGCGGTGGTGATCCTCGGGCGCCAGATCGATTCCGTCGATATGCAGCCGGACGAATATCAGTCCGCGCCGACCTGGGCCGAGGGCAAGGATCAGCCTTTGGGCGCCGACGAGACTATCCGCATCGCGCTCGGCCGCCGCTGAGATTACTGAGCGCTGGCCGCAGCCGCCAGGTAAATGCGCCATCCGCTCTCCTGTACGACGAGCGAATAATACGGGCTGCCGATGAACGGATCGCGCTGCCACGCTCCGTCCTGCGGCGTGAGCACGACGATGCGGCAATGATAGCGAAGTGACAGATCGCGAATATCGCCGGGCTGAGGGTTGCCGCCGAAGATGCGGCGAAACTGGTTTCCGATCCCTTCGATCGCATCGCGCGAGAGTGTGCTGAACGGAATGAGGTAATCCTCGCCCGCGAAACACGACCGGCGGTCTGAGAGAAGTGCCCATGAGATGTTGATCGACCAGGGGGTCATCTTCTCGAGAAACCATGGATTGTTGGCGATCCGGTCCGCAGGCCCGGTCTGTTGGCGGACGGCGGTCCATAGGGCCGGCGTTGTTGGGAACGTCCGATCCGACGCATCCGGGTCGCCGCGTAGATATTCGGCTGTGAGCTGATACGATTGTGGCAGGCCGAGTGCCGCGAGAGCGAGGGCTCCTGCCGCGACGGCGCGCCACGCCGAAATCCAGTGCGACAATCCGATCGCAGAAAAGACGATCAGCAGGAAGATGCCGGGCAGGGCCGCGCGCCACGCCAGGTCGTTGTTGTCGGACAATGTGCTCGCGCAAAACCCTGCGACGATCAGGCTCGTCAGCGCGAGCAGGAAGAACACTCTTGTGCCAAGCGCGTCAGTGTCCCGCGGCGGTCTTCGCGCCGACGAGATGAGCGACAGAAATCCGGGTATGAAGATCGCCGGAAATTCCAGCGGCAGGAACACGAGCCAGTATCCGGGAATGTCCAGCACGCGGCGCAGATTGTCCGGGAACCCGTCGCCAAACACCTCGTAGGGACTGAACGCGAGCGGGTTTCCGCGTTGCGTTGCGCTCAGCACCTGATCGCGGATGAATGGAATGGACAGGATGAGCGTGAAACACGCTGCGATCGCCAAAGATACAAGGAAGCGTCTTGCGCCGGTTGCGGCGTTGGCCAGCAGCGCGATCGCAGTGATAGGCGCCGCGATCGCGAACAGAAAGCCGCCGATCCAGACGGAGCTTTGATATCCGGCTGCCGCCATCAGGGCGAGAACGACAATCAGGAGCGGAGAGGGGCGCCGCGCGATTTCGACGATCAGGAAAATTGCAATGAGCGCGCAGGTGGCGGACGCGATGTGCTGGGGCGCCCATGCGCTCTGGAACAGCCATCCGGCGAGGCCGGTCTGGCGCTGGAGAGCCGCTTCGAACGCCTCGGTTCCGAAAATGAAATCAAGGATCGGCCGCAGCGATCCCACAAAGGCGAGTAGGGGCACCCACGCGGCTGCGCGCCGCCCCGCAAAATGGCTGGCAAAGCCCATCATGACGCACAAGGAGAAGAACGCAGTCACTCCCGTTAGCGCGGCATCGGCTTCCCATCCGCTCACGCCCATGGCGAGCGCAATTTCCGCCGCGCTGAAGTGCCACAAGTAATAATAGACGAGCGGTGCGCCCTGGCCGTCGCCACCGAAAAACGGATTTCCCGGAGGCAAGCCAAGCCTGACCATCTCGTTCACGATCGCGACCTTCGAATGATCGAAGATCGCCGGTGAGAGCGTCACGGCGTCGGCGGTGAATTTAGGGACGATCGCAGCCGCGGGCAGCCAGCTCACCAACGCCGCCAAAGCAAAAGCGAGAAGCGGCACGGCATCGTCCCGGCGGCGATCGTCCGTTGGGGCGCCGCGCATCAGGAGCGCCGAAGCAGCCAGAAGCAGGACCGATCCGGCGACGACTGTCGGGCGGTTGAATCCGATGGCGCTGAACAGCGGCAGGGCGATGACACTGTGTGTGGCCCAGCCGACCGCCGGCGCCAGGGCAAGCGCGGGCAGCGGCGCAATGATGCGCCGGCACAGCGGGAAGCCGATCGCTGTCCAGAATGCGAGCGCGACGATGCCGCAGAGAACAATGGAAGGGACCAACGCCATGAAACCGCCCGCCGAAATTGAAGCCACGCTTGTATCGTCGTTCGCGGGGAGGGGCGAGGGCCAGGCTCATGAGATATGACGGATCGACTCACTCTTTCTTGATGGGGGCTTGATAGTGCGGCCTGTTAGTGAAACGGGTTGAAGCTCGGAACGAATTGCGGGCCTGCCAGTTGGCAGCCGATTCACAAAAGAGGCCGGCACGGCCGGAAACCGGGGCGATGGCAGGGAACGAAAGCACGGTCGCTGTTGGGATCATCTGCAAGACGCCGACGCCCGGCCAGTCGAAGACGCGGTTATCGCCGCCGCTGCGGCCGGAGGAATGTGCGGCGATTTCGGCCTGCTTCATCCAGGACCTGTCCCGCACGATCGCCGCGCTCGCGCGCAGCGGCGGCGTGACTGGCTACGCCGTCTATACGCCGTTCGGGACGGAAGAAGAATTGCGGCGGCTGCTGCCGAACGATTTTCGGCTCATCTTGCAGGGCGGTGGCGATCTCGGCGCGCGTCTTTTGAAAGGGACCGTCGACCTGCTCGCTGCGGGTCACTCGGGCGCAATTCTCGTGAACTCGGATTCGCCAACGCTTCCTGCCGCGATCCTGCATGAGGCGGTTCGGGCTGTGCGCGGCGGGGATCGTGTTGTGCTCAGTCCTGCGCTCGACGGCGGCTATACGCTGATCGGCCTGTCACGTGCTCACGCGGCGCTCTTTCGCGGCATTCCATGGAGTACGCCCGAGGTCTATCGTTTGACCCTCGATCGCGCGAAGGAGATCGGCTTGGAGATCACAAACGTTCCGGGCTGGTATGACGTCGACGACGCAGCGTCTTACGGCCTGCTTGAATCCGAGCTGGCCGGACAGCGCCCGTCCTTTGCATCGCTCGATGGAGCAGAAGCTCCTGCGACTCGGCAATTCGTTCAGGCCCGGCAGGGCGTCCTAGCGGCCTCGACGTGATGCAGCTTCCGGGCGGTCAGGCCGTTGTGAGCGTAGTGATCCCCTGCCTGAACGAGCAGGACGCCATCGGCAACGTCGTGCGCGAGGTGCTCGCACAGGACGTCGACGAGGTCATTGTCGTGGACAATGGCTCGACCGATAGAACAGCGCAGGTCGCCACAGACGCGGGCGCGCGCGTCGTGGCGGAGCCGGAGCGGGGCTACGGGCGCGCATGCGCGGCCGGGCTGAACGCGATCCGTCGCGACGCGGAGATCGTCTGTTTCATGGACGGGGACGGCAGTGACGTGCCCGATTTTCTTGCCGAGATCGTCGGCCCGGTCGCGTCCGGAACTGCGGACTTTGTCATGGGCTCGCGCCTGCGCGGGCGGCGCGAGCCAGGCAGCATGACTCCGCAGCAGATCGTGGCAGGCTGGATCGCCGGCATCCTCCTTCGCATCGTTTATGGCGTGCGCTTCACCGATATGTCTCCGTTCCGGGCGATGCGCCCGGAAAGGCTTCGCGCGCTTCACATGCAGGAACGGACCTACGGCTGGAATCTGGAAATGCAGATGCGCGCGGCGTCATCCGGATTGCGGATATTGGAGATCCCGATCGATCATCGGTGCCGCCGGGGTGGGGTGTCCAAGGTGTCCGGCAATGTCGTCGCGGGAATTGCCGCCGCCTGGAAGATATCCACGACATTCCTGCGGCTCGCTCTCGCGCGGCAAGATCGTGCGCAGACGTCGGGAGCAAGCAGCCATGAAACGAGATAGCGGGTTCGCATGCGCGTCCTTCTGACCGGCGGAGCAGGCTTCATCGGCCGGCACGTCCTTCGCGAGCTGCTCACCAAAGGCCACGATGTTGTCGTGCTCGACTCGATGCGCGCGGACGTTCACGCGCCCGGCGTGGAGCCTGCGCTCGATGGTGCAGAACTGGTGGTCGGCGACGTGCGTGACACAGCGACAATTGACGGCTCGCTTGCGAATGTCGAGGCGGTCATTCATCTCGCCGCCAAGGTCGGCCTCGGTGTCGATACCGGCGACTTGCCGGACTACGCGTCATCAAATGACGTGGGGATGGCCGAACTCCTCGCCGGCATGGCCCGTCACAACGTGCGGCGGCTCACGCTCGCAAGTTCGATGGTCGTTTACGGCGAAGGCATTGGCCAATGTCCGGATCATGGAGCCGTGCAGCCGGCGCCGCGTCGCGAGGCCAGCATGGTCGCGGGCGATTTCGAGCCGCCATGCCCGCATTGCGGCCGCCCGCTGGCAACCGCGCTGGTCGCCGAAAGCGCACCGTTCGATCCACGTAACGCCTACGCGACCAGCAAGATGGCGCAGGAATTCTATGCTGCGAACTGGGCGCGGCTCACCGGAGGATCGGTGGCGGCGCTGCGCTATCACAACGTGTACGGCCCGGGGATGCCGCGCGATACGCCGTATGCGGGGGTCGCGGCGATCTTCATGTCGGCGCTGCGCAGGGGTGAAGCGCCGCGCGTGTTCGAGGATGGCCGCCAGCGGCGCGACTTCGTCCACGTCCGCGATGTCGCGGCGGCGACCGTCCTTGCTTGCGAGCGGCACACCCTCGGCGTTCGCGCCTTCAATGTCGGATCCGGTACGCCGCGCACGGTCGGCGAGATGGCGCAGGCGCTGGCGGATGCGCTGCGCGGTCCGCGTCCGGTGGTGACGGGACAGTTTCGGCTGGGCGATGTACGCCACATCACCGCCGATTCAAGCCGTCTGCGCACGGAACTGAACTGGATGCCGCGCGTGACCTTCGCCGAAGGGATGGAAGAGCTCGCGCGCGCTCCGACGTGAGATCAGCCGGGAGCCCAGTCGGTCTTCAGCCGGGTATATTCCATTCCGTACCGTCCGACCTCCGCCCCTTGCACCAGCGGCGAGCCAGTCACGCGTTTGATCGGTTCCTCGATGGCTTCGGGCAAACAGCCTTCGATGAGAACGAACCATTTGGGGGGCGGCAGGCCATCGGTGCGGTGGCGAGATTCTGCGGTCTGGATTCCCGATGCGGCGGCATCGGAAAGCCCCAGATGCGCCCCCGTGACCATCGGCATCCGGGCGATTTCGTGCATCAGGCTGCCGAGCGAAACCTTCGCGTCCTCCTCCTTGGCCTCGTCCACGCCGAAACGGATGGTGGCGAGAATGCCGCCGGGCCCGGGGCCGGTGCTGGTCAGAACGCGTGCCAGACCGCGCGAAGTGTCGCGGAATGCGGATGTGGCTTCTTTCGTCCACGGTGTCGGTGCGTTCAGCCGGCTCTGGTAGTCTTGCCCGGTCGTCACTTCGAACGACTGAAGCTCGTAAAGGGTGAAAAATTCCGGATGACTTTTCTTGTCGATGGCGCGATAGCGCCGGCCGCGCAGAAACCCCGGGATGCCAACTCGCTCGGGCATGTGCTCGATCACATGCCAGGCGTAGAATTCGGCACGCCCCTCTTCGGTAATTCCATTCCAGATTGCAACGACGGCCTGACCACACAACATTTTGAGTTCTCCTTTGGCGGGCGATTATGGCGATGACGGGCGTTTGCTCAATAGGCTTCAGGCCACGGCCAACAACTGCTTTTCAGCCTGTTTGATTCCGTCCAGATGGAGGCCGATCGCGAAGTGCAGCGTGGAATGAACCGCAAGACCGACATCGTGCTGATCGGCGGCGGCCACGCCCATGTTCACGTCGTCGCGGAATTCGGCCGAAAGCCCGGCTTGGGCATCCGCGTCGCGCTGATTGCACGCGAACGGCATACCCCCTATTCGGGAATGCTGCCCGGCGTGGTCGCGGGTCTCTACCGTCCGAGCGAAGTCCATATCGATCTCGCGCGCCTTTGCGCCTCCGCCGACGTGACCTTCGTGCAGGCCGAAGCGACCGGCCTCGATCGAGCGCGAAAGACAATTTTTCTCAAGGACCGCGAGCCGATCACGTATGACGTGGCGTCAATCGACATCGGGATCGTCCCCGCTCTCGATCGCATCAAGGGCGCCGCCCAACACGCCGTCGCGGTGAAGCCGATCGGCACGTTTCTGGCGAAGTTCGATGGTCTGCTCGGCAGGATCCAGCGCGATGACCCGCCGCGCCACATCGCGGTGATCGGGGGCGGGGCAGGTGGCGTCGAACTGATCCTTTCGATGCACGCACGCCTTCGGAAGGAGCTGAACGCCAAGCGCTCGGCTGCGTTGCCGGATTTCCTGCTGGTCACCGCGGATGAGTTGCTGGCCTCGCATGATCCCAAAGTCCGCTCTGCCTTCCGGCGCATTCTCGGGCAAAAAAATATCAAGGTCTTCGAACACAGTCCGGTTTCCGAAGTCCGACCGGATGCTCTCGTTCTGGGCGACGGCAGCGAATGCCCGGCCGAGATTGTCTTGATGACGACCGGCGCTGCTCCGCCTGCATTCTTGCGCAACACGGATCTCACGCGCGATGAGTCAGGATTTCTTTCGGTCGCGCCTACGCTGCATTGCCTGAACGACGACGACGTTTTCGCTGCCGGCGATTGCGCGAGTATTGCCGGTTTTCCGCGGGAAAAGGCAGGCGTGTTCGCGGTGCGAGCCGGGCCGCCGCTTGCCGAAAACCTCCGCCGCCGTGCCGAGGCCCGAAGCCTCATCGCCTGGCATCCGCAACACCTCCATCTCGCGCTGATCTCAACCGGCGAGCGCTACGCGGTCGCCTCGCGCGGGACACGGAAATGCGAGGGCGCATGGGTCTGGCGTCTGAAGGACTTTCTCGACCGCCGGTGGGTGAGGAGGTATCAGCGGTGAATGTTTGCCTCCCGCACCTTTTCCCGCCGGCGCGCATCGCCTAGGTTGCCGGGCCCCACGAGGAAGCCATGATCGTCGATTGCCACGCCCACGTTATCGAAAACTGGATCGGGACCGGCGGTCATCCGACCCGCGACATCCACGCAAAATATATTCAGCGGATGCTCGCCTTCACCTCGGCCAAGACTTTTCATGCCCGCACCGGCAAGTCCGCCGACACCAAGGCTCTGCTCGATCCGCGCGATCGGGGCTGGAGCGGGCTGCGCGATGTGTCTTTCCGCATCGGGCGCTTCGGTCAGCTCGAATTCACCGTCGACGGAGAGGACTATTATGTTCAGTACATGCCGGTCGGCATGCAGAACATCGAGGCGCCCGTCGACCTTCAGCTGGCGCAGATGACGTATATCGGCGTCGATCATTCCGTGCTGCAGGCCGGCGGCGCATATGGCGCGATGACCGCCTACAATGCCTATGCGCAAGCGCAATACCCGGACAAATTCACCGGCCTCCTGCATCTCGACGAGGCGATGGGCGGCACCCCGGAAGGGCTCGCGGAGATCGAGCGCGGTGTGAGGCTCGGGCTGAAGGGCATCTATTACAACGTCGATGGCTTCTCGCGGCACGGATTTCCTTACGCCCTCGATGACAAGCGGCTTGAGCCGATGTGGGATGCGCTGCAGCGGCACAAGCTCATCCTGTGCATCGAGATGAGCGCCGGGCCGAGTTACGACGAGACGGGCTATGCCGCTGCCGTGCTTGCTCTCGGCCGGGTGCTCGACCGCTTCCCGCGCCTCAGGACGCATCTCGCGATGGGAGTTCCGGTGCAGTTCTACGCAAAGGGCGAGCGGTGGGACATTCCCGCTCAAGTCGAGGCGGTCTACAAGCGCGATGAGTTTCTGATCGAGATCATGTTCCCGATCACATGGGGCGGGCGCTGGGATTATCCCTACAAGGAGGCATGGCCGCTGATTCGCGATCTGCGCGACCGTTTCGGCGCGGAGAAACTCATCTGGGGTTCCGACATGCCGAACGTGGAGCGGTTCTGCACCTACAAGCAGTCGCTCGATTACGTGCTTCGCTATTGCGACTTTCTGACCGCAAGCGACATGGAGCGGATCATGGGACGCAACTGCGTGCAGCTCTACGACATTCCGGTGAAGCAATAAGCAGTCACGACATCCGTGCATGCCGTGGCGTGGACGTTCGCTGCGAAAGCTCGTCCTGAATCTGTCGAAGCTGCTGCCGCGCAGCCTTTGCGTTGTGAGCAGGGCGGTCCAGATAGGTGCGCATCGCATCGACAAGACCGAGCATTCTCGTTTGAAGCTCGCCGACATCCTCGCCGAGCCCCGCAATCAGAGCTTTCACATCCGATGCCGCGCGGCTGTCGCGCGCGGCGTGCCGCTCTTCGCTCACGAACAGCGCGTCCATGTGCCATTCGACCACGGCATCGATCCAGGCGGTGATCGGTCTGCCGTGGTGAGCGAGGGCTATCCTGCGCAACTGGGCGGCCGCATCGTCCCATGCGCGATCGGAGAAGCGGTCGGCGGCGCTTGCGCTGCGGCGATCCGTACCAAACGAAGATCGCGCGGGCTGCGCGCGGTGTTCGGTCGCGGCAAGCTTGTCCCTTTCATTGGGGGAAAGAGAAGGCCCCAGCGCGACAACGATGCGGTCCCAGATGCCGCTCTGTCTCCAGCGGTTGTACCGATTGAAGACGGTCATGGACGGGCCGTATTCGTGGGGGCACTCGCGCCAGGGACAGCCTGACAGGAGAACGTGGATGATGCCGCTGATGACGACGCGGTCGTTCGCGCGTTTGGGGCCGCTCTGTCGTGTCGGCAGGCAGGCCGCGATGGCCTGCCATTGCGCGTCGTTAAGTCGGAAGCGGTGCATCGTTGACCATCGGGAGGACATCACTGTCTGAAACGCACGCGTCTTCGGTACAGCAACCGGGTAGGACCGGGTTCGATCGAGATCGATGACGTACTCCGATCTTTCTCGCCTCAAGGACGTCCGTCCTAGGACTAAATCCTTATCCTATATCGAGTGCCAATGCAACCAAGAGTGTGTCAGTAGTTATTTGCACAACCAACGACATCCGTTGCGCCCCTGGCCCGATTGACGCGATGAAAAGGGCCGCCGGCGGGGCCGGGAATCGGGGGCTTCATGGCAAGGCGATCTTCCAAGGCGGACGGACCGACGCTGGCGCTCGCACGGCAAATCAAACGCCGGCTGTTCGTTGCGCTTTTGTCCGACACGCTCGATTCTCTTGGCTACCGGAACCAGGCCATGGCCGCCGGATTACGTCCGCTCGACGACTCGCTGGTGTTGGTCGGCCGCGCGAGAACCGGCCTCTATCGCGACGTGTTTCATGTCGAGCCGGGGAGAAATCCGTACGAGCTCGAGATCGCGCTGATCGACGACCTCAAGCTCGGCGAAGTGCCCGTGCTGGCCTGCGGAAAATCAGGCCGGATCGCTCCATGGGGCGGTCTGCTGACGACCGCCTGCATCGCCCGTGGAGCGGCAGGTTGCGTCACCGACGGGCTCGTGCGCGACATCAAGCAGATCCGTAAGCTCCGCTTTCCGGTCCATCACGGCGGAATCGGGCCGCTGGATTCCAAAGGGCGCGGCGAGGTCGTCGCGATCGACGTTCCGGTCGAGTGCGGAGGGGTTCTTGTCCATCCCGGGGATTTGATGGTCGGCGACGCGGATGGCGTCGTCGCAATTCCGCGCAAGATCGAGAAGGACGTGCTGGCCCGCGCCTTCGACAAGGTGAAGAAGGAACACGCGACCGAATCCGCTCTGCGTCGCGGAGACAAGCTCGCCGACGTGTTCAAACGGTTCGGTGTGCTCTGACATGTCCACAGCGCTCATCGCGGTCGATTGGGGGACGAGCAGCCTGCGCGCATGGCGCATGGATGCAGGAGGCAACATTCTCGCGAAGCGGCGCGACGACCTCGGAATCTTGAAGGTCGAAAACGGGAATTTCCCGGCCGCGTTCGGAAAGGTTCTTGGCGACTGGACAAGAGGCTCGCCGGGCGTGCCCGTCCTGATGGCCGGCATGATTGGCTCGCGGCAGGGATGGGTCGAGGCGCCCTACGCGACATGCCCTGCCAATCCCGGCGCTCTGTCCGAAAACCTGATTGCCGTGCCCGGTCAGGATCGCGTGTTCGTCGTGCCCGGCCTGTCGCGCCGGGATGGCAACGAAGCGCCAGATGTCATGCGCGGAGAAGAGACGCAGATTTTCGGCCTCGATCTTCAGGATGCGCTCGTTATTCTTCCAGGCACCCATTCGAAGTGGACGTCAGTGCGCGGCGGCGCGATCGACTGGTTCGCGACATTCATGACCGGCGAGGTCTACGACGTGCTCAAGCGCCACAGCATCCTCGGGCGGATGATGGAGGAGCAGCGCCAGGACGGAATCCCGGCCGGCTTCGCCGAGGGGCTGCGCGAGGCGTTGTCCGGGGTTTCGGGCACGCTTCAGTCGTTTTTCTCCACGCGGACGCGCGCCTTGTTCGGCGAACTGACGCCTCAGGCCGCCCCGGGTTATCTCTCCGGTCTTCTGATCGGCAGCGAGATCCGCGAGGGTCGTGTGGCGTTGCAGGCGCGAGGACATGCACCGAAAGAGGCGATGCTCATCGGCGCGGACTCGCTGACCGCGTTGTATGCCTTTGCGTTGAAGCAGGCAGGTATCGCGAGCGCGGTCGCGGGCGAGGATTGCTCGGCGCGCGGACTTCTCAGGATCGCGCGGCTGGCGAAGCTGATCTAGACGTAGCCGGTCGAGCCGTCCGGACGGATCGGGATCCTGCGCTCCCAATGCACATAGTCTTCCTTTCCGAGAACGGCTTCGTCGATGTCGACGCCCCATCCCGGACGGTCAGGCCGCAATTCGAGATAGCCGTCCTTCGGCAGATAAGGGTCTTTGACATAGCGCGCGCCGCCGGATTGTTCCGGCGTCTGTTCCGCCTGTCCCCCGCCCTGAAATGTGTAATTCGCGCCGTGCGGCAGGCGATATTCGAGAATTCGGAAATTCGGCTGCGCGGCGCTGAAATGGACATTCACGGCGGTCGCAAGGGGACCCATCGGATTATGCGGCGCGACCGTCACGTAATGCGCCTCCGCGATCGCCGCGATCTTGCGCATTTCCAGTAGGCCGCCGACCACGCACACATCCGGCTGGATGATGTCGCAGCCCTTGACCGAGAGAAGCCGCAGGAAATCGAAACGGTTGTAATAGCTTTCCCCGGTCGCGAGCGTGCAGTTCAACCCACGCTTGAGTTCGCCCCAGACCTCGATGTTTTCCGGCCGCATCGGCTCCTCGAAGAAAAGCGGGTCGTAGGGAGCAAGCGCATTCCCGAGCGCGATCGCCTGCTGCACTTCGAAGATTTTCGCATGCGCGTCGAATGCGATCTCGTAATCCTTGCGCACCGTCTCGCGCAGCGCGCGGAAATATTCTGCGCTCGTGCGGACAACCTCGCCCCACCGGTTCTTGTGGATGTCGACGCGGTAGGGCGAAAGCTTGAACGCGGTGATGCCCCATTCTCCTGCCAGCGCATCCATCTGATCGCGCGCGGCGCCAGGGTCCGGCGCGGTGTAGAGACCGGCATAGACGCGCACGCGGTCGCGCGCGTTGCCGCCGAGCAGCATGTAGACCGGCACGCCGAGCGCCTTCGCCGAGATGTCCCAGAGGCATTGGTCGATCGCGCTGATCGCGGCAAGGCCGAGCGCCCCCGGAGGAAAGCGCGACTGCTGGACCAGCATCAGAACGAGATATTCGATCCGGCGCGGGTCATGGCCCTTGATGAAGCCGGACAGGTAATCGAGGATCGGCGGAAGCGCCTTGTCCGGCCCGTGATTGTAGCACTCGCCCCAGCCGGTGATTCCGTCATCGGTGTCGATCGCGACGATGACGCGCGGGCGATCCTTGTCGCGCGACATGAAAGCGCGCAGGCGTTCGATCTTCATCGGGAGCCCGCGCGCTGAAGCTATTCCGCGGCGATCTTGACGGCGCCGTCCGGCTCGATGCGCGCGGCAGCGAGCGCAGCGCGGAGCCGTGCGATCTCCGTGTCGGACAGTTTCATCAGCGGCGGCCGGACCACCGCGCGATCCATCCGGTTCAGCATCACCAGGCATTCCTTCATGCGGTTATGCATGTCGAGGAAAGGCGGCGCGTAGAATGCCTGCTGAAGCGGATAGAGCCGGTCGTTGGCAGCCTGCGCCCGGGCGAGATCCTTGGCCTTCACAGCCTCGAACAATTCAACCTGAAGATCTGCGACGACGCTGCCGGCGCCGGACAGAAGGCCGTTCGCGCCCATCGTGAGCGACGCCATGAGCCACGCGCTGTGCGTCGTGAGCAGCGTGACCGGCCGCGGCAGCGACTGCAGCGTCCTGATCTGCCGCTCGTGCAGCATCGGATCGGCGCTCCAATCCTTCACGGCGCGGATCGAGGGAACCTGATCGAGCAGGCGCATCAGCGTGTCGAACGGATAGCCGAGCCCGGTCGTCGCCGGGTACTGGAACAGGATGATCGGCAGGTCGGTCGCGTCGGCGATCCGCTTGAGATGGGTCAGCGCCATTTCGGGGCGCAACTGGCCGCCCGCGATCATGGAGTTCGGCGGGAAGACCAGCAGCGCGGACGCGCCTTCCTTCCCGGCCATCTTGGCGATGCGCGCGGCCTCGATCGAGCCATCCGCATAGACACCGTTGATCAGCGGCAGGCGCGAACCGATTTCGGCGAGCGAGAAGGCGAGGATGCGCTGCTGTTCCTCGAAGTTGCAGGCATGCACTTCGGAGGCATGGCCGTTCACCGTGATCGCGGTGATGCCGCGCGTCGCCGCGACGTGGCTGAGGTGACGCCGGGTCTGCGCCTCGTCGATCGAGAAATCCTCGTTGAACGCGCAAAGGGTCGCGGGAATGACGCCGGACGGC
Source organism: uncultured Hyphomicrobiales bacterium (assembly GCA_964584855.1). GTDB lineage: Bacteria > Pseudomonadota > Alphaproteobacteria > Rhizobiales > Xanthobacteraceae > Pseudorhodoplanes. The sequence continues at coordinate 401,649 of CAZPBF010000031.1, forward strand.
ACGAAGTCGCGGAAACGGCCCATGGGATCAATCCTTTCGCGAAGCAGGGAGATTTGAACGGCATTATCGTCCTGCGGGCGCCGCCGCGCAACCGGCGGCCGGAACGGCCCTGCCATGCGGCAGAACAGCCAATCCTGTAAGCGCAGCGAGCACGGCCCAGTAGGCGTAGCGGAAGTCCGACGCGACACCGACGAAGAAATACGTCGCAACGTAGAGAATCGCGGAACCCGAACTGGCGAGCACGAAAACCCCCGCGGGCGTCGTTCGCTTGCGCCATGCCAGGACGATCAGCACCACGCAGCCGAGCAGCCACGGCCAGACGCGAAACAGCGGCGTCGCATAGAGCAGATCGTGCAGATGCTTGAACGTCGTGAAGATCGTCCGGTCGGTGAAAATCGCGCGACCGGAACCGTCCGGCTCGGTGACCCACATGGTCAGGTTCCGGCCGGCCAGGAAGTTGCCCATGAACGCGGCGCGATGCTGCAGATAGGCCAGAGGGTGATGCGTCACCGCTTCGCGCCAGGCCGAAACAAGCCGTGGCGTTCCGAAAATCTTCTCGCTTTCGAGGCGCGCCATCACGAACTGGCACGGGTCGGTGGTCCAGTAGATGTCCCACTGCGTCGGCTTGTAGCAGTCATGCGTGAGCAGTGTGTTTTGCTCGGGTGGCCATTCGACCGGAAACTGGTTTTCACCGGTGAAATGCGTGATGCCGCCGAGGTCGAAGACGAAGATCGAATGCAGCGGGTTCTGCCGTTTGGCGTCGAGCAGGCCGTAATAGGTCGCGGGAACGAGCAGATACAGAAGCGCCGCGATCGGCAGGAATGCGAACGCGCTGCGCCAAAACCAAAACTCCCGAGGCCAGATCGCATAGATCGAAAGAATAGCGCCGGCCGGAATAGCGTTCGGCCGGAGCAGGACGCCGAACGCGATCAGCACGAGAGCGAGACATTGCAGCGTGATGCGCGGTGCGCGAGCGAGTTGCGCCGCCCACAGGCAAAGGCCGCAGGCCAGGAGCCACGCGCCCGCGAGCAGGATATCGCGCCAGATCACGCCGACGATCGAGAGCGCAGGCGGCGTCAATGCGAGCACCGGCAGGAGAAGCGCGAGCCAGAACGACCGGCGCGCCACATTGAGCGCGATCAATCCGAATGCCAGCCAATAGGTCGCCGCAGCGAGAAGAAACAGGCTCGCCGACGGGGGCGCGATAAGATCGATCTTCGACCACAGCCACGTCATGACCGGCGACTGCCAGTCGCCAGCCCCTTCCGCGATCGCGCGATACACGTAAGTCGCGTCGATCGTCATGATCCCCGGATAGAAGATCGCCAGCGTCAACGCGAAACCGGAGAGGACGAGAGCAAGGACCGCCGCTCTTCCCCTAGAGCAGGGCATAGACGTCCCCGGAATTCGCGTCCGCAGGTAGGTCCGCGATCCACTGCTTGATGCCGTCGGCGGCGAGATCGTGCGAATGCGCGAAGGTCAGGCTCTCACCAAGCACAGCCCGGAATTTCCGGTAGCCCAGGGCGTGGCATCGATCGACGCATTGCGCGGCCACGTCACGCTGGATCGTGGTGAATTCGAACGAGAGGGCGGGCACCGGTGCCGACAGGCCGGCCAGCGCTTCGGCCTCGAAGCCCTCGACGTCGATCTTGATGAAGTGAGGTTTTCCGTGGCGCGCGATGAGCGCATCGAGCGTCGTCATCGGGACCGTCGTCGTGCGATTCCATTTCTGCCCCTGCCATCCGGGCGCGCTCTGCGATGAGCGGATGAAGTCGTCCGAGACGGTGGAGACGGTCGGATTGGCGGTGTTGATCTTCAGTTCGACCGTTCCTTCGCTGCGTCCGACCGCAGAAGGCAGGATCGTCACCCGCTCGTCGCGCCCGTAGAGAATCCGCATGGTCGTGACCAGAGCGTGTTGCGGCTCGACGGCAACGACACGCGCGCCGAGGCGCCGGAACGCGCCGACCCGGTCGCCCACATGGGCCCCGATATCGAACACAAGATCGCCTCGCCGCACGAAACCGCCGTAGAATCCGTCGAGCGCCGCGCGGCGCTGCCGCCCGCCGTAATAGATGCGCAGAGACCGGGCGACGCCGCGTGCGGTTCTGATGGCCTGAAGCATGTCAATTCGTCCGGAGCGGTGACGTGGATGCGCCCGCCGACGCAAATGCAGGAAGCGAGAGTTCGCGAAATTCGTCGGGCATCCTCGTCTCCTCCGGCAGGCGCCCAATTCCCAACCGGGTCAGGACCAGTCCGGCTTTTGGCATCGCCGTGAGTACGGCAAGCGGAATCGACAGGGCGAGACCTGCCGCGATGAAGGAGGCAAACAAGATCGCCCACGGGTGGGTCGCGCCGAGGACGACAATCGTCGCAATTCCGACAAGCGTCTGCGGCCACAGCGACCGGATCGCGACCGGCCACGGCACCGAATGATCGTCGCGCGTCTGTCCGACCCATCCGATCTGCTTTCCGAACAGAAGCCCTGCCAGAAAAACGCTGTGTCGAAACCACATGATGGGCATCAGCAGGATGAAGAAGATCGCCTCGACCAGAATGCTTGCAAGGAAACGGCCGGTGCCGCCAAACGAGATGCGCTCGCGCGCGAGCGGCAGCGCGTGAAGGATCGTCGCGAGCTTCGGCGACATCCACATGACGACAACAAGAACGTAGAGGACGAGACCGGGTCCGAAACGGACAACGTCGGAAACATTCTCGGCGGTTGCGATCATATATGTGCCGAGGATCAGCATTCCGATCCACGCCGGCGAGCCGACGAACATCAGGATCGCGAAGATAAGCTGGTAGCGGCTGACTGGCCGAAGGCCCGGCAGCGTCAGGAAATGCCAGTATTGCATGTTGCCCTGGCACCAGCGCAGATCGCGCCTGATGAATTCGATCAGGGTCGGCGGATTTTCCTCCCAGCTTTCGTGCTCTTTCGGCAGAACCCGCACCTCATATCCTGCGCGGCGCATGAGTGTCGCTTCGATCTGGTCGTGACTGAGGACGTGATCGCCGAACACGCTGCCTTTCGGCAGGGCGGGCAGTTCGCAATGCGCCATGAAGGGAGCGATGCGGATAATCGCGTTGTGTCCCCAATAAGGGCCGCAATCGCCCTGCCACCACGCGCTGCCGGTGGTGTAGGAGCGCATCCCGAGCCGCATGCCGAACTGGAAGACGCGCGCGAACGCGCTGGTCGAGGGCAGGCCGACCACGAGGCTTTGCAGAATCCCAAGGCCCGGATTGGCCTGCATGACACGCACAAGGCGCAGCATCGCGCTGGCGGTCATGAAGCTGTCGGTATCGAGCACCAGCATGAAGTCGTGCCGCGTTCCCCAGCGTTCGCAGAAGTCGCGGATGTTGCCTGCCTTGAAACCGGTGTTGACCGGCCGGCGGCGATAGTCGAGCGCGATCGCGCCACGAAACCGTTCAGCGAGGTCGGCGAATGCACGTTCTTCTGCGGCGCCGATCGCATCGTCGCTGGTGTCGCTCAGGACATAGACGTGAAAGTGCTGCCCGAACCCTGAGCCGCTCAGACCTTCCATGGCCGGCCTGAGGTTGCGGATGACCCGATCCGGCATCTCATTCCGGATGCAGACGAGAATGGCCGTCGACATGACAATCGGTTCGTCGCCGCGAACACGGGACGCCGCAGGCACCATTGCCCGCACCGGATCGGACGCAAACTGCATCACGAGGTAGCCGATGGCTGCATTCCAGAACCCGATCACGAGCCATGGCAGCGTCAGTCCGAACAGGACCATGAAAGCGACGTCGGATTTGCTTAATCCGCCCGGCGCGAGGGTGGCTGCCATGAGCCAGAGCATCGCCGCGGTTGTCAGCGCCACGAGCCCGGCAAAGACCACGCGGCGTCCCGTCATCGAGAGGCCGGGCCGGGTCGGTATTGTCTCGTTGACCGCTGATATTCCAGACATCTGGGCGGCACCCCTCATGCCTTTTCTGCGCCAGCGGGATATAGCGGGTGAGGATTGGCGAAGTCCAACGGCCAAGGGGCAGGCACGAATGGCAACGGCTGAGGCGAAGGCACTTTGGTATGCCGGTCCTGCCCGTGCGGAAATCCGCAACGAGCCGGTAGGCCGGCTGGAGGAGGGGTGCGTCCGCATTCGCGCACTTCATGGCGCCTTGAGCCGGGGCACCGAAGCGCTGATCTGGGCAGGCCGCGTTCCGCAGAGCGAGTACGAAAGGATGCGCGCGCCTTTCATGGCCGGGGACTTCCCGTTTCCGGTCAAATATGGCTATGCGACAATCGGGCGCGTGGAAGCGGGTCCTTCAGGGCTGATCGGCCGTACGGTCTTTTCGCTTCATCCGCATCAGACTTTGTTCGACGTTCCGGTGGACGCAGCCGTGCTGCTGCCTGAGCACGTTCCGCCGGTGCGAGGCGTCCTTGCCGCGAATATGGAAACCGCCCTGAATGCCGTCTGGGATGCGCAGCCCGGGCCGGCCGACCGGATTACGGTGGTTGGCGCGGGTGTCGTCGGCGCGCTTGTCGCCTGGCTCTGCGGGCAAATTCCCGGAACGCATGTCACTTTGCTCGATATCGATCCTTCACGTGCGGCGCTCGCTGAAAAGCTCGGAGTAGAATTTGCTTTGCCGGGGCGCGCTCACGGCGACTGCGATCTCGTCGTTCATGCCAGCGGTCATGAGTCCGGACTTGCGACCGCGATCGAGCTTGCCGGCGATGAGGCGACGGTGCTGGAGATGAGCTGGTACGGCGCGGGAAGCGTCGCTGCGCCTCTCGGCGGCGCATTCCATAGCCGCCGATTGAAGATCGTCTCAAGTCAGGTCGGAAAAGTCTCGCCCACGCACCGCGCTCGCTGGACGCATCGGCGGCGCCTCGCCGCCGCGCTCGCTCTGTTGAATGAGCCGCGGCTCGACGCGTTGCTGGCGCCTTCCGTTTCGTTCAATGAGCTGCCCGCGGCGCTTCCCCGGATATTTGCACCGGGCAGCCGCGTTCTTTGTCAGGTCATCGATTATCCAGCGGCCTGAGCGCCGCACTAAGAGGAAAATCCGCATGTTTGCCGTCGAAGTCCGCGACCACATCATGATCGCTCATTCGTTCAAGGGAGATCTGTTCGGCCCGGCGCAGGCGCTGCACGGGGCGACATTCGTGATCGACGCCGCGATCTTTGCGGAGCAGCTCGATTCCAATGGCGTGGTGGTCGACATCGGACGCGCCCAGGATGTTCTCAAGCTGATCCTCGGTCCGCTGAAATATCGCAACCTCGACGAGGTCGCGGCCTTCAAGGGTGCGAACACCACGACCGAATTTCTCACTCATTATGTCTTCGAGCGGTTCGCGGAAGCCGCGCGCGCGGGAGAGCTCGGCAGGCCGGGCGCCGAACTGAAATCGATCCGGATCACGATCTCCGAATCTCATGTGGCGAGGGCGTGGTACGAGGCGGCCTTGTGACGCGATCGGTCGTGTTCGCAGTTCCCGGCGATCTGGCGACGCCGACCGGCGGCTATGTCTATGACCGCCGCATCATCGGGGGATTGCGCGCACTCGGATGGCGCGTCGATGTTCTGGATCTCGGATCCAGATTTCCCGATCCCGCGGAAGACACGTTGCAATCCGCGGACAGGCTTCTGTCGGAAGCGCCGCAGGACCGCCCCATCGTCGTCGATGGCCTTGCGCTCGGCGTCCTGCCGCAGACCGCGGCGGCACTTCGCCGCAGTCACCGTATCGTCGCGCTGGTTCATCACCCGCTTGCCTACGAATCCGGTCTTTCCGACGGCCGGCGCGCGGCGCTTCTTGCGAGCGAAAGGCAGGCGCTGTCGCATGTTCGGTCCATCATCGTGACGAGCACTGCAACCAAGGATCTTGTGGCTGCGCATTATGGCTGCCCCGCATCCGCAATCTTCGTCGTGCGGCCCGGCAACGACCGCGTTCCGCATGCCGTCGGAGCGGGGGGAAAAACGATTGCACTTCTTGCCGTCGGATCGATCGTGCCACGGAAAGGCTACGATGTGCTGGTTCATGCGCTCGCCATGCTGAAGGATTTGCCCTGGACACTGACGATTGTCGGAAGCCGCGACCGCGATGGCGCGGAGGCGCGCAAACTCGATTCCGAGATTGGACGTCTCGATCTGGGGGACCGGATTCAACTGACGGACACGTTGTCGGACGGCGCCCTCGCCGAGACCTACCGGCAGACGGACATTTTTGTTCTCGCGTCGCGCTTCGAAGGCTATGGCATGGCGCTGGCGGATGCGATTGCCTATGGCCTGCCGGTCGTTGCGACAAAGGCAGGCGCCATCCCGGAGGCCGTTCCGTGCGAGGCCAGTATCCTTGTTGCGCCGGACGATGCCGCGGCGCTGGCTTCGGCGTTGCGAACGGCGATCGGAGACAAGGCGGTGCGGGACAAGCTCGCGGAGAATGCCCGGCGTTTTGCCGCGCAGCTTCCCCAGTGGAGCAACCAGGCGCGACTTTTCGCCGGCGTTCTGGAGACCGTCCAATGAGCGGGTTTTCGGAGCAATGGCTGACGCTGCGCGAGCCTCATGACGTTGCGGCGCGCAACGGACAGGTTCTCGACGCGGTGGCCGCCGCCTTCAAGAGGTACAGCGCCATCAATGTCGTCGACCTTGCGTGTGGCACGGGCTCTACGTTCCGGTCTGTCTCGATCGTGCTGCCGCCCCGCCAGAGCTGGCGCCTCGTCGACAACGACCTGAGCTTGCTTGCACGCGCAAAGCCGGCAGCGGCCTCTGCCGAGATTCAGGTCACCACCCAGCCGATTGATCTGCAGCGCGATCTCGAACTGGTGCTGGACGGCCCCGTCGACCTCGTGACGACGTCGGCGTTTCTCGACCTTGTATCCGAGGATTGGCTCGACCGGCTCGTGACCGAAATCGCGGCACGGAATCTGCCGCTGTATGCCGCCATCAATTATGATGGGCGCGCCACGTGCGATCCTGCCGATCCTTTCGACGAGGTGATCGTGAACGCGGTCAATCGTCATCAACTGACCGACAAGGGATTCGGCCCCTCGCTCGGTCCGGGCGCGGCGTCTCAGGCCATATCGCTTTTCAAGCGGCTCAATTATTCGGTGACGCAGGGCCGATCAGACTGGATGCTTGGACGTCAGGACGCGGACATGCAGACCGAAATTCTCTCGGGCTGGGCTGCTGCGGCGCGCGACATCGACGGCGCTGCGGTATCGGAAATTGCATCGTGGCTTGCGCGCCGGCGGGCCCTGGTCGCGACCGGCCGTTCGACGATGCGTGTCGGTCACCTCGATTTCTTCGCCAAGCCGCCGGCCGCCCGCTGAGCGGAAAGGTCGCAGTCGAACAACACTTCGTCGCCCATGCGAAAGATATTCATCGGCGGACGCATGGCGTCGTTCGCTCGTTCGATGGCAGGAAGCGTAAGTCCTGGCTGACCGGAGCCGAATATCACCGGGGCTACCATCACATGTAGCCGGTCGAGGCATCCCGAGGTCAGAAAGCGCGACACGGTCGCGGCTCCCCCTTCGATCAGGACTCGGGCAAGCCCCCGCGCGCGCAGCGCGGTGAGGATTTCGGCTGGGGCGATGCCGTTCGAATCCGCGGGGATCTGCAAGACTTCCACACCGGCGGGAAGAGACTGTTGTGCGCTTTCGGTCGTGACGAGCAGACGCCGGGTGCCGTCATCTGCCAGAAGCCGCGCGGTATGGGGCAACCGTCCCTTCGGGTCAATCACGACGCGCGCGGGGCTGCGGCCCACGACGCGGCGCACCGTTAGTTGCGGGTCGTCGGCGAGGACTGTGCCGATTCCGACGACGACGGCATCCATCACCGAGCGCAGGCGATGAAGGTGATCGAGCCCCGCGGCGCCGTTTATGTAGTGCGAATGGCCACTCGCCGTGGCGATCCGGCCGTCGAGCGATTGACCTATTTGTCCCACCGCGACACATGGGCGGCGCAAAGGCTCAAAGAGGCCCTTCCACTCGGCCGGAAGGGGAACGTCCGGGGCCTCAAATGACTTGATAACGGGCGCCCAATCGTCACAGGCAGCGGTACCCTTGTGCATCTGTTGCGGCTTTGTGTCGGCGTGCTGGGCAGCCGATTTTCCGTTTGTCAAAGGAAGTCTTTTCCGATGGTGACTTTAAGTGGTCGCAAATCTGGCACAGAATCCATCCGGCTTGAAATGACGCATCCGGTCGGAATAATTGATTGCGTTTAGTGTTTTCCTGCGTTGGGCGACTAGAAAAGTAATGCTTTCCCCAGAACGAACCAAAAACGTGTTCCGCTTCGGTGATCCGCGATTTGTCGGGATCGAGCGAGGCCTAGCTGAAATTCGGGCGGCGCGGCCGATCGTCATCACCGGCGACCGGCAGGCCTTTCTCGCGCTGCCGATCGACGGTATCGACGAGCAGCGGCTCGAGACTTTCCTTGCGAGCTGCAAGCCGGGCAAGCCGCGCCTCGCCATGACCGCGCGCCGGGCGCGGACGATCGGCATCGACGCTGCGGGCCCCGTGACGATTCCGGTCGACAGCCCGACGGTCGACGAGTTGCAGAAGCTTGCCGGCGAGATGGGGGACCTGCCGAAGCTCGACTCGGTCCCTGCGCCCACAGCCATTCACGCGCTACTAGACCTCGCCAAGCTTGCGGAGCGTCTGCCGGCGGCGTTGTGTGTCGACGCGTCCGAGACTGCGGCGCAATTCGAGCCGCCGCTCATGTCGGTGTCTGCCTCGGCAATCGCTGAGTTCCGCCGCATGACCACGCGATCGCTCCAAGTGGCGGGAGAGGCGAAGGTGCCGCTCGAGGGCGGCGTGCAGTCGCGCTTCGTGATTTTCAGGAACGCAGTCGGAAAGGATTCGGTCGCCGTCGTGGTCGGGCAGCCCGACTTCACAAAATCGGTGCCCGTGCGGCTTCACTCGTCCTGCCTGACCGGCGACGTCTTCGGATCGCGACGCTGCGACTGCGGCGACCAGCTGAGGCTCGCACTGACCGAACTCGCGGCGGCCGGTGGCGGAGTGATCCTCTATCTGGATCAGGAAGGGCGCGGGCTCGGACTAGCGAATAAGATGCGGGCCTACAAGCTTCAGGACGCGGGTTACGACACGGTGGACGCGAACATCTCGCTCGGCTTCGATGACGACGAGCGCGATTACGAGATCGCAGGCCGTATGCTCGAAATGCTCGGCTGCCGTTCGGTCCAGCTGTTCACCAACAACCCCGCCAAGATTTCCGCACTTAAGAGCGCCGGCATTGAGATTTCGGAGCGGATCCCGCTGGTCGGCGCGGTCAACGGCGACAATCGCCGCTACCTCACCGCGAAGGCTACTCGCAACGGGCACAGCTTCGGTCATCTCCTTGAAGCATTGACGGCCGTGGGGGAACCGGCAAGGCTTGTGCCCGCCGATGATGCGGCCGACGATCCTGCGACGGATCGTTGAGCGGTTGTTTCGCGAGGGGGCGAGAATGACGGCGAATTCAAGCTTTGCTGCTGTTCCGGCTTACAGCGCATTCGCAAAGACGCTGCATTGGGTCACTGCGGCCCTTGTCCTCTTCCAGTTGCCGCTCGGCTTCCTGATCTCGCGCGAATATTTTGGCGACTTCGGGTACAACTTCCACAAATCGGTCGGCCCGCTGATCCTGCTGATCACGTTGATCCGCTTGTATTACCGGCTGAAACATCCGCCCGCGCCGTTGCCGGCCGAGTTGCCGGCCGTGATCAAGCTCGGTGCGCATCTCAATCATTGGGGACTCTACGCGCTGCTGATCGTTCAGCCGTTGGTCGGCTGGATCGCGACCTCCGCCTATCCCGCGCCGGTGCCATTCTTCGGCCTGTTCAATCTGCCGAAGATCTGGCCGGACAATCAGCCGCTGGCGGAGCAGCTCTATGTTGTGCACTGGTGGCTTGGCATTCTGCTTGCACTCGCCATCGCCTCGCATATAGGCGCGGTGCTGTTCCATTACTTCGTGCGCAAGGACGGAATCCTGCAGCGCATGACAACCGCATAAGCCGACGACAGGCGTCATGGCGAAATCGCCACCGACCCGGATGATCGGCGGGCTGACCTTCGCCGAGATCGACGAATATCTGACCGCGAGCTCGATCCTGTGCCTGCCTATCGGCGCGGTGGAGCAGCATGGTTTGCATCTTCCACTCGACACGGATGATGTGATCGCCGAAGGCATCGCGCGACGTCTGGTCGAACGCTATGCCGGCGACTTCGACACCTGGCAGCTTCCGTCAATCTCGATCACCCTGTCCCGTGAGCATGAATGGGCCGCCGGCACGATGTCGCTGTCGATCTCGGCATTCGTCGCCGTGATGCGCGATCTGGCTAAAGCCATCGTCCGCTCGCTGCCGGCGCGTGACCTGGTCATCGTGAACGGGCATGGCGGCAATCGCGGCATCCTGCAGAACCTGATCTACGAGCTGCAGGGCGATTTCGGCCTGAATGTCTGCGTGCTTCATCCTCTCGCTGCGGCACGCGTGAAGGCCGAGGGCCCGGTTCCGGATATCCATGCGGGGCTCGACGAGACCTCGCTCATGCTGGCGCTCGCTCCGGAACGCGTTCGTCACGACAGGCTCCCGTCTTCGACCGGCGGATTCGATGCCGGCGCGATCGAGCACCTGATCATGGATCAGGGCGTGACCTGGCCCTGGAGTTCCGGCGATGGGCGCCTTGCGCGGGGAGGGGTCACCGGCGACCCCTCAGGGGCGACCGCGGAATTCGGCGAAAGGATCATCGAAAGCATCCTGCTGCAGGCCCGCGCGATGCTGGAAAAGTTACGGGAAAACCGGACATTGCAGCCCCCATCTGCGCATCGTTGAGCTGGGCCTGCGCATCCGCGCCACAGCCCGCAAGGAAATTGCGTCCCTGCCTCCGGCGGCCAAAAAACCTTCGATAATATGGCAGTATAGGGGGTGCGGCGGCTTCTCCCAGAGGCCGGCGAGGGTGCTTCCGCATCCGTTCGCGTTGACAGAGACTTGTATGTTGCGAAGCGTGGATTTCGGCGGGTATCGCCGCGAAAGGCGGGGAGCGCGCCGCCTTCTGGCCTGCGTTGCGGGCTTGATCCTCATTCCATCTGTTTCCGGCTGTACCGTCGGCGCCGAAAAGCCGGATCCGGCGCTGGAAATTCCGCCCGTCTATCGCGATGCTGGACCGAAGCCGCAGGCCTTTCCGCCCAAGTCCGACTGGTGGCGTGACTTCCGCTCCAAGGAACTGACCGCGCTGGTCGAAGACGCCCAGATCGCCAATCTGGATATCGCGGTTGCGATTGCCCGGATCGTGCAGGCCGATGCGCAGGCGCAGGTGGCAGGCGCGCCGCTTCTGCCTGCGGTCGACCTGAACGGCAATTACACGCGCTCGCGCGCGTCCCAGTCGACCGGGAACGGCGGCGGTGGCGGCCGCTCGGAGCGCGATGTCTACAGCACCTCGCTTTCGGCGAGTTACGAGATCGACTTCTGGGGGAAGAACCGCGCCGCATTGCGTGCTGCTGATCAATTGGCTGTCGCGACGCGCTTCGATCGCGAAGTCGTCGCCCTGTCCACGACCGCAACCGTGGCCAATTCCTATTTTCAGGTTCTCGCGGCGCAGGACCGGCTCGCCGTCGCGCGTCGCAATCTTGCGAGCGCAAGCCGCATCCTGGATGTGATCAAGCAGCGGCTGTCGGTCGGGACGACCTCCGATCTCGAAGTCGCCCAGCAGGAGAGTATCGTCGCAACCCAGCGCGCGGCGATTCCGCCACTGCGGCAGACTTTGCGGCAGACCATAGCAACGCTTGCAGTTCTGGTTGGGCGCCCGCCGGAACTTGTCACGATCCGCGGCGGCAGCATGGGACGAATCGCAATCCCGAAAGTGTCGCCCGGCCTGCCTTCGGAGCTGTTGACCCAGCGGCCGGACATCCGCGAGGCCGAGGCGAGGCTTGCTTCCGCCAACGCCAATGTGGAATCCGCGCGCGCGGCTTTTTTCCCCAGCATCCAGCTGACCGGGGAGTTCGGATACCAGAGCGCGATATTGAAGACTTTGTTTTTGCCCCAATCGGTGTTCTACACCGTGGCGGGTAGCCTGACGCAGCCGATCTTCGACGGCTTCAGGCTGAAGGGGCAATACGATCTGCAACGCGGGTTGCAGGAGGAATTGCTGCAGACCTATCGCAAGACCGTGATTTCAGCATTTGCGGACGTCGACAGCGCGCTCGTTGCCGTGCAGGAAACGACCACGCGAGAGAATCTCCAGCGACAGGTGGTTGCCGCCTCGCGGCGCGCTTTCGAACTGGCGGAGCGGCGGCTGCGTGAGGGAACGGTGGATCTGACGACCGTGCTGTCGACACAACAGACGCTGTTCCAGGCCGAAGACCTCCTGGCTCAGGCGCGGCTCGCGCGGCTGCAGGCGCTGGTCAGCCTGTTCCAGGCTCTGGGCGGCGGCTGGCTCGAGCCCGATCCGGAGACGCTGGCCGTCCAATGACCGTGCGCCAGATCAAGATCACCATTGTCGCCGTCTGCGTTCTGGTCGTGGGCGCGTTGGCGATGTTTTCGACCTCGCCGCAGCAGCAACAGCAGCGCGGGCGCTTCCGCAACGCGGAAGGCCCGGTGCCTGTCCTCGCGGTTGCCGCGAGCCGGCAGGACGTGCCGGTCTATCTCGATGGTGTCGGCACGGCGAAGGCGCTCAATACTGTGCTGGTGCGTCCGCAGGTCGACGGCAAGCTCATCTCCGTGAATTTCAAGGAAGGTCAGGACGTGCCCAAGGGCTTCGTGCTGGCGCGCATCGATCCTGCCACCTATCAGGCGCAATACGATCAGGCTTTGGCCAAGACCGCGCAGGACGAAGCACAGCTCGCCAATGCCCGCATCGATCTGGAGCGCTATCGCCGGCTGGCCCAGACCAATGCCGGGTCGCGCCAGCAGGCCGACACTCAGGCCGCGATGGTCGCGCAGCTCGAAGCGCAGGTGAAGCTCGATCAGGCGGCCGCGGAGAATGCCAAGGCCATCCTCGACTACACTTCCATCATCGCGCCGATCGCGGGACGCACGGGCATTCGTCAGGTGGACGAGGGCAATATCGTCCATGCGTCCGACGCGACCGGCATCGTGACCATCACGCAGCTTCAGCCGATCTCCGTCTTGTTCAGCATGCCGCAGCAGGATGTGAACCGGATCAACGCCGCCTTCGCAAAAGGCGCGTTGTCGGTCGAAGCGCTCGCTGCCGACAACAAGACCGTGACCGATCGAGGCACCCTGGAGGTGGTCGACAACCAGGTCGACCCCACGACCGGGACGGTCCGGCTGAAGGCGAATTTCCCGAACGCAAATATGCAGCAATGGCCCGGGCAATTCGTGAACGTGCGGCTCGTCATCGACACGCTCCACAATGCCATCGTCGTCCCGACGGCCGCCGTGCAGCGCGGACCGAACGGCACGTTCGTCTACATCGTCGGCAGCGGCGACGTCGCCGCGATGCGGCCGGTCACGGTGGCGCAGCAGGACGACAATCAGGCGGTCATTACGTCGGGTCTCGATGGCAGCGAACGGGTGGTGACGTCGGGTTTTGTGCGCCTGACCGATGGCGCGAAGGTCGTGGTCGGGGAAGCAGGCCAGCAAAGCGTTCCGCTCGGCACCGACCGGCCGCGCCGGCGCGGTGGTGAGGGTTCGCCGCAATCGCAGCGGCGCGGAGGCGAGGGGCAGCCCCGGACGGAAGGAGCACCGAGCACCAGCCGATGAACGTGTCCGGACCCTTCATTCGGCGGCCGATCGCGACCTCGCTGCTCGGTGTCGCCGTGTTGCTTGGCGGCGCGCTCGGCTATTGGCTGCTTCCGGTCTCGTCCTTGCCGCAGGTCGATTTTCCGACCGTTCAGGTGACGACGCAATTGCCCGGCGCGAGTCCGGATACCATCGCCTCGCTCGTGACCGCGCCGTTGGAGCGTCAGTTCGGCCAGATTTCCGCGCTGTCGACGATGACATCGTCGAGCTCGTTCGGCATCAGCCAGATCACGCTGCAATTCGATCTCAATCGCGACATCGACGCGGCGTCGCAGGATGTGCAGGCGGCGATCAACGCGGCAGGCTCGACCTTGCCGCGAAATCTGCCGTATCCGCCCACTTATTCTAAGGTCAATCCAGCGGACGCGCCGGTCGTGACGCTTGCGCTGACCTCCGACACGGTGCCGGTTCGCGATCTGAGCGATCTTGCCGACACGCTGATGGCGCAGCGACTGAGCGAAATCACCGGCGTCGGGCGCGTCACGGTCCAGGGCGGGCTGAAGCCCGCGATCCGGATTCAGGCCGACCTCGCGCGGCTGGCCGGCTACGGATTGAGCCTCGAAGACGTGCGCAACGCGATCGTGAATGCCAATGTCGCGGGCCCCAAAGGTTCGCTCGACGGCGCTCATCAGACCTACACGATCGCCACCAACGACCAGATTGCCAACGCGAGTGCCTACCGGTCGCTGGTCGTGGCCTACCGCAACAACGCTCCGGTTCTGCTGACCGATGTCGCCCGCATCATCGACGGGCTCGAGAACGACAAGGTCGGCGGCTGGTATCAAGGCACACCGGCCGTGATCATCGACGTGCAGCGCCAGCCCGGCGCGAACGTGATCGAGACCGTCCGCCGCATTCGCGCCGAGTTGCCGCGTCTGGAACGCGCGCTACCGGCGAGCGCCCGGCTGACGGTGGTGCAGGACCGGACGGAAACGATCCGCGCTTCGGTGCGCGACGTGCAGTTCACGCTGGTCGTGAGCATCGGGCTCGTCGTCCTCGTCGTCATGATCTTCCTGAGGACGCTGCGCGCGACGATCATCGCGGGCGTGGCGCTGCCCCTGTCGCTGATCGCGACCTTCGGGATCATGTGGTTCTGCGGCTTCAGCCTCGATAATCTGTCGCTGATGGCGCTCACCATCGGCACCGGCTTCGTCATCGACGATGCGATCGTCATGATCGAGAACATCGTGCGTCATATCGAGGATGGCGAAGACCCGTTGAACGCGGCGTTACGCGGAGCGCGCGAGATCGGTTTCACCGTGATTTCGCTGACCGTTTCCCTGATCGCGGTCTTCATCCCGCTTCTTTTCATGACGGGACTGGTCGGGCGGATGTTTCGCGAGTTTGCGCTGACGCTGACCATCGCGGTGGTGACGTCCGCGGTGGTTTCGCTGACGCTCACGCCGATGATGTGCAGCAGGCTTCTGCGCCGTGTCGAGGATCGGGGCCCAAGCGCGATGATGCGCCGGTTCAACGATTGGGTGGAGCGCGCCATCGAAGGCTACCGGCGCAGCCTTGAATGGGTGCTGGAGCGTCAGCGTGCCACCCTGATCGTGACCGTATTGACGCTCGTCGCGACGGCTCTTCTCTATCTCTATGTGCCCAAGGGGTTCCTGCCGCCGCAGGACACCGGGTTGATCACGGCCGTCACCGAGGCCGGCCCGGAAGTCTCCTTCACCGAGATGAAGCGGCTGCAGGAGGAGGTGGTCGCGGCAATCCGCCGCGATCCGGATGTCACCGGCGTGATTTCGATCGTCGGCGTGAGCAGCCTCAATCCGACCCCGAATGCGGGGCGGCTGTCGATCTCGCTGAAGGCGCGCAACAGCCGAAAGGCCTTCGTGACGGACATCGTGGATCGCCTTGCGCGCGCGGTCGAGAAGATTCCCGGTGTCTCGGTCTATTTCCTGCCCGTTCAGGACATCCAGATCTCCACGCGATTCAGCCGCTCGCAATATCAGTACACGCTCGCCTCGACCGATGCCGCCGAGGTCGTCGATTGGGCCAAAAAGCTCGCCGCGCGGTTGGCGCATTCTCCGATCCTGCGCGACGTCGCCTCGGAGGCTCAGGAGGGCGGGCTTCGCGCGCTGATCGACGTCGACCGCGTGCAGGCCGGGCGCCTTGGCGTTTCCATGCAGGCCGTCAACGACACGCTGAACGACGCCTTCGGCCAGAGGCAGATTTCAACGATCTTCGGGCAGGCGAACCAGTACCGCGTGATCCTCGAAGCGATGCCGCAATACCAGACCGATCCGACGAGTCTATCCAAACTCTACGTCGCGTCCACGTCCGGCGCGCAGATCCCGCTGAGCCGCATCGCGACCGTCAGCCGCACTACGGCTCCGCTTGCGATCATGCATCAGGAGCAGTTTCCCGCGGTGACGCTCAGCTTCAATCTCGCGCCGGATGCGTCACTCGGCGATGCGGTTGCCGAGATTTCGGAAGCCGAAGGCGACATCGGGATGCCGTCGTCGGTCATCGGCAGTTACTCGGGAGACGCGGCGGAATTCTCTCGCTCGTTGAGCGGGGAGCCGTGGCTTCTTCTTGCCGCTGCGGTGACGATCTACATCGTGCTCGGCGTGCTCTATGAGAGCTTCATCCATCCGCTGACGATCCTCTCGACGCTTCCCTCGGCGGGCGTCGGCGCGCTGCTCGCGATCATGCTGTGCGGGCTCGATCTCTCGGTGATCGCGCTGATCGGCATCGTGCTGCTGATGGGCATCGTGAAGAAGAACGCGATCATGATGATCGACTTCGCGCTTGAGGCCGAACGGGTGGAGGGGCTGTCTCCGCGCGACTCCATCGTGAAGGCATCGCTCCTGCGCTTTCGCCCCATCATGATGACCACGCTCGCGGCCTTGTTCGGTGCGTTGCCGCTCGCGCTTGAGGGCGGTACCGGGTCGGAACTGAGATTTCCGCTCGGCGTGACGATCATCGGCGGGCTGCTGCTGAGCCAGCTGCTCACGCTCTACACGACGCCGGTGATCTATCTGTACATGGAGCGGCTGAAATCATGGACCGCGCGGCGGGCAGGCGCGCCCAAGCGCCGATTGCGTCCGCGCGGAGCGGCCCGATGAATTTCTCCTACCCGTTCATCATGCGACCGGTGGGCACGATTCTTCTGGCGATCGGGCTGTTTCTCGTCGGGGCCGTTGCGTATATCTTCCTGCCGGTCGCGAGCCTGCCGACCGTCGAATTTCCGACCATCCGGGTGTCGGCGAGCAGGCCGGGCGCCGACCCGGTCATCATGGCATCGACGATCGCAGCGCCGCTGGAGCGGCGGCTCGGCGAGATTGCCGGCGTGACCGAGATCACCTCGACATCGTCGCTCGGCTCCACCTCGATCGTCGTTCAGTTTGACATCAGCCGCAACATCGACGGCGCGGCGCGCGACGTGCAGGCCGCGATCAATGCGGCGCTGAGCGACCTGCCGGCCGATCTGCCGTCGCGTCCGAATTTCCGAAAGACCAACCCGGCCGCCGCTCCGATCCTCATTCTGGCGATGACGTCGCACTCCATTCCGCCGAGCGCAATCTACGACGCCGCCGACAGCGTCGTTGCGCAGCGGATCATGCAAGTGAGCGGCGTTGCCGACGTGACCGTGAGCGGCGCCGAGCAGCCCGCGATCCGGGTGCGCACCAGTCCATCGTTATTGGCAAATGCCGGCATCGCCCTCGACGATGTGCGGCAGGCGATCGTCAACACCAACAGCGCCGGCCCGCTCGGTATTTTCGACGGGCATTCCGTGTCGGAGACCATCGGAACCAACGATCAGCTCCGCTCCGCGCCCGATTACCGGACGCTGGTCATCAAGACCTCGAACGGCAATGTCGTTCGCCTGTCCGATGTGGGCTCGGTCGCGCAGGGGACGCGCAACTCGCAATCGGCGGCGTGGTTCAACGCGCAACCGGCGGTGCTGCTCATCATCACCAAGCAGCCGGACGCCAACGTCATCGACACCGTCGATCATATCCGCGAAATGATCCCCGAGCTGAAACGCTGGATCGCGGCGGATATCGACATTTCGGTGTTGTCCGACCGGACCCAGACGATCCGCGCGAGCGTGCATCACATGCAGGCGACGCTCGCCGGCAGCGTCGCCATGGTCATGCTCGTGGTGTTCCTGTTCCTGCGCCGGGTCGCAGCGACCCTTGCCGCCGGTGTGACCGTGCCGCTGTCGCTCGCTGGAACCTGCGCCGCGATGTGGGCAGTCGGCTTTTCGATCGACAATCTGTCGCTGATGGCGCTTGCGGTCTCGGTCGGCTTCGTGGTCGACGATGCCATCGTGATGATCGAGAATGCATTCCGGAACCTGGAGAAAGGACATTCACCGCTGCGCGCCGCGATCGAGGGCGCGCGGCAGATCGGGTTCACCGTGATTTCCATCAGCCTGTCGCTGATCGCGGCCTTCATCCCGCTGCTGTTCATGGGCGGGGTGGTCGGACGGATCTTCCGCGAATTCTCGGTGACGCTGGTCTTTGCGATCCTTGTATCGACCGCGGTGTCGCTCACGGTGACGCCGATGATCTGCGCGCACTTCGTGCGCAATCCGCCGAGTCCGAAGGCGACTGCATTGGACCGCTGGGTCGAGCGCATCCTCGGCGCCATCTTGCGCTTTTACGAGCGAACGCTGGCCGTCGTGCTGCGCAACCCCGCGCTGACGATGCTGGTTCTTGTGGTAACCGTGGTGTTGACCGTCGATCTCTATATCAAGACGCCGAAGGGATTTTTCCCGCGCGACGACACCGGGCTGGTGTTCGGCGGAACGGAAGCATCGCCGGAAGTGTCGTTTCAAACGATGGTGGAGTTGCAGCGGCAAGTCACGGCCATCGTCATGGCCGACCCGGCCGTTTACGGCGTCGGATCCTCGGTCGGCGGCTCGGCGTTTTCCGGTTCGGTCAATCACGGCCGTCTGTTCATCAGCCTGAAGCCGCTGGACGAGAGGGGCGGCATCTCGACGCTGCGCGTCGTCGACCGGCTGCGCCGCCAGCTCGAGCAGGTCCCCGGCATCAGCCTGTTCATGGTGCCGGCGCAGGATCTGCGGTTCGGCGGAAGGCAGAGCAATTCGGAATATCAGTTCACGCTGTGGACGGCCGATCTCGATGAACTTGGGACATGGCTTCCGAAGGTCCTGGCGCGGGTCAAGCAGGTCCCCGGCCTCGTCGATGTCACGACCGACCGGGAATCCGGCGGACTGCAGCTCGACGTGGTCATCGACCGGCAGGCCGCGGCACGTCTTGGCATCCGGATTCAGGACATCGACAATGCGCTGAACAATGCCTACGCCCAGCGGCAGATCTCCACCATTTACGGCCCGCGCAACCAGTACCGCGTGATCCTCGAGGTCGAGCGGCCCTACCAGCGAGATCCAAACGACCTGAGCTGGCTCTCGGTGCCCGCGGCCGGCGGGACACAGGTGCCGTTATCGGCGGTCGCGCGGTTCGAGCGTTCGACCGCGCCGCTCGTGGTGAACCATCAGGGCTCGTATCCGTCGGCGACGATCACTTTCAACCTGCGTCCGGATTTACCGCTGGAAACGGCGGTGCAGAATATCCAGCAGGCCGTCGCCGAGATGCACTTGCCGGATACGCTTCATACGGATTTCGGCGGCGACGTCAGGGCGCTCGCGCAAAGCGCCGGCGCCCAGCCGCTCCTGATCCTCGCCGCATTGATTGCAGTCTATATCGTGCTCGGCGTCCTCTACGAGAGCCTTGCGCATCCGCTCACGATCATCTCGACGCTGCCGTCCGCCGGGCTCGGAGCGCTGCTGGCGTTGTGGGTCTTCAACTCCGAACTGACCATCATCGCCTTCATCGGCATCATTCTGCTCATCGGCATCGTGAAGAAGAACGGCATCATGCTGGTCGATTTCGCGCTGGAAGGAGAGCGCCAGCGCGGCCTCGATCCGCAGCGCGCGGTTTACGAAGCCTGCCTTGCGCGCTTTCGTCCGATCATGATGACGACAATGGCCGCGCTCCTCGGCGCGGTGCCGCTGGTGATCGCCACCGGGCCGGGATCGGAATTGCGCCGTCCGCTCGGCATCACGATCATCGGCGGCTTGATCGTGTCGCAGGCGCTGACGCTGTACACGACGCCGGTCATCTATCTGCTGCTCGACCGGCTGCACCGGCGCTGGTGGGGCGACCGGCCGCGCCGGCTCAGGCCTGCGCGGGCACGATGATGCCCTTGCGGAACAGGAAACATCCGTAGGGCCGCATCTCGCCGGCCTGCACGACCGCGAAGCTTTCTTTGGCTGCTTCGTAGAACGCGAAGCGCTCGATACCGGGCATCGGTGACGACCGGCCGAGCGCGCGATCCACCTCTCGCTGCACTTCCGCCTGCACGTCCGGAATGGCGTTTGGGTCGCCGACCACTTCCATCCGCCGGATCGGCTCCGGCTCGAACGTGTCGATCGGGAAAACCGAAAGGATCGCGCGCGCGACACGCGCGGAGCTCAGTCCCGGCAGGCGGACCAGCCTTCTGGAGGAGGTCAGTCCGGCGATCTTCTCCGCAGGATGATTGGCATCGACCAGCGCAATGTCGTCGCCGTGTCCCATGGCGTCGAGAATCCAGAGCAGGTCTGACGTCAGGATCGGATCGATACCTTTCAGCATGAATCACTTCCGTCCGCGGTTTGCGAGATAGATGCGCGCCGCATTCTCACCCAGAACGGCGCTGCGCTCGCTGTCACTCAGGCCTGCCAGCAGAATGTCGGTGGCGTTGGTCCACCGGTCGTAGCCGCCCGCGAGATTGAGCACCGGCCAGTCGCTGCCCCAGAGAATGCGGTCGGCACCGAAAATCCGCACGATGTGGTCGACATAAGGCTGCAGATCGTCCGCAGTCCACTCAGGCGCGGCTTCCGTCGCGAGGCCCGACATCTTGCAGGCGGCGTTGGGATGCGCGGCAATGGCCGCCATGTCGTCGCGCCAGGGGTCGAGCCGCCGGTCGCGAATGAGCGGTTTGGCCGCATGATCGACCACAACATTCAGGTGCGGGTAACGGCGCAGCAGCATGTCGAGGCGCGACAGATGTTGCGGCCGCACCAGCGCGTCGAACACCAAGTTTTGGTCGATCAGCGCCCGGTAAGCCGGGTTGAGATCTTCGCGCAGCATCCAGTCGTCGTCCGCGATGTCATGGATCATGGGACGTAACCCGACCAGCAGCGGATCGGCCGCAAGGCTTGCGATGACCTTTGGCGCGTCAGGAGCGGCGAAGTCCGCCCAGCCCACGACACCGGCAACGAAGGGCGCGATCCGTGCAATCGAAAGCATGAATTCCGTCTCCGCGACGGTCGGGGCGGCCTGCACGATGATCGTCTTGTCGATGCCGGCGCGGGTCAGCAGCGGCGCGAGATCGCCCGGACCGAAGTCGCGATAGATCGGCTGAAGCTTTTCGGTGAGCCAGCCATAATCGCCGCGCGCCAGAGTCCAGAAATGCTGATGCGCGTCGATCCGCATCGGCCTAGCGCGGCGTCGGGGCGTGGGCGATCAAAACTCCTTCACGTTTCAGGTCGTCCCAGAGCGCGGCCGGAATGGGCCGGGTGACAGCCTCGACATTGCGCTTGACCTCATCGGGATGAACCGCGCCGAGCACGACCGACGCGACGGCCGGGTGCGCCAGCGGAAACTGCATCGCGGCATGTGCAAGGTCCACATCGTGACGCTTGCAGGCGGCTTCGATCCTGTTCACGCGTTCGACGATCTCGGGCGGCGCCGGCTTGTAGTTGTAAAGCGCCCCCGGTTTTGCGCCGGTTGCCAGGATCCCCGAGTTGAACGCACCGGCGATCAGGATCGCGATTTTCTTCTCAACCGCTGTGGGCAGGAAAATGTCGAGCGCGCCCTGTTCGAGCAGGGTGTAGCGGCCCGCGAGCATCATCACGTCGAAGTCCCCCGCCCGGGCGAAGCGCTCGCACAAGTCTGCTTCATTGACGCCGATGCCGATGCCGCTGATGACCTTGTCCTCGCGCAGCTTCACGAGCGCGCGATAGGCGCCATCCATCGCCTCCTTGAAGCGCTGCTCGATCATGTCCTTTCCGTGCGTCCACACATCGACGTCATGGATGAACAGAAGGTCGACCCGGCTCAGGCCCAGACGCAGGAGAGACTGTTCGAAGGCCTTCATCGCGCCGTCGTAGGAATAGTCGAAAACCGCCTGATGCTTGAACCCCCCGACCGCGCCGGGCTTGCCTTCTGCGATGCGCGGGTTGGTCCAGCGGCCGACCTTGGTCGACAGGACGAAGGATTCGCGCGGCACCTGACGCAGCGCCGTGCCGAAGCGGTGTTCCGACATTCCGTGTCCATAGAGCGGAGAGGTGTCGAACATCGTGATGCCGGCGGCATGCGCCGCGCTGATCGCCCCGATGGCCTCGCTTTCGGGATAGCGCCGGTGCGACTCTCCGATCGGTGCGCCGCCGAATCCGAGGATCGACACGGTCAGTCCGGTGCGCCCGAGAGGGCGCGACGGCAGCGTTGAGGTCATGTCCGTTATCCGCCTTTGACCGCGCCCGCGGTCAGCCCGGCCACGATCTGGCGTTGTGCAAAGAGGGTGAGCAGCAGGACCGGGAGCGTGACCAGCAACGCTGCCGCGGCCAGCGGACCCCAGCTCAGCTGGTCGTAGGAGATCATGTTGTAGACCGCGACCGGGAGCGTTCGCGTTTCGCGGCCCGCGAGCACGATGCCGAACACGAAATTGTTCCAGGAGAAGATCACGGCGAGGATGAAGCACACCGCGATTCCCGGCCGCGCCATCGGCAATGCCACATGCGCGAACACCTGCCAGCGCGTGGCGCCGTCGATCCGCGCGGCCTCCTCAAGTTCGAGCGGCGTTGTCTCGAAATATCCGATCATGATCCAGATCACGATCGGCACCGTCACGACGAGATGGATGACGATCTGCGGCCATAGCGTGCCGAGAAGTCCGATCCACTGGAACAGGAGGAACAGCGGAATGAGGTAGGACAGGCCAGGCGTGATGCGTGCGATCAGGATCACGATCGCCGAGCGGTGCGCGTTCATGCGCGCGATGCCATAGCCCGCCGGAACGCCGACAATGAGCGCCAACAGCGTCGCCGACCCGGTCACGATCAGGGTGTTGAAGAAATAGGTGAGGAAGCGGTTCGATTTCAGGACGTCGACATAATTCTGCCAGGCGAAGCGATCCGGGATGAGGATCGGCGGATAGGAGGCGTTGTCGACCTCGTATTTCACCGAGATCGAAAGCATCCAGACGAAAAAGAAAATCGCCGGCGAGACGATGACCAGCACGGACAAATAGAGCCCGATCTTCCCGAGGATCTGGCGGATGCTCATGCCGAGCCCCCGACCTCGGTCCAGTGCAGGCGCTGGCGCAGATAGATCATCAGCGCGGCGAGCGCGACGATCAGCACGAAAAACACGACCGCGATCGCCGAGCCGTATCCCACGTCGTAATAGACGAACGCGACGCTGTAGAGGTAGAGATTGATCGTCTCGGAGGCGGAGCCCGGGCCGCCCTGCGTGATCGCGAAAATGATGTCGAAACTCTTGAGCGCGTCGATCATGCGGATCACGCCCGCGATGAAGAGGAAAGGCGTGATCAGCGGCAACGTGATGTGGCGGAAAATCTGCCAGAAATTCGCGCCGTCGATGAGCGCGCTTTCATAAGGCTCGGTCGGCAGCGACGCGAGGCCCCCGAGCACGATCAGCATCACGAGCGGCGTCCACTGCCAGGTTTCCACCATGACCAGCGCAGGGATCACGGTGTCGGGATGAAACACCCACAGCGATTTGGGCAACCCGACGAGCGACAGCAGGTAATTCAGCACGCCGAGCTGCGGATGAAACATCATCGTCCAGATCAGCGCGATCGCGACCGGCGTCGCCATCATCGGCATGATGAAGACGCCGCGCAGGAAACCGCGAAGCGGAAACCGGTTGTGGAAGATCACGGCCGCGAAGGTTCCGAAGATCAGCGGCGCGATCACGGACAGGGCCGTATAGATCAGGGTACGCCAGACCGCTTCCAGAAAGCGGGGATCGTTCGGCAGCCGGTGATAGTTGGCCAGGCCGACAAAAGTCGTCGGCGCGCCGACCTTCCATTCGTGCAGGCTCATCCATACCGTGAAGATCCACGGAAAGATGATGATGGCCAGAACGACGATCAGCGCAGGGAGGACGAACGGCCAATAGGAGGGGGGTCGCCACTCCTTCAGCCGTTCGTCTCCAACACCGTCGCCTGCTACGACCTTCGTAGACTCGGCGATCACGCTCACGCAGTTAGGCCTTCTCGCTCTTCTCCAGGATCGGGCGGAACTGCTCGTGGGCTTTCTTCAGTTCGGTCGCCGGATCGCCGCCGGTCAGCGTGGCGGTAACGGCGGCGCCGATGATGTCGCGGAACTCGGCGACCGGGATGATGACGGGCAGGCCGAGCTTGCTGATCTTGGCCGCGTCGATCACCGATTGCAGCCATTCCTTCGGCAGCGTTACGCCCTTCTGCACTTCGGGGTCGTTCAGCACGGAGGTGCGGAACGGAACGCCGCCGCCGGCCTGCAGGAGGCGCGCGCCGTTCTGCTTGCTCACCACCCACTGGCAGAACAGATACGCGGCTTCCTTCTTGGTG
Organism: uncultured Hyphomicrobiales bacterium; assembly: GCA_964584855.1. Taxonomy (GTDB): domain Bacteria; phylum Pseudomonadota; class Alphaproteobacteria; order Rhizobiales; family Xanthobacteraceae; genus Pseudorhodoplanes. The sequence continues at coordinate 425,950 of CAZPBF010000031.1, forward strand.
CAGGCCGCCGGAATGCCGATGCCGTCACCGTAGGTTGCCGAATACTGGCCTTTCGGACCGGCCGGCACCATCGCGTAGCCGACTTTGCCCGCGATGCGCGACTTGTTCGGATCCTCGACGCCCGGCGCCCAGCCGACGCCGTCGATCCACATGGCGGCACGTCCCTGCGCGAAGGCGGCAAGCGACTCCATCCAGTTGAAGCCCGCGACGCCCGGATATTTCCTCAGACCGGCCTGATAGACCTTGGTGGCCTCGATCGCCTCCGGTCCGTCGGTCAGGATATTGCCGTTCTTATCGAGGAATTCGCCGCCGTAGTTCAGGAAGTAATTCGTCCACAGCGTCATGTTCGCGTTCTTCAACCCGCGACCGACATAACCGTAAACGCCTTCCTTCTCGTCGTCGATCTTCGCGGCCGTCGCGTTCATCTCCTCGATCGTCTTGGGGACGGAGAGGCCCTTCTTCGCGAAGATTTCCTTGTTGTAGTAGAGAATGAAGTAGTCGACCGACCACGGCAGCGAGAGCAACTGGCCCTTGTCGTTCTTGGCGTAGACGAGGCCCGCGTTGGAGAATTCGCTCTCGGTCAGCGACGGCTCGGTGAGGTTCGGGTCCTTCATGAAGCCGGAAATGTCGGCGAGCCAGCCGGCTTTTTCGAACTGACGCTTCTGCACGTGATAGCTCAGATGCACGACGTCGAAGCTCGGCTTGCCCGAGGCGAGCTCGATCACGCATTTCTGGCGCTGCTGCTGCTCCGGGATCTGCTCCGACCCGACCTTGATGCCCGTGAGCTGGGTGAATTCGTCGGCATATTTCTGCACGAGGTCGCCGCGCGGACCCTTCGCGAGGATCACTTCGATCGACTGGCCGGCATATTTCTTCCAGTTCACCTGGCTGAAGGCAGGACGCGCGCCCATCAGCGCGCCCGCGCCAAGAGCAGCGGTCCCCGTCAGCATCGTGCGACGGTTTATCTTCGTATCGAACATGGCAGTCCTCCCTGAAGCCGTTTTCCGGCCTTGTGCTGAATTGATGCGCCGATTGAACGCTGAAATCGTATTGACGCCAAGCGCCTTCGGCTCGCTGCGACCTTGCAACGACAATTCTATGAAACTAACATGTCACCTGCAAGTCAGATGGGGTGCAGGGTGGTCGTTGATCAGAAGAAATTCGGATTGGGGTGCGCGTTGGCGACGCCGGTGACAGCCTCCGGCAAGATCGACACGGCCCGCCTTGTCGCTCACGCGCAATGGGTGCTTTCGCAAGGCTGCGACATCGTGACGGCGTTCGGCACGACCGGCGAGGGCGCGTCGTTCGTGCTCAAGGATCGGGCAGACGTGCTCTCTGCCTTTTCCAGGTCAGGAATTGCGCCGGCACAAACCGTTCTCGGCGTCATGGCGACCGCGATCGAGGACGCTGCCGATCAGGCGCGGCTCGCCTATGATGCAAAATGCCGCGGCATCCTGCTGACGCCGCCCTATTACCTGAAGGGCCTCGACGAGGAAGGTCTTTACGCTTGGTTCGCCGAGCTGTTCGAAACGCTCGGATCGAAAGCGCGCGACATCATCCTCTATCACATTCCTTCGGTGACGGCGGTGCCGATCACCGTAGGCCTGATCTCGCGCCTGACGAAGAAATTTCCCGGTGTGGTGCTCGGCGTGAAGGACTCCTCCTGCGACTGGACCAACACGCACGCGCTCTTGTCGAACTTCGCCACCAGCCTCGCCATTCTCGTCGGCGACGAGCGCGATCTTGCGCGGGCTGTACGCGAAGGCGGGCAGGGCTGCATCGCGGGCCTCGCCAATATCGCGCCCGACCTGATGCTTCCGCTGGTCCGTCAGGGCCGCGAGGAGCCGCGCGTCAATCAGTTGGTCAACGAAATTGGAAAATACCCGGTGTTGCCGGCGGTCAAGTCGCTGATCGCCCATCGCACCGGCGACAAGGCCTGGCTGACCATGCGTCCGCCGCTGGTCGCTCTCGACGCTGCCCGCGCGGAGAGGCTCGCGGCGGCATGCGACCTTATTCGTTCCGCGAGAGCCGCCTGATGCGCGCGGGCGCCGCCACGTCGCGCTCAGGCGCCGAGGGCGAGCCGCTCAAGCTTCGCGAGCAGGCCTATGCAAGCTTCACGCGCCATCTGCTGGCGCGCGAATTGCGGCCGGGCCAGTTCATCTCGCAGCGCGAGCTCGTGGCGCTGACCGGTCTGCCGCTTGGAGCCATCCGCGAGCTTGTGCCGAGGCTGGAAGCCGAGGGACTGATCAAGATCGTCCCGCAGCGGGGAATGCAGGTCGTCCATGTCGACCTGAACATGATCCGCGATGCGTTCCAGTTCCGCCTTTTCCTCGAGCGCGCGGCCGTCGCGGTCTTTACCGAAAGCGCGACCGATACGGCGCTTGCGCGCCTGCGGGGGGAGCATCAGGCGATGATCGCGGATTGCGAAAAGGCGCAACGCAAGGGAGGCGTCACGCCCGATCTTGTCGCGCGCGCGCAGGCGATCGACTGGGACCTTCATTCCACGATCATCGACTCGCTCGACAACGCCATCATCAGCAACGCCTATCGGGTCAACTCGATCAAGATCCGCCTGATCCGCCAGGAACAGACCCGCCTCTACGACGCACTGGTCGTTCCCACGATGAGCGAACATCTCTCGGTGATCGACGCGATCGCGACGCGCGACAGCGATCGCGCCGTCGAGGCGATGGGCCAGCACATTTCGAACGCCCGCAATCGCGCCATGGGATTGCGGTGAAAATGCTGTAATCGATCTGACAAATAGACAATCTGAGACCGCCATTTCCAGGCGGCTTCATGCAAGGGAGGAGAATATGAAAATGACAATGAGCCGCCGCGGCTTTCTTGCAAGTTCGGCCGCGCTGGCGACGATCGGCATGCCGCGCGGTGCGGGTGCAGCAACGACGATGCGGTGGGGTTCGGTGCTGGCGCCAACCCATCCGGGCGCGATCATGATGGATCGCGTCGCCAAGGACGTGAAGGAAAAGACCGGCGGCGCCGTCGAGATCCAGACGTTTGCCGGCGGCCAGCTCGGTTCCTCGCGCGACGTGATCGAATCGACATCGACCGGAGCGATTCAGATCGTGGACGAAGGGGCCGCCCAGTTCGGCCAGTTCGTCCCGCAATTCTCGATCTTCGAGGCGCCGTATATCTGGCGCGACCCGGCGCATATCCGCAAGGTCATGGCCTCGCCGCTTCTCGAGGAAGTCAACAAGCTCCTCGTCGAGAAGCGCGGCATGCGTATCATCGGCTCGACCTATTACGGCCGTCGCCATGTCACGACCGGCAGCAAGGCCGTGCGGACCGTCGCCGACATGCAGGGCTTCAAGCTCCGCATCCCGGAGGTCGATACGTTCCGCGCGATGACCGAAGCCTGGGGCGCAAAGCCAACCCCCATGAACATCAGCGAGCTTTATCTCGCGCTCAGTCAGGGCGCCGTGGACGGACAGGAAAACCCGCTGCCCACGATCCAGAGCAACAAGTTCTACGAGGTGCAGAAATACCTCGTGCTCACCGGCCACATCCTCACCCCGCGCCTCATCGCGGTGAACGAGAAGACCTGGGCCGGTCTCTCCGCGAATGATCAGGGCGCAATCAAGGCCGCGCTCGATACCCACTCGGCCTGGCAGGACAACGAAATCCTCGGCCAGGAATCCGGTCTCGCCGACACCTTCAAGAAGGGCGGGATGGAGGTGATCCAGCCGGACATCGAGAGCTTCCGCAAACCCGTGCTCGACGTGGTTCCGAAAAAATTCGAGGACAAGTGGGGCAAGGGTCTTTGGGATCGCGTCGCCTCGATCTGAGGTTGCGTGGCGGCGGCGCGTGAGCGCCGCCGCATTCTGAAATCCGGTTCGGGGGCCGGGTCCATACGATGTCTGCCATCCTGCAGGTCGCGCTTGATCGCGCGATTCGATGGAGCGCGATCGGCCTCACGATCGCGCTGCTCGTCGTTGTCATGCTCGGGGTGATCACCCGTGCGCTGAACGACCCGCTCATCTGGACCGACGAGATTTCCCGCTTCCTGATGGTCTGGACCGCCGTGGCCGGCTGGCTGCTCGCGAGCAGGCGTCGCGGGCATATCCGGATCCGCTTCTTTCACGGTCTGCTTCCGGCGCCCGCATGGCGCGGTTGGGAGATCACGATCCAGCTCGCGCTCGTTCTGTTCGGGGTGCTGCTTGCCTGGTACGGCCTCGACATCGCGATCCGAAATCATGACATGGACGCGCTGACCCTGCCGATCTCGCTGTCGTGGATGTACGCCCCCATCATTATCGCCGGTGTGCTCACGATCGGGCAGGCGATCGTCGAGCTTGTCGAGCTTTGGCGCGGGCCGGCCGCGCCCGCCCCCGATCAGGGGGCCGTCGAATGACGCACCTGATGGTCGAGATCGCGCTGGTGTGGCTCGCCGCAATTCTCGCCGGCGTCCCGCTTTTCGCAGCCATGGGACTGGCTGCGTTCGCGTTCGTCGGTTTCGGCGGATTGTCGCCCTCGATCGTGCCGCAGAAGATGTCGCAGGCGATGAATTCTTTTCCGATCGTCGCTGCCCCGCTCTTCGTGCTGATGGGAAATATTCTCGCTGCCGCGCGCATCAACGAGAAGATCATCGGATTTGCGACGTCCATCGTCGGCTGGCTGCGTGGCGGTTACGCGCATGCGAGCATCGTCGCCTCCACGATATTCGCAGGCATGGTCGGGTCGGCGGTCGCGGATGCCGCCGGCGTCGGGGCAATCGAGATCAAGTCGATGCGCCGTGTCGGCTATAAGCCGGAAACGGCAGCCTCGATCACCGCGGCCGCGGCGACCATCGGGCCGATCATCCCGCCAAGCCTGCCGATGGTCATCTACGGCGTCACCGCCGACGTTTCGATCGGCCGCCTGTTCATGGCCGGACTGATCCCCGGTCTCCTGATGGCTGTCTCGCTGATGGTGATGGTTGCGATCGTTGCCAAGAAGGAGGGGCTTCCGGCGCACCCCTTTGTCGGACTTCTCGGAATCTGGAAGGCTTTTCTCGACGGATTCTGGGCGCTGCTCGCGCCGCTCATTCTTCTTGTCGGCATGTTCAGCGGCATCTTCACGCCGACCGAAGCAGCGGCCGTCGCGACCTGCTACGCGCTGTTCCTCGGATTCGTCGTGTACCGCACGCTCGAATGGAAGATGCTCCCCGGCATCATCATCGAGTCGGCGGAGACGACCGGCGTCGTGATGGTGCTGGTGATGGCGGCCGGCGCGCTCGGCTGGTGCATGTCGATCTCGCGTATCCCCCAGACGGTGACGCCGCTCGTGGTCGAGACGATTCACAACCCGCTCGTCTTCCTTCTGGTCTGCAACATCATCCTTCTGGTGGTCGGCTGCTTCATGGAGGCGCTGGCCGCGCTGCTGATCCTCATTCCGATCATGGTGCCGGCTGCGGTGAGCTTCGGGATCGAGCCTGTCCAGTTCGGCGTCATCATGATCCTCAACCTGATCCTCGGAACGATCCATCCGCCGATCGGTGTCGTGCTGTTTGTCACCTCGCGTATCGCCGAGATCAGCTTCGAGACGATGTCGCGTGCGATCCTGCCGTGGCTTGTGCCGCTTCTGGCGGTCCTTGCGCTCATCACGGTGTGGCCGCCGCTGACGCTGTGGCTGCCTCATATTCTCACCGGCCGTTGATCCGGACAGGACCGGGTTCCCAATCCGCCGGGTCCCGGAGCGGATGAAACATATATTTCGTTCTGGCGCTTTTGAAACAAATGATCCAATATCGTCGGATCAGGCCGCTGGGACGCCGAATGCAGACCGCCTCGCTGGTGCGTGCGATCAAAGCTGGTTTCGAGGACCTGTCGCCGCAGCTGAAGGCCGCGGCGCGCTGGGTCATCGACAATCCCGATGACGTCGCGCTGCTCACGGCGCGCGAGCAGGCGCGGCGCGCCCGCGTCACGCCCGCCACGCTGACGAGGCTCGCGCAGCATTTCGGTCTGCCTGGCTACGAAGACATCCGCAGGCTCCACGCCGAAGACGTGCGCCGCAATCCGCGCAGCTATCGCGGCCGCGCGGAGGAATTGCTGCATCGGCGCGATACCGAAGGCGACGCGGCATTGGTCCAGGACATCTTCGCCTCGCTCACTCATCACCTGCACGCGCTCGCAGCGCCTGCGGCCATCGAGCGTTTCACCGCCGCTGCCGAAAGGATTGCCCGGGCGCAGCGCGTCTTCTGTTTCGGCGCGCGCTCGGCATTTTCCGTCGCGCAAATCTTTCACTACCTGCGTTCGCTGTTCGGCGATGCATCCGTGATGCTCGATGGGCCGGGCGGAACCGGGATCGATATGCTGCGTGCGATCGGCCCAAAGGATGTGCTGCTCGCTGTGACCATGAGTCCCTATGCGCGCGAGACCGCGAAAGCAGCACGCTATGCCCGCGAGCGTGGCGCGGCGGTGATTGCGATCACCGACAGCGAAGTCTCGCCGCTCGCTTCGGTCGCGACCGAGACGCTGATCGTGCATACCGAGACACCGTCTTTTTTCGACACGATGTCGCCCGCTTTCGCCGCGATGGAATGTCTCGCCGCGCTGGTCGCAGCCCGGCGCGGGCCGCGCACGCTCGCGGCGCTGGCCGAGAGCGAAAAGCAGCTGTCGAGTTTCGACACCTACGTTCTTCCGTTACACAAGCGCCGGACGCGTCCATGACCCATATTCTGCATCGCCAGATCGGCCATCGTTATCCTGCCGCGGCGTCGGCGAGCGGTATCGTCATCAAGGACGAGACCGGAAAAGAATATATCGACGCCTCGGGCGGGGCGGCGGTCTCGTGTCTCGGTCACTCGCACCCGGATGTGCGCGCCGCGATGCACGCGCAGATCGACAGTCTCGCCTACGCGCATACGAGCTTCTTCACCACCCGCGTTGCCGAAGAACTGGCGGACGATCTCACGGCCCACGCGCCGAAGGGCCTGGGCCACGTCTATTTCACCAATAGCGGTTCGGAATCGATCGAGGCCGCGCTGAAGCTTGCGCGGCAATATCACGTCGAACGCGGCGAGCCGCAGCGGCGCCACCTGATCTCGCGCCGCCAGAGCTATCACGGCATCACGGCCGGCGCGCTGTCGGTCGGCGGCCGGATGGCGCAGCGCAAGGCTTTCGCGCCTCTGCTGGTCGAGACGCATCACGTTTCGCCCTGTTACGAATATCGCGGGCGCGATACGCACGAGACCGCGGAAGATTACGGCGCGCGCCTCGTGCGCGAGCTTGAGGCCAAGATCGAGGAATTGGGCGGGGAGAACGTCATCGCCTTTGTGGCGGAGACGGTCGTCGGTGCGACCCTCGGCGCGGTCGCGCCGGTGCCGGGATATTTCAAGGGCATCCGCGCGCTGTGCGACCGGCATGGCATCCTGCTGATCCTCGACGAAGTCATGTGCGGCATGGGCCGCACCGGAACGCTCTTCGCCTGCGAGCAGGAGGGGATCACTCCCGATATCGTTGCGATCGCGAAAGGGCTTGGCGGCGGCTATGTGCCGGTCGGCGCGATTCTGCTGCAGGACAGGATCCATCAGGCGATTGCGGCCGGGGCGGGCGCGTTCCACCACAGCCAGACCTATACCGGACACCCGCTTGCCTGCGCGGCCGCGCTCGCGGTGCAGCGCGTCATCCGTCGCGACGATCTTCTGTCGAACGTCCGTAAACAGGGCGCCCATTTGTCGCGCCGCCTCAATGAGAGGTTCGGCAATCACCCCTTCGTCGGCGATGTGCGCGGACGCGGCCTGTTTCAGGCCGTGGAGCTTGTCTCCGACCGGGGCACCAAGGAGCCATTCGACCCTGCGCGGAAGTTACACGCCCGCGTCAAGCAGGAAGCGATGGCGCGCGGGTTGATGGTCTATCCGATGGGTGGCACCATCGACGGTCTGCGCGGCGACCATGTGCTTCTGGCGCCGCCTTTTATCGTGCAACCCGGCGATGTCGATACCATCGTCGAGCGCTTGGGAGATGCCATCGACGCGGCCATCGCCGCTTGATCGGTTCGGATCGCGTGCGCTGCCGCGGCGCGTTGCGATCTCAATGAAAAATCGCGGCAGCTTGCGTTCATCCACATGGGAGACAACAAATGACGTATCCAACAATCAAAGCGACCGGGCTTCTTGGCGCCGCCGCGATGGCGCTCCTCGTCAGCGCCGGACCGGGCTTCGCGCAGCAGAAATTCATTACCATCGGAACCGGCGGTGTGACCGGCGTCTATTACGCGGTGGGTGGCGCGGTGTGCCGCCTCATGAACAAGGATCGTGCCAAGACCGGCATCCGCTGCTCGGTCGAATCGACCGGCGGTTCGGTGTTCAACGCCAACGCCATCAAGTCGGGCGAACTCGAATTCGGCCTGGCGCAGTCCGACATCCAATACAACGCCACCAAGGGCGAGGCGCAATTCAAGGACAAGGCCGATCCGGATCTGCGCGCCGTGTTCTCGGTGCATCCGGAGCCGTTCACCGTTCTCGCGCGCAAGGAAGCGGGCGTCACGAAGTTTGAGGACTTCAAGGGCAAGCGCTTCAATATTGGCAATCCGGGATCGGGCACGCTCGCCTCGATGGAAGAGCTGCTCAAGGCGATGGGCTGGACCAAGTCCGACTTCTCGCTCGCGGCGGAACTGAAGGCCGACGAGCAGGGCACCGCGCTCTGCGACAACAAGATCGACGGCTTCTTCTACGGCGTCGGCCATCCGTCGGCGGCAATCCAGGACCCGACCACGGCTTGCGGTGCGAAGCTGATTTCGCTCACCGGCCCCGCGGTCGACAAACTCGTGAAAGAGCATTCCTACTATGCCGTCGCGACCATCCCGGGCGGCATGTACGCCAACAACCCGAACCCGACGACGACGTATGGCGTGCTCGCGACCATGGTCACGTCGGCCAAGGTCCCCGACGAGACGGTCTATCTGCTGACCAAGTCGGTGTTCGAGAACTTCGACGAGTTCAAGAAACTGCACCCGGCCTTCGCCAACCTCGATCCGAAAAAAATGGTCAAGGACGGCCTGTCGGCTCCGCTGCATCCGGGCGCGGTGAAGTACTATAAGGAAAAGGGCTGGATGTAATCCTGGCCTTCGGCGGGGCGGCTTCGGCCGCCCCGATTTCTTTGCAATGCCCGATTCTGGGGGACGGACATGAGCAACGCGAATGCTGCGGCGACCCGCGAGCAACTCGAGGCGATGGTTGCGGAAGCCGACACCGGCGGACGCAAGCCGACCGGCCTCACCAAGAAAATCATCTTCGCTATTTCAATTGCCTGGTCGCTGTTCCAGCTCTGGTATGCCTCGCCCATTCCCTATGCATTGAACTGGGGCGTCTTCAATGACGGGCAGGCGCGCGTCATCCACCTGTGCTTTGCGTTCCTGCTGGCGTTCACGACATTCCCGGCGCTGAAATCGTCGCCGCGCCGGTACGTCCCGGTTTACGACTGGGTCTTCGCGATCCTCGGTGTCGCCGCCGCGACCTATCTGCTGGTTTTCTATTTCGAATTGTCGCAGCGCTCCGGCCTGCCTACGACGCCTGACATCGTCGTCTCGGTGATCGGGGTCGTGCTGCTGGTCGAGGCGGCGCGGCGCGCGGTCGGACCCGCGCTCGCGGCCATCGCGACCATCATGCTGATCTATATCTTCGCCGGACCGTGGCTGCCGGGTCTGCTTGCGCATAAGGGCGCTTCGCTCGGGCGCGCGGCCTCGCAGATGTGGATCACGTCGGAGGGAATCTTCGGCGTCGCGCTCGGGGTGTCCACAAGCGTCGTCTTTCTCTTCGTGCTGTTCGGCAGCCTGCTCGAACGCGCGGGCGCGGGAAACTATTTCATCCAGCTCGCCTTCTCCATGCTCGGCCATTACCGCGGCGGCCCGGCCAAGGCGGGCGTGGTCGCATCCGGCATGACCGGCATGATTTCCGGCTCCTCGATCGCCAACACCGTGACGACCGGAACCTTCACCATTCCGCTGATGAAGCGGGTCGGCTATTCCGCGGTGAAGGCGGGCGCGATCGAATGCGCCGCGGGCGTGAACGGCCAGCTGATGCCTCCGGTCATGGGGGCGGCAGCCTTTCTGATCGCCGAGTATGTCGGCATCACCTACGCCGAAGTGGTGAAGCACGCCTTCCTGCCGGCATTCCTCACGTATGGCGCTCTTTTCTACATCGTCGATATCGAAGCGGCGAAGCTCGGGCTGAAGGGTCTGCCGCGATCGCACGCGGCGCGGCTGCATCACACGGCGCTTCGCGCGTTGATGACGATTTGCGGCATCATCATCCTCAGCGGCGTCATTTATTACGGCGTGGGCTGGACCAAGACGCTGTTCGGCCCCGCCGCGACCTGGGCGCTGACGGCGTTCCTGGTCGGGGCCTATCTCGCATTGATGCGCTACAAGGCCGCGCATCCGGACCTGCCGCACGACGATCCGAGTCAGGCGATCGTCAAGGTTCCCGATTTCTATCAGACCGCGCGCACCGGCCTGCACTTCATGTTGCCGGTCGTCGTCCTGATCTGGTGCCTGATGGTCGAGGAAATGTCGCCCGGACTGTCCGCCTTCTGGGGCACGGCTTTCCTCATCTTCATCATTCTGACGCAGAAGCCGATCGTCGCGTTCTTCCGCGGTCAGGGGAATCTCTCCGCGGCCGGCCGGGAAGGGTGGGCGGACCTCGTCGGCGCGTTCGAAAGCGCCGCGCGCAACATGACCGGCGTCGGCATCGCGACTGCGACGGCAGGCATCATTGTCGGCGCGGTCGCATTGACCGGGATCGGTCTCGTGATGACCGAAATCGTCGAGCTCATTTCCGGCGGCAATCTCGTCATCATGCTCCTGATGACGGCGGTGATCTGCCTCATCCTCGGCATGGGGATGCCGACCACGGCCAGCTATGTGGTCGTGGCCACGCTGATGGCGCCGGTCCTCGTCGAGCTCGCGGCGCAGAACGATCTGGCTGTCCCGCTGGTCGCGGTCCACCTGTTCGTCTTCTATTTCGGCCTGATGGCCGACGTGACCCCGCCGGTCGGCCTTGCGGCCTATGCGGCGGCGGCGATTTCCGGCGCCGATCCGGTCAAGACCGGCATACAGGGATTCCGCTACGAGATCCGAACCGGACTTCTTCCGTTCATTTTCATCTTCAACACGGAGCTGCTGCTGATCGACGTGACCAGCGCCGCGCATCTGCTCGTCGTGGTCGTTTGCTCGATCGTTGCGATGGGCTGCTTCGTCGCGGCAACGCAAGGGTATCTCCTGACGCGCAACCGTGTGTTCGAGACGATTTTGCTCCTGCTTGTGTGTTTCACGCTGTTCCGGCCCGGCTTCTGGCTCGACCGCATTCGGTCGCCGTTCGACGAACGGCCACCCGCCGAAATATTCAAGGTTGCGGAAGACCTGCCGCAAAACGCGACCCTGCGTTTCCGTGCTGCGAGCCAGAATCGCGCCGGCGCGGACGTCGACAAGGTCGTGCGTCTGACGATGCGTTCGGGCAAGACCGCGAACGAGCGTCTTGCCGCCGCGGGCGTGACGCTACGTCCGGAAGGAGACAAGCTGACGATCCAGTCCGTGAAATTCGGCAGCGAGGCCGCGAAATATGGACTGGGGGCGGGCGACGACGTAACGGCCGTGCTCACGCCGGCGGATCGCCCAAGCCGCTATTGGCTTGCGATGCCGGCCTTCCTGGTCCTCGGACTGGTCGTTTACTTCCAGCGCAAGCGGAAACGGCACGGGCGCTGATTACGCCCGCAAGCGAAGCAGTCCCTGTGCGATGGCGAGCGCCATCGCGCCGAGATGAAGCTGCGAGCTGAACTCGCCGCGCGAGATCATGCCCGCGAGCTCGTCTTCGGAGACGAGCTTCACCTCGATGCCCGCTTCGACGTTCTGGCCGTTCTTGCGTTCTGCGGCTTCAATGAAGAAGGAATGGATTCGGTTGCTGAGCCGCCCGGTGCAGGGCGCGGCAGAGCCGAGCGCCCGGACATTCAGCGCCGTGAGTCCGGTCTCCTCGAGCAGCTCACGCTTCGCCGTCTCGGATGAATCTTCGCCCGGATCGACGAGGCCGGCCGGAAGCTCCCAGGTGAACGCTTCGACGGCCGGACGATACTGGCGGACCAGCGGGATCAGTCGTTGCGGCGTCATCGCGAGGATCGCGATGTAATCGGGCTGTCCGACCGCGTGATAACTCTGGATCGGCGTGTTCGGCGCGAACTCGACTTCGCGCTCGATCACCTCCATCCAGGGAGAAACGCGGGTCGCGCGACGGGCGACGATCCGCGGCCACTTGTCCGCCATGAGACTCATCCACCTTTGGATCGCAGCGTGACGCTCTCGGGCGGCCGGCGCAAGAATGTTGTCGCGAATGCATAAAGATACCAGCGCAGATAGCCGGGCAGCCAGCGCAGCACGCGGAAGCGGCTCGTGCCCTGCTCGCGCTCGATCCAGCGCGCCGGGACCTCGCCGATCCGCCAGCCGAGACGGTGCGCCTTCACCAGCAATTCGATGCTGTAGCAGAAACCGGTGTCGGTCTCGATCCGGATGGTGTCGAGCACGCGGCGGGAAAAAAGCCGGAAGCCGCTGCTGGCATCGTGCGTCGGCAATCTGGCCAGATGGTGCAGCGTGAAATTACCGGCGCGCGCAATGAAGGCCTTGAGGGGAGGGCAACCGACCATGCTGCCGCCTTGCATGAATCGGCTGGCGCAGACGATGTCGCAGCCCTCTTCCGCTTTCGCAACCATCGGATCGACGATGCGCGCCTCGTAATCGTGGTCGGCCGGGAACATCAGCACATAGGGCGCGTTGCTCGCGGCGAAGCCTGTCATGATGGCGGAATGCGCGCCGCGGCCCGCGTTGCGGACGAATTCGACCGGCAGGCCGGACAATTCGGCGCGGGCGTTTTCGATCGCGGCAAGGGAATTGTCTTCGGGAAAGTCGTAGCAGATCAACACGCGGCACGGCGTCTTCACCTCGCGCGCCAAAGCGGCGAGCGTGCGCACGATGTTCGGCCCTTCGTTATAGACGGGGATGACGATATCGAGACGAGACATCGTCAGGGCATGATCCCGAAGAGTGTGAAGCGGTTTTCGGTCAGGATCATGCCGCGGCACACACCCTAGATGACATTCGCGTTGTCCAGGAAGCCCCACACGTCGACCACGGGCTTCTTCTTCAGGTCGGCCGGCTTGTAGCAGGAATGCGGCGTGCACAGGATCAAGAGGTCGCTGCGCTCGACCACCTCGTCGAACGGCAGCAGGGCTGGATCCGTGGTGACGAAGGGATCGGTCGTGAGCACCTCGCGCGCGTGGCTGATCAGCGCGTTCTTGCACTTGTAACTGAGCGAGGCGCGCACGTCGTCGATCTCCGGCTTGAACGCCATGCCGAGGAGGCCGACGGTCATGTCGGAGAGATCGAAGCGGCGGCGCAGGTCGTCGATCACGTGCAGCACCAGCCCTTCGTTGACGAGCATGGCGGCGTGGCCGAGGCCGAACTGGTTACGGGCGAAGGCCGCAAGCTGCATCGTATCCTTCACGAGGCATGGTCCCGCGGCAAAGCCCGGGCGCGGGATATTCTTCGCGCGCGGGTAATTGTGCTTCATCGCCTGCAGGATTTTCTGGTAGTCGACACCCGCCGACTTGGCGATCAGGTAAAATTCGTTGGTCGCGGCGAATTCGATGTAGCGATAGGCATTGCCGAAGAGCTTGGCGAATTCCGCTTCAAGCGGAGACACGGTCACAACCTCGGGAGCGATCTTGCTGAACAGCGCTTGCGCTTCGCGTTCGGCATCCGCCGACGTGCCGCTGACGATCTGCGGCATTTCCTGCAATTCCTTGATGCCGAAGCCCTGCACCACGCGCTCCGGGCAGAAGGCGAGTTTCAGCTTGCGCCCCTTCGCCGCAAGATAGGAGTGCATCCAGTCGGTCGTTCCCGGATAGACCGTGGACCGCAGCACCAGCAATTGCCCGTCCGCGAGATGGGGCAGCAGACTGTCGATGCAGTCCTGCACCACGCGCCGCACCGGATTGAGGAATTCATCAACCGGCGTCCCGATCGTGACGATCACCGGCCCCTGTTTGGAAATCTGGTCCGGCGAATGGGAGAAGGCGAGCCGCCGTTCCGCGAGCGCGCGCTTCAAGATGTTTTCCGCGCCGTGCTCGATGAAGGGCAGGCGGCCTGCTTTCAGGACGTTCAGGGTATCCTGATTGAGGTCGTTGACGTTGACCCGGGCGCCCGATTCCGCGAGCGCCAGCACGAGCGGGATGCCGACATGACCGGCTCCGCCGACGACGGTGACGTCGGCGTTCTCGACCGTTGCAGCCGCGTCCGCCGCGACCTTAGACCACATATTCACGCCTTCACTCCGCTCGTGAGCACGAAGGGCCGGAACGGCTTCATCCACGGCATCCCGAAGACTGCTCCATCGACGGCATTATAGATCGGCAGAAGCGCCCGCGTCCTTGCCGATGCGACATACCGGTAAGCCATTCCGGCCAGATAGTCCGTGGTCACGTCGAAACCAGCCTGCCGGAATGTCCCCGCAATCTGATGGGCGAGCACCGGCCGCTCGTTCTGCGTCACGCCGACGCTGCTGTAAAAAGGCGATGTCCGGTCCCGGTAGAGGTACATGAAGGGGTTCATGCGGTTGGGATCGAACGCCATGAAGCGCCCGCCCCGGCGCAGGACCCGCGCCGTCTCCGCGGCGAGCGCCCCCGGATCGGGGAAATGGTGGACAAGCCCGCTCAGCATCACGCCATCGAGGCTACCGTTCTCGAAAGGCAGGTGCTCGGCGTCGCCTTCGATCAGATCGAGGCCCGGATATTTGGTCCGCCCGACCGCGATCAGCTTCCCGCTGATATCGAGACCGGTGACGCTGTACCCGGCTTCCTTAAGCAGATGTGTGAATGCGCCCGAGCCGCATCCGAGATCGGTGACCCGCGCTCCGGCCGGCAGTTTGGTCAACCTCCTGAACGCATCGACGATGCGCTGCTTTGACTCGGCCGTGAACACGTCATAGTCGTCCGCTTCCGCGTGGCGGTCGAAAAATTCGATCTCCTTCTTCTTGTCCTGCGCCGCCGGCATTACAGCACGCGCGGCACCGGAAGCGGCGTGACCAGTTGCCCGCGGAAGCCCTTGGCGCGCAGCTTGGGTGCCAGCTCGTCGGCGATGTGCCAGGAAAAGATGATCGCGCAGTCCGGCTGGTCGTCGAACAGCTTTGATTCATCGACGACCGGGATCTGTGTTCCGGGCATATATTTCCCGATCTTCAGCGAGCCCGCGATCTCGCAGACATAGTCGATGATGTTTTCTTCGAGCCCGACGTAATTGACGAGCGTGGACGCGCGCGACGGCGCGCTGATGCCTGCGACCCGGCCGCCTTTTTCCTTGAGCTCGCGAAGAAGCGAATAGAGCCGCAGCTTCGACAGCACGACGTCGCTGCGGAATTGCGAAAGGCGCTGTTCCATCGCTTCGCCGCGCGGTTCTGCGTCGATCATGGCCTGCACGCTCGGGCGAACGGTTTCTGTGCCCTTGCGGGCGGCGTAGACCCGGATCGACCCGCCATGGGTCGGGATCGGCCGCGCATGGAAGATTTCAAGATCGTGCATCTCAAGCAGCGCCTTGAGGCTGCGGACCGAATAATAGCGCAGATGCTCGTGGTAGATCGTGTCGTATTGCAGGCGGTCGAGCAGGCCGATCAGGTAATGCGACTCGGAGATGAACACGCCGTTGGGCGCGAGCATTTCCACGATCCCGTCGACGATGGCGTGGACATCCTCGATATGCGCAAAGCAGTTCGCGGCGGTGACCACACGCGCGGCCCCGTGTTTCCGCTTCACCTCCCGCGCGACGGCCGCGTTGAAATAGGCCTGCAGGGTCGGGATGCCGCGCGCGTTCGCGATCTTGGATACATCGGTCGGCTCGACTCCGAGAATCGGGTGGCCGCCCTTCTGGAAATTCGAGATCAGCGTGCCGTCATTCGACCCGATGTCGATGCACAGGTCGTTTTTGCCGAGCGCGAGCAAGGTCGACGCCTCGGCGTAAAGCTCGGCGAAATTATCACGCAAGAGCTTCGTCATTCCGCTGGTGTAGGGATATTCCGGCGGGAAAATGATGACCGGGTCGACCGCGAGTCCGAGCTGCACGAGTTCGCATTGATCGCAATAGAGAAGATCGGTCGGGAACCACGGCTGCTGGCGTGGCGGCTGGCCGACCGGGACCATCTGGTTCACCGGCGGCATGTAGCCGAGCGAGAGCACGGCCTTCAGGTGCGGATTGCCGCAGACCTGGCATTGCTCGACGGGGGCGCTGCCGCCCGTTCCGGCGCCGCGGGCGATTTTGGTGGGGCGCAATCCCGGTCTCCTCACACTGACAACAGCGGCCGCTCAGGATTGCGGAGCAAGTTCGGCATGCTCCCAGTACCAACGGACGGTCGGCGGCAGGCCCTCGGCCAGCGCGACGCGCGGCTTATAGCCGAGCTTTTGCAGTTTAGAAATATCCGGGCAGCGGCGCGCGGTCGAGCCGGGCAGGATGCTTCCCGCGACGAGGTCGATCTCGCGCCCCGCCGCAGCGGCCACGCGCCGCGCGAGATCGGCGATCGCGACCTCTTCGGTGGTGCCGACATGATAGATATTGAGATGCTCGCCTTTAGCGCGCATCGCCATCACGCCTTCGACCAGATCGTCCACGTGGCAGAAACTGCGCGTTTCCTCCCCGCTGCCCTGGATCTCGAAGGGGATAGGGCCGGTCGTGTGTTTCGCCGCCGCGCGTTTCAGCCGCAGCACGAATTGCGGAATGACATGCTCGAAGCCCATGTCCGGGCCATAGATATTGTGAGGGCGAAAGATCAGCACGCGATCGAAGAACTTGCGACCGTAATTGATTGCCATCAATTCGCTGATGATCTTGCCGCCGCCATACGAATAGCGGGGATTGAGCGGATCGGGGACGATCAGCGGCGCGCTCTCATCGGTCGGGATGGAAGGCGGCGTCTGATAGACCTCCGAACTCGACGCGAGGATCAGCGTGCCGACGCCGTGCCGCCGGCATCCGTCCAGCACGTTGACCATGCCCTTGACGCCGACTTCGAGCACAAGCTCGGGCGCGCTGTAGAAGAATTCCGTGCCGTTGACATAGGCGAGATGATGCACCTCGTCGGTGTTAGCGATGGCAGCGTCGACCGCCTGCGGATCGCGGATATCTCCCGCGATGAAGCGGATGTCCTTTTCGACATCCGTCAGCCGCCTCGGCCGGCCGCGCGAATTGTCGTCAAGCACCGAGACGTCGTGCCCGTCGCGAACAAGACGCCGCACCAGCGCCGAGCCGATGAAGCCGGAGCCGCCGGTGACGAGGATCCGTTTGGCGCTCATTGCGAAACGTCCACGATGATTGCACCCCTGTCGCTCGATCGCCGCGCGGCATCGATCAGGGCCTGCACGCGCACACCTTCTGCAAGTCCCGGCGAGGGCGCTGTGCCTTTTTCGATGGCGTCGAGGAAGCGCGAGGCGAGGCGTGACACCGGCGCGATGCGTCCATCCGGGAGCGCCGTCTCGTCCTCAACGCCGTCGGTGATCTGCTGAAGCGCATCGGCGGGACGGCGCGCGTGAAACAGCTTGAAGCCGCGCATGTAGTCGGTCGTCGGATTCCACAGGACCAGCGTGCCGTCGCTTCCGTAAAATTCGATGCGATGGCCGGACCCGAGATAGGATGCGGCACTCATCGACAGGCTGAACGCAGCGCCGGACGCAAACGCACCGGACATCGACACGCTGCTTTCGCTCGGCACATCGTCGTCCGGCAGACCGAACAGCCGCGAGGACAGGTCGAGGATCGGGCCGCAGAAATATTCCAGATAGTGAAAGCTATGACTGACCAGATTGCCGAGCGCGCCGCCGCCCTGCTCGCGGCTCGTCTTCCAGCTCTTGAGTCGAAGAAGTGTCGCGCGGTTTTCCACCTGCCAGGACACCATGACATGGCGCAAAATCCCGAGAGCCCCTTCGTCGATCATCGTCTTGGCGCGCCGCCACGCGGGCAATTCCGGAAACTCGAAATCGACCATGACCGGCGTCTTGCTCGCCTTCGTCTGATCGAGCATCGCAAGGGCGCCTTCCATGCCGACCGCGAGAGGCTTTTCCGCGAATACCGCCTTGCCGTTTTTCAACGCGGCGATGGCGATGTCCGGCTGCAGCCGGGGAGGCGTCGCAATCGCAACCGCGTCGATATCGTGCTGCATTACGAGTTCATCCCATCGCCCGAAGCTCTTCGGGATTGCAGATTCTCTGGCGAGGGCCGCTGTCCGGGCGGCGTCGCTACCCGCGAGCGCGACGACCTCGCAGCGGGGATCGGCGCGAAAGGCCGGCAGCAGGACCGCCCGGCCGTAATTGCTGCCGACAATGCCGAGGCGGATCACGCTGTCTCCCGAAGCTCATCGAATTCGCGGACCGCGCCAGCGGCATTGGACGCCTTCGATTAGCGGCAAGTCGTTCTGCCGTGCAAGAAATTTCGTGCATTGCCGCCGCCCGGCCGGAGCCCTAAACCATCCGCATGGCCACCGAGCCCGAAACGACCCGCGCCGGCATCCTGCCGAAGCTGTTGCTCCTGACGCTGATCGTGGCCGTGGTCGGGCTCCCGATCAACGGCCTGATCGGCTACGCGATCGTCGTCGCTGCGGGGCTCGTCATTTTTACCGGCACTGTCACGGCAAGCCGAAAGTCATGGCTGCTCGCTCTGGTGCTGACCGCATCCGCGGTGCTGCTGCAATTCGTCCTCAGTCCGCAGCGGATCGAGGAGGGGCACAATGTCTTCGTGCCGCGCGGGAGCGAAAACGTGTTTACCACAGGCCTGCCGCCGGACGTCTACCTCATCATGGCGGCGCAGTTCGATGCTCTTTATCCTCCGGCGCAGCGCTGCGATCCGAAACAACGGGGCTGCTGGCAGGCACAGCCGCTTCCCGACCGGACCTTCGCGTTCTCCGCGGACGGAATCTTCGGCAAGCCGGAATTTTCAAGGCGCGTGGACGGCATCGACTTCAGCGACCCGGTCTGGGAGCGGCTCGGCTTCATCAACGACCTGCGCAACAACTGGTACTCGGACTCAGACAAGCTCCAGCGCACGCAGCGCGACCGCCGGTTCTGGATGGGACTGCACCGCTGGCACGTCACGATGCCATATTTCGTGATGTATCGTTTCCCCGCAGACTTTGCCGGCAGCCAGCTGTGCTGGCGCGGCGATCTCGTATGGGAGGAGGGGACGGAGCGCTTCACCCCGCTCAGCAATATCGGCTGGTCGTGCCGTGTCGTCGAGAAGGAGGATATCGGCCGCCGGATATTCGGGCTCGCCATAAAACCCGCGACCCTCGCAATCGACCTTGAGCGGCCGGTGTCGCTCGCGCTCCGCGAGGCGGCGCTCGGCGTGATGATCCTCGGCGTCGTGGTCGCGCTCCTTGGAATGCTGGTGCGCTGGCGCCTGAACGCGATGATCCTGCCGGTCATCCTGATCGCCGTCGGGCTCGTCGTCATCGCCGTCGATGATGCGAGCTTTATCGGCGGCGTTCGCCCGTTCGACGGCGGGGACGACGGGCTTTATTACGACGGCGTCGCGCGGCGGATCCTGACCAGCGCGCTCGATGGCCAGTGGATGAAAGCCATCGAAGGAGGGGAGAGGATTTTTTATTACGGCGGTCCGGGATTTCGCTACCTGCGTGCGCTCGAGCACGTGATTTTCGGCGAAACCTATCTCGGCTACCTGACACTCATACTCTTCCTGCCGATGGCGGTGTTCGCGCTGTTCCGCCGCTTCGTTCCGCGCGTGTGGGCGCTCGCCTGCACCTTTATCTTCGTCGCCATTCCGATCGGCGGCATTTTCGGAACGAGCTTTTTTCATTACGCCAAATACGCTTCGCGCGGTTATGCCGATCCGGCTGCGGCTTTCTTTGCGCTGTGCGGCACGCTGGCGCTCGCCGGGTCGACCGCGGCCGGCCCCGGCCGGCGTTTCTGGCCGGCCTTCGGCGCAGCCTTTCTCTTTGCTCTTTCGATTTTCCTGCGTCCCAATCTTGCGCCCTATGCCGGCGTGATCCTCGCGGGCGCAGGGATCGCCGCGCTCCTGCAGCGGCAATGGCGGCGCGCATTCGGTCTCGTCATCGGTTTTGCGCCTGCGGCTTTCATGCCATGGCACAACTGGTATTTCGGCGGGGAATTCGTCCTGTTCAGCCGGAACGCGCAGCACGCGCAGATATTCCTGATGCCGCCCTCATCGTACTGGATGGCGCTGGTCGAACTGCTGCGGTTCGATCTGCACGGCGCGCATTTGCGCGGCGCCGTCGTCCAGATTGCGAACTGGCTGAGCGGACCCGCCGAATCCTACCTTACGATCCCGCTCGGCGCGGCTTCGATCGTCATCGTGGTGTTCGTCATCGTGCGGGACACGTTCAGTCCGTGGCTTCGTCTGATCGCGCTCGCCACGCTCGCGCAGCATGGCGTGATGCTGATCTATGCCACCACGCAGCGCTATCACCTGTTCACGTGGCTGATGACGTTCCTGATCGTGGTCGCATGGCTGCATGCCATCCTTCCGTCGTTGCGCCGCCGCTTCCCCGGCTGGTGGGACCGGACCGGGTCGCAGCCTGCGCTCGCGGCATTGGGATCGGCGCTGTCGGATTTCGATTCAAAGACGTCCGGCGTAGCGCCGAGTGCCTCATCCTGATGTACGCGGGTACGCCCATGCGCCTTGGGTCGGTTGCTCTCATTGCATTCGCATTTCTCGGCGGATTGGCGCCTGCGCGAGCTGAAGATGTCCTGAAACTCGCATTGGCGGATTCCAATGCCTGGGAAAGCCAGCCGGCCGTGGCCGGTCGGGACGATGGTGCATTCAGGAAAGCCAGCATCGCGCTGACCGCGAACGCCGCGCATGGCGGCGCAGATGCGCTGCAGGCCGTCCTCTCCGGCGCGGCCGATGTCGCGGTCGGCGTGGACACGGCCATTGCGTTGCGCGCTTTCGCAAACGGAGCGTCGGTCCGGGTTCTTTTGCCGCTCTTCACTGGCACGAGCGATCTTTATTGGTATGCGAAGGCGGATTCGCCGATCGCAACGCCAGCCGATACGACAGACAACACTACAATCGCCTATTCCACGACCGGGTCGCTGACCCATGCGATCGCAACGGAGTTTGCCCGCGGCCTGAAGCTGAAAGGAAAGCCGGTCATGACCGGCAGTCCGGGCGCGACGCTGATCGCGGTCATGAGCGGAACCGTGGACATAGGATGGGCGCGCGCGCCGTTCGGGCTCAAGGAAGTGGCGGAAGGCCGAACCCGTATTGTGCTGCAGGGGTCCGAGGTGACACAGCTCCGCTCGCGAACGCTCCGCGTGATGGTGGTTGCGGCAGAGACCCTGCAAAAGAAGAAAGAGGCGCTGTCGCGCTTTGTCAAAGCGTGGCGCGACACCGTGGCGTCCATGGCCGGTCAGCCTGCGGCAGCGAAAAACTATGCGCAGGCTATCCATCTGCCCGAGGACATTGTCGCAGCGGCGATCGGCAAATCGTTTCCGCAATCCGCGATGCAGACAGATGTGGTGTCTGGTCTCGATGAAACGATGCGCGATCTCGTGGCGCAGAAGGTCCTTGCTGCGCCTTTGACGCGGGAGCAGATCGCAGAATTTGTTGCGGTGCCGCCGCGCTGAATCGGAGACGGTCTTTGGCCGCGGCGCCTGTTTCGCTTACGTTTTCGCGCCGAAGCTTTGGGGCCACGGCTGCTGGATGCGCGGCAGGTCTTCGAGCTTCTTCTGCACGCGCTGATCGAAGCGATCCACGTTGACGACCACGCGCGCGTGCGTGCCGTCGCCGACGCGCTCCTTGTCGTCGAAGGCTTCCACGCGGAATTCGACGTTGCGGCCGTCGACCCCGATCACTTCCGCCACGGCGCGAAGGCGCATGCCGACGGGCGTGGCCGCATAATGCTTCACGTCCAGATGCGTGCCGAGGCTCTGATGGCCTACGGGCAGAAGGCTTTCGATTGCGTCGAGGGATGCCGCTTCCATCACGTTGATCATGACCGGGGTCGCGAGCACCGCAACGCGTCCGCTGCCGATCCGCGGCGCGGTATGGGCATCGGAAACCACTATTTCTGCGGCGCCCTTCAGGCCCGCCTTCAGCTTGGAAAGGTCAGTCATGGATCGCCTCATAGCATGCCGAGCGGCTGCTTGCGTTTCGGTGGCGGAAAGGCCTGATCGAGCGCGGCGATGTCGTCAACGGTCAATTTCAAATCGAGCGATTTGCGATTGTCGCGCACGTGCTCCGGGTTGGTCGCCTTGGGGATCGCAACGATGCCGTCCTGGCGCAGGAGCCATGCGAGGGCAACTTGCGCGGCCGTTGCACCGTGGCGGCCAGCGACCGTTGCGAGGGTTTTGTGTCCGAGAAGGCGTCCCTGTTCGATCGGGGAATAGGCCATGATCGGGATCGTGCGTTCGCGGCACCACGGAACGAGATCGTATTCGATGCCGCGCCGGGTCAGGTTGTAGAGCACCTGATTGGATGCGCAGCCTTCGCCCCCATCGAGGCTTTCAAGCTCCTCCATGTCGTCGGTGTCGAAATTGCTCACGCCCCATTCGAGAATCTTGCCCGCGCGTTGCAACGCCGTGAATGCCTCGAGCGTCTCTTCGAGAGGCGGCGAGCCGCGCCAGTGCAGGAGGTAGAGTTCGATCCGGTCGGTCCGCATTCGCTTCAGGCTGCGTTCGCAGGCCGCGATCGTGCCTCGGCGCGTCGCATTTTCCGGCAGCACCTTGCTGACGATAAAGAGACCGTCGCGCCGCCCGGCCACGGCGTCCCCGACGATTTCCTCGGCACCGCCCGAGCCGTACATCTCCGCGGTGTCGATCAGCGTCGCGCCGAGGTCGAGGCCGAGCTTCAGCGCCAGGACCTCGTCCGCCCGCTTGCGCGCGTTTTCTCCCATGCCCCATGTGCCGAGGCCGTAGGTCGGGATCGAGCCGCCGGAGGGAAGTCTCGTGGACGGGATCGGCGAGGTCATTGCTATTTATGGACCACCGGCGGCGTGCCGTGGGTGTGAAACGACTCGATCGTCTTCAATCCCCACGCCTGGCCTTTCTTGCGCTCTTCCTCGTTCCACACGATCGGCTTCCAGTCCGGTGCGAGAATGAGCCGCGCCCCGGCATTGGCGAGTTCCACGCGGTTGCCGCCCGGCTCGTACACATAAAGAAAGAACGTTTGCTGGATCGCATGCTTGTGCGGGCCGGCCTCGATATAGACTCCGTTCTCCAGAAACACGTCGGCCGCGCGCAGGATGTCCTCGCGGCTGTCGACGGCGAATGTGATGTGGTGCAGGCGGCCGTGGCTGCCGGTATTGTCGCGCGAATAGGCGAAGTCGTAGGACTTGTTGGTCGCGGTCAGCCAGATCGCCGCTTCGGTTCCGTCGTTCAGCACGATGATCTCGGTCAGGCGGAAGCCGAGGTAATTCTCGAAGAAGAGACGGTTCGCCTTGATGTCCGCGGCGAGCCCGTTCCAGTGATCGAGCCGTCGCACGTTGCAGCCGCGCGCCGGATAGCGCTGCGCCTGGTTCTTCAGCGCCGGCTTCTTGTCGGGCGGCGCCTCGTACCATTGCGTCTCGTAATAAAGCTCGATCACGTGGCCGTCGGGGTCCTTGCAGACGAAGGTCTTGCCCTGGCCGAGGTCGCCGTCGCTCCAGCCGACATCGAAGCCCGATCCCTTGAGAGCCGCGGCGCGCCGTTCGAGCGCCTGCGGCGAGCGCGTGCGGAACGCGACATGGCCGATGCCGGAGGTTTTCGAGGCCGTGAGCTTGAGCGAATAGAGTTCGTAATCGTCCCAGCCGCGCAGGAAGACGCTGTCGCCCTTTTCGCCGCTCTGCGTCATGCCCATGACGTCGATGAAGAAGGCGCGGCTTTCCTCGAATTTCGGCGTCAGCAGTTCGAGATGGCCAAGATGGGCGATGTCGAGGATCGGTTCCGGTGCGGTCATGGATGAAGGTTCCGGCGAGGGTGCCGGCGGGAACTTTCCGGCGGACCTTGAATAAAGTTCCCTGCCTGCTCTGTCCACGCCGTTATGCGGCTGACGCCTTAACTTCGCCGGCTTCGCTGACTGTAAGCACCGCTCAAATTCGCAGGAATGGATTCAGCCGGCATTCATGCTTCGGCGTGTATCGCTGCGATTGCAAAGTCCCAACAATCAGGCGGACCCGATGGCTTTTCTGACCGGCTTCAATCTCACGCTCGACGAAGCCGATCTTCTCGGCAAGGCGGCGCTTTCTTCTTTCTCCGGTGCGCCGATTCCTTCGGGTTGGCAGGTGGTGACGCCGGCGGCGCTCGGCCTCGGTGCGACCTATCAGGACGGCAACTACTATACCGACGGCGCGACGGGCGCGAGCGCGATCGTGCTGCGTCAGGGCAACGACTACATCGTCTCGTTCCGGGGAACCGACGACAGCGTCGACGTTTCGAACTACCCGGAACTGTTCTTTGGAACCTACATCAATCACTACGCTCCGCTTCTGAATGCGCTGAAAGCGCAGGCGCCGTCCGGCGCGACGTTTGCGTTCACCGGCGCAAGCCTTGGCGGCGGCGCGGTCAATCAGATGGCGTCGATCGCGCAAAGCTCCTATGGCGGATATTTCGCGGACGCCACGTTCGTCGGCTTTGCCTCGCCCAACATTTCGACCGCGAGCGGGATCTTCAACATCGGCGTCGAAAACGATCCCGTCTTTAAATCCGTTCCCGCCGGGCTCTTCGGTTCGCAATATTCGGACTATTCGTCGAGCGCCGACAATATGGTGCTCGCGACCGACGAATATCTTGCGGGCAATTATGACGGCCAGCATCCCTACAGCATGGATGCGCACGACGATCTCGAAGGGATCACCGTCTTTTCGCGCCTGGCGCAGTCCGACTTCTACAATCTGATGACGCCGGATTCTCCGATCGTCGTTGCAGCCTCTACCGGACTGATCCAGGACAAGAACCCGACGCGTACGACCACTGGAGCGTTCTATCTCGGGCGCGAAACCGCCGACAATATGAAGGGCAGGGACGGCAACGACTATCTCGAAGGCTTCGGCGGAAACGACACGCTGAAGGGCGGCAAGGGCAACGATGTCCTCTCGGGCGGGAAGGGCGACGACAGTCTTGTCGGCGGTCTCGGCGACGACCAGTTCATCTACCATTCGGGCGACGGCAACGACACCATCACCGATTTCACGGTTGCGACCGAGAAGATCAAGCTCGTCGACCTCGGCATCACGTCGTTCAGTCAGGCGATGAGTTTCGCCGCGCAGGTCGGCTCCGATACGGTGTTCACTTTCGCTCCGGGATCGACCCTGACATTGATCGGCGTTGCGAAATCCTCGCTGGTTGCCAACGATTTTCTCTTTTCATCGAGTCCGCCAACCGTGAACGTCGCGCCCACGGCGATCGCGCTCGCAAACGCAAGCGTCGCCGAGAATGCGCTCGGTGCCGCCATCGGGGCGATCACCGTGACCGATCCCAACAACGACACCGCATTCACCTTCTCGGTGTCTGACGACCGGTTCCAGGTGTCAGGCACTCCCGGTGCCTACACCCTGAAACTCGTCTCGGGCATGTCTCTCGATTACGAAACTGAGTCGAGCGTCAGCATTTCCGTTCAGGCGACGGATGCCGGCGGCCTGTCGATCACGAAGGACTTCAATATCACCGTGATCGACAAAGCCGGCGTTACGATCACCGGCACGGCGTCGGCCGACACCATCGACGGCACGACCTCGGCGCGCGGTCAACAGGTAGCGACGCAGGAAGCCGACACAATCTCCGGCAAGGGCGGCAACGACATTATTCACGGTCTTGGCGGGAATGACGTCATCGACGGCGGATCGGGCAATGATCAGCTTTTCGGCGACGGCGGAAACGATACCGTGAGCTACGCGAGCGCGACGGCGGCGGTGACGGTCGATCTGTCCTTGACCACGGCGCAGAATACGGGCGGTGCGGGAACCGACACCGTGTCAGGTTTCGAGAACCTGACCGGGTCGTCCTACGCGGACATGCTCATCGGCGACGGCAACGGCAATATCATCAAGGGCGGGAACGGCAACGACACGCTCAAGCCGGGCGGTGGCTATGACGTCGTGACCGGCGGCGGCGGAAGCGACAAGTTCGTGTTCCTCCAGGTGTCGGACAGCGCGACTTCCAACCCGGACCTGATCACCGACTTCGTCTCGGGCACGGACAAGATCAAGCTGTCGAGCATCGACGCGGATACCTCGACCCTTGCCGTCGATCATTTCGTCTATGGCGGCCAGAACGCGAGCGCTGTGGCGCATTCGGTGACGTGGTACGAAAGCGAGGGAAAGACCTTCGTGCAGGCCGACGTCAACGGGGACGCCACGGCCGACTTTGCGGTTTCCTTGCAGGGCATCAACCTGCATCTCAAGGCGGCCGACTTCATGCTGTAGGGCGACTCTTCGTCTTCTGGATTTTTAAAGCGCCGGCCCTTCGGGCCGGCGTTTTCCGTTTGGATTGGCCGGTTAGGCGCCCACCGGCAGGCAATCTGCTTCCAAATTGCTCATACGCCTAAATAATAGTCACATCGGAAGTGCTGCCGTTTCGCTAGGCAGCCTGATTCAAAAAGATTCAACCCATGATTCCAGAGCCTTGTTTAGCCAGCAGGATTGGCACGACCTTTGCCATTCCCTGTTGCAGCGCGAAAGAGCCGCCGGGCGTCGGGGGCGCACGCGCGCGTCAAGCAGAGGGAAGTTCTCATGATCCAATCCAAGCGTGCGGCCGCGAAGCGGCCGTCTGCCAGCCGCTGGCTCGCTGCCACGGCCGGCCTGGCCCTGGGGCTGGCGGCGGTATTCCCCGCCAAGGCCCAGGACACCATCAAGGTCGGAATTCTGCATTCGCTGTCGGGCACGATGGCGATCTCGGAAACCACGTTGAAAGACGTGATGCTCATGCTCATCGACGAGCAGAACAAGAAGGGTGGCGTTCTCGGCAAGAAGCTCGAGGCGGTCGTCGTCGACCCGGCCTCGAACTGGCCGTTGTTCGCCGAAAAGGCGCGCGAGCTGATCACCAAGGACAAGGTTGCCGCCGTGTTCGGCTGCTGGACCTCGGTGTCGCGCAAGTCCGTGCTCCCGGTTTTCAAGGAGCTGAACTCGATCCTGTTCTACCCGGTGCAGTACGAGGGTGAGGAATCCGAGCGCAACGTGTTCTACACGGGCGCCGCTCCGAACCAGCAGGCGATTCCTGCGGTCGACTATCTCGCCAAGGAAGAGAAAGTGAAGCGCTGGGTGCTCGCGGGTACCGACTACGTCTATCCGCGCACGACCAACAAGATCCTCGAGGCGTACCTGCTTTCCAAGGGCGTCGCGAAGGAAGACATCATGATCAACTACACGCCGTTCGGTCACTCCGACTGGCAGACGATCGTGTCGGACATCAAGAAGTTCGGCTCGGCCGGCAAGAAGACGGCGGTGGTTTCGACCATCAACGGCGACGCCAACGTTCCGTTCTATAAGGAGCTCGGCAACCAGGGCGTCTCGGCGAAGGACATCCCGGTCGTAGCGTTCTCGGTCGGCGAAGAAGAACTCGCCGGGCTCGACACGAAGCCGCTGCTCGGCCATCTCGCCGCGTGGAACTACTTCCAGTCGATCGATACTCCCCTGAACAAGGAGTACATCACGAAGTGGCAGGCCTTCACCAAGAACCCGAAGCGCACGTTCAACGATCCGATGGAAGCTCACGTCATCGGGTTTGCGATGTGGGTCAAGGCTGTCGAGAAGGCGAAGTCGACCGACGCCGACAAGGTGATCGACGCGCTTCCCGGCACCGAAGCCCCGAACCTGACGGGTGGCGTGTCGAAAATGCTGCCGAACCACCACATCACCAAGCCGGTATTCATCGGCGAGGTGCGTGCGGACGGCCAGTTCGACGTGGTGTGGAAGACCGACGGTCTGGTGCCGGGCGATGCCTGGTCGAAGGAACTGCCGGGCTCCAAGGACCTGATCGGCGACTGGGTCACGCTGAAGTGCGGCAACTACAACACCGTCACCAAGAAGTGCGGTGGCGCGTGATCTGACCGCACGCGTTTGAAATCACCGGAGGCGGCGGACATGCCCGCCGCCTCCCACTAACCCCGCCGGGATAGATGAGATGAGTATGATCCGCGATCGTCTGGTCGCCTGGTTGTTTGCGATCTGCCTTCTGGTGGCGGCGCTGCCTGCAAATGCGCAATCCTTCGACGAGACCCTGCAGAAGTTCGCGGCCGACTCCTTCAGCGAGACCGACGACGCGATCAATGCGGTTGCGGCCAGCGGCAATCCTCAGGCCGCCGCCATCATTCAGGCGTTGAACGATTCGCGCCTGCTGTTCGATCCCGCGAGCAAGAAGATTTACATCAAGAGCGGCACGGCCGTTCTCGACGCCGCCACCGGGCAGCCGGCGGCCGGCGCTCCGGCGGATCTCAAGACCGTCCGCCTCAATAACCGCCTGAGGCGCTCGATCGAGGCGGCGCTCGGTGGTCTCACTCTTTTGTCGCCTGATTCCGGAAAGCGTTTCGCTGCCGCCCAGGCGGTGTTCAAATCGCATGAAGCGTCCGCATTGCCCGCGCTCAACACGGCAATTTCGAAAGAAACCGAATCCCGGCTGAAAACGGCGCTGCAGGAAGCGCGCGCCTCCGTCATTCTCTACAAGTCCGACGCCTCCGAAACCGACCGTTTGGACGCCGTTTCGACGCTTCGTGCGCGCGGCGACCAGGAGGCGCTGGCGCTGCTCGCCGGCCTGCCGTCGGATGCCCCGGCGAGCGTCAGGAAATCGGCGCAGGACGCGGTCGGCTCGATCCAGAACAGTCTCGCCATCTGGGCGAGCGTGCAGAACGCCTGGTATGGCCTCTCGCTCGGATCGGTGCTGCTCCTGGCCGCCATCGGTCTTGCCATCACATTCGGGGTGATGGGTGTCATCAACATGGCGCATGGCGAGATGGTGATGCTCGGCGCCTATGTGACTTTCGTCGTGCAGGAGACGATCCGTTCGTACAAACCCGGACTGTTCGATTATTCGCTCTTTATCGCGGTGCCGCTGGCGTTCCTGGTCTCCGGGCTGGTCGGGATCATCATCGAGCGCAGCATCATCCGCTTTCTCTACGGCCGGCCGCTGGAGACGCTGCTCGCGACCTGGGGCATCTCGCTGATCCTGCAGCAGGCGGTGCGCACGACGTTCGGACCGACCAATCGCGAAGTCGGCAATCCGTCGTGGATGAGCGGCGCCTTCGAGGTCGGCCAGATCACCATCACCTACAATCGGCTCTGGATCATCGTGTTCACGCTCGGCGTTTTCGTCGGGCTGCTGGCGCTCCTGCGTCTCACCCGCATCGGGCTCGAGATGCGCGCGGTGACCCAGAACCGTCCGATGGCGGCCTCGATGGGCATTCGGACGAGCCGCGTCGACGCGCTCACCTTCGGGCTCGGATCGGGCATCGCGGGCATCGCCGGGGTCGCGCTCTCCCAGATCGACAACGTCAGCCCCAATCTCGGGCAGGGCTACATCATCGATTCCTTCCTCGTCGTGGTGTTCGGCGGCGACGGCAATCTCTGGGGCACGCTGTTCTGCGCCATGTCGCTCGGCATCGCCAACAAGTTCCTTGAGCCCTTCGCTGGCGCGGTGCTCGGCAAGATCGTCATCCTCGTCATGATCATCCTGTTCATCCAGAAGCGTCCGCGGGGCCTGTTCGCGCTCAAGGGCCGGGCGGTGGAAGCATGATCGGCAATACCCTCATCCGCACGCTCGATCGGGGCGCCACCGTCTTTCTCGTGCTGTGCGCCGCGGCGATTATCCTGATCCCGGCGCTCAACCTGCTGCTGCCGCCGACTTCGGGGTTCCACGTCCCGACCTATCTCGTGGCGCTGTTCGGAAAATATGTCTGCTACGCGATCCTCGCGCTCTCGATCGACCTGATCTGGGGCTATTGCGGCATTCTCTCGCTCGGGCACGGCGCGTTCTTCGCGCTCGGCGGATACGCGATGGGGATGTACCTGATGCGCCAGATCGGCAC
Source organism: uncultured Hyphomicrobiales bacterium (assembly GCA_964584855.1). Lineage (GTDB taxonomy): Bacteria > Pseudomonadota > Alphaproteobacteria > Rhizobiales > Xanthobacteraceae > Pseudorhodoplanes. The sequence goes on from CAZPBF010000031.1 coordinate 455,935, forward strand.
GCGCGGCGTCTATGCCGACCCGATCCGGCCGGACTTCATGGTGTTCCTGAACTGGCCGGAACTGCCGGTCTATTGGTACGGCTTCCAGCATTTCCCCTATGCGCTGCTGATGGTCCTCCTGGTGCCGGGCCTGCTTGCTTTCGTGTTCGGCTGGTTCGCCTTCCGCTCGCGCGTGACCGGCGTCTATCTCTCGATCATCACGCAGGCGATGACCTTCGCGCTGATGCTCGGCTTCTTCCGCAACAATTTCGGCTTCGGCGGCAACAACGGCCTGACCGATTTCAAGGACATCCTCGGCTTCAACGTGCAGGCGCAACCGACCCGCGCGGCGCTGTTTGCGATTTCGGTCGCGGCGCTTGCGCTCGGCTTTCTCGTCTGTCGCGCGCTTGTGACCTCCAAGTTCGGAAAGGTCCTGGTCGCGATCCGCGACGCGGAATCGCGCACGCGCTTCCTCGGCTACCGGGTCGAATCCTACAAGCTGTTCGTGTTCACGCTGTCGGCCTGCATGGCCGGCGTCGCCGGGGCGCTGTATGTGCCGCAGGTCGGCATCATCAACCCGAGCGAATTCGCCCCCGGCAACTCGATCGAGGCGGTGATCTGGGTCGCCGTCGGCGGCCGCGGGACGCTGACCGGCGCGGTGCTCGGCGCGATCCTCGTCAATTACGCGAAGACCACCTTCACCAGCGGCGTGCTCGCGCCGTACTGGCTGTTCGCGCTGGGCGGGCTGTTCGTCTGTGTTACGCTCTTTCTTCCGCGCGGCATTATCGGCACGTTCCGTCACTGGAATGTCGAGCGCAGGCTCCGCCTCGCCGCGGCGCGCGAGGATGGCGCGGCGGTCGGCGAGCCCTCGGCACGGCCTGCGGAGTGATCGCGATGGATATCCGCACCACGACTTCGCTTCTTTATCTCGACGGCGTCACCGTTTCGTTCGACGGCTTCCGCGCGCTGAACAACCTGTCCCTCGCCATCGAGGACGGGGAGATGCGCGCGATCATCGGCCCGAACGGCGCAGGCAAGACCACGATGATGGATGTCATCACCGGCAAGACCCGGCCCGATACCGGGGACGCTGTGTTCGGCGGGGCCTACGATCTCACGAGTCTCGACGAGACCGAGATCGCGCGTCTCGGCATCGGCCGCAAATTCCAGAAGCCGACGGTATTCGACATGCACACCGTCGAGGACAACCTTCTGCTCGCTCTCGCCGACGATCGCCGCGCCCGTGCGACGCTGGTGTGGCGGGAAAACGAGGACGCGTCGCGCCGCATCGACGCGCTGCTCGACACCATTCGTCTCAAGAGCGCGCGCGATCGCCGCGCTGGCGCGCTGTCGCACGGCCAGAAGCAATGGCTCGAGATCGGGATGCTGCTCGCGCAGGAGCCGAAACTGCTGCTCGTCGACGAGCCAGTGGCGGGCATGACCGACGTCGAGACGCACCAGACGGCGGAACTGCTGAAGGAAATCAATCGCGACAAGACCGTGGTCGTGGTCGAGCACGATATGCATTTCGTGCGCGAGCTCGGGGTGAAGGTGACCTGCCTGCACGAGGGGTCGGTGCTCGCCGAAGGCACGATCGACCAGGTCTCGACCAACGATCGCGTCGTCGAAGTCTATCTGGGGCGGTAGCGCATGATCCCGAACAGTGGGAACCGGTTTTCGGACAAGATCATGCGCAAGCGAGAAAACTGATGCTGGAAGCAAAGAACATCGATCTTCATTACGGCGCGGCGCAGGCGCTGCGCTCGGTGTCGCTTGTCGCGGAGCCCGGCAAGGTGACGTGCGTGCTCGGCCGCAACGGCACCGGCAAAACGAGCCTGTTGCGCGCGCTCGTCGGCCAGCATGCGATCTCCAAGGGTTCGGTGCTGTGGAACGGCAAGGACATATCGGGCCTGCGCCCCTATGAGCGCGCGCGCGCCGGCATCGCCTATGTGCCGCAGGGGCGCGAGATATTTCCGTTGCTGACCGTCGAGGAAAACCTCCGCACCGGATTTGCGCCGCTGCCGCGCGGCCAGCGCGACATTCCCGACGACGTATTCTCCCTTTTCCCGGTGCTGCACGACATGTTGCGCCGACGCGGCGGCGACCTCTCCGGTGGCCAGCAGCAACAGCTTGCGATCGGGCGGGCCCTCGTGATGCGGCCGAAGCTCCTGCTGCTCGACGAGCCGACCGAGGGCATCCAGCCCTCGATCATCAAGGATATCGGCCGGGCGATTTCCTATCTGCGCGGGCTCGGCGAGATCGCCATCGTGCTGGTCGAGCAATATCTCGATTTCGCGCGTGAGCTCGGTGACCGCTTCGCCGTGATGGATCGGGGCGCGGTGGTCTATGCATCCGGCAAGGCGGACATGGACGAGGGGGCGCTGAAGCGGGCGCTGGCGATTTGAGGCCATCCGTTGTCATGCCCGGCCTTGTGCCGGGCATCCCGCTTAGGGATGCTGGGTGCTAGCCTGAGCGGGATGGCCGGATAACAGGATGAACGCGCCTTTGCTTGCCCAGACCGAAATCTTCGCGGCCAATCGCGCGCGCGGCCATCTGGCGCTCACCGTCGCGCACGACCATGGCCGCACCCGGCGCAAGCGCGTGCAGGAGAGTGGCTCGCTGCGGGCGCGCTTTCCGAATGTCACGGGCGAGGAGCTTGAGGCCGTCACCGTCAATACCGCGGGCGGGATTGCGGGCGGCGACCGGTTTGCGCTCGACATCGCCGTGGCCGAAGGTGCGCGCCTTCTGGTCAGCGGCGCGGCCGCCGAGAAAGTTTATCGCGCCATCGGTGCGGATACCGAAATCGCGGTGAAGCTCGATGTCGCCGCAGGCGCGGCTCTACGCTGGCTGCCGCAGGAGACGATTCTGTTCGACCGCGCCCGGCTGACCCGCAGCATCGAGATTGATCTTGCCGCCGATGCGTCGGTGGTCCTTGTCGAAGCCGTCGTATTCGGCCGCGCGGCGATGGGGGAAATCGTCCGGGAGGGGGCGCTCACCGACCGGTGGCGCGTGCGCCGCGAGGGGCGGCTTGTATTTGCCGAGACCCTGCGCCTCGACGGCGCGATCGCGGACACGCTTCGGAAGCCGGCCCTCGCCAATGGCGGCGTAGCCATCGCGACCATCCTGGTCACGCCCTCCGAAGAGGCTCTGGTCGAGCGGCTGCGGGCCATCGAATGTTCTGGAGAAGTCGGGATTTCATCTTGGAATGGCTTTGCTCTCGCGCGACTCTGCGCCGCCGACGGCGCGACGCTGCGTCGTGATATCGTTTCGCTGCTGGCGGCGCTCGATCGCGGGACGCTGCCGAGGCTTTGGTTGAATTGAGGGGCGCATGATCCCGAAAAGTGAGTACCGGTTTTTGGATAAGATAATGCGCGCAAGGAAAGGCGCATGAACCCGAAAAGTGGGCACCGGTTTTCGGACAGGATCATGCGCAAGGGAAATGACTTATGAATTTGACACCGCGCGAAAAGGACAAGCTTTTGATCTCGGTCGCCGCGATGGTGGCGCGCCGCCGTCTTGAACGCGGCGTCAAGCTCAACCATCCGGAAGCGGTTGCGCTGATTTCGGATTTCATCCTCGAAGGCGCACGCGACGGCAAGACGGTCGCGCAGCTGATGGAAGCAGGCGCCCATGTCATCACGCGCGCGCAGGTGATGGATGGTATCGCCGAGATGATCCACGACATTCAGGTCGAGGCGACGTTCCCGGACGGAACGAAGCTCGTGACCGTGCACGAACCGATCCGATGAGCGGTTCAATCCTATTTGCTGTCATGGCCGGGCTTGTCCCGGCCATCCACGCCTTGGCCGCGAAAAAAGGAAGGCGTGGATGCCCGGCACAGGGCCGGGCATGACGAGACTTTGAGAGGCGAAAACGATGATCCCCGGCGAAATGTTCATCAAGGACGGCGAGATCGAGCTGAATGCCGGTCGGAAGACCGTCAAGCTCACCGTCTCCAACACCGGCGACCGGCCGATCCAGGTCGGCTCGCATTATCATTTCTTCGAAACGAACCCCGCGCTCAAATTCGACCGCAAGGCGGCGCGCGGCATGCGCCTCGACATCGCGGCGGGAACGGCCGTGCGCTTCGAGCCGGGCCAGACGCGGGAGGTCACGCTGGTCGCGGTCGCGGGGAAAAAGACGATCTACGGTTTCCGCGGCGATGTGATGGGAAAGATTTAGGAGAACCAAATGGGCGCCGTCTCAGTTTGGCATTGGATCATTGTCGTCCTTTATCTCTTTCTCTTTATGTTTCCGGTCGTGAAGATCCTGCGAAGAGCAGGATTTAGCGGGTGGTGGTGCATGGTGGCGGTCATCCCGCCCCTGAATTTGATTTTTCTTTGGGTGTTTGCGTTTGCGCGGTGGCCGAATTCGGGAGCAGCCTGACGATGTCCGTGAAAATCAAGCGCAGCGCCTATGCCGACATGTTCGGCCCGACCACGGGCGATCGCGTGCGGCTTGCCGACACCGATCTCATCATCGAGGTGGAGAAAGATTTCACCGTTTACGGCGAGGAAGTGAAGTTCGGCGGCGGCAAGGTGATCCGCGACGGCATGGGCCAGTCGCAGATGACCAACAAGCAGGGCGCGGTCGACACCGTCGTCACCAACGCGCTGATCCTCGATCACTGGGGCATCGTGAAGGCCGATGTCGGCATCGTGAACGGCCGCATCGCGGCGATCGGCAAGGCGGGCAATCCCGACATCCAGCCGGGCGTCACCATCGCGATCGGACCCGGCACCGACGTGATCGCGGGCGAGGGCAAGATCCTCACCGCCGGCGGCTTCGACAGCCACATCCATTTCATCTGCCCGCAGCAGATCGACGACGCGCTGATGTCCGGCGTTACGACGCTGCTGGGCGGCGGCACCGGCCCCTCGCACGGCACCTTCGCGACCACCTGCACGCCTGGACCGTTTCACATCGGGCGGATGATCCAGTCGTTCGACGATTTCCCGGTCAACCTCGGCATTTCCGGCAAGGGCAATGCCTCGCGCCCGCAGGCGCTTGAGGAAATGATCAAGGCCGGCGCCTGCGCGCTGAAGCTGCACGAGGACTGGGGCACGACGCCGGCTGCGATCGACAATTGCCTGTCGGTTGCCGACGATTACGACATCCAGGTGATGATCCACACCGACACGCTGAACGAGTCCGGCTTCGTCGAGGACACGGTCAAGGCGTTCAAGGGCCGCACCATCCACGCCTTCCACACCGAGGGAGCGGGCGGCGGGCACGCGCCCGACATCATCAAGATCGCCGGACTGAAGAACGTGCTGCCGTCCTCCACCAATCCGACACGGCCATTCACGCGCAACACCATCGACGAGCATCTCGACATGCTGATGGTGTGCCACCATCTCGATCCGTCGATCCCGGAAGATCTCGCCTTCGCCGAGAGCCGCATCCGCAAGGAGACGATCGCGGCCGAGGACATCCTGCACGATATCGGCGCGCTCTCGATGATGTCGTCGGACAGCCAGGCGATGGGCCGCCTCGGCGAGGTCATCATCCGCACCTGGCAGACCGCCGACAAGATGAAGAAGCAGCGCGGGCGGCTGAAGGAAGAGAAGGGCGACAACGACAACGCGCGCGTGAAGCGCTACGTGTGCAAATACACGATCAATCCCGCGATCGCGCATGGCGTGAGCAAGCACATCGGCTCGGTCGAGAAAGGCAAGCTGGCCGATCTCGTGCTGTGGGCTCCGGCGTTCTTCGGCGTGAAGCCCGATTGCATCATCAAGGGCGGCACCATCGTCGCGGCTCCGATGGGGGACCCGAATGCCTCGATCCCGACGCCGCAGCCGGTCCATTACCGGCCGATGTTCGGTGCGTTCGGGCGCGCGCGCGAGGCGTCGTCGGTCGTGTTCACCTCGAAAGCGGCGGTGAAGGGAAATCTCGGGAAGAAACTGGGTGTTCGCAAGGAACTGGTCGCGGTCAGCAACACCCGCGGCAAGATCTCGAAAAAGAGCATGATTCACAACGACGCGACGCCGCATATCGAGGTCGATCCGGAGACCTACGAGGTTCGTGCGGACGGCGAATTGCTGACCTGCGCGCCGGCCGAGGTCCTGCCGATGGCGCAGCGGTACTTTTTGTTTTAAGGCTTTGCCGCCGTTCTTTCTTCGTCATGCCCGGCCTTGTGCCGGGCATCCACGTCTTCAATGATTCGGGGCGAAGGAAGGCGTGGGTGGCCGGGACAAGCCCGGCCATGACAGGGAAAAACCGGGAAGAAAAGAAATGTCCACGATCTACGTTATCGCGACCATCAAGACGCATCCGGGCAAGCTCGACGAATTGCTGCCGCATGCGCGCGCCGTGGTGAAAGCGACCAATGCGAACGAGCCGGGATGCATGCTGTATCAGGCCAATGTCAGCGTCGCCGAACCGGATACGCTGCGCATGGTCGAGCAGTGGAAAAGCCGCGACGATCTGACCAAGCATTTCGACATGCCGCACATGGCCGTATGGCGCGCGGCAAATGCGCCGCTGATCGCGGAGCGCAAGGTCGAGATCATCACCCCCGCCGACGTGGAAGTGCGCTGAGATGATCCGCGCGACCTCGATCGTCCGGCGTGCCGCGGTCAAGGCCGACAGGATCGCCGACCGCGTGGTGCTCGACCATGAGGCGCGCCACAAACGGCGTGCGGCGCTTAAAGGCGAGGGCGGGCTCGACGTGCTGCTCGATCTCGAAAAGGCCGCGGTGCTGAACGACGGCGACGCGCTGAAACTCGAGGACGGCCGCCTGGTCGAGATCAAGGCCGCGCCGCAGCGCCTCGTCGAGATCACGACCAGCGGCCCGGAGCGGCTATTGCGCCTCGCCTGGCATATCGGCAACCGCCATACGCCGGCCGAGATCGGCCTCGACGCGATCTATATCGAGGAGGACCATGTCCTCATCGAAATGGTGCGCGGCCTAGGCGCGGCGACGAGGATCGTCGAGCGCCCGTTCCAGCCCGAGCGCGGCGCCTATCACAGCGATACGCATGCGCATCACGATCATGCGCATGGGCACGATCATCGCCACGACCACGTGCATGACGAGCATTGCGGCCACGATCATGCGCATGGCCACGGCCATCACCATCACGATCATTGACGATGGCGCGGAAGCCCCGAAGCATCCCGCTGAATGCAAACGCCGAAACGGTGCGCTCCGCGCCGTCCCTGTCTGAATCATCCGCGCTCTATCGGCTGATGGCATGGCTGTCGCCGGCCTATCCGGTCGGGGCGTTTTCCTATTCCAGCGGCATCGAATGGGCCGTGGAATCGGGCGACATCGCCGACGCCGAAACGCTGCGCGGCTGGCTCGCCGCCATGATGGTCAACGGGTCGGGCTTTTGCGACGCAGTCTTTTTCGTGCATGCCCATCTCGCAGCGGGCAATAGCGAAAGAGCATCGCTGCGCGGCGTTGCCGCACTTGCGGCGGCTTTTGCATCGTCGAAGGAACGGCATCTGGAAACGACCGCGCAGGGCCGCGCTTTCATCGAGGCGACGCGGGCTGCCTGGCATTGCGAGGCGCTCGATCTGCTGAGTGATGCATGGGACGGGCCGATCGCCTATCCGGTCGCGGTCGGTGTCGCGGCCGCGGGTCACGGCATCGCCGCCGAAACCGCAGTCGGCGCCTTTCTGCACGCGCTGGTATCGAACTGGATTTCCGCAGGCGTGCGGCTTGTACCCCTCGGACAGACCGACGGGCAGCGCGTCCTTGCCGCGCTGGAGGATGTTATCGCTGCAACCGCGCAGCGTGCGCTTGCCGCCTCGCTCGACGATCTTGGCAGCGCCACTGTGCGCGCCGATATCGGTTCGATGAGACACGAGACGCAATACACAAGGTTGTTCAGGTCGTGAACCTATCCGTTGTCATCGCCGGGCTTGACCCGGCGATCCCGATAAGGGACGCACGATCTTGCCCACCCAAGCGGGATGGCCGGGACGAGCCCGGCCATGACGATGTGAGAAATTCGCGATGGTAAAAAACCCCCACGGTCCCCTGCGCGTCGGTGTCGGCGGCCCGGTTGGCTCCGGCAAGACCGCGCTGATGGACGCGCTGTGCAAGGCGATGCGCGACAAATACCAGATCGCCGCGATCACCAACGACATCTACACGAAGTGGGACGCCGACTATCTCGTGCGCTCGGGCGCGCTTGCGCCCGAGCGCATCGCAGGTGTCGAAACCGGCGGTTGCCCGCACACCGCGATCCGCGAGGACGCCTCGATCAATCTCGCTGCGGTTGCCGACATGCAGGCGAAGTTTCCCGATCTCGATCTCGTGCTGATCGAGTCCGGCGGCGACAATCTCGCCGCGACGTTTTCTCCCGAGCTTGCCGATCTGACCATCTACGTCATCGATGTGGCGGCGGGCGAGAAAATCCCGTCCAAGGGCGGGCCGGGCATCACACGGTCCGACCTTCTGGTCATCAACAAGACCGATCTGGCGCCGCATGTCGGCGCGTCGCTTGAGGTGATGGAGCGGGATTCGAAGCGCATGCGCGGCGCGCGGCCTTTCGTATTCACCAACCTGCGCACGGGCAAGGATGTGGGCGTCGTGACCCGTTTCATCGAGGAGAAGGGCGGACTGGGCCGCTGATCGAGATGACGCTCTCGCCGCCCGTCGCTACGCTTCTTCGTCACTTCCATGCGCATCGCCCTGCGCGCATCTGGTCGCTGATCGTAACGCTTTACGGCGATGCGGTCGTGCCGCGCGGCGGCTCGCTGTGGATCGGTTCGCTGATCGAGCTCATGTCGGTCTTCGATGTCGACGCGGCGCACGTGCGCATAGCGATCTCGCGCCTGTCGAAGGACGGATGGCTGTCGCGCACGAAGCGCGGGCGCGCAAGTTACTACCGGTTGTCGAGGAGCGGTGAGGGGGAGTTCCTCGCCGCGACGAAACGAATCTATTCGGACCCGGCGCAGGCATTCGACGGCCGCGTGCGCCTGGCTTTGTTCGATGCCGGTCTGCCTGAGCCCGCCGGGACACGGCGCGCGCTGACGCAGGGCGGCTATCGCGCCCTGTCGAGCGCCGCATTTGTCGGACTGTCCGATCCGCCGAAGGTTGCGCGCCGCAAGGGCCTGCATCTCCTTCGCCTTTCGCCGGAGGAGACGCGCGACGTTGCCGCCGCCGCGTTCGATCTCGCCCCGGTCGCCGAGGCTTATCGTGCGTTCGTGCAGCGTTTCACGCCGCTCGATGCGGCCGCGCGTACGCTATCGTCCGCCGACGCTTTCGCTGCGCGGATCCTGTTGATCCATGGTTTTCGCCGGATCGTGTTGCGCGATCCCGGCCTGCCGCGTGCTTTGCGTCCGGCCGGGTGGGCGGGCGACGAGGCGCGCGCGCTGACGGGGCGAATCTACCGCCGCCTCCTGGGCGCGTCCGAATCCTGGCTTGCAAATCACGCCACCAACGAGAAAGGCGCCCTTCCGCCGGCCGATCCGGCCCTGGCGAAGCGTTTTTCGGTTGCAGATCAATGAGGTGGCATTTGCTGAGGCGGGTCTCGAATATTACAGGAACCGTTGACTGATACCATTATTGTAATATTATTGGCAGTTAACAACAAAGCCGGGCCAAACCCGCTCGGGTGAGGAAACGCCGATGTATACGCAGGCCCTCAACACGAAGGATGCGAGCGCGCCGGAGGATCCGGTGCGCGAGGCGCAGTTTCAGGCGCGGGTCGATCGCGAGGAAAAGATCGAGCCGAACGACTGGATGCCGGAAGGCTATCGCCGCACGCTCGTGCGCCAGATTGCGCAGCACGCGCATTCCGAAATCGTCGGCATGCTGCCGGAGGGAAACTGGATCACGCGCGCGCCCTCGCTGCGCCGCAAGGCCGCCCTGCTCGCCAAGGTGCAGGACGAGGGCGGCCACGGAGCCTACCTCTATGCCGCGGCCGAGACGCTCGGCGTGTCGCGTGAAGAACTGATAGAGCAATTGCTGTCGGGCAAGCAGAAATATTCCTCGATCTTCAATTATCCGACGCTGACCTGGGCCGACATCGGCATCATCGGCTGGCTGGTCGATGGCGCGGCGATCATGAACCAGATTCCGCTGTGCCGCTGTTCGTTCGGTCCCTACGCGCGCGCGATGATCCGCATCTGCAAGGAAGAAAGCTTCCATCAGCGGCAGGGCTACGAGATCATGGTGTCGCTCTGCCGCGACGGCACGCCGGAGCAGAAGGCGATGGCGCAGGATGCGCTGAACCGCTGGTGGTGGCCGGTGCTGATGATGTTCGGGCCGCCCGACGCGTCGAGCCAGCACACCGACAAGTCGATGCGCTGGAAGATCAAGCGTTTCACCAACGACGAGCTGCGGCAGAAGTTCGTCGATGCCACGGTGCCGCAGGGGCATTATCTCGGCCTGACCTTCCCCGACCCGGCACTGACATTTGACGAGAAGACCGGCCACTGGACTTACGGCGAGATCGACTGGACCGAATTCAAGCGCGTGATCGCGGGCGACGGCCCGTGCAATCGCCAGCGCCTGAAGCAAAGAAACAAGGCGGCCGATGACGGTGCGTGGGTCCGCGAGGCCGCGCTCGCCTATGCCGAGAAACGCCGCTCGCGCGCGGCGATGCGCGTCGCGGCCGAATAGGAGCAAGCCATGACCGAAAAGAACTGGCCGCTTTGGGAGGTGTTCATCCGCAGCCGCACAGGTCTGTCGCATCGGCACGCCGGTTCGGTGCACGCGCCCGACGCCGAGATGGCGCTGCAGAATGCGCGCGACGTCTACACCCGCCGCGGCGAGGGGCTGTCGATCTGGGTCGTGCCGTCGAACGCGATCGTGGCGTCCGATCCGCAGGACAAGGACGCGCTGTTCGAGCCGACCGCGACGAAGATCTACCGCCATCCGACCTTCTACGACGTCCCCGACGAAGTCGGGCATATGTGACGCGGCCGGCAATGGAAACGCCGCTGTTTCAATATACGCTTCGGCTTGCCGACAACGCGCTGATCCTCGGTCACCGCCTGTCGGAATGGACCGGCCACGCGCCGGTGCTGGAGGAGGATCTTGCGCTCGCCAATCTCGCGCTCGACCTGATCGGGCAGGCGCGATCGCTCTACACCTATGCTGGCGAGGTGGAAGGTGCGGGCCGAGACGAGGACGCGCTCGCCTATTTGCGCGACGCGGGCGGCTATCGCAACGTGCTGCTGGTGGAGCAGCCGAACGGCGATTTCGCCGCGACTATCGTCCGTCAGCTTCTCTATTCCGCCTACGCGCATCCCTTCTTCGAGACGCTGTCGCGCTCGAAGGACGAGACGCTCGCCGCGATCGCGGCGAAGGCGGTCAAGGAGATGGCCTATCACGTCCGCCACAGCGCCGAATGGACCATCCGGCTCGGCGACGGCACGGAGGAGAGCCATGCGCGCGCGCAGGCCGCGCTCGACGATCTGTGGATGTTCACCGGCGAGTTGTTCGAGGTCGACCAGGTCGAGCGCGCGCTGATCGAGCGCGGCATCGGGGTCGATCCGGCCGGGTTGCGGAGCCGCTGGACCGCGACGCTCGAACAGGTGCTGACCGAGGCGACGCTGTCGCGGCCGCATGACGGATTCATGCAGAGCGGCGGCCGCGCCGGCCGCCACACCGAGCATCTCGGCTTCATCCTCGCGGATCTGCAATTCCTGCAGCGCGCCTATCCGGGAGCGAAGTGGTGAAGGCCGCGCGGACGATGGACGACGCGGCCTTGCGCGACTTGGTCTGGAAGATCGCCGCGACTATCACCGATCCGGAGATTCCGGTCCTGTCGGTGGTTGACCTCGGCATCCTGCGCGACGTGAAGGTCGAGAACGGCAAGATCGAGATCGTGATCACGCCGACCTATTCCGGCTGCCCGGCGATGAACCTGCTCACGATGAACCTGGAATGCGCGATCGAGGATGCGGGCTTCGGTCTGCCGCGGGTGCGCACCGTCCTGTCGCCGGCCTGGACCACCGACTGGATGACGCAAGAGGGCAAGGAGAAGCTGCGCGCCTACGGGATCGCGCCGCCGAAAAAGAGTGCGGGCCGGCGCGCACTGTTCGGCGAGGACGAGGTCGCCTGCCCGCGCTGCGGCTCGACCGACACGCAGCGCATCTCCGAATTCGGCTCGACCGCGTGCAAGGCGCTGTGGCGCTGCCGCGCCTGCGCGGAGCCGTTCGACTATTTCAAGTGTCACTGACATGACGATCGAATTCCATCCGCTGACCGTCTGCGACGTCCGCCGCGAAACCCCGGATGCGGTGTCGATCGCATTCGCCGTCCCGCCGGAGCTGAAGGACGTCTACCGGTTCCGCCCCGGCCAGCACCTGACGCTGCGCGCGCAATGCGGCGGCGAGGACGTGCGGCGATCCTATTCGATCTGCACCGGCCTCGATGACGGCGAGCTGCGCGTCGCGGTGAAGAAGGTGGAGGGCGGGATTTTCTCCACGCTCTGCAACGAGCGCATCAAGTCGGTCGACGTCATCGACGTGATGACCCCGCAGGGCCGGTTCGGCATCGCGCCCGACGCCTCACAGGCGCGCAATTATCTCGCGATCGTGGCGGGCTCCGGTGTCACGCCGGTGCTCTCGCTGTTGCGCACGATCCTGGCGCGCGAGCCGAACAGCCGCTTCGCGCTGATCTACGGCAATCGCTCGACCCAAAGCATCATCTTCAAGGACGCACTCGACGACCTGAAGGACCGCTTCCTCGGCCGGCTGATCGTGCACCACGTCCTCTCGCAGGAGAAGCAGGAGATCGACCTGCTGCACGGCCGCGTCGATTCCGGCAAGATCGAAACGCTGCTCAGGACCTTCGCCCCGGCGAAGGACATCGATCACGCGTTCCTGTGCGGACCGGGTGGCCTGATTCAAACGGGCCGGGACACCCTGCAGCGTCTGGGAATGCCCGCGGATCGCATCCATGTGGAGTTTTTCACCCCGGATGGCCGGCCGGTCGATGTCGCACCGCGCAAGGCGTCCGGGCCTGCCGATGTTCCGGTCGCGCTCGCACATGTCACCCTGAATGGGCTTGCACACGATGTCCCGATGCGCGAAGGCGAAACGATCATCGATGCGGGCCTGCGCGCGGGACTGGAGATGCCCTATTCCTGCCGTGGCGGAATGTGCTGCACCTGCCGGGCGAAGCTCACCGCGGGCGAGGTGAAGATGGACGTCAATTATTCGCTGGAGCCGTGGGAGCTTGCAGCGGGCTACGTCCTCACCTGCCAGTCGCACCCGAAGTCGGCCGAGATCGCAGTCGATTACGACGCGGTCTAGGCCCTATGCCCGGCGGCGCACCTTCGCCGGCGGGGCCATCAGCGCTCGGGCGCCTTCGACGATCAGCGTCATTACGAGATCGGCATAGTCCTCGCGGCTTATCGCGCCGCGCTCGCGAAACCACATGTAATGCCAGTTCAGCATGCCGAACAGCGACATGGTGAGCGGCTTGAGCAATTCGCCGCGGCGCAAATCCGGGTGCGCGGCGGCGATCGCTTCGGCGAAAAGCGCGACCAGTGCGCGCTCCATGTCGGTCAGGATTCTGCGCTGCGGCGCCGGCAGCTTGCCAAGCTCGTTGATCTGGATTTTGTGCTCGTCGTCGGCGTCGCGATACGCTTCGAGGAGCGCTGCGATCAGCGCGCGCAGCCGCAAGTCCGGCGTCGCGGCCGGTCCGACCGCGGCAACTGAATCGATCAGGTCCTGCAGATGCGCCCGCAGGATGTCGAACAGAAGCGTCTCCTTGCCCTTGTAATAGTGATAAAGGAGCGCCTTGGAGACGCCGCAGGCCGCGGCGACTTCCGCCATCGACGTGCGGTCGTAGCCGTTCTTGGCGAACAATGCCGCCGAGCGGCGCAGCATCGTGCGCCGTTTTCCGTCGTGATCGGCTGCGCGCGGGCGGGCCATGGCTATTCCCTTGGCCGCTTGTCGACGATACGGCGCGCCTTGCCGGCCGAGCGCTCGACCGCGCCGGGATCGCCCACGACGATCTCGGCGCTGACGCCGATATTGTTTTTGATATGCGCGCCGAGTGCCGCCGCCTGTGCTGCGCGCGAAGCCTCGTCCGCGCGATCGGCGCGCGCCTCGACCATCAGACGCATCACGTCGAGACGCTCCTGCCGCGAGAGTTCGATCTGGTAATGGGGCGAGAGCCCGTCGCAGCGCAGCAGCAATTCCTCGATCTGGGTCGGAAACACGTTGACGCCACGCACGATCATCATGTCGTCGGAACGGCCGGTCACTTTTTCCATCCGCCGGTGCGTGCGCGCGGTGCCAGGCAGGAGCCGCGTCAGGTCGCGGGTGCGATAGCGGATCACCGGCATCGCTTCCTTGGTGAGCGAGGTGAACACAAGCTCGCCGCGCTCACCGTCGGGCAGCACCTTACCGCTCTGCGGATCGATGATCTCAGGGTAGAAATGATCCTCCCAGATATGCAGGCCGTCCTTGGTCTCGACGCACTCGTTCGCGACGCCAGGCCCCATCACTTCGGAAAGTCCGTAGATGTCGACCGCATCCATGCCGAAAGCGGCCTCGATCTCCGCGCGCATCGAGTTGGTCCAGGGCTCTGCGCCGAAAATCCCGATCTTCAGCGATGAGGACTTCGGATCGATGCCTTTGGCGCGGAATTCGTCGAGGATCGCGAGCATATAGCTCGGCGTCACCATGATGATGTCCGGCCTGAAATCGGTGATGAGCTGCACCTGCCGCTCGGTCATTCCGCCCGAGACCGGGATCACGGTGCAGCCGAGCGTCTCTGCGCCGTAATGCGCGCCGAGCCCGCCGGTGAACAATCCATAGCCGTAGGAGACGTGCACCTTCATGCCGGGCCGCCCGCCGGAAGCGCGGATCGAGCGCGCCATCAGATGCGACCAGACATCGATGTCCTTTTGCGTGTAGCCGACGACGGTCGGCTTTCCGGTCGTGCCCGACGAGGCGTGAATGCGCGCGACCTTGGCCTGCGGGACGGCAAACATCCCGAATGGATAATTGTCGCGCAGGTCGGCCTTGGTAGTGAACGGAAACCTGGCGAGGTCCTCGAGGTTTCGGAAATCGTCCGGGGTGACGGAGGCGGCGTCGAACTTCTTTCTGTAGGCCGGCACGTTGTCATAGACATGCCGCAACGTGGTGCGCAGCCGGTCGGTCTGGAGTCGCGCGATCTCGTCGCGCGAGGCGGTTTCGATCGGTTCGAGGCCGTAGGGCTTGTAGGACGCGTCGACCATCACGCCTTTCCTCCCGGGAGGATGTTCCCCTCAATAGTACGCGAATGACCGCGGAATTCGGCGACGACCGATCCGTCCCCGCGCGTCACCGTGATGTCGTAGATGCCGGAGCGTCCGGCGCGCTGGCGCTCGGCCGCGCGCGCGGTCAGCCGGTCGCCGAGCCTGCCGGCCGCGACGAACGTGATCGCGCAATGCTGCGCGACGGTGCGCTGGTTGTAGGTGTTGCAGGCAAACGCGAAGGCGGAATCCGCGAGCGTGAAGATGAATCCGCCATGGCAGATCTTGTGGCCGTTGACCATTGTCTCGGTCACGGTCAGCGAAAGCACGGCGCGCCCAGGCTCGACGGCGACGAGTTCCATGCCGAGTCCGCGGCTTGCGGCATCGTCCGCCCACATCGCATCCGCGCAGGCGCGGGCAAGAGCGTTCGCGTCCACGCTCACGTCTCCCGTGGCCCAAAGGACGGCGGGCGCTTTTCCATGAATGCGCGCACGCCTTCGGCATAATCCGGGTGCGCGCCGGCCTGGCGCTGAAGATCGCGTTCCAGATCGAGCTGCGCGTCGAGATTGTTTCCGAGCGAGGCATCGAGCGCGCGCTTGATCAGCGAAAGGCCGTAAGAGGGGCCGGCGGCGAACTGTGCGCAGATCTTTTCGGCTTCGCCCATCAGCGCGCCGTCGTCGAGCGCCTTCCAGATCACGCCCCAGCGTTCCGCCTGTTCGGCGCTCAGAGGCTCGGCCAGCAAAGCAAGCCCGCGAGCGCGCGCGAGACCGGCAACGCGCGGCAGCGTCCACGTCCCACCGGAGTCCGGGACGAGGCCGATCTTGGCGAAAGCCTGAATGAATTTCGCGGACTTTGCCGCGAGCACGATATCGCAGGCGAGCGCGATGTTGGCGCCCGCGCCTGCCGCGACGCCGTTCACCGCAGCGACGACGGGAAATGGCAGCGCGCGGAGCTTGCGGACCAGCGGGTTGTAAAATTTCTCCAGCGTGTCGCCGAGCGCGATGGTTTCTCCCGGCTTTGCCAGGCGATCGTTCAGGTCCTGGCCCGCACAGAAGCCACGGCCTGCGCCGGTGAGGACGATTGCGCGGCATTGCTTGTCGCGCTCGGCGTCCTCGAGCGCGGCGCGCAGGGCGTGGTGCATCGGCTCGGTGAACGAATTCAGCCGATCCGGACGGTTGAGTGTCAGAATCCGATAGCCCGCGCGCTTATCGACGAGCACATCCATGTCGTCCTCCCCGGGGCGGGGCTTCTGCGGCGCCCATTCCCCAATGCGACCGCCTGCCACTTGACTGACCGGCCGGTCGGCTAATTAATAGGAGCGGCCAAAAAGGGTGTCAACGCGACCGGCCGCGCAAGCGGTGACAAGGTCATGCGACGCCCGCCGGGAGGACACATGAGTTTTTTCGAGGCGCATCGCGCGCTGCTCGATCAGGCCGTGGCTGCGTCGCGCACGCGCGGCTATTGGAGCGCGTATCCGGAAATCGCGAGCGGCAAGATCTACGGTGAAACGGCCAAGGCCGACGGCGAGGCCGCATTCAAGGCATTGCTGAACAAGCCGTTCGAACTCGATCAGCCCGGCGCTAAACGGGTTGGAAAAGAAATCTCTCCCTACGGAATGCCGCTCGGCATCACATACCCTTCGGCTGACGTTGATACGCTCATCAAGGCATCGGCGCAGGCCGGCGGAAAATGGGGACGCGCCGGCATCGAGGAGCGCGCGGGGGTGTGTCTTGAGATCATTCATCGCATCAACCGGCAGAGCTTTCTGTTCGCGAACGCCGTCATGCACACGACCGGGCAGGGCTTCATGATGGCGTTTCAGGCCGGCGGCCCGCATGCGCAGGATCGCGCGCTCGAAGCGGTCGCTTATGCCTATGACGAGATGAAGCGCGTGCCGGCGATGGCGAACTGGTCGAAGCCGCAAGGCAAGGGCGATGCGCTCGTGCTCGACAAGGCGTGGCGCATCGTGCCGCGCGGCATATCGCTCGTGATCGGCTGCGCGACCTTCCCGACGTGGAACGCATATCCTGCGATCTTCGCGAGCCTCGCCACCGGCAACAGCGTGATCGTCAAGCCGCATCCCGGCGCGACCCTGCCGCTCGCGCTGACGGTGAGGATCGGGCGCGAGGTGCTGAAGGAAGCGGGATTCGATCCGAACGTGCTGATGCTCGCCGCCGATGAGGCGGACGCGCCGGTCACGAAGGAGCTTGTCACCCATCCCGACGTCGCGATCGTCGATTTCACCGGCGGGCCTGCCTTCGGCAGATGGGTACGCGAGAACGCCAAGGCGAGCGCGGTGTTCACGGAGGAAGCCGGCATCAACCCGATCGTGATCGATTCGGTGACGGATTTCCGCGGGCTGTGCTCCAATCTCGCCTTCTCGCTCTCGCTCTATTCCGGACAGATGTGCACCGCGCCGCAGAATATCTTCGTGCCTGCGGGTGGCATCGAAACGAACGATGGGCACAAGAGCTTCGATGAAGTCGCAGCCGGCATCGCGACGGCGATCGACAAGCTGCTGGGCGATCCGGAGCGCGCGGCGGCCGTGCTTGGCGCGGTACAGAACGAGGCGACGGTGAAGCGCGTGTCGGACTCTCGCAAGCTTGGGCGGGTGGTGCGCGATTCCGCAGCTGTCGCGGTCGCTGGATTCGACAAGGCGCGGACCGCGACGCCGCTGATCCTCGCGGTCGATGCCAAGGACGAGGCGGCCTGGGGCGAGGAGCGTTTCGGGCCGATCGCCTTCGTGATCGCCACACCCTCGACCCGCGAAGCGCTTTCGCTCGCCGCCGCCTCGGCCAAACGCAAGGGCGCGATCACGGCGTCGTTCTATTCGACCGACGATGTCAAGATCGAGGAAGCCGCGGACGCCTTCGCGCGCGCCGGCGTGCCGCTCTCGGTCAACCTGACCGGCGGCGTCTATGTCAACCAGTCGGCGGCGTTCAGCGACTATCACGTCACCGGCGCCAACCCGGCGGGCAATGCCTGCCTGACCGACACCGCGTTCGTTGCAAACCGTTTCCGCGTCGCCACCGTGCGGCGCCAGAAGGCAGCCTGAACAATCAAAAGCGACCCAAGGGAGGACTACATGACGAGCAAAATGACGTTGCTGGCGGCCGTCGCACTGGCCGCGCTGACCGCCAATGCGAAGGCCGACATCAAGATCGGCGCGCCGCTCTCGGTCACCGGACCGGCTTCGTTCCTCGGCGATCCGGAGAAGAAGACGCTGGAAATGTATGTCGAGGAGATCAACGCCAAGGGCGGGATCAACGGCGAGAAGATCCAGCTCTTCATCTACGACGACGCCGGCGACCCGAACCAGGCGCGCACCTTCGGCACGCGGCTGATCGAGCAGGACAAGGTGGATGCGATCGTGGGCGGATCGACCACGGCGACCACCATGGCGATCATCCCGCTCGCCGAGGAGGCGGGCGTCCCCTTCATCAATCTCGCCGGCGCGGTCCAGGCGGTCAGCCCGGCGAAGAAATGGATCTTCAAAACGCCGCACACCGACCTGATGGCCTGCGAGAAGATCTTCGAGGATCTCAAGAAGCGCAACCTGACCAAGATCGCGTTCATCGCCGGCACCGACGCCTTCGGCAAGTCGATGCACGACCAGTGCAAGACCGTGACCGGGAAATACGGCATCGAGGTGCTTCACGAGGAGACCTACGGGCCGCGCGACAGCGACATGACCCCGCAGCTCACGAACATCAAGGGCAAGGCGGGCGTGCAGGCCGTGATCAATCCGGGATTTGGGCAGGGGCCCGCGATCGTGACGCGCAACTACAAGCAGCTCGGCATCACGCTGCCGCTCTACGAGAGCCACGGCGTCGCCTCCAAGCAATATATCGAGCTTGCCACTCCGGCCGCCGCCGAAGGCGTGCGTCTGCCGGCCGCGGCCTTGCTGGTCGCCAATAAACTTCCGGACAGCGATCCGCAGAAAAAGGTGGTCGTCGACTATCAGAAGGCCTTCGAGGCCAAGACCGGCCAGCCGGTCTCGACCTTCGGCGGGCATATGTATGACGGCCTGATGATCTATGTGGACGCGGTGAAGCGTGCGAAGAGCGCCGATAAGGCCAAGGTCCGCGACGAGATCGAGAAGACCAAAGGCTTCGTCGGCACCGGCGGCGTGGTCAACATGTCTGCGACCGACCACCTCGGTCTCGACCTCAGCGCGTTCCGCATGCTCGAGATCAAGAACGGCGATTGGTCGCTGGTGCAATAGCCGGATCGATTGCGGGACGGAAAACCAAGGATGGCCGGGCATAGCCTGTCGAAGGCGGGCGCGAACGCCCTATTGTCCCGGCCATCCACGCCTCTATCGTAGCCTGCGACTGCAATGGGGATGTCCGCGGCAGGCGCGGGCAGGATGATCGGGCCGGCGCCGCGACATGACCGTGTTCCTGCAATTTCTGTTTTCCGGGCTGACGGTTGGCGCGATCTACGCGCTGGTCGCGCTCGGCTTCACGCTGATCTACAACGCCTCCGACGTCATCAATTTCGCGCAGGGCGAGTTTGTCATGCTCGGTGGAATGGTGACGGTGTTTCTGACCGCCGCCGGCGTTCCGCTGCCGCTTGCCGCGCTGCTCGCAATCGCCGCTGCAATCGTCGTCGGCCTCGCACTCCACCGCCTCGCGATCGAGCCCGCGCGCGGGGCATCGGCCGTGACGCTGATCATCATCACCATCGGCGCGTCGATCCTGCTGCGCGGGCTCGCCGCCGTGATCTTCGACAAACGCTTCCACAGCCTGCCGCCTTTCCTTGGGGCCGACCCCTGGACGGTCGGCGGGGCGGCCGTATTGCCGCAAAGCGTTCTCGTGCTGGCGGGTGTTGCCGCGGTCGTGATCGGCCTGCGTTTCCTGATGACGCGCACCTTTACTGGCAAGGCGATGACGGCGGTCGCGGCGAACCGCCTCGCCGCGCGCCTTGTCGGGGTCAATACCGGTTCGGTGGTCGGGATTTCCTTCGCCTTGTCCGCGGCGATCGGGGCATTTGGCGGAATCCTGATCTCGCCGATCACGCTGACGAGCTATGACGTCGGAACGCTGCTCGCGCTGAAGGGTTTTGCCGCCGCGATGCTCGGCGGCATGGGCAATCCCGTGGGGGCTGTCGCGGGCGGGCTGATCGTCGGGCTGCTGGAAGCGTTTTCGGCGGGCTACATCTCATCGTCGTACAAGGATGCCATCGCCTTCCTCGTCATCCTTGCGGTGCTGTTCGCCATGCCGCAGGGGCTATTCGGCCGCGCCAGCGTCGAGCGCGTGTGATGCGCGCCTTTCTGAGAAGCTACGGCAGCGTAATCGCAATTGCGCTTCTGGTCGCGGTGGGGCCGCAGGTGCTGTCGAGTTTTCACATGCGCATCGCGGCGCTTGTCTTCATTTTCGCGATCGCGGTGATCGGGCTGAACCTGCTGATGGGTTTCGCCGGACAGGTCAGTCTCGGGCATGCGGGATTTTTCGGGGTCGGAGCCTATGCGGTTGCAGTCCTGCCGACGCATTTCAAAATTCCGTCTGTCATAGCCCTGATCCTCGGCGCGGCCTTGTCAGGTGTCGGCGCGTGGCTGATCGGGCGGCCGATCCTCAGGCTGAAAGGTCATTACCTTGCGGTCGCAACGCTCGGCATGGGTATCCTGATCGCGATGGTCTTCACCAATGAGGCGCGATTCACCGGCGGCCCGGATGGCATGCCGGTGCCGCGTCTGGAATTGTTCGGTTTCGTCGCGCGCGGTTCCGTCACCTGGTACTGGATTTCCGGTGTCAGCGCGGTCGTCGCGGCGCTCATCGCGGTCAACCTGATCGAAAGCCCGACGGGACGGGCGTTGCGCGCCATCCACGACAGCGAGATCGCCGCCCGCGTCCTCGGTGTGGACGTCGCGCGCTACAAGCTCGCCGCGTTCGTGATCTCCGCAGTCTACGCAGCGATCGCCGGAGCCTATCTGGCGCTGTTCGACGGACTGGTGACGCCCGCGACGGCGGGCTTCCTGCGCTCGATCGAATTCGTGACGATGGCCGTCCTCGGAGGACTGGGCTCGATCCTCGGCAGCGTCGTGGGCGCGGCCGTGCTGACGATCCTTCCGCAGGTCCTGACCGTCTTTCACGATTACGAGCACATCGTGCTCGGGCTGATCATGATCGTGTTCATGATTTTCTTCCGTCCCGGCATTGTGCCGGGCCTGCGTGCACTGTTCGGGGTGCGGCCATGAGCGCGCTTGCGGCGTCAGGCCTGCGGATGGATTTCGGCGGCGTCACTGCGGTCGATGGGGTGTCGCTCAGCGTCGAGAGCGGCGAAATCCTTGCGATCATCGGGCCGAATGGCGCCGGAAAGACCACCTTGTTCAATCTGATTTCCGGCATCTATCCGCCGAAGGAGGGCGGCGTGCAACTCGGCGGAGAGGACGTGACGGGGCTTGCGCCGCACCTTCTCGCGGGCCGGGGTCTGTCGCGCACCTTCCAGAACCTGCAGATTTTCTTTCGCATGACCGCGCTCGAAAATGTGATGGTCGGCCGGCATATCCACGAGCGGCGCAACGTGCTCGCGCATCTTTGCAAGTGGCCGTCCGTGATCGCGCAGAACCGCAATACGCGGGAGCGCGCGTTCGAGCTGTTGAAGCGTCTCGATCTCACCCTGTTTGCGAACGATCCGGCGGGCGCCTTGCCCTACGGCGCGCTGAAGCGGCTCGAGATCGCGCGCTCGCTCGCGACCGAGCCGAAGGTTCTTTTGCTGGACGAGCCTGCCGCCGGCTGTAATGCGGTCGAGACTGCGGAAATAGACGCCGCGATCCAGGCCATCGCGAGGGATGGCGTCGCAGTGGTCCTTGTCGAGCACGACATGCGTCTGGTGATGAAGATCTCCAATCGTATTCACGTGCTCGATCAGGGGCGTACGCTTGCGGAAGGCAGCGCCGGCGAGATCCGCGACAATCCCGCGGTGATCGAGGCCTATCTCGGCGCTCATGGAAGCAGGGAGGCGGCGCTTGCTCGCCATTGACAACCTGTCCAGTGCCTATGGCCGCATCGAGGTGCTGCACCGGATTACGCTGCGTGTCGCACCGGGCGAGGTCGTGACCCTCGTCGGCAGCAACGGCGCGGGAAAGACGACGCTGCTCCGTGCGATTTCCGGCGTGCAGCCCGTCACCGGTGGCGGCATCCGCTTCGACGGCGAGAGCATCGACCGGCTTCCGCCGCATGTCCGCGTGGCGCGCGGGATTGCCCAGGTCCCGGAAGGCCGCCAGGTCTTCGCGCCGCTCTCGGTCGAGGACAATCTGCGGCTCGGGGCGTGGTGCCGGCGCGACAAGGCGATCGCCAGCGACATCGAAGGGATTTACGCCTCGTTCCCGGCTCTCGCCGACAAGCGCCGCGATCCGGCGGGCACCCTGTCCGGCGGTCAGCAGCAGATGCTCGCCATCGGTCGCGCATTGATGGCGCGGCCCAGGCTGATGCTGCTCGACGAGCCCTCCATGGGCCTCGCACCGATGCTGGTCGACCAGATTTTTGCGATCATCGGCGGGCTGAAGCGGCAGGGGATCACGGTGCTTCTGGTTGAACAGAACGCCTATGCCGCGCTTTCGATTGCCGACCGCGGCTATGCTCTGGAAACGGGCAGGATCGTGCTCAGCGGAACGGGCAGGGAACTCCTCGACTCCCCGAAGGTGCGGGAAGCCTATCTCGGGCTGTGACGGCAATTCACGATAACCGGACTCTGGCGCCGATCCCGGCTTCCCGCGACGTGGGCAGATGCGCTAGTTTCACGCCAACCTTCAGCGCCTTGAGGCCGAGGCCAAGAACAATCCAAGGAGAGCAGCCATGAGGAATAAACTCGCTGTCGTTTCGGTGCTTGCCGCCGCGCTCGCACTGGCGGTGCCGGCCGGCGCGCAATCGCCGATCGTCATCAAGCTGAGCCACGTCGTCGCCCCGGATACGCCGAAGGGCAAGGCGTCGCTGAAATTCAAGGAACTCGCCGAGAAATATACCGGCGGCAAGGTTTCGGTCGAGGTCTATCCGAATTCGCAGCTCTACAAGGACAAGGAAGAGCTCGAAGCGCTGCAGCTCGGCGCCGTGCAGATGCTCGCGCCGTCGAACTCCAAGTTCGGCCCGATCGGCGTGAAGCAGTTCGAGGTGTTCGATCTTCCGTTCGTGCTGCCGGACACCAAGGCGCTGCGCCGCGTCACCGACGGCCCGCTCGGCAAGAAGATGCTCAAGCTCGTCGAGAGCAAGGGCATGGTCGGGCTCGCCTTCTGGGACAACGGCTTCAAGGAATTTTCCGCCAACAAGCCGCTGCGCAATCCGGACGACTTCAAGGGACTGAAATTCCGCATCCAGTCCTCGAAGATCCTGGAGGCGCAGATGCGTGCTCTCGGCGCGATCCCGCAGGTGATGGCGTTCTCGGAAGTGTATCAGGCGCTGCAGACCGGCGTGGTCGACGGCCAGGAGAACACGCCGTCGAACATGTACACCCAGAAGATGCACGAGGTGCAGAAATACACCACGCTCTCCAACCACGGCTATATCGGCTACGTGGTCGTCGCGAACAAGAAGTTCTGGGATGGCCTGCCGGCCGACATCCGCGGCCAGCTCGAAAAGGCGATGGCGGAAGCGACCGCCTATGGCAACGGCATTTCCGAGAAGGAAAACGCCGATGCGCTCGAGGAGATGAAGAAGTCCGGCAAGACGCAGATCATCACGCTCACCGAGGCGGAAAAAGCCGCGCTGAAGAAGGCGATGCAGCCGGTCTATGACGATGCCGCCGCCCGCGTCGGCAAGGATGTTCTCGACGAGTTCGAAAAGACGGTACAGGGCACGGCGACGAACTGAAAACGATTGTCGCAAAAGGTATAAGAGACTGAAAGGCGGCCCGCCGGCCGCCTTTTTCTCGTTTTGAGGTCAATGGCTGAAAGCCACGACCTGCCTGCGATCCTCACCTATGTCGCGCAAATGATTGTGCAATTCGGCCTGATCGAGCGCGGCGAACGGCAGATCGAGCAGCCGCCGGATGCGCAGCTCAAGTCCGCGATAGGTTTCCGCAAGAGCCGAACGCACGCCGCGCGCGCCTCGCGCTGATGCGGGATCGGGAAAGCTCCAATGTGCCATGAGCGGGTGACACGGCCATACCGGACAGCTCTCGCCCGCCGCCTCATCGCATAACGTGACGATAAGATCGATTCGGGGCGCGTCGGACGCCGCAAATTCCTGCCAGTTTTTCGAGCGCAGGGCTGCGGTTTCGTATCCGAGATCGATCAGGAGCTCGATGGCGTGGGGATTGACCCTGCCAGCCGGTCTGCTGCCCGCGGAGAACGCCTGCACCTGGCCGCGCCCAATCCTGTTGGTGATCGCTTCCGCAAGGATTGAGCGGGCCGAATTTCCAGTGCAGAGGTAAAGGATACTACGCAGTGCGACCATCACGTGACGGCTATAGATTTCACATGACACTTTCGTGACGGTTTCCCCTTCACATCTCCTGTCATTTCGGCATTCATGCGGACGGGCACATCCATGACGATCTCTTTCCGCGACCGCCTCGAACAAGCGCTGGTGCGTATCGGCGATCCCGCGGGAGAGGGAAGCCGCTGCTGTCTGACGCTTTACACCGAGGCGGCGCGCGCCGCGGCGGACGCCGCCGACGCCCGGGCAAAATCCGGCATCACGCTTGGATCTCTCGACGGCATGATCGTCACGATCAAGGATCTTTTCGACGTGGCGGGGGAGCCTACGCGTGCAGGGTCGAAAGTACTGGCGGAGGAGGCCGCGCCCGCGGAAATCGATGCGCCGATTGTGCGGAGGCTTCGAGCGGCGGGTGCGGTGATCGTCGCCAAGACCAATATGACCGAATTCGCTTTCTCCGCGCTTGGCCTCAATCCGCATTTCGGCACGCCGGGCAATCCAGCCGATCGCACGCGTGTCCCCGGGGGCTCGTCCAGCGGCGCTGCCGTCGCAATCGCTGACGGCATGTGCGAGATCGGGATCGGCAGCGATACCGGCGGCTCGACCCGTATCCCCGCGGCGCTTTGCGGCATCACCGGATTCAAGCCGAGCAAGCGGCGCGTGCCGACCGATGGCGCGTTCCCCTTGTCTTTCACGCTCGACTCGGTCGGTCCGATGGCGCGCAGCGTTGTCGATTGTGCGAATGCCGACGCCGTAATGGCGGCCGACGCCCCGGCGGAGATTGCTCCGTCCGGCCTGCGCGGCGTCCGCCTCGGAATTGCTCAGGGCTTCCCGGTGGACAAGCTCGATGAGACCGTCTCGGCGGCTTGGGCAAACGCGCTGTCTGCATTTGCCAGGGCAGGCGCGCGCGTCAGCGAGGAACGGATCGGTCTGCTCGACGAGATGGCCAATATCGTCAGCCGGCTTTGGCTGCCTCAGCCCGAAGCATTGTCGATTCATCGCGACCGATTGGCCCGGCGTGGCTCCGACATCGATCCAATGGTGCGAAGCCGCATCGAGCGTGCCGCAACAATGACCGCGGCCGAATACGTGACAGTCATCCAGGAGCGCCTTCGGCTGGTCCGCGCGATGGACGCCCGGCTTGAAGGCCTCGATGCCTTGATTATGCCTACGACACCGACTGTCGCGCCCCGTTTCGCCGACGTGCAGTCGGTCGAAGGCTTCGCGGCAGCCAACCTTGCTCTGCTGCGAAATACAGCGATTGGCAACTTCTTCGATCTCTGTGCGATTTCGCTTCCGCTGCCGCGTTCCGGCGGCTTGCCGGTCGGCTTGATGCTGCTCGCACGCAACGGGCGAGACCGCAGGCTGTTTCCCCTGGCGGCCGCGGTCGAGCAGCTATTTCGTGGATAGGATCAGCGGCGCATCAGCGCCGCAAGGGCGGCCACTCGCACAGTCAGGGGGGCGTCGGGAAAGGATTGGCGCAAATGCCTGAGCGCGTCTGCGTCGCTCTCTGGATTCGAAGAAATCAGGTCCGCCGCCATCGCATGGGCCAGTTCCATATCGGTGCGACCCGTGAGGGCCGGGGGAACGATGGTCACGTCACCGAAGGGATCGACTTCGGCAATACGCAGGGTTTTTGCGGCGAATGCGGCCATGGAAATCTCCTCGTCGGTCTCCGCTGCAACGCGCTGGAACCGCACCGGGTTCCGGGACCGAATAAATTCAAATGAACGCAATAACTTGGACAAAACCACGCCAGGAACGAAGCGGTACTCTGCCCATGTGAATGAATCGGAGCGATCCGTCAACGCGTCCGATCGCCCTAAGCGGCGGCAGTGTCCTTTTGAACTCTGTCGAAAGCATCGGGGTTGACGGTCGAGAAGGCGGCCAATTCTTCCATGACCTGGTCGAGATGCGCCTGCATCGCCTTGGCGGCACCTTCCGCGTCGCCGGCAGCCAGCGCATCCACAATCGCGCCGTGCTCCACAAGCGTTGCTGCCTGCCGATGCGGCGTACACATGAAAAGGCGCATGCGGTCGAGCTTGGCGCGGGCCGCGGCAACCATTGTCTTGACCCGTTCGTAGCCAAGTGCTCCCAGCAGAGCGTCATGCAAGGCCAGATCGCAATCGTGAAAGCGCGCACGATCGTCGCGCGCCATCGCCTGTTTCTGATCGTCCGTGATCCGTCGGAGCGTGTCGATTAGCGCGTGATCCGAGAGCGGGGCGATGCGGCGTGCGGTTTCGCTTTCCAGCGCGCGCCGGATGAACATGGCCTCGCGGCAATCGACCAGATTGATGCGGGTGACACGCGTGCCGCGCTGCGGGAGAACCTCGACGAAACCTTCGTCGGCGAGCCGGCCCAGCGCTTCGGAGACGGGAAACCGCGATACGCCAAGGCGCTCGCACAGAGCGGCCTTGTCGATGAATGTCCCCGGAGCAAGATCGAGCCGCACGATCGCGTCGCGGATCGCATCCTGAATGTTTTGAACCGTGCCGCCCCGTTTGCCGCGTTGAAGGACGGGCAGGAAACGATACGGACTCTTGCGCAAATCCATTGTAACATGTTAGCGGGACGGAAGGCCCCGCTCAAGGGGCGCCGCGAAGGTCCGCGAAGAAGGCCGGGACGGCAAAAGAAACAATCAACGGGAGGTAGAACCATGTTGCACTGGACGAGCCGTATCGCGCTCGGCACGACGCTCGCTATCGCCGCTCTCGGCGTCAGCGGCCCGGCCGGCGCGCAGACCAAGCTGAAATGGGCCCACGTCTACGAAGTATCGGAGCCCTATCACACCGAGGCTCTGTGGGCGGCAGACGAAATCAAAAAGCGCACGAACGGCAAATACGAAATCCAGGTTTTCCCGGCTTCGCAGCTCGGTAACGAAAACCAGATCAACGAAGGGCTCGGCCTCGGGACGGTGGACATCATCTATACCGGCGTCGCCTTCGCCGGTTCGATCCACAAGCCGATGGCGATCACCAACGCGCCGTACGTGCTGCGCGACTTCGATCACTGGAAGGCCTATCGCGAGAGCAAGGTGTTCCGCGATATCGCCAAGGGCTACGAAGACAAGACCAAGCACAAGATCATCGCGCTGACCTATTACGGACAGCGCCATGTCACCGCGAACAAGGAAATCAAAAAGCCCGAAGACATGAAGGGCATGAAGCTGCGCGTTCCGCCGGCTCCGCTGTTCCTCATGTTCACGAAGTCGGTGGGCGCGAACGCAACTCCGATCGCCTTCGCCGAAGTCTATCTCGCCCTCCAGCAGGGCACGGTGGACGGTCAGGAAAACCCGCTGCCGACGATCATGGCCAAGAAGTTCTATGAAGTGCAGTCGCACATCATGCTGACCGGCCATATCACCGAGTCGCTTCTCACCATCGTCGGCTCGCATGTCTGGGCCAAGCTGACCGATGACGAGAAGAAAATCTTCAACGAGGTGCTGATCCAGGCGGCCGCCAAGGCGACCGACCAGATCCGCGCCTCCGAGCAGAAGCTCGCGGATGAGTTCCGCAAGCTCGGCAAGACCGTGGTAGAGGTCGACCGCGATGCCTTCCGCAAGGCTGCGTTGCCGCTGCATATGGACGGCAGCGGGGGCTGGTCGCAGGCCGAATACGACGCCCTGCAGGCACTGAAGTAATTGCGAAGGCTGCGGCGGAAATCCCGCCGCAGCCTTTTCTCACTGGACGACAATCGGCGTGAACGACTGCCGTTTGCCGATCGCCTGCCAGTCCCACGCAATCCCCACGCCCGGCTCTGACGGCGGAACGGCTTTTCCGTTCGTCACGGTCATGCGGTTCGTCGTGATGTCGTCGAGTTGCGGGATCCATTCAACCCAGGCCGCGTTCGGCACGGCGGCGCAAAGTGAGACATGAATCTCCATCAGGAAATGCGGGCAGATCGCGGCGTTGAAGGTCTCGGCGAGGTGCGCGACCTTGAGCCAAGGTGTGATGCCGCCGATCCGCGCAACATCGGCCTGCACGATCGCGCAGGCGCGTCGCTGCAGATATTCCCGGAAATGGCTCGGGTGATAGAGGGACTCGCCGACTGCGATCGGGATGTTGGTCGACGCGGAGAGCCGCACATGGCTGTCGAGGTCTTCGGCAGGGAGAGGTTCCTCGAACCATGCAAGGTCGAGCCCGTCATAGGCGCGCGCGCGGCGCACGGCCTCGGCGGCGGTAAAGGCCTGATTGGCGTCGGTCATGATCTCGAATCCCGGTCCGACCGCGTCGCGTACCGCAGAAAGCCGCTCGACATCCTCGCTGACATGCGGTCGGCCGACCTTGATCTTCGTGCCGCCGAAACCTTGAGCCTTCACCGCGAGCGCATCGTCGATCAACGCCTTTGCCTCGACATGCAGCCAGCCGCCTTCGGTGGAATAGAGCGGCACCGCGCGCTGCGCGCCGCCGGCTTCCTTCCAGAGCGGGCGTTTGGCCGCGAGGCAGCGGATGTCCCACAGCGCGACGTCGATGGTCGAAAGCGCAAGACTCGTGATCGCGCCGACTGCGGTCGCGTGCGTCGCGAAGAACAAGCTCTTCCAGATCGCTTCCGTTTCAAAAGGATCGCGGCCGATCAGGCGGGGGGCGAGGTGGTCGCGGATCAGCGCGATGACCGAGGAGCCTCCGGTGCCGATCGTGTAGGAATAGCCCGTTCCAACCAGCCCATCGTCGGTCGTGATGCGGACCATTGGCGTTTCCTGCGTGACGAACGACTGGATCGCGTCCGTCCGCACCACCTTGGGCGGCAGGTCAACTCGCAGGATTTCAACGCGAACGATTTTCGACATTTCGATTTTCCTCCGCCGGGCGCTACCGCCGGGCGGCAGATGCTGTAGCATGACGGCGGGGAAGGGCAACGCAATGGCGAAGAAAAGAAAGAAAATCGCGAAGCCGCGTCGGCGCGCGAAGAACGACGTCCATCTGATCGTCGCGAAAGACGAGGATGTCGTCATCGAGCGTCATCCGGAGGACTGGATCGCGATGGTGCTGTTCTGGAGCCTCGCCTTCATCGTCTTCCTGCAGTTTTTCACCCGGTACGTGCTGAACGACTCGCTGGCCTGGACGGAGGAGATCGCGCGCTACGGTTTGATGTGGCTGACGTTTGTCGGCGGCGCCGTCGTGACCCGAAAGAACACGCAGATTGCGGTCGAGCTTCTCTCCAACCTGATGAAGCCTGGACCATTGCGGGTGGCGCTACACATCTTCATCGATGCCGTCACGCTCGGATTCATCGCGCTTCTTGCTTATTTCTCGGTCACGATCATCGAGCGCATGCAATATCAGCGCATGACCGTGTTCGATTTGCCGATGAGCATCGTCTATGGCGGCGTCGCATTCGGCATCTTTCTGATGCTCGCACGCCAGATCTATCTTGTGTGGCAGCATTACCAGCAGGGCTGGCGCAGATCCCATCCCGTGACGCAACAGATCAAAGCCGACTGAGCGAATCCCATGACAATTCTCATCTTCGTTTTCATCGCGGTCCTGGTCGCGGGAATTCCCGTCTTTATCGCGCTGGCCGGCTCTTCGCTCCTCTACACGCATTTCATTGCAGGGATTCCGGATTTCGTGATCCTGCACCGCATGGCGGGGGGCATCGATTCCTTCCCGCTGCTCGCGGTGCCGTTCTTCATTCTGGCCGGCAATCTGATGAATTCCGCCGGCATCACGAACCGCATCTACGACTTCGCGGTCGCGACCTGCGGCTGGATGAAGGGCGGACTCGCCCACGTCAACATCTTCGGCTCGGTGATCTTTGCCGGTATGTCCGGTACTGCAATCGCCGATGCTGCCGGTCTCGGCACGATCGAGATCAAGGCGATGCAGGACCACGGCTACGACACCGAATTCTCCGTTGGCGTCACCGCAGCCTCGGCGACGCTTGGTCCGATCATTCCGCCGTCACTACCGTTCGTGATCTACGGCATGATGGGCAACGTTTCGATCGGTGCGCTGTTTCTCGGCGGCTTTATTCCCGGCTTCGTGATGACCGCCTTCATGATGGCCTACGTCTATTACTGCGCGCGCCGCTACAATCTTGGGGTCGACCAGCGTTTCAGCTGGTCGGTACTCGGCCGTACATTTATCGCCGCTCTTCCGGCGCTACTGACTCCGGCCCTGATCGTCGGGGGCATGACGTTCGGCTGGTTCACCCCGACGGAAGCGGCGATTGCGGCCTGCACCTGGGCGCTGATCCTTGGTGTCTTCCTCTACCGCTCGATGAGCTGGAAGCAATTCTACAAGGTCTCGCTCGACACCATTGAGACGACCTCCGGCGTCTTGTTGATCGTTGGTGCGGCCTCGCTGTTCGGCTGGGTCCTCACGACGACGCGACTGGCGGAAGCGGGCGCGGCGGCGCTGCTCGACCTGACCAACAACCGTTACATCATCCTGCTGCTGATCAACATCCTGCTGCTAGTCGTCGGCTGCTTCCTCGAACCGATCGCGTCGATCTCGATCCTTGTGCCGATCCTCATGCCCATCATCCTGAAGGTCGGGATCGATCCGGTGCATTTCGGCGTGATGATGACGCTGAATCTGATGATCGGGCTGCTGCATCCACCACTTGGAATGGTGCTGTTCGTGCTTGCGCGTGTGGCGAAGCTTTCGGTCGAACGCACCACCATGGCGATCCTGCCGTGGCTCATACCGCTGCTGATGTCGCTCGTTGCGATCACGCTTATTCCTGAGCTGACGTTGTGGCTTCCGCGGCTGGCCGGGCTTGTGAAATAGAGCAAGGCGAAAGTCGAATCCGGAGTGTAAACTTTCGGCGGATGACCCGACGAAATTTTGAATTTCAAGGCCTTCGTCGCAGTTGACACCTGCGCTGCGCTCATTTCTTGTATGACAGAACAACAAGGCAAGGCTGGGCAAACGGCTCGGCCAATAGGGAGAAGACGCATGAAGCAACGCATATCGCGTCGCGAATTGATGAAA
Organism: uncultured Hyphomicrobiales bacterium; assembly: GCA_964584855.1. Taxonomy (GTDB): domain Bacteria; phylum Pseudomonadota; class Alphaproteobacteria; order Rhizobiales; family Xanthobacteraceae; genus Pseudorhodoplanes. Next base: position 487,381 of record CAZPBF010000031.1, read on the forward strand.
ACTTCGGCAATGGCGGGCGCGGCCCTCATTGCTGCGCCGTATGTCCGGGGCGCCTATGCCGCGGGCAAATTGTCCATCGGCTTCTGGGACCACTGGGTTCCCGGCGCCAACAAGGCGACACAGAACGCCGTCACCGCCTGGGCCGAGAAGGAAAAGGTCGAAGTTCAGATCGACTACATTCCTTCGCAGGGCAACAAGAACCTTATCACCATCGCGGCGGAATCGCAGGCCAAGTCCGGCCACGATATCTTCGCGTTCCCGGCATGGTACATCCAGGCTTACCAGGAACAGCTCGTCGACGTCTCCGACGTGATGGACGGCCTGATCAAGCAGAACGGCGCCGTGAACGACACGGTGACCTATCTCGGCAAGGTTAAGGGCAAGTGGTTCGCGGTTCCCGCGACCGTCGGCTCGCAGATCAAGGGCCCGTGCTCGCGCATCGACCTGATGAAGAAGCACGCCGGTATCGACGTGCAGGCGATGTACCCGGCGGGCTCGGCTCCGAAGGCCGATGCCTGGACCTACGACGCTTACCTGAAGGCTGCCGAGGCTTGCTTCAAGGGCGGCAACCCGTTCGGCGTTGGCCTCGGCCAGACAACGGACTCGGTCGATACCGCGGGCGCGTTCTTCCACGGCTTCGGTGCTGACCTCGTCGATGCAAGCGGCAAGATCACGGTCAAGAGCGATGCCGTTCGTCAGGCGCTGGAATATTGCGTGAAGGTTGCGAAGTTCTATCCGGCCGACGCGCCGGCGTGGGATGACGCCTCCAACAACAAGTTCCTGGTGTCGGGTCAGGCATCTCTGATCATGAACCCGCCAAGCGCCTGGGCTGTTGCCAAGCGCGACGCGCCGCAGGTGGCCGAGCAGTGCTGGACACACGGCTTCCCGGTCGGTCCGAAGGGTCGCTTCGCGCCGTTCCTGCCCTACTTCTGGGGTGTCTGGGGCTTCTCGAAGGAACAGTCCGCAGCGAAGAGCCTGCTGACGGCGCTCTCGCAGCCGGCGGTGGTCGAGTCGATGGTCGCGGCGTCCGGCGGCTACGACCTGCCGTCCTTCGCCAACCTCACGACGTTCAAGACCTGGGCCGAGGAAGGTCCGCCGAAGGGGACGCTCTACCACTACCCGAACCCGCACAACCATCAGGTCCTGTCGATGTCGGCCTCGCCGGCTCCTCCGAAGATCGCCAACCAGATCTACGATCAGGCGATCATGACCAAGATGATCGTGCGCCATATGCAGGGCGAGGCGATGGAAAAGACCCTCGCCTGGGCGGAGAGCGAAATCGAAGGGTTCATGCGGACCTGAGATTGAAAGGCGCCGGACGGCGATGCCGTGCGGCGCCTTTTTTACGATCGGACCGGGAGCGTTCGCGCTCCCGGAATGCTCGGAGGCCGGAGGCGGCCGATCCGCTGGCAATCTCCAAAGACCGGATTGCAGCGCGAGGGTAGTTCTTCGATCCACCACATGACGAAGGCCGGAAAGTTGCTCCGGCGATGAGCGCGCAGCGAGTGGTTCAATGGTCGATGCGGTGATCCCGGGGCACAAATACGTCACGCCAACGCGCAAGCGCACGGCGTTTCGCAACGCGATGGGACGCAAATCGACCATCGCTTTCCTGATGACGCTGCCGCTGATCCTGCTGATCTTCGGGCTGGTGCTCTATCCGGCCGGTTACGCCATCCACCTGTCGATGTTGAACAAGTCGATGACGCGATTCGTCGGCCTTGGCAACTTCGAATTCCTCCTGAAGCGCGAAACATTCTGGATGGTATTCCAGCAATCGTGCGTGTTCGCGCTCACCGCGGTCTTCTTCAAGGCACTGATCGGTTTTGTGGTCGCGCACTTCGTCGCAAACGTCCCCGCCAACAAGCAGCGACGCTGGCGCGGCGTGCTTTTGATCCCTTGGGTCATTCCGCCCGCGATGTCGACGCTTGCGTGGCTCTGGCTATTCGATCCATCCTATTCGGCGTTCAACTGGATTTTCGTCCATATCGGGCTGCCGAAAATTCCTTGGACGGGCGACGCCAACTGGGCGCGCTTCGCGGTCATTCTGATCAACGTCTGGTATGGCGCGCCGTTCTTCCTGATTATGTACCTCGCCGCGCTGAAATCGGTTCCTGAGCAGCTTTACGAAGCGGCTTCGATCGACGGCGCGAACTGGTGGCAGCGCATCTGGTTCGTCACGCTGCCGATGATGCGTAACATCATCGCGATCACGGTCTTGTTCTCGACCATCGTGACCTTTGCCAATTTCGACATCGTGCAGGTCCTGACGGCCGGCGGGCCGATCGACAAGACGCATGTTTTCGCCACCTGGGCGTTCCGCCTCGGGATTCAGGGCACCGACATTCCGCTGGGCGCGAGCGTGTCGCTGTTCATGTTCCCGATTCTTGCGGTCTGCGCGATCTTTATCCTGCGTGACATCCACCGCCGCGGGAATGAAGCGTCATGACCGCGGCGACGGCGGAAACCTATGAAGCCGGCAGGGGAACTGCATCGCGTCCGCGCTATGGCAGCATCAGCCGCAGCCGGAAATGGGCGCTGCGCTGGTCCTACTTTTTCCTGGCGCTGTTCGCGATCTTCTTCCTGACGCCGCCGCTCTACATGTTCATCACGTCGCTGAAGAGCAGCGCGGAGATATCCGCGGCGACCAACCCGTGGTGGGTCTACCATCCGACATTTTCCAACTACATCGAACTGCTGACCCAGAACAATTATCTGATCTTCTTTCGCAATTCCGCGATGGTGTCGATCTTCGTCGTGTGCATCACGATGATCATTTCGGTGCCAGCTGCGTTCGCCCTCGCGCGCATGCGGTTCTGGGGCTCGGCGATGCTGGCGACCGGTGTATTCCTCACTTACCTCGTGCCGGATTCGCTGCTGTTCATCCCGTTGTTCAAGATGTTTGCCGTATTTTACGATGTCACCGGCATCCAGCTGATCAACAAGTGGTGGGTGCTGCTCGTCGTCTATCCGACGCTTACGGTGCCGTTTTGTACCTGGATCATGATCGGATACTTTGCCTCGATTCCGAAAGAGCTCGACGAAGCCGCGCTGATGGACGGCGCGAATTACCGGCAGATCCTGTTCCGGATCTTCATTCCCGTGGCGCTGCCGGGGCTGATCGCCGCGACGATCTTCGCCTTCACCGTGTCCTGGGCGCAATTCCTCTATCCGCTCGCGTTCACAACGTCGCCGGACCAGCTCGTGCTGCCGGTCGGCATCATCACCACGCTGATCAAGGGCGACGTGTTCAATTGGGGACAGATCATGACCGGCGCGCTGCTCGGCGCCGCGCCGCCGCTGATCATCTATGCCTTCCTCATGGACTACTACATCGCGGGCCTCACGGCCGGCGCCACAAAGGGATAGGGAAGAAGCTTATGGCGCAGGTTTCGTTGCGTAAGGTTGTGAAGCGCTTCGAGGCGCTCCAGGTCGTGCATGGGATCGACCTCGACATCGCCGACAAGGAATTCGTGGTTCTGGTCGGGCCATCCGGCTGCGGCAAGTCGACGACGCTGCGCATGATCGCGGGGCTTGAGGAGATTTCCGACGGCGAGATCGCTGTCGACGGCGACGTCGTCAACGACGTTCCCCCGAAAGACCGTGACATGGCGATGGTGTTCCAGAATTACGCGCTCTATCCGCATATGACCGTGTACGAGAATATGTCATTCGGATTGCGGCTGAAGAAATACCCGAAGGACGAGATCAAGCGCCGGGTGGCCGAGGCCGCGCGCATTCTCGACATCGAGGATCTGCTCGACAGGAAGCCGCGCCAGCTGTCCGGCGGCCAGCGCCAGCGCGTCGCGATGGGGCGGGCGATCGTGCGCAATCCCAAGGTCTTCCTGTTCGACGAGCCGCTGTCGAATCTCGACGCCAAGCTGCGCGTGCAGATGCGCACCGAGATCAAGCGGGTGCACCAGAAGGTCAAGACCACCACCGTTTACGTCACGCACGACCAGGTCGAGGCGATGACGCTTGCGGACCGCGTGGTGGTGATGAATCGCGGCAAGATCGAGCAGATCGGCGCGCCGAATTTCCTCTATCACTCCCCGGCGACGCGGTTCGTCGCGGGCTTCATCGGCTCGCCGGCCATGAACTTCGTTCCCTGCGTGCTCGAAGCCTCGGGCGACAAGCTGACGGTGAAGCTCGGCGACAAGGTGTCGTTCGCCGTGCCCGCGGAGCGGGTCGCGCGTTACAAGCCGCATGCGGGCAAGGACCTGACCTTCGGCATCCGCCCGGAGCACTTGACCGACGCCAAGTCGAACGGCTCGGGGAACACCGCGCAATTCGATGCGGGGATCGAGGTAGTCGAGCCGATGGGTCACGAGACCATGGTGTTCTTCACGCTCAACGGCGCGGAAATCTGCGCCCGCTGCGACCCGAATGCCGGCGCCAAGACCGCCGCGCCGCTGAAGATGGCCATGCATCTCGACCACATGCACCTGATCGAGAATTCCTCGGGTAAGGTGCTATAAGCGCCCCGTGTCTGATCTGAAGGGAAAAGTCGCCTGGATCACGGGCGCGGGCTCCGGCATTGGGGAGGCCGCAGCGCAGTCGCTCGCGCGGGACGGGGCTGCGGTCGCACTCACCGGGCGGCGGCGCGAGCCGCTGCAGGCGGTGGCCGACCGCATCGCGCAGGCGGGAGGCAAGGCGCTTATCGCGCCGGGCGACCTGCGCGATCCGGACGGGCCGGGCGCGATCGCGCAGGCGATCAAGGCCGAGTTCGGCCGCCTGGATATCCTCGTCAATAATGCCGGCGACAACGTGCTCGAGCGGACCTGGGCGAAGCTCAATCCCGAGCGCATCAAGACCGTGCTCGACGCCAACCTGAACAGTGCCTTCTATTGTGCGCAGGCTGCGCTCGATATCATGAGACCGCAGAAGGACGGCCTCTTGATCCACACTTCCTCCTGGGCAGGTCGGTTTATCGGGCCTATCCCCGGACCGGCCTATATCGCCGCGAAGCATGGGGTCGTGGCGATGAGCCATACCATCAACATGGAGGAGTTCATGCACGGCATCCGGTCGACCGTGCTGTGCCCGAACGAAGTCGCGACGCCGATCCTCGATCGCCGGCCGGTCCCGGTGACGCAGGAGCAGCGGGACCGGATGATCCAGCCCGAGCACATGGCGGATCTGATCCTCTATATCGCGAGGCTGCCCGCCACGATATGTTTGAACGAGGTGCTGATCAGCCCGACCTGGAACCGCGGATACGCGGCATTGCACGGGCTGCGCTGAAGACTTGCCGAAAGGAATGCCATGACTTCGCCTCGCGTCATCCGCCTCTCGCCCGACGACAATGTGGTCGTAGCGGTCGACCAGATCGCCGAAGGTACCACAGCGGCGGGCGCTGTTGCGCAGGAGCGTGTGCCGCGCGGGCACAAGATGGCCATCCTGCCGATCGCGCAGGATCAGCCGGTGAAAAAATTCGGTCAGATCATCGGATTTGCCTCGAAGCCCATCGCGCCGGGCCAGTGGGTGCACGAGCACAACGTCACGCTTCACGACTTCACCCGCGACTATAAATTCGCGGAAGGGGCCAGGAACGATGAAGTCCTGCCGCCCGAAATGCGCGCCACCTTCGAGGGCTATGTGCGCGACAACGGCAAGGTCGGGACGCGCAATTATATCGGGGTGCTGACGAGCGTGAACTGCTCGGCGACGGTCGCGAAGTTCATCGCGGAAGCCGTCAACCGATCCGACATGCTCGACGATTATCCCGAGATTGACGGCGTCGTTCCGTTCGTCCACGGCTCCGGTTGCGGCATGGCCGCCTATGGCGAGGGCTTCGAGCTTCTGCGCCGTACCCAATGGGGCTACGCCACACACCCCAATCTCGGCGGTGCGCTGATGGTTGGGCTCGGTTGCGAAGTTTTCCAGATCGACCGGATGAAAGATGAATATGGAATGGTCGAGGGCGATCAGTTCCAGACCATGACCATCCAGGCGAGCGGCGGGACCAAGAAGACGATCGCCGAGGGAGTTGCGCGCATCAAGGCGATGTTGCCGATCGCGGCGAAGGCGAAACGCGAGACGCGCCCCGCCTCGGACGTGGTGCTCGCCCTGCAATGCGGCGGGTCGGATGGCTATTCAGGCATCACGGCGAACGCGGCGCTCGGTGCCGCGGTTGACGTGCTCGTGAAACACGGCGGCACGGGCGTGCTTGCCGAGACGCCGGAAATCTACGGCGCCGAGCACCTGCTGACACGCCGCGCCATGAACCGGTCGGTTGGGGAAAAGCTCGCCTCGCGCATCAAGTGGTGGGAGGACTACACGAGCAAGCTCGGCGGCGAGATGAACAACAATCCCTCGCCGGGCAACAAGGCGGGTGGCCTCACGACCATCCTTGAGAAATCGCTTGGCGCTGCAGCCAAGGGCGGTTCGACCACGCTGCGCGCGGTCTATGAGTATGCCGAGCCGATCAAGGACAAGGGTTTCGTGTTCATGGATACGCCGGGATACGATCCGGTAGGCGCCACCGGGCAAGTCGCCGGCGGCTGCAACGTGATGTGCTTCACCACCGGCCGCGGCTCGGCTTTCGGCTGCAAGCCGACCCCCTCGATCAAGCTTGCGACCAATTCCGATGTCTATCGCCGGATGATCGACGACATGGACATCAATTGCGGCGACATCCTGGACGGCGTCACGGTCGAGCAGAAGGGTAAGGAAATTTTCGAGCGCGTGCTCGCGGTCGCATCGGGAGAGCACACCAAGTCCGAGGAACTCGGTTATGGCGACCTCGAATTCGTGCCGTGGCAGGTCGGCGCGGTGATGTGAGCGCCCGCTAGCGCTTGCGCAGCGTGCCGATATAGGCAGTCACGTTCTCGGCGTCCTCGCCGGTCAGCGCGAAGAGCGGCATGCGCGGGTGCCTTTCGAGAACGAATGCCGCGCCCCCCGTGCGGAAGGCGCGGGAACGCGCGATCATCGCAAAAGCAGGCGCGTGGACGTCGGAAGATTTCAGCCCCGGCGCGACCGCATGGCAGGCTGCGCAGACTCGCTTGGCGAATCTTGCGCCCTGTGCGGCGTCGGCGGCGAACGCCTCGGTTGCTGCAAGATTTACGACAAGCAAGATGATGACGATCAACCGGGCCAATGGATCCTCCCGTGAGGTCATTCTAATTCGAGTCGGCTCTGAAGCGCAGGGTTTTCCATGATCGGCGCGAGATATCGTTCCAAGCAAAAACCCCGGCCGCGAGGCCGGGGTTTTCTTAATTCTGATGCTGGCTCTCAGTTCACCACTTGTAAGCGATGCCCGCGCGAATCGCATGCTCGGTCACGCTCTGCTCTTCGTTGTATCCGGCCCAAGCATTGACCGGGATGTTGGTCACGCTACCGAAGTCGGCATAACGATATTCGAGTCGGGCGATCCAGTTGTTGGTGATGGCCCAGTCGACACCCGCGCCGATCGTCCAGCCGGTCATGGTGTTGCGGAACACGTCCGAATTCGGAAGGGTGCATTCGGGGCAAACGTAAGTGTGCTCGACGTTCGCGAACGCCACGCCACCGGTGATGTACCAGAGCGACCGGTCGACGGCGTATCCGATGCGCGGGCGGAGCGAGGCCTGCCAGCGCGTGCGGGATTCGACATAGTCGTCCGTGACGGTACCTGTGCCGAGGTAAGTTCCCGAACCCTTCAAGCTGGCCCATTCGCCGTCGCCTTCGATGCCGAACACCCACTGGCCGCTCTGCCAGTTGCAGCCGGCATAGCCACCCAATTTGGCGCCGTCCGGACGGGCACCGGTAGCCGAGTCCGCGTCATCAAACTCGGTCGAGGTCTCGTAATTGCGATCCCGCTGCCAGGCATAGCCGACCTGGCCGCCGAGATAGCAGCCGGTCCAGGTGAAGACGGGGGCAGGGGGTGCCTTGTAAACGGGGCGCGCGCCCAGATCGGCCGCAGAGGCCAGACCGGTTGTCAGAACGATTGCAGCCGCGGCAAGAAGGGCTCGACGCATGATGGATTTCCTTTTGTTTTTTGATTCGCCAACCTGAGGTGGGAGCGACAATACCCCCGGATTACGGGCCAAAAAAATGAAAATACCGGGCGCACTGGCCGAAACCGTGGATTGTTGCAGCCAAGCCACAGAGTTCCCGATTCTGGAACACCCATTTACCGGGTCCGCCACACGAACAGCGACGCGATCACATAATTCCAGATCACGCCCAGAAGGCCCCCTGCCATCCCGGCGACCCACCAGACCTGCTGGTTGCCGAACAGCCAGTTGGCCGTGCCGATATTCGCCACCGCCCCGATGGCTGCGACCAGATAGAAGCGCCCGAGGCCGGTGAGCAGCCGCGGGCCAGACAGTCGCCGGTCGCGGTAGGTCAGCGCGTTGTTGATGAAGAAGTTGCTCGCGATCGCGACCGCCGTGGCGAAGAGCTGCGCCTCGTTGAAGGTTGCCGCGAACGTGAAATGCGCGACGGCGAGGGCGACGGCGTGGACGCCGAGCCCGATCACGCCCACGATGCAGAAGAAGATAAAGCGCAGCGACACGACATCGTTGGAGATTTTCGCCAGCACCAGCCCGAGGAATTCGAGCGCCACGCCGGCATCGAGCTTGCTCTCGCCATGCTGCCTTTCGCGGAACGTGTAGGGCAGTTCGACGATACGTAACGGGCCGGAGGTAACCACGATGTCCAGCAGGATTTTGAAGCCTTGCGTCGAGAGCTGCGAGGCGATGCGCTCCACGATTTCGCGGCGGATCATGAAGAATCCGGTCATGGGATCGGACAGATCGATGTGCAGAAATTTCTGCGCGAGGCGCGTTGCGGTCGCGCTGCCGGTCGCGCGCAGGTGCGAAAATCCCTCTCCGGTTTTTCCTTGCGTATAGCGGGACGCGACCACGAGATCGGTCGCTCCCGCGCGCAGCGTATCGCGCATCGCGACCAGCAAGGTCTCGTCGTGCTGCAGGTCTGCATCCATCACCGCGACGAAGTGTGCCTCGCTCGCCAGGATCCCTTCGAGGCAGGCGCCGGACAAGCCGCGCCGCCCGACCCGCCGGATGCAACGAATCCGCGCATCGGTCTCGCCGATCGACTTGGCGGCGGCCCAGGTCTCGTCAGGTGAATCGTCATCGACGAAAATCGCTTCCCAGCCGCTTTCACCGAGCAGGGCGCGCAGCCGCTCAACAAGCTGCGGAACATTCGCGCGCTCATTGAAGGTCGGAACGACGACGGTGAGTTCGGGGGCGTTCATGCGGGAGCAAACTTATCCGTCATGATCAAGCTTGTCCCGGCCACTATGTTTGCTCGGAATCTCGCAGCAGATGGCTATGGCCGTCACGAGGCCGGGCATGACGCCCTGTGAGCGTGGAAGTTAAAGCGGCTTGCCGATCGTGACCTTCAGCGTGCCGACCCCTTCGACCTCGCATTCGAGAACGTCGCCGGGTTTCAGTGCACTGACGCCGGCGGGCGTGCCGGTCATGATGATGTCGCCGGCTTCCAGCGCCACCGTCTCCGACAGCTTTGAGATTGTCTCCGGTACGTTCCAGATCATCTGTTCAAGGTCGCCGTCCTGCTTCACTTCGCCGTTCACCTTCAGGCAGATGCGGCCCTTCTTCGGATGACCAATCTGGGACGCCGGGACGAGCGCGCTGCAGGGCGCCGACCCATCCCACGCCTTACCGATCTCCCAAGGTCGCTCTTGCTTGCGTGAGGCAATCTGCAGGTCGCGACGCGTGAGGTCGATGCCGACACCATAACCCCAGATTAGGTCCAGCGCGTTTTCCGGCTTGATGCGCAAGCCGCCTGCCTTCAGCGCGACGACCATCTCCACCTCATGGTGCAGGTCGTTGGTGAGCGGCGGATAGGGTACCGTGCCGCCATCGAGAACAATCGCGTCGGCCGGCTTTGCGAAGAAGAAAGGCGGCTTGCGCTCGTCCTGTCCCATCTCGCGGATATGTTCGACGTAGTTTCGCCCGACGCACCAGATGCGGCGGACCGGAAAAAACTTGCCGGTGCCTTTCACCGGGATGGCCGCCTGCGGCGGCGGGGTGATGACGTATTCGGTCATAGTATGAATATCGCGTTGGAGGGAAAAACTAGGCGGAGGCGATGGCCGCGACCGGCTCGCGCGACTCCTGGTTCTGCAACTGCAGGCGGTAGAACGAAGCGTAGCGCCCACCCTTGCGCAGCAATTCCTCGTGGCGGCCGAATTCCGTCACCTCGCCGCCTTCGAGAACGTAGATGCGCTCAGCATGCGCGACCGTATGCAGCCGGTGCGCGATCACGAGCGTGGTGCGCCCCTGCATTAGGTGCGCAATCGCATCCTGAACCTGGCGCTCGGATTCCGAATCGAGCGCCGCCGTCGCCTCGTCGAGCAGGATGATCGGCGCATTCTTGATCAGCGCGCGCGCGACCGCGATGCGCTGGCGTTGCCCGCCCGACAACTGCAGGCCGTGCTCGCCGACCGGCGTGTCGTAGCCCTGCGGGAAGGCGACGATAAAATCATGCGCGTGCGCGGCTTTCGCCGCTGCGACAATCTCATCGTCGCTGGCGCCTTTTTTGCCAAAAGCGATGTTGTCGCGGATCGACCCGCGGAACAGGAACACGTCCTGTCCGACAAACGCGATCTGGCTGCGCAGCGAGTGCCGGGACACGGCCGCGATGTCCTGTCCGTCGATGGTGATGGTGCCGGACTGGGCCTCGTAGAGCCGCAGGATCAGCGCAAGGACCGTCGACTTTCCGCCGCCTGACGGGCCGACCAGGGCCGTAACCTTGCTTGCTTCGGCGGTGATCGACAGGTTGCGCAGCACCTGTTCGCCCATTCTGTAGGCGAAACTCACGTCGCGCAGCTCAACCTGAGCCTTGCCGATCTGCAGCGCGGGGGCTCCGGAATCTTCCGGCTCGCTCGGTGGCGCGTCGATGATCTCGAACAGGATGCGCACGCCGGTCAGCCCGGCATTGAGGTCGATGTTCAGCCGCGCGAGGCGCTTGGCCGGTTCATAGGCGAGGATGAAGGCGGTGATGAAGGAGAAGAATTCGCCGGGCGTCGCGTTGGTTTCGATCGTGCGGTAGCCGGCATAGATCAGCCCGCCCGCGATCGCGATGCCGCCGAGCGTCTCCATCAGCGGGCTTGCGCGGTTCGAGACGCGCGCCATCTTGTTCGCCTCACGCTCGACCGCCGCGACATTGGCGTAGAGGCGCACGCGCATCTGTTCTTCCAGCGTGAAGGTCTTGACGATGCGGATGCCCTGGATCGTCTCCTGCAGCGTCTCGAACATCTGCGTGCCGCCAGTGAACTGGCTGCGCGCCACGGTGCGGATGCGGCGTACCAGCTTGCGCAGGACGAGCATCGCCGGCGGGGCGATGACGAAACCGAACAGCGACATGACCGGGTCCTGCACGACCATCACGCCGATCAGACCGATCAGCGTGAGGAAATCGCGCCCGATTGCGGTCACCAGAAGGTTCAGCACCTGGGTCGCGGCATTCGCGCCGGTCGAGAGCCGCGCGAGGAATTCCGACGAATGGCGCTCGGCGAAGAAGCCGAGATTCTGGTGCATCAGCCGGTCGAACAGGCGGCGCTGGTTCTCGGCGATGATGCGGTTGCCGATGCGCGACAACATCACCGCCTGACCGTAGGTCGAGGCGCCCTTCACCGCGAACAGGGCGATCGTCGCGATGCCGAGGGTGACGATGCCCGGGAAGGAGCGATTGACATAGGCTTCGTTGATAACGGTGCCCATCATCCACGCGGTCAGGGCGGTCGCGCCCGCGGTGATCGCCATGAAGGTGAAGGCGATCAGGTATTTCTTCCAGTGGACGAGGCCGTACTCGGACACGAGGCGGCGGATCAGCGCGAACGCGCTTTCGTGATCCGTCGAAACAAGACCCGCCTGCATTACTGCTTCCATGTGTGAAATTGTCGCCCCGACCGGGAGATGACCTTCCTTGCCCGGCCCGGCAGGCTTTTTCAACCCCTTGGCCCTGCCGGAAATTTCGGCGCACTTCCCCAAGTCCAGATCATTGGATTTGTGAACGTGACTGGCGCCGAAATGGCTGGACGGCGGAGTTCCGGAGTGATCCGGACCTTGGTGCTAGGAATTTGTTCAGTACGGCGAGCGCCGGCAGGCGGTCGCCCTTTTAGGCCGGCACGCGCTCGGCGCGCGCCTGCCGCTCGGCGAGGAGCTTTTTCTCCCAGGCGAGCGCGTGGGTAACGATCGTGTCCAGATCGGCGAATTTAGGCGTCCAGGCGAGGGTCGCCTGCAAGCGGCTTGAATCAGCAACGATCGCCGCCGGATCGCCGGCGCGGCGCTCGCCGAACTCAACCGTGAATTTGCGTCCGCTGACGCGCTTCACGGCCTCGACGACTTCGAGCACGGAATAACCGCGGCCATAGCCACAGTTGAAGGTCACGTTCGTTCCGCCCTTGCGCAGATATCCGAGCGCGGCCGAATGCGCGCGAGCAAGATCGCTGACGTGGATATAGTCGCGGATGCAGGTGCCGTCCGGCGTCGGATAATCCGTGCCGTAGATACTCATTTTCGGCCGCGCGCCCAGCGCGGTTTCCACCGCGACCTTGATCACGTGCGTCGCGCCGACCGTCGCCTGGCCGGTGCGCAGTTGAGGATCGGCCCCGGCGACATTGAAATAACGCAGCACGACGTAGTTGAGCCCGTGTGCCGCGCTCGCGTCGCGCAGCATCCACTCGCTCATGAGCTTGGATGTGCCATAGGGCGATACCGGAGAGAGAGGAGTGTCCTCGGTGACCGGCACAGAGGCCGGATTGCCGTAGACCGCGGCCGTCGAGGAGAAGATGAAGCGGCGCACGCCGTGGCGCACCGTCATCTCCAGGAGATTTCGCGTGTTGGCGGTGTTGTTGCGATAATAGCCGAGCGGATCGCGAACCGAATCCGGCACGACGATCGAGGCGGCAAAATGCACGATCGCATCGATGCGATATTCCTCGATGATCGCCTTGACCAGATCCTGGTCGCCCACGCTTCCCACGACCAGCGGAACGAAGCGCGGCAGCGCCGCGCGGAAGCCGGTCGACAAGTCGTCGAGCACCACCACGCGCTCGCCGGCATCGGCCAGATCGTGCACAAGGTGGCTGCCGATATAGCCGCAGCCGCCGGTCACCAGAACCGTCATCGCGAATCCTCGTCCAAACGGTCGAGGACGCTAGCTGACGAATATGAAGGCTCTGTTTCAGGATGGCCAAGGTGACGGCTATGCTTAATGCCGTCTATAAAGAGTTCTATCAATTTTATCGAACGACATGTCCGAAATCCTGTTCATCAAGACCTCGTCGCTCGGCGACGTTATTCATCAAATGCCGGCGCTGACCGATGCGCATCGGCAACGTCCTGACGCGCGCCTCACGTGGGTCGTTGAGGAAGCCTATGCGCCGCTGGTGCGTTTGCACGAGGCGGCGCCGGCGGTTATCGCGGTCGGCGCGCGGCGATGGCGGCGTACATTCGTCAATCCTCATACATGGGATGAGGCCCGGAGCTTTACCGAGAAAGTCCGGATGCGCCGCTACGATGCCGTGGTCGACACGCAAGGCCTGGTCAAATCGGCATTGATCGCGCGCCTCGCGCGTGGCGAGCGGCATGGCTACGACGCAAAGAGCATCCGCGAGCCGGTGGCGTCGCGGCTATACAATGTGCGGCATGCGGTGCCTCGCGATTTGCACGCAATCGAGCGCAATCGGCGGCTGACGGGATTGGTGCTCGGCTACACGCCTTCGGGCGATCCCGATTACGGCCTCGACCGCACGCGCCTCGCACAGTCCGGCGCCCGCTACGGTGTTTTCCTCCACGCGACCGCACGGCCCGAAAAGGAATGGCCGCAGGACAACTGGGTGGCGCTCGGGCGCTCACTCTCCGACAGCATCGTGTTACCTTGGGGCGAGCCGGCCGAAAGGGCGCGCAGCGAGCGTATCGCGCAAGCGCTTCCGGGATCCGACGTGCCTTCGCGCCGCCCACTCGATGAGGTGGCGGGCCTTATTGCGGGAGCGGCGTTTGTTGTCGGGGTCGATACCGGCCTGCTTCACCTCGCGGCCGCCCTGCAGGTGCCCTTGGTTGCGATCTTTGTCGGGAGCGAGCCCGGCCTGACCGGTCCGGTCGGATCCGGGCCGATGGCGGTTCTCGGCGGCAGGGACATTATGCCGTCCGTCGATGAGGTCGCGGTGTCCCTGCAGCGCGTGCTGCGAGTGTGAGTTTAGCGCTTCGCCATTGCGGTGAGGCATTCGTCGACGATGCGCGCGAGATCGTCGCCCTGCATCAGGAAGCCTGAAATGCCCGCCGCGTCGGCAGCCTGCAGATCGGTTTGCTGATCGCCAATCATGAAGCTTCTCGACACGTCCACCGGCCATGCGCGCATCAGGTCGAGCAGCATGCCGGGCTTCGGCTTGCGGCACTCGCAGACGCGGCGATAGGCGGGCAATTCCGCTTCGGCGTGATGCGGGCAGTAGCGGATGTCGTCGATGCGGGCGCCTTGACGTTCAAGCTCGACCTTCATCCAGTGATGAAATCTGACAACATCCTGTTCCGTATAACGCCCGCGCGCGACGCCGGACTGGTTGGTCACGATGAACACGTGATAGTGCGCCTCGTTGAGCTGCCGGATCGCGGGCGCGACGCCCTTGAGCCAGCGCGCGCGCTCGACAGTGCCGACATATCCGTCGTCGGCGATCAGGACGCCGTCGCGATCGAGGAATGCCGCGGGACGGCGCTCCGCCATTCTACGCCTTGGACGGAAAGAGCTGACGCTCCACGACTTCGCAGATAGCGTGAGCTGCGGTGATGTGGATCTGCTGGATCAGGGCGGTTTCGTCGGAGGGGGCGATCAGCGTGATATCGCAGAGCGAGCCCATCGATGCGCCTCCGGTGCCGGTGAAGCCGATCGTGGTCAACCCGATTTCGCGCGCCGCTTTCAGCGCTGCAATCACGTTGGGCGAGCGGCCTGATGTCGTGATGCCGATGAATACGTCGCCCTTGCGGCCGAGGCCGCGCACCTGCCGCTCGAAGACCTGGTCGAAGCCGTAATCGTTGCCGATCGCGGTCAGGTTCGAGGTATCGGTGGTCAGTGCGATTGCGGGCAGTGGCGCACGATCGATCTTGAAGCGCGACAGGAATTCGGCGGCGATGTGCTGGGCGTCGGCGGCGCTTCCACCGTTGCCGGCAATCAGGAGCTTGTCGCCTTTGCGGAATGCCTGCGTGATCGACTCGGAAATGCTGGCGACGACGGACAGCATCGCTGCGTCCTTCGCGGCAATGTCAAAGATCGCGCGCGAACGGTCGAAGAATCCAGATATCGCAGCGCGCGGGTCTATCATGGAAAGGGCCTCGTCGTGAGCACGGCTCCCTCTATCGTTCCGCTCGCCGTGGCGCAAGGCGCGTTCATTGGGCGATCGGCGTCGGGGCCTGCAGCGTGCGCTCGACCGCGCTCGCGACGCGGTCGAGCGAAATATCGTCGGTGCTGCGGTGGCGGATGTCGTCGCAGTACGCCTTGGCGCAGATAGGGCAGGGGCTTGGAGGCTCCGCCTCGATGGTCGCGGCGAGCGGATTGAGCGGCGCCCACAGGCGCGGGCTCGTCGGCCCGAACAGCCCGACCGTCGGCGTCCCGATTGCGGCCGCAACGTGCATCAGGCCTGAATCGTTCGACACCGCGACGTCGACTGCGGCGAGTGCGAGGATTGCGTTGCGAAGATCGTTGCCGGTCAGGTCGCGGGCGAGAGGCCCCGCCGCGGAAACGATCTGCTGCGCCAGCGCAGTTTCGTTGGGACCCCCCAGAACCCAGACGGATACGCCCTGCGCGGTCAGGTGGCGCGCGAGTTCGCCAAAGCGTTCGGTCGGCCAGCGCTTGCCGCGCCCGACCGCTCCGGGGCAAAGCGCGACCAGCGGACGCGCGTCGCCGACGAGCCCGCGACGCGAGCGCCAGTCGGCGATCTCGCTTTTCGGAACGATCAGTTCGGGGAGCGGCCATTCCGCAGGACGTTGCGCAGCCTTTGGCAAGGCGAGCGAGGCGCAGCGATCCACCATTCGTTCGAGCGCGTATTCGCCCCAGCGCACGTCATTGAGCAGGACGAAGCGTGCTTCGCCCGCGAAGCCTACGCGCTCGGGGATTCCGGCGAGGAACGGGGCGAGTGCGGATTTCCAGGTGCGAAGCATAATCAGCGCGGTGCCGTAGCGCTCCTCGCGCAGGCGGGCGGCGAGACGGAAATATTGCCCGATCGGAAGCCTGCGTCGCGGCAGGTTCCATTCGATCCCTTTGCGGACACCCGGCATGTAATCGAGCAGGGGGGCGCACAGGGAGGTGGTGAGGAAATCGACCGGGCGGCCCGGCCAGCGGGCGCGCAGAACTTTCACCACCGAATGGCAGCGCACGAAGTCGCCGATCCACATGTACGGGACGATCAGGATCGGGCTATTGGGGCTTCTGGGCTTGGCCATCGGCGGACAAGGTTAACAGCGGGAGGACCGGAAAAGGCCTGTGGACGCCTCGCGGTAGCTTGGGCACGGCCTTCTGTCCATCCTTTGCCGCCGTTGCGCCGGGGGTGGGAAAGGGGCAAATGAAAGCCGCCGGGGCGGGCCGGCCGTGGGGTCGTGTGAGTAATGCTTCTGGTCACCGGCGCGGCCGGTTTCATCGGATCAAATGTCGTCGCGGGGCTCAACGAAGCCGGGCGCAGCGACATCGTAGCGAGCGACCGGCTGGGCTCGGACGAGCGCTGGCGTAACCTCGCCAAGCGCCAACTCGCCGACATGGTCGCGCCGCAGGACCTGATGGGCTGGCTCGACGGCCGCAAGCTCGATGCTGTGATCCATATGGGCGCTAATTCCGACACCACGGCGACCGATGGCGACGAGATTTTGGAGACGAATTTCCGCACCTCGCTGCGCCTGCTCGACTGGTGCACCGCGACCCGCACGCCCTTTCTTTATGCATCGTCCGCGGCGACCTATGGCGACGGCGCGCAGGGCTTCCGGGACGACGAGGCGCCCGAGGCGCTTCGTAAGCTCCGTCCGATGAATCTCTACGGCTGGAGCAAGCACCTGTTCGATCAGGCCGTGGTCGACCGCGCGGTCCGGAAAGTGAAATTGCCGCCGCAATGGGCGGGTCTGAAATTCTTCAACGTGTTCGGCCCCAACGAATATCACAAAGGCGCGATGGCCAGCGTGGTCTGCCGCGTGTTCGACGAGGCGAAGGCGGGCAAACCAGTGCGGTTGTTCAAGTCGCACAAGCCGGGCATCGAAGACGGCGACCAAAGGCGCGATTTCATCTATGTCGATGACGTCGTCGCCGTGACGCGCTGGCTTCTGCAATCGCCCTCGGTGTCTGGCCTGTTCAATGTCGGCACCGGCAAGGCGCGCAGCTTCCGGGACATGATGCTCGCGATGTTCCATGCGCTCGGGCGCGAGCCGAATATCGAATATGTCGATATGCCGGCTACGATCCGCGACAAATACCAGTATTTCACTCAGAGCGAGGTCGAGAAATTGCGCCAGGCAGGCTACAATGGCGGCTTCACGCCGCTGGAAGACGCGGTCGGGCGCTACGTCTCGGACTATCTCAATCAACCCGACCGCTACCGCTGAGCGCGGACGACAGGCATGTACGATTTCGAAAACGAATTGGCCGGTTTGAAGCATCAGACGGTGCTGTGCGTCGGGGACCTGATGCTCGACGAATTCGTCTATGGCGAAGTCGCGCGCATATCCCCGGAAGCGCCGGCGCCGGTAATCGCGGTGAAGCGCAGCGAAACGGTGGTCGGCGGCGCCGGCAACGTGGCGCGCAACATCGCTTCGATCGGCGCACGCTGCATCCTCGTCGGTGTTATCGGAGACGACGAGTCGGGGCGCATCTTACGAGAAGCGCTGTCCGGCCAAAAAGGCATCGAGACCTTGCTGATCGTAGACACGACGCGACCGACAACGCGCAAGGTCCGGTTCGTGTCCGAGCATTATTCCACGCATCTGCTGCGTGCCGACTGGGAACGTGCGAAGCCGCTGGACGATCTGCGCGAGCAGGCCCTGCTCGAACAGGCGCTCGCGGCCCTGCAGAGGGCGGGGGCGCTGGTGTTGTCGGACTATGCGAAGGGCGTACTCACCCCGCGCATCGTCCGCACGCTCCTTGAGGCGGCGAACAAGGCGGGCAAGCCGTCGGTGGTCGATCCGAAGGTTGCCGATTTTTCGATCTATCGCGGTGCGACCGTCGTGACGCCGAACCGGAAGGAATTGTCCGACGCCGTGCGCCGCACGATTGCGAGCGCCGAGGATGTCGTTTCCGGCGCAGACGAATTGCGCGAGCTTGCCGGAACGCAGGCAGTTCTCGCGACGCTCGGCGAAGACGGGATGACGCTTGTGCGCTCGGCCAACAAGGCGCTGCACATCCCCGCCCACGCGGTCCGCATGCGGGATGTCTCTGGCGCGGGCGACACGGTGGTTGCGGTTCTCGGCGCAATGCTTGCTGCGAAATCGGGCCTCGAACCCGCCATGCGCGCGGCCAATGCGGCCGCCGCCGTCGTGGTCGGCAAACTCGGGACCGCGACTGTTTCTCTCGACGAATTGCGCCACAGTATCCTGCCTGCGGCGACGCTTGCCGCCGAAGACAAGATCCTGTTCGATCAGACGCAGCTCGATGAACGGCTGTCGTCGTGGCGCAAGCAGGGGCTGCGCATCGGCTTCACGAATGGCTGCTTCGATCTTCTGCACCCGGGGCACGTCAAGCTGCTGCGCGAGGCGCGCGCCGCCTGCGACCGCCTGATCGTGGGGCTGAACAGCGATGGCTCTGTGAAGCGGATCAAGGGCGAGGAGCGCCCGCTGCAGACGGAGCACGCGCGCGCCGACGTCCTTGCCGCGCTCGAGGCGGTCGATCTGGTCGTAGTTTTCGACGAGGACACGCCGCTTCGCCTGATCGAACGCGTCCTGCCGAATGTGCTGGTGAAGGGGTCGGATTACCGGCGCGAGGATGTTGTCGGCCACGAGATCGTCGAGGCCCATGGCGGTGAAGTGATCCTTGTGCAGGTCGCGCAGGGCCATTCGACCACGGACATTGTGCGGCGGTCGAAATCCGCGGCTAATCGCTGACCCGGGCGGCGATGGAGGCGGTGGCGTTGCGCGCAATCTTTCCGCCCGAACAGGAGGCTCGCCTTGTACGCGATTTCTTCGGGTCGCGTGCGGACGGCTTTTTCGTTGAGGTAGGGGCGAACGAACCGGAGGAAGGTTCGCAGTCCTTTCATCTCGAGCGCGCGGGCTGGAACGGGATTCTTGTCGAACCGCAACCCGATCTTGCGGAGAGGCTGCGCCGCGAACGCAAGGCCGCGGTCTATCCGGTGGCGTGCTCGTCGCCGGAGCGTTCCGGCACCCACATGCGTCTGCATGTGGCCGGGCCGTTCTCCTCCTTCACGCCCGACCTGATGGTGACGGGCCTGCAGGCGGAAACGGGAATCGATGTGCCCGTGCGCACGCTCGACGAGATCCTTGCGGGGGCCCATGCGCCGGAGCCGATCGATCTTCTTTCAATCGACGTCGAGGGGCACGAACTCGAGGTGCTGCGCGGATTCGACTTTTCGCGCTGGCGTCCGCGCCTGATCCTTCTCGAAGACCACGTCACCAACATCTCCAAACATCTGTTCCTGCTCCGCCACGGCTATGCGCTGATGCGGCGAACAGGACTGAACGGCTGGTATGTTCCAAGAGACCGCGCGCCCGCGCTCGGGATACGGGGCCGGTTCGAGATCGTCCGCAAATATTATCTAGCATTGCCATTCCGGAAATTGCGCGATCTGAAGCGCAGGCTTCGCGACCGTATTCGCTTCAGGCTCGCCGGGGCGAGGCGCTGATGCCTGTGCTCTCCGCCATCGTCATCACCCGAAATGAGGCGCGCAACATCGAGGCGTGTCTGGATACGCTTTCATTTTGCGACGAGCGCATCGTGGTGGACGGCGGAAGCGATGACGGGACTGTAGGGCTCGCCGAAGCGAAAGGGGCGCGCGTGGTCGCGCACGAATGGTCGGGGTTCGGAGCGCAGAAGAATTTCGCGCTGTCGCTGGCGACCGGCGACTGGGTGTTGTCGATCGACGCGGACGAACGCGTCTCGCCCGAACTGCGAAGCGAAATCCAGGCTGCGATCGCAAAAGGCGAGGCGAACGGATACGAGATGCCACGGCTGTCGTCGTTCTGCGGACGCCGGATGCGCCATTCGGGCTGGTACCCCGATTACGTGCTGCGGCTGTTCCGGCGGGGAACAGCGCGCTTTTCCGACGACACCGTGCACGAGCGCGTCCTGTGCGACACTCCGGCGCGGCGGCTGTCCGCGCCGCTGATACATGATCCGGTTCTGCGGCTCGAGGATGCGCTTTCGCGGATGGACCGCTACTCGACCGCCGGCGCGGAAAAGCTTGTCGCATCCGGCAGGCGGATCGGATTCATGACGGGCCTGTGGCGCGGCCTGTGGTCATTCCTTCGGACCTACATCCTGCGAGCCGGCTTTCTCGACGGGCGCGAAGGCTTTCTGCTCGCGATCGCCAATGCCGAAGGAACCTATTATCGCTACATGAAGGCGTGGATCGCGGGACGGCACCGTGACTGACCTGATCTCGGTGATTGTCACGACCTACAATCGGGAAGACGCGCTCGACGCGGTGCTGCGTTCGCTCGCGCGGCAGACGGACCGGGATTTCGAGATTGTCGTCGCAGACGACGGTTCTCGGCCCGAGACAAAAAAGTGCGTCGACGAGTGGCGGTCGCGTGTCGGCGTTCCGCTCAGTCATGTCTGGCACGAAGACGAGGGCTTTCGAGCGGCGCGGATCCGCAATCGCGCGATCCTGCGATCGGCGGGAGGCTACTGCATCTTTCTGGACGGCGACTGCATCGCGCGGCCGGATTTCGTCGCCGCTCATCGGGTGCTCTCCGAGCCCGGATGGTTTGTCACCGGAAACCGCCTCCTTCTATCGAAGGACCTGACAGCTCAAATCCTGCGCGAGGGTCTTGAGCCGGAACGATGGAGCGCGGCCGAATGGCTTTCGCAGCGGTTGCGCGGCGGCGTCAATCGCATTGCGCCAATCCTGCCGTTGCCGGTCGGCCCCTTGCGCAAGCTGCAGCCGAAGACGTGGGAAGGCGCACGCTCCTGCAACTTCGCCGTTTGGCGCAATAACCTCGACCGCGTGGACGGCTTCGACGCGGCATTCGACGGCTGGGGGCGGGAGGATTCGGACCTGCTGGTGCGGCTCATCCATGCGGGAATGCGGCGCAAGAGCGGCAACTTTGCAACGGGTGTTCTTCACCTCTGGCATCCGGAGGCGGACCGTTCGCGCCTTGCCGACAATGATCGCCTGCTGCAGGAGGTTCTGGCAGGCGCGACGGAACGTGCGCGCAGCGGTATGTCCACGCTCGCCACGGTCGGGTAGAAATCTCTCATGACGCGATTTTTCGACCGCGAGGCGTGGACGCGGACGGCCGATTGGCTGGCTGTTGCGGTTGCCGTCACGTTACCATGGTCAGTTTCTGCGACAGCCATTGCCGTCGTGCTGTGGCTCATAGCCGTCGTGCCGACGCTTGACTGGCCATCCCTTCGCCGTGCGCTCTTGACGCCAGCCGCCGGGTTAGCCGTGGCGTTGTTCGTCCTCGGCGCAGTCGGGACGCTTTGGGCGGATGTCCCCATGATAGAGCGCTGGCGCGGGCTCGACTCATTCTTCAAACTGCTCGTGATCCCGGTTCTGTTCGTGCAATTCCGGCGCTCCGAGCGTGGGCATTTGGTCCTCGTCGGATTCCTGATCTCGACCGCGGTCCTGCTCGCCGTTTCGGCCTTCTCGGTATTCTCGCCCGCCGGCAAATTGTGGGGCCTCGGCAAGACCTACGGGGTGCCGGTCAAGGACTACATCGCGCAAAGCGGCGAGTTCACTTTGTCGGCATTCGGAGCCTTCTACCTCGCCCTGCAGGCGTTTCGTGGAAACAGGTCTTGCCTCGCGATCGCGTGGGCATTGCTTGGCTGCGCTTTTCTCGCCGACATCGCTGCCGTCACGACGAGCCGAACCGCACTTGTGACAATTCCCTTCCTCGCCGTGGTGTTTGCTGCCACGCAGTTTTCCGGCCGGACGATGATTGCAGTCCTGCTGCTCGGCTGCGCGATCGTGTTTGGCGTCGGAATAGTTTCTCCGGTGACGCGCGGTCGGCTCATGCATCTCGTCCAGGAGATCGAGCAGTACCAGACAAGCAATCGCGCGACCTCTGCCGGCGAGCGGCTGGAATTCTGGAAGAAGGCTTGGACGATGGTGGGCGAGGCGCCGGTCATCGGACACGGCACCGGCACCATTCGCGATCTTTACCGGAAGGCTGCGGTTGGTCGCACCGGCGTCGGTGCCGAGGTCGCGGCCAACCCGCACAACCAGACTCTTGCGGTCGCGATCCAGCTCGGCGCGGTCGGCGCCGCGCTCTTACTCGCGATGTGGCTTGCGCATTTTGCACTCTTCCGCGGCGGGGGATTCCCGGCATTCGTGGGGCTCGTTCTGGTCGTGCAGAATGTCGTCGGCTCGCTGTTCAACTCTCACCTGTTCGATTTCACGCAGGGCTGGATCTACGTGTTTGGGATCGGGGTCGCCGGTGGAATGGTGCTGGCGCATCGTGACAAGGCCGCCTCCGCGTCTGGCGATCTGGCGCGCGGCGGATGACGCGTCTCGACCTTCCGCCGTCGCCGAAGATCCTTGTTGTCGTGCTGCAACGGCTCGGTGACGTGCTGCTCGCGACCCCACTGATCCGCAGCCTCAAGCGCGCCTGGCCAGAATCGCAAATCGACGCGCTGGTGTTCGCGGACACGGCGGGAATCCTCGCCGGGAATCCCGACCTCAATTCAGTGGTGACGATGCCGCAGCGTCCGAGCGCCGCGCAAAGCCTTAGGCTTGCGACCAGGTTGTGGCGTCGCTACGCGCTCGCGATCTCGACCCAGGCCGGTGACCGGCCGACATTCTTTGCCTGCGCGGCGGGCCGAATACGGGTCGCTCCGGTCGAGATGCGGCTGACGGGGCACATCAAGTCGTTCGCGCTCAATCGCACGATGCCGGTCGCGCCGCGCCTACATCGTGTTTTGCAGACGCTGCAATTGGCCGAACTGCTCGGCATTGCGCCGGTGCCACAGGTAGTCTGCCCGGCGGCTGTAGTCCCTCCGGACAGCCCCCAGTACGCTTATGCCCTGATCCATGCGGCGCCGATGTTTCGCTACAAGCAATGGACCCGTGACGGGTGGCGGAAGCTCGCCCAGGCGATCGCAAAACGTGGCTTGCAGGTTATTGCGACGGGCGGCCCCGGGGCGCGCGAGCGCGCCTACCTGGACGACATCTGGGACGGTGTGGATGTGCTTCGGCTGGACGGACGGCTCAGCTGGGGGGAACTGACCGGATTGATCTCGCGGGCGAGCCTCTATGTCGGACCGGACACGTCAGTCACGCATCTGGCCGCTGCTTCCGGCCGTCCAACCGTGGCGCTATACGGCCCGACGGATCCTTCGCTGTGGGGGCCCTGGCCCGCTGACGGACTCTCCTCCCAATGGTCGCGGACCGGGACTATCCAGCGCCGGGACAACGTGTGGCTGGTTCAGCAACAACTGCCCTGCGTCCCGTGCCAGCTCGAAGGCTGCGAGCGGCGGATCGACAGCTACAGCCGCTGCCTCGACGACATGTCGTTCGAGGCGGTGATGACGGCGACTGAACAGGCGCTTGCTTCAAACTAGCCGCTGCCCGGAGGGGTGGCGCACCTGCCAGAACGCCGGTATGACCGTGGCGTCGTATCGGGGTCGGATCACCGAATGGCCTTATCGCTGCAGAATATCAGCTCACGCAAGCTGCTCGTCATCGCGCACGACCTGTGCGCGACCGCCGCGGCAATTCTTGCGAGCTTCTACATTCGATTCGAGGCGCCCGGGCTCGCGGCGCGGATTGACGGACTGTACCGGTTCCTGCCCGCCTTCGTCATTTACGCAGGGGTCGTCTACTGGCTGTTTCACCTTTATCGCGCGAAGTGGCGTTTTGCGTCGCTGCCAGATCTTCTCAATATCGTCCGCGCATCGACGGTGCTCGCGATCTCGCTGCTCATTCTCGATTACATCCTGGTCGCACCCAACGTCTATGGCGGTTATTTTTTCGGCAAGATCACCATCGTTCTCTACTGGTTCCTCCAGATGTTTTTTCTCGGAGGGGCGCGGATCGCGTACCGTTATTTTCGCTACACGCGCACGCTGCATCATGCGCGCGCGGCGGATTCGCTCCCCACATTGATTTTGGGGCGTGCCGCCGACGCCGAGGTCCTGTTGCGCGCGGTTGAAAGCGGCGCAGTCACGAAAATTCGCCCGGTGGGTATTCTGTCGCCATCACCGGCGGATCGCGGCCAGTCGATCCGCAATGCCCCGGTGCTTGGGGATTTTTCCGCCCTCGATCGCGTGGTCAGCGATTTTGCCGCGCGCGACATTCCGATCGCGCGTCTCGTGCTGACGCCTTCGGCGCTCGACCCTGCGGTGCAGCCGGAATCGATCCTGATGCAGGCGCGCCGCCTTGGCATTGCGACCAGCCGTTTGCCTTCGCTGGAGGAGGGCGGCGAAGCGCTGCGGCTCGCTCCGGTCAAGGTTGAAGACCTGCTTCTGCGCCCGAGCGTGACGATCGACTATCGCCGCCTCGAAGGCTTTCTGGGCGGACGCTCCATTGCCGTGACTGGCGGCGGCGGCTCGATCGGTGCGGAGATCTGCGACCGCGTGGTCACATTCGGCGCGTCCCGCCTACTTATCATCGAGAATTCCGAACCCGCACTCCATCAGGCGCTGGAAACTCTTGCGACCAAGCAATCGGGAGCGAGCATCGAGGGTCGGATTGCCGATATCCGCGACCGTGACCGGATTTTCCGCCTGATGGCTGCGTTCAAGCCGGATATCGTGTTTCACGCTGCGGCATTGAAGCATGTGCCGCTTCTCGAGAAGGACTGGGACGAGGGCGTGAAAACGAACGTCTTCGGCTCGGTAAATGTCGCCGACGCGGCCGTCGCGGCGGGCGCGGGCGGCATGGTCATGATCTCGACCGACAAGGCGATCGAGCCCGTTTCCGTGCTCGGCGCGACTAAACGTTTCGCCGAAATGTATTGTCAGGCACTCGACGGCGAATTCGTGCAGCGCGCGGGAGGCGGAAAACCTGCGATGCGACTGATCGCGGTGCGCTTCGGAAATGTCCTCGCCTCGAACGGCTCGGTGGTCCCGAAATTCAAGGCGCAGATCGAAGCAGGCGGCCCGGTGACGGTGACGCACCCCGACATGGTGCGTTACTTCATGACGATCCGCGAAGCGTGCGATCTCGTCATGACGGCGTCGAGCGACGCGCTCGCAACCTCCCGCAAGGACGTCGCGGTCTACGTCCTGAACATGGGCCAGCCCGTGAAGATCGTCGATCTTGCCGAGCGGATGATCCGCCTGTCCGGTCTCGAGCCCGGCCGCGACATCGATATTGCCTTCACCGGGATCAGGCCCGGTGAGCGGCTGCATGAAATCCTGTTTGCGCGCGAGGAGCCGAGCGCCGAGATCGGCATTCCCGGCGTGGTCGCGGCCCGGCCGGTCAGTCCGCCGATGGAAACGATGCGGACCTGGCTTGCGACGCTCGACACGGCTTTGGCGCGCGAGGACAAATCGGCGATCTATCGCGTGCTGCGTGACGCCGTTCCCGATTTTCGCGGCGAGGCGGCCTGAGCCATCGCAATCAGGCCTTCGCGGGTATCGATTTCGGGTTTCCAGCCAGCACTCATGAGCTTTTGCGCGGAGGCCACCATGTCACCGCCGATCCGGTCCCAGAGGTCAGAGCGTCCCACGAAATTCATTGCACCCGAAAAAATTGCGGTCGGCATCGAAAACAGGCCGGGGCTGCGCCCTGCGCCTGTCCGCAAGCACGATACGATGTCGGCGAGGGTGGGCGCCGTGGCGTCGGCGACGATGTAGGTTTCGCGGTCAGTCGACGGACTGGACAGCGCGAAACGGATTGCGCCGATCAGATTCTCCCGCGCCAGCAGCGACCGCCGGTTGGCAAATGACTTCAGCGGCAGCGGCCACGGTGTCTGGGCGAGCCTCAGGAGCGAGGCGAGGTTGCCTTTCGCGCCCGTGCCGTAAACGAGGACTGGACGAAGAATGGTGTAGGGCACGCCGGACGATCGAATTGCCGCCTCGGCGGCGAGCTTCGATCGGCCATAGGCGTCGCTTGGTTTCTCTTCGTCGGCCTCGGTCAGGATATGATCCGCGGACGGCCCGGATTGAGCGCGGATCGACGAGGCAAAGACCAGCCGCCGTATTCCGGCTTTCTGAGCCGCTGCGGCGAGTTCGGCCGTGGCCAGCCGATTGACACGGTCGTAGGTCTCCTCGGCGATCGGCGCGTCCGCATGTGCGATACCGGCAAGATGCACGACGGTGTCCATGCCCTTCAGCAAATGTCGCCACTCGATCGAACGCGTGAGGTCTGAGACCGCAACGACTTCGACATTGCGGGGAAAAATATCGGCGGGCTGCCGCATCGCGGCCCGCACGGGATTTCCTTCAGCAGCGAGAGCGTTAGTCAGCGCGCGCCCGACAAAGCCGGAGGCGCCGGTCACCAGCACCCCGGTCACGGGCGAGCCCGCGCAAAACTGGCCAGCAATCCCGTGACCGTCAGCACAGAAATGGCCAGCGTGGCGATCTGCGCGACCGAGGAGGGGATCGCGACCGAGATCGAGGCAAGGATTACAAGACCAAGGTTGACTGCACAGATACGCGCCAGAATTGTCGAGATTGGCATCCCGTTATCCAGCGCGTGCTGGTAGAAATGATCGCGGTGGGCGTGCCAGAAATATTCGCCCCGCAAGATCCGTTTCAGCAGCGTGATGGTCGCGTCTGCAAGATAGTAAAGCGGCAGTATGATCGCTGCCGCGAGATGGCCATTTCCCGCGAGCAAAATCAAAAGCCATGCTGTGACGAGGCCGATCGGCAGGCTTCCGACGTCACCGAGAAACAGCCTTGCCGCGGGCTTGTTGAACGGCGCAAATCCAAACATCGCGCCAAGAAGCGTGAGCGCGACCACGACAGCGTCCGCGGGCAACGCGCCCATGCCGCCAAGCGCCACAAGCCCCACCATGACCGATGAAATCTCGACGAACGTCATCCAGTCAATGCCGTCCATGAAATTCGTCAAATTCACGAACCAGAGCATCGCAAGCAAGAGCAAGGCCCGTTCGAGCCACGTCGGGATCAGTGGAACGATGCGGAGTGCTTCCGGCAGGGCAGTGAGCACCAGAGCTCCGCCGATCACCTGAACGAGCAGCCGGATCACGATGGGAAGCGGCCATAAATCGTCGATTGCGCCGATGCCGCCAATCAGTGCCGCGGCAGCCAGCACGATCCAGACCTTCGTTTGAACAGGAGGCGGCAATCCGATCAGCGGCACGACCGCAATCGTCATACAGATCGTCACAACCATGACGGCCATTCCGCCGCCCTGAGGTGTCGGTTCCCGATGGGAGGAACGGGCGTTTGGTCTCGCGAGCGCATAGCGCCGCAATACCGGTTGCAGGATGAAAATGAGAGAAGCGCAGAGACCGGCTGCAACCGTCACGATACCAAGCGCCAGGGCGTTGCCGGGCGGAATGGACAATTCGGGAAACTCCATCGGCGGTCGGCTCGGGTTGGCAGGCGCAGGGGCGCTATTGCTATTATAGATCGCTGGCGGATCGAACAGGAAAATCTCAGTTTTCGGGGCGCGGCCGACACCGGGCGCGATTGTGGAGCAAGACGTGCGCCGGGTGGTCTTTGTCTTCTTCAAGGGATTTGGCGACAAGGGGGGCGACGGGGGCAAACTGACGCCCGAGCTATACCTTCCGGTATTCGAAGAGACCCTCAAGCCGTTCGGGATTCCGGTCACGCTTATCCCGGACGAGGAATGGATGGAAGCACCCGGTCGATTTCGTGGGCATATCGTCATCCTCGTCTACAAGGAAACCGCCGCGCTCGCGCGTAGAGACTTCAGTATGCGAGTACGCGTCGTGGAACGGATCGCGCGGACGCATTGGAATGATGTGCTTCAGCCTCACGCGCTCGGGATGCTCGTTGCCGACAAATTGCGGACGAGCCGTGCGCTGGCCGAATGCGGAGTGCCGGTGCCGCGCGTCGCCAGCACCGATCGCGCCGAATTTCCGGTTTTTTCAAACGAGATCGCGTCGTCCCACGCGGGGGTTCGAGTGCACCAAGCGGGCGATCGCCTCGACACGCGACGTTTCAATACAGAATATATCGACACGCTTCACACTTTTCGGGGCAAGCGATTCCACGTCGCCGTCAGGGCAATGTGTGTCGGCCGATCGTGCGTGGAGATTCTCGTTCGGGCGCGCCCCGAGAGTGAGGGCGATCCGTCGGTGCACAATGCCGATACACCCCTCGACCCCGATCTCCTGAATTTTCTTTACGAATCGATCGTCGTTCCCCGGCGCGACACCATTACGGAAATCTGCCGCGCTATCGGGGACAGGCTCGGTCTTGGGTTTTACGCTCATGACATTCTTCCGTGCGCCTCGTCCGGCAGGCTTTATGTCTGCGAAACCGGGTTCAAGTTCGACGATATGAGCTTTCACGGCATCCTGGGTTCCCTTCAGGGCCGGGTGTCATTCATCGATCGCGCGGCGGCGGCGGCACGGTCGGCGGCGGCGTTCGTCGCAGAAGCGCGGGAACTCGGACTATTGCGGTAGTCAGCGCGCGCTCGATTTCATCCGCGCAAGCTCGCGTTTGGCATCGGCGGCGAGAGGATGGTCGCCGTGGCGGGCAATAAAGTTTTCCATTGCCTCAATCGTGCCTTTTGTGCGTGCCAGTTCGAACTCCTCGCGAACGGCGATGTCGGGATCGCGCGGGAGGGGCAGCTTGTCGCTGCGGCCGGCTTGAGCGAGGCGATTCGGGTCGCCTTGGGCCATGACGGTCATCCTTTCCGAAATGTCGAAATTGTAGCGTGTCGGCCGTACCTCTTGCTGCGCCACGGATGGTTGCGGAGCGAGGGATAAGAAACCTGCAAGAACAGCGATGGGCGAAAAGGCCCTGAACGCATTGAAACTCGACATGTCCGATGATCGCTCCGCCATGACGGCGAAGTCATGGCGCACCGAGAAACGCGGAAAAAGTGAAAAAGATCAAGCCGGTAAGATGCCGGTGAAAAAACTAAGGATGTTATAAGCATTCTGCCGTTGAATCAGGCACAACATCGCCCTGCCGGATCTGGAAATGCGTCCCTACCCAACATTCAACGAGCCGTTGTTCGACCCCGTGGAAGCGCGGGGTACCGAAACCAGTCGTACGTCAACGGTTACAACCACCACCACGACCACGACGACCGGTGGGAGTTCTGGCGCAGCGTCGGCCACTTCGGTTTCGGTCGGGTCGACCGGCAATGCCCAGATTGACGGTCTTCTGAGCGGGACCAAGTGGTCCGGCACGATTAGCTACAGCTTCCCGGATTCCCCGTCCGATTACGTGTCGGGATACGGAAGCGAAACGACATCCAACTTCGCGCAGATCACGCTGGCCGAGCAGACCGAGATGAATGCGGCGGTCGCGCAGCTCTCTGCCTTCACGAACGCGACCTTCCAGTTTGCCGGGACTGGCTCCGCGGACATCATGGTCGCGCGATCATCGGCTGCCAATCCGACCGCCTACGCTTACTATCCGAGCAGCTATTACCCTCAAGGTGGCGATATCTGGATCGGCACCGGCTACAGCAGCTATTCCAGTCCCACGCTCGGCGATTACGCCTACCTCACCCATATCCACGAACTCGGCCACGCGATGGGGCTGAAGCATTCGCAGGAACAGGGCGGTGTTGCGAACGTCGCTGTGCCGACCGCCCATGACGCGCTTGAATACACCGTCATGAGCTACCGCAGCTATGTCGGCGGCTCGGCGACCGGGGGGTACACCAACGAGACATATGGGTTTCCGCAGACCTACATGATGAACGATATTCTCGCGCTGCAGACGTTGTACGGCGCGAACTATTCGCTCAACAGCGGCAACACCGTCTACACGTTCAGCCCGACCACCGGTGAGATGTTCATCAACGGCGTCGGGCAGGGCCGTCCGGGCGGCGCGTCTGCTCCGTCATCTGCCAACCGCGTGTTCCTGACCATCTGGGATGGCGGTGGCAACGACACCTACGATTTTTCGAACTACACGAACGGGGTCACGATCAACCTCAACCCCGCGTCGTCGTCGATCACCTCGTCGACCCAGCTCGCTTATCTCGGCAACGGCAAATATGCGAGCGGCAACGTCTATAATGCTTATCTGTTCAACAACGATGCGCACTCTTATATCGAAAATGCTGTCGGCGGCAGCGGCAACGACACGCTGATTGGGAACGCGATCGGTAACACGCTCGACGGCAAGGGCGGCAACGACACGCTCACCGGCGGCACCGGCAACGATACCTTCGTCTATCGCACGGGCAGCGGTGCCGACACGATCACCGATTTCACCGCAGGCGGCGCCGACGACAGCATCGACCTCACGGGCCTGACAGGGATCACGAGCTACTCGCAGGCGATGGGTTACGCCGCGCAGGTCGGCAGCAACACGGTTTTCACATTCGCGTCGGGCCAGACTCTGACGCTGACCGGCGTGAGCAAATCGTCTCTCACCAGCGCGGACTTTATTTTCGGCACCCCTGCGGTGAATACGGCCCCGACCGGGATCGCGCTGTCGAAGGCGTCGGTTGCGGAAAACGTCGCGGCGGCAATTATCGGAACGATCTCTGTCACGGATCCGAACGGCGACAACACGTTCACCTTCGCAGTGTCCGACAGCCGGTTTGTGGTCAGTGGCACACCCGGCAATTACCAGCTTGCGCTGAAGAGCGGAATTTCGCTCGACTACGAGACCGAGCCGTCAGTTTCGTTGAACGTGACCGCGACCGACCTTGGCGGTCTGTCCGTGACAAAGTCCTTCACGATTTCGGTCACCGACATGCCGGGCAACACGATCACCGGCACCGCGGCGAACGAAACAATCGACGCGACCCATAGCCCGAGCGGTCAGCCCTTCGCGACCAACGACAACGACACGATCTACGGCAAGGGCGGCAACGACACGATCTATGGCCTCGGCGGCAACGACACGATCGACGGCGGGGGCGGCAACGATACCCTCTACGGCGGCCTTGGAGCGGATAAGCTGATCGGCAATACCGGGACCGACACGGCAAGCTATACGACCTCGAACGCAAGCGTGAATGTCAGCCTTGCGACCGGGACCGGAAGCGGAGGTGACGCCGAGGGCGATACGCTCGCGACGATCGAGAACCTCACCGGCTCGAATTTCGACGATACGCTGGAGGGTAATTCCGGCAGCAACGTGCTTGCGGGCGGTGCCGGCATCGACACGGTCACTTACGCCAACGCGACAGCGGCCGTCACGGTGAGCCTCAGCCTTACCAGCTCGCAGAGCACGGGCGGCGCAGGCAGCGACACGCTGTCCGGGTTTGAGAATCTGACCGGCTCGAATTTTGCGGATACGCTGACCGGCGATGCCAACAGCAACACGATCATCGGGCTGAACGGAAACGACAAGATCACTGGCGCGGGCGGGGCCGACATCCTGACCGGAGGCGCCGGCAACGACATCTTCATCTTCAATGCGGTCGCGGACAGCACGCCCGGGGCGCCGGATCTGATCACGGACTTCCAGTCCGGCTCGGACATCATCAAGTTCACCGCGATCGACGCGAATACGTCGTCGTCCGGGGATCAGGATTTCATTTACGGGGGTAACTCGACCGATGTCCGGGCCCATGGTGTCACCTGGTACGAAAGCGCCGGCAAGACCTATGTGCAGGCCGACGTTAACGGCGACAGCATCGCCGATTTCCTGGTCACGCTGAGCGGGACCGGGCTCAACCTGAAGAGCACCGACTTCCAGGGAATTTCGTCGATCGTGAGCTCCGGAAAAGCTCCGACCGGAATCGCATTGTCCAATACGAGCATCGCGGAGAACGTCGTGGCGGGCGTGGTCGGGACGGTCACCGTCACCGACGCGGACAGCACGGCATTCTCGTTCTCGCTGTCGGACAGCCGATTCACCGTGACGGGATCATCGGGCAGCTACCAGCTCGCGCTCAAGAGCGGGGTGTGGCTCGACTACGAAGCCCAGTCGACCGTTTCCCTGAATGTCACCGCGACGGATTCTGACGGATTATCCGTCAGCAAGGCTTTCTCGATCGGGGTTCTCGACGTGGTCGGTACAACGATCAACGGCACGTCGTCCGCTGACACTTTCGATGCGACACATGCGCCGTCCGGCCAGATCTATCCGAGCAGCGAAGACGACACGATTTACGGCAAGGGTGGCAACGACAAGATTTACGGCCTTGGCGGCAACGATACGATCTACGGCGGCGCCGGCGACGATTTCATGGACGGTGGTTCAGGGACCAACACCGTAAGTTATGCCGATGCCACTGTAGGGGTGACTGCACGGCTTGGCGTGGCGACTGCCCAGGATACGATTGGCGCCGGTGTCGATACGCTCGTCAATTTCCAGAATCTGACAGGTTCGAATTTAGACGACATCCTCAATGGCGATGCCGGCGACAATGTCCTGCTTGGTCTTGACGGCAACGACAAGATCAAGGGCATGGACGGCTACGACGTCATGACCGGCGGCAAGGGCAGCGATATGTTTGTGTTCAACGCGCTGGTTGATAGCACGCTCGCAAATCCCGATCTGATCACCGACTTCCAGTCCGGAGTCGATTTCATCAAGCTGACGCCGATCGACGCTGATTCCTCCGCGTCGGGTGACCAGAACTTCGCCTTCGGCGGTCAGAACGCGAGCGCCCAGGCACACGCCGTGACCTGGTACGAAAACGGCGGGAACACGTTCGTTCAGGCCGACGTCGACGGGGACACAGCGGCGGACCTGTTGATCAAACTTTCGGGCATTGGGCTCGGCCTGAAGGCCACCGACTTCCTCCTTTAGGTTTATTGCGCTCGGACGCAGGGCTGACAGGGCGCGGGTTTTTCGCGGCCGATCGGCCGCCGCGGGCCGTGGTGGACACTCGCCCGGCGCTCCCCTATAAACCCGGCGTTCCCCCGCAGTTGAACGATGCGCCCTTCCGGGAGCGAATCTCGTAAGAGATCGCGGTGGACTTTATCCGGTGGCCCGATTGTCTGAGATTACACGCGATTTCTCATACACAACGCGCGGCGCTGACGTCGGTCAGGTCCGCAAGGCGTGGCTCGACATCTCCGAAGGCCTCGGCCGCTGGTGGATGTGGCGGGTGCTCGCCATGCAGGACATCAAGATGCGCTATCGCGGCTCGATCCTCGGACCGTTCTGGGTGACCATCAGCACCTTGATCATGGTCGTGGCGATTGGGGGGATTTATCCGCGTCTCCTGAACATCCCGGCGCGCGGCTATCTGCCGTATCTGACGACCGGCCTCGTGGTGTGGTCATTTATCTCGACGACGATCAACGAAGGCTGCACCTGCCTGCTTGGAGCCGCTGACACCATCAAACAAATCAAGCTTCCGTTTTCGATCCATGTGTTCCGTGTCGTATTTCGCAATCTGATCGCGTTCGCGCACAGCCTCATCGTCATTCCGATCGTGCTGATCATGTTTTCGGTGCCGGTCGGATGGTCGATCCTGCTGATTGTGCCGGGCATCCTGATGCTTGCCATCAACGGTTCCTGGATCAGCCTCCTGCTAGGCATGGTCAGCGCGCGATTTCGTGACATCCCCCCGATCGTCGGCAGCATGGTCACGGTGGCTTTCTTCGTAACCCCGGTGTTCTGGAACGCACACGCGCTTGGCTCGGAGAAATGGATTGTCGAGTTCAATCCGCTCTTTGCGGCAATCGACGTTGTTCGCTCGCCGATTTTGGGCGAGCCGATCATGCCCACATCGTGGCCCGTCCTGTTGCTGACCACCGCCATCGGATGTGGAGTAACATTCTGGATTTTTGCCCGGCTTCGCGCACGCATTCCATATTGGGTGTGACGGATATGTATCTGCGCCTGCGCGATGTCACTGTGGATTTTCCGCTGTATCACGGCGGCAACCGCTCGCTGAAAAAGAGCCTTCTGAGTACTGCGTCGATGCGCCAGCGTAATCTTGCGCGCGATAATTCGAACCGGGTCAGCGTCAAGGCGATCGACGGAGTTACGCTGAATATCGAAAAGGGAGAACGTATCGCCCTCGTCGGATCGAACGGCGCGGGCAAGAGCACCTTGTTGCGCGTTCTCGCAGGGATCTACGAACCGACACGGGGCAGCGTGGATACGTTCGGCACCGTGTCGAGCCTCCTGGGCGTCAATGTCGGACTGAACGCGGACGCCACCGGTTTCGAAAACATCTTCCTGCGGGGCATGTTCATGAACATCCGCCCGTCTGCGATGCAGGAACGTATCCCCGAGATCGCGGACTTCACCGGCCTTGGTCCCTATCTCGACATGCCGGTGAGGACTTATTCTTCGGGCATGATGGTGCGATTGTCTTTCGCGATTGCGACCTGCGTGCAGCCGGAAATTCTCCTGATCGACGAGTGGCTTGGGGCAGGGGACGCGAATTTTTTCAAAAAGGCTGAACGGCGGATGCACGATTTCATCGAGAAGTCGAGCATCCTGGTCCTTGCGTCTCATTCGATACCGCTGCTGGAAAAGTGGTGCAGCCGCGGCATCCTGCTGGCGCAGGGGCGCATCGAGAAAGTCGGACCGATCAAGGATGTCATCGCAAGTCACCTGGAACAGAGTGGCAAGGAAACCCAAGCGTAGTCGGATCGGTTCATGAAAGAATTGCCGAGCACAAGGCCCGACGCGCTCGACCTGATCGGCCCGGCCTATGATGTCGAAGAGCAGGGCTCGGCGGCGAGCACCCTCCTCATCTGCTCTGCTCCTCGCGCGGGAAGCTACGAACTGTGCCGTTACCTGACCGCAGCCGGAATTGGCGTACCGCACGAATATTTTAATGCCAATTTCGCCGGGCGGCTGGCCGAGCGCTGGACGCTCGGGTTCGACCCGCTCACCCCGGAAAATCTGTCCCGTTATATCGAACTGTTGCGGGCGCGACGCTCCGCCAACGGCGTGTTCGCAGCGAAGCTGATGTTCGGACAGTTCAATCGCCGCTTGCGCAACGAGCAGGGGGCGAAGCTGTTCGATAACGCGGTCGTCGTGCACGTGTTCAGGCCGGATGTGGCCGCACAATTTGCGTCGTTCCGGACCGCGATCGAAACCGGCCGGTACGATTTCTCGCCGCGCCCCACCCGCGAAGGGCGGCATTCGCCCCAACAGGGCTGGGTCGAGCGAGCGCTCGAGGATGTCGATCATGTTCTCGAAGCGGATGCCGGATTCCGGCGCCTGTTCATCTATCTTGGCATCAAGCCGATTTTCGTGACAACCGAGGCTCTGATTTCGGAACCGGGGGGCGTAATCGCTCAGATCGCTGATGCGCTTTCGGTCCCTGTCAACGAGACTGCATTGAAAAACATGATCGAGCTCGGGAAGGCGTATCCGCGGGACTCCGATCGCGCCAAGGCCAATGCCGGCCTCGCCGATGCTTTCCGCAAACTCGCTTTCAAGGCCTAGCGAGATGCGCGTCACGAATATTCGCTGACACCGGCCTTACGCACCTCGGCGATCAGACTGTCACGCTCCGCCTTCTGCCTCTCGATCAAATGCGTCAGTTTGTCTGCTCGAACCGGCCTCGCGGCCTGCTCTTTCTCAAGGCACTCGATCTGATAGTTCAGCCCTGAGAGCTTGAAAATTCGGGCATACTGATACATCGACGGCCGCCATTCGTGCTGCTTGGGGTCGGCCAGATCGCGGAAGGAATAGCAGCGGTCGAATTTTTCAAGATTGAGCCCGAAGGCGCGTTGCACGTCCGCGCGCGCGATTTCGTTTTTGCGGCCAAGATGCCGGATATCCCACGGGCGCGTCGTCAGGTCGTGGCGGACATGCAGCCACATCGGATTTTTGGTCGCGTGGTCCATGCGTTCGAACGACAGAATCTCGAGAAGTTGCGGCCACATCATGTGCCGGCTCGACCATGCGGATACGCCGCTCGAAAATCGGGCGAGCACCGACACCGACATGCTGGTGAACGATTCCTGCATTGGTACTGCGTGATTGGTATATGGGAACCATTTCAGGCCGGTCGGGAATGTCAGGCCAAGTCCGGCGCTGTGCCGAACATGCGATTTGTTGCGCGTCTCTTCGCTGTTTCGAAGGCGGTCGACATTGCCCGCCATGATCGTATTGACCAGCGACACATGGTCGCGCCGCCACGCGTCATCGGCATCGATCGCGGACGTTACGATGTATTCGGACGGGTCGGTGATCAGGCCGTGCCGGATCATGAATTCGCGACACGGCTGGTAGATCCAGTCATGCCCGCCAAGCCTCATCGAGGTCAGTCGTGTAACGTCGATGTCCACGAGATAAAAGTTAGGCTGGCCCGCGACGATCGATTCAAGCTGACGACGCGGCGTGTCCTGCATCGCCGCGTCGATCACGATGAGAAAGCGGAAATCCTGGCTGTCCTGACTGGCTAATGAAGAGAATGTGACAGATTCGAACACGTCGACGGCACGGCGATACCAATGTTCGTTGAAGCAGCCAAGTCCGATACGGGCGAGAACGAAATGATTTGGTGTCATGCTGTCAGAAGCGGGAGGGTCGGGCGAACGTGGCGGGCTGCGCCGACTTGCGCGCAGGCGGAACAGTTAGACCTGCGGCGGCCAAAATGGCAACATCGGTAACATGATCGAGTAAATGGCCCGACGGAGAGAACATTGCTGAAAAGTCCCGGAGCGGACGAAGGACGGTCCGCCGGGACCGTCCGCGGCAAATACCCGGACTTTCTGGTTATCGGCGCCCAGAAATCCGGGACGACATGGCTATCAAGCCAATTGTCTCAGCATCCCGACATCTGGATTCCGCCAACCAAGGAAATTCACTATTTCGATGGCATCTGGGGCGACGCCTACCTGCTGAAGCGCTTGGCCGAAGTGTGCCGAGCGGCTGCGGAGGCACCAAAGGCCGATTTCGACAAGCTGAACTGGTATGTCCGGTTCGTTCTGGCGCGGCCGCGTTCCGACGAATGGTATGCATCATTGTTTGAGCCGGCGGGAAAGCGCCTCGCCGGCGATATCACGCCCGCTTATGCCATTCTGGACCGGGACAAGGTGGCTCATGTGCACCGCCTCATGCCGCGCTCGCGTGTCATATTTATCATGCGCGAGCCCATCGAGCGGCTCTGGTCTCAGTTCTGTTCCAAAAAGGCGTGGCAACGGGCCGGCATCCGCGTGGAACAGATCACGCCGGACTTCATCATCGAGGAAATGGAAAAGCCGGATTACGGCCTCCGAACGAATTACCTGCGGACGCTGGATTTCTGGTCGCAATTTTATGACGACAGGCTGCTGCGCGTCCTGTTCCACGAAGAGATTGTGGAGCGTCCCCGGGACTTCCTGCGCCAGATCACCGACGCTCTTGGCGTCTCACCGTTCGAGGCAGACGACTTGCCCGACGTAGCTTCGCCGGTGAACGAGACGCCAGAGCGGTTGGTGCGGCCGCACGACGTCGATCGTTATTTTGCGGGAAAATATCGTCCGATGGTCGAAGAACTGGCAGGCCGGTATCGCGGACCGGCGGTGGAGTGGCTTGAACGTATCAACGCCGCCTGAATTTGGCGCTTCGCGCCTCACTGGTCATCGCGGATATCCGAGCGCCTTCAGGCGCAATCCGAATTCCTTCTCCAGCCAGACATTTCCTCTCCGCGCCGCGTCCGACACGACCCGCCGCTGTTGCCGTGTCAGTTCGATGACCGTTCGCGGCGCCTTCGCCAGCACCTCGTCCAGGGTGGGCTTGCCGATCTGGGCTTCCAGGTTTGCGTAGAGGTCGCGAAACGCGGGGTCGGGCCAGTGGGTCAAGATACGATCTTCAAGAACGCTCACGCGGCGGTTCTGGACGCTGGCGAATGCTTCGATGTCATCCTGCCGGATCTCCAGGTCGAGCTCTCGGCCAAGCAGAGATAAATAAGCTGCAGTGTCGCTGCGAGCGATGGCTTCCAAAGGAACGACCCGCACCGAATCTCGTCCAAACTGCGAGATGTAGGCTGAGATTGCCCGCGAGTAATCCAGATTGCGCAGGAACAGGTTCCGTACCTGCGTGAATTGTCCCTCAAACCACTGGGTGAAATCCTCGATCGGCCGGTTGGCGAGCCTCGCGTAATTCCGCTTCAGATTGAGATAGGTCGAGGTGACGTAGTCGTATTGGTTGCGGATCGTGAATAGGATTGTCGCGTCGGGAAAGAATTCCTTCAGGCGCTGCGCAATGGTTGTAACCGGCATCAGCGCCGGCGTGTAATAGACCTCGGTCTGGTCGACCATAGACTCGTCGGATACGACGATGCGCTGCCCGGGCTGGAGCTTGCTGAAGATGAGCTTTTCGCAATGGCGCCGCGTCAGGTCGCGATCATACGTTTGCTCATCCTGGTATTTGATCCAGGAGAAAATCCCACCAAGCCTTCCGTAAGGATCGCCGCAATAGAACAGGTCGGGCCGGCGGGAAAAAAACTTGCGTTGCAGCGACGTGGTCCCACTGTGTCCAAAGCCAGGATGGATGATCGGACGCATGCGGATGCTAGGCGATCATAACTTCCGCCCGGCGCAGACGGCCCACACGTAGTGAGCCATCTTGTGGTAGCCGGTATGGACCACTTCGTCGTTCATGCTGAAGATGAACACGTTGTGAAAATGGCGCGTCATGCATTCACGCAGTTCAGGCGCAGTCTTGCAATTGACGTGGCCGGCCCGCGATGTCGGCGAAGCATAAGTTTGGCTCTCAAGGGAAGGCATGCCGATCACCGCGACACCGTGCTCATCGAGGCTCCCGAAGGAATTTTTCAGAAATTCCTGTTCGGTCTCAGGATCGATATGCTCCAGGACGTCAAGCGCATATACGCCGTCATAGCGGCCGGGAACCGGACCATCCAGAAGGTCGTGGACGAAGACCTCGAAGGTCCATGATGGCAGCATGCGGCGCTTCACGTCCTCGATGAAGACCGGATCGAAATCAACCGCCGTGAGCTTTGCGACTTCAGCCTGAACGATCCGCGTGCCAAAGGCATCGCCGCAGCCAACCTCCAGAACGTGCGATTTTCCAGCCAGCATCTTGGCGGCAAATTTGTAGCGAGAGAGACGGAACAGGAGGTGCTTGGGATCGTCATGCCAGCTCTGGCTGCTGCGAAGGCCCAACGATTCAAATCCGCGCTCTTCGGCCGCGTCCAGGCATTCCTGGTATTGAGGCTCCCGCGTCTTCGCTCGCGTCATTTGCGTCCCCATTCCCGGCTATCGGATTTCTATTTTACGGCAACGTAGGAATGCCGCGCTACGGAAATCGGACCGGTGGCGGGCGAGCCTGTCGAACCCCGTGATGTTGAGGATACCGATGGCCAGCAGCAACACCATCGGAATCAGGGGCAGGGCAATCGGCGCCCACTTGATCTCGCCGCGAATTCCGTCTGTGAAAGCCAAAGCGATGAGCTTGTTGAGCGCGATGCCGAACTTGCGCTGATACACCCCGCAAATCGGAGCGAGCTTCCATTGGATCTTGTCGCCACGGATGCGCATCGTTTCTTTGAAAAAATCCGTCAGCGGATCGTGCAGATCCATCGATCTCGGTTCGCGTTGAAGCTCGCCGAAGAGAAAGGCCCCTTCCCCGCCCGGGGGGAGCGCATCCAGAATGGGCTCAATCTCTTCCGGCCGGCTGAGCACAGTTCCATGAAAATGACCAAGAATATACCGATACTGTTTGACGGGAAGGATGAGCGTCTCGGGCCGATCGGGGACGGTCACGACATCAATGCGGGGATCATCGAGCAAGCCCGCCCGCAGGTGGCTCGCCTTGGGACAAATCAGCAGGATGGACTTTTCCTCCTCGGCACTCCGGGCGGAAAGCCATTGGTTGACCTCATGGAATTCGAGCCAGTCATACATCCAGATCGGAACGGCGGGCGGTGTGAGCCGCAGCCGCCACAGCAGCCTTGCATATCGCCGCAGCCACGGTTCCATAGGGCCGTGCAATTCGCGCGGTAGATCAATTTGCGGTCCGTTGATCTGTGTCCTCAGCCAGACCTGTACGCCGCTTACCCAATAATGATGGTTGACGTGACTTACCGCCTGTCGCATCAGCGAATGGAGCCGGGTGATGAACGCTGTTGCCTCCTTTTTCTTTTGCTCCAGGTTCGCCGGCAGTTCGCCGCTGTGAAAGACGCAATCGATTTGTGCCGCGCGGCGGTGTTCCTCGGTCGTCCAGTCCTGCAAATGCCGTGCGATCTTGCGAATGCTGGCTGATCCAATCCGAAGCAGGCTTCGCTCCTGCTGACGATCGCCCGTCTCGAGCATGAAGAAGTCATCTGAATCGGCCAGCGCGAACATCGGCGACGAAGGCGTCATTTCCGGAATGAA
The DNA here is from genome assembly GCA_964584855.1 of uncultured Hyphomicrobiales bacterium. Lineage (GTDB taxonomy): Bacteria > Pseudomonadota > Alphaproteobacteria > Rhizobiales > Xanthobacteraceae > Pseudorhodoplanes. The sequence goes on from CAZPBF010000031.1 coordinate 527,817, forward strand.
GCCGTAGTCGCAATACGAGTTGATGGGCCCGAGCGGCCGCTCGGGTTTCAGGCACAGCATGAAGATCAGATGGCTGCGGCCCAACAGCGTCGTATCATCGACCCGCCAGTAAAGTTGATTGAACGAAACGCAATGCGTCACATCCTGATCCATGATCTTGCCGATCGTGGTGGGATGCAGGTTTTCGAGGGCCATACGCACGAGCTGGCGCGATCCGACTGTCAATCTGCGGCCGGAAGGGTCGAGCGCCTCGTAAAGTCGCGGTAGCACCATTTCCGACGTTGCGCGCAATGAGGGAGCGACTACGCATGCGCGCCCCTCCAAAATCTTTTCTCCGAGCTTTTCCAGCGAGCCATCCGACAGGATGAAGTCGGAATTCATGAATACGAAAAATGTCTCGGTTTGGCGGTCGCCGCTGTCCCTGACTCCGCGCGCATAAGCGAGCGTCAGGGTGACGCCATACGCAATGCCGGCAATCAAGTCGTCGATGGGGATGAAGCGGGTGGGGCAGGTTGCGACCAAGTCTGAAAAAATTGGATCCTTTCGGATGTTTTCGATATCCGCCTGCCGCGTCAGGACCAGGACCTCGATCTCGGTCTTTTCGGCAAGCGCTGGAAGATTGCCCGGTGCGAGGAGGGATGGAAGCGACAGCCCCAGCCAATGGTCGATGTAGCTATCCCCCCAAAGGCAGGTGAGGACCCTTACTCTCGGTTTGGCGCTCGAGGCTTCGCTCACGCGACGGCCGTCTATTCTGCCGCCGCGACGAAATCTTTCGACGTGTCGTACTGATCCGATGGGTCGTTCCACACCGTACAATTGGCGCAGATGTCGAATTCACCTTTGCGGCCGTCGAGATGGCGGGCCCGGCGCTCGCTTTGCACGTGTCCTTGCCACAGCTCTGTGATCGAGCGCGTTCGGACCTCTCCGAGAGCGTGCTTGTTGTTGTAGTCGACGTTACACATGGGGACATCGCCGTTGGCGAAGATCACCATAAGCGACCATAGCGCAACACAAGGAACGTGAGGCTGGTAGCTCGGCGATACCGGGTTGAAGCCTTCCAGCTGTCCGCCCCAGTTATGGATGTTGAGGTAGTAGCATCGGTCGTGGCGCTGCAATTTGGGGCGCCAGTAGTCGTAGAAGGCCGGCCATTCGTCCTTATTGCTTTCCTGCCGGATCATCCTGACCCAGATCGAGGTCTGAGGCCGGATCCGGTCGCGCAGGCTGATAAAGCGCAGCGCGTTCTCCATCACGGTTTCAAAATGCAGCCGCAGTCGGATCGCTTCGAACACTTCCTTTTTGAGGCTGTCGATCGAGAGCACGATTTCATCGAGGCCCGCTTCGAGAAGATCGACGGAGTTCTTCTCGTTCAGCAGGGAGACATTGGTTGAAATCCCGACATTCCTGATGCCGCCGTCCTTGAGGATCTTCACCCGCTTCGCCATGCGCTTGTCGAGCAGCGGTTCGCCGTCGCGATAAAGCGATACCCGCTTCACGTGATCGGCATGCGCGCAAATTTCGTCCGCGATCTTGGCGAATAGGTCGTCCTTCATCGTCGGGGAATGGCGATTCCAGTCCTCGATGGTGCACATCGGGCAGCGTGCGTTGCAGGTGTTGACGGTCTCGATTTCGAAATAGCGCGGAAATTCCAGCAAAGCCGCGAATGGTTCATCCGGGCTGATGCGCTTCGAAAGATACGATTGCGCGCGCTCCAAATTCATCGCGGGGTCGTGCCTTCCACTTTCGGTTGCGGGTGCTGCTGCAAGCTATACAGCCTGACTGCCTCTTCGCAATACGAATCCATGTCACGGAACCGATAGCCGAGCGCGTCGTAGAGCGCCGACGAATCGAGTGAGGTGTCGAGTGGGCGCGATTCAGCAAAGGGAAAATCCCTGATGCTGCATGGTCTGTAGTTTGGCGCATCGAGGCCAGCGGCCCTGAGGTGGCGTTCTAGAATTTGGATCAGTTCTAATCGTGACAGCGGTTCCACACCTCCGGAGTTGTAAATTCCCGTAAGGCCCAGTTCCGCAGCATCCCGGATACCCTTCACGAGGTCCTCGACGCCCGCCGGCGAGATTTTCTGGTCTCGGGCGCAAAGAACGGGGGCGTGCTGCCCGATCGCTCTCAGCCATTCGCCAATAAGGCTATGGGAGGCACTGGAGAGCCCGACGATCTTGCTGAAGCGCAGGACAAGGCAGGGATCCGGCCGGTCGCCGCAATATGCCTCCACGGCCGCCTTGTGACGGCCGTAGGTCGTGCTGGGGCAGGTCGGAGCGGCATCCAAATAATACCCCTCGCGGCCATCGAACACGAAGTCGGTAGAGGCGAAGATGGGCACGATCCCCGCCGACTGAAAATCGTCGATGGCCTGGATCGCGGCCCGCACGTTCAATGCATAGGTCCCCTGCGGGTCCTGCGCGCATTCGTCGATCTTGGCGCGCGCCATCAAGATCAGGCCATGCGTCAAGGGACGACCGAGCGACCGCAGAAGGTCTCGCACGCGTTGGCGGGTCCCATCGAACGCAACCCCGCCGGAAAACGGATGGTGCGAATAGGTTCCGACCGCCCGTTCGGGTCCGAGCAGCTGCAGAAATTCCTGCCCGACGAACCCGGACGCACCGAGAACGAGAAAGCGGGCGGCGTTTCCGATCATCGCGAGACCTTCCGCTTCGGGCTGCGCCCCAATAGACGCGTCGGCGCTCGTTGAAATCCGATAGGCAGGCTTGTATGACCATCCTACTTATCGCCGACGTTGGCCTCCTGCCACCATTAAATCGCAAGCGGAAAGCGCCGGTGCGTCGGAATCGCGATGACTGGCATGAATGTTCCCAATCGGCATGGCAACAGCTTCGATCCCGGCGCGGCAGCCGAACGGTGCCGCGCATTTCGCCGACGTATCCTTGATATCTCGCAGACGGTGCCGGCGCTGCATGTCGCTCCGGCATTTTCGTGCATGGAGATTTCCGACGCGATCTATCACGGCTTGATGCATCGGGCCGCGGACGGATTTCGAGATGTCTTCCTGATGTCCAAGGGGCACGGCTGTCTCACGCAATACGTCATTCTCGAGTCATTCGGGATTCTGAAGAAAGACGACCTCGACGCCTACTGCACGGCCCAGGGCCGGCTGGGCGCGCATCCGGATTTTGGGGTCCCGGGAATCGCGGCTTCCACCGGGTCGCTCGGTCACGGTCTTGGGATTGCGGCGGGCCAAGCTTATGCCGAAAGGCTCAAGCAGAGCGGCGTCCGCGTCTTCTGCGTCCTGTCGGACGGCGAATTCCAGGAAGGCTCGACTTGGGAAGCGGTCATGACGGCCGCCAATCTAGGCCTCGGCAATCTCATTGCCTTTATGGACAACAACGATTTCTCGGGCCTTGAACGGATGAGCACCGCGCATCGCGCGTTCTATCCGCTGACCGAGAAGCTTGAATCTTTTGGGTGGGAAGTGGCCGAGGTCGACGGGCACGACGAGGCCGCGATCTTCAACGCGGTGATCGGACGAAAGGGCGACCGACCGTTCCTGGCGGTGTGCCGCACCGTCAAAGGCAAGGGTGTCTCGTTCATGGAGAACGTCCCGATCTGGCATTACCGGTCGCCCAATCCTCAGGAATACAAGCAGGCGCTCGGCGAACTGGATCAAATCAAAGAATGAGAAACCGGTTCGCCGACGTTTTCTATGAGCTGGGCCGCGGAGATCCGCGGTTGTGCATCGTGGTCGCCGACATCTCGCCCGCAGGCTCGATTTCGCGCTTCAGAACGGAATTTCCCGACCGCTTCATCAATACCGGCGTGTCGGAGCAGATCATGATCGGACTGAGCGCGGGGATGGCACAGCGCGGCCTTCGGCCGTTCGCTTATACGATTGCGACCTTTACGCTGTACCGGCCGTTCGAGATGGTCCGCGACGATCTCTGCTATCAAAACCTGCCAGTCACGATTGTCGGTATTGGCGGCGGCGTGGCCTATACGACGCTGGGCGCCACCCACCACGCGCAAGAAGACGTTTCAATTGCGACGGCGGTTCCGAACCTTAACGTGATCGCGCCGTGCGATCCGAGTGAAACCGAAGCCGCGACCCGCTGGTGCGCGACACAGGAGAAAGGTCCGGTCTATCTTCGCCTCGGCAAGGCCGGAGAGCCCGACCTGAGCAGCGAGGCGCCGGAGATATGGACCTTCGGCAAAATTCGTCTGCTGCGGCCCGGCCGCGACGTCTGCATTCTTTCGTATGGGCCAATCACGAAGCGCGCATTCGACCTTGCGGAGCGATTTGCGGCGGCTGGAAAGACCGCGGCCGTCGTATCGGTTCACACGCTGAAGCCGCTCGATGAGGTGGGCATTTCGCGAATTCTGCGCGATTATTCCCATGTCGTGGTGATCGAGGAATGCGCGCCGAGCGGTAGTCTGTCGATGAAGGTCAAGGCGCTGGCTTGGACGTCCGGCGCGACCTGCCGCCTCGACACCTTCACCCTGCGTGACGAATTCATTCATTGCTACGGCAGCTACGATCAGCTGCTTGCCGCCCACGGCCTCGACGTTGGGGCTATCTCCAGCCAGCTCGGTCTCTAGTCGTCAGGACTTGTCGTGCTTGATGCCGGCGGCGCACCAATAGGGCTCGGACTCCGAAAAAGTGACGTCACGAAAACCCGCGTCTTGAAGCAGCGCGGCAATCTCGGGGCGTGAAAAGCGCTTCTCCAGCCGGGTGCAGAAGCGATCATACGCATCCGTGCGCATCACGTAGAAATCCTTGTCGCGATACCAGGCGAGTGGAATGAGCGGTGTGTGTCCGGTCCGTCTTTCGATGGCGTGGGCAAGACGTGCCAGCGGCCAGTAGACGAGCGCGGCGATGATTTGGCTCAACGCAAGGCGGATCGCGTGCGGGAGGCGTGACATCACCACTCTTATGATATCGCTCGCCCGCCAGATTACCCGATACCAGAGCGGACGGTTGTCGAAGGCGTAATAGAGATAGATCAGAAACGGTGCGCCCTGCCTGAGGATGCGCGCCACTTCCCTGATCGCCTGCCCCGTATCGGGCACATGGTGCAGCACGCCGAGCGAATAGGCGAAGTCGAGCGAGCGATCAGGCAGGGGAATTGCACCGGCGCTCGCCAGATGGAACGTGACGTTTCCTGCACCGCGAAGATTTTCTTTCGCTACCTCGAGTGCGTCTGTGCTTGCATCGAGAATATGCAAGTGCCCGACACGCGGAGCGACCATGCTTGCCCAGCGGCCGCTTCCGCAGCCGACATCAATTCCTTTCGCTTGTTCGGAAAGGCGGTCCCATGGAAAGATTCGGAAATAATCCCGAAACATGACTTCGCGATCCTGCGACGACAGATCGCGCTCGCCCTGACGGAACGTGCTCCATTCGCGGCCGAAGCCGGCGGCAACCTTCCTGTCGACATTCGGCACGCCGTCGTTGGTTGTCGGCATTCGGATTGTGATCCCCGCTTGAATCGATGTCAGCCGCGCGATCCACTCATCGTGGCGAGAAATCCGGCAAGGGCCGCCAACCGTCCGGGATTGACGGTCAGGTTCCGCCACCCTGCGGCTATCAGCGCGGACCAGCGATAGGGATAAAGCCGCAAGGTCATCCAAGCGAGGATCGCTTTCGCGCGCAGGAAAGGCAGTCGAGCGAGCAGGCGGATCATGGCGTGGTCGAGCGTCTTCAGGCCGACCCCATCCGAAATCGTGTCCGGGTCGATCGACCCCTCGTTCCAAACCAGTCGCAATCGCGCGAGGTTGAAACGAAGCCGCCGATCGAATAGCGGGCCATACCAGTCGCGGACGTCGGGTGGGAAACGGTCCTTGATCCAGTCCCGCGCGGTCAAGGCAAGCCGTTTGCTCTCTTCGGGCGACAATGCCGCGCGCGCCGAGAAGCTGTCCGGATAGACGCTGCACGCTGCGCCGATCACGGGATCGAAGAAAAAACCGTAGCGATAAGCGAGCAAGCGGTTGGCCATGCTGTCCGTCAAACTGCCGAGGCTGAAATCGAAATGTCCGATTTCGGCCAGCCGGCTGCGGCGGTGAACCACGCTTGTTCCAACGAACCAGTTGTCGGATGAACGGAATTCCTTGCGGACATCCGCCGGCGACATGTAACCGGCAGTGAATTTCGGCAGCATGATCGGCCGTACGCCATAGACCGTGCCTGCGGCGCCGATGATCACCACCTCGCAACAATAGAAGGCCGCCTCTTTCGATCCGTCGAGCGCCGCGATCGCCCGTCCGAAAAACCCCGGGAAGACAAAATCATCCGCGGCGGCGGTAAGAACGTATTCGCCCGATACGACCTTGTGTGCGGTCATCATCGCGGCGACCGGGCCTTGATTGGTTTCGTGACGCAGCAGGCGGATAGACTTGTGACGTTTCTGCAGGTCCTCGATGATCTTCACGCTGTCGTCTGTGGATCCGTCATCGACGACGACGATTTCGTCGGGCGCGGGATCCTGCTCCGCCATGGCACGAAGCGCCCGCGCTATGAAGGCGCCGTGATTGTAGTTGGGGAGAATGACCGACAGAGACATCCGACCCCGTTTAGACGAAACCTGCCGGAGACAGAAGCGCGTTTCTCGCGATCGTGTTATCGTCCACTCTGCGCTGCAGTGCGGTCGCGCCGAAATTCACGCCCGCAGGGTGTAATCGGTAGGCCAATCCTTCAACTGGTCAAAATAGTTGCGGCCCCATTCTACCATTTCGCCCAAGCCTTCGGTCCAGCCGATCTGTGGGCTCCAGCCAACGTCGCGCCTGATAGCCGATGAATCCAGCCAGTATCGCGAGTCCTGACCCAACCGATCGCCGGTGACCTCGCAGAGTTGCTCGAATGAGATGCCCAAGGCCTGTGCGGTCAGTTCGACCACGCGCCTGATCGACGTCGGTTCCGCCGGTCCGGCATTGTAGATCGTGCCGAGCGGCGCCTTCTGCGCGACAAGATGGATCGCGCGCGCGAGATCGCGGGCGTGGATGTAGGATTTCTCGGCGCGCCCGCCGCCATGCAGGGGCAGCTTTTGACCCTTCAAGCCGCAGATGACCGCCTTCGGAATCACCCGGTGCAACAATTGGCCCGGACAATAAGCATTCGACGGACGGATAATGTTCATCGGGAACTTCATGAAGCGATGTACTGAGACGAGGTACATGTCGAATGCGACCTTGGAGGCTGCATAGGGGCTCGAAGGCTTGATCGGCTCGTCTTCGGTCACGGCGTGATCGACCGACCCGTACATTTCGGATGTGCCGATCTGGATGAAGCGCTCGAGATAATCGCGCTTCATCAGTTCTTCCGTGAGGCGCGCGAGCGCCATGGAATTCGTTTCGAAGAACCGCCACGAATGCTTCCACGAGACCGCCCCTTCGCCCTGCGCGGCGTAGTTCACGATGATCTGCGGCTTCTTGCGATCGAGAAGCTCAAGAAGCAGGTCGAGTTCGTGGGTGACGTGATAGGCGTGGTATTCGTAGCGGGGGCGCTTGTCGACGTTGAGCGAAAACGGCTCCGGGCGCAGTGGGTTGCGGCCGATCCCGATCACCAGATCCGGGTCTGCGTGGTCGAGCAGGTACAGCGCGGTGTGAATGCCGAACGAGCCACCGCCGCCCAGGATCGCATAAGTCTTGCCCATCATTCACCGGATCGATTGGAGAAGTTCATTCCACGATAGTCCAGTCGTAATCCCCGCCATAGCCGGCCTCGGCGAAGAGAGCGAGCCAGCCCTCGGGGTAGTCGTGGAACTGCGCGGTCAACACCCAGTCCTCGAACAAGGCTTTCTGCTCAGGCGTGAGATAGGAGTCAACTTGCACAAATGCGCGTCCGCCTGAAAGGCGCTGAATTTCTGCGATCGCGGCGCGCGCGCGGTCGCGCGGCAGATTGTGAATCGTATTCAGTGACAGAACGCAGTCGAACGACGCATCCGGAAACGGCAGCGAGTCTGCCGAGCCCAGGTGAAGCCGTCCGACAATTTCGGGCGGGCAATGTTTCAGCGCATAGGCGGAGATGTCGAGGCCGAAGACCTCGAGCCCCGGACATTCGAGCATCAGATCCTTCACCAGAAATCCCTTGCCCGCGCCGACATCGAGAACGCGCATTCCGGGCTTCAGACCGAAATGAGCGATCATGTCCCGCGCTACGGGGCGCCAGCGCCCGTCATAGCGATAGCCGCCGTAGCCGTATTCGCGGGGGCCGTCCCAATACAATTCGCCATATTCCCGCGCAGCGGCGACGACCGCTGGATCCTTGGCCTCGGCGCGCTTTTGGATATTGCGTTTTGTCGGAGGCAGCGATCGCAGCAGGTGGACGAGCGGCATCAGCGAAAATCCCTGGAGCTGGAATGGGGCCGCATCATCGGGAGCCGGTGCGCGGTGCAAGAGGCGCCATTCCGAGGGTGTGATAGGCGAAACCTGCGGCGGCGCACTCCTTTCCATCGAGCATTCGATACGGATCGATGATGATGCGTCCGGTCATTCTGCGGGCGAGGGCGTCCGGCGACAATGCGCGATATTCCGGCCACGGCGTCGCGATCACGAGTGCGTCCGCGCCGGCGGTCGCGGCCAGTGCATCGGCCGCGGATTGCGCCCAAGGCACGACCGATGCGGGCACGACGGGATCGTGGACGGTGACGGATAGTCCCTTCAGATGTCCGAGCAGAGCCAGCGAAGGAGAATTCTTGATCGAATGGGTGTTTTCCTTGTAGGCGAGGCCGAGCAAAGCAATTCTGGCGTCGGATTTCGAGGAAAACACGTGGTCTCGCAAAACTCGCCAAAGCCAGTCTTTTCGATGAGCGGAGTTTTCGAGCCACGCCTTCACAACTCCGGTATCCGCCTCTTCGCCAGCCGACAATATGGCGCGCAAATCGCGTTCGAGGTTGCCACCGGCGATGCCGAGGCCCGGTGTCAGGTAGGCGTGAGCGCCGATGCGCTTGTCGAGCCTCAGCGCCGGGGCGATCTCAGCCCAATCGGCGCCGACGATCTCGCTAATCTCCGCGAGAGTATTGGTGGCCGACACCGAGGCGACAAGAAAAAAATTGATGCTGATCTTGGCGAGCTCGGCGCTCTCGTAGCGCATCGGCAGGATTGGGCAGGAGAACGCTTTCAGTAATTCGGCATAACTTTCCGGCAGAGGCCGTGAAGGCTCCGCACAACCGATAATGAAGCGCTCGGGGCAGGTCGCACGTTCGATGGCGCGTCCGAAGACGAGCGTTTCCACCTGATAGAACAGCCGCGTCTGATCGAAAGTCAGCGCGCGCATGAAGCCTGGCGGGACTTGGGACAGCACGACCAGAATCGAATGGGACGCGACGGTCATTCCCATTTGTTCGATCAGTGCCCGAATCGGATCGAGGTCCGCAACGCCGTCATCGTCGGTCGGGACGTCGGCTGCGACATACACGACGTCGCAACTTGCAAGATCGTTTGTCTGAGCCGTGAATTTCAGTTGCGACCGGTTCGCTGCAATAAGTTCGGGCAGGCCGGGCTCGACGACTGGCAATTTGTGCGAATTCAGCGCGGCGATTGCCGCTTCATCGCCGTCATAAGCAACGACGTGGAAGCCGCGACTCGCAGCGGCCGCAGCCGATACGAGGCCGAGATGGGTCATCCCCGCGAATCCGACCTTGATCATGGCGCGCGCATTCCGGCGGCCTCGGCCCCAAGGGCATGCAGCACGCGATTGAGCCAGATGTCATTCGTCAGGTCGGCAGGGCGGCCGTCCCGGCACAATGACTTGAAATATTCGTATTCCGCGGCCCAGGTCGGATCGTCCTCTTTCAGAGTAACGATCTCCTCGTCAGGGCGTCCACTCGGCAATACGCGCTTGCGCAGGATGAAATCCGTTGGCCCCCACTTGCACAGCGACCGGATATGGGCGCTTCCATTTTCCGCCAGCACGTCGCAGTCGAAATGGTTGCGCCAGCTCAGCAGCGTCATTTCGCATTCAAAGCGCGGCATTGCATTCGTCGAGATAAAGACCACGTGGTCGGGCGCCGCGTTTTCAAAGCGATCCGCCGATACGACACTGAAGCCGTCGCCGATCGCGCCGAACCAGAACCGCAGCGTATCCAGAAGGTGGGAACCAAGATCGTCGAGCACTCCCGCGCCCTGATCGCGCCAAGGGGAGTTTCGAACAAGACGCGCCGTCCCGTTTCCGTAAAACATCCGGCAGCGGTAGATTCTGCCAAGTTCTCCCGACGCGATGACATCACGCATCCGGATAAAATGAGGTTCAAAGCGGTGGTTGTAAGCGACGTATATGACCGCGCCGGTCCGCCGCGCCTGATCCTGCAGATTGTGCAACACGCGCTCTTCCCCGGTCAGCGGCTTCTCGACGAGCACGTGCTTTCCGTGTCCGACCAGATAGTCAATCAATTCGATCTTGGCGCTATCCGGGACACAGAGCAGCCCCGCATCGTAACTGCCGAGCGGTACGTCGGCCAACGAACGATACTGCGCATCAAGATTGCGGTTATCGACCGTTGCGACGCAATCGGCGCCGGCCACGCGCTGGCGCTTGTGTCCCTGAACGCCGAGCCCAACGACGACGATCTTCATGGCAGCAATCAGTCAAATCTTGCCTGGCGCTCGACCGCATCGATCTTCGCGGCCACGTCCTTGACGGAGATCGGAATATTCCCGTCGCGTTCGCACTCGCATGCGGCTGCCATGGTGCCGATGATAGTCGCAATGCAATCCGACCCCGTGGCCAGTATCGACAGGGTGGCGTAGGCGAGCAGCGCGTCGCCAGCCCCGACGCCGTCGACCAGACGGTCCACGAAGCTGTCGACCACGAGGAATGAGTCGAGCGCCTCGTGTTCGCTATGTCTGCAAGTGAGAACGCCCTTGTCGCCGAGCTTGAGGATCAGCGTCTTGCAACGGGCTGCGTCGTAGAGCCCGGAGGCGAGGGGGCGGATACCGGAATCCTGGTCGCCGAGCGCAAAACGGGCTTCGCGCTCGTTCGGGGTAATCAGGTCGAAATCCTTGAATTCGGTGATGTTGCCCCATCGGCTCGCGACCTGGCTGTCGGCGACCTTGAATGCGCCTTCGGGGATGGCTGAGACGAGCGACGGGATAGTCCGGCGATTGAAGACACCGTGGCGGAAATCGCTGAATACGACCGCATCGGCGGGAGTGCTTGCGATCGTTTCGGTGAAAGACTTTACGATGTTGTCCGAGATCGTCTGGTTATTCAGGGTGTCGATCTTCAGAAGCCGGTATCCGCCGGCGATGATGGCATTCTTGTTTGTCGTCGGGCGCGTCCTGTCGATCACCGCACGGCAGTCGATTCCACTGGACCGCAGGTCCCCGAGAACGAAATCCTTCAGCCCATCTTCGCCGAGGACCGTGGAGAACACGACTTCGGCTCCGGCCGCGCGCAGGTGTTTGGCGACAATTCCGGCACCACCGACATAGTCAGTCCGTCTTTCGAACAGCACGCTGATCGTCGGTGTCTTGGTTTGGCCGCCGATCATCCCGGTGCGGGTCAGGGAATCTACGATCGTGTCGCCGACCACATGGACGCGGCGTCCGGCCAGAGAGTCGAGCGTCTTGCGCAGGTCGTCGAACGTGATGCCGAATGTTTCCATCAGCACCATGAGCTTCTCGACACGGACGGTCGGCGGCGCGAGTTCGAGCAGCTGGCTCGATGAATAGACTAGATCGCCGGGGCTGAAGATGATTTCCCCTCCGTAGGACCGGATGACGGCCAGCTCCTCCTGCGTTTTCGGAGGCAGTTCGTTGCCGGCCTGATATTCGTAGCCCTTGGCGAAAAAGTCAGGCTGGACGATCCCGAGATTTTTCAGCGGGGTGGCTTCGCTGTCGATAATGACGTAGTCGACGACCTCGAAGGCCGCGAGATTGATCGCCCGCAGATCCTGCGGAATGTGCGGGCGATAACGCCCCTTGGAGATGTGAATATCCGCTGTCAGGCTCGCGATCACGATGTCGGCCTTGCTCTTGGCAAAGAGCAGATGGCGCAGATGCCCTGGATGTACGACGTCGAAGACGCCGTGGCACATGATCACCTTGCGCGAGCGCGGCCGCGCGCCGATCAGGACCGCCACTTCTTCAGCGGTCTTGATCTTGTGCCGGTAGCGATCTCCGAGGGTCTGCAGCATCGTCACGATTTCGGGCCGAGATATTGAAACCACGTCGCCGTGGCCTGAGCAATTGACTGGGCGTCCCAAAGTGGGGCATCGCGCCAATGTTCGATGCCCTGCATCATTCGGCGGACGCCGTCCTCAAAATCTACCGTCGGGCGCCAGCCGAGATCGCGGGTGATTTTTGAGATGTCGGCGAACGTGGCGTCCGGCTCCCCCGGCCGTTTGGGGATATAGACCACCGGCCCCCCGATCAACTCGACCAGACGATTTACGCTCTGCGGATTTCCGGCGCCGAGGTTCCAGATCTGCCCGGTCATCCTGCTTTCGGCGGCCCGCAGGAACGCGTCAGCGACGTCGGTGACGAAAAGAAAATCGCGGCGCTGCGTACCATCGCCAATCACGGTGAAAGGCTTGCCTGCCAGCTTCTGTTTGAAGAAGACCCCGAAGACCGCGCCATACACGCCGGTCGTGCGGACGCGCGGCCCGTAGGCGTTGAAGATGCGGATCGAATTGACCGGCAGCCCGTACACGCGGTGCCAGTGCAGCGCCGCCATCTCCCCCTGATACTTGCTCAGGGCGTAGGGGTGTTCCGGCGCGATGCGGTGATCCTCCCGCGTCGGCACGTCGGCGAGCCCGTAGCAGGATGAGGACGCGGCATAGATGAAACGCCCGACGTTGGCGGATCGTGCGCATTCGAGGACGCGTACGCTGCCCTGCACGTTAACGTCCATGTATTCGGTCGGCCGTTCGATCGAGGGCACGATGTCGCCGATCCCGGCGAAGTGGAACACATTATCGGCCTCTTGGAATACCGCGTCGTTTGCGGCGAGGCTTCGGATATCGCGACGCTCCAGGCTGAGCCGCGAGTCGGACCGATGCTGGGCGAGATTTGATTCTCGGCCTCCAGTCAGATTGTCGATCACACGCACGGAATGTCCGCGCGCAAGCAGCAGATCGACCATGTGGCTTCCGATGAAGCCGGCTCCGCCGGTGACGACCGAGATTGTCATGCGGCCCGCAGGTTCTTCATCCTGCGGACGTTATAATAAATGTCGTCGGTCATCGAATTAGGCAGGCGCCCATCGCGGAAGGCGGCGCAAAGCTCGTGCACGGCTTCCTCGATCGTATGCTTCGGCGTGAAGCCGAGCGCCCGCCTGATCTTGTCGGAATTGATGTGATAGGAGCGATTGTCGTCCGTCGGCGTTACGACGATCGGGATGTCGCCCTTTTCGGGGAATTCGGATTCCACGACTTTTTTGACGAGCTTGGCGATCTGCATGATCGACATGTTCTGGTAGCCGACATTGAAGATCTGGTTTGCGATCTTTTCGTCATCTGAAATCAGGAAGAGTTCCACAGCCTCGCAATAGTCGGCGATGTGGAGGTTCGGACGCATCTGGTCGCCGCCGAACACGGTGATCTTGCCATTGTTGATCGCGTGATTGGTCAGAATGTTCACGCTGAGGTCGAGGCGCTGACGCGGCGCATAGCCGCAAATCGTGGCTGGCCTGAAGATCACGCCGACGAAGTTTTCATCGGTATGCTTGAGCAGCAGCGGCTCGCACATGCCCTTGTACTTATTGTAGTGGGTGAGAGGCACGAGGGGATGATCCTCGGTCACGTCGGGCTGGTCTGACACGCCGTAGACCGAACTCGACGACGCATAAATGAAGCGCCGCACCCCGGCCTTCTTTGCCGCAACCACCATCGGCTCGAACGCGTCGAGATTGACCGAGGTGGAAAGTTTCTCGTCGAGCTCGAAGCTCGCGTCGTTCGAGATGCAGGCCAGATTGATGAAGGCATCGTGACCGGGCACGACCTGTGCGAGACGCGCTGCATCACGGATGTCGCCGTGAAGCACCTGCAGGTTGGGGTTCTTTTTCGGAAGGAAGCTGTCGCCATAATAGGAGATATCGTAGCTCGTCACCTGATAGCCGCGGTCGAGCAGCCGCGGAATGAGCAACGAGCCGACATAGCCGGCGCCGCCGGTGACGAAGATGCGCTTGAATTTATTAGCCACGAAAGCCCCCCGCCGCTCCGGCCGTTCGCTCAAGAGGCCGCGCGGCGCACGGGCACAGTGATCTTGAACCCGGATGCCTGCGCGTCCTTGTAGAACGCCTTCACGGTTTCGAGCGAGTATTCCTCGAGGTCTTTGCCCACCAGCGACAGGCGCGACAGGACATCGTGCGTCACCGTGATGATATGGCAGCCGATCCGGTCCGCCTCGTAGATGTTGAACAATTCGCGGCAGCTAGCCCACAGCAGTTCCGCTTTAGGCCGCCCGGCCAGCGCGCGCAGGGAGTCCTTCATCAACGGGATCGGATCGCGTCCGGTGTCCGCAACGCGTCCGGCAAAAACCGAGACGATCGCGGGAACGCTCGGCACAAGGCATTCGGCCACGCGCTCGACCTGCTCAGTCGTGAGGATGGCGGTGACGTTCAGCGTAACACCGGCCTGTGCCAGCGTGCTGATGGCGGGGCCGGTAAAGGCGCCCGCCGTATTGGTCACCGGAATCTTGACGTTGACGTTCGATCCCCAGGACGCGATCGCGCGCCCTTGGGCGATCATCTCGTCGATGTCGTCGGCGAAGACCTCGAAGGATATCGGCTTGTTCGGCACGGCGTCGATCAGCTTGCGCGCGAACGCCTCGTAGTCGGTCACGCCCGCCTTGCGCATCAGGCTCGGATTGGTGGTGAAGCCTTTGACCGCGGGCTTCTTGGCGAGCGCAAGAATGCCGTCAAAGTCCGCGCCGTCGGCGAAAATCTTGATCTTGAGATCACCAATCGCGGTCATGATCGGCTCCTTTTAATTCAAAGGGCGAGGAAGAAGCGGCGAGCTTCGCGGCTCTCCAGATGTTCGGGTGCTATTCGACAAGCCCCTATACAATCCGCGCCGCCGGGCCGCAACCGGTTCGCGTCCTACCACTTGGTCGCGCGTTGCTGCAGTGCCGGATGAGAAACGAGGCAATGCCAAATCACGGCCTGGAACGCCTCCGAATGCGGCGTCACCAGACTGTCGTCCACCGTGGGAACCACCACCACGTGATCCCCAACTTTCTTCGTATGGCCGCCGTCGCGTCCGACAATCCCGAGAATCGTCATCTTGCGCTTTCGGGCGAGGTCGAGCGCGCGCACCAGATTGACACTCACGCCGCGCTCCGCGCTGCCGCCCCCGACCGACATGACGAACACAGCATCGCGCTCATTCGCCCGGCTGGTAAGGAGCCATTCGCTGAAGACAGTTTCAAACCCTTCGTCGTTGGCCCGCGCAGTAAGTTCAGAGACGTTGTCGGTCGGCGCGTAGGCCTCGATGCCGCAGAGCTTTCGGAAGTCGTTCACGGCATGGCTGCAATTTGCTGCGCTTCCGCCGACACCAAGAAGGAACAGGCGCCCCTTGCGGGCGCGCAGGCGAACGAGCGCATGGGCCATCGCCTCGATGGCGGACTGGTCGACCCGGCCGGCAATGTCCCCGACCTGAGCGAAATAGGAAGCCACATGCGCCGGGCGCGTGCCGGCCCGTCGCGGATTTACCGTCTTTCCTACCGCTTTCGCCATTGCGGTCTTGCCTCAGTCGGGGGGCGGGACGATCGAAGGACGCCTTCTGCCAGCCTTGCTCCCGCGTGCCAAGCCGGGCCAAAGGATAGCCGCAGGCCTGTTCCGCGCGGGCATACTTGGCATGGCATGCGCGGAGCGCTATCGCTGACCATGGAATGGCGGAAGCCTTTGTATCGTATCGCTGAATCGGGGCCTGTTTGATGTCATCGCTGTCCGCCCATTTGCGCCGTCTCGAGGCGGAGGCGGTGTATATCCTGCGTGAGGTTGCCGCCACCGCGGCCCGCCCGGTCATGCTCTATTCGATCGGGAAGGATTCGAGCGTGCTTCTGCATCTCGCGCGCAAGGCCTTTCACCCGGGAAAGATTCCGTTTCCGCTTCTGCATATCGACACGACATGGAAGTTTCGCGACATGATCGCGTTCCGCGACCGGATGGCGCGCGAGATCGGATTCGATCTGCTGGTGCACACCAATCGCGAGGGCATCGCGCGCGGCATCGATCCGGTGCGCTCGGGCCCGCTCTACACACGTGTCATGAAGACCGACGCGCTGAAGGAGGCGCTGACGAAATTCGATTTCGATATGGCGATCGGCGGCGCGCGGCGCGACGAGGAGGCGAGCAGGGCGAAAGAACGCGTTTTTTCCGTGCGCGGCCCCGGCCATTCATGGGATCCACGGCGCCAACGTCCGGAATTGTGGAAGCTCTACAACACCCAGCTTGCGTCCGGCGAAACCATGCGGGTCTTTCCGCTGTCGAACTGGACCGAGCTCGACGTATGGGATTACATCGCGGCGCAGGATATTCCAGTCGTGCCGCTTTACTTTGCCGCGCCTCGGCCGGTCGTGCGGCGCTCAAACATGATGATCATGGTGGACGATGATCGCCTGCCGCTCGAACCGGGCGAGACGCCGCAGACGATGAATGTCCGATTCCGCTCGCTTGGCTGTTATCCGCTCACGGCAGCGGTCCCATCCGAGGCAAGCGATCTGGCGCAGATTGTCGCCGAGCTTCGCTCGACGCGCAGCTCGGAGCGCGCGGGTCGCCTGATCGATGCCGATGAGACCTCTTCGATGGAGCGCAAGAAACGGGAGGGCTATTTCTGATGCACGCGCCCGAACGTTCCTCGGCTCCTGCGTCCGCCGCGCGCGCGCGCGACCATCTGCGCGTCGTCATTTGCGGGTCGGTGGATGACGGCAAGTCAACTCTGATCGGGCGCCTGCTGGCCGAGACGAATTCCGTGCCGGACGATCAACTCGCCGCGCTCGTTCCGTTGTCGCAGCGATACGGAACGACCGGCGACGATCTCGACTATGCCCTTCTTTTGGATGGTCTCGAAAACGAGCGCGAGCAGGGGATCACGATCGACGTCGCGTATCGTTATTTCTCTACCGACCGCCGGGCCTTCGTCGTCGCGGATACGCCGGGCCACGAGCAATATACCCGCAACATGGTGACCGGGGCGTCGAATGCGGAGGTCGCCGTTCTGCTGGTCGACGTGCGCTCCGGTCTGACGACGCAGACTCGCCGCCATGCGCGCATCGTGAGCCTGCTCGGCATCCGGCACGTGGTGTTGATCGTCAACAAGATGGACCTCGCGGAATTCAACGAAGGGGCCTTCTCCGCCGCGGCAAAGGCGTTTGAGGATTTTGCCTTGGGGCTCGGTTTCAGGACTGTCGATGCGGTTCCGGTCGCCGCGCGTTATGGCGACAATGTTGCGACCGCAAGCCCGCGTCTTGGCTGGTATCGCGGGCCGACGCTCCTGAAACTGCTTGAGACAATCGATGCCGGGGGCGTCGAAACATCGGCGCCGTTGCGGGTTGCGGTTCAGTCTGTGACGCGGGCCGAGGATTTTCGGGGCTATGCCGGCTATGTAGCGTCGGGCGCCTTGAAGCGCGGTGACGAGATCGTTGTAGCGCGGACCGGTCAGCGCACTGTCGTGTCGCGGCTTGTCACCTTCGACGGCGAGGTCGCATCCGCGCATGAAGGCGACACGATCACGGTCGTCACGGCCGACCACATCGACATCGGACGCGGGGATCTGCTTGCGCATCCGCAATCGGTGCCCGAGCGGGCCGACCAGTTTGCAGCCCATATCGTATGGCTTGACGAGGCGCCGCTCCTGCGCGGCAGAACTTACACGCTTCGTATCGGCACGCAGACCGTGCCGGCGACTATCCTTCGGATCAAGCACCGTATCGAGATCGATTCCGGCGTGACAGAAGCAGCCAACACCCTCAACGCAAACGACATCGGGTTCTGTGAGGTCGCGACGTTAAGCCCTGTCTGCTTCGACCACTACGACCAGAACCGATTCACCGGCGGCATGATTCTGATCGACCGTTCGACCGCCGCGACTTCGGGTGCTGGCATGATTTCATTCGGCCTGCGCCGCGCGCACAACGTGAAGGAACAGCATTTCACCATCGACAAGAATGTGCGCGCACACATGAAGGCGCAGAAGCCCTGCATCCTGTGGTTCACCGGACTTTCGGGCGCGGGAAAGTCGACGGTCATGAATCTTGTCGAGCAACGCCTGACGCAGGCTGGCATGCACACTTACGTGCTGGACGGGGACAATGTGCGGCGCGGGCTTAATCGCGATCTCGGCTTCACCGATGCAGATCGCGTGGAAAACATCCGGCGGGTCGGCGAGGTGGCGCGCCTGATGGTGGATGCAGGCCTCATTGTGTTGTGTGCCTTCATTTCCCCCTTCCGCGAGGAGCGCAAGATGGTACGCGAACTCGTCGAGGCGAACGAGTTCATCGAGATTTTCGTCGATGCACCGCTCGATCTTTGTATGGAGCGCGATCCGAAGGGTCTGTACGCGAAGGCGCGGCAGGGTCTCGCGACGCACGTGACGGGAATCGACTCCCCGTACGAGCCGCCGCTGGATGCGGAAATCAGACTCGATACGTCGTCGCGACAGCCGCAGCAATCGGCCGAGCACGTTCTCGACGAATTGCTGCGTCGTGGCATCATCGCGCACAAATAAATCTGTCGGATCGAATCGCCGTGACCTCGAAGCCGGTATTGCTCTATCTGGTGACCGAGGACTGGTATTTTCTCTCGCATCGGCTGCCGATGGCGCGCGCCGCGCGCGAGGCGGGCTATGCGGTTCACGTTGCAACACGCGTCACGCGTCACGCGGATGCCATCCGGGGGGAAGGCTTCGATTTGCATGAGCTGAACTGGCGTCGCGGTAGCTTCAATCCGTTGGGGTTCGTACGTGCTGTTCTGGAGATTCGCCGCCTCTACAAAAATGTGAAGCCGGCTCTAGTTCATCATGTCGCCATGCAGCCGACGGTCATGGGGTCGCTCGCGGCGATCGGGCTCGACATCCGCTGCATCAATGCGTTGGCGGGTCTCGGTTTCGCATTTACGTCGGACACGCCGCGCGCACGATTCGCGCGCTCGATTATGACCGTGCTGCTCCGTATCTTGCTGAACCGCCGCAACAGCGTGGTTCTGGTACAGAACCCCGACGATCGGGCAGCGATGAAATCCCTCGGCGTGCCTTGCGATAAGATCTCTCTTGTTCCTGGCTCCGGTGTGGATACCGACGAACTGGAGCCGTTGCCCGATCCAGCCGGTCCGGTCACGGCGGCCTTCGTCGGGCGATTGCTCGATGACAAGGGAGTGCGTGCACTTGTCGAGGCGCATCGCCGTCTGGACTCGGAGGGCCGTAGCGTCAGGCTTCTGATTGCCGGAGAGCCGGATCCTTCGAACCCCGCCTCGATCCCTCCGGATGAAATCGAGACATGGCGGCAATACGGATGGATCGAATTGCTCGGTCATGTCGCGGACATCCGGGAGGTCTGGAAGCGTGCCCATATCGCGGTCCTTCCGTCGCGCCGTGAAGGACTGCCGAAGAGCCTGCTTGAAGCCGCGGCCTGCGGGCGGCCGATTGTGGCGACAGACGTGCCGGGTTGCCGGGAAATCGCCCGGCAGGACATCAATGCGCTGCTCGTCCCCCCCGATGACCCCGAAAGGCTTGCCGCGGCAATCGGCCGGCTCGCCGGGGCGCCGGATCTTCGCCGCCGCATGGGCGAGGCAAGCCGCGCGCTTGCCGCAGCTGAATTCTCCAGCGACCGGATCGGGCGGGCGATCGTCGCCCTTTACGAGAAATTGTCGGCCCGCGGGCTTTCTGGCCGTCCCTATTGAAGGAACCTGCCTTGCGCGCTTAATGGCGTACAGACAGCGGGGGAGTAACGGCGTGCCGCATGGGCGCAGGATAGCGGTGATCGGGCTTGGCTATGTCGGCTTGCCGGTTGCGGTCGCATTTGCGCGCTCAGGCGCGGATGTCATCGCGTTCGACGTCAACCCTGAGCGGATCGTCGAACTGGCGCGCGGCCATGACCGGACCCGCGAAGTCGACATCGATACGCTTCGATCGGCCGCGCTGGAATTGACGACGGATGCCGCCGCGCTGAAGCGCGCCGATTTCTTTATCGTGACCGTGCCGACGCCGATCGACGACGCGCGGCGGCCTGATCTCGGCGCGATGCTATCGGCCTCGCGCACCGTCGGCGGTGCGTTGAAGCGGGGCGACATCGTGGTTTACGAGTCGACAGTCTATCCCGGCGCGGTCGAGGAGGATTGCCTTCCCGTCCTCGAACAAGTGTCCGGCCTCAGAAGCCCGGATGATTTCACGGTAGGATATTCTCCCGAACGCATCAATCCGGGCGATCAGTCGCATCGCTTCGAAAGCATCACCAAAGTCGTTTCCGGGCAGGACAGCCGAACACTCGACATCGTCGCCGCCGTCTATGGATCGGTCGTGAATGCTGGCATTCACCGTGCGCCGTCGATCAAGGTCGCCGAAGCCGCCAAGGTCATCGAGAATACCCAGCGCGATCTCAACATCGCGTTCGTGAACGAGCTCTCCGAGATTTTTCACGCGCTCGGCATCGACACGGGCGATGTCCTGGCCGCAGCCGGGACGAAATGGAATTTCCAGAAATTCACGCCGGGACTTGTCGGCGGCCACTGCATCGGCGTCGATCCTTATTACCTGACGCATCGCGCCGAAAAGGCGGGCTATCGGCCGCGCGTCATCCTGGCGGGCCGCGACATCAACGACGGTGTCGGCGAACGCATTGCGCGCGAATGCCTCGCTCGACTGAAGCAACGCGGCGCCGATGTTCCCGCGGTGACGGTCCTTGGCATCACGTTCAAGGAGAACGTGCCCGATTCCAGGAATTCCAAAGTGGTAGACATCGTGCACGCGCTGCGTGCCGGTGGCGCCAAGGTCCAGGTCCATGATCCGGTGGCGATCGCTGAAGAAGCGCGCCGTGAGCACGGCATCGCGCTGACCGATCTCGACACTATCGGATCGGGCGACGCAGTCATTTTCGCGGTCGCGCATGACCAGTTCACGGCGGGGGGCTGGCCGTTGATGCAGCGCCTCCTGCGCGGCGGGCAGGGCATCGTGTTCGATATCAAATCCAAGCTTGACCGGGCAGGTAAGCCGGCCGGCATCGAATTGTGGCGGCTGTGATGGCGGACGCACCCATTCTTGTAACCGGCGCCGCTGGCTTCATCGGCTACCATGTCGCGCAGCGGCTGCTGGAACAAGGCCGAAGCGTCGTTGGCGTCGACAGCGTCAATGCCTATTACGATCCGAAGCTGAAAGAGGCGCGGCTGCAGCGCCTCGCCAATTCACCATCCTTCCAGTTCGTCAGGCAGAATATCGCCGATCGCGGCACCATGGCCGCGCTGTTTTCAGAGCATGGATTTCGCCGCGTCGTCCATCTCGCAGCGCAGGCCGGTGTCCGTCATTCGCTCAAAGATCCGCACGCCTATGTCGATGCGAACCTTCAAGGCTTCCTCAATATTCTGGAAGGCTGCCGCCAGAATCATTGCGAACATTTGATCTTTGCGTCGTCTTCCTCCGTTTACGGCGCGAATACCAAGTTGCCGTTTTCGACGAGCGACAATGTCGATCATCCGCTAAGCCTTTACGCCGCGACCAAGAAAGCGAACGAACTGATGGCGCATTCCTACAGCCATCTGTACCGCGTCCCGGCGACTGGATTGCGCTTCTTCACCGTCTATGGCCCCTGGGGGCGCCCCGACATGGCGATGTATATTTTTGCGACCGCTATTCTCGAGGGTCGACCGATCTCACTGTTCAACCACGGCCGAATGCTGCGGGATTTCACGTATGTCGACGACGTGGTCGAGGCGATCGTTCGCTTGCTCGATCGCGCACCGCATCCAAACCCTGCGTGGACGGGGGAGCACCCCGATCCCGCGACCAGCGACGCGCCCTACCGCATCTACAACATCGGTAACAACAGCCCGGTCGAAGTGACGCGGGTGGTCGAAATTCTCGAAGGTCAACTGGGGCGTAAAGCGATGACGGAGCTTTTGCCGATCCAGCCCGGCGATGTGCCGGCCACCTACGCCGACGTGGACGATCTCATGCGTGACATCGGATTTCGCCCTTCGACGCCCATCGAGGAAGGCATCCGCCGTTTCGCTACGTGGTTTCGCGGATATAATGCACGCTGATGTCCGCGCATGGTGAGAATCACGGGACGCCACGATTCTGAATGACGATCACTCCGCTCATCATGTGCGGCGGCGCCGGAACACGGCTCTGGCCCGCCTCACGGGAAGGCCGGCCCAAGCAATTTCTCCGGCTCTTCGGCCCGCTTTCGACCTTTCAGGAAACGCTCAAGCGCGTGAGCGACCGCGCGGTCTTCGACCGGCCTCTCGTCATCACCAACAATCAGTACCGGTTTCTCGTCGCGGAACAGCTGCAGGAGATCGGCGTCGAAGCGGACATCCTGCTTGAGCCGATGCGGCGCGACTCTGGCCCGGCGATCGCCGCAGGCGCAGCCTTCGCGAAAGCCCGGGGAGATGGAATTATCTTTGCTCTCGCCGCCGACCATGTCGTCACCGACGACACAGCATTCGTCGCGGCGTGCCGGATTGCGGGCGCGGCCGCAGAAGAGGGTCGGATCGTCACCTTCGGCGTGAAGCCGGACCGCCCTGCGGTGGAGTACGGCTACATCAAGCCCGGCCGGGCCTTTTCGGATCAGTTGTTCGAGGTCGAACGCTTCGTCGAAAAGCCGGACGAAGAGACAGCCGCGCAATACATCGCCGGCGGCTATCTCTGGAATTCCGGCAACTTTATTTTCCGCGCATCGGTGCTGCTCGACGAATATCGCCAGTTCGAGCCAGAGACGGTTGATGCTGCTGCGGCGGCAGTCGATGAGGCGGGCAGGGATTTGGGCTTTTTCACGCTGTCATCGGAGGCTTTCGCGCGCGCCAAGGCCAACTCGATCGACTATGCCGTGATGGAACGCACGAAGCGCGCGGCGGTCGTTCCGGTATCGTATCGCTGGTCAGACGTCGGGTCATGGCACGCTGTCTGGGAATTGTCCGCGAAGGACGCGGCGGGAAATTTCGGACGAGGCTCGTCCGTGTTCGTGGACGCAAGCAACTCGTATGCGTCATCCGACAAGGCGCTGGTATCGCTGTTTGGCGTCGACGATCTTGTGGTGGTCGCCAGCGAAGATGCGGTGTTGATCGCCGACCGCAAAAGCACGACTGGCATGAAACAGCTCGTACAGAAGCTGAAAGATGTGGCGCCCGCGGTCACCGAGGATCATCTCAAGGTCCATCGGCCGTGGGGCAATTACCAATCGCTCGACAGCGGCGCGCGTTATCAGGTCAAGCGTATCGTCGTGAAGCGGGGCGGCCGACTGTCGCTGCAATATCACAATCATCGCGCGGAACATTGGGTGGTGGTGCGCGGCACCGCCAAAGTGACGATCGGCGATCAGGTCAAGACGCTACACGAGAACGAGTCGATCTATATCCCGCTCGGCACGCCGCATCGGCTCGAGAATCCCGGAAAGATCGATCTTGAACTGATCGAGGTTCAGACCGGCAGCTATCTCGGCGAAGACGACATCGTCCGTATCGACGACGATTACCGGCGATCCTGAATAACTTTCATCGGCACCCGTTCCGCGCTCGCGATCCAGACGAGACCGCCGATCGCGCCGATGGCAAAAGTGGCCGCGCCGAAGATCAGCGACACCATCAATCCGTCTCCCTGCGCGAGGCCGGCATAGCCGAACGCCGCGATCATCGCGCTTTCGCGCACGCCCCAGCCCGCAATCGAGATCGGGATGGTGGAGAGCAGGATGACGGGCGGAACGATCGAGAAGGCAGCCGCAAATCCGAGCGGGGCCGTCACCGCATGCGCGGCGGCCCAGACGGCCGTCACACTCAGGACATGGATCAACAGCGACAGCGCGGCGACCAGGAGCGCTCGCGGCGGTGAAGACCAGACGTCGCGTGCGACTTTCGCCGCTCCGGAAAGATGCCGTGTTGCCCAGAATCGCTCCACCCAGCGGCCAGGGACGAATCCAAGGACCGTGAAGACCACGGGTCCGCCGATTCCGAGAATGGCAATCGTGACGAGGCCCAATCGCGCCGCCGGATCGGAGACCAACGCGAAGGTGAGTGGCAGGAACGCGGTGACGACCACGGCCAGCGCCAGCAAGCCCACGGCCCGATCGACCAGAACGGAATAGGTCGCGGCCGTCCAGCTTGCATGCCGGCCGAGCATGACCACGCGTGCCGCATCGCCTCCGATCGTGGAGGGCAGTGTCTGGCTGAAAAATGCAGCGATCAGACCAAAGCGAACGGCCGTGAGCGGCTGCAAGGCGGCGCCAGCAACCATCACGATCTGCCGCCATCGCTGGGCGAGAACACCGATCTGGATCGCAACCAAAAACAGCACCAGTCCGACCCAACGCAGATCGATGCGCGCGAGCCGACCCGCAATCTGCGAGGTGTCGACCCAGCGCAGCGACAGGTAGAGAAGCAGCGCCGAGACGAATACCTTGATCAGGAACGAGAGGAACTGGCGAAATCTCTGGGGCATTCAGCCGGGCCGGAATCGATTGGATTGCGGTGATAGCTTTCGCAGCAGTATTTGGAAACGGTTGCCGGGCTTCTTTTCCCGATGCCTTTGGGTTCTGCCCGATTTCGGGACACTGGAACGGGCTATAGCGGCTTGCATCGGACCCCATTCGGCGCTGTAACGAATTGATTCAATTCGTGTCCGGGCCGTTTTCGGGTCTGGTCGCAAGGTTCAAAGCCCCATGCTAGGGACAAATCAGAATTCGGCTGGGCCGGGGGACGCGTCAGTATGGTTGCGGTGAAGGACGACGCCGGAGACGCGTTGCGCGTCGGCGTGATCGGGGCTGGCGTGATGGGCGCAAACCACGCGCGCGTCTTCGCGGGCCTGCCGGGCGTTTCGCTGATCGGTGTGGCCGACCCAAGCGCCCAGCAGCGAGAACTCGTAACACGTATTCTCGGGGTGCCCGCTGCCGATCATATCGACGATTTGCTCGGGCCGGGGCTTGATGCCGTGACCATCGCCGCGCCGACCCACCTGCATCACGAGCTCGCGATGAAATGCATTTCGCGCGGCATCCATGTCCTCATCGAAAAGCCGATCGCCTCCAATGTCGACGAAGGGCGTGAGCTGATCGAAGCCGCGCGAGCGGCCGGCGTGACCCTGATGGTCGGCCATGTCGAGCGCTTCAATCCTGCGGTGCAGGCGATCAAACAAGCCATCGAAAACGAGGACATTCTGTCCATCGCCATCACGCGTGTCGGTCCATTCCCGCCGCGCATGTCGAATGTCGGCGTCGTCATTGACCTTGCGGTGCACGACATCGATTTGATTCGATGGTTCACCGATTCCGAAATCGTCGAAGTGCAGCCGCAGCTCTCGATTGCCGTCGCCGAGCGTGAGGATATTGCGCTGCTGCAATTTCGCACCGCTTCGGGCGTGCTCGCCCATATCAACACCAACTGGCTGACGCCGTTCAAGGCGCGGACGGTGCACGTCGCGACGCGGGGCAAATACGTGATGGGCGATCTGCTGACCCGGCAGGTGACGGAGTGTTTCGGGTTCAAGCAGGATGGCAGCTATTCGATGCGCCATCTCTCGGTCGGTCATGACGAACCTCTGCGCGCCGAACTGTCCGCTTTCGTCGCAGCCATCAAGAGCGGTCAGCAGCCTCCGGTCACGGGCGAGGAGGGTGTCGAAAGCCTCGCCGTTGCGATCCGTTGTCTCGACGGCCGCAAGTCCGTGACCATCGGCCAGCAGCCCAAAATTCGGCGCGCCGCCGGCTGATGCCGTCCTCCCAACCGGATACGAGAATGAACCAACACGCCCGTATTGATCACGCGCCAATTCCTTTCATCGATGTCGCCGCGCAACGGCGGCGGCTCGGCTCCGCTATCGACGACGCAGTGAACCGGGTTCTGTCTCACTGCCAATTCCTGATGGGACCGGAGGTGTTCGAGTTCGAACGCATGCTCGCCGAATTCGGAGGCGCCAAGCACGCGCTGTCATGCGCGAGCGGAACCGATGCGCTGGTGCTCGTTCTGATGGCGCGCGGGATCAAGGCGGGCGATGCCGTGATCTGCCCGTCCTTCACCTTCTGTGCGACGGCGGAAGTGGTTGCGCTGGTTGGCGCAACGCCCGTTTTCGCTGACGTCGATCCTGACACTTTCAATCTCGACCTGCGCAGCGTGACGCGCGCGATCGAGACGGCCAAGCGCGCAGGATTGGCTCCGAAGGCGATCATACCCGTCGATCTTTTCGGTCTGCCGGCCGATCACGATGCGATCGGCGCGATCGCTGCGGAGCATGGTCTGTTCGTCCTCGACGATGCGGCGCAGGCGTTCGGCGCGCGTTATAAGGAAAAGCCGCTCGGTACGTTCGGGCTCGCGACGGCGACGAGCTTTTTCCCGGCGAAGCCGCTCGGATGCTACGGCGACGGCGGCGCGATACTCACGGACGACGACGAACTGATCGAGACCCTGAAGAGCCTGCGCGTGCACGGGCAGGGCACCGACAAATACGACAACATCCGCATCGGATTGACCGCGCGCCTCGACACGATCCAGGCCGCGGTGCTGATCGAGAAGCTAAAGATTTTTCCCGATGAGATCGCCGCGCGCGATCGCGTTGCGCGTCGCTATTCGCAGGCGCTCGCCGATGTTGCAATCGTTCCGACCGTGCCGCAGGATCGCACATCGGTCTGGGCGCAATATACGATCCGGCTTGCGCCGGGCCGGCGCGACGGCCTTGCCGGAGCGCTTAAGGCGGAAGGGATTCCGACCGGAGTCTATTATCCGAAGCCGTTGCATCGCCAGCAGGCCTACAAGCACTTCCCGGTGGCCGATAACGGGCTGCCCGTGAGCGACCAGATCGCCGCGGAGGTCATCAGCTTGCCGATGCACGCCTATCTCGACGAGGCAACGCAGGACCGCATCATCGATGCGGTGCGCCGGGGTCTTGGGCGCTAGGCGCCTGCGCGGCGGGTCGGGGCAGGCGCATCCGGCAATTTCGACGTGACAAGAGACAGGACTGAATGGCCGGGGTAAGTCCGGCCGTGACAATCTGGCGCAAGCGATTCGTGTCGGGCCTCGGTCGATGATCGGACGCATTCTCACCGTCGGCGGTTTCACCCTCCTGTCGAGGATCAGCGGATTTGCGCGCGACATCGTGCTTGCCGCGATCCTTGGCGCTGGCCCGACGGCCGACGCCTTTTTCGTGGCCCTGCGCCTTCCCAATCATTTCCGCGCGATTTTCGCTGAAGGCGCCTTCAACGCCGCTTTTGTTCCGGCTTACGCGCGGGTGCGCGAGCAGAACGGCGTGTCGGGAGCTGGCCTGTTTGCCGACCGCATCTTCACGTTGCTGATCGCAAGTCAGATCGTCTTTCTTGCGATCGCGCTTCGTTTCACGCCGGCGCTGATTTCGTTGCTCGCTCCTGGCTTCAATAACGATCCGCAGCGTTTCGCGCTCGCCGTCGATTTCAGCCGCATCACCTTTCCCTATCTCCTGCTTATCACCGTCGTGACATTCTATGGCGGCATCCTGAACGCCTTGCAGCGCTTCGCCGCCGCAGCGGCCGCGCCGATCCTGCTCAACCTGTCGATGATCGTTGCGCTTGCGCTCGCTGCGTTCTTTCCGAGCGCGGGACACGCTGCAGCATGGGGTGTGCTTGTCGCGGGAGTTCTCGAAACGCTGCTGCTGATGGCCGACGCAACACGCGCGAACGTGATCGCACGGCCGCGCTGGCCGCAATTCGACGCGGACGTGCGTGCATTCTTTCGCGCACTGGGCCCTGCGACAATCGGATCGGCCGGCGTGCAGCTTGCCTTGTTCGCCGATACGCTGATCGCGAGCTTTCTCGCAACCGGCGCGCTGTCCGCGCTTTATTACGCCGACCGGCTTAACCAGCTTCCCATCGGCGTGATCGGGATTGCCGTCGGCACCGTGCTGCTGCCGGAAATGGCGACGCGGCTCGCTGCGGGCGATGACAACGGCGCGCGTAAGGCGCAGGCCCGCGCAATCGAACTGACGCTCCTGCTGTCGATTCCGTGCATTGCGGGTTTTCTTGTCGTGCCGGACCTCCTGATGCGGGCGCTGTTCATGCGCGGAGCTTTCACCGCGACGGATGCCGCGTCGGCTGGCGCAACGCTATCCGCCTATGCGCTTGGGCTGCTGCCGTTTGTCCTGATCCGCAGCTTCACCGCGACATTCTTCGCACGCGGCGACACCGCGACGCCGGTCAAGGCCGCGCTCGCCGCCGCCGCGGTAAACATCGCGTTCAAGGTAGCGCTGATGAGTTCGCTGGCCCAGATCGGGCTCGCGCTTGCGACTTCGATCGGCGCCTGGATCAATCTCCTACTGGTGATGTGGCTCGGGTGGCGAGCCGGCCTGATCTCCTTCGAAGCTCCGCTACAGCGCGCGGCGGCGAGCCTGGTGTTTGCTGGGATCGCGCTCGCGGCGTCCTTGTGGATCGGGCAGCGGCTTGTGGAAGCGCTGCTGCCGCCCATGATGGCGCTCCGCGAAGTGGCGATGCTTCTAAGCCTGGTCGGTATCGGGACCGTCGTGTATGGCGGTATGGTTTTGCTGCTGCTTGGACCTCGCTGGCTGCGGCAACTGGCCCGGCGAATTGAAGACTCGGTCGTACCAGGTAGCGCTGTCCCCCAGTAAGTCATTGTGCGGCATGGACAAAGGCTGCCCCACTCGCTATGGGGTGGCGCGCCGGGCCATATCGACCGAGAAATTGCTGCATCGCTTCCTTTCGGCCGCCGGCGGCACTATTTCCCGATTGCCCGCCGGTTGCCCGGCACATCCGAAATGCACCGAGCCCCCATGCTTTCGCTCCTTCGTATTCTTGCGCCGTTGACGCTTCTGCTCCTCGCCGCGTGCGGGCAGGGCCAGCAGCAACAGGCGGGACCGCCGCCGCCGACCGTGACGGTCGCGCTTCCCACGCAGGGAACGATCGTCGACCGGGACGAATATGTCGGCCGCTTTGTTGCGGTGAATTCGGTGGAAGTGCGCGCGCGCGTGTCCGGCTACCTGGAGCAGGTGCATTTCAAGGACGGCCAGATCGTCAAGGAAGGCGATGTGCTGTTCTCCATCGACAAGCGGCCGTTCCAGAATGCGGTCGATCAGGCGCGCGCCAATCTCGAGCAGGCCAAGTCCAATCTTGCCTATACCGAATCCGATCTCGCGCGCGGCCAGCAGCTTGTGCGCGACAAGACCATCACGGAACAGACTTACGAGCAGCGCGCCCAGGCGAACCGCAATGCCAAGGCATCGGTCTCGGCAAACGAGGCGCAGGTCCGTCAGGCCGAACTCGATCTCGAATTCACTGAGCCGCGCGCGCCGGTGACCGGCCGGATCGGCGATCGCCGCGTCTCGCCCGGCAATCTCGTGACAGGGGGCACGTCGGCGCCCAACACGACGTTGCTTGCCACCATCGTGTCGACCGACCCGATCAGGTTCGAATTCACGTTCGATGAAGCCTCCTATCTGCGTTACGAACGGGTCCCGAAGGGTACCGACGATGTCGCGAGCCGTGGCGGTGGCGCCGAAATCTCGCTGAAGCTGATCGATGAGCCGAATTTTGCCCACTACGGGCGTATGGACTTCGTCGACAACGTGATCGATCGCGCGACCGGCACGATCCGCGGCCGCGCATCATTCGCCAATCCGAACGGTCTTTTCACGCCCGGCATGTTCGCGCGCATTCAGGTGCCGGCGTCGCAGCCTTATCAGGCGCTGATGGTTCCGGATTCCGCGATCGGCAGCGAGCAGGTCCGCAAGTTCGTCTATGTCGTCGGTGCCGATAACGTCGTCGCGCAGAAATTCGTCACGCTCGGTCAACTGAGCGGTGATCTTCGGGTCATCAAGACCGGCCTCGACCCGAACGACCGGGTGATCGTCGACGGCCTGATGCGCGCGCGTCCCGGTCAGAAGGTGACGCCGCAGGAGAAGGGCGCTACGCCCGCTTCGCCTGCCGCGCCCGCGCCCGAAGCCAAGAAATAACCGGCGATGCGGATTTCCCACTTTTTCATCGAGCGGCCGATCTTCGCATCGGTGGTCTCGATCATCTTCGTCATCGTCGGCGCGGTGTCGTTCTTTCGCCTGCCGATCGCGCAATATCCGGAAATCGCACCGCCGACGATCAACGTGACCGGGCAATATCCCGGCGCCAGCGCGGCCGTCGTGGCCTCGACCGTGGTTGCTCCGATCGAGCAGCAGATCAACGGCGTGGAGAACATGCTCTACGTGTCGTCGAATTCGACCGGCGACGGACGCTTCTCGATTGCGGTGACCTTCGAGCTTGGCACCAATCTCGATATCGCCCAGGTACAGGTGCAAAACCGCGTCGCCATCGCGCAGCCGCGGCTTCCGGCGGACGTCCGCGCTATCGGCGTCACCGTCGGCAAGGCCTCGCCCGACCTGATGATGGTCGTGCACCTTTATTCACCGGATAAATCGCGCGACACGCTGTTCATTTCGAATTATGCGACGCTTGAAGTTACCGACGCGGTGACGCGCGTCGACGGCGTCGGCTCGATCATCGTGTTCGGCAGCCGCGACTATGCGATGCGTGTCTGGCTCGAGCCGGACCGGATGCAGTCGCTCGGACTGACCTCCAACGACGTAATTCTCGCGCTGCAGGGCCAGAATATTCAGGTCGCTTCGGGTGTCCTGAACCAGCCGCCGGTGGACGATCCGCGCGCGTTCCAGATTTCTGTGCAGACACTGGGCCGTCTCGCCGACCCAACCCAGTTCGCCGACATCGTGGTCAAGCAGACCGACAGCGCGGTCGTACGCCTGAAGGACGTTGCCCGCATCGAGCTGGCGGCGCAGGATTATTCGACGAACTCGTATCTCGACCGTGACCCGGCCATTGCGCTCGGCATCTTCCAGCGGCCCGGATCGAATGCGCTGTCGACGGCGAAGGCGATCAAGGACACGATGGACGGGCTCGCGGCGCGCTTTCCGTCTGGCCTGAAATACACCATCGTCTACAATCCGACCGAGTTTATCCAGCAATCGGTGGATGCGGTTCGCGACACGATCACCGAGGCGATCCTGCTTGTCGTGCTGGTGGTGATCCTGTTCCTTCAAACATGGCGGGCCGCGATCATTCCGATCGTCGCCATCCCGGTTTCGCTCGTCGGCACGTTCTTCTTCATGTCGATCTTCGGCTTCACGCTGAACAACCTGTCGCTGTTCGGCCTCGTGCTCGCGATCGGCATTGTGGTGGACGACGCGATCGTGGTGGTTGAAAATGTCGAGCGCAACATCGAGCGGGGACTGAGCCCGCACGACGCCGCGGTCCGCTCGATGGACGAAGTCGGCTCGGCGTTGATCGCGATCTCGCTCGTTTTGTGTTCGGTGTTCCTGCCGACGGGGTTCATCACCGGCATATCCGGTCAGTTCTATCGCCAGTTTGCGCTCACGATTGCCGGGGCGACGATCATTTCACTGATCGTGTCGCTGACATTGTCGCCGGCGCTGTGCGCATTGCTGCTCAAGTCGCATGAGGAGAAGCAACGCGACGACAAATGGTGGTCGCGCCCGCTGAAGTTCTTCTTCGGCGGGTTCAATCGCTATTTCGACAAGCTCGCGAACGGCTATGGCTGGCTCACGGTGCGCACCGTCCGCTTCGCGGCGATCATGCTTGTGGTCTATGGCGGCGTCATCGCGCTCGGTCTGAATGAGTTCCGCAAGGCGCCGATCGGGTTCATCCCTCAGTTGGACCGCGGCTATCTCGTGATCGTGACGCAATTGCCGGCTGCGGCCTCGCTGCAGCGCACCGACGCGGTGAACGCGCGCGCAGTCGAACTCGCGCTGCAGGTGCCGGGCGTGGCGCACGCGGTGAACATCGTCGGGTTTTCCGGTGCGACCTTCACGAATGCACCGAATGCTGGCGCGATTTTCGTCACTCTCGATCCGTTCTCGACGCGCGCCGGCGATCCGAGCAAATCCGCGGCGGCGATTCAGGGGCAGCTGTTCGGAAAGCTCTCCTCGATCCAGGATGCATTGGTGCTTGTGGTCGCGCCGCCGCCCGTTTCGGGCATCGGCAACGCGGGCGGTTTCCGCATGATGATCGAGGATCGCGCCGGGCGAGGCCCCGTGGCATTGCAGGGCGCGACCTATGCGATGATGGGACGCGCCGCCCGCACGCCGGGCGTGCAGCAGGTCTATTCGCTGTTCGAGACGTCGACCCCGCAGCTTTATCTCGACATCGACCGCACCAAGGCGCAACTCCTCGGTATCAACGTTCCGGACGTCTTCGCAGCGCTCCAGACCTTCCTTGGTTCGTCCTACGTGAACGACTTCAACCTGTTCGGCCGCACATACCGCGTCACCGCGCAGGCCGACAGTCCTTACCGGCTCGATCCGCAGGACGTGCTGAAAATCCGCGTGCGCAACTCAAGCGGCTCAACGGTTCCGCTTGGCTCGTTCACGACGGTCAGCGATACATCCGGTCCTTACCGGGTGCCGCGCTACAATCTCTATCCGGCGGCCGAACTCGATGGCGGAGCCGCGCCCGGCTATTCGCAGGGGCAGGCGCTGAAGATCATGGAGCAGCTGGCGCAGGAGACGCTACCGGACGGCTTCAGCTTTGAGTGGACGACGCTCGCCTACCAGCAGATCAAGGCAGGCAACACGGCCGCCTTCGCATTCGTGCTTGCGGTGATTTTCGTGTTCCTCGTGCTCGCGGCACAGTTCGAGAGTCTGACGCTACCGCTCGCGGTCATCATGATCGTTCCGATGTGCCTCGTTGCCTCGATCGTCGGCGTGGTCTTGCGCGGGCAGGATAACAATATCCTTACCCAGGTCGGGTTCATCGTGCTCATCGCGCTCGCCGCGAAGAACGCGATCCTGATCGTCGAATTCGCAACCCAGCTTGAGGAGGAAGGCCGGGACCGCTTTGCATCCGCAATCGAAGCGGCGCGCTTGCGGCTTCGCCCGATCCTGATGACTTCGCTCGCCTTCATCCTCGGTGTCACGCCTCTGGTGTGGGCGACCGGAGCCGGCGCCGAACTGCGCCAGGCGCTGGGCACACCGGTATTCGCCGGCATGATCGGGGTAACGCTGTTCGGCTTGATCTTCACGCCGGTCTTCTATGTGATCGGACGCTGGATCGCGCTTCGCATGCAGCGCAGTCCGGAAGGGCGGAAAGCGTCGCGTCCAGCCCGATAATTTCCCGCGGCCCGGAATCCGAACATGGCTCCCATGAAATTTGGCGTCGGCCAGCCGATGACCCGCAAGGAGGACGACCCGTTCCTCCGCGGCCATGGGCGCTATATCGGCGATATAGCACCTGAGGGAGCGTTGCGGGGCATCGTCGTTCGCTCGCCGCAGGCGCATGCGCGCTTTGCCATCAAAGGGCTCGCAGCCGCTCGCGCGGTACCCGGCGTGCATCTCGTTCTCACGGCCGAAGACACGGCGAGCCTTGGAAACATGCCGTGCACCGCGGCCATTCCGGGTCCGAAAATCAATGTCCCCCCGTTCCCCGTGCTCGCCCGCGACGTCGTCAAGCATGTTGGAGATGCGGTAGCCTTTGTCGTCGCCGAAACGATCGACCAGGCGAACGACGCGGCAGAGAAGCTCGCGATCGAATGGGAAGCGCTGCCGCACACGATCGGCGCGCGCGAGGCACTTCAGGACGGCGCAGCGAAAGTGTGGCCCGACCGGTCCAATTTGTCATTTGAGTTCACGCTCGGAGACAAGGCGAAGACAGAAGCTGCGTTCGCGAAAGCGCACCGGGTCGTATCGGTCGATCTGGTCAACCAGCGAGTCGTGGCAAACTACATGGATACGCGCGGCGCGATCGGCGAATACGATCCGAAGACGGATCGCTACACGATCACGCTGAGCAGCCAGGGCAGCCACGCGGTACGCGACATCATCGCCAAAAGCGTGCTCAAGGTCTCCCCGGACAAGATGCGCGTCATCACGCCGGATGTGGGCGGCGGCTTCGGCACCAAGCTGTTCCCGTATCGCGAATATGCGCTCGTGGCGTTCGCCGCGAAAAAGGCCGGGCGCCCGGTCAAATGGATCTCGGAGCGGGCCGAGCATTTTCTCGCCGATACGCAAGGCCGCGACAACCTGACGACGGCGCGGCTGGCGCTCGACGCGAAAGGACGCTTTCTCGCGCTCGACGTCGAGACGGTCGCCGACATGGGTTCGTATCTTTCGACCTATGCGCCGTACATTCCTTTCATCGGCGCTGCGATGCTTCCCGGCGTGTACGACATCCCAGCCTGCTTCATCCACGTTCGCGCGGCCTATACCAACACCGTGCCGGTCGACGCCTATCGCGGAGCGGGGCGGCCGGAAGCTGCCTACGTCATCGAGCGGGTCGTGGACGCAGCCGCGCGCGAGACCGGGATCGCGCCCGATGAACTGCGCCGTCGCAATTTCATCAAGCCGGACGCGATGCCGTACGAGACCGCGACCGGCAAGGTCTACGACACCGGTGAGTTTGCGGGCCATCTCGCGCGTGCGCAGGACGTCGCCGATTGGGCGGGTTTTGCCGCACGCGCCGCAGCAGCGAAGGATCGGGGCAAGCTACGCGGAATAGGACTCGCGACCTACATCGAGGCTTGCGGCGGCAATGGACCGGAAACCGCGAATGTCAGACTGGAAAAGGACGGCACAGTATCCGTTCTGATCGGAACACAAACGACCGGACAAGGACACGATACCTCGTATTCGCAATTGATCGCCGATCAGCTCGGCCTGCCGCCCGACCGCATCCGGATGTTTCAGGGCGATACGGACCAAATCGCGACCGGAGCCGGAACCGGCGGATCGAGTTCGATCCCGGTCGGAGGCGTCACCGTCGCGGAGGCGACACGGAAGCTCGCCGAGAACCTGAAGGAGATCGCGGCCGACGCGCTCGAGGCCGCCGCGCGCGACATGGAGATCGCCGACGGCGTCGTGCGCGTCGCCGGAACCGACCGCTCCATTTCACTGCCCGACCTCGCCAAGCGGCCCGGCGCGACGAACGATAAGCTCACGGCCTCGGATACCTTTGCGCCCGACACTGCCACCTATCCGAACGGCACGCACATCGCTGAAGTCGAGATTGACGAGGGAACCGGCGAGGTTTCGATCGTCAACTATGTTGTGGTCGATGATTTCGGCGTAACACTCAATCCGCTCATGCTCGCGGGTCAGGTGCATGGTGGCGCAGTGCAGGGACTCGGTCAGGCGCTGATGGAAGAGACGGTTTACGATCCAGATTCCGGCCAGCTTCTCAGCGCGACGTTCATGGACTACGCGATGCCGCGCGCCTCGACGACGCCGGATTTTATCTTCGAGACGCGCAATGTGCGCTGCAAGAACAATCCGCTCGGCTTCAAGGGTGCGGGCGAGGCCGGGGCGATCGGCTCATGTCCGGCGGTCATGAACGCCATCGTGGATGCGTTGTGGCGTTCCTACAGCGTGGCAAACCTCGATATGCCGGCTACGGCGCCGCGCATCTGGGCCGCTATCGAGGAAGGCAAACGCCAGCTGCGGATGTAGGCTATCTCCAAGCTCCCCCGTCCGGGCCTAGGGGCTCTGCTAACTCCGCATAGCCGTGCGGCGTAGCCTGTTGCATGATGGGTTTTCACCTTCCCGGCATAAGGAAGGATCGCCGCCCCTCCTGCGGGCGCGGGGGGGAAACTGCGCTGAATGCGAATCCACACGGCCATCTGGATCAAGCTTTTGTCGGTCGTGCTGTTCGCCATCATGTCGGCCCTGGTGCGCTACCTCGGTACCAATGTTCCGGTCGGGCAGGTCGTCTTTTTCCGCTCCGCTTTTGCGATCGTCCCGGTGGTTGCGGTTTACGCCTGGCGGGGTGAACTCGGAGCGGCGGTTCGCACCGAACGCCATTTCGGACATCTTGGCCGCGGGACGATCAGCGTCGCAGGCATGTTCCTGAATTTCGCGGCGCTCGCGCGGCTGCCGCTCGTCGACGTGACGGCCATCAATTTTGCCTCGCCGCTGATCACCGTGGGTCTCGCCGCGCTGATTCTGAAGGAGCGTGTGCGCATCTACCGCTGGAGCGCGGTCGCTATCGGCTTTCTCGGCGTGGTCGTGATGTTGTGGCCTTATCTGACGCTCGCCGACACGGTGATGGCGGGAACAACCGCCGCAGCTATTGGCGTCGCCTGCTCCGTAGCATCGGCCCTGACCAACGCCGGCTCGGTGATCCAGACGCGCCGGCTTGTCGATAGCGAGCACACCGCGTCCATCGTCTTCTATTTCTCCCTGATCTGCACGATGGTCAGCGCTCTCACCCTGCCGTTCGTCTGGTACACGCCGACCTGGGTGGAGCTGATCGCGCTTATGTCGACCGGCTTCCTTGGCGGTCTTTCGCACATCATGCTGACGGAAAGCTATCGCTACGCGCCCGCGTCCGTGGTCGCGCCGTTCGACTACACCACGATGTTTTGGGCGTTCCTGATCGGATTTTTCTTTTTTGGCGAAGTCGCGACGATCTATCTTTTCGTCGGCGCGGGGATCGTCATCGTGTCGGGTCTTTTCGTAATCTGGCGCGAGCGCCAGCTCGGCGTGGAGCGACTGCGCACCAGCACGGTCGAATCCCCGCCGATCGGAAAATAATTCAGAACGCCTTGAAGGTGATCATGGTGCGCGTGTCCTGGATTCCCGGGATCTTGTGCACCTTCTCGTTCACGAAATGGCCGATATCGGTTCCAGCCTCGACATAGAACTTCACCAGCAGATCGAATTCCCCCGCGGTCGAATAGACTTCCGACGCGATCTCGGCATCCGCCAGCGCGTTCGCGACGTGGTACGACTGGCCGAGGTGGCACTTGATCTGGACGAAGAATGGAATCATGCGGGCCTCCCTGCCCGAGAATGGGCAGCGCGGCCAATCCAGCAAAAACCGGCTCCGGTGGCAAGCGTGCGGCTCATCGCAGCGCCAGGGCAAGCAGAAGAGCGGCGATTGCGGCGCTCCAGGAGCCGGCGATGCGGATGGCGATGATTTGCCAGGGTCGCCACGCCGACGCTGCGACCGATCCTGCGGCCACGAGGATGGTTGTCGCTGCTAAAGCAGCCCCCGCGAGAGCCAGCAGGGTTTCGCTCGCCGAAATTGTTGCCGGCACCGAATCGAATTGCAGCGCGATGCCGGTGGTCAACACGAGCGCGGCGACAATCGCGAAAGGTGCCCGCAATCCTGCCGCTGTCAGCAACCCTCCTGCCACCGCAGCGGCAAGCAATACGGTTTCGGCATTGTCGGCGGCGTAGGCCCGCGCAATGGCGACGGAGGCAATCGCCGATGCGGCCATGAAGATCGCGATGAGCCGCAGCTGCGCCGCCCTGTCGAGCCGGCCGATCATAAGCCCGAGAGTGAGCAGACTGATCGTGTGCGAGGGGACGAGAAGGGGGTGAAGCAACCCACCTTCGAATCCGCTTCCGCCCGCAACGATGGTGTGCGCCAGCGCGCCGTCCGGCCAGAGCACGAGCCCCGCCAGCCAGCATAGGCCGGACGTCCGGCCGGATCGGCATGGGTCGGGACCATTCATTGCGCCGGCACGTTAGGCCCGCACCGCCGATGCGGCAACGCACCGTCGAGCCACCGCTTGCGTCGGCTGCCGCGCGGGACTAGGTATCGGCCTGCAATCTCATGGGGTGTCCGGACGTCCGGACTGAGAGGCTTTGCGCCAACCCATTGAACCTGATCCGGGTGATGCCGGCGGAGGGAGTAGAGATGCGCGCTCTTCGAAGCGATTTGCCCGACTTGGCTGCCGATGTTCTCGCACGCGTGCGCGACCAGCGGCCGCGCGTGCATTGCATCACCAACGCCGTGGCCCAGGCCTTCACGGCCAACGTCTTGCTGGCTTTCGGCGCGGTGCCTTCCATGACCATCGCGGCGGACGAAATCGGGGGCTTCGTCGACGGGGCGGACGCGCTTCTCGTCAATCTCGGCACGTTCGATGCCGAACGGCGCGCGGCCACCGACATCGCCATCAAGCAGGCCGTCGGCAGGAGCAAGCCTTGGGTTCTCGATCCGGTGCTGATCGATCGCTCCCCGCTGCGCGCCGACTATGCGCGCGCCATCACCAAGCGCGGGCCAGCGGTGGTGCGGCTCAACGCCGCCGAATTCGAGATGCTGTCGAAGGCGTCCGCCGATGACGGATCGGTCATCCGCTATGCGAGTGAGCGCGAGCTCACGGTCGCGCTGACCGGAGCCGCCGATCTCATCACCGACGGTCACAGGCAGCGCCGGATCGGCAACGGACACGAATGGATGGCGCTCGTCACCGCGATGGGCTGCGCCGGTTCGGCCATGGTCGCGGCCTGCCTCGCCGTCGAGAAGAACACACTGCTGGCCGCGTCTTCGGCGCTCCTTGCGCTCGGCGTCGCCGGCGAAGTGGCAGCGGAACGCGCGCGGGGCCCGGGCAGTTTCACCACCGAAATCGTCGATGCGCTGTTCCGGATCGACCGCTCGGTTCTGTCGTCGCATGCAAGAGTGAGCTGATGAAGCCGGATCTTCGCCTTTATGCGCTGCTCGATCCCGAGCGCTCGTCCGGTCGCGATCTTGCGACACTTGCGCGCGATGTGGCGGCGGGAGGGGCAACGCTCGTGCAACTGCGCGACAAGCTCGGCTCGACACGCGCCATGATTGAAAGCGCGCGTGCGATCAAGACCGCGCTTGCGGACTCAGGGATTCCGCTCCTCGTCAACGACCGTGTTGACGTTGCGCTTGCCGCGAAGGCCGACGGTGTTCACGTCGGCTGGGACGACATGAACGTGCCCGATGCGCGCGCGCTGCTCGGGCGCGAGGCGATCATCGGTCTGTCGATCAAGACCATGGACCAGGTCAAGGCGGCGCCGCTCGACCTGCTCGATTATGTCTGCATCGGCGGCGTCTTTCCGACCTCGTCCAAGGACAATCCCGATCCTCCCGTAGGCGTGGCTGGCTTCGCGCGGCTCGCCGAAGCGATCCGCGCGCGTGCGCCCGGCCTGCCGGTTGGCGCCATCGCGGGGATCGATGCGGGCAATGCGGGATCGGTGATCGAGGCGGGCGCGGATGG
The DNA here is from genome assembly GCA_964584855.1 of uncultured Hyphomicrobiales bacterium. Classification (GTDB taxonomy): domain Bacteria; phylum Pseudomonadota; class Alphaproteobacteria; order Rhizobiales; family Xanthobacteraceae; genus Pseudorhodoplanes. The sequence continues at coordinate 566,866 of CAZPBF010000031.1, forward strand.
CGTCGCAATCATCTCGGCGCTGACGCTTGCGGCCGATCCCGCGGCGGCCGCACGGACGCTGCGGGCCATTGTCGACGGCGAAATCGGCAGGAGAGGTGCATGACGCCGATTGCGGTTACGATTGCCGGTTCGGATTCGAGCGGCGGCGCGGGCATCCAGGCGGACCTGAAGACCTTTTCCGCGCTCGGGGTATATGGCGCTTCGGTGATTGCTGCGCTGACGGCCCAGAACACGAGAGGCGTCACGGGGATCCACGATGTCCCGGCGCAATTCATCGCGGCGCAAATCGATGCGCTCTTTTCCGATCTCGATGTCGGCGCGGTGAAGATCGGGATGCTGTCGCAGCCTGTCGCGATCCGCGCGGTGGCGGACGGACTCGAGAAATACCGGCAGGAGACGATTGTGCTCGACCCGGTGATGGTCGCCGCTTCCGGCGACCGTCTCCTTGCCCCTGAAGCGATCGAGGTGCTGCGCACGGTCCTGATCCCGCGCGCGCTCCTGCTGACGCCGAACCTGCCGGAGGCTGCGGCCCTGCTCGAAACGACAGTCGCCGAGACCGAGGCACAGATGCAGGAGCAGGGCGAGAAGCTTCTGGCGCTTGGCCCGCGTGCGGTGCTGATGAAGGGCGGTCACGGCACCAGCATCGAAAGCGTCGATCTCCTGATCGAGCCGGATGCGGTCGCGCGGTTGTCGGCGGAGCGCATCGTGACCGACAACACGCACGGAACCGGCTGCACATTGTCCTCGGCGATCGCGGCGGGGCTGGCCAAGGGTCTCGGCCTCGCCGAGGCCGTGCGGCAGGCGAAGGCGTATCTGACCGCGGCGGTCGCGGCGGCTGACGGATTGTCGATCGGGCACGGGCATGGCCCGGTCCATCATTTCCATTCCATCTGGCCCGCGGCCGGTTCGGGAGCTTGAGCCATGATTTCGATTTCACGCAGACATCTCGTTCGCGGCGGCGGCGCGGGACTCGTGGGTGCGATCGCTGCGCCCAATGTCGCTCGCGCCGCGGCCCAGCGGCTGCGCATGGTGACGTCGTGGCCGAAGCGTCTGCCCGGTCCCGGCATGTCGGCGGAGCGCATCGCAGAGCGCATCCGCGCGCTTTCGGGTGGACGGCTCGAGATCGCCGTGTCGGCGGCGGGCGAGGTCGTGCCGGCCTTCGAAGTACTCGATGCGGTCGGGTCGGGCGTCGCCGAGATGGGCCACACCGCTTCGTTCTACTGGCAGGGCAAGGAGCCGGCGGCGGCGTTCTTCACGACCGTGCCGTTCGGGCTCACGCCGAACGAGCACGTCGCGTGGGTCGATGCGGGCGGCGGACAGCAATTGTGGGACGAGCTTTATGCGCCATTCGGCGTCAAGCCGTTCATGGGCGGCAATACCGGCGTGTGCATGGGCGGCTGGTTTCGCCGCGAGATCGCGAGCCGCGACGATCTGCGCGGCGTAAAGATACGCTCGCTCGGATTGGGTGGCGAAGTTTACCGGCGGCTCGGCGCAACACCGCAGACCACGCCGCCGGCCGAAATCCTGTCGAGCCTGCAATCGGGCGTATTGGACGCCGCCGAATTCGTCGGGCCGGGCTCCGATATCGCGCTCGGCCTCTACCGCTCAGCGCCGTTTTATTACGGCCCCGGCTTCAACAAGCCGAACGGCACCGGCGAATGCATCGTCGCGCTGAAAACCTGGAACGCCTTCGACGCGGAGCTGAAGGCGATCGTATCGCATGCCTGCGCGGCGGAAGCCTCGTTCGCGCTTGCCGAGATGGAGCGTCTCAACAGCGAGGCGCTGGCGGCGCTGACCGGCCAGCACGGCGTGAGGCTGCGCACCTTTTCGGCCGACCTGATCGCGGCCGCTCGTGCGCAGGCGCGCGATGTGGTCGGTGAGCTTGGCCACAAGAGCGACCGCGCGCGCAAGGTGCACGATTCCTACAGCGCGTTCCGCGACCGGACCGCTGCGTGGTCCGGCATTTCGATCAAGGCCATTCTCGACGCCCGCGACGGATAGCTGCGGCCGGCGCGATAACTTTCGGTTAACCATGCCGGCCCTAGGATTCTCGGGAGAATTCGGGACTTGAGCGTGGCGACAGCGAATGTTCGCCATCGCAGACCGGAAGGTGCTCAAATGCGGATGGCTTTTTTCGCAATTCTTGCAACGACGCTGACGCCGGTCGCCGCGCAGGCTGGGGACGGCTTCTCGATCCCGCCCTCGGGCGTGCTCGCTCCGCCGAAGGCCGTGGCCTCGCTCTACGACAGCGACACCCTGACCTCGGGACGTCCAATCGCGCCGGCCGGGAAAATTGAAGTCCGGCCGTTGCCGGATGCTCCTGCCGCGCCCGCCGCGAAACCCAAGCGGAAGCCGATATCGTCGCTGATGCGCCCGGCCCTGCGGCCTTACGTGCGCCACTCGCATAAACCGCCCGCGACCCTGCCACCGGCCGAAGCCGTCGCCGAGTTGCAGCCTGCTGCACCCGTCATCTCGGTTCCGCCTGCACAGACCGCACCGGCGCCGGTCGCCTATTACGCGCCGCCGGCCGCAGCTCCACCGTCAGGCCGCTTCTCCAATCTTTTCAGTCCGGGCCGAAGCCGCTCGGGCGAGCGCGGGCTGTTCACCGCAAAACCCTGACACGAAGGCGCGGACGTTTCACCGCGCACCAAGTCTTCAAATGAAAAGCCCCGGCGCGAACCGGGGCTTTTTTGTTTCGCGTGAGAACGAAAACCGCTTACTTGAACGGCACGACCTTCTGCTTCTGCTCGCCCAATCCCTTGACGCCGAGCGTGACGACGTCGCCCGCTTTCAGGAATTTCGGCTCGGGCTTCATGCCGAGGCCGACGCCGGGCGGGGTGCCGGTGGTGATGAGATCGCCCGGCTCCAGCACGAAGAATTGCGAGCAATACCAGACCACGTGCGCGACATCGAAGATCATCGTGCGCGTATTGCCGCGCTGCATCTTCTCGCCGTTCACGTTCAGCCACATGTCGAGATTCTTGACGTCCTTGATCTCGTCCTTGGTGACCATCCACGGGCCGATCGGGCCGAAGGTTTCCGAGCCCTTGCCCTTGGTCCATTGCCCGCCGCGCTCGATCTGGAAATGGCGCTCCGAGACGTCGTGGCAGATGCAATAGCCCGCGACCACGCTCATCGCCTTTTCCTTGGAGAGATAGCGGCCGCGCGATCCGATCACGATGCAAAGCTCGACTTCCCAGTCGAGCTTCTTGGAGTCCTTCGGGATCATGATGTTGTCGTTCGGACCCGAAATGCAGCTCGGCGCCTTCTCGAAGATGATCGGCTCCTTCGGGATTTCGGCGTTGGTCTCTTTCGCGTGGTCGATATAGTTCAGCCCGATCGCGATGAAGTGGCGGGTGCCCGCGACGCAGGGCCCGAGGCGCGGATTGCCGGCGACCGGCTTCATGCGCGCGACATTGAGCTTCTTGATCTTGGCAAGGCTACCGGGCGACAGCGCGTCCGCGTTGATGTCCTTCACGACTTTCGAAATGTCGCGGATCTTGCCGTCGGGGCCGATAATGCCGGGCTTTTCCTTGCCGGCAGGGCCGTAGCGGACGAGCTTCATAGTGGTCGTTCCCCCTAGATGATTTTTGGAAGGCTGGATGGAGCGCGACTATGCGTCGGCGGGCAGGGGCTCGCAAGATGGCGCGGCGCATAGCTCCGATCACGCGCAGGCGCGCGACTGCGCCCGTACTCTTTGCGGCGCCGGGTACGCCGTAGCCTGCCGCTCCGCCCCGCAAGGGGCTGATGGAGCGCCGGGAGGCGCCAGAGGCTTGCGAGGCCTCCTTGGGCGAGCCTTGCGATCGGCCCGCCCGCGCGCCCACGGCTCGGCCGGTTACCCGGCTCCGCCGCTTTCGGGGCGCGCGCGCCCAGTGACGTAGGGCGCAGCGCCTCCCGGCGCTCCACCACGATCACTTCCGCCGTCCCGCGCTCGAGACGCGGGCTGGCGGACAAACGACGAAAGATGGTGCCGGAGGATTGTGGCGGGAGTTAGGAAAATAATCACAGTATTGTACTTTACGGACCCCAGCCCTATTCGAAAGAGGAGGAGTGAGTGGTGAACGCTGCTTGCCCACAAGTGGGGGATTAGCCCCGCCCAAGATCAGGTCTGGGTGCACGTCGGGGATGCGCCCGAACGCTGCCATCCGGCAAAAGCTCATGGTTCTTAGATTTGAAGCGTTTATCGACGATAGCTATTCGACCGATGAATTCGTCCTAGCGGGACACATTGCTCCAGCCGAAGCTTGGGCGGCGTTCTCGAAAGAATGGGAGGAACTTCTTCCGCTAGGCACTCGTACTAAAAACGGAAAGTTTCATTTTAAGATGTCCGAAATGGCGCAGTTTCCAGATCGCATGAAACGCGTTCCGGCGTCTTATGCGTTGATCGAGAAATACGTAACCCTTTCAGTGTCAGTTCGCTTGAATCTATTAGAATTTAGGCGCGCACATGAAATTACTAAAACCAAGCTAAGCCATATCGGCTTAGCTCCTGACTATGGCAAGTGGTGCAATCCGTTTGTCATGGCCTTTAAGGGGCTTATGGATGAGTTTCATTTATCGCGCAGTGAAGATGCAATAAAAGGAAAAATTCCGATCGACGCGAAGGTAGATTTTATCTTCGACGATCAGAGCGAGAAAAAATTCTTGCTACGCGAATGGGAAGACTATCTCTCGAAAAGGGAGGAGGCGCGTTCGTTATTCAGCTCGCATCCTCGATTTGAAAACGACCAAGAGTTTCTGCCGTTGCAGGCGGCTGACTTGTGGGCGTGGTGGGTGCGTGAGTGGTATGAAGAAGACGCCTCAGTATATCCTGACAAAATGCGTGCTTTTGATTTTGGGGCTTGGCAAGGCAAGAGCCGTTCGGTCCTAGCGATGTCATTTACCGAGAAGAGCCTTGTAGAAATGCTAGAAACATTAGGTATTGAGGGTGCCTACCAAGCAATCGAGGATCGGTCATTTACTCGGGCATCGTGGCTGAGCCGTTATTTTGGAAACTAATCGCCGCACAGCGCGGTCAAACTGCTCGCCGCTCTCGTCAATGCCAAGTGTGCGGACACGCGAAGTTCTTTGGTTTTTCCGAAAGAGATTTCGTCTCCGGCCGCGACCCCGGACCGAAGAGTTTCACCGCGCCAGCACCTGCGGCCCCGCCTTAAGCCCGAGAACGTATTTCGCTCCAGCGATGAGCGGCCTCTCGACGAATGCATAGACGGCGAAACCTGAGGCCGCCGTCATCGCGACGCCGATGAGGCAAATCGCCAGCGGACCGAACTGCGTGAGGCCGAGTGCGGGCAGGACCGGCACCGCGAGCGGCAGCGTGAAGCATTGCATCAGGTAGATCGAATAGGAGGCGTCGCCGAGCGCGATCAGCGCGGTGGGCAGCGGCAATGCGGTGTTTCGTTCGATCGCGGCAGCGCCCAAGAGGAACACGCTGACCGAAAGCCCGATCGACAGCGATTGCCAGATCGTGTTGTCCGGCGCGGTCGCGGTCGACACCGCCATTCCGATCAGACCCGCCACGCCGAGGGCAAGCGCGGGCGCCGTACCGATTGCGGTCGCTTTGTGCGCGCGAAACACGGCAAAACCCATCAGGAATTCGAGCACGCGCGAATTGGTGATCCAGCCAAGCCCTCCGGCGGCGGTCAGGTCGAAGGCGAGGCCGGCGAGGGCGAGGGTGAGGATGATCGCGGGAATGACAAGCATCGAGCGCAGCGCGATCGCCGCGAACACCACGAGATAGAACAGCATCTCGTAGGACAGCGTCCATCCGACGAACAGGATCGGGCTTGCATAGGCGAAGTCCTTCGGCGGCCAGAAGGAGAGCGAGAGCGCGATCCAGGCGGGCGTGATCGGGACGTCGCCTTCGAGCACCGGCAGCGACAACGCCACCGCGACCATGACGAGGGTGAGCGCCCAGTAGATCGGGACGATCCGCACGATGCGGCGGCGCAGATAATCCAACGCGTCGCGCGGCCCGCTCGCGCCTTGCGTCGTCAGCGCGATGATGAATCCGCTGACGACGAAGAAGAGGTCGATGCCGATCCAGCCTTGCCGCAGCACGGCAAAGACCGGCCCGCGCATCTCGCTGTCCGGATAGGAATGCGCCGCAACGCCGATGAAATGGAATCCGACGACGAGGCAGGCCGCGAGCCCGCGAAGCCCCTGAATGCTCTGGTAGCGCTCCGCCATCCGGCCTTCCACGCAAGGTTCGCCCAAGGGATTGGGGCAGGGACCGGGAACCGGCCTTTTTTGTCTTTACAGGAGCCGCAAGCGGTTGCGCCATCGGGGCAGCCGGGGTTATTTATCAGTCCTCTTCCCGGGGGAAGGACATGACAAGACGCCTTTTGCCGCTCGCAGGACTTGCCATCGCCGCCATGACAGGCGCCGCGCAGGCGCAGGATTCGTCGACGACCGTGCGGTTCGGCGTTACCTCGGTACCGAACCGTTTCGGCAGCGGATTCACCGGCGACGCGGGATATCCCGACCGGCAGAACCCGATGTATCAGTCGCCGTTTGCGGACCGCGCCAACGCCACCGATCCCGGCAAGGGCCCGCAGCTCGGCCCGGAAGGCGGCGGCACGCCGATGTCGCGCGGCGGCATCAACGATACGCTGCTTGCGCCGAACCCGGCCGCGACCTTCAACGCGCCGCATGCGGCTCCGCGGCCGAAGCCGGTCAAGGAAGCCGACAAGTCCAGGACGCCTGCGCAGGACCGCAAGGCGAAGCCCTGACGCTCTCGAAGCATCCGCACATGAAAAAGCCCCGCTCGCGCGGGGCTTTCGGCTTTTCGGGGACTTACCCGCCCTTCATTTTCTGTTTCACGCAGGCGGTGAACTGCGCGTTCGCATTCGCGTCACCGCGTTTCAGCGCAGGTCCATAGATGGCGCGGCATTCTGCGACCGCCGCATCCTTCGACATTCCCGCATAGCTCGGTGCGCACATCGACACGAGCGCGGCAACGGCAGCAAGAACAAGTCTGTGCATGAACGCTCTCCCTGTTGAGGCGGTCCAAGCCTAGCCAATGCGGCCGGCACGCGATAGTGGCACCAGCGCAGCCCGCACGCCGCGGGTTCCCGGTTCAGAACGCCGTCGGCACCATGCCCCCGTCGATCGGCAGGTTCTGCCCGGTGATGTAGCCGGCCTGGGCCGAGCACAGGAACGCACAAGCCGCGCCGAACTCATCCTCCGTGCCATTGTTTCCGCGCCGCGCCGATTTATGATGCGCCCGTTTTTTCACGGGGGGACTCATGAAAACTGACTTCACGATCTGTTTTGTGTTCGCTGTCGCATTGTCGGCGTTCGGAGCCGAAACGGCGTCTGCCCAGATGCCGACATGCTCCGGCGCGGCGCGAACCTGCGCGCAGTTAGCGCGCAATCCGGCCTTGTGCGAGCAAGCCAGAAAGTCGTGCCTGGCGACGGGCCGTTTCGTCGGTCCGGAAAGCGGCAAGGATTTCGGGCCGCACATCAAGAAGTAAATTCGGCGAAGAGAAACGGCGGCGCGCGATCACGCGCCGCCGCACATTCAGAACGCGGTCGGCACCATGCCGCCGTCGATCAGCAGGTTCTGCCCGGTGATGTAGCCGGCCTGCGTCGAGCACAGGAACGCGCAGGCCGCGCCGAACTCATCCGCCGTGCCGAAGCGGCGCGCGGGAATGGTCGCAAGGCGGGCAGCTTCCGCCTGCTCGACCGAGATGTTCTGCTTCTTCGACGTCATCTCCATGTTCGCCTTCAGCCGGTCGGTCGCGAACGCGCCGGGCTGGATCGAATTGATCGTGACGTTGGCGTTGGCGACGGTGCGCGCGACGCCGGCGAGGAACGATGTCAGGCCCGCGCGCGCGCCGGAGGAGAGGTCGAGGCCCGGGATCGGCATTTTCACCGAGCTCGACGTGATGTTGACGATGCGGCCGAATTTTTTCCGCATCATCGGGTCGATGGCTTTCTGAATGAGCTCGATCGCGACCACCATGTTGCCGGTGACGCCGTCGAGGATCTTCTGCCGGTCGAGCTCGCGGAAGTCGCGGAACGGCGGACCGGCATTGTTGTTCACGAGAATGTCGGGCTCGGCGCAGGCCGAAAACAGCGCCTTCTGTCCTTCTGGCGTCGCGACGTCGGCGGCGACCGGGATCACCTTGCTGCCCGAGGCTTTCGCAATTTCGTCGGCGGCTTCCTGCAGCCGCTTCTCGTCGCGCCCGTTGATCACGACCTCGCAGCCGGCCTTGGCCAGATGCATCGCGCAGCCATAGCCGAGGCCCCGGCTCGACGCGCATACGATCGCCTTGCGGCCTTTTATTCCGAGATCCATGGAATGCTCCAAACGCCGTCATGCCCGGCCTCGTGCCGGGCATCCCGATAAGGGGGATGACAGTGCCTACCTAAGCGGGATGGCCGGGACAAGCCCGGCCATGACGAAGAAGGAATGCGGAGGGAGTTACGCCGCCGGCGCTTCGCGCTCGACCGCGCTCATGGTGTTGCCGCGCCATTCGAAGCCGTTTCCGGCGATGGCATTGACCCACATGACCGGCAGGAGAAGGTCGCGCAGCATCAGGCAGGGAAGGGTGCGGCGCGACAACGGCCATCCGGCCTGGCGGATGAGAACGATCTCGGCGCCATACCAGATGGCGAAAAAGGTGAGCGACACGGGCAACGGCGATATGCCGGAGAGTGCAGCCGCGAACGCTGCGGCGGCAAGCGGCGGCCAGAAGCCGGACAGGATTTCCGGAGCGTAGAAGGCGGGAAAGCTCGCGCGGCGCAGCCGTGACCAGCGGATTTGCCTGCGCCAGACATCGGCCAATTTGCGGGCGCCGAGCGGCTGACGCACCGGCGGATCGATGAGCCGTACGCGCAATCCCGCCGCGCGCACGATCTTGGTCGCTGCCGCGTCCTCCGCCGCCTCTCGGCCAAGCGCGCGAATGCCGCCAGCGTGCTCGAGATCGGCCTTGCGCCACATCATCGTCTTGCCCTGCGCGAACCCGAGGCCCATGGAATCCGCCAGATATTGCCAGCGCGCCTGATAGGAATTGAGGAACGCGCATTCGAGCTCCGCCCAGATATTGCCGGGCGCGCAGCCGATCGGCGGCGAGCAGACGAGGCCGGTATCGGCGCGGCGATGCGAATGCAGGCGCTGCAGGTAATCGTCCGGCATCAGCACGTTGGAATCCGGCATCGCGATCCAGTCATACGCGGCTTCGCTCCAGCCTTTGCAGACATTGTTCAGCTTCGGATTGGCGCTGATGCGTTCGTCGCCGATGAGCAGACGCGCGTCCCGCTCCGGGAAGGAGGCAATCAATAGGCGCACGAGCGGGACGATCGGGTCTTCGGCGCGTGCCACGCAAACGAGGATTTCGTAACGCGGGTAATCCAGCAGGAACGCCGAGCGCAGAGTGCGTTCGGCGAAATTGTCGAGCCCGCAGACCGGGATGACGAGGCTCACCGGCGGGACGTCCGGCGCGGCCTCGATCCGCCCGCGTGCCGGGCGGCAGCGGACGGCCGCATTAGCGATACCGATGAGATGAAGGGTCAGGGTTAATGCGGCAAAGCCTGCCGCGAGCCAGATCGCCGGATTCATCCGCAACGCTATGAAGATCCGCGATGACGCGCGCGTGACAGATGAGAGTTGCGCCCAAAGCGCCTGTCATCAAACGGCAATGTGCATTTGCGACAATCGATTCGTGAAATACGAACAGAATGTCTTCGCCGCACAGACGCCGCTTTCGGCCATACGGCGCTTCCGCACCCTTTTCCTTTCCGACCTGCATCTCGGTGCGCGCGGCTGCCAGGCCGACAAAATTCTCGATTTCCTGCGCTACCACGAAGCCGACACGATCTATCTCGTCGGCGACATCGTGGACGGCTGGGCGCTGAAATCGAGCTGGTACTGGCCGCAATCGCACAACGATGTGGTGCAGAAACTTATGCGCCAGGGACGCAAGGGCACGCGCATCGTCTACGTGCCGGGCAACCACGACGAATTCCTGCGCGGCTATTACGGCACGCATTTCGGCGGGATCGAGGTGGTGGAGAACGCCATCCATGTCGGCGCCGACGCCAAAAGCTATTTCGTCACCCACGGCGACCAGTTCGACCTCGTCGTGACGCAGGCGCGCTGGCTCGCGCTGCTCGGCGACAAGGCCTACGATCTTGCGATTTCGGCGAACCGGATCTTCAACGGCGTCCGCCGGGTATTCGGCTTCGGTTATTGGTCATTGTCGCAATGGGCGAAGCTGAAGGTGAAGAACGCGGTCGCCTATATCGGTGACTACGAGCGCGCGCTGGTGGAGGACGCCAAGCGCCACAACGCGCAGGGCATCGTGTGCGGTCACATCCATCACGCCGCGATCCACGAGGATTTCGGCATCACCTATGTCAATTGCGGCGACTGGGTCGAAAACTGCACCGCAATCGCCGAACATCACGACGGGCGGCTCGAAATCATCCGATGGACCGAGTCGTCTCCGGTCACCGGGTTGCCGGCCCTCGCGGCGGTCCCGGCCTGAGCGAATGCGCTGCAATGCCGTGCGCGGAATGGCTATGATGGGCGGGTTCGAGATATTCTTTACCGTCTGAACCATCCCCTCCGGCACGGGCCTCATGACCAGGTTCGAATTTTCATGAGCGTGCCGGCAAGCCTTGAACCCGGCCGGCCCGTCGGCGAGGCGCTGCGCAGGATCGCAAGCCAGACGCTCGCGGAATCGCATGCCGTCCTGACCGATACCCGCCGCGACAAGGCGGCGGCGGTCCACGATTTCCGCAAGATCATGAAACGCTGGCGCAGTCTGCTGCGCCTGCTCGAGCCGCATCTCGGCGAGACAGGGCAGAAATTGCGGCCCGACGCGCGCGACCTTGCGCGTTCGCTGGGCGCTGCGCGCGACGCAAGCTCCGCCCTCGAGGCGATCGACAATCTGCATGCGGCGCATCTCGTACCGTCGGAGGCGCTGTCGGCGCGCTCGCTCGCGACGATCCGCGAGCGGCTGGAGCAGATCAAATCCGCCTCGGAGCGCAGGGCCTGGAGCAGCGCAGCGCGGCAGAAAATTCTCGATTATGTGAGCGCGGCGTCGCATCAGGTGGCGCGGTGGAATTTTGAGGACGTGTCCTTTTCCGATGTCGCGAAAGGACTGGCGGAGACTTATAGTCGCGCTCGCAATGCCATTCCCAAGAAATTTCGTTCCGCCAGCTCCGAGCAATTGCATCAGTTGCGCCAGCGCGCGGTGATCCATCGCTACCAGATGGAGATCGTCGAGCCCGCCTGGCCGAGGCTCGGCCGCATCTGGGTCGAGGAAGCGCAGCGCCTGCGCAACCGGCTCGGGCGCCATCAGGACCTCGCGACGCTTGCGGACATGAGCCTGCCGCACCAGCCGCTCGCGGCGTGGCGTTCGCGCCTCGTGCCGATCATCGCCAAGGCGCAGGCGGAGGAAGCCAAGATCGCGGCGCGGATCGCGGCACGGCTATTCGCCGAACCGCCCAAGGCGTTCCGTCGGCGGATCGAAGCGCTGTGGGCGGCGCAGGCAGATGAGCAAATGCCTGCACGCTGATGTCCTTGGCGCGCGGCGCGCGCGAGGATAGGTTCGCGCTATGAACATCCAGTCCCAGCCGCTTCCAACCGCCGCCGATGTCGACGCCGCCGCGCGCCGCATCGCGGGCGTCGCGATCCGCACCCCCCTGATCCAGTCGGCCGCGCTCGACGAGCGGACCGGCGGGCGGATTTTCCTGAAGGCGGAGACATTGCAGCGCATCGGCGCGTTCAAGTTCCGGGGCGCCTACAACAAGCTCGCCGCCATCCCGCAGGAGAGCCGCGCGGCTGGCGTCGTCGCATTCTCGTCCGGCAATCACGCCCAGGGTGTCGCGGCCGCCGCGACGCTACTCGGGATGCCCGCGGTGATCGTGATGCCGAAGGATGCGCCGGTGTCCAAGCGCGAGCGCACCGCCTCACTCGGCGCAGAGATCGTCCTTTATGACCGCGATCGCGACGATCGCGCTGCCATTGCGCGCGAGATCGCGACGAAGCGCGGCGCGACGCTCGTGCCGCCTTACGACGATCCCTTCATCATCGCAGGGCAGGGCACGACCGGGATCGAGATCGTCGACGACCTCGCCCCGCTCGGGCTGAAGCCCGACTTCGTGTTGGCGGCCGCGTCCGGCGGCGGACTGAGCGCGGGCATCACGCTTGCGCTGAAGCCAAGAGTGCCGCAGGCGCAGGTCATCACCTGCGAGCCGGAAGGCTTCGACGATCATGCGCGTTCGCTGCGCAGCGGAAAGCAGGAAGCGAACGAGCGGACGAGCGGCAGCCTGTGCGATGCGCTGCTTGCGCCGACGCCGGGCGACCTGACATTGCCGATCCTGCGCGCGGGCGGCGCTCAGGGCGTCGCGGTGAGCGAGCAGGAGGTGGCGAAGGCCGTCGCGTTCGCATTCCATGAATTGAAGCTCGTGGTGGAGCCTGGCGGCGCGGTCGGCCTCGCGGCCCTGCTTGCGCGCAAGATCGACGCGCGGGGCAAGGTCGCCGTCGCGGTCCTGTCGGGGGGCAACGTCGACCCAGATGTGTTTTGCCGCCTGATCGCGACACCGTACTGAGGCGCGCCTAGCTAAACAGCGCGATCTTTTCCTCGTCGCTCAGCGCAACGATCGGCGCGAGCGGATCGTTCGGCGTGCGGGGCATCGGCCAGAGCGAAGTCTTCGCGGCCGGCGCGGCGGCGGCTTCTTTCGCCGGCGTGACAGCGGCAGGCATCGCAACGGTCTCGACGGGACGTGGTGCAGGCTCCGGCTGCGCCATTGCTTGAGCAGACTGTACACGGGGCCAGGGCTCCAGAAGGAAATCGGCCGGTTCGGAGTCGGTTTCGGATTCGCCCGCCGGCGGAACATCCGGTTCGGCCTTCGCAAACGAGAAATGTTCGCGCTCATCCGGCAGCACGAGAGGCGGAAGCAGAGCCGGATCCGGCGCGGTCGCGTCTTCCGGGGCCGGTTGTTCGGGCTCGGCCTCCGGGCGCTGGTCGATGAACAGGCTGAGCAGCCGGGACATTGGGCGCAAGGACGCCGATTGCGGCGCTTTGTCGGACTCTGGAGCAGTCTCGCCGGACGGCGCGCTGGAAACGCCGGAATGCTTTTCCGCGATTTCGGCCTCGAACAGCGCCAGATCGATCCCGCTATCCGTCCGGTCGGCCGCAGGCTGCGGTTCGCGCGGTGCGGGCGCAGGCGCGATCGGCGTGCGCACGCCGAACTGCCGCTCAAGACGCTCGAACAACGCGCAGGCCTGCGAGATTTCAACCGCCTGCCGGTCGAGCAGCTCGCTGCGCATGTCGCCCTGCTGGCGCATAGACCATGACACGCTGCGCAGAGGCTCGATGGTCGCGCGAAGCTTCTCCGCGCTGTCATGCAGGACACGGTAGATGGCGGTGAGCCCGGCCTTGCTCTCGGCAGCCGCATCGGGCTTGATCGCGGACGGATTCGCCGGCGCGGCGGATTCGCGCGCCGCGGCAGCCGACGCCTCGCGTGCGGCGCGCTCGGCCAGCAAAGTGCTCTCGATCCGGCCGATCGCGGCGAGCAGCAGCGCGGTATCGGCATGGCGATTGCGGCGCGCGAACTCGACCAAAAACCAGCGGCCGCGCTCGGTGTCGACGAAGGCGTCGTAGATGGATTCGAAATCCGTGTCGGCTTCCGCCGAGTCCTGGATATTCAATGCGGCATTGTCGTCAGGCATGAGCGGAACTTTGCGGCACGCGGGCGTCCAGTATGACGCATGATCGGACAGACGGCGCAACCGCGGCCCGCCCCAAGGCGTCGGAGTTATCCACCGGCGCTTTTGCGGTACGGTTATCCCTCTATTACGCGGCCCTGTGCCTCGTGTTCGGCGTGCACATGCCGTTTTTCCCGGTGTGGCTCGACGCCAAGGGCCTCGACGCGGGCGCCATCGGCCTCGTGCTCGCGCTTCCCATGGTGGTGCGCGTGCTCACGGTTCCCTTCGTCGCGCGGGAGGTGGACCGCCGGAATGCTCTGCAAATCGCGATCCTGACGGCGTCGCTGGCGAGCGTGGCGCTTTACACGCTGCTCGGTTTCGCGAGCGGCACCGTCACGATCGCGCTCGGCTTCGTGGCCGCCTCGATCGCCTTCATGCCGATCATGCCGCTGACCGAGGCCTATGCGCTGCACGAGTTGCCTCGGCGCGGGCGGGCCTATGGCCCGGTCCGGCTGTGGGGATCGGTGTCGTTCATTGCAGCGACCATCGGCGCGGGCTACCTCGCCGATCTCGTCGCGCCGGGCCAGCTGATCTGGGGGATCGTTGCGATGCTCGCGGTCAATGCGCTCGGCGCGCTCGGCCTGCCGCGCACGCAGCCGCACGCGCCGACCGAAGATGCGCCCCCGCGCGCGAGCGCGCTCCTGCGCCAGCCCGCCTTCCTCGCGGCCATCGCCGCCGCGGGCCTGATCCAGGCGAGCCACGCGACGTTCTACGGCTTCTCCACCATCGACTGGAAATCGAACGGCCTCGGCGGCGTGACCATCGGCCTGTTGTGGTCGACCGGCGTGATCGCCGAAATCGTCCTGTTCGCGCTGTCGGCGCGGTTGCCGCCAGTCTTCTCTCCGGCAAACCTGCTGCTGATCGGCGCGACGGCCGGACTGTTCCGCTGGTGCATGATGGCGACGAGCCCCGCATTCCTTGCGCTGCCGTTCCTGCAAAGCCTTCACGCGCTCTCCTACGGGGCGACGCATCTCGGTACGCTTGGCCTTGTGACACGCATCGCGCCGCGCCGGCTCGGTGCGACCGCGCAAAGCTATCTGTCGATTGTGCTCGGATTGACCATGGCGGCCGCGACCGGACTTGCCGGAACGCTGTACGAGAATTACGGCGCGCTAAGCTATGCCGCGATGGCGGTGCTTGCCGGAACGGGCGGTGCGATTGCTTTGCTGGCGCGTCCGTACTGGCGCTGAGCCAGCGCCGTCAGATTGCCGTCAGTGGCAGAGGGGATACATCGCCGTCAGCTCGCGCCCGGCGAGGAATTTCATCTTCGGCGACAGCCCGCCGCGCCGCGAAATCCAACGGCGGATATGGGCGGGGTAGATTTCCCACAACACTTCCGTGCCGGCTGCGCTGACCACGCGCCCGCCATTGCCGTCGGGATTCCATGCCGCATGGAAGCCAAGCTGCGCCCGGTGCGTCACGCAAATGCGGTCGCGCGGAATGACGCCGAGCAGCATCGTGCACGCCGACAGGCACGGCCCGTCGATCACGACCTTTTCGCCGGAGGATTTGATCGAGGCGAGCTTTTCCAGATAGGGGCCGATCTGGCCTCCCGGATCGTTCGAGATGCGCACCGCGGCGAGGCCCGGTGTCGAAACGAGCGCCGCGAGAAGGACGCCAGCAATGCTTGCGCGAAGTCCCATCCCAACCCCTCGACGGAACCTGCGGGTTCCGATCGCCCCAACGTCAAAAGGCTAAGGGCAAAGGCCGCACAATGCCAAGAGCCTTTTTTCGCTTCGCCACAATCAATCCTGCATTTGTGGCGCCGGTGCATCGGATTTCCGACCGATTTCGCATCATTCCGGGATCGTGCGGAGCGATTTTCATCATGAATCGCAAAACCTCGGATGGCGCGCGCCGCGGACCGGCGAACCCGTCTCGCCCCTAGCCCCAGAGTGCCGGTTCCGGCGGATAGGCGAGGCTGTTGTCGTAGCGCAGCCCGGGCTCGCGGTCGCGCGCGAGCAGGAGTGGGGCGTCGAGATCGACGACGCGGGCGGACTGCGCGACGAGCATCGCCGGCGCCATTGCGAGCGAGGTTCCGATCATGCAGCCGACCATGATGAAAAGGCCGCGCTCGCGCGCCTGCGCCGCGAGCGCAAGCGCTTCGGTGAGCCCACCGCTCTTGTCGAGCTTGATGTTGATCGCGTCGTATTTGTTCCCGAGCGCATCGAGCGAGCTGCGGTCATGCACGCTTTCGTCTGCGCAGACCGGGATGGGCCGCGAAATACGTCCGAGAGCCGCGTCATCGGCGGCGGGAAGCGGCTGCTCGACGAGCGTGACGCCCGCCGCCGCGCAAGCGGCGAGATTGTCCGCCAGCAGGTCCGGCGTCCAGGCCTCGTTGGCATCGACGATCAGCTCGCAATGCGGAACGGCCGCGCGGATGGCGGCGAGGCGTTCGGGGTCGCCTTTGCCGCCCAGCTTGATCTTCAAAAGTGGCCGCGCGGCCGCCGCGCGCGCGCCAGCCGCCATGTCCTCGGGCGTACCGAGCGAGATCGTATAGGCGGTGGTCACCGGATGAACCTGCCTCAGCCCAGCGAGCCGAGCGGCGGGCATTCCGGCGCGCTTGGCTTCCAGATCCCAGAAGGCGCAGTCGAGCGCGTTGCGCGCAGCGCCGTGGGGCAGGGCGCTCTGCAGGCCGATCCGATCAAGCCCGTTCGCAACGGCGTGCTGCAATCCCTCGATAGTTCGCAGGACGCCCTCGGCATTTTCGCCGTAACGGCGGTTCGGGGTACATTCGCCGCGCCCGGTATGGACGCCGTCGCTCAATTGCGCGACGACGACCGTGCTTTCGGACATCGCGCCGCGGCTGATGCGGAACACACCGGCGAGCGGCCAGCGCTCGACCGTTGCGCGCAGCGTCAGATTCGGTACGTCGATCATATTCTCAGGCGTCGGACGGCGAGGCGGACCATTCAGTGCGAATGCGCACGACGCTCAGTCGAACCGGCCCGCGGCGTGCGCGAGCATCGTATAGACCTTGCCGGTCTCCGAGGTGAGGTAGGTGCGCATCATGGTCTGGCCGCGGTCGTCGCGCGAGACATCCTCGATCAGCCGCTCGAATTCGCTCATGTAGCGATCGACCGTGTGCTTGAAGTCGCGGTCGGTCTTGTAACGCGCCCGGATCTCGTCGAAGGCACGCTGGCCCTGCGGCGTATAAAGCCTGCGGCTGAATACGTTGCGCTCGCCGCGATTGTAGCGGTCCCACAATTCGGCAACGGAATCGTGGTCGATCATCCGCGCGATGTCGGCCGAAAGCGAGTCGAGTGAATCGATCGCATAACGGTCATCTCCCTTGCCCGCAGGCCCTGGCTCCGAATTTCGCGAGGCGCGGTGCAGGAGGTCGGTCAGCCAGCTCCCGCGCTGGCCCGGATTGTCCGCGCGCGGTGCGACAGGAGGCAGCCGGGGCGGCGGGGCGTCGCGGCGGGGCCGCTCAGCGCGGCTCGGTTCCGCGACCGGCGCGTCCGGTAAAGGGCGGTGCGTTTCTGCCACCCCCGGCGAGCGTCCATGCTTGGCGACGATCCGATGCAGCTCGGTCAGCGCCTCGACCTGATCGATAATGACCTGACGCATCTGGGTCATGCTGTCCGCGGTCTCGCGCGGAATGTCGAGCACCCCGCGGCGCAATTCCTCGCGCGTGACTTCGAGTTCGCGCTGCATGTCGCTCGCCATGCGCTTGATGCCCTGCAGCAGCTCCGTGAAGCGCTCGGCCGATTGCTGCAGCGTGTTCTGCGCCTCACCGACCGTCGCCTGATAGACGCTGCGCATCATATCGGCGGTGCGGTGGTTCTCCTGGTCGACAGTCGAGCGGACCAGTTCGTATTGCTCGGCAATGGCGCGTACGCCATTGGAGCTTGCTTCGGCGACCAGAAGGCCGATGTCGCGGGTTCGCGCGGTCGCGCTTTCCAAGGATTCGTCGAGAATGTGCGAGAAGCGCATCAGCCGCTGCTCGAAGTCGCTGGCGCGGGAATCGAGCGTCGTGACGAGCGTATCGAGCACCGCACCGCGGCTGTTCACGGTATCGACGGTGCGCTGGTTGATGTTGTCGATCAGGTCGACGGTCTGAACCAGCGAATGGCCGTGCGACTCGAACTGCGCGGCGAGCTGCGACAGGTCGTCGAGCACCTTGAGCGCCGAATCCTGGAACGAGCCGATATGGCTCTGCAGCTCCGCCGTGACCGTGCCGCTGCGCGTGCTCACGGTCTTCATCGTAGCGACCAGCTCGGCGAGCTTCTTGCCGAGCTTCTTCTCAAGCGTGCTCATGCTCTCCTGCGAATTGTGCAGCGCCTCGCGCAGGAGCACGTTTGCCTCGCGCAGCCGCTCGAACATCCCGATGCTTTCGGTGCGCATGAGCGAATGCACTTCGCGCATCTCCGCGACGCTCGCGCTGGTGGTCTGCTTCGAGTGTTCGATCGCATTGATCGCGGCCTGCTCGGATTCGCGCACGCAGCGCCCGAGCGCTTCGGTCGCGGCCTGGCTCGCGGCCGCGATCTCTCCGGAGATGCGCCCGCCATTCTCGGTCACCGAGCGTGCGAACGAGGCCCCCTGCGTGTCCAAAAGGCTCACGGCCTGTTCGGTTGCGCGCGTTACCTCGGCCGCGAATTCCTGGCTGCGCTGCTGCACCGCGAGCAGAAGGCCGCTGCTCTTGGTGTCGAGAAGCTGCGTCATCTCGGCGGCATTGCCGCGCAGCGCCGCCGCGATGTGGTCGGCCTGCCCGACAAAGCTGCGCGCGGCTTCCGCGCTCGCGCCGAGGAGCGTGCGCTCGACATATTGCGCGTTCTCGCTCAGTGCGGTGGTGATGTTGGCGGAGAGTGCCGCGAGCTTGCCTTCGCTCGCGCCGGTTTCGTCGCCGATCGCGTTGCCCGCGGTCACGGCGGCGGCCATGATACGGCGCTCGATGTCGTCTGCGAGCTTGGACAGCGAGGAGCGCGCTTCGCCGGCGCGGCCTTCGATCGCCTGCACGATCTGTTCGAGCCGGCCGAGCAGAAGGTCCGACGCGGCCTTGGATCGCTGTTCGACGAGGCCGCTCGCCTCGGCGGCGTTGATCTTGATGCTTTGCGTCAGCTGGCCGAGATGGCTGTCGAGCGAATCCGCCGTGGCCTTGGCATGGATTTCGATCTGGGTTGCCGCCTCGAAGGCGCGCCCGGCGGCGATGTCCTCAAGGTTGGCGACCCGCGCGTCGAGCGTCTGGGCGATCGAAACGAGGCGGTGCTGCAGGGTCCCGTCAAGCAGGTCGATCTTTGCGCCGAGCAATTCCTCGATCTCTGCCGCGCGGGAATCGAGCACGACGGTTGCATCCTTGATGCGCCGGTCGAGCGCGGCGGCGAGATCGCGGCCGCTTTCGTTGACACTGGCCATCATCGCCTGCGCGCGCGCGCCGAGGCTGTCGTCCACCTCGCTGCTGCGGCTTTCCACCGCCTGCTGGAAGCGGGTCAGCGCATCTTCAAGGCTTTGCGAGAGTTCGTTCACCTTGGCGTCCACGCGCGCGTCGATGTTCTGCAGGAACGCCTGCACGCTGCCCGTGGCTTTCTCCGAATAGTCGCGGCCGGCCTCGACCGCTCCGCGCACCTGCGCCGACTGCTCGCTGATGTGCTCATGCTGCTCGGTCAGATGCTCGCTCAGTTCGCGCGCATAGGTCTCGGCGTCGCGATGCGCGCGTTCGAGCGCAGCGACCTGCCCGTTGACGCGCGTTTCGAGGTCGCCCGCGCGCATCAGCGCGTGATCGACCGCGAGCGTCATCGCGTTGACTTCGCGGCGAAGCGTGTCGCTCACCTGATTGATCGCCTGCTGCGCGGCGGCGTGCGGCTCGGCGAGCCGGAGCGCGAGCGAAGCCATCGACTCCGTGACGAGGCGCAATTCCTTGGCGCGGCCGCTCATATGCGCGAGCATGAAAAAGAAGGAGACCGGAACGACCAGGAGCGCGCCGAGGCCGAGCAGGACCGGCACGGCGGCCGGGCCGTGCAGCACCGTGGTCTGCAATTCGGGCAGATAGACGAGCCCGCCGATAATTCCGGCGACGATCCAGTTGAGCGAAATGATCGCCGCGATCAGGTGCCCGCGCCGGGCAGGCCGCAATTGCAGCCCGCGCAGCAATTCCCCGATCGACTGGCGGTCGTCGTTGGCAACGCGCGAGGCGGGAGCAAAGGACGGTGGAGGGGGCGCCGGTCGCGGAGCGATCGCGGGATCGGGCATCGACGCCAAGGCGCGGCTAATCCACTCCTTGTCGGAGGGCGGCGTTGCACCCTTCGGTTTCGCGTCGACTGCCATGAATGCCGCTACATCCGCTACGTTGCGCTACGAACAGGGCTGCACGAACACAGAACTGTTGCGCCACAGGACTTGGAACAGGACTGAAATTTGACGCGACTGCGACGCGTACAACTCAGGCACCGCAGCCGGTTCGGCCTGCGGCGGGGACGCGGGTCTCAACAGTCGCAAGCCACAGCCTAAGGCTGAGCCGCGAACCACTTCGATATTTCTAAAGCGAGTCGGCGCCCGGCGCGAGGCGGGAAACCCGATTTCCCCCCACCGGGATCAGGGATTACGTGGATATCGCCGCGAAAAGAGGGCGGCCGGGGCTCAAAAGGAGCGGCCCGCGCCTCGGACGAGGGCGGGCCGCCTGTTTCACGAAACTTTGGCCGGTATTAATCGAAGCGGCCCGAGGCGTGGGCCAGCATCGTATAGACCTTGCCGGTTTCGGAGGTCAGGTAGGTCCGCACGACCACGTCGCCGCGCGGATCGCGTGAGGCATCCTCCAGCAGGTGCTCGAATTCGAGCATGTAATGGTCGACGGTTTGCTTGAATTCGGGCTCGCTGCGATAGCGGGCGCGGATTTCGTCGAACGCCTTCTGGCCCTGCAGGGTGTAGAGCTTGCGGGTGAAGACGTTGCGTTCGCCTCGATGGTAGCGGTCCCACAATTCGGCGGCCGTGTCGTGATCGATCATGCGGGCGATGTCGACCGACAGCGCGTCGAGCGACTCGATCATGTGACGGGGTTGGCGTGGCGCCTTGCGCGGCCGCTCCTCACGCGGCGCTTCCGGCTCCTCGCGCGAGGCGCGGTGCAGGACGTCGGAGAGCCAGTTGCCGGCCCGGCTGCCCTGCGGGGGGGCGAGCGACGGCGCTTCGGCGGTCTGCTGCATCGACGGCGGAGGCGGCATGTCGTTACGGGCCGGTGCGCCCGGCATGCGCGGCGGCGGCGCCTGGCGTGTCCCGCCGACGAGGCTGAGCGCGGGCTCGCGCACGGCCATGCGGCGCGGTTCCTCGGGCACGTCCGCGCCGGTGCGGCCGTAACGGGTGACGAGGCGATTGAGCTCGGCGAGCGCGTCGATCTGGTCGATGATGACGCGGCGCATGTTCGCCGTGCTCTCCGCCGTCTCGTCCGGCAGTTCCATCACGCCACGGCGCAATTCGGCGCGGGTGGCGTCGAGTTCGCGCTCGATCTCCAGCGCCATCTGCTTGACGCCGTCCACGAGTTCGGCGAAGCGCTCCTGCGTCTGACGGAACATGGCACGGGTGTCGCCGAGCGACTGTTCGTAGATCTTTTCGAGCGCGTCGTAGGTGAGCTTGCGCTCCTTCTCGGCGGCCTCGCGCACGTTCGAGAATTGCTGGCTGACCGCGCGGGAACCCTCGTTGCTTGCATCCGCGATCACGCGTGCAACTTCGCGCGCGCGGTTGGAGGCGCCGTCGAGGCTTTCGTCGAGAAGGCTTGCAAAGCGGGTCAGGCGCTGCTGCAGGTCGTCGGTCTTCATGTCCAGCGTGGCGACGAGCGATTCCATCATGCTGCGGCGCTGCTCGACCGACTGATCGGAGCGCCGGTTGCTCGCATCGAGCGTCTCGACCACTTCGGTCAGCACGCTGCCATGCGTCTCGAAATTCCGCGCCAATTCCCCGAGTTCGACCAGCGCATTCGAGGCGATATCGCGGAACGTGCCGACATGCTCGTTGAGCTGATCGACGGTGATGCCACTGCGCTCGCTGACGTCGTTCCACGCGGCCGCGAATTCGCCGACGCGCGCCGTCAGGGAATGCTCCAGCATGTGCATGTTTTCGCCCGATTGCCGGATCAGGTCGTGCAGCACGGCATTCGCCTCGCGCAGGCGATCGAAGACCGACGCACCGTTGATGCTGACGAGGTTGTGCGTTTCCAGCATCTCGGAGACGGCAGAGGCCGAAGCCTGGCGGTGCTCCTCGATCACCGCCTCGGATTTCTCCTGCAGGTCCCGGATCGTGGTGTTGACGTGGGTGACCGCGTGCTCGCTTGCCTGATTGATCTGGCGGGCGAGCTCGCCGGAATTGTCGAGCATCGACTTGGTGAAATCGAAGCCCTTGGATTCGATCGCCTTGACCGCGTGTTCGGTCGCGCGGCTGATCTCGTCGGTGAACTCGCGGCTCTTGGCTCCGAGCGCCAGCAGGAAGCCGCCGCTATTGGTGTCGAGCACGTGCGTCATCTCGGCTGCGCGCTGCGACACGGCGGTCTGGATTTCCGCGGCGGTCCCGACGAAGTTGCGCGCAACCTCTGCGCTTGCGGCAACCAGTGTGCGCTCCGCCTCGGCAGCGCGCTGGCGGAAGGTGTTGGCGATCTCGTGCGAGGACGCCGTAAGCGCTTCCTCGATCTCGCGCGCGGAGCGGCGCGCCACGTCGGCCGCCGTCCCGGCCAGCTGATTGAGCGACCGCTCGGCGTCCCCGGTGTTGCTCTTGATCGCCTCGGCCAGCTGCTCGACGCGGGCATTGAGGATGTCCGCCGCTGCCTTGGTGCGATGCTCGATCTGCTCGGTCACGGTCTCGGCGCGGCCGACCAGGAGCTGCTCGATCCGCGCGATGCGGGCGTCGAGCGTATCGCCAAGGGCACGGGTGCGCTCGCCGAGCGTCTTGTCGACGTCGGCGATGCGGGCCCCGACCGAACGGGCGAGCGTATCGCTGCCGCTGATCATGCTCTCGTTGACTTCGGCGATGCGCTTCTCGAGTGCGCTGACGACTTCCTTGCCGCCCATGGCAAGCGTGGTCGCGATCTCCATCACGCGCGCACCGAGCGCCTCGTGGATCGAGTTTGTGCGGCCGTCGAGGGCCTCCTGGAAGCGGGCGAGCCGCTCATCCATCGCCGCCGTCGCATCGTTGGTCTTCGACGCCACGCGCTGATCGAACGTGTCGATATAGGAGCGCATCGCGTCGCCGATATTCGTGGTCCGCTCGCCGAGCCGGTCGACCAGTTCGCCGCCATAGGTCTTCACGGTGCGGTCGAATTCGCCGAGGTGCCGGGTGATCAGGTTACCGAGCGTGCTGCTGTCGTGAGCAACCTTTTCGACGATCTCGGTGCCGTTGCGGGTGAACAATTCCTCGAACGCCTGCAGGCGCGCCGCGAGAAGCTCGCGCAGGGCATCGCCACGCGCGGCGACGGTCGCGGCAACGGTGTCGGCGTTGCGCTCGAGCGCCTCGACCACCTGCTCGGTGCGTTCGGTGAGCTTGGCGACGGCTTCGTTGCCGCGCAGGCCCAGATCGACCGAAAGCGAATCCCCTGTGGCGCGCAGCGTCGCGTTGACGTCATCGCCGCGGCTCGCAATCGCCTCCGCAGCCTGCTGCGCGGTCTGCGCCAGCGTCTCGGTGAGCTGGTGGGTGCGGTCGGTCATCGCCGCATTGATGATGGAAGAGCGCTGTTCGAATTCGCTGGTGATGCTGGCGAGCCGCGCCTGCATCGATTGCGCGAGTTCCTGAACAAGGTGCTCGAAGTCCGCGGTGACGTGATCGGTCTTGAACTGCAGGTTCGAATTGATGTGGTCGCTCGCGCGGGCGAGCGTGTCGGCGTGCGCCGCACTCGCGCGCTCGAGGCGTTCGAGCAGGTCGCCGCCCTTGAGACCAAGCGTGTCGACCATGGTCGTGCCGGCATTGCCGAGCGCGTGCGTCAGCTGCTCGCCCTTCTGCGTCAGCGAGATCGCGATCGCGTCGGCCGCCGCGTTGACCTTTGCGGAGATCAGGTCGCTGACCGAACCGAGGTCGCGGTTGAGGTCGATTTGTGCGCCGGAGAGCGCCGTGCGCACCTGCTCGGCCTGGCTGACCAGCGTGTCGCGCTGACGGACCAGTTCTTCGATCAGGCCGCGGATTCGCACCTCGTTGTCGTGATAGGCGCGCTCCATCGTGGAGACTTCGTTATGCACGAGCGTTTCCAGCTCGGACGCGCGCGCAAGCGCGCGCTCCACGCCGTCGCCCATTGCCGCAACTTCGCGGCGCACCGCCTGGCCGACCGTGACGATCGCTTCGCGCGCCGCGCTTTCCGGCTCTCCGAGACGCATCGCG
The DNA here is from genome assembly GCA_964584855.1 of uncultured Hyphomicrobiales bacterium. GTDB lineage: Bacteria > Pseudomonadota > Alphaproteobacteria > Rhizobiales > Xanthobacteraceae > Pseudorhodoplanes. Next base: position 590,870 of record CAZPBF010000031.1, read on the forward strand.
ACTTCGGCCATGGACTGCGCGATGACGCGAAGCTCACGCGAGCGCGCATACATGTGGGCGAGCGCAAAGAAGAAGGCTGCAGGAATGAAGATCGCCGCAACGGTCGCAAGGAGCGAGGCCGGGCTGCCCGCGGCACCGCCCGGCAGAAGGCTCGATCCGAAAATCAGAACGCATGCGGTCGAAACGAGCGAGCAGAGTCCGGCCGCGAGATAGGCGACGCGGTTGAAGCCCGGTTGCAGCGCCTGCAACGCCTGGCCAATCGACTGGCGGTCATCGTTGGCCGGGCGGCGGACCGGTTCGATGGCTTTGTCGTCGAGCGCGATACTTTCGGCCGGCGCAGCAGCGAAGGGTGCGGCCTCCGAAGAAATTTCGGGGCGCGGCTCCGGCATGACTTCGGGCATCGGCGTTCTCTTCGCGGGAGCAGGGCGCGCGACCGGCGCTTTCATCTCCGCGCCTCTGACGCTCAGGGCTTCCTGGATTGCCGACATTGCCGCCGCCGTCGGATCCTTCGCCTTCTTGGGAGTATTCGCCATTTCCGTGCCGCCTCGCGTTACTAGAACTGATACTGGTGCAGCCGAACGCGATGACTCTTTTCAGGCCACGTCACGCGAACGACCGGGAGGACCCCCTCCGAAGGGTCAACAAGACCTTAAAAGATGGCAGATCGGGGCCATCCGGGCGGCATCCTATCGGCTGAAACGGCCGAAAAGAACCCGATCCGCGAGGTGTTTAGCGTCATCGTTAATGTTTTGGTGACCATTGTGACGGCCGCGGCACATGCCCGGCGTGGTGACCCGATACGGAAAATCCGGCCAAGCAGGCGTCGCCGTAGCGCTCCGAGACGGGCCGGGTCCCGATTTATGGCGTCGAAGCCACACCTTGTGGGAACCGGTTCCTCCGAAAAGCATTCATTAACCACGCGCGTGGTTGGCTCACGACCGGCAGCATTTGTTGTGTCTCATTTACCCGCCCTTGGCCTCGTATCGGTCACGCTGCGGGCCAAAGGGGACGCCAGAGCCCCCGGGAGGTTTGGAATGATCGAGTTGGCTTCGGGCCGCGTTGCGCGCGTATCGGCTCCCCCCCTGGCGCCGATCGATCGGCCGATCGACCTCGAACACCTGACCCGCATGACGCTCGGCGAGCCGAGCCTTGAGCGTGAAGTCCTCCAGCTCTTCGATCGTCAGGCCACGATGCTGATGGAGCGCATGCAGCAGCCTTGCGCTGCCAATGCCGCCGCTGCCGCCCACACCTTGATGGGGTCCGCCCGCGGGATCGGAGCCTGGTCGGTCGCCGGCGCGGCCGAGAAGGTCGAAGCGGCGGCCCTGTCGGGCAAGCCGTTCGGCGAGGCGGTCGCGACGCTTGCCGTCTCGATCGGCGAAGCGCGAATGGTCATCGCGGACCTTCTCCGCGCCCATTAATCCGCGTCAAAATTGCAGGTTCGCGCACTGGCGCCGCCAGTCCTGAGCCTATATAGGGTTCGCTCGGGGGGCCGGTCCGGCCGCTCTTTTTCCATTTCGACCCTATCCTGACGCATGGCCAAGATCACTTTTATCGATTCCGCCAACAAGAGCGTCACCGTCGATGCCGAACCCGGCTCGACCGTGATGGAAGCGGCCATCAAGAACTCGATTCCAGGCATCGAGGCCGAATGCGGCGGCGCCTGCGCCTGCGCGACCTGCCATGTCTACATCGATGAAGCCTGGCGGCCGAAGACCGGCGATGCCTCCCCGATGGAGGAGGACATGCTGGATTTTGGTTTCGACGTACGCCCGGAATCGCGCCTGTCCTGCCAGATCAAGGTGACCGACGAACTTGACGGCCTGATCGTGCGCATCCCCGAACGGCAGGCCTGATCGCGCCGTTTTTTCGGCTCATTTGAAGGTCTGATGGGGGCGAAGAGGCGCTTGCGCCGAGGCCCTTGCCTTGGCTAAACACGCCCATTCATCACACGGCTAGACGATAGCGGCCGACCGGATCGAGGTTCTGCGCGTTCGCGCGCCGGCCCAAGGTTTCTCCAAGGATATCATGACCGAACCCATCAAGACCGACGTGCTCATCATCGGCGCGGGGCCCTGCGGCCTTTTCGCCGCGTTCGAACTCGGCCTGCTCGACATGAAGTCGCACTTCGTCGACATCCTGGACAAGGTCGGCGGCCAATGCGCCGAGCTCTATCCGGAAAAGCCGATCTACGACATTCCCGGCATCCCGTTCATCACCGGCGACGGACTGAGCAAGGCCTTGATGGAGCAGATCAAGCCGTTTGGCCCGGCCTTCCATCTGCAGGACATGGTCGAGACCATCGAGAAAATCGGCGATCCGCTGTTCCGGGTTAAGACCGAGCAGGGCAAGCTGTTCGAATGCAAGGTCGTGGTGGTCGCGGCGGGCGGAGGCTCGTTCCAGCCGAAGCGCCCGCCGATCGCGGGGATCGAGGCTTACGAGGAGAAGTCGGTCCACTACGCGGTGCGCCAGATGGACCAGTTCCGCGGAAAGAAGCTGCTGGTCGCGGGCGGCGGCGATTCCGCGCTCGACTGGACGCTCAATCTCGCGCCGATCGCATCGCGGCTCACGCTTCTGCACCGGCGTGCGGAATTCCGTGCCGCGCCCGACAGCGTCAACAAGATGATGGCTCTGGTGAGCGCGGGCAAGATCGACTTCATCACCGGTCAGGTGTCCGGCCTCGAAGGCGCGGACGGCCAGCTGTCAAAGGTTAATGTGAAGGGCAATGACGGCTCGACGCACGAGATCGTGTGCGACGCGCTGCTGCCATTCTTCGGGCTGACGATGAAGCTCGGCCCGGTCGCGAACTGGGGTCTGAAGCTGAACGACGACGATCTCGTCGAAGTGGAGACCGCGAGCTTCGAGACGAACGTGCCGGGGATTTTCGCGATCGGCGACATCAACACCTATCCGGGCAAGATGAAGCTGATCCTGTGCGGCTTTCACGAAGGCGCGCTGATGGCGCAGAAGGCGCATCGCTACGTCTATCCGGACAAGAAGCTGACCTTCCAATACACGACGTCGTCCACGAGCCTGCAGAAGAAGCTCGGCGTGGCGTAGCGACCTAATTTACGTTCAGGATTTGATAATTGATCGGGTTTAGAACCCGGGCGTTACGTCCGGGGGCTAATTTCCAATGCCGTGCATCGCGTGCCGTGTCGTTTCGGCCGGCTCTGAGTGGTTCGTCAAACGCCAATCCGTGAAATTCGGTCCGTACCAAACACAAGACATCGCGCTGCAGGTGGCGCTGGCGGATGCGCTCGCGATCAGGCGCAGGGGACGCAGGGTGAGAGTCTCGGCCGAAAAAACAAACGGCGAAACCTGCGCCGAATATTGCCTCTGCACGGAATTCACGCCGGCTGCATAAGCACCGTGTAATTTTTCCTCTTTCTATTCCTGCTTCACGTCATCAGGAACGCTGATCGGCGCAAGAGGCTCCGCGCGCACGGTGGGTGCGGTCGGAAGATCGAGCAGCGCACGCATCGCGGGGAGGGCCGCATCGGCCATCGCGGCGTGTCCTTCCGCCGTCGGGTGGATCGCGCCGCCATAAACGGCACTCGTCGCTCCCCATGTCGCGTCGTGCAGGTCGGAGGGCTGCAGTGCCGCCGACAGACCCTCCGGAAAGGTCATCGCAGTGAAGTAGCTATCGTTCGCGGTCCGCACCCAGCGCGCCCGCGAGGCATAGGGGCGGAAATCGCGCGCGCGAAAATTGCAGCGCAGCGGATCGGTCGCCGCGACCGCAGGATCGCTCTCGAAGGCGCTGTCCTTGTCGAGGAAACAATCACGGTCGAATTGCGGATCGGTCTCGGCGCGCGCGCAGAAGCCGTGCGAAACGAATTCCGGCTGATGGGCATCGACGAAGGTCATGCGCTCGGTTGCCGGATCGTGGCAATCACTGCCGCCGCAGGTCGCGAGCGATTTGATCCGCGGCAGGAATTTCCGCGACACGTAATCGGCGACCTCGCGCAGGCGGACCGGATCGGCGTTGAACGCAGGGTGGATGTCGAAGCCGCCGCGGCCGCCGGGACAGGGTTGCCCAGAACTCGCGAGCGCCGGGTGGCCGTAGGTGACGAACACCACGCGGCTTAGGTTGCCGCCGGCGAGCGGCTTCAGCGCGGTGCGCAGCTTGGCGAAGTTCGGCGGCACGTTCTTGTCGAGCAGCTTCTGCGAATCCTCGACGCTGATGACCATGTCGCCGCGCGCGAACAGGGCGCGCTCGGTCGCCGCCTCGACGATAACGTTGCCGACAAGCGAAGAGAACCAGATGTCGTTCGCCCCGACCGTGAGCAGGATCAGCGCGAGCTTGCGGTCGGATTGATGCTTTTGCGCGAGCGCCAATGCTTCTTTCAGGCGCGCGAGTTGCGCCGGGCTGCTGGAGGGGCAGTTTCCGGTATTCGGGCATTCGCGGATACGCTGCGAATTGAGGATGCCCTCATCGATCATCGCTCCGGAACAGGCGAGGGGCAGGAACGTCACGGCGCTATGCGGGCTCTCGATCGCAAGCGCGAGCGCCGCGCGAAGCTCGTAACCGTAGAGCGAACGGTGGCAGGGGGCATTCATCCAGCGGGCGTTGAGCTTCGCCCAGTCGGCGGCCGAATTGCCGGCCGGTCCGGTCGAGAGAGAAGGATCGCAAGCCTTGTTGCCGCGGAAGCCGGCGCGGCCGGGACGGAAATATTCGCTGAAGGTGCCGCCAAGGAAACGTCGGAAACAGAAGCCGTCGTCGTCGAGCGCGATCGGGCGGTCCGGATTGCCTTCACCGGCGGCGATGGAGTCTCCCATTCCGGCGATCAGGAAATCCTGCACCAGGATTTCGGCGTTGGCGCTGCGGGCGCTGCCGTCGGCGAGCGTGATCGTCACCCGCGCAAGCGTCGGACGCCCGTAGCGTACCCGCAGCCTGATCTCTTCCTCGCAAGGGTTGGTGGTTTGCCGCGGCGAGCCTTCGCCTTCGTCGAAACTCCACGCGCAGGACGCGCCCGCGGGCACGTTGCCTGCCAGCGCGACCGAAATGGCGTGATCCTCGGGCGCGAGATAGACCTCGCGCTGACCGTCGCGCTCGCAATATTCAGGAATACGCCCCGATTGGTCGACGCACAGGCGCTCGACCTGATCGCGCGCCCAGCCGCGCCCGTCGGCGGCCTTTTCCAGGCGCCGTTCCGCGGCCAGAATGCCGTCACCGCGATAGGCCGCGACGTGACGCCGGAAATCCTCTTCACGCTTGAACAGGCGGAAGCGGTTCCGCACTTCCCATTCGATCCGCACGTCCGTCGCGGGAGCGGCCTGCGCCGCGGGCGGTGCGAGTGGGATCGGGTCGCGGCCCTGGGCAAAGGCAGCGTCGCCAAACGTCAGCAAAAGGAGAGCGGTGAAGACCGCTGCAAGGACGGCGCGCATCAGGGGGAGGCCAGCATTTCGTCACGACTACCACGAAAGTTGTGACCGAAATATGGGTCAGATCGCCGGGCTCCTGGAATGGCCATTTCCGGTTTTGCAGGCTCGGTCAGCCGGTCGGCGCTTTCAACGATCGCGCCGCCCGTCCGGGCGACCAGCGCAAAACGGGACGAAGCAGGTACAGCGCCGCTGTCAGCGTTGCGACCCAGACAAGCCGCGCTCCATAGCGGTCGTGCGGATTGGACAATACGCCGCAGATCGTGGCGTTCCCGAGAAGCGCGACCGCGATGGTCGCAGCAAGCTGGTCGATGTCTCCGAACGAGCGCCGCCGCGCGGCGTTTGCGGCGATCAGCGCCATCAGCGCGATCGACAACAGCGCGACCGGCACATGGATCCGGTTGATGGCGTCGAAGGTGATGATGCCCTGTTGCTGTTTCGCCGCACGCATCGCAGGAACGAGCGACGGGGTGAAGCGCTCGATGATGCCGTAGGTGTGCCAGAGCGGGGTGAGAACGCCTTCGCCGGTCGCGACGGCGACCATCTGGCGCGCCGTGGCGCGGATCGCGAGCTCAAGATTGAGCAGCGGATAGTCGCGCAGCGATCCGAGCACGATCGTGCGCATCTCGTCGTTCATCCCCTCGAAACGTCCCAACGTGTTGAAGATACCGCCGGCCCACAGGAATTCGTCGGCGGTCTTCGGCAGTTCGTCCTTGTAGGGGCAGAGCCGCAAGGCCGGGTCGGGGCAATGGTCGTTGAGATAGCGCGCGACCACACCGTCCTCGATCAGCCGGCCGAACACGATGCCGAAGCCGCCGGGCGTCCAGATATCGCGTTTCGACACCGCGAAATTCGCGGCAAAGGTCAGGATGAAGGAGATGGAGACTGCGATTGCAGCAAGCCGAATGCCGCCGCGCGGAATATACGATTTTGCAAACGTCCCCAGCATCAGCCCGGCCAGCAATAGACCGAGCAGGAGGAACAGCGTCGCACCATGGGTCGCGCCGCTGAATGCCACGAGCGCGATCAGCGCGACGGTTTCCGTGCGCGACAGTGCGTCACGCCGGAACACGAGCAGATGCAACGCGAGCACGCTCAACCCGGCAAAGATGTCGGTCAAAAGGATCGCCGTGAGGAAAGGAAGGGCAGTCAGGATCGAAAGCGCAGCAATGGTCGCGAGCAGAAGCAGCGGGCGGTGCCCAAACCCGTAGACCCGCAATACGAGCGACAGGACCCAGATGGTGACGGCGGACTGGATCAGGATCGCCGGCCAGAAATGCAGAGGAACAGTCGCGGCAATGAACAGGCCGTAGGCCGCGGGCCGGCTCGGCACCAGGTAGCCCTCGAACGGACGCGCGAGATAGCCGCCGGTATCGTATTCAAGCAGCGGGAAACCGTTCCAGATGGCCGGCGCGACCAGCAATGCCATGCAGGCAATGACGACCAGCGCCCAGACGGTGCGGTGACTTTCCGGCATCTTTGATTTCCCGACGCGGGCATTGTTAGCCGCTTGACGGATCGACGCCTAGGCCGAATTCTGCGCCGATGTTCGTCGCCTTCTTCCATGAACTGAAAAGCGCGGGCGTCCCGGTGACGCTGCGCGAATATCTCACCCTGATGGAGGCGCTCGACGCCGATCTCGCGTCGCGCCGGGTGGACGACTTCTACTATCTGTCGCGCGCGACGCTGGTGAAGGACGAGCGCAATCTCGACAAGTTCGATCGCGTGTTCGGGCACGTGTTCAAGGGACTGGAGACGCTCGATCAGGGGCTGAGCGCCGACATCCCCGCCGAATGGCTGAAGAAGCTCGCGGAAAAATATCTCACCGAGGAGGAGAAGAAGCAGATCGAGGCGATGGGCGGCCTCGATAAATTGCTCGAAACCTTGCGCAAGCGCCTCGCCGAGCAGAAAGGCCGGCACCAGGGCGGATCGAAGTGGATCGGCACCGCAGGCACATCGCCGTACGGAGCTTACGGCTACAACCCGGAAGGCATCCGCATCGGGCAGGACGGCAACCGCAATTTCCGCGCGGTGAAGGTGTGGGACAAGCGCGAGTTCAAGGATTTCGACGACAATGTCGAACTCGGCACGCGCAACATCAAAATCGCGTTGCGCCGGCTGCGCAAATTCGCGCGGACAGGCAGCGCGGACGAGCTTGACCTCGACGGGACAATCAAGGGGACCGCGCACAAAGGCTATCTCGACATCCACATGCGCCCGGAGCGGCACAATGCGGTGAAGGTTCTTCTATTCTTCGATGTCGGCGGGTCGATGGACTGGCACATCAAGGCGACCGAGGAATTGTTCTCCGCCGCGCGCACCGAGTTCAAGCATATGGAGCACTTCTACTTCCACAATTGCCTCTACGAGCGCGTGTGGAAGGAGAACCGCCGCCGCTACGAGGAGACGACGCCGACCTTCGACGTGATGCACACCTATCCGCACGACTACAAGGTGATCTTCGTCGGCGATGCGTCGATGTCGCCTTACGAGATCCAGGCGCCGGGCGGATCGGTCGAGCATTTCAACGAGGAGCCGGGCGCGACCTGGATGGAGCGCATCACGCGCACATATCCGTCCGCGGTGTGGCTCAACCCGGTGCGCGAGCAGGAATGGGATTACACCCATTCGATCCGCATGATGCGCCAGCTGATGGGCGGGCGGATGTATCCGCTCACGCTCGAAGGCCTCGACAAGGCGATGCGCGAACTGGTGCGCTGACGCGCTACACCGCCTTGGAGTGTTTCGCCTCGCTCGCCGCCAGATAGGCGTCGAATGCAGATGCGGCGAGGCGCAGGAAGGGCCGGCCCTCTTCGGTCACGGAAATCGTCCGCCCGCTGATCGCGACCAGGCCTTCTTCGGCGAGCGGAGCAAGAGTTTCAAATTCAGCGTCGAAACGCTCGGCGCTGCCGTGTTTCGCCGCGATCGCATCGACGTTGACCACCAGATCGCACATCAGCCGCTCGATGATCTCGCCGCGCAGCCGGTCGTCCGGCGCCAGTGCGCGCCCTTTCACGACGGCAGGCCGGCCTGCGGCGATCGCGCGCGAATAGCCCGCCACATCGGACGCATTCTGCACGAAGCCCTGCGGCAGCCGCCCGATCGCGGATGCGCCGAAGCCCAGGAGCGCGTCGGCGCTGTCGGTCGTGTAGCCCTGGAAATTGCGGCGCAGGCGCCCCTCGCGCGCGGCGACCGCAAGGTCGTCGTCGGGATCGGCGAAGTGATCGAGGCCGATGGAACGATAGCCGAGCCAGTTCAGGGCGTCGGCGGCATCGCGGGCCTGGGCAAGGCGCTCGGCGAGGCCAGGGAGCACCGCCTCGCCGATCAGTTTCTGGTTCGGCTTGAACCACGGCACATGCGCGTAGCCGAACAATGCGATGCGCTGCGGATTGAGCGAGGCGGCGAGTGCCGCGCTGCGCACGACGTCACGCTCGGTCTGGCCGGGCAGGCCATACATCAGGTCGATGTTGATGTTCTCGATCCCGGCGGCGTGCAGGCGCTCGACGCCGAGTTCGACCATCTCGAAGGGCTGGATGCGTCCGATGGCGTGCTGGATGCGCGGCGAGACATCCTGCACGCCGAGGCTTGCGCGGGTGACGCCGATGGAGGCCAGCGTGCGGATCAGCCCGCGATCGAGATGACGCGGATCGAGTTCGATCGCGTGCTCGCGAAGGCTCGACAGGTCGAAATGGCCAGCGAGCGACTCGGCGATCTCCTCGAGCCATCGCGGTCCGAGGATGGAGGGCGTTCCGCCGCCCCAATGCAGGTGCGTGACCTTGTGGTTGGAGAAGCCGCCGACGAGCGCGATCTCCTCCAGCAGACGCCCGGCATATGCCTCGACCGGCTCGCGCTTGCGCGTCGCCTTGGTGTTGCAGCCGCAATAGGCGCAAAGCTCCGTGCAGAACGGGACGTGCAGATAGAGCGACAGTGTGGCATCGGCCGGCAATTCGGCGAGCCAGCTCTCATAATGATCTGGCCCGATGGCCCCGGAGAAATGGGGGGCCGTCGGGTAAGAGGTGTATCGGGGAACATTGCGCGCGGCGAGCGCCGGAGATGGATCCATGGTGCCAGAAGACCGGGGCCTGGCCCCCGCCGCCTTGATCCGTGTCAAAGACGAATTGTGCCGGGTGCCGCGTGCGACCAGCGCTCAGTAACAGGCCGTGCCGAAAACGATCCCCACGGCTGGATGAAATCCCTGACAGGCCCCGCCTTCGGGAATGGAATAGTTCGGATAGGGGCCGACCCTGCCGACGTGAGTGCAGCAATAGTTGGGGTAGGACTGGCGGCGCGCCGTTACGCGCCGGGTCGTGAAGGACTCGCCCCAGTTCAACCTGCTTTCGAAAGCATCGCGATCAATTGCATATTGATTGGGGATCGTCCTGCGGCCACCTGCGCGGATATAGGGATTGTCCCATCCAACCTGATCGAACGGAAATGGATCGTTCACGATCAAGGTGTCGCCATCGTTTTCGTAGCCGACAATCAGTGCGACATGCTGCGATCCGAGCGACAGTCCGCCCGGCGGATTGCTTGGGGAAATGCCAGCGACAATGGGCCGGTCCTCATCGATTTCATCGACGACATCGGACGCCGACATCGCGCTCCTGATCCATTCCACCTTCACGTCCGCATTCGAACTGCCGGTATATTGCCGGACCTTGCGCGGGTAATCTTCGATCATGTTGATCAGGACCTGCGACGATCCCGCCGGGATCGTGCAGAAACTGCAATTGACCGAGCACGCATGATAGGCCGTTCCGTGCGCGATCGCGCCGACGATGCCGCATTGATAGATGCCGGCCGGGTTCACTGACGGAATGTCGTAGTGTTTGAAAACCATCTCGCCGACGGCGAGCCAGCACCAGACGTGCGTGAGTTGGACGACCGGTGGAATGTCGAGGGTTTCGGCCCGCGCGCCTCGGCTATGCGACGCGCCAACGATACCCAAAGCCACCAATGCAACGGCAAGCCGTGCTGCAAAGCCCTTTGATCGCATGTCTCGCCCCCGCGAGCCATGGACGCTACAACCATAGCGAGTATTGGTCAATGAGCTCTCAGCACCCGATCGCGCATCGCCGCCCGGCAGCTTGCACCCCCGCAAAGAAAAAGGGCCCCACCATGAAGGCGGGGCCCAGGTATGCACCAAACGCGCTTGGGAGAAACGTTCAGTGCACAATCATTCCGGTGAAGACATAAGCCTGCAGCATCACCAGCACGCCCACGAGACACGCGAGCGCAATGGAATGCAGGAACACGAAACGCAGGATCGTGCCTTCATGCCCGAACCAGTTGGTGGCGGTCGAAGCAACGACGATCGACTGCGCGTCGATCATCTTGCCCATCACGCCGCCGGATGAGTTCGCCGCGCCCATCAGGATCGGCGACAGGCCGAGCTGTTCGGATGTGATCTTCTGCAGGTTTCCGAACAGGATGTTGGAGGCGGTGTCGGAGCCGGTGAGGGCGACACCGAGCCATCCGAGCAGCGTGCCGAAGAAGGGATAGAGCACGCCGGTTGCCGCGAAGGCGAGGCCGAGCGTGGCGTCGATCCCTGACAGGCGTGTCAGCGTACCGATCGCGAGCATCGCCGAAATGGTCAGCAGCGAATAGGCGCAGACCTTCAGCGTGCGGCCATAGGCACCGATCAAACCGGCCGGCGAGAAGCCCATCAGCAGCCCGGAGATGATCGCCGCGATCAGCATGCCCGAGCCGGTGTAGCTCAGCCAGGTGAACGAGAAGACGGCCGCTTCCGGCGTGGGCTTGGCCGCGACGGGGGCGACCTTGTTGATCAGGTTGTGCAGGTCCGGGACCGGGAAATTCCAGGTCGCCCACGGATTGACCTGACCCTTGAACCAGTTCGTCCCCCACAACAGCAGCACGATGCAGACGATGATCCAGGGCAGGAGCGACATCCAGACCTGCGCCGTCGTCGGCTTGCGCCCAGCGGCTTTCGGTGCGGGACGTCCCTTGGCGGAGTCGTCGGCGGAACGCAGCGCGGGCGAAGTCCACACCTGCTTCGGCTTCCACACCTGCAGGAAGCCGATCAGGCACGCCATCGAGATCAGCGACGCGCCGATATCGACGATCCACGGGTTGATGAAGTTCGAGATCAGGAATTGCGGAATAGCGAACGATACGCCGGTCACCAGAATGGCCGGCCAGATCGCGATCATCCCGCGCCATCCGGCGAAGGCCCAGATCAGCCAGAACGGCACGATCAGCGAGAAGAAGGGCAATTGCCGGCCGACCATCGCGCCGAGAAGGAATGGATCGATTCCGGTGACGCTCGCGAGACCCGCGATCGGGGTACCGAGCGCGCCATAGGCGACCGGCGCCGTGTTGGCGATGAGCGAAAGGCCCGAGGCCGCGAGCGGCGAGAAGCCGAGACCGATCAGGATCGCGCCCGTGACCGCAACCGGCGTACCGAAACCGGATGCGCCTTCGAAGAATGCGCCGAAGGAAAATGCAATGAGAAGCAGTTGCAGGCGGCGATCATTGGTCACGCCGCCGATCGTCGTCTGCAGCGTTTCAAACACGCCTTTCTCGACCGTCAGCCGGTAAAGGAAGATGACGTTGAGCACGATCCAGCCGATCGGGAAGAATCCGGTCACCGCGCCGAGGATCGTCGCGCGGATCGACATGCCGGCGGGCATGGTGAAAATGAAGATCGCGACAAGGTTCGCGACGATTAGCGCGATGACGGCGGCAATATGCGCCTTCACCTTGTTCGAGGCGATCAGCACCAGCAGCGTTACCACCGGCAGCGCTGCCGCGATGGTTGAGAGCGCCGCGCTCCCGAGCGGATTGTAAACCTGGTTCCACATAGCGTTATCCCCCGACCCATTTTGTTTTTTCACGCGCAAAGACGCGCGTTTGTTGGAGCGTTATCGGGAAGACGCGGACTTGAAAAATAGCATTCGCATAAATGCGCCGTGGAAACGCGTGTCCAGCGGGTTCCGCGATTGCATAAGACTTTAGTCTCTAATGCTGGACTAAATATCTGATGGTACGAGCAAATCAAAAATGGAATTCAGGCGTGAAAAAGTACACAGCGAATACGGAATAGGCGACCGGCAGAATTGGATGATCTCGATCCGTGATGCTCACTCGTGGCGATGCATCGCAGAGTCCTTCTTCGTATCGCGCATGAAGACGTAAACCAGCAGCGAGATTGCGATCATTCCGGTCAGGTAATAGTAGAACCAGGTCTCGTGTCCGATGCTCTTGAACCAGAGCGCGACTGAATCCGCGGTGCCGCCGAAGATCGAGACGGTGAGCGCGTAGGGCAGTCCGACGCCGGTTGCGCGGATGCGGGTCGGGAACAACTCCGCCTTCACCACAGCGTTGATTGAGGTGTAGCCGGACACGATCATCCACGCCGCCGCGATCAGCAGGAATGCGACGAAGGCGCTTTTCGTCGCCTGAAGGCTCGTCAGGATCGGGATCGTGAAGATGACGCCCGCGACGCCGAAACCGATCAAGAGCCATTTGCGGCCGATCTTGTCGGAGATCGTGCCGTAGATCGGCTGCAGGATCATTGCGAAGATCAGCGAGCCCGCGGTGACAAGCGTCGTCTGGTCGTCCGAAAGCCCGACCGACAGCTTGAGGAATTTCTGCATGTAGGTCGTGTAGGTGTAGAAGGCGGCCGTACCGCCCGCGGTCAGCCCGACGACCAGCAGCACTTCCCGTGGGTAATTGAACAGCATGCGCAGCGAGGAGGAGCGCGTGGCCGTCTGCCGGGCCGCCGCGAACGCCTCGGTCTCATGCAGGTTCCGCCGCATGATCAGCGCGATCACGGCGAGCATCGCGCCGATCACGAAAGGAATGCGCCATCCCCAGGCGCGGATCTCGTCTCCGGTCAGGAAGAATTTCTGCAGCACGAGCAACACGACCAGCGCGCAAAGCTGGCCGCCGATCAGCGTCACGTACTGGAAGCTCGAATAGAAACCGCGATGCTCGCGGTCGGCCATCTCGGTGAGGTAGGTTGCGCTGGTGCCGTATTCGCCGCCGAGACTCAGCCCCTGGATGATGCGCGCGAGCGCAAGCAGGGCGGGAGCGGCGATCCCGATCGAGGAATAGGTCGGGGTCACCGCGATCATCAGCGAGCCGAAGCACATCAGCGTGACCGACAGCATCAGCGCGAACCGGCGCCCGTAATGGTCCGCGAGGTGGCCGAACATCCAGCCGCCGAGCGGGCGGACCAGGAACCCTGCGGCGAACAGCACGGCGGCGTTGAGCTGCTGCACCACCGGATCGGAATTCGGAAAGAAAGCGCCCGCGAAATAGAGCGCGAAGGCCGCGTAGGCGTAGAAGTCATACCATTCGACGAGATTGCCGATCGAGCCGATGAAGATTGCCTTGAGGCGGCGCCGCATGTCGGCGAAATCGATATGCTCGGCCGGACCCGGCCCGCGCCGCAGCGCCTCTCCGATGGTGGTCATGAGTCATCCAAATTGAAAAAGTCAGGGGGGATAACGCTGGCGATGCCCGATCGTTGCAATGCTCAATTGGTCGGGCAGGGCCCGGGGGACGAAGGCTCGTAAGCCTCCTTGCGTGCAAGCGTGGCCAGTTCGCAGCCTTCGCAATAGCGGCGGTCTTTGAAGTCAATCCAGTTATGTGCGTAGATGTTGGCTGACGGGATGCCGTAGCGCTCCTGCAGGAAGCGCATCAGCACCGGCCACGCCTTTACCTGCGCGGGCGTCGCGGGGCGGGTGACGTCGGGAAAGTTGCCGGCAAATTCGACGCCGATCGACTTGCTGCCGATGACGACGCCGTAGGTCGACAGGTTGTTGAGATATTTGTTGTCGTTGCGGTTCGCGCCGTCGCCGTGGGTCGGGACGAGGTTTTCCGCGACCGACCAATAGACCGTGCCGTCGGTTTCGACCCAGACCGTCACGCCGCGCTTGGTCGGGCTGGCGTGCTGCGCTTCGGCGGCCGGACGCGCGGCGCCGGGCGGCCCCTCCATCTGATGCACGATGATGTAGGTCCACTTATGCGCATCCGCCGGATTTCCGAGCGGCGCGAGATAGACGATCTTCAGTCCGGGAATCGGCGGCTCGCCCGATTGCCGCGCGAGCGCGCAGAAATCGTCGGCGCGGGCGCCCGCAACGGATGCCGCGACGATGACGGACGACAGAATCGAAATGGCCCATCGCATCCGCCGATAATGAATTGCCGGGCAGGGCCCGGCAATCGCATTTGCAACGATGTGTAGTTCGATCAGGAGCGGCGCTCGGCCCGCCATTGGCCGGAGCATTCGCCGCCGCCAGTCTTCCAGGCGCCCGCGCCAGCGCTTCCCAACAGCCGGCCCGAACCGCGCGCGCTCTTGTCGCCGCGGCTCACCGTTACGGTGATCGCGCCCTTGTCGTCGACATTGCCCTTGACGCTGAAGGACGCTTCGCCGGCATAGCCGACCTTGCCGTTCACGATGCGCACCGGATAGCGGTAGCCGCGGTCGCAATCGCCTTTCTCGGTGATGATGAGCACGGTCCAGTTGCCGTCATAGGCGGGAGCAGCCTTGGCCATGCTGGCGCCGAGCACGAGGGCGGTGCCAATGGCAAAGCCTGCGAGCGTGCGGAAGAAAGTGCGGGTGGTCCGGGTGGAAACGGTCATGAAAGCCTCCTGTTTTTGGGAGACCTCCGGCGGGCGCCCTTCACGCCCGGTCCCGACGATGTCCCCTCGTGTCTCGTTGAGGGTTTGACGCTGCGGCAGGCGAAAAGGTTCAAACCGGGCAGGCAAAAAAAGACGGCGGAGCGTTAGCCCCGCCGTTCCTGATTCCGTTAGTTAGGTCAGTACCTTAGCAGCGCTGCCACCGGCCATAGCCGAGGTCGGTCACGCACTGGCCTTCCGCGCGCCGGAGCGCGTAATTGCCGGGAAAGTTGCCGCCTTCGAAGTCGTTCGAGGGCACGAGATAGTTGCGGCGGTAAACCGTCATGTCCTCGCCGGTATAGGGGTCGGTATAGGTCACGAAGGGCGAGAAACGCTTCTGCACCTGACGGGCCGAGGCGGTCTGCACCATGGCGGTCGTCGCGATGAGCGCCGCAAGGGCGAGTGAAATCGTCTTCATGGGTGTCACCTTTTGAAAGGGCCGCGGCGTCGTGCTGCCCGGCTCGGTTGCGATGCCCGTTGGTCGCGCCAGGCGGGCTACCGGTTCGATCAAAATGTCGGCGAGCCGCGCGCGGCGGCATGTCGCGGCCTGCGCCAATGCCGGCGGGCCGTGATAAGAGACGCAACCCGCAAGGATCGTCATGGCCGAAGATCAACCCGAAGCGCTGACCTACAGCTATCGCCCCTCGCTTCTCGGCGCGCCGTGGGAATTCAAACTGACGCCTGCGGGACTTGTCTGGAGCGCCGGACGCCGTTCCGGGACGACGCGATATCGCGATATCGAAGCGATCCGCCTTTCGTTCCTCCCGGCCGCTCTGCAGTCGCGCATTTTCAAAACCGAAATCTGGTCCTCGTCCGGACCCAGGCTGACCGTCACCTCTTCGACGTGGAAAAGCATGGTGGAACGGGCGGCGCAGAACGGCCCGTACCGCGAATTCGTCACGCAGCTTCACGCCCGGCTGGCCGAAGCGGGAGCGACGCCCCAATTCATCTGTGGCGTGCCGGCCTACATCTATTGGCCCGGTGTCGTCGTCTTTGTCCTGGTGTCGCTCGGACTTGCCGCGCTCACCGTGCGCGCGCTGCAAAGCGGGCCGCTCGCCGGGGCGGCCTTCGTCGGAGGCTTCCTCGCGCTATTCGTATGGCAGCTTGGCGGATATTTCCGCCGCAACCGGCCCGGCCGTTACCGCACCGGCGAACTGCCGAGCGGACTTCTTCCGCGTGTTTGACGCTTAAGAGCGCACGACCAGCACCGAGCAACCGGCATAGCGCACGACATGGCCGGCATTCGAGCCGAGAAAATAGCTGCGCATGTCCGGCCGGTGCGAGGACATGACGATCAGGTCGGCCGGCATCTCCTTCGCCTCCTCGATGACCTCATGATAGATGCCGCCCTGGCGCACCACGCTTGAAACGCGGCCCGCCTCGTAGCCGCAATCGCGTGCGAGCGCGGCAAGATTATCCTCCGCCGATTTGCGCTGCTGCACATCGAAATCCGGCGGCACGTATTCGGCGAGCATGACCGGCGTCATCGGCAGCACGTTGATCAGCCGCAACGAACCTTGCGACGCGCGTGCCATGGCGACCGCGGTTTCGATGGCAGACTTCGCGAGATCGGGATCGGCGAGGTCGACTGGAACAAGGATATTCTTGAACATGGCGTGGCCCTCCCAGAGCCTCATGTTGCGACGGATTATCTGTTTCGATCCACCTATTCGGGCTCCGCGACGAGCGCCGAGGGGCTGACGAAGCGCTCGAGGCGCCCGCCCTGCGGGTGCAATCCGGCCCAGTCGTCGACGGCGAAGGAGATCGCCGCGACACCGGCGGTCGGGAATTTCTCCCCGAGGCGCGAGCGCGCCTCGACGTCGCCGCTGCCTGCGAGAGCGGATGCGAACTGGTGCAGCCCGGGATTGTGTCCGAGCACCAGCAACGTCGAAATGCCGCGAGCGGTCTCCTGCACTACGTCGAGCAGCAGCTCGGGCCCGGCTCCGTAGAGACGGTTCTCGAACACCACCTTAGGCATTTTGCGAAGGTGCGGAGCAACCAGCGTCCAGGTTTCGCGTGCGCGCGTCGCGGTGGACACCAGCGCGAGATCGGGTGTGAGCCCGTGACTTTCCAGATAGGCCCCCATCAAGGGGGCCGCCGCCCGGCCGCGCTCGTTCAGCGCACGGTCGCGGTCCGGCTGGCCCGATTTCGACCAATCCGACTTGGCGTGGCGCATCAGGATCAACCGCCGCATGTCAATCCATCCCAGACGTCGATTTCCCGGCGCGGTCAGTCTAGCATGGTCCGAACCGAGGTCTTCACTTTCCCTTCCAACCCGAACACGAGCTGCGATGGACGCGACCCAATCCGCTGTTTACGGATCGAGCCTGTTTGCCGCGACCGCCGTCGCGCGAGAGCCGTCTCCGCGGCTGACGCAGGATATCGACACGGAAGTCTGCGTGGTCGGCGGCGGGCTGGCCGGGCTCACCGTTGCGCGCGAGATCGCGTTGCGCGGATGGGACGTCATCCTCGTCGAAGCCAAACGCATCGCCTGGAACGCGTCCGGCCGTAACACCGGCTTCGTCTTGCCCGGATTTTCACAGGACCCGGCCAAGATCGTCGAACGCGCCGGCCTCGAACAAGCGCGCGCGTTATGGGAGCTGTCCGAGCAGGGCGTCGAGTATGTCCGCGCGACGATAGCCGAGACGAAGATGGAAGGGGTCGATCCGGTCAACGGCTGGCTCAACGTCTCGAAAATCGACCGGGCCGGCGAGATCGCGGCGAGGGTCGACGAACTGCGCGACACATTCGGCGCCGAAGTCGAATTCTGGCCGGCCGACAAGGTGCGCTCGCAGCTTCGCAGCGAGCGCTATTTCCAGGCGGCGAATTTCCCCAAAGCCTTCCACATTCATCCGCTCAACTACGCGTTCGGGCTTGCGCGCGCCGCGGAGCAAGCCGGCGTGCGCATCTTCGAGGAAACGCCGGTCCTGCACATCGATCCGGACGGCGTGCGAAAGCGCCTTGCGACGCCCGACGCGCGGCTTCGCGCGGCGCATGTGATCCTCGCCGGCAATGTTCATCTCGGCGCGCTGATGCATGGAATTGGCGGCACGCTCCTGCCGCTCACGACCTATGTCGCTGCGACCGCGCCGCTCGGCGAGAAGCTCGACGAGGCCATGGCCTATCGCGGCGGGATCAGCGACACCGAACGGGCGGACAATCATTATCGCGCGACCTCAGACAACCGGCTGATCTGGGCCGGACGCATCACCACGTCTCCGCGCGACCCGAAGCATTATGCGCGCGCGCTCCGCCGCGACATCGCGCGGGTCTTTCCGCAGCTCGGCAAGGTCGAGATCGAGTATTGCTGGAACGGAACGTTCGGCATGCCGCTGCACCGCATGCCGCAGGTCGGCGAGGTGTCGTCGGGCCTGTGGCTCGCAAGCGGCTTCGGCGGGCACGGCCTGAACACCACAGCGATTGCGGGATTGCTGGTCGCGAAGGGCGTCGTCGAGGGCGACAAGACGTGGATGACCTTCAATCCCTTCGAGCTGATCTGGGCCGGCGGCCGGCTCGGCCGCAGTTTCGCGCGGCTTCGCTACTGGACCCAACGCACCAAGGCGATCGTCGCCGAGCACGTGTCACGGAGGCGCGAAGCGGCCGAACGGCGCGCCAGAGAGGATGCGGATGCGGCCGCGCAGACCGCGGCCGCGCTCAACGTGCCCGCGCCCGCAGACGCCCCGCGCGTTCCGCAAAGCGAAAGCTAGCGTCCCTCGCGCCGCGCCATGAATGCGAGGCGCTCGAACAGGTGCACGTCCTGCTCGTTCTTCAGGAGTGCGCCATGCAGCGGCGGGATCAGTTTTTTCGGATCGCGCTCGCGCAGGGTGTCCGGCCCGATATCCTCGACCATGAGAAGCTTGAGCCAGTCGAGCAATTCGCTCGTGGAAGGCTTCTTCTTCAGCCCTGGCACGTCGCGGATCTCGTAGAACAGCTTGAGGGCCTCGGCGACCAGCCGTTGCTTGATGCCGGGAAAATGCACCTCGATAATCGCGCGCATCGTGTCGCCGTCGGGAAAGCGGATGTAGTGGAAGAAGCAGCGGCGCAGAAACGCGTCAGGCAATTCTTTTTCGTTGTTCGATGTGATGATGACGATCGGACGGCGCCGCGCTTTCACGGTCTCGCTCGTCTCGTAGACGTAGAACTCCATCCGGTCGAGTTCCTGCAGCAGGTCGTTCGGAAACTCGATGTCGGCCTTGTCGATCTCGTCGATCAGCAGCACCGGGCGCTCGTCCGCGACGAAGGCGTCCCACAACTTGCCGCGCTTGATGTAGTTGCGGATGTCTTTCACCCGTTCGTCGCCGAGCTGGCTGTCGCGCAGGCGCGACACCGCGTCGTATTCGTACAGGCCCTGTTGCGCCTTGGTGGTGGATTTGACGTGCCATTCGAGCAGCGGCGCGCCAAGCGCCTTGGCGATTTCGAGCGCCAGCACGGTCTTTCCGGTGCCGGGTTCGCCTTTGACCAGCAGCGGCCGTTCGAGCGTGATTGCGGCGTTGACCGCGACCTTCAGGTCGTCGGTTGCGACATAACCGCTGGTGCCTTCAAAGCGCATGGCAAGCCCTTACATGGAAGGTGCGGACACTAGACAGCAGGCCGCCAACCAGCAAGGCGCGCGATGACGTGCCGTTCGCGCGATTGTGAGCGCGAATTGAGCCCGGCAGGCCGCCGAATTGGGCTATTGAGCGCCTCGGATGAAGGGATGGGAACGCCGATGAAAAAGCTGCTGCTGACCTGCCTGTTCCTCGCAATGACGCTCGCCGGTGCGGCGCGCGCGCAGGCGCCCGGCCAAGCGGTCGCGATCTTCGCCGGCGGCTGCTTTTGGTGCACCGAATCCGATTTCGACAAGGTGCCGGGCGTGATCTCGACCACATCCGGATATATCGGCGGGCGTGTCCCGAATCCGACCTACGAGCAGGTGTCGTCCGGCGGCACAGGCCACGCCGAAGCAGTGCAGATCGTCTACGATCCGGCCAAAGTGAGCTACCAGCAGCTTCTCGACGCCTATTGGCACAGTATCGATCCGTTCGCGAAGAACCGGCAATTCTGCGATCGCGGCGAACAATATCGCACGGCGATCTTTTATCTGGATGCGGAGCAGCGGAAACTTGCCGAAGCGAGCAAGGTCGCGGTGCAGGCGAAATTCAAGGAGACGGTCGAGACGCAGATCGTGATGGCGACGAAATTCTATCCGGCGGAAGACTACCACCAGGATTTCCACACCAAGAACCCGACCAAATACAAGTTCTACCGCTGGAATTGCGGACGCGATCAGCGGCTCGAGCAGATCTGGGGCAAGAAGACGAGTTAGGCCGGAGGCACGTATGCAAAACCGCCGGGGATTTCTTGTGACGTTAGCGGGCGCATTCGCCGCGTGGGCGGCATGGCGCTGGACCGATGGAGACGAGGCGATGGCCACGACGACTGCGGAAAAATTTCAGGTGCAGAAGAGCGAAGCCGAATGGCGAGCCTCGCTGACGCCCGCGCAATTCAACGTGCTCCGCCAGCATGGGACCGAACGCGCCGGTACCTCGCCGCTCAACCGCGAGAAGCGCAAGGGCAATTTCGCCTGCGCCGGCTGCGACCTGCCGCTGTTCTCCTCCGACACGAAATTCGAGAGCGGCACCGGCTGGCCGAGCTTCTATCAGCCGCTGCCGAACGCGGTCGGCGAGACCACCGACCGTTCGTTCTTCATGACGCGCACCGAAGTGCATTGCAGCCGCTGCGGCGGCCATCTCGGTCATGTCTTTCCCGATGGGCCGAAGCCGACCGGGCTTCGCTATTGCATGAACGGCGTCGCGCTGAAGTTCGAGCCGGCGGCGGCCTGAAGCGAAGCCGTCAGCCCGGCAAATCCTGCCGGGGCCCGGCAAATCGGGCCCGGCAGCGGGTTTGCCCCGTCGATCTAAGTATTTGATATAATTATATTATTTCAATGGCATGGGCCTTGCGACGGTCCACGCGATCCTGCGGCCATGCTTTCTCCGGACGGCCGCCCGGACCGTTGTGGAGGTTCTGTCATGGGTATCTTCGGCGCTCTCACCACCGCCGTCACCGGCCTGCGCGCGCAGTCCTACGCGCTGGAAAACATTTCCGGCAACATCGCGAACTCGCAGACCACGGCATTCAAGCGAATCGATACGAGCTTCGAGGATCTGATCCCGGACAATCCGCCGAGCAAGCAGCTCGCCGGCAACGTCACCGCGAATTCGCGCTCGACCAACACGGTGCAGGGCGACATCCAGACCACGTCGATCGGCACCTTCATGGCGATCAACGGCGACGGCTTCTTCGTCGTCGAAAAGCCTGCGAGCTTCCAGGACAACCGCCCGATCTTCGACGGGATCGATCTCTTCACCCGCCGCGGCGATTTCCAGCCGGACAAGAACGGCTATCTCGTCAACGGCGCCGGCTATTACCTGATGGGCATTCCGGTCGACGCGACCACCGGCAACCTCGTCGGCAGCGTGCCGCAGCTCCTGCAATTCCAGAACGACTTCCTGCCCGCGCAGGCGACCACGCAGATCACCTATCGCGCGAACCTCGCGAGCTATCCGCTCACCGCCTCGCACGATACGAACGTCGCGAAATCCGAATTGCTCAAGGGCGCGGACTTCCAGAAAAACCCGATCGCCGGCCCGCAGCAGCCGGCGACGATCTCCGGCTACGGCGCGATCTGGGCAGCGGATGCGAAGGCGACCGGCACCGGCACGGTCGGCTCCTTCACCACCGCAACCACGCTCGCCTCGCTCGGCCTCTCCACCTCCGACACGCTGACCGTCGGCGACGGCACGAACACCACGAGCTACACCGTTGCCGCCGGCGACGACATCAACGACGTGCTGACCGCGATCAACGGCGGCGCGGCCAACGTCGTCGCGTCGCTTGATTCCAGCGGGCATCTGAAGCTCGTTTCGGCGAATTATCTCGACACCCTGACGGTCGGCGGAACCGCCGCGAACACGCTCGGCTTCGCCGCCGGCAACAATACCTTCCAGCCGGTGAACCTGCTCACGCAGGGCGCGGCCTCGCAGGGCCAGACCTTCACCGTGACAGTCGGCAGCGGCGCGGCGCAGACGATCGTGTTCGGCAATGGCGGCTATCCCGGCCAGGTCGCGACGCTTGCGGACCTGTCGCTCGCTCTCGGCGGCCTGACCGGCTTGTCCAGCGCGAGTCTCGATTCCAGCGGCAACATCACGCTCGTCGCCGCCAATACCACCGATGCGATCCAGATCGGCAGCGGCTCGACCGACGTTCCGGCCAGCAATTTCGGCCTGCATACGCTGACGGCCTTGTCGTCCGATGGCACCGTCATCGCGAACGACCTGACCAGCTTCCTCAACGAGTCGATCGGCGGCGGCGCGATCACGGCCTATGACGTGTCCGGCTCCCCCGTAAACATCCAGCTCCGCTGGGCCAAGACCGACTCTTCACTCTATGGCGGCACCGATACCTGGAACCTGTTTTACCAGGTCAATTCCAACGCCACCGGGCAACAGGTCGCCTGGATGAACGCCGGCTCGAACTACACCTTCGGCGCGAACGGCCAGATGAGCCCGACCATCGCCAACCTGACGTTGAGCAACGTGGTGGTCGACGGCGTGACGCTCGGCGACGTGCAGCTCGTCCACGGCTCCGGCGGCATCACCCAGTTCGCCGACCCGAACGGCAACGCCAAGGTGAACATGCTGCAGCAGAACGGCTTCGCGGCCGGCGAATTGCAGCAGATCTCGGTGAACGACAAGGGCCGCATCGTCGGCAGCTATTCGAACGGACGCACGATCGACCTTGCCGAAATCACCCTCGCGAATTTCAACGGTCCGAACAACCTGAAGCGGATCGACGGCGGCGCGTTCGAGGTGACCGACGAATCCGGACCCGCGATCTACGGGGCGTCCGGCAAGATCGTCGGCTCCTCGCTCGAAGGCTCCAACACCGACATCGCCGACGAATTCACCAAGCTGATCGTGACGCAGCAGGCCTATTCGGCCAACACCAAGGTCATCTCGACCGGCAACGAGATGGTCCAGGATCTCTTGAACATGCTGCGTTGAGGGCTAGCGGCGTGGCGTTGAGGAGCATTTCATGAGTCTCGGCCAGGCGCTCGCGACATCGACGGCGGGCTTGCGCGTGACGCAGGCCGCGCTCGCGCTGACGGCCTCGAACGTCGCCAACGCCGAAACGCCCGGCTATGTCCGCAAGACTCTCGTACAGGCGACGAGCGCCGCGGGCTCGAACGGCGTCGGCGTGCGGGTCGACGCGATCAACCGCGAACTCGATCAGTATCTGCAGCGCCAGCTCCGCACCGAAGTGTCGGGCGGCTCCTATGCCGATTTGCGGGCGCAGTTCTATTCCCGGCTGCAGAGCGTCTACGGCACGCCCGGTGCCGCGGGATCGCTGGAATCGGTGTTCAACGACTTCACGACCTCGCTGCAGGCACTTTCGACCAGTCCGGACGACCCGGCCGCGCGCAGCGCCGTGCTGAGCTCGGCGCAGATCCTCGCCCAGCAGCTCAACTCGATGAGCGACGGCATCCAGGGCCTGCGCAGCGACGCCGAACTCGGGCTGTCGAACGTCGCGCAGCAGGCCAACAACGCGATGAAGCAGATCGCGGCGATCAACAAACAACTGGCGACCTCGACCTCCCAGGACGCGACGGCCGCGACGCTCGAGGACCAGCGCGACGCCTATATCGATCAGCTGTCGCAGCTGATGGACATCAAGGTGGTCGAAACCGACCACAACCAGATCAACGTCTTCACCAATTCCGGCATCCAGCTGGTCGGCACCGAAGCCGCGCAGCTCGGTTTCAACGCGCAGGGCACGATGTCAGCCAATGCGCAGTGGAACGCGGATCCGAAAAAGAGCGGTGTCGGCAGCCTGATGCTGGTTTCGCCAAGCGGCGGAACTTACGACCTGATCGCCAACAACGCGATCCGTTCGGGCCAGATCGCCGCCTATATCGAGATGCGCGACCACATCCTGACGGAAGCGCAGACGCAGCTCGACACCATTGCGTCCTCGATGGCGCAGGCGCTGTCGAGCACAACGGTCAACGGCCAGGTCGCGAGCTCCGGCGCGCAAAACGGGTTTGATGTCGATACTGCCAACCTGAAGTCCGGCAATGTCATCCACCTGACCTGGACCGACAATGTCAGCGGCAAGCAGCACAATGTCAGCATCGTGCGGGTCGACGACCCGAAGGCGCTGCCCTTGCCGAACGACACAACCGCCGATCCGAATGACGAGGTTGTCGGCGTCGATTTCTCGGCGGGAATGGGCAGCGTCGTCAGCCAGCTGAACGCGAAATTCGGCAGCAAGGTCCAATTCTCGGCGACCGGCACGACGCTTCGCATTCTCGACGACGGCACGACCAACGCATCCGACATCAACGCGGCCTCGGTGACTTATACCGAGACGGGCCTCGCGGGCGGAAGCGCGACGCTGCCGTTCTTCACCGACGCGCAGACGCCCTATACCGGCGCGATCACCGCGGGCGGTCTGCAGAGCACGGGATTTGCCGGCCGGATCGTCGTGAACGCGGCGCTGCTCGCGGACCCTTCGAAGCTCGTGATCTATCAAGGGAGCGGTGGCAATGCCGCCGACCCGACCCGGCCGAATTTCATCCTGAACCAGTTGACGAGCGCGTCGATCACCTTCGATCCGGATTCCGGTATCGGTTCGACCGCGAGCCCGTTTTCCGGAAACCTGCCCTCGTACCTGCGTCAGGTGATCAGTTCGCAGGGCGAGGCCGCCGACAATGCGGCAAACCTTGCCTCCGGCCAGGACGTCGTCGTGAACGCGCTCAAGTCGCGCGTCGCCGAAGGTTCGGCGGTCAACGTCGATGAGGAAATGGCAAACCTGCTCAGCCTGCAGACGGCCTATGCGGCAAACGCGCGAATCCTGTCCGCGGTCAAGGACATGCTCGACGCGCTGATGAAGATGTGAGGCGGCAATGACGATCTCAAGTGTCGGCATGCGTTCTTCCGGGATGATCCAGTCGGTCGTCGATATGCGCACGCAGCTCGCCGACTTGCAGCGCCAGCTCGGAACCGGAAAAAAATCGAACGATTATGCCGGGCTCGGCATCGACCGCGGGCTGTCGGTCGGACTGCGTGCGCATCTGTCCGCGCTCGACGCCTTCAACAACACGATCAACAACGTGAACGTCCGGCTCAATCTCGGTCAGTCGGCGCTGACCCGCATCGCCGACATCGGGCGCGAAACCAAGGGAAACATTTCGGCGACCTCGACGATCAGTTCGCAGATCGCACAGCAATCCGCGGTCAGCGGTCTCGGCGAAATTCTCGGGCTTCTGAACACCCAATCCGGCGACCGCTATATCTTTTCCGGACTTTCGACCGACAAGGCGCCGGTTGAATCGATCGACCATATCCTCGATGGAGACGGCGCGCGCGCGGGACTGAAGCAGCTGATCTCCGAACGTAATCAGGCCGATCTCGGGACGAGCGGGCTCGGCCGCCTCGTCGTGTCGTCTCCGTCCGCAACGTCGGTGGCGGTGGGCGAGGACGTCGCAGGCTCCGTCTTCGGCTTCAAGCTCTCGGCGATCTCAAGCAGCATGACGGGCGCGACCGTATCCGCGCCGGCGGGCTCGCCTCCGGTCATGTCGGTCGATCTCGGCGCGGTCAATCCCAATCCCGGCGAAAGCGTCAGCCTCACCTTCAACCTCCCCGACGGCACGTCGCAGACGTTGAAGCTGACCGCGACCACGTCCTCGACGCCCGGCCCGGACGAATTCACCATCGGCGCCGACACGACGGCAACAGCCGCAAACCTGCAGACCGCGCTGACCGGCGCGATCGGGACGGCCGCGCGCACCGCTTTGTCCGCTGCTTCCGCGGTGCAGGCATCCAACGAGTTCTTCGCGGGAGATTCCAACAATCCGCCGCTACGCGTTTCCGGCTCGCCCGCCACTGCGACGTCGCTGACGCCCGGCACGTCCGCCAACACGGTGATCTGGTATACCGGCGAGGCGGGTTCGGGGTCCGCTCGCTCGACCGCGACCGCGCGCATCGACCAGACGGTGACGGTCGACTACGGCATGCGCGCCAACGAGCAAGGCATCCGCTGGCAGGTCCAGAATGTCGCAACCCTTGCGGCCATGGATTTCAATCCGACCGATCCGGACGCGCAGGCGCGCAGCGCGGCGCTCAACGACCGGCTGCGCTCCAATCTCGATGTCCCGGCCGGCACGCAGAAGATCGAGGACATCCAGGCCGAGCTCGCCGGGGCGCAAAGCTCGCTCTCTTCGGCGACCGATCGCCATCAGCAATCAACCGCGACCCTCAGCGACCTTCTCCAGTCGATCGACGGTGTTTCCAACGATCAGGTCGCGGCGCAGATCCTTGCGATGCAGACGAGCCTGCAGGCGTCGCTGCAGACGACGGCGCTCCTCTATCAGACGAGCATCCTGAAATACATTTAGGCTGACGACGCGCGACGACAAAAAAGCCCGGCTCGCGCCGGGCTTTTTTCATTCCAGAGGGCCCGCATCAGATCAGGCCTGGCCGCGCAGTCCGGCGGCGAGATTGCGGTTGATGTTGATCAGCGAGCCAAGCGCGTCGCGCTTCGGGTTCGTCATGATCGCAAGGGTGCGGTTGAACACGAAAATTCCGAGATTGGCGACATTCTGCTTGATGTCAGCCGGCAGATTGTGTTCCGGCCCGGTCACCGATGTCATGAAAACCGACCAGAGCTTGCGGTTGAACAGGAGCGCGCCGTCGAGATCGGCCCGGCCGCTGTCCCACTCGTCCTGGATGGCCTGCAGGCGCGACGCCGCTTGAAGCAGGAGGCTCGCCTCAAGCTCACGCGGACTTGCGGTCTGCTGCGCCACCGCTCCGTAGGCCTTGGTCGCGTTTTGCATTCTTGAACAGCTCCTGCTCGTACTCGATCAACTTTCGGGCGTGCTTCAGGGCCTTATAAAGATCGCCCGTTAAGATTTGATTATTGATGTTTGCAATGTACTTCCAGGCACTTGGCGCGGCCTGCACGATGTCGCGCATCAGCGCGAAATAGACGTCGTGCTGGGCGGCCGGGTCGCGCGCGATATACATAAGCTGCACCGCCAGATAGATGCGTTTGGCCGGCGTGTCGGCGCTCTCGGCGGTCATGATGTCCTTCTCGCGAAGGATCGGCGCGGTGCCCTCCACGATGAAGCGGGCGCGCTGGTCGCCATTCGTGATGACGCTGTCGCCGATCAGGATCTTTTCGCCTGGCTTCAATTCCACCTTGAGGGCCATGAATCGCTCCGCGCTGAATGGTGCGATCCTTCGCCAACAGGGTTAACCAAACGTAAAAGCGGCGGGGTTTTGCCCCGCCGCTTCCGGATTTCGTACCTGGTTCTGGAGGACTAGCCGAATAGGCGGAGCACGGCCTGGTCGGCCTGGGCGGACAGCGACAGTGCGGTGGTGGAAAGCTGCTGGCGGGTCTGCAGCGCGAGCATGTTCGCGCCTTCCTCGTTGGTGTCGGCGAGCACAAGATTGTCGGCGCCGGTCTGCAGCGTCCCGATCAGGGCCTTGGTGAAGTCCTGGCGGGTCTGCACCGTGGTCAGGTTCGAGCCGAAGGCCGAACCCTGGGTGCGCAGGGTCTTCAGCGCGGTGTCGACGGACGCGATCGCGTTGTCGATGTTGGTGTCGGACTGGAAGCCCGTGCCGCTCACCGTGTTCAGGCCGATGCCTGCGGCGTCGAATGTCACGCCGTTGATGACGAGCGAACTCGTGCCCTGCTCGTTGAAAACGACCTTGAGATTGTCGCCGTACAGGAGATTCACGCCGTTATAGGACGAATCCTGCGCCAGAGCGTCGATCTGGCTCAGGACGTTGTTGAAGTCGTTCTGCAGGCTCGCGCGGGTGGCATCCGGCGAGGATGTGTAGGCGGAGCCCTGCGTCGTCGTGTAGGTGAGCCCGAGCGCGGTCGCGACGGCGGCGGTGCCGCTCAATTGCAGGCTGTTCTGGCTGGTCGACGACGCCACGTTGAACGACACCGCGGATCCGGTAGCGGTTGCGGTGACGCCGGACAGCGTGCCGAGTTTCGCGTTGAGTTCGGCGATGGTCGAAACCTCGCCCGCGCCCGTACCGAACACGATGTTCTGGCTCGCGCCGCCATTCACCGCGACGTTGATGTTCGCTGTTCCCGCGACGCCACCGGCCGTGACAATTCGGTCGAGCAGGCTGACCGAGGCGATACTGCGGTTGGTCGAGGCGTCCGCGGTCAGGCCGACATCGGCCGATTGCTGGTTCGCATTGATGTCGATGTCGGTGTCGGCGTCGCTTGCGTCGATTTTCAGGAAGCCGCCCGAGAGCGAAGCGACCGCGTGGCCTGCGGTCGAAGCGTTGCCCGCGATCGCGGTGTTGATCGCGTCGCGCACGTCCGCGGCGGTGTCGGTGGTCGCGACTGCGACGGACAGGTTGGTGGTCGTTCCGTTGACAGTCACGTCGATCGAGAGGTTGCCGTTCGCGCTCGGCGAGGAGAAACCGGTCGCGGTGAAGGATCCGAGCGTTTCTGTCTGCGGCGTGCCGGACACTGTGAAGGCCGAATATCCGGCCGCGCCCGCCTGCGGCGCCTGACGGGCCTGCTTGGCGATGGATTTTGCCGATTCTACGAGCTTCGTCAGCGCGGTGATGCCGTTGTCGGCGGCCTCCAGCGTCTTCTGGGCCTGGCCGATCGAGTCGAGCAGCGAATTCAGGTCGCTCGCGCGATTGTTGAGTGCCTGCGAGGTGAAGAAATTGCTCGGATTGTCGAGGGCGGAATTGACCTTCTTGCCGGTGGCAAGGCGGTTCTGGGTCATGCCCATCAGCTGCGCGGTGTTCTGCAGCGACAGCAGGTTCTGACGAACGCCCGCTGAAAGTACGATGTCACCCATGACCGCCCATCCTTCCGTCTCGAATCGTGGATCGCCCGCTTTGGGCGAGTTTGGGGCAATAATGATCCGGTAACCCTAACGGCGGGTTAAGAAAGGGTGAACGGTGCGTAAACGGCGGCGCGCGCACAAAAAAAGCGGCGGGGTTTTGCCCCGCCGCTTCCGGACTTGGTTCTTTGTGGCTTGGATCAGCCGAAGAGACGCAGCACCGCCTGGTCGGCCTGCGCGGACAGCGACAGCGCCGTGGTGGAGAGCTGCTGGCGGGTCTGCAAGGCGAGCAGGTTCGCGCCTTCTTCGTTGGTGTCGGCCAGGACGAGGTTGTCCGCACCGGTCTGCAACGTGTTGATCAGGTTCTTGGTGAAGTCCTGACGAGTCTGCACCGTGGTCAGGTTCGAACCGAACTTCGAGGACTGCGTGCGCAGGCTCGAAAGGGCGGTATCAAGAGCCGAGATCGTGTTGTCGATGTTGGTGTCGGACTGGAAGCCCGTACCGGTCACCGACGACAGGCCGAGGCCGGTCGAGTCGTAAGACACGCCCGAGATCGTCAGCGAGCTTGTGCCGGTCTCGTTGAACACGACCTTCAGGTCGTCGCCGTTCAGCAGGTTGACGCCGTTGTAGGAGGCGTCGCCGGCGAGGGCGTCGATCTGCGAGATCACGTTGTTGTAGTCGGACTGCAGCGAGGTACGGGTCGCGTCCGGAGAGGACGAATACGCCGTGCCGTTGGTCGTGGTGAAGGTCGCACCGAGAGCAGTGGCAACCGACGCCGCGCCCGAGAGCTGCAAGCTGTTCTGCGCCGTCGAAGAGGCAACGCCGAACGAGACCGTGCCCGAGGACACGCCCGCGGTGACGCCCGACAGGGTGCCGAGCTTGGTGTTCAACTCCGCGAGAGTCGAAACCTGGCCGGCGCCGGTGCCGAACACGATCTGCTGGCTCGAACCGCCGTTGACCGTCACGTTCAGCGCCGAAGTGCCCGCCGTGCCGCCGGCCGTGACAATACGGTCGAGCAGGCTGGTCGAGTTGACCGAACGGTTGGTCGAGGCGTCAGCCGTCAGGCCGACGTCGGCCGACTGCTGGTTCGCAGTGATCGAGACGTCGGTATCCGCGTCTGCCGCATCGAGCTTCAGGAAGCCGCCCGAAAGCGAAGCCGTCAGGTGACCGGCCGCAGTGGCATCGCCAGCGATCGCGGTGTTGATCGCGTCGCGGACGTCCGCCGCAGTGTCGGTGGTGGTCACGGCGACCGAGAGGTTGGCCGCAGTGCCGTTCACGGTGACGGTGATCGCCAGGTTGCCGTTGGCGCTCGGAGCGGTGAAGCCCGAAGCAGTGAACGTGCCGAGCGATTCAGACTGAGCCGTGCTGGAGACCGAGATCGCCGAATAGCCGGCGGCGCCCGCCTGCGGGGCCTGACGGGCCTGCTTGGCGATCGACTTGGCGGATTCGACGAGCTTGGTCAGCGACGTGATGCCCTGGTTGGCGGCATTCAGCGTCTGCTGGGCCTGGCCGATCGAGTCGAGGAGCGAATTCAGATCGCTGGCGCGGTTGGAGAGCGATTGCGAGGTGAAGAAGCTGCCCGGATTGTCGAGAGCGGAGTTGACCTTTTTGCCCGTGGCAAGGCGGTTCTGGGTCGCTGCCATCAGTGCAGAAGTGTTCTGCAGCGAGAGCAGGTTAGCCCGCACGCCAGCGGACAGAGTGATATTGGAAGCCATAGTCGGAACCTTTCTGGTTTTGGAACTTCACGTGTCGATCCAAAGATCGAAGCGCGTTCATCGCATGAGGCCGGATAAGGTCCCGTGAAAAAACATGGTTAATGAGTTAATGACGCTTCGTGCTTGCGCCGGAGAAAGCGCCCGCATTGTTTACGGCTTGCTAACCATGATCGCGCGCTGCCCGATCGTCGCGGTTGCGCGGCTGAGGACGGCGTCAGATTTCGAAATCGGCGTGCGCGTCGGCGTTGTCGTCGCCCTGCGGGGCGGTGCTGCGGCCGTAAGCGTGCTGACGCATGAGCGCATCATCCGGATGCCGGCGTTTGCGGTTGCGTTCGCGCTCGTCGCGGGCGCGGTAGATGACGTCGCGGCCCTGCGGATCGACAAGATCGCGGCCGACGCTGTCCTGCGCGGTCGAGGGATGATGGTTCGGATCGGTCAGCGGGGCGGGGGTCACGCTCTGGGCCGGCGCGACCTCAGTGCGGGCGACGCTCGGCCGGACATTCGTTCCGCGCGACGGCAGATTGCGGGGCTTGATCGTGAGACTGGTATCCATGCCCATTCTCCGTTGCGCCAAACTTAGCGGCGCCGATCATTGTCTCAAGGATACTACCTCGACAGCGTGAATTCCTTCTTCACAACCTAAAGCGAGATCGATGCCGTCCCGTTAAGGATTTCAGTTAACGCGACCGGCGCAAGAACAGTGAGTTCCGCGGGGTTCCCTCGGGATCACAGCACGCGGCTGACGGCGAGCGGCTGCGCGGCGCTCGGCCCCGGTGCGTTGGCCCGCCCGGTCGCGCCGTAGGTCGAGGGCGCGGCCTTGCGGGCGAGCTCACCGGATACCCCGCGCAGGATTCCTTCCGAGACCGCGTGCGCGGTCGCAAGCACGGTCTGGTTCGATTGCAGCAGGCCCTGTAGGCGCTCGTGCTTTGGCCGCAGCTCCTTTGCGAGAAGGGGAGCGCTGCCCGGCAGATCGAGGGCATCGATGCGCGCGGCGGCGTTGGTGAAACGCTGCGAGAGATCGGCCTTATGGCGCTCGAGCGGCGCTGCTTCGCGCAGGCGCCCGGCCCGCACCAGCATGGTTTCCTGCTCGATGATGCCCACAAGCTCGTCGATCATCTCGATAAAGAGTTCGACCTCCGTGTTGATCGCGGAAGCGGCTGGGCCGGAAACGGATGGGGGTGTTGCGGCCATGATCGGCTCCTCTCTGCGCGGCTATCGTGCGCCGATATCCTGCTGCGCCAGCAGCGACCGGTACACATGATCGGCAATCCCGATCCCGCCCTTCTGGGCGACGGCCTTGGCGTATTCCTGCGTCAGCATCGAGCGCCACACGCCGACCGACGGGCCGCCGCCGAACGGGCCATCCTCGCCGGTCTCGGTCGTCATCTGGCTGAACATCGTGGTGAGGAAGACGGATTCGAAATCCACCGCCGTCTTGCGCGCATTCTCCGGGCTGTTCAGCTCCGCGCGAATGCGGGCTGGCGACGGCTGCGCCTGCGACATGAACAATGCGTCGGCGGCACTCGATCCGCCGGCGGGAAGAAGCGACGTCATCACATCACCTCGATTTCTGCCTGGATCGCGCCGGCGGCCTTGATCGCCTGCAGGATCGCAATCAGGTCGCGCGGTCCGATGCCGAGCGCGTTGAGCCCGTCCACCAGCTGCTGAAGCGATACGCCTTCCTTCACGAGCGCGAGTTTCCTGCCATCCTCCTGCACGCCGATGCGCGTGCGCGGCACGACGCGGGTCTGGCCGCGCGAGAACGGCGCGGGCTGGCTGACCTGCGGCGTTTCCGAAATCGTGACGGTGAGGTTGCCTTGCGCCACAGCGACGGTCGAGACGCGCACGTCCCGGCCCATCACGATGATGCCGGACCGCTCGTCGATCACGACCTTGGCCGCGAGATCCGGCTCGATCTGCAATTGCTCAACCTCGGTGAGCAGCGAAACGACGTTGCCGTTGAAATTGTGTGGCACGGTAATCTGCACGGTCGAGGCATCGACCGGCTCGGCGGTCGCGCCGCCGAGGAAATCGTTGATCGCCGCGGCGATACGCTTGGCGGTGGTGAAGTCGGAATTGCGCAGCGCGAGCCGGACCTGATTGAGGCGGTTCAGCTGGAAATCGATCTCACGCTCGATGATCGCGCCGTTGGAGATGCGCCCGACCGTCGGCACGCCGCGCGTGATCTTGGCGGCTTCGCCTTCGGCCTGGAAACCGGAAATCGCGACCGACCCCTGCGCGACCGAATAGACGTTGCCGTCGGCGCCGAGGAGCGGGGTGACGAGAAGCGTGCCGCCCTGCAGGCTCTTGGCGTCGCCGAGCGCGGACACGGTAACGTCCATGCGCGTGCCCTGCGTGCCGAACGGCGGCAAATTCGCCGTGACCATCACCGCGGCGACGTTTCCGGTGCGGATCTGCTGTCCGCGGATGTTGACGCCGAGGCGCTCAAGCATCGCGGTCAGCGACTGCTTGGTGAAAGGGATGTTGTTGAGCGTGTCGCCCGTGCCGTTCAGGCCGACAACGAGGCCGTAGCCGATCAGCTGGTTCTGGCGCACGCCTTCGATGTTGGCGAGATCCTTGATGCGCGAGGTCGCCTGCGCCGAGTGCGGCACGGCAACGCCGGCGGCCAGGGCCACCGCGACGGCGAAACGCCAAAAGAACGTCTGCATATGCTGCTCCCACAAACCGGCCCGAGCTCAAGCTCCCACAAGAGTGCGGACCGGCATGGAGAATGCGAATGCCGTGCCAGCGTGCCACGCGGACTCAAGGCACTGATTGATTTGAGAAATCGGATTCGGTCGCGAATGAGATCGGGCAGCAGCGCGGGGCAGGGCTTGCCGTGCGCGGCAAATCTTGCCGCCTCTTTACTGGGTGTTAACCATAAGAGCGGACCTTCACGGCAGGGGCCGTAGTTTTACGGTCGGGGATTGTGCCGATGCGGGTCCAAGCAACGAACTCAGCAACTGTCGCTTCCAGCGCTTCCGCGCCGAAACGGGCCGGTTCAGGAGCCTTCGTCGTCGCGGACGCCGAGGACTCCCGATTGCAAAACCCGGTCGCGAGCCTGCGCACCGTCGGCGGCATCGACGCGCTGATGGCCTTGCAGGGAGTCGGAGACCCGACCGAGCGGCGCCGCCGCGCAGTAAAGAGCGGGCGCCTCGCGCTCGACGCGCTCGACGCCCTGAAGGTCGGCCTGATCGGGGGCGACCTCGAATCCTCCGCGCTGAACCGTCTCAAGGTCGCCGCGGAGGACCTCAAAAGTTCGTCCGGGGACGCGGGCCTCGACGCCGTGCTCGCCGAAATCGGCCTTCGGGTCGAGGTCGAAATCGCGAAGATGACGCCGCGCTAGTTCGCTCGGCACCCCGTAAAATCGAGCCTTTCCAGATATTTGGAACCGGCCCCCGCGGGCCGCGATGGTAAATGCCAGTTGTCGGCCCGCCCGGTCGCGGCTATAAGCTCGCCCCGCGAGTGGGAGCAACAACCCAAAAGCCACCAAGGCGGGGAAACGACGTCGATGGGTTCGCCAAAGCACAATTTCTATCGGCCCTCGGAAAAAGAACCGTTCATGAATGAGAAGCAGCGGGAGTATTTCCGCGCCAAGCTTCTCGCCTGGAAGGAAGACATCCTGAAGGAGGCGCGCGAGACGCTGCAGCACCTCCAGGACGAAAACCAGAACCACCCCGACATCGCGGATCGGGCATCCTCGGAGACGGATCGCGCTATCGAGCTTCGCGCCCGCGACCGCCAGCGCAAGCTGATCGCCAAGATCGACTCCGCGATCGCTCGCATCGACGATGGCACCTACGGCTATTGCGAAGAGACCGGCGAGCCGATTGCGCTGAAACGGCTCGAAGCGCGTCCGATCGCGACGCTTTCGGTCGAGGCGCAGGAACGCCACGAGAAGCGCGAGCGCATCTACCGCGACGAATAGTTTTTTTTGCAGCGCAACGCTGCTGTCTGACGCCGATTCCCGAATCGTCAACGCGGCCTTTTGGCCGCGTTTGCATTTGCGTGTGATGGAACCGCGATGCAGGCTGTCTGTTAAGAGGAGGACTTGATTCGTTGTCCGTGCGTCAGCCCACAGGGGAATCGCATGCGCAAAATCATTCTTGCTTTTGCTTCGATCGTTTTTCTGATCGGCCCAGCCGGTGCGCGCTGGAAACCGGAATACGCAAGCTCTCCGCCTGAAGTGCAGGACTGGTATCGCAAGGCCGAACTGACGCGGCTCGCTCAGCGGCGCTTCGCATTCAAAAGCTGCTGCGAACATTCCGACGTCGTGAAGACGCAGTTTCGCGTGAACAAGACCGACAATCGCGACGAATGGTATTGGCTCGACGGCGAGACGTGGCGCCGCGTGCCCGATGACATCATCCATTGGGGCGAAAGTGCGCCGGGCGGCAAGCCGACCTTGTTCGTCTATCAGGACAAGGAAACCTGCTTCTGGCCGGGCGATCCGGGAATCTGACGACGGTCGCAAACGAGCACGGCCTCCGGCGGGGAGCTGCCGGAGGCCGTGTCGTGACCGCTGCCGCGATGCGCGCGTCGAAGCAGCGTGGGAGCTCTCAGAAAAACCTCAGAACGGCAGGACGACGTCGAGCACCTGCTGGCCGTAACGCGGCTGCTGCACGTCGGTGATCTGGCCGCGGCCGCCGTAAGCGATGCGCGCCTGCGCGATCTTGGAAGAATCGATCGTGTTGTCGCTCTCGATATCCTCCGGGCGCACGATGCCCGCGACGATCAGTTCGCGCACCTCGTAATTGACGCGGATTTCCTGCTTGCCCTCGATCACGAGATTTCCATTCGGCAGGACCTGCGTGACGACGCCGGCGACATTGGTGGCGATGTCTTCCTTGCGGTCGACCGAGCCCTTGCCTTCGGAGGAGCCGGTGGAATCGGCGGTGAAAATCTTGGTCCCGACCGGCGCGTTCATAATCGGGATCTTCGACTTGCCGAAGAAGTTGTCGATGCCGGAATCTTCCTTGTTGATGCGGCTGCGCGCGGTTTCGTTCTCGAGCGAGGCCTTGTCGGTGATTTTCACCTTCACCGTGAGGATGTCGCCGATCTGATGGGCGCGCTGGTCCTTGAAGAAGGCGCGCGAGCCGTTGCGCCAGAGCGAATTCGGGCTGTAGGAGGCGGGCTGCGCCATCGGCATCGGCATCTGCACCGGCTTGTAGCCGGGCGCCGCGGTCGGATTGTCGATCGCCGACAGCGGCGGCTTTTCGCCGATCAGCGTCAGGCGCTCGAGCGCGGCGCAGTTGCACAGCGGCAACGTCAGCATCGCGAACGCGCCGACCCGGAACATGGAAGAGACTTGTTTCATTTCAACACCACTTGGTTATCGGCTTTCAGCGATCCTGCGCGCCGGACTCGGAAGGAAGAACGGACGCGACGCGCGCGGCCGGCGAGACGAGAACACGGCCGTCCCCGGTGACGACACCTTGCACGGTGCGTTTCGACTGGATGTTGAGGACATTGATTACGTCGCCTTCGGCGCCGGAATCCATCGCCTTGCCGCGCAGCGTCAGCACGATCCCCGGCACCTGATAGAGGATGGTGACCGGCTCGTTGCGCTGCACGAGTTCGGCCCGCATCAGATCGCCCTGGCGGAGCGGCTGTCCGGGCCGTAACGCATGACGCGCCGCCTGGCCGATCACCGCTTTCGCATCGGCAACGACGTCGCCGGTCAATTCCGCTTTGGGCCGCTTCTCGATCGAAATGTCGCCTGCGCGCAGGATTTCCCCGCGTGCGACGGGACGTGTCGGCGTCGCGGCCTCGAACACTTCGCCGGCGAAGCCTGCATAGCGCCAGTTTCGATGCTCGCCCGGCAGCAGGATGATGATGTTGAATCGCCCGGTGCGCCGGTCGAAGCTCAGGCGTTCGGTTTTCAGTTCGCCGGTCGAGCCGGAATCGACCTCAATCGGCTGCGGCTCCTGATCGAAAATCACACCGACGTTTTTCGGATCGCGCAGGCCGAGCTGGATCGTGGCCTCGCGTGCGATGCGCGCTTCGATTTGCGCGCGCGTGATGGTGCGGCTCGTGCGCGTGACCGACACGCCGGTCAGTCCTTTCGTGTCCATTCCGATGACTGCGTGCGGACGCAGCGCCTCCAATACGCGGTCCACCGATACCGTTCCGGTCGATCCGGGATCGGGCGCGCGGAAGACGGCGACCGAGGCCTTGTCGCCCGCATTGTCCACAAGGTCGCCGATGCGCACGAATTCGCCGCTGACGGTGACGTCGGCCTTGAGGGTCGGGACGACCTGCGCTGTCGCCGACGTCGCCGCGGCAAGGAAGACGAGGGTGGGGAAGAGATGTTTCATGATTTTCAATCCTCAGCGCATCAGGCCGGACGTGGCCTGCAGCATCTGGTCGGTGGCGGTGATGACCTTGGCGTTCATTTCGTAGGCGCGCTGCGCGGCAATGAGATCGGAGATCTCCGTCACCGCTTCGACGTTGGCCTGCTCGAGATTGCTCTGCTGCAGGTCGCCGAACCCGTCCGTATTGGGCACGCCGTCCTGCGGCGTGCCGGAGGCGGGGGTTTCCACGAACAGGTTGTCGCCGATCGCCTGCAGGCCCGCTTTATTGACGAAGCGGGTGAGGGCGATCTGGCCGAGCACCGTCGGGGTGGTCGCCCCCTGAGTGACGACCGAAACCTGTCCCTGCGGATTGATGGTCAGCGATGTCGAGTTCTGCGGGATGGTGATGCCCGGGGAGACGACGTTGCCTTGCGCCGTCACGATGCGCCCCTGCGCGTCCATCTCGAAAGAGCCATCGCGCGTGTAGGAAAAGGTGCCGTCGGGCATCTGGATCTTGAAGAACCCTTCGCCGCGGATCGCGACGTCGAAGTCCTTTCCGGTCGGCGACAGCGTGCCCTGCGTCATCACGCGCGGTGTGCCGACGGTCTTGACGCCAGAGCCGAGATCGATGCCGACCGGCAGGATGTTGCCCTGATCGGAGGTCTGCGTGCCGATGCGGCGCACATGCTCGTAGAGCAGGTCCTGGAATTCGGCGCGCTGGCGCTTGTAGCCGGTGGTGCGCATGTTCGCGATGTTGTTCGAGATGACCTGGACGTTGAGTTCCTGGGCCATCATGCCGGTCGCGGCGGTGTGGAGTGCTCGCATCGGATTTCTCGGTCCCTAACTCTCTCAGGCCGGAACTTCGGCCAGCTTGTCGACGGCGTTTCGGCTCAGATCACTCTGGCTTTGCAGGATGCTCGCGACCTGCGTGTAGTTGCGCGTGATCTCGATCATGCGCGTCATCTCGACGACGCTGCGGACGTTCGATTTTTCGATCGAGCCCTGCACGATGCGCGGCGTCCTGACCTGCTGCGGCTCGGCGCCCGGCATCGCAGCGAAGGTCGAGCCGCCGTCCTTGCGCAGCGGCTGGTCCGCTGCGAACGTGACGACGCGCAGCTTGCCGCGAATGGCGTCGGATGCCGCAGTGCCTTCGCGTACGGTGATGCCGCCCTCGCGGCTGACCATGATGTCGCGATCCTGGCCCTGCAGCGTGATCGCTCCGGATTCGCCTATCACCTGATAGCCTTCGCTGGTGACGAGCTGGCCGGTGGCATTGAGCTGAAACGAGCCGTTCCGCGTGTAGCGCTCGCCGCGCGGCGTCTGCACCACGAAGAAGCCATCGCCGTCGATGGCGACGTCGAGCGGGTTGCCGGTGCGCTCGATCGGGCCCTGGCTCAGGTCGTGCCAGGTCTGGCGATCCTGCACATAGCTCATGCGCCGGTCGGGCAGCGCGAACTGGTCCGCGCTCGCGCCGGGCATCAGATATTCTTCGAAGATCGCGTTGTCGGCCTTGAACCCGGTCGTGTTCAGGTTCGCGATGTTGTTCGCCACGACCTCAATCTCGCGGTGAAGCGACATCTGGCGTGACAGGCCGATGAGAAGTGCATTCTCCATCGATCAACTCCCCTTCTGCGGCGGAGCCCTCCCAGGCCCGGATGCCGCGTGCGCCAAAGGCTCTCCCAAGCCGTTGACGCCCACAGACTTTGCAGAGCTCGTGCCAGTGAGGAAAATCTTTATAAATCAAATAGATAAGTAAAATTTGTCTCGAAGAGGCATTGCCCAACCGGCAACAACGGCCCGTTCCACACGGCAAAAATTTCCCGGTTCAGGCCGGCGGAAAGTTTCCGTTAACCATTGCGACCTACGGTCTTCTTCGTACCGGCGATCGGGGGGACCGCATCTCGGCTTTCACTCGTTCTGCGTAGTTCAGCCGTGCGGCCCGTCGCGCGTTGCCGTGATCGGGAGAGTGACGATGGCTGAGAACGACACTGCACCGCAGGCCGCACCTGAGGCCGATGAGGCCGTTGCGGCAAAGCCCGCGCGCAAACGCCCGCCGCTGAAGTGGATCCTCGCTGCGGCGACCGTGGTCCTTCTGCTCGCGGGTGGCGGTACAGGCGCCTATTTCGTCTTCAGCGGCAAGGATAAAGGGCTGACCACGGCGGCGCAGGCCAAACCTGCGGTGTTTCTCGATCTGCCCGATGTGCTGGTGAATCTGTCCAGCACCGGAAATGACCGCGCGCAATATCTGAAAATGAAGATCGTGCTCGAATTGCCCGAGCAGACCATGATCGCGCAGGTCCAGCCGATCCTGCCGCGCGTGCTCGACGCATTCCAGACTTATCTGCGCGAATTGCGCCCGACCGATCTCGACGGATCGGCCGGCCTCTACCGCCTCAAGGAAGAATTGACACGACGCGTCAACGCCTCGATCTCGCCGAGCCGCGTCAACGCGGTCTTGTTCAAGGAAATTGTGGTCCAGTAACGGATTGTTTCGCGCACATGGCCTCCAAGGATCAGATCGACCAGGACGCTCTCGCCGCCGAGTGGGGACTTGCGCTCGAAGCCGAGGGCGGCGCAGCGGCGCCGTCGCCTGAGCCTGGCGCGGAAGGCGAGGAGGGCGAAGCGGCCGCGAGCCAGTGGTCGGCGCTGGTCGACGAAAATCAGGTCGGCGCGCAGCGTGGCGCGGAGCGTATCCTCAGCCAGGACGAGATCGACGGGCTGCTCGGGTTCAGCGTCTCCGACGTCAGCATGAACGACAATTCGGGCATTCGGGCGATCATCGACTCGGCGATGGTCTCCTACGAACGCCTGCCGATGCTGGAGATCGTGTTCGACCGCCTCGTGCGGCTTCTGACCACGTCGCTGCGCAACTTCACCTCCGACAACGTCGAAGTGTCGCTCGACCGCATCACCTCGGTGCGTTTCGGCGATTATCTCAATTCCATTCCGCTGCCGGCGATCCTCGCGGTGTTCAAGGCGGAGGAATGGGAGAATTTCGGTCTCTTCACCATCAATTCCAATCTGATCTATTCGATCATCGACGTGCTGCTCGGCGGACGGCGCGGGCAATCGGCGATCCGCATCGAGGGCCGCCCCTACACCACGATCGAAACGAGCCTCGTCAAACGCATGATCGAGGTGATCCTGGCCGACGCGGAGCTTGCTTTCCGGCCGCTGTCGCCGGTGAAATTCAATATCGACCGCCTCGAAACCAATCCGCGCTTCGCGGCGATCACGCGTCCGGCGAACGCGGCAATCCTGGTGCGGCTGCGCATCGACATGGAAGATCGCGGCGGCACCGCCGAACTGCTCCTGCCTTATGCGACCATCGAGCCGATCCGCGGCGTGCTGCTGCAGATGTTCATGGGCGAGAAATTCGGCCGCGACCAGATCTGGGAAGAGCATCTCGCGACTGAGATCGGACAGGCCGAGGCTTCAATCGATGCCGTGCTGTATGAGGCCAAGCTCCCGCTGCGCCAGATGATGTCGCTGAAGGTCGGCGACACGCTGCCGCTCGAGGTTCGCCCCGATGCGCTCGTGACCGTGCGTTGCGGCGATGTGGCGCTCACCGAGGGACGCATGGGGCGCGTCGGCGATCGCGTCGCGGTTCGCGTCGCAAAGCCGCTCCGTTCGCCGAAGACGACGTTCGCGATGTTTGAAAACGCCGATGAATCAAAAAGCAGAAAACTGGAGGCACAGTGAGCTACAGCTTCGGACTGACCATCGAAAGCCTGGTTGCGATCCTGCTCCTGCTGACGATCATCTATTGCGCGCGGCTTAACTCGCGGCTTGAGCGACTGCGCTCGAACGAAGGCGCCATGAAGACGACTGTCGCGGAACTTGTGGTCGCGACGGAATCCGCGGAGCGCGCGATCGCGGGCCTGAAGGCGACTTTGCGCGAATGCAAGGAGACGCTCGATCCGCGCGTGCGCGAGGCCGAGACGCTCTCCGGCGCCCTTCGCGATCATCTGAAGTCCGGTGACGCCCTTCTCGTGCAATTGCGCAGGATCGCCTCCACCCGTGCCGCTGGTCCGGGCGCCTCGCTCGATGTCACACCGCCCCCGCAGCAAAGCGCCGCACCGGACACCCGCGCGATGGTCGCTGCGGCGCAGGCTTTCGCGGATCGCGCCCGCGCGCGCAGCCGCGGCGTCGCGGCATGATCCGCTATATCCGCGACTTCCGGCTCATTCCGGTCGTCCTCATCGCCTCGGCCTGCCTGTTCGCGCTGAAGGTCACCGGTATCATCGCCGACGGCGGCTATACGCTTGGGGCGGGGCATCTCGCCAGGACCGACCGCATCGCGCGCGAATCCGCCCGCATCGTGACCACACAATTGCTGCGGCCTCCGGCCATCGCCGACGCGCAGCCGGCGGAAGCGCCGAAGGCGTCATGGGCGCAGGAAGTTTTCGGCTATCCGGACGTCACTGGCTCGGTCGGCGGCGCCAAGAAAGACGCAACCGGCTCCAATCCCGAAGACGATAAGGCAAAGGGCGCGGCGAAACCTGACGCGAAGCCGGAAGCGAAGTCCGATGGCAAACCGGAGGCCGCAAAGCCTGTCGATCCCAAACCGTCGCCGGGCGGGACGCCGATCACGATCGACACCAAGCCGATGTCGATCGCCGAGCGCGCCATTCTCGAGCGGCTCCAGGAGCGCCGCCAGGAGCTCGATCAGCGCGAGCGCGAGCTCGAATTGCGCGAGACGATGCTGCAGGCGAGCGAGAAAAAGATCGACGTCCGGGAAAAGGAATTGAAGGACACCGAAGCGCGCATCAACGCCGCGCTGCAGAAGAAGGACGAGGCGGACGAAGCGCGCTTCAAGGGTGTCGTCACCATGTATGAAAGCATGAAGGCCAAGGAAGCGGCCAAGATCTTCGACCGCCTCGACATCAGGCTGCTGACCGAAGTCGCCAACCGGATCAACCCGCGCCGGATGTCCGATATCCTCGCGCAGATGTCGCCCGAAGCCGCCGAACGGCTGACCGTCGAACTCGCCAACCGCAATGGTCCGTCGGATAAGGCTGCAGGGGCCGATCTGCCCAAGATCGAGGGCCGGCCGAACGGCGGCTGACCGGCGCACTCCCCCCGTTAGTCATTCGTTAAGCTAAAAATTCCGTTTACGCGCCGTTAAATGCAAAGCCCTAGCTTAATGAGGAGTTGAGGCCGGCTAATCCGTCGGGGCGGCCGATTTCTGGAATTGCTTAATGACTTTCGTTTCGAGCGATCGTCGTAATCTCTGCGCGCGCACGCGATCGTGCGTTTTGCGTTTCGCAATCGCGCTTGTGACGCTGGGACTTTCCTTTGCTGTCGCACACGCGCAGCCGGTCAAGGGACAGACGCAGGCCGCCGTTGCGAACGGCTTTGGCCGTATCGTCTTGCAATTCACCGAGGAAGTTGAATCTGAGGTGAAGGTCGCAGGCGGCATTATTGTCGTGACTTTCGCGCGTCCGGTCGACATTGGCATCGAAAGCATCACGACCGGGCTGCCGGGCTATGTCGGCGTGGCGCGGCGCGACCCGGACGGGAAGGGGCTTCGCATCGCGCTGGCCCGCAGAGTTACGGTGAACTCGATGGCGGCCGGCGAACGGCTGTTCATCGACCTGCTGCCCGACACCTGGACCGGCGTCGCGCCTGGACTGCCTCAGGAAGTGATCGAGGATCTGGCAAAGCGCGCGCGCGAGGCAGAGCGTCTGCTCCGCCAGCAGCGCCAATGGGCCCAGAAGCGAAAGCCGATGCAGATCCGCGTGCGGGTCGCGACCCAGCCGACCTTTACGCGCTACCTGTTCGAATTGCCCGACGTCATCGCCGTGACCGCCGACCGCGGCACTGACGATCTGACGCTGACCTTCGGCTCGCCGCTCGTCTTTGACCTGTCCGACGCGAAATCCGTGCTGCCGGGCGTAGTGCAGTCGATCGATGCGCAAACAAAGACCGATTCCGTTGCGGTGCGCTTCGCGTTCAAGGGCAAGGCCGATGTGCGGAGCTTCCGCGAAGACAACAACTACGTCGTCGATATCAGCGCGTCGGACGCCAAGGAATCCGCAGCTCCGGTGAAGATGCCTGAACTCGCCGCGCTCGCGGTCGAGGCGGCGGCCGGCAAGCGCGGTCCGCTCGCCGGTGTCGAGGCGCCGCAGACGGTTCCGGCGACTGTTCCCGCGCCCGCACCGCCTGTTGCCGCCAAAAATGTGGAGACGAAACCGGCTCCAAAGCCCGACGCCCCGATGAAAGCGGAAGCTGCGGCCAAAGCGGAAACCGCGCCGAAAGCTACGCTCAAGCCTGAAGCTGCTTCGCTGCCGGCCCCGGCCCCGACGCCACCGCTGGTGCAGGCTGTGAGCCCCGCGCCGCCTCCGGTTCAGGCTGCGCCGGCTGCCGTGGCCGCGCCTCCCGTCGCTTCCGCCGCCGAGCCGAAAGCGGCGCCACCGGAGGACCTCAAGAAGGAGGCATCGCCGGACGCGCCGAAAGCGAAAAATCCGAATTCCATCGTCGTCGAAGTGACCCGCAAGGGCGACAGCATGCGGCTATCGTTCCCGTTTTCAGGCCCGACGCCGGCTGCGGTGTTCCGCCGGGCGGACACGCTGTGGGCCGTTTTCGACACCAAAGCCGACATCGACGTCAACGCTCTGCGCGGCGATATCAGCCGGACGATCCGCACGGCGACGCTGACATCGACGCGTGATGCGCAGATCGTGCGCATCGTGCTCGAGCGGCCGATCCTCGCCAGTGCGGCGATGGAGGGCGGATCCTGGATCATCACACTCGGCGAAGCGGTGGTGGAGCCGACCAAGCCGCTCGGGATCGCGCGCAATATGGCGTTGCAAAACCGCGCCAGCGTCACCGTTCCCTTCGACGATCCGAAGAGCCTTCACCGCATCAGCGATCCGGAGATCGGGGACAATCTTCTCGTCGTCACCGCGCTCGGCCCGGCGCGCGGGTTTCTCAAGAGCCTCGATTTCGTCGA
The DNA here is from genome assembly GCA_964584855.1 of uncultured Hyphomicrobiales bacterium. Classification (GTDB taxonomy): domain Bacteria; phylum Pseudomonadota; class Alphaproteobacteria; order Rhizobiales; family Xanthobacteraceae; genus Pseudorhodoplanes. The sequence continues at coordinate 634,715 of CAZPBF010000031.1, forward strand.
GTTCCGCGCGCTCGCCTCGACGCAGGGAATTGTGGTGCAGCCGCTTGCGGACGACGTTCAGGCCGAATTGTCCGCCGACAAGATCGTGCTCGGACGCCCCGGCGGCCTGACGTTGTCCGGCGCGGCTCCGAGCGGACGCAATTCGGCGGCCTTCCGGCCGCTGGTTTTCGACACGCAGCTCTGGGGCTTTGACCGTCAGTCCAATTTCACCGAGCGGCAATATCATCTGGTCGCGGCTGCCGCGGACGCAAGCGACGGCAAGCGCGCGATCCCGCGAGTCGAGCTCGCGCGATTCTATCTCGCCAAAGACATGTATGTCGAAGCCAAGGGCGTGCTCGACGTCGCGCTCGCCGAGGATCGCCCGGGCGCGGACGACCCCACAGCCCTGGTCCTTCGCGCCATTGCCGACATCATGCTCGACAGGCCGGACGAGGGCCTGAAAGACCTCGCCGATCCGATCATCGGCGACCAGTTCGACGCGCCGCTGTGGCGCGCCTTCGCCTATGCGCGGCAAGGCAAGTGGGCCGAGGCGCGCCAGGGCTTCAACAATGTCGAGGCCGCGATCGCGACGCTACCGGTGGAGTTGCAGCGGCTCGCGCTGAAGGAAGCGCTGCGCGCCACCATCGAGGTGCGCGACTTCGAAGGCGCCGACAAGCAGATGCATGAATTCGAGACGGTCGGCATGCCCAAGCAGATGGAGCCTGCGATCCTCGTGCTGACCGGACGCATGGCGCAGGGGCTCGGCAAGAATGAGGACGCCTTGCGCAATTTCCGCGCCGCGTCGGAGACCTCGGACCGGCCGACTGCATCCGAAGCGCATTTGCGTGAAGTCGCCCTGCGCTACGGGCTCGGCGATCTCAAGCGCAGCGATGTGATCGTCGAGCTTGAGACGCTCACCTCGATCTGGCGCGGCGACGAGACCGAGATCGAAGCGTTGCAGCTGCTTGCACGCCTCTACAACGAGGAGGGCCGCTACCGCGACGCCTTCCACGTCATGCGCACGGCATTACGCGCGCATCCGAAATCCGAACTGACCCGGCGTATCCACGACGAGGCAGCGACGACCTTCGACAGCCTGTTCCTTGCCGGCAAGGGCGATGCGCTGCCCGCGATCGAAGCGCTCAGCCTGTTCTACGATTTCCGCGAGCTGACGCCGATCGGACGACGCGGCGACGAGATGATCCGCCGGCTCGCCGATCGCCTCGTCACGGTCGACCTGCTCTATCAGGCGGGCGAACTCCTGCAGCACCAGATCGACCACCGCCTGCAGGGGGCCGCGCGCGCGCAGGTCGCCGCGCGCCTTGCGGTGATCTACCTGATGGATCGCAAGCCGGACAAGGCGCAGGCGGTCCTGCGCTCCACGCGCATGAATGACGTCACGACCGACCTTCGCCAGTTGCGCCAGCTTCTCGAAGCGCGCGCCTTGTCGGATATCGGCAGGCACGATCTTGCGCTCGAAGTGATCGCCAATATCGATCGACGCGAGGCGATCCGGCTGCGTGCCGACATCCTGTGGGCCGCGAAGCGCTATCAGCAGGCCGCCGAGCAGATCGAATTGTTGTATGGCGAGCGCTGGCGCGATTTCGCGCCGCTCAATGATGCCGAACGCAGCGATCTGATGCGCGCCGCCATTGGCTACGCCCTCGGCGAGGATTCGATCGGGCTCGGACGGCTGCGCGAACGCTATTTCGGAAAAATGGCAGACGGTCCGGAGCGCCAGGCCTTCGACATTGCGACGGCTCAGGTCGGATCGCGCAAGGCGGAGTTCGCCGAAATCGCAAAGAAGATCGCCGCAGCAGATACGCTCGACACCTTCCTGCGCGAGATGCGTTCGAGCTATCCGGAAATCGGGGCGCTCTCCGCGGCCGACCTGAAGCCCGCGGCGGACTCAACGCCCCGAAATCCGAAAGGTGCGCCGCTGACCACGGGCTCGACGCGGCGCCGGCCGGATCTCATGTCCGCGCGTTAAGACCGGCTAAGTCCCGTAGCTCTGCACCAGGCTGCCCGCGACCAGCGTCCAGCCGTCGACCAGCACGAAAAAGATCAGCTTGAACGGAAGCGAGACCACGACCGGTGGCAGCATCATCATGCCCATCGACATCAGCACCGAGGCGACCACGAGGTCGATGATCAGGAAGGGCAGGAACAGCAGAAATCCGATCTCGAAGGCGCGTTTCAGTTCGGAAATCATGAAGGCCGGAACAAGAATGCGCAGGGACATTTCCTCCGGCGTCGCCGGAACCGGCTCGCGCGACAGGTCGGTGAACAGTTTCAGGTCCTTGTCGCGCACGTTCTTGAGCATGAAGCCCTTGAACGGCTCCGACGAACGCTGGAACGCCTGCTCGACATTGATCTCGTTGTTGATGAGCGGCTTGATCCCGACGTCGTAGGCGTTCTGGAACGCCGGTCCCATCACGAAGGCTGTGAGAAACAGCGAGAGCGCGACGATCACGGCGTTCGGCGGGGCGGTAGCGGTGCCGAGCGCTGTGCGCAAGAGCGACAGCACCACGACGATGCGCGTGAACGACGTCATCATGACGAGGATGGACGGCGCGAGCGAGAGCACCGTCAAAAGCGCGATCAGCTGGATCACGCGTTCGGTCAGACCGGCGCCGGATCCGAAATTGATGCTGACGTCCTGTGCCGCCGCGCTCGTTGCTGCGGCGATCGTCATCCCTGCTACTCCAGCCGCCACCGTCGTGAGACGAACCCGGCGGCCGGAATAGGGCGATGTCACCCTTTGCGGCCTAAGAGCGAAGCCATTTCTTCTTCCAGGCTGGTGAAGGCCTTCTTGTCGTCCTCGGCAGACGTCGTCTCTGCGTGACGCGGTTCGGCGCGCACTTGAGGGGCTTCGGGCTGCGGACGCGCCGCGCCGCCGTTAAGGGCAGGTCTTGGAGCGGCCGGGCGCGGCTCGCCGGGGCGGCGCAAGGCTGCTTCGAGCCGCTGCGCCATGTCGGCAAGATTCTGGTCGGCGGCCGGAGCGACGTTCGGTTCGGCAGGTTTGCTCGCGAGCGGAGCGCGCGCTGGCTCGGGCGCGCGCGATGCGGGCGGGGAGTCGTAGCCATTCGGCCGCGCCGACAATTCGGCCGCGAGGCCGGCGAGCGCGTCGCCCCGCGTCTGCCGCGCCGGCGCAGGCGGGGGAGGAGGCGAGGGCTCAAAGGACCATTGTGCCGCTTCATCCGCCATGAGACGCGGACGTGGCGCGGCCTCGGGCTGCAGCGGCCACGGATTCTGCTCGGGAATGGGGACGGCGCGAGGCATGGTGTCCGACATGCCGGTTCCGCGCGGTGTCGCGACGTCACGGCCGTTAGCCGCCTGGCCGCGCACGATATTCTGTTCGACGACGATGTCGCTCGGGCCGCCGATCATCAGCAGGTGTTCGACATTGTCGCGGCGGATGAGGACGAGGCGGCGGCGGCCATCGACGGCGCCGGCTTCGATCACCGCGAGACGGGGCTGGCGTCCGCGCGTGCTCTCGCCGATACGGCCCTGCCCGAAGCGACGGATCAGCCACGCGGTCAGGCCGATCAGGCCGAACACCACGACGAAGGCAAAGAAGAATTTCAGCACGTTGTTGTTACTCAGGAAGTCCAAAGTCCCAGCTCCTTCGCCCCGGAAGCCTTCAGAATCAAGAAGGACGTTGCCTCGACCGCCGGCGCGCCGCCAGCCCGACCATCTGGAGTTTGAGGAATCACGCGCCCGTTAAGCTTTCGGCAATACCTGCCGCCACTGATATTAACAAATCCCTAGCGTCTGGCGACAACGAACCGCGCAGCCGCCTTTTCTACCGACCGGCTTGGTAAATAGCCGCCAAAAGGCGGTTTCAAGGCGGGTGGCCCCCCAAATTTACCTCCCGTTAACCATACACCCGGCAAAGTTTGCCGGGCGCAATCGCGCCGAGGGGAGTGGCGCATGCCGATTTCCGAAATGCCGATCCTGTCGATGCTGCGGACCCGGATGCATTGGCACCAGGAGCGCCAGCGCGTCCTGGCTGAAAACGTGGCCAATGCCGACACCCCCAAATTCAAGCCGCGCGATCTGACGGACCCGAAATTCGACAGCCAGACCCCCACCGGGATTTCGCTCGCCCAGACTTCAAGCGCGCACCTCTCCGGATTGTCCGGCGGGTCGCGCTTCAGCCGCGACCGGCAGGTCGGCTACGAGACGCGCCCCACCGGCAACGCCGTCCAGCTCGAGGACGAGATGCTGAAGGTCGCGGCGAACCAGATGGATTATCAGGCGGCAACCTCGCTCTATACCCGCAGCCTTGGCCTCGTGAAGACCGCACTCGGCAAGAAATAGGAGGGCGGTCATGGACTTCGTCAAATCGATCGCGATCGCGGCATCCGGATTGCGCGCCCAGGCCGGTCGCATGCGCGTGATCGCCGAGAATATCGCGAACGCCGATTCCACCGCGCAGAAGCCGGGCGACAATCCGTACCGGCGCAAGATCCCGACCTTCACCTCGGTGCTCGACCGCTCGCTCGACGCACGCACCGTCGAGCTTGGGCGCGTGCGCAACGACCCGTCCGATTTTCAGCTGAAATACCAGCCGGGACATCCGGCGGCGGATGCGAACGGCAACGTGAAATATCCGAACGTCAATTCGCTCGTCGAAATGACCGACATGAAGGAAGCGCAGCGCTCCTACGAAGCCAATATCAACGTGATCAGCGCGACGCGGCGCATGCTTCAGCGCACGATCGACATCCTCAAGGCCTGACGGAGATAAACGATGCCGACACCGAGCGGAGCCGCAAACGCCTATGCGACGCTGGCGCGCCTGACGGATCCGGGCGCTGGGCTTGGCAAGCCCGCGGCCGGCGCCGCCGGCGGCGGGCCGGATTTCGGCGCGGTGCTGAAAGAAGCGCTTGGTTCGGTGGTGGAGGCGGGCAAGAAGTCCGACGCACAGAGCCAGGCGATGGCCGCGGGCAAGTCGAACATGGTCGATGTAGTCACGGCGGTCGCCGAAACCGAAGTTGCCGTCGATGCGCTGGTCGCGGTTCGCGATCGCGTGATCCAGGCCTACGAAGAAATAATGCGGATGCCGATCTGATGACTGGACCTGAAGTTCTCGACGTCGCGCGGGATTCCATTCTCACGCTCGTGCTGGTGGCAAGCCCGCTGATGCTGGTCGGCCTGGTTGTCGGTGTCGCGATCTCGCTGCTGCAGGCGCTGACACAGATCCAGGAAATGACGCTCGCCTTCGTGCCGAAAATCCTCGCGATCTTCGTCGCCATGCTGCTCGCGCTGCCTTTCATGGCTGACGCGCTGCAGGGCCACATGACGCGGATGGCCGCGCGCATCGCGGGCGGGTGAATTGCGCGTCGACGTTTCCTTCCTTCCCGCACTCGCGGCCGCGTTTCTCCTCGTCTTCGCGCGCATCGGCACGATGTTGATGCTGCT
>CAZPBF010000032.1:0-212230 GCA_964584855.1 uncultured Hyphomicrobiales bacterium
GAAGCTTGCGAACGCTTCCTCCGGCAAGAACTACATCGAGACGGTGTGGGGCCGCGGCTACGTGCTGCGCGAGCCGAGCGAGGCGGACGAGAGAATTCCGGCCTAATTCGCCAAGACTGCTCTCTCCAAACTTCAACCCCGCCGCAAGGCGGGGTTTTTGTTTGGCTCGGACTTCGGCCGAAGCGTCAATGCTGGACAACCACCGTCGCGCCGATGCGCGTGCGATCGTAGAGATCGATGATGTCGTCGTTGGTCAGGCGGATGCAGCCGGACGATGCTTCCTCGCCGATGCGCCAGGGCTCGTTGGTGCCGTGGATCCGGTACATGGTCGCACCGAGATAAAGCGCGCGCGCGCCGAGCGGATTTCCGGGCCCTCCCTCGACGTGGCGCGGCAGGTCGGGCTGGCGCTGCAGGATCGCCGGCGTCGGCGTCCAGTCCGGCCACTCGCGCTTCTGCGATACCGTGCTGGTGCCCGACCAGGACGATCCTTCCTTGCCCACGGCGATCGCGTATTTGATCGCCTTTCCCTGACCGAGCACGTAATAGAGCCGCCGCTCGCGCTGGCGGACCAAAATCGTTCCCGGCGAATAGTTTTCCTTAAACGCGACCTCTTCCTTCGGCACGATCTTGTAGAAGCCAAAGCCGAGCGAATTGGCCGACGTGGAATAAGACGCAAGCGCGCGGTTCGCCATGTATTCCTTGGAGGACTGTCCCTGCGCATTGTTCGCGGATGGCGCAGCGGGCGCAGGCTTTGCCTGTGCTGGCCCTGGCTTTGCCGGAGCGGGCGCCGCCCCTCCTGCCGAATTGCCATTGCTGCGGAAGAAATTTGCCACGCGGTCGCCGATCGAGGGCTCAGGCTTCGGAGCGGCGGCCTGCACTTTTTTCTTCGGCGCTGCCGCGGCCGGCGGGGAAGCGGACGCGGCAGGAGTTGCGGGAGCCGCAGCCGTCGCAGCAGCGGGTGCCGCGGAGGATTGCGCCAAGGCATTACCCGCCGTGAGCAAGGTCCAAAACACGATGCCCACAGCAACGATCGTTTTCATTCCACTCTCCAGCAAATTCAGCGCAGGACTACGACCTGCGTCCCGAAATGCACGCGATTGAACAGATCCAGCACATCGCGATTGTGCATGCGGATACAGCCATAGGAGACGAACCCGCCGATCGAGCCCGGCTGGTTGGTGCCATGGATGGCGTATTCTCCTCCGCTCAGCGTCATTGCGGCAGCGCCCATCGGATTGCTCGGCGAGCCGCCCTTGATCACCTGAGGCAGGTTCGGTTTGTCGCGCCTGATTTCGGCAGGCGGCGACCAGTCCGGAGCAAGAACCATGCGCATGATATGCGCCGTTCCGGTCCAGGTCTTGCCGGCGCGGCCAACGCCGACCGGATAGCGCAGCGCCTCGTTTCCGGACACGACGTAATAGAGCCGGCGTTCGCTCGTCTTCACGACGATCGTGCCTGCGGAATAGCCTGAGAAGCTTACGGTCTCGCGCGCCTCGCAAGCCGTGGCCAGCATCGCTGCGCTTGCGGCACCAATCAAAAGCGATCGAATGCGCATACGTGCAACCCTGCGGAAATGTTGTCGATCCGATACGGCTAGCGCGCCGGGGCGTCCGCGACCTTTGCCGCAGGCTTCGGCGCGGGCGCGCCCCGATGCAGCCCGTCGTTGATCTTCGCCGCATCCTTCGGCGCGTCCATGCCCCACTGATTGTAGGGGATCATGGTGAGCGAGGCTCCGGACGAGCCGTTCATCTCGCGCAGGTTGTTCACGAAGACTTCGGGATATGAAATCACCGAAAGCGGCGTCTTCAGTCCCATCGACGATGCGATGTCCTTGATGAAAGCGACGCAGTTCGTCGTGTTGGCATACCAGACCGGAGAATCCTTCTGCTTCTGGCGGATGAAGGCCACCGTCTTCTTGTACTCGGCTTCGGTCAGGTTCACGCAATAGCGCGCGGAGACGTATTTCTCTTCGAGATCGCCTATGCTCGCGCCGGTTTCCGATTTGACCGGAACCACGTGGCCCGCGAGCCATGAACTCGGATCGTCACCGGCCGGGTGCAGGCCAGCAACGTCGGCGCGCTCGATCCGCCCTGCCGGCGTAAGACGTCCGAATACCGCGAACGCATGCCCATAGCTCACGGCCATGCGAGCGCGAAATTCCACGAAGTAAGGCTTCGCTGGATCGATTGCGCAGGAGTTCGCGGTGTCTGTGATCTTTGGCTTGCCGGGAGCGGCAGGTTTTGCGGCGGGCTTGGCCTGGGTGTCTGCCGGCGTCACGGCCGCGACCTTGGCATCCGCTTTCGGCGCGGCCGGCTTGACGGCCGGATCGGCAGGTTTCGCGGCAGCGATCGAAGCGGGCTTGGCCGCCGGTGCGGCAGTTGCGGCCGCCGAGGAGGTCGATGCAACCTTGGCGTCGGCTTTCGGTGCTGCCGGCTTTGCTGCCGCAGCTCCAGCAGCCGCAGTCGTGGATGAGACTTTGCTGTCAACCTTCGGCGATGCCGGCCTTGATGCCGTGGCCGCCGGCTTCGCCGCCGCCGTCGTTGCCGGCTTGGTCACCGCCGGCTTTTCGGTTGATGCAGGTGCTGTCGTTTGTGCGCCGGCCGATCCGATGGCGCCTGCCGCGATGACGAAACCTGCAACACCTGCAGCGGTTTTCCAGCTGGTCATCGTTAGCTCCCTGTCCGTTCGCTCCCGCCCAAAGAAAAAGCGCAGCGCTATCGCGCTGCGCTTGCGGACACGCATCTCCACGCCGTCGCTACCGCAACGAGAAGCGCAAATAGGATAAAGACCGGCGTGTACCGGTCTCTAAACCCTCAGCCCTTGGTTACGACCGGACCCTTACCGACCGGAGCCTTGCCGACCGTCTGGCAGCCGGAAACAGCGCCAGCGAGCGCGATGATCGCAACGAGCACAGCAATTTTCTTCATAGTTTGCCCCTTTCAGCCTGTATGCTTTCAAAATAGGTCGCACAATCATGAGTCGATAGTGCCAAAATAACACACACGCCCACGGAAAAGGCCGCCTCTCGGCAAGTAGCTGGTTTCGCTTGCTTATTATCGTTGAAAGAAAATGCCGGAACCGGTGGATTTTCGGCCGAAAGCCGGGGAAGCCGGCCGCGGCCGGCCAGCCGGCTTTTTTTAGTCGGATTCAGGCCGGTCGGCGAAAGGGCAGGACCCTGCGGTCTATCGGGCCGGTTGTCGGCCGAGGCGTCAACACCGCTTCTCGCTTCTGGTCGGAAAGTCCGAGCGCTTTCTCGACCGCCTGCAACAGGACGTCGGGGCGAAATGGCTTGTACAGAACGGAAAGCGCTCCCGCCTCCTCCGCCATCGTCGCGAAGTTCGGCATCTCGGGGCACGTTCCGCCGAACATGAAGCCGGACGCGGCAATCATCGGCAGCGTGGGGTTGGCCTGCCGAATCGTCTCGATCGTTTTCAGGCCGTCGATGCCGGGCATGAAGAGATCGACAATCGCCAGATCGAAACGGCGCAGCTTCGCTGCTTCAATGCCGCTCGCTCCGTCCTCGGCCAGTACGACCTCGTACTCCTTTGCCGCAAGGATTGCCCGAGTTGCCGACCGAACCAGCCTGTCGTCGTCTATGACCAGGATCGCGGGCATGAGCTACGCACTCCTACGCGGCAACTGCCATGGCCTTGCGGATCGCCTCCACGAGGTCGGCGGGACGAAATGGCTTTTGCAGACAGACGATATTGGCGAGCGCGGGCGACTTCGAAAGAAAATCGAGTGGGCTCCGGTCCGAGGTCGGAAACAGGACGCCGGAAATCGCGATGATCGGCAGTCGCGGCGAACGCTCGCGCAGCGCCTTGATGATCTTGATGCCGTCGAAACCGGGAATGTAGATGTCCACCACTGCGAGATCGAACGGCGCAGCATCGAATTCGCGCAACGCCGACGCGCCATCCCCGTAGCCGAGAGCCTCAAAGCCCTTGGCTTTCAGCGCAGCAAGGAGAGCGGCGCGAACGGTGGGCTGGTCATCGATGATTAAAATGCGTGGCACTTCGGTCCTCAAGGAACGGGGGGTACGGTTCGTTGACAGACGTAATGCCACCAAACCTAACACCAAACAGATGAAGGCTTACTTACGCAGAACCCCGGATCCGGGCGGTAGAATTCTGCGGAATGCCCTTCGCAATCGCACCATCGGAGCCGCCGTTCAGCGCCTGGCGCACCATTCGCGCCAGATCGGCCTTACGATACGGCTTTGCCAGAAGCAGCACGCCCGGATCGAGCCGGCCGTGATGGACAATCGCGTTCTCCGTGTAGCCTGAGGTAAACAGGACCTTAAGCGGGCCGCGTCGCTTTACCGCTTCCTGCGCGAGCCGGCTGCCGTTCATCGTCCCGGACATCACCACGTCGGTGAAGAGAAGGTCGAACTCCTCGCCGCGATCGATGATCGCCAAAGCCTCCGCGGCATTGGAAGCCGTGATCGTTTTGTAACCCAGGCTCTGCAGCTGCACTGTCACGGAATTGAGGACGGCAGGATCGTCTTCCACCACCAGGATCGTCTCTGCGCCTCCGCGGATATCCTCGGCCGGTAGCTCGCCGGCAATGACATCGGATTGATCCTGCGCACGCGGAAGGTAGATCTTGAACGTCGTTCCGTGGCCCTCCTCGCTGTAGAGCTTGATGTGGCCGCCGGATTGTTTGACGAAGCCGTAGACCATCGCGAGCCCAAGCCCGGTCCCCTTGCCGACGCCTTTGGTCGTGAAGAATGGATCGAAGACCTTCTCGCGCATCTCCGGCGGAATCCCGCCCCCGGTGTCGCTGACCGCGATCATCACATAAGGTCCGGCCTTCACTTCCGAATGCGCGCCGGCATAGGCCTCGTCGAGAACGACGTTGCCGGTTTCAATCGTGAGCTTGCCCCCTCCCGGCATCGCGTCGCGCGCGTTGACCGCGAGATTGAGGATCGCGGTCACGAGCTGGCCGGGATCCACCGTCGCGCGCCACAGGTCGGCGTCCAGCGCCCACGCGATCTCAACATTTTCGCTCAAGGCGGGGCGCACCAGTCTGGCGGCCTCGGTCGCTATCTCGTTGATGTCGGCGGTGCGCGGCTGCAGGGGCTGCCGCCGAGCGAAGGCGAGCAGGTGGCCCGTCAGTTCCGCACCGCGATCGGCTGCCTCGCTGATGAGCTTGGCGATCGCCGCCACTTCAGGCTTGTCGGCCACGGCGTCGGCGAGAATGTCGATCGTTCCCGTTATTACCGTGAGCATGTTGTTGAAGTCGTGCGCGATGCCGCCGGTCAACTGGCCGATCGCCTCCATTTTTTGGGCCTGCCGCAACTGACCTTCGAGTTTGTTGCGTTCGGTGATGTCGGTCAGGGCATAGGCGACGCCGGTGACACCCTCTGGTCCGTACATCGCGGCGCCGGAAAAGCTGATGTCCACCAGCGTCCCGTCCTTGCGCTGGCGCTGCACATGCTTTTCGCGGAAAGTCTCCCCCGCCAGGGCGCGCTCGAACAATTCCTCGAATTCCGCCTCCTTGCCGGCTGGAATGAGCTTGTAGCGTTGACCGATCGTTTCCTCGGCGCGGTAGCCGAAAATCTGCTCCGCCGCCCGGCTCCAGACCTGAACCGTCCGGTCGAGAGCGACGCAGACGATCGCGACCGGCGAGGCGTCGATCACGGCGGCGAGCGTTTCCTTGACCTCGCGCTCTTTCTCTTCGAGCAGCCGCCGGTCGGTCATGTCCCGGCCGATGAAGAAATGCCGATGCTCGGGTTCGGACCACACACCCGACCAGGCCAACGTGATTGGGCGACCATTCTTGTGGATGTAGCGCGTCTCGAAGTTGCGAATATACCGGCCTTGCCGCGCCATCCGCATTTCCTGCCGCGTGGCCTCGAGGTCGTCGGGATGAATGAAATCGGCGGCGCTCCGGCCGATCATGTCGTTCGGCCGGTAGCCGATGATCGCCTCGGAGCTCGGACTGACCCGCACGAAATTTCCGCGCGTGTCGGTAATCAGGATCAGGTCGAGGGAGGTGTCGAAGAGCTGCCGGCGCTCCTCGTTTTCTTTCCTCAGCGCTTCGCTTTTCTCGCGCATCTCGTCTGCCATGCGCGTGAACGCGCGGGCGAGGACACCGATCTCGCCGCCCGCCTGGGTCGGCACGGGCATAGTTTCTCCCCGCGCGAGACCCTCGGCAGCCCTCGTCATCTGCACCAGCGGCCCGGTGAGAGAGCGCGAAAAGACGATGGCAAGGCCGACCGCGCAAATCACCGCGACCGTGCCCCCCAACAAACTTGAATCGCGCACCGCCGTTGCCGCGGCCACCACCTGCGAATACGGCGAGGTCTGCATCACAATCACACGCGGGCCGCCGGCCAGTTGCGCGGTCCCGAAGCCTGCCCCGAACTGGGCCCCTTCCCGCCGCTCCACGATGCGCGGCGTTTGCGGCGTGCTCTTCAAAACCTCGGCGAGCGCCGGAAAATCGTCCTGCAGCCGGAACGGAGTGCCAAGTTCGAATCCGAACTCGCGTCGCGGATCGGGATGAAGGAGATAGTCGCCGCGCTCGTTCATCACATAGACGTCGTCGCCCACCCGTTCGGCCCAGCGAATGCGCTCGAAGGTCGGGCGCAAGTCGAAATTGATGACAACCATCCCAAACGGCTTGCCGTCCGGTTCCACGATCGGAGCCGCTGTCCGGAGGGTCGGCACATATGGCGTTTCGATGATGCCGCGTTCGCGATTGAGATCGACCGGCGAAACGTAAACCTCTCCGGGCTTGAGATTGGCCGCTTCCTTGAAGTAACCGCGATCCCCTTTGGACTGGAGTTCTTCGTCCGGAACGATACGGATGGAATTTCCGGGCCCGGCACGGTCCACCCGCACGATCTCGCGGCCGCCATCGGCGAACCCGATCACGCGAAACTGCGCATAGTCCGGCTTGGCCGCAAGCTCCGCCGCGAAACGGGAAGCAAGGCGTTGCCGCCATTGCGCTTCGTTCGCGGCCGCTGCAGGATCGCGATCAAGCCGCGCCTTCACAATCTCCGCAACCGCGACCGCAGCCGAAAATCCAAGAACGTCGGCGCGCGCACGGGCGGTCGCCGTTTCCATTTCGGTCGCCACGATACGGGCATGCGTATCGTTGCGCTCGAGCGCATTTGGAACGCTGATTGCCACAACGTTGCGGTAAATCAGCATTCCGACCGCAGACGCGGTCAGAACGACGAAGGCGATCAGAATGATCGCGAGCCGCGTGGATAGTCTCATCAAGCGGCCTCGTTAATCCCCTGGGGGGTCAATGTCGTGGATTCTCCGTGCGCAGAATCACCGACCAAATTACCACATTCCCGACCCGAGGCCTGTGAGTAGTCTTACAGAGGGTCGTTTCTGCAGGGCGAATTTGTACTAATTGCCCCGCGCGAATGGCGCGGCCGGCAGAACGGGAGTCGCGTCAATGCGTTATTGCGCGTCGGCGCGCGTTCTTTCAAAGCGCAGCAGATTGCTGTCACGCGCGGGCTGCCGGACCGGGACGTAGAAACCGCGCCGATCGGGCACCGGCTTGAATACCTCGGTCAAGCCGATCACGGTTTCCGCGGCACCGAGGCAAAGATAGCCATCGGCCGCAGTCACGCCGGAGACTCGCGACAAGACTTCGCCTTTCGTCGCCTGATCGAAATAGATCAGGACGTTGCGGCAGAAGACGACGTCGAACATGCCAAGGTGAGAGAAACTGTTCAGCAGATTGAGGGAGCGGAAACGCACCATCTCCCGGATCTCGGGCGAAATCTGCCACATCTCGCCGACCTTGCTGAAATACTTCACGAGATACTGGATCGGCAGACCACGCTGGACCTCGAACTGGCTGTAGATTCCCGCCTTGGCTTTTTCCAGAATTTCCGTGGAAATATCGGTGGCGAGAATTTCGATCCGGACGCCGGACAAGGTGCGGCCCATTTCCTTGAGCGCCATGGCGAGCGAATAGGGCTCCTGCCCTGCGGCCGCGGCGGCACACCAGATCCGAATGCGCTTTTGTTCGGCGCGCGCCGCGAGCAATTGCGGGATGATCATCTCGCGGAAATTCTCGAACGGGGTCTTATCGCGGAAAAAGAACGACTCGTTCGTGGTCATGGCCTCGACCACCGCAGCGGTGAGGCGCTCGGCGTTCTGGTGCTTCAGCATCTTGACGAGTTCGCCGAGATTGCTGAGGCCGGATTTTCGCGCGAGCGGCATCAGTCTGCTTTCAACGAGATATTGCTTCTCGCCCGAAAGCATGAGTCCCGAACGCTCCCGGAGCAGACCGCGAAGGTAATCGTAATCGTTCGGGGTCACGCGCGCCCTCCCGAAAAGAGCTGAACGACTTTCGGTCCGATCGCGTCGATGTCGAGAATAGCGGAGCACAGTCCCGCTTCGGCGACGGCGGCAGGCATTCCCCACACGATGCTGGATGCCTCATCCTGCGCGACGACGCTTCCACCGGCAGCGACAATATCGGATGCGCCCGCGCATCCATCATGGCCCATGCCGGTCAGCACAAGACCGAGAACCCAGGGCCCCCAGGTCGAGGCTGCGGACGAAAACAGCGGATCGACCGCCGGCTTGCAGTGATGGACCGGTGTGCCGTCAGTCAGCGAAATGATCGCAGTTCCCTCGCGCCGCGTCACGCCCATGTGCCGCCCGCCGGGCGCGAGATAGATGGCACCCGCACGAACAGCTTCTCCATCCGTCCCTTCGCGCACCGGCCGCCCGAGCGAGCGGGTCAGATGCTCCGCGAGGATCGTCGTGAAGGTCGCCGGCATGTGCTGGGTAATCAGGATCGGCGCGCGATCGCTCACGCTGACAAGCCCGGACATCAGTTTGTTCAATGCCTGAGGCCCGCCGGTGGATGCTCCGATCACGAGCACGCGCGGCGTTATCTTGGAAAACGGACGCAGTTTCGGCGGCGCGGGCTGGAGTGCAATCGCGGATCGGGGCTTCGCGATCCGGCGCGGTAATGCCGCCACGGAGGACGGAGCGAGAAAGCGTTTTCGCCGCGACGAGCCGAGATCGCGGACCTTCGCGGTCAGTTCGCGCCGAAACGCCGCGAGGCTGTCCACGACGCTGGGGTCCGGCTTGGCGATACAATCGATGGCGCCGAGGGCCAGCGCCTTCATTGTGACTTCTGCGTTATGGGGCGTCAGACTCGAAGCGATGATGACCGCAAGGTCCGGCTTCTTGGCAAGCAGCAACGGCAGCGCCGACACGCCATCGAGGTCCGGCATTTCGATGTCGAGCACGACGACATCCGGATTGCACGCCAACAGCCGCTCGACGGCTTCACGCCCGCCGCGGAGCGAGGCCACCAGTTCGAACTCCGGTTCGGATTCGATCCATTGACGCATGTGGCCGCGCACGACGACAGAATCGTCGACGATCATCACGCGGATCGGCGAAACGGCAGAGGCGGAAATTCGGGTGTTGACGACGCTACTCACGAATACTCACTCGTTGCAGACAACAAACGCAGGGCGAGCGCGGTAGATCGTCAGATCAATCCGACTTCCTGAAGTTTCGCTTCGACGATTTCCTTGTCGAACGGCTTCATGATGTACTCATTGGCGCCGGCATGAAGCGCGCGAGCGATATGAGCGACGTCGTTTTCCGTCGTGCAGAACACGACCTTCGGACGGTCGCCTCCCGGCAGGCGGCGGAGCGCCTTGAGGAAGTCGTACCCGTCCATCTTCGGCATGTTCCAGTCGAGAAGAATGGCGTCGGGCAACAGCTTCTGACACGCCGTCAGCGCCTGTTCTCCGTCCTCCGCTTCGGCGATCTGAAACTGGAGACCTTCCAGAATTCGCCGCGCCACCTTTCGGATGACGCTTGAGTCATCAACCACTAGACACGTTTTCATGGCACCCTCGTTTCACTGCGACGCGAATTGCATCGCTACACACGCTACGCTGCCCGCGACTCCGCCTTGATGTTGAGCAGCCGTTGAACATCAAGAATGACGAGCAGATGGCCTTCCACCCGGTAGATCCCGCTTGCCACCCGGCTCAGCCTTGCGTCGAGATTGACCGGGACAGGCTGACGCTCGACAGGATCGAGTTTCAGCACTTCGCCGATCGCGTCGACCAGCAGTCCGTAGGATTCACCGTCGCTATCGATCCCGATCGCCATCGGCTCCTCGCGGCCGTCGCGCTTTTCCATGCCGAGCCGGATGCGCATGTCGATCGCGGTCACGATGCGGCCCCGCAGATTGAGGACTCCCGCAAACTCCGCGGGCGCAGTGGGGACCGCAGTGAGCCGGCCCGGGATGAACACGTCCTGGACGTCGCCGATCGGCAGGCCGAAAAGCTGCCCCCCGACAGTGACCGTGACGAACTCGGCGGCATTCACGTCTGGAGCGTTCTTGAGCGTCTGCATGGTTACGCGGCCCGATGAATGTCGGCCGTTTGCTCCTTGAGAGAAGCAATCAGGCCCTGTCGGTCAAACTTCGCGACAAAATCGTGAATGCCGGCTTGGCGTACGCGCTCGATGACCTCGGCCGAAAGCGTGGATGACAGCGCAATGATCGGCGTGTCGGCGGCACCGCGGCTGCGGATCGCTTCCACGAACCCGGCATCCCCGGCCTGCGGCATGTCGATGTCGGCGACGATCGCGTCGAAGCGCTGTCCGTCATCCAGCATGGCGAGGGCATCTGGCACGCTCGCTGCGGCGACAACATCGTAGCCCGCTGCGATCAGGAGCGGCGTGAGCATGTTGCGGAAGAATTCGGAATCGTCGAGCAGGAGCAGATTGCGGCGCTCCAGGTCGCCGCCGGTCCGGCGGAACCAGTCGGCGAAAGCCAACGGCATAAAGTGCGCCACGTCCACAATTTCGGTTGCCTGCCCCTTGATGACCGCCGATCCGAGGATCCCCTCGCCTTCGCCCACCGGTTCGATATCGAGATAGTCGTCCACGATGTCGACGATCTCGTCGACCACAAGCGCCATCGACCGCGATCCATCGGAGAACACGAGCAGAGGCTGCGTTCCGTCTTCCCTGATCCGTACCTGTTCGCTCATTCGCACGAGCGGCATCAACTGGTCGCGGTACTGGATCAGGTGGCGACCGTTGGCGAGCTCGATTCTGCGGGCGTCGATTTCCTCGAGCCGCGTCACCAGCGACAGCGGCACCGCCTTGGGTTGGGCCGAACCGGCGCGGAAGATCAGGACCGCCGTGCGCGGCTGTTCGGGAGCGTGCTCGGCGGCCTCGATCACGTTCATCGACTGCGACGCGACGGTGCCGACCGACTGCCCGATGCCGTTCGGATCGATGATCATGATCACCGAACCGTCGCCGAGGATCGTGTTGCCGGAGAAATAGGGAATGTGCCGCAGACGGGTCGCCATCGGCTTCACCACGATTTCCTCGGTGTGAAACACGCCGTCCACCACGATTCCGAAGGTCTGGTTGCCGATCTGCATGACGACGACAAAGCCGGTTTCGATTTCGCGATCGGGCCGCGCATCGATCCGAAGGAGCTTGCCGAGATGCACCAGCGGAAGGAGCTTGCTGCGCAGCCGCAGAACCGGCGTATCCTTGATCCATTCGATACGGTTGTTCGACTTGGCGCCGGCGCGCACGAGCTCCAGCACGGACAGTTGCGGGATCGCAAAGCGCTCATTCGACGATTCGATGATCAGCGCCGAAATGATCGCGAGCGTGAGTGGAATCTTGATGGTAAAGACACAGCCTTCGCCGGCGATCGATTTGACGTCGACCGATCCGCCGATCTGGTCGATATTCGTGTGCACCACGTCCATTCCGACGCCGCGGCCGGAAATGCTCGTCACCTGCGTCGCGGTGGAAAATCCCGGCGTGAAGATAAGGCGATGGATCTGCGCGTCCGTCATCTTCGCGATCTCGACCTCGCTCGCCAGATGGTTCGCGATCGCGGTCTCCTTGATCCGCTTGGTGTCGAGACCGCGCCCGTCGTCGGCGATCTCGATGATGATGTGTCCGCCTTCGTGGTAGGCGGTCAGCCGGATCGTTCCATTCTTCGGCTTGCCGCAGGCAGCGCGCACATCCGGCGCTTCCAGCCCGTGGTCGGCGGAATTGCGCACCATGTGCGTGAGCGGGTCCTTGATGCGGTCGAGGACCTGCCGGTCGAGCTCGGTCTCCGCGCCCTGCATTTCCAGTTCGATATGTTTTCCGAGTTCGGTCGCGAGATCGCGCACCACGCGCGGCAGCTTCTGCCAGGCATTGCCGATCGGCTGCATCCGCGTCTTCATCACGCTGTCCTGCAACTCGGCCGTGACGTTGGAGAGGCGCTGCAGCGGGGCCTTGAATTCGGAATCCTCCTCACGCCGCGCCATTTCGAGAAGCTGATTGCGGGTGAGCACCAGCTCCGAAACCATCGTCATCAGGTTTTCGAGCGTCTCGACATTGACCCGGATGCTCTGATTACCGGGCTTCGCGGCGACATCCTCGTCCCGATCGGTCGCGCGCCGGCGCGGCTCGGCCGGCGCGGGACCCGGCGTCTCGCGGAACGCGCGCTCGAGTTCGTCCAGCGACACTTCACCGGGCTTCAGCGGGCGTTCGAGAACCTGATAGGTCAGCGAACCGACATTGGCCGGCGCCGGTGCCGCGACGGCCTTGTCCGTGGCCATTGCGTCGAGTTTGCCGATCAGGTCTTCGTCACCGCCCTCGGGCTCGCCGCTGCTCTTTTCCAGCGCGTCGAGAATGTCCTTGATGCGGTCGATGGTCGCGAGGATCAGCGTCACCGCTTCGCCGGTGACCGGCATGCCGTCGCGGAACTTGCCCATCAGCGTCTCGGCGGCATGTGCGAGCGCAGCCAGCCGCGGCAAGCCCAAAAATCCGCACGTGCCTTTAATCGTATGGACCAGGCGGAAGACGTTTCCGAGAATCTTCGCGTTGTTTGGATCCTGCTCGAAGCGAACGAGCTCGACGTCGACGACGTCGAGACTTTCATTCGTCTCGGTGAGAAATTCCCGGAGCAGGTCGTCCATCAGACACGCCCTTTGCGCCGGGCGCGGTCCGGCGGCCTCCGCACGGCGGCGGAGAGTGGAGTGTGTTGCCTAAGCGTTTAATTTTAGTTGCAGATCGGCGCTGGAAGGCCGGGCCATTAACCGGTCGTTAACCCGCCAGTCACTGAGCGGTCACAACGACCGACTCCCCTTCCGGGGCCACCGCGACGGCGAGCCCACAATTCTTGGCGAGAAGCCCGGTGTAGTAGGGCTGGATCGCATGGGCGTCGATCCCCGCGGGTTCCGGGGAATTCAGCAACGGCGGCACCTTTTCCGGCATCTTCGCATTGGTTCCAGATGCCGTGACCTTGAACCCAAGGCTGTCGCCGCTGCCGATCGGATCGACGGTCAGCAAGCCTCCCCGCGGGATCGTCTGCCCGGCGATGACCAGCATATTGAGGAGAAGCTTCACCCGGTTCTTGGCGACAAGGGCCCGGGGCAGGTTCCAGGCAAGCTTTGTCTTGTCGTCTTCGAGGAAACCGCGGGACACGGATTCCGCGTCGCCAAGATCGATCTGGGCCCCCGCGGACCCCGCAGCGCCGAACGCAAGACGACAGAATTGCAGGCGAGCCGAGGCCACCTTCACGCTCTTGCGGATCAGATCCATCGCCACCGTCTGCGTCTCCTCGCTCTTGTCATCCTCCATGACCTCGAGACCGTTGACGATCGCGCCGACCGGGCTGATCAGGTCATGACAGACGCGCGAGCACAGGAGAGCGGCAAGATCGAGGGCTTCGAGAGCGGCGGGACCGGACATGAGCAACCCCGGATGAATAAAGAAGGGAACGCGGTGGCGACTCAAAGGATCGTGCGCGATTCGTTTGTGTGATACACCGCGCCCGCTCCCCCGCCAAGGCGACACACAGGGACCACAACGTGACGGCTCAAGCGACGCTTTCCGAACCGGCGTTGATCGAAGAACTGACCGCGCTCGCGTCGCGTGCAGGCGCCGCCATCCTGCGTGTCAGGGACGCCGGACACAACGCGCGTGAAAAGTCGGATGCGACGCCGGTGACCGACGCCGATCATGCGGCAGAGGAAATCATCCTCGCCGGGCTGTCCAAAATCCTTCCCGGAATTCCGGTCGTGTCCGAGGAAGATCAGGTGCGCGCCGCGACGCTGCAAGTGCCGCCCGCTTTTGTTCTGGTCGATCCGCTGGACGGGACACGTGAATTCATTGCCGGACGGGACGAGTTCACGGTCAATATCGCAATCGTCGAAAACCGAATCCCTCAAAGTGGCGTGATCGGCGCACCGGCCCGACACATGATCTGGCGTGGCGTTGTCGGACACGGCGCGCAACGGCTGCGGCTCGCGGCAGACGGTGTGGTTCTGGAGGAAACGCCGATTGCAGTGCGTCGCCTTCCCCAACCCCGGACCGCAGTCATGAGCCGCTCGCATCTCGACCCGGCGACGCAATCGTTTGTGACACGCTGGCCCGGTATCGAAGCGGTGAGCGCAGGCTCGTCGCTGAAGTTCGCGCTCATCGCGGAGGGTGCCGCCGACATTTATCCGCGGCTGTCGCCCACCTGCGAATGGGACATCGCGGCGGGACACGCCATCGCGGTCGCCGCGGGAGGGCTCGTCGTCACGCCGGAAGGAGGGCCGCTGAGTTATGGCCGCGCGGATCGGCGCTTCGTGGTTCCGTCGTTTGTCGCCTGGGCGGACCCTGCGGCGGCAGAGCGCTCCTAAGGCGAAAGCGTCTGCAGCACGCTCGGCCACGCTTCTTTGGCCGCCTCCCGTGCGTTGTCCGGATCGGATGCAAAGGCGTCGCGCGCCTCGACACTATAAAAGAGATAGAGCTTCTGTTCGGACAGGAACCAGATTTCAGGATGACCTGCCGTCGAGGCGCCCCGCGCGATCGCGATCGGGTCGTATCCTCCGAATTGCGGCATATACACCTGCGGATCGGCCGCGAATGCAGCGCGGTTGCCCTCGTTGGCGAAGCGCCAGACAGCGCCCGCCGAAAGCAGCTCGAGGTCCGCATGGCCAAGCTTCGGCGCGCCATCGGTGAAATAGGCGACCGGATCGAACCCGCTGATGGCAAGACCGGTATTCCGGTTGACCACGATCCGCTCGGTGGTCGCGGCCGCCAGCGGAAAAATCGCGGCAACGCAGACGAACGTCGCTGCGAGCCCGCATACGAAAAAAAGCCATCTCTTTCGTCTAAGGGTGACTGCGTCCATAGTCCGGCGTCAGACGTCGATTCGGTGGATGTGAGGTAGCCGCAACTGTGTGAGTAACCGGTTAAACGGGCATTTCCTTCGACTGGAGCATCCGATGCGCGCCGCTCTTCGCAATCTTATCCTTGCAATCGCACTCACAGTGGCGCTGGCGGGCGGCGAGGTCCGCGCCCAGCAGCCGGGACAATATAGCGGACAGGAACTGGTCGATTCCGGACACCGCTTTTTCGGCACGGTGTCGCGGGGACTCGCCCAGGTCGTCGAGCGCGCGGTCAGCAAATGGGGGCTCCCGAACGGCTATATCCTTGGCGAAGAGGGCGGCGGCGCGTTCATCGCGGGGTTGCGATACGGCGAAGGAAAGCTGTTCACCAAGAACGCCGGCGACCTGCGGGTTTTCTGGGAAGGCCCCTCGATCGGTTTTGACGCAGGCGGCGAAGGAGCGCGCACCATGATGCTCGTCTATAACCTTCCGGCGACGGAGGCCGTCTATCAGCGCTTTGCCGGTCTCGACGGCTCTGCCTATTTCGTTGGCGGGTTTGGGATGACCGCCCTGACGGCCAATAATATTGTCCTTGTGCCGATAAGGTCCGGCGTCGGTTTCCGGCTCGGAGCCAATATCGGATACCTAAAGTTTACGCCGCGCCCGACCTGGAACCCGTTCTGAGGCTTTCCCGCCGGTTTCGGCCGGAAACCGGCCGGGCCGCCGTGGCCGTCCGCCGCAGGGTTTAGGTTAATCAAGAGACCCACTGGCGAAGATGACTGTGCTCATGGCAACCTAGCGCCAGTGGCGGTTTCAGTTGCGGTGGAGTGGCGGCGATGATCGAGCCGGCGATGTATTTCGGCATCGGTTTCCTTGTAGCGACGTTGTTGGGGATCGTGCTTGTTCCGCTGGTCCACAGCCGCGCCGTGCGGCTGACGATGCGCCGGCTGGAAGCTGCAACCCCGCTTTCGATGGCCGAGATTCAGGCCGACAAAGATCAGCTTCGCGCCGAATTCGCGATGTCTACTCGCCGCCTGGAGATCAGCGTCGAGCAGATGAAAGCAAAGACCACGAGCCAGCTCGCCGAACTCGGCAAAAAGACCGACGCGATCAACCGCCTGAAGATCGAGCTCGGCGAAAAGACCGCCACGATCTTTTCGCTCGAGGCCCGCGAAAAGGCGTTCAAGGACCAGTTGCGCGCGACCGAAGAGGAATACGCGGTCAAGACCGCATCGTTGCGCGAAGCCGAACGTGCGCTCAGCGACAAGGAAGCCGATCTCGCGCGGATCAGCCAGGAAGCAAGCGAGCGCTCGGTCACGACCGACAGCCAGCGGGTGGAGATCATTTCACTCAGGGCGCAGATCGACGCTCTCAAGGTCCGCATTTCAGACTCCGAACGCGAGATCAACACCACCGAAGATCGTCTCGAGCGGGAACGCGCACAGTCTGCCGCGGCGACGCGCGATCTCACCGATGCACGCACCAAGGTCGAGAACTTAAGCCATCGCGTGGCGGAGCTTGAGCAACAGCTTGTCGTGCAGACCGCCGACGCTACGGCGCTGGGACGCAAGGCGGACGAACTCGAACGCCGGGTCGCCGAGCAGGGACGCCTCCTGTCCGAGCGCGAACTGGAAGTGGAGCGCCTGAAAGCTGACATCGATAATGTGCGAAAGGTCGAAGGCGACCTGCGCGCCGAAATCGCTTCGACCGGCCGCCACCATCGGGAATCGACCACGTCCCTGAAGTCGGAAAAGGAATTGCTGGAAAAGGAACTCGCGCGCGCCCAGGAAGAACGTGGCAAGCTCCAGGCAGAGATCGCGACGATCAAGCGCGAAACGGAATCCACTTGGGCCGCCGAGCGCGTCGAGAACGCACTTCTGCGCGAGCGGATTAACGACGTTGCCGCCGAAGTCGCGCGCCTGACGGTGGTGCTGGAAGGACCGAATTCTCCGATCGAGGCAATTCTTGCAGGAGATACGACGCCGGCACGCGAAAGCGTCAGCGGCGAGAACGGCAGGTCCAAGATCGCAGAAGCCAAGGGCAATCTCGCCGACCGGATGCGCGCCCTGCAAACGCGCGCCTCGCGCGTCCAGACCGCGTCCTAGTTCAGGGACTTCAGCCACTCCACGATCGCATGGCGCGCCTGAAAGGGCGTCGTCATGTGCGTGCCGGCGATTTCCAGATATCTGCTCTTCGGATTCTTCGCGCCGAGATTGAAGGCGTAGTCGCGGCCCTTGAAGAAGATCGGGTCGGCAATGCCGACGACCCACAGGAGCGGCACCGGCCCCATCGCGGCGGCGTTGCGCGGCATGGCGGCGGCTCCTTCCGGATCGAACAGGCTCAGATAGATGTTTGCGGTCGTGCGCACCGGAAACGGAACGCCCTGCGCCGTGTCGGGAAAAATCGCGGTGACGTCGCCCTGCCCTGCGGCGATCATCTCGCGCGCGCGGGCAAGCCCGCTCCGTGTTCGAAGCTGCATGAACCAGGTATCCTGCGGATGGCCGGGCGCGAGCGCCAGCACGGCCGCCAGACCCTCGCGCCGCGCCGCATAGCCGAGCGCGGCATTGGCTCCCATGCTGTGCCCGCCGACCACGATGCGCGTCGCGCCGAGACGGCGCGCCTCCTCAACAGCACGATCGATTTCGACCATCGCATCTTCGTAAGACGCGTCGTAAATGCGATGCAGCGACCATGGCATTTCCGGGGTGACGACAATCGCGCCTTCCTTTTCGAGCGCCGATTTCAACCCGCCGAGAAAAGCGCCGGCCGTGCCGAACTTGCCGTGCATCAGCACCACGCCATAGCCCTTCAGATCGGAGCTTTGCGCGAAGGCTGCGGGCGCTGCAGCGAATAGCGCGAATAGCAGTGCGAGAAGTCGCAAGACCCGTGTCATCCGGCTGTTCGAAACCCCGAATTAGCGACCATGGCCCCGCGAAAGAGGCGGAATTCCATATCGCCCGCGAATCGCCCCAGGCGAGACTATGCTCAAAACGAAATGCATATGAATCCCGGACGTTCTTTCTCGCGCCCAATCCGACTTACTCGCGCCCAATACGCGCTTACTCGTCCCCAATACGCGCTTTACTCGAGCCCGATATCGATTTTTCGTGGACGATACGCGACCAATCGCAATTCCGTCGCTCACCTCCCGCCGTTGACGGCGGCGAATCCGGCGTTGTATGTAACCGCTTACAAAACTCCCTTCTTTCCACCGGAGCCCTTTGTGAAAGTCATCTCGGCTGCCGACGCAGCAAAACTCGTGAAGTCCGGCGACGCGCTTGTCATCAGCGGTTCGGGGGGCGGTCATGCCGTTCCGGAAGTTCCGCTGGCGGCGATCGAGGCGCGGTTTCTGGCGGAAGGTCAGCCGCGCGATCTCACGGTTTGCCACGTCGTCGGCATCGGCGATCGCAAGACCGGAACCGGCGCGGACCATTTCGGCCATGAGGGACTGATCAAGCGCAGCGTGACCAGCGCGCTCGTAGATTCTCCGCGCCTTGTGCCAATGGCGCGCGACAACAAGATCGAATCCTACACCCTTCCGCAGGGCGTCCTCTCGCAGCTGATGCGCGATATCGCGGCTGGCCGGCCGGGGCTAATCACGAAGACGGGCCTGCATACCTTCATCGACCCGCGCCAGCGGGGTGCACGTCAGAGCGACAGCGCGAAAGAAGATCTTGTCGAATTGCTTAAGATCGACGGCGAGGAATGGCTGCGCTTCAAGCCGCTTCGTTTCAATGTCGCGTTTCTGCGCGGAACCACCGCGGACGAAGACGGCAACATCTCCATGGAGCAGGAGGCGATTTTCGGGGAGCCCCTGTCGATGGCTCAGGCGACGCGGCGATCGGGGGGCATCGTGATCGTGCAGGTCAAGCGTATGGCGCGCGCCGGCACGCTGCATCCAAAGAACGTGAAAATTCCCGGCATTCTCGTCGACTATGTGGTCGTCGATCCTCACCAGAAGCAGACGTTTGCGACCGACTACGATCCGACCTACGCAGGCGAGCTGCGCGGCATTGCGGGCTCGGTGAAGGCGCTGCCGTTCGGACCGCGCAAGATTGTCGCGCGCCGCGCGGCGATGGAGCTGGAGCCGGGCGCGATTTGCAATCTCGGCGCCGGCATTTCTACCGGCATTTCAGCTGTGGCGGCCGAAGAAGGCATTCTTAACCGCGTCAGCCTGACGAACGAGCAGGGCTTTATCGGCGGCGCGCCGCTGACCGGCCCGGATTCAGGCGCCGCGCAGAACTACGACGCGCTGGTCGATGCGCCATATCAATTCGACTTCTACGACGGCGGCGGCCTCGATCTCGCGTTCCTGTCCTTCGGCGAAGTCGACAGCTCAGGCAACGTGAATGTCAGCCGTTTTGCCGACAAGATCATTGGCGTCGGCGGCTTCATCAACATCAGCCAGAATGCGAAAAAAGTGGTCTTCAGCGGGACATTCACCGCGGGCGGTCTCGAAGTGGATTGCATGAACGGATCGCTCAGGATCGCGACTGAAGGCCGGCATGCGCGTTTCGTGAAGGATATCGAGCAAATCTGTTACAATGCCCGTTTCGCCGAAGAAGAAGGACGCGACGCGCTGTTCGTTACCGAGCGCGCCGTCATGAAACCCATCGACGGCGTGCTGGAAATCGTAGAGATTGCACCAGGTATCGACCTGGAAAAGGATGTACTCGCGCATATGGGGTTCACTCCGCGCATTTCGTCACAGCTCAAGCGAATGGATCGGCGCCTGTTCGCATCGGGACCGATGAATCTGGAGGCCGATATCGACGCAAAAGCGCGTGCCCGCGAAGGGCTGCGTGTCGTCCGATAGCGTCCGTCTCCCATGCATCTCGGCGTCATCGCGGATGACTTCACCGGAGCCAGCGATATCGCGAATACGCTCGCCAAAGGCGGGCTTGCCACGATTCAGTTTCTCGGGCTTCAGCAGGACGATGCGCCGAAGACCTGCGAAGCCGGCGTCGTGGCGCTCAAGACGCGATCGATCGACGCCACGGACGCCGTCGAACAGTCTATGCGCGCCTTCGAATGGCTGAAGCGACAAGGCTGCACGCAATTCATCTTTAAATATTGTTCGACATTCGATTCCACGCCTGCGGGAAATATCGGCCCTGTCGGCGAGTCGCTCGCGCGCGCGTTGGGGGTGCATGGTGTTCTCGCCTGCCCTGCCTTCCCGACCACAGGACGGACGGTCTATCAGGGCCATCTTTTTGTCGGCGATCGCCTGCTCAATGAATCGGGACTGGAAAATCATCCGCTGAACCCAATGACGGATTCCGATATCCGCCGCTGGCTCGCTAAACAGAGCAAGGAGCCGGTTGGCCTTGTGCCCTGGCCGATCGTGCGCAAGGGCGGACAGGCGCTTCAAACGGCGCTCGATGAGGCCGCCAAACGAAAAGAACGACTCGTCATCGTAGATGCGGTATCGGATGACGATCTCTTGACGATTGCCGAAGCGTGCGCCAATGCGCCGCTGCTGACCGGCGGATCCGGCATCGCACTTGGGCTGCCGCAGAATTTCATCAAGCGAGGACTGGCGAGCGGAAGCGGAAGCGCATTCCGAGCCGTTCCGGGTCCGGAGGCAGTTCTGGCAGGCTCTTGCTCCCGCGCGACGCTCGAGCAGATCGAAGAGCATCGCAAGGATCATCCCGCGCTTTCTATTTCCGTGCCCGACGTCATGAGCGGAAAGGTCAATGTTGACGAACTGGTCCGGTTCATCCGCGGCAATGAAGGCCGCGCCCCGATGATCTTCTCGTCGGACAAGCCGGAGCGCGTGCGCGAAGCGCAGCAAACATTCGGCCGCGAAAAGGTTTCGCAAAAGCTCGACGCCCTGTTCGCGGACGTCGCACGAAAGCTCGTCGAAGGCGGGACCAAACGTCTCGTAATCGCGGGTGGCGAAACGTCCGGCGCCGTCGTCGGCACGCTCAACGTGAAGGCCCTGTCAATCGGCCCTGAAATCGATCCCGGGGTGCCCGCTCTCGGCGCAGCCGAAGGAACGCCACTCGGCCTTGCACTGAAGTCCGGAAATTTCGGCGCCAGGAATTTTTTCGCCAAGGCGCTGCAGACGCTCGCGGGCGGCATATGAACGAGGCGCGCGCGCGCGAAACGATCACGCGCCTTGCGCAATCTCTTTTCGCGCGGGGCTACACCGTCGGTTCCTCCGGAAATATCAGCGCCCGTATCGAAGATGGACTTCTGATCACCCCGACCAATTCCTGTTTCGGTTTTCTCGATCCGGCACGGATCAGCAAACTCGACAGAGCGGGCAAACACGTTGCTGGCGATGCACCTTCGAAGGAGATTTTCCTTCATCAGGCCTTCTACGAAACCCGCCCGGCGGCCGGCGCCGTGGTGCACCTTCATTCGACGCACGCGACCGCCCTGTCATGTCTGCCCGACATCGACCCGGACGACGCCATTCCGCCGCTGACGCCTTATGTCGTGATGCGGGTGGGACGCGTGAAGCTTGTGCCTTACGTGCGCCCGGGAGATCCCGCGATGGGTGATTTGATCCGCGCTCTCGGCGGCCACTTTGCTGCGGTTCTGCTCGCCAATCACGGGCCTGTGGTTTCAGCAAAGGACATCGAAAGCGCTGTCTTTGCATCGGAAGAATTGGAAGAAACGGCGAAGCTCGTTCTTCTGCTGCGCGGACAAAACGCGCGGCGCCTCACGACGGAACAGATAGACGAACTCGTGCGCGTATTTCACGCGCCGCGCTAGGGAAGACCATGCCGCGCTATACAGCGAATATCTCGTTCATGTTTGCGGATCGTCCGTTCCTCGATCGCATCGACGCTGCAAAGGCATGCGGGTTTTCGCATGTCGAATGTCACTTTCCGTATGAATTTCCGACCGACGTCATCAAGACGCGACTGCATAAGGCGGGCGTAACGCTGACCGGGCTGAACACGGCGCCGGGCGACACGGCCAAGGGCGAATGGGGCCTTGCCGGGGTTCCCGGTCGTGAGGCCGAGTTTACCCGCGATTTCGACCAGGCTCTGCACTATGCGACTGCGCTCGGCGCATCGGTCATTCACGTCATGGCCGGCAAAGTCGATTCGACCGCGCGCGCTGCAGCGTTGAAAACCTACATCTCGAACCTGCGCGCGGCGGCGCGAAAGGCGTCCGGGACCGGCGTCACGCTCTTGCTAGAACCGCTCAACAGCCGCGACATGCCGCACTATCTCGTTTCGCGATCCGACGACATTGTGTCGATCATCGGCCAGATATCGGAGCCGAATGTGAAGTTGATGTTCGATGTCTATCACGTACAGATCATGGAAGGCGATTTGATCAAACGCATCGAACGCCACAGGGACAGCATCGGACATGTCCAGATCGCGGCGGTGCCGTCGCGCGCCGAGCCGGACGAAGGCGAAGTCAGCTTTCCTGCGATTTTCTCGGCGCTGGACCGCGTCGGCTATGGCGGGCTGATCGGGCTCGAATACAAGCCCCGCGGCCGAACCGAAGATGGGCTCACCTGGATGACAAGGCTGGCAGGCGCGGTTTGAAAGCGCAAACAAACGCTGCGAAGACGATCCACCCCGGCCGGAAGGCTTGAAAGCGCTTGATTTTCCTCATTATTATGTGACATCTGGAATTCGAAATTGGACCCTCTGGCGTATTGTTGCGCCAAAATGTAATCGGTTACTTTATGATGCAGATGGTGCCTCGAAATCGCGTTTGGTCGCCATTCGGACGGCCTGTCGGCCGAATTGAATCTCCCGTTTGACGGCGCACAGACAGGAACAGAAATGACCACCGGCACGACCAACGCCGTTGATCACCAGGCCGCCGCCCGCAGGAGGCGAAGGCGCTGGATGCGCGTCGCCCGGATTGCCCGCGACGTCTCGCCAGTTCTGGTTTTCTTCGCGTTGATCGCCTTGTGGTGGGCCGCGGTCGAGATCGGCAAGGTCCCATCATTCCTCCTGCCTCCGCCGCAGGACGTGCTGCCCCGCATCGCCGAGAAATGGGAGAGCCTGCTCGGTCATTCCATCGTGACGCTTGAAGAAATCTTCATGGGGTTCGGCCTTTCGGTGGTGCTCGCGATCCCGCTCGGGCTTCTGATCGCTTTGTCACAGACCGCAAAGCGAATGCTTTATCCGCTTCTGGTTTTTATCCAGCTCGTTCCGAAAATCGCGATCGCCCCCCTCTTCGTCGTCTGGCTCGGATTTGGACTGACGTCCAAAGTCATGCTGACGCTCCTGCTCACATTTTTTCCGCTGCTGCTCGCAAGCATCGCCGGATTCCAGATCCTCGATCCGCGCCTGCTCTATCTCACACGGTCGATGGGAGCGACGACGTGGCAGACCTTCCGCTATCTGCGGTTTCCGGCCGCGCTCCCCGTCATTTTTGGAGGACTGAAGACATCGGCAACCATTGCAGCCACCGCCGCGATTGTCGCCGAGTTCGTGGGAGCGAACAAAGGCCTTGGCTACATGCTCCTCCAGGGAACCGCCAATCTCGATACCACCCTCGTCTTCGCCATCCTGTTTCTGCTGACGATCATCGGCCTTGCCCTCAATACGATCGTCGAGATCGTCGAATTTTTCATGACTCCGTGGCAGCGCAGCCGCGGCAAGACATAAAACCGGCTGAACGGTTATCTCGCTTGAACACAAAACGGAGGAAACGATGACTGCACTTTCCAAGAACAAACTGAGGGCACTTGCGATTACTGCGGCGTTTTCCGCGGTATCGCTTGCGCTCGCCGTAACTCCCTCGGCCGCACAAACCAAAATGACATTCCTGCTGAATGTCCCGCCGGCCGGATACAACTCAGGATTTGAACTCGCCGTGGAAAAAGGCCTCTACAAGGCGGCCGGCCTCGACGTCACGATCGAGCCCGGCAACGGTTCGCAGACCACCGCCCAACTGATCTCGGTCGGCAAATACGACATCGGGTTCGCGGATTCCGCACCGGTGATGAAGCTGATTGCCGGCGGCGCGAAGATGAAGGTCATTGCGACGATCCTTCAGGGCAATCCCAACGCGGTGACGGCGCTGAAGAAGACAAACCTGAAATCGGTCGCCGACATCAAGGGCCGTTCTGTGGCCATGCCGAATGCCGGGTCGCAATCGTCGATGTTCCCCCTCGTGCTCGCCGCCAACGGCTTGAAGGAAAGCGACATCAAGCTCGTGAACATGCCGCCGTCATCGATGGTCGCGTCTCTCATTCAGGGCCAGGTCGAGGTGATCCTGGGCTCGGTCGACCAGTACGATATCGCGCTGAAGAACCAGGGACAGGAATTCGACAGCTACCTGTTCATCGATTCCGGCGCGCCGACAGTGTCGACCTCGATCATCGCGTCCGACGAATTCCTCGCGAAGAATCCGGATGCCGTGAAGAAGTTCGTCGCGGCGAGCCTGAAGGGCTGGTACGCCGCGCTCGACAATCCTTCGGAAGCGGTCGCTGCGATGAAGAAGATGTTCCCGGATGCCGACGAGAAGCTCGCGCCGGCGCAGATCGCGGCCACCAAGTTCCTGATGTGCGTCAACCGGGCGAAGTTCGTGGGTAAGGCTGTTCCTGCGCAGTGGGATGATACGGTCAAGATCTTCGCGAAGATCGGCGTCCTGCCTGACAATGTACCGGCAACTGCCTACTACACATACGACTACCTGCCGGCTGAATCGGAGCTGCGCTCCTGCCCGATGAAATAAGGGCGTTGCGGTAGCGATGTTTCTAGGCGAGGTCAAAGACATGCATTCGCTCGGGACGCGCGGCGTCCGGCTGGAAATCGATCGGGTCGGCAAGGTGTTCGACGAGGACACCGACAAGGCATTCGAAGCCTTGCGTCCGACCACGATCGACATCCGGCCGGGCGAGTTCGTCTCCGTCGTCGGCCCGAGCGGATGCGGCAAGAGCACGTTGATGCTGATGGTCGCCGGGCTGCTCAGGGCGACCCAAGGTGAGGTACGCGTCGGAGGCAAGGTGCTGACCGGGCCAATGACCGACGTTGGCATCGTCTTCCAGGACCATTTGCTGCTCGACTTCCGGACGGCGATCGACAACGTCCTCCTGCAAGGCGTGATCCGGGGATTGCCGATGGCGCCTGTCCGCGAAAGAACAAACGAGTTGTTCGAACGCCTTGGCCTCACGAAGGCCGCGGAGCGTTATCCGCACCAATTGTCAGGCGGCATGCGTCAGCGTGTGTCGCTTTCCCGCGCCCTGGTGTTGCGGCCCTCGGTTCTGCTTATGGACGAGCCGTTCGGCGCTCTGGATGCGCTGACGCGTTTGCAGGTGCGTTACGATCTCGAGCAACTATGGATGGCGGATCGGCCGACCGTCCTCTTCATCACGCACAGCGTGGAAGAAGCGGTCGGGCTTTCCGATCGCGTCATCGTCATGTCGCCTTCGCCAGGTGAGATTATCGAGGAGCTGCAAATCGACATTCCGCGGCCCCGGCCGCTTGCGATGGGCGAGGATCCGGCTTTGGCGGAGTATACCCGGCGCATCTACGATCATTTCCAGCGGCTCGGTGTCATTCACCGGGACAACCCGGGACCCGCATATCCGAATGCCAAAAACCCCTGAGTCCCGTCCGGTGGGCGCGCCGCGCACACGTCCGGCAGAGGCAAATAAATCGACAATGAACAATGCGGGACGTTGAAGTTATTTGCGTTGGAGCAGCCAAGCTCGACCTGAACGCTGCGGTCGACCGGTTTCCCCGCGAGGATGAAAGGATGCTCGCCGAGACGCTGCAAACCGGGATCGGCGGGCCTTCGGTCACGGCTGCTTTTGCAATCGCAAGACTTGGTGTGCCGGTTGGATTCTGTGGAGTTCTGGGCCGCGACAGCGCCGGCGACTACATCGCGGCTCAACTTGAGGAGGCGGGCGTGTCGACGCGATGGCTCGTCCGCCGGTCCGATGTCGAAACGTGTCGCAGCATGAATATCATTTCCCGCCGAAATGCATCCCGCGCGATCGTCACGGCGCCTGCGCCTGCACCTGATTGCAGAACGGTACGGCCCCTCAAGGCCCGCTGGATTCATTTCGACGATGTTGGGTTTGCGAGCTTTTCAGCTATTCGCGATTCCGGGCTGAAGGGAGCACAGTTCAGCGTCGATGGCGGCAATCCAATTCAGGGGCTCGATTTGCGAGGCGTCGATCTCTATGCGCCTACGATGGCGCGTCTTGCCGCCGACGCGGGCGCCGATCTGCCCCCCCGCGAACTCATGCGCATCGCTGTGGATCGCGGCGCGCGCCATGTCGTGGCCACTGACGGCCCAAAGGGTTCTTACGTCCTGGGCGATGGGGGGTTTTCGCACGTGCCGGCATTCGACGTCGAAATCGTCAGCACACTTGGCGCGGGCGACGTATTTCACGGCAGCATTCTTGCCGCGCTTTGCCTTGGAAAATCGCTCACCGAGGCAACACGCTGGGCGAACGCCTGCGCGGCTTTATCGTGCCGCGCGCTGGATGGCCGATCAGCCGTGCCTCGCCGGCCGGAACTTGAGGAATTTCTCAACGCCCACGAGGCGGTGAACTGATCTCATCGCCCAATCATCGAGCCATTCAGGAGTCAAAATGTCCGCAAAGCATACCGCTTCCGCAAAGATCGCGCCGCTCATGAAGAACGGCAGCATGACCATGCTGGCGCTCGATCAGCGAGGCTCGCTGCGCACCATCATTGCGAACGGCAAGGATGAATCCACGATTGCCGATGAAAGGCTTGTCGAGTTCAAGGCGGCCGCAGCCGAAACCCTCTCGCCGATGGCATCCGCTGTCCTGCTGGACAGCGGCCTCGGGCGCAAGGCGATGAAGCTCGTGCCGGCAACCGTTCCACTTATTCTTTCCGCCGACAAATTCGATCAGAAGCCGGGCGGACCGGTGGATCGCTCTATCGTCGATCCTGTCGTGACACCCGCCCTGATCGAGGAATGCGGGGCAGTCGCGATCAAGCTTCTGGTGATCTGGAAGCAAGGCATCGAAAGAGACTTTCGAAGGAAGGTCGTACAGGAATTTGTCGACCTTGCACGCAGAACCGGGCGCATCGCTCTCGTGGAAGGAATCGTTCGCACCGGAAGTAACGAGCGCTTCACCGACACGAAAAGTCACGGCGACGCCGTCATCGAGGCGGCAGTAGAGCTGTGTGAGACCGGCGCTGACGTCTACAAGGCCGAAGTGCCCGGCTATCTGCCGGGGCAGTTCGATCGCATCGGCGCGTTTGCCAGCGCACTCACCAACGCGATCGCGCAGCCATGGGTGGTCCTATCCAACGGAGTGGCGGCGCAGGATTTTGCCCAGGGCGTCAAGATCTGCTGTGAGAACGGGGCGAGCGGGTTTCTCGCCGGACGTGCGATCTGGGCCGATTCAGCGTCCCGCGCCGAACCGCGCGAGGAGCTGAAACGAGAGTCCCTCCCGAGAATGCAGAATCTGATTTCGATTGTGACTGCAGCACGGGCAACCAGGGCCGCATAGTCCTCAGATCAGGTCTTGGCCGGCCCGGATGATTGCCGGACCACAATTTCGGCCTCGCATTCAAGATCGAGATCAATATTCTTGTTCTCGATCTTGGCGATGAGAAGTCGCGCCGCACGCCGGCCGACCTCGTCGCTCAGCACACGCACGGTCGTGATCGTAACCGGAAGTTCCGACATCATCTCGATATCGTCATAGCCTACGATCGACATCTCGCCGGGAACGTCGATGCGCATGGATTGGCTTTCGAGCAAGGCCCCCACGGACAGGTAGGCATTGCCGCAAATCACTGCCGTCGGCCACGGCTTCTTGTCGAGGATGCGCCGGAACAGCTCGCGGCCTTCGTGAATCCCCCAACGCCCCTGTGCGAAATGCCGCGGCTGGATCGCGATCGATTTTTCCGCCAGTGCATCCCTGATACCGTCAAGCCGCGCCTGCGCGCGATCGTTGTTCTCGGCCGTTTGAGCGACCACTCCAAAGCTGCGGTGGCCGAGATCGATCAAATATTTTGTCAGCCGGTAGAGGGCTTTCCGGTTGTCCGGTCCGACGCAGGTCCCATGCGTATCCGGATTGTAGACAAACGTATTCACGAAGGGGATGCGGTTCTTCTGGATCAGCCTGGAGATGTCGGGATGATGGGCCTCTCCGACCAGCATCACGGCGTCGACACCGCGCTCGATCAGCTTGCGCACCTGATCATATTCCTGCTTCGGATCGTATTCGGAACAAGCGAGCAGAAGCGTGTAGCCGCCTGCCGACAGCTCATGCTGCAACGACTGGATCGCGCGCGCGAAGTCACCATGGGTGAGTGTCGGAAACACCGCGCCGATCGTCCCCGTTCGCCGGGTCGCAAGTGCGCGGGCAGCACCGTGGGGCACCCATCCGAGGTGATCGACGACCGAAGCGATGCGCGCGCGTAATTCCTCGGACACGGCCTCGGGATTGTTCATCGCGCGGGAGACGGTCGCCGTCGAAACGCCGGCGACGCGGGCGACGTCGCGAAGTCCGACATTGCGTACCGCTCTCGTCATCGTCTCACCATCGCTCGGCCGAATCGCGAGCCAATCTTATGAACGGTATTACGCCGCCGCAGACAGTTTCTTGGCCCAGCGCATCACGTGTTCTGCAACGGCCTTCAGCTCGCCGTTCTGATCGATGACTTCCACCTTGGCGACGCTGCGGCCCCGCTCCTTGTCAACGCTGGCGACAGTGTAAACCACGGTGATCGTGTCGCCGAGCAGCACGGGCTTCAGGAACCGGAGCTTGTCGTACCCGGCCGACACCGGGAAATCGGTCAGTCCTTCCTGATGGATGATGTGAGCAATGCTGATCGTCGATGCGGTCGACATGTACCCGACGAGCAGCGCCCCATGCGCGATCCGCCCTCCGAGGTTCGACCGCTCCTTCATGTATTGCTCGTTGATGTGCGTATCGCTGAAATCGCCTGTAATGCCGGCAAACAGGACGACGTCGGTTTCGCCGACGGTCTTGGCAAAGCGATAGCTGTCGCCAACCTTGACGCTGTCCAGTCCGGATTTTCCCATGGATCCCTCAAGTAGCAGATTCTAGGCCATGTAAGCGGTTACACTTCTGCCCCGACACTGTCAATTATCGGCAATACGCCGAGATCATGGGGAAGCTACGCGCGGGAAGGCTGGTGGGATCTGCCGGTGCCGATTGACGGCGTACTGCCCCAATCCGGCGGGGCTAACGCTGCCGCGGCTGGAGCGATTTCAGGAACGCCAGAAAGTCGTCGATCTGGTCAGGCTCAAGCCGAAACTCCGGCATGTTCTGATGCGCAGTAACAATTCCCTCAGCCAGCGACTCTCGCAGATCCTCGATCGGGTATCGTCTGCTCAACGTTCTGAATGCCGGCGCTATCGGAAGCGGGCTTGGCGTCACCGCATCAATCGAATGGCATTTCGAACAATTCGCGCGCGCAAAAGTGCGGCCGCGCTGGATGCTGCCCGATTGTGCCAATGCCTCCCAAGGCTGAAGAGACCACAGAAGTACTGCAACTCCCCAAGCCAGGGTCGGGGATCGACGACGCTTCGGCATGATTTGGCTCCAACCGGCTGACCGGCGATGCAAAGATTCGGTCAGGAGGGCCGGATATTCCGTCGATCCTGCGGCGACTCGATCACGAATCCAGACATCGGCTCAATAAAGGCGATGTGGTCCTCGACGACACGAACCCCCGGCGTGTTCTCGGCGGCAATCGTAATGGCGGGTCGCTCCCGCTCGTCCATGATCGCGCCGGATAACCGCACCACCCCATCCTTGACACTCACATCGACGATCGCGGTGGCGCCCCAGGGCTGCTTCTGGAACTCGTTCAAGATGCGGGCCTTGATGGCGGCGTCGTCCGCCGGCAGCGGCAACGGCTTTCCGGCCTCGCGGACGAGAGCACGCAGGATGTTCGCACGCGTGACGATACCGACGAGCTGATCGCCACGCACCACCGGAACCCGGCGTACATTGCGTTGCTCCATCAACTGGACGATATCGGCGATGGGCGCGTCTTCGGCCACGGTGATGACCGGCGCCGACATCACTTCCCCGATCTTTCGGCCGCTCGCATGCGCATATTCATCGGCGAGCTTTCCTGGGCCGACCAGAAATTCGAGCCAGCGCGGACGGCGACGCAGCGTTTGTGTTTCGCGCCGGCGTAAGAAGTCGCCCTCGGTGACGATGCCGGCGATCCTCGGCGGACGGTCGCCGGCGCCCTCGACGACCGGCAGCCCGCTGATCCGGTTTTTGAGCATGAGGCGGATTGCAGCAAATATCGAATCGTCCGGCCCGATGGTGATGAGGTTCGCACCTTCCACCATAATGTCCTTGGCCTGCATGTCGATCTGCTCCTCGCTATCGGAACAGAATAGGTCCAGCCGTGGGGCTTGCTTTGACTCAAGTCAAATTCGCCTTACGATCGGCCGGAAATGCCTCCCAGAAGCGCCATTTTGACGAGTTCCGAGAAGCTGCGGGCCCCCATTTTGGTCATCAGGTTTGCCCGATAGACCTCGACCGTCCGCGCGCTGATGCCAAGGTCGAACGCGATCGACTTGTTTGGGAGTCCGGTCACCAAACCTTCCAAAACCTCGCGCTCCCGCTTCGACAGGCTTTCAAGTTTTCGGGCTATTTCGGGGCCCGCAGAGTGACTGCTGATGTTTTCCGACCGTTCCAGGGCTCGCTTTACGGCGCCCAGCAACGCGTCGTCATCGAAAGGCTTTTCGAGAAAATCGGACGCGCCGCTTTTCATGGCTTCTACCGCCAGCGGGACATCGCCGTGTCCCGTTATGATCACAACCGGAAGCCCAATTCTTGCGTTAGCCAAGTGCCGCAGAAGGTCGAGTCCAGTCATGCCCGGCATCCTGATATCGGTCACGATACACCCGGGCTCGACATCAGGCAGGCATTTGACGAACGCAGTGGCGGATTCGTAGGCGCGCGACGTCAGCTTCGCCGAGCGGAGCAGGAAAGACAACGAGTCACGCACGGCTTCGTCATCGTCGATGATGTGAACCGTTTTCTCGCTAGCCATGGCCCGTCGTCACCTCTTCGGCTGCGACACTTGGTAAGGTGAAACTGAAAGCCGTACCGCCGGCCGGATTGGGCTCCGCACCAATCCGCCCCCCGTGGGCCTGAATGATCGTCCGGGAAATCGAAAGCCCAATGCCCATTCCTTCCGCCTTGGTCGTTACAAACGGCTGAAACAGCTGGTTCATGATCGAGGGGTCAATTCCGGTTCCGCTGTCGATGACTGACACGGTCGTGAGACCATCCTTTCCAAGGGCCGTCGAAATCGTCAAATCCTTTCCGCCCGACTGCCCCATCGCTTCAATTGCGTTCCGGATCAGATTGAGCACCACCTGCTGAATCTGGACCTTGTCGACCATCACGAAACCGGCTTTCGGATCAAGCCGAAAAAATGTCTTGATGTCCTGCTCCCGAACTCCGATCAGGGCCAGAGTGCTTGCCTCGCGCACCAAGGCATTGATCGATTCAACACTCTTTTCCGGCTCACCGCGCGCAACGAATTCGCGCAGACGACGGATGATTTCCCCAGCCCTCAGGGCCTGCGCGGTAGCTTTCCCGATCGCGTCGATCACGGGCTTCGATTGATCGTCGGAAAGGTCGGCAAGCATTCGTTGCGAGCCCTTCAAATAGTTTGTGATCGCCGTGAGCGGCTGGTTCAGCTCGTGCGCGAGTGTCGACGCCATTTCGCCGAGCGCAGACAGGCGGGAGATGTGCACGATTTCAGACTGCAATTCCTGCAACTTCAGCTCGGCCTGCTGGCGCTCG
Organism: uncultured Hyphomicrobiales bacterium; assembly: GCA_964584855.1. Taxonomy (GTDB): domain Bacteria; phylum Pseudomonadota; class Alphaproteobacteria; order Rhizobiales; family Xanthobacteraceae; genus Pseudorhodoplanes. Next base: position 31,857 of record CAZPBF010000032.1, read on the forward strand.
GTCAAGTCGCGGACAAATCCTGTAAAGAACCTCTTGCCGTCCGACTTCATCTCTCCAACCGCGAGATTCATGGGAAAAGTCGAGCCATCTTTTCGCTGGCCTACGACGACGCGCCCGATGCCGATGATCCTGCGTTCCCCGGTGATCTTGTACCGTTCGAGATAACTGTCGTGCTCCTCCCGATGGGGGTTGGGCATAAGTATGCTGACGTTCTGCCCGATTGCCTCCTGCTGAGTGAAGCCGAACTGGCGCTCTGCTGCGCGGCTAAAGGAGCGAATGACCCCTTGCTCGTCGATGACGATCATCGCGTCGGGAATCGTATCCAGAATCGACTTCAGATGCTCCTCGCGGGAACGTAGTTCAATCGCTCGCATGTCCATATGCGCGCGGAACCGGTGCAGGCTCTCGCTGAACAGAGCCATGCCAAGGCCGATTACTACGAATGCGCTTGCACGCGACAGCTCGGAGCCTTCAGGGGTCAATTTCGGGCCGAGGGCGAGGCCAGTCCCAAGACCGAGCAGAATCGTCAGGAAGCCCGGCCAGAACCCGCCGATAACCCCTGCAACAAGGACCGCAGGAATGAAAAATATGAAAAAAATCTCGATTTCATCGGGCGCCAGCAGATGGCGGAGGCCGACTGCGATCGCGACCAGGGTCGCGCCACTCAACACTCCGAGGACATAACGTGCCCAGCCCAGCCCGCCTTTTTCAAAACGGACTGGCCCAACCTCAAGAGCCTTGGTGAGAAAGGTCGGCACGCATATCCCAGCGTTGCAGGATTGGCGCCAAATATCCTATATGGCCCGGCTCTGCAACGAGCACCCCGAAGACCCCAAACCACTCGCTAGTGACGTCTCGGCGGCGACAGCGCTCCGATTGTCTGCTCGTTCGGGCAATAAGCGGGCCACCTGGCGACAACCGGCCTGTCCTCAAGCTCGTGCTGGCAGAGTGCGTGACTGTCGCAGGCCGCGCAGCAGCGAAGCAGATCCCTCAGAACAGCGGGATCGAGCCGCGCCGGGTCGATCGACAATTCGCTCAGACGGGCAAACAGCAGCTTTTCGTCCCCAGACATCGTTTTCCGCAACTCCGGAGCGCTCATGCCCAGATCATGAGCGATGCGCTCGACGTCGAAGGAAGCGCAGTGTGCCAACTCCAGGCGCGCTGAACGCTGGGCGTACCATTGAGCCAACCAGTTTCTCAGATTTTCCAGCATGGATGTCCCCATTGTCCGTTGGACAAATAGTCTCGATCCAACGAGCCCACATTGAGATGCATCAAGCTCCAAGTGCCCTGCGCATTTGACTTGGGTCAATGTGCAGGAGCGCACCCAACGCCAGAAAGATCGTGTCAGAGGCCAAGCGCCTCGATGCAAATCGGCAGGGCCTGCGGCATGGTTCAGACTATTTCTCAGAAGCAAATGACGATCGGCGAATCGCTGGGGGCCATAGGGTTTGGCGCTTTCGCCTTTTTTGCTTTGATCGTTGCGGCCAAGGCCTACACGCCGGAATTTGCATTTCACGCCTACCTGTTTTGCGCCGGCAGCGTCGCCGCGGTGTTCGCGATCCTCAATCGGTACTATGATCGTCCTGCGCAATTGCCGCCGCTGACGATCGCAGGCAAGCCCAACTATAATTTCGGACCGGTCAAGTTTACGACGATTGCTGCGATGTTCTGGGGCATCGCAGGATTTCTGGTCGGGCTTTGGGCAGCGCTCGAGCTGGCCTTCCCTCTCCTGAACTTCGACCTGCCCTGGATCAGCTTCGGCCGGCTGCGGCCTCTGCACACGTCCGCGGTAATTTTCGCATTTGGCGGAAACGTCCTGATCGCGACGTCCTTCTATGTCGTTCAACGCACCAGTCGCGCGCGCCTGGTCGGTGATATCGCTCCATGGTTCGTCGTCCTCGGATACAATTTTTTCATCGTCATCGCGGGCACCGGCTACCTGCTCGGGATCACCCAGGGCAAGGAATACGCCGAGCCCGAATGGTACGCAGACCTTTGGCTCACCGTGGTCTGGGTCGTCTACCTGCTGGTGTTTCTCGGCACCATCATGCGGCGTACCGAGCCGCACATCTATGTGGCCAACTGGTTCTATCTCGCGTTCATCGTCACGATCGCCGTTCTGCACCTCGGCAACAATTCGGCGATCCCGGTCTCGGTCTTTTCATCGAAGTCCTACATCGTCTGGTCCGGCGTGCAGGATGCGATGGTGCAGTGGTGGTACGGACACAATGCTGTCGGGTTCTTCCTGACGGCGGGCTTCCTCGCCATCATGTATTATTTCATTCCCAAGCGCGCAGATCGCCCGGTCTACAGCTACCGGCTGTCGATCATCCATTTCTGGGCGCTGATTTTCCTCTACATCTGGGCCGGGCCGCATCATCTGCACTACACGGCCCTACCTGACTGGGCGCAGACGCTCGGCATGACGTTCTCGATCATGCTGTGGATGCCATCGTGGGGCGGCATGATTAACGGAATCATGACGCTGTCCGGAGCATGGGACAAGCTGCGCACCGATCCGGTGCTGCGCATGATGGTCGTTTCGGTCGCGTTCTACGGCATGGCGACCTTCGAAGGCCCGCTCATGTCGATCAAGTCGGTCAATTCGCTCAGCCACTACACTGACTGGACCATCGGCCACGTTCACTCCGGCGCGCTCGGCTGGGTCGGCTATATCTCGTTCGGCGCCATCTACTGCCTGGTGCCGTGGCTCTGGAATCGCGAGCGCCTCTATTCCCTCAAGCTCGTTAACTGGCACTTCTGGATCTCCACGATCGGGATCGTGCTCTACATCTCCGCAATGTGGGTGTCGGGCATCCTGCAGGGCCTGATGTGGCGTGCCTACACGACCCTCGGATTCCTTGAATATTCATTCGTTGAAACAGTCGAGGCGATGCATCCGTTCTATGTCATCCGTGCAACCGGCGGCGCGCTGTTCCTCGCCGGTGCCCTGCTGATGGCGTTCAATCTCTGGAAAACGATCCGCGTGCCGCAGGATGCCGCAATGCCGGCTAGCGCAGCACTGGCGCCGGCGGAATGAGGTCAACAATGTCGCTCTGGTCGCGCCACGCCATCTTCGAGAGAAATTCGATCATTCTCATCATCGGCATCCTGATCGTCATCGCGATCGGCGGTCTGGTGGAAATCGTTCCGCTGTTTTATCTGCGCAGCACGATCGAGAAGGTGGACGGCATCCGTCCTTATACGCCTCTCGAACTCGCGGGGCGCAACATCTACGTCCGCGAAGGTTGCTACAATTGCCACTCCCAGATGATCCGTCCGCTGCGCGACGAGGTCGAGCGTTACGGCCACTATTCGCTCGCGGCCGAGAGCATGTACGACCGGCCGTTCCAGTGGGGTTCGAAGCGCACCGGACCGGACCTCGCCCGCGTCGGCGGAAAGTATTCGGACGACTGGCATCGGGATCACTTGCGCGAACCCAAGTCTGTGGTGCCCGCCACCGTGATGCCGGCCTATCCCTGGCTGTCGCAAACCGAACTCGACGCCGATCACATCGCGGCGGATCTCAAGGTGCAGTCCGCGCTGGGCGTACCTTACACGCAGGAGATGATCGAGAACGCCGTTTCGGATCTGCGCATCCAGGCGACCAACGACCATCCCGATGGGGCCGATCTCATCAAGCGCTATCCCGGCGCGCAGGTGCGCGACTTCGACGGCGATCCGAAACACATCACCGAGGCCGACGCTCTGATCGCCTATCTGCAGCTGCTCGGCACGCAGGTGAACTTCAAGCTGTACAACGACAAAGCCAATATCCGGTGAGCCCGACGATGCCTGAAACCTACAAACTCGTCGCGGAATTCGCGCAAACTTGGGGGCTTGCGTATTTCGTTGCGGTATTCGGCGCGGCACTCGTTTACGCGCTTTGGCCGGCCTCGAAAGAGCGCTTTGACGCGGCGTCGCGGATGCCGCTTCGCGAGGATTGATTGAAATGAATGCCGATCACAAGCCGCACATTGACCCTGTCACGCAGACTGCGACGACCGGACACGAATGGGATGGGCTGCGCGAGCTCAACACGCCGCTTCCGCGCTGGTGGCTCTGGCTGTTCTACATCACGATCGTCTGGGCCGTGGGTTATTGGGTCGTCTATCCGGCATGGCCGCTGGTCTCCGGCTACACGACTGGCGCCTTCCAATGGAATTCGCGCAGCGCGATCGTCGAAGACGTCGCCGCCTTGCGGGCCATGCGCGCTGGAACACAAAATCAGATCGCTTCGGCGACGCTGCAGCAGATCGCCGACACGCCGCAATTGCTGGCGTTTGCGAGAGCACAGGGACGCGCCGCATTCGTCGATAACTGCGCACCCTGTCACGGCTCCGGTGCCGCAGGTGCAAAGGGATACCCAAACCTGAACGACGACGAATGGATCTGGGGCGGCAAACTTGAGGATATTGCCCAGACAATCCGTCATGGCGTTCGCGCCTCGGACGACAAGAGCCGTCAGGGGCCGGTCATGCCCGCATTCGGGCGCGATGGTATTCTTTCGCGCGCCGATATCGATACGGTCGCGGACTATGTGCGGTCGTTGTCGGCGCTGCCGACGGATCCCAAGGCCGACCGTCAGCGAGGCGCAAAGCTGTTCGCCGACAATTGCGCGGTCTGTCATGGAGCCAACGGAGGCGGCAACCGCGAGACCGGCGCACCCAATCTCAGAGATGCGATCTGGCTTTACGGCTCCAGCAAGGCGTCGATCGTCGAAGGCTTGATCAACGGACGGGGCGGGGTCATGCCGGCCTGGGCCGGCCGACTTGACGACACGACGATCAAGGCACTCGCGGTGTACGTCCACTCATTGGGCGGCGGCGAAAAGTGATCCGATGGACGTCATGCATGTCGATCGCAATATCCGCGCCGTCGATGAGAACTCGCTGAAGCCAGACGAGGATCTGGAGTTCGAGCCGCCGCTTTATGCCGCGCGGCGCAAGATCTATCCGCAAAGCGTGGATGGCACGTTCCGCCGCATCAAATGGGCATTGCTGCTCGTTACGCTTGGAATCTACTACATGTTGCCGTTCGTGCGCTGGGACCGCGGTCCGAGCGCGCCCGATCAGGCTGTTCTGATCGATTTTCCGCACCGTCGCTTCTATTTCTTTTTCATCGAGATATGGCCGCAGGAGGTCTATTACCTCACCGGTCTGCTCGTGCTCGCGGCGATGACGCTGTTCCTGATGAACGCGCTCGCGGGGCGCATCTGGTGCGGCTATCTGTGCCCGCAGACGGTCTGGACCGATCTCTTCACGATGGTCGAACGCTGGACCGAGGGTGACCGGCGGGAGCATTACCAGCGCGACGCAGGCCCATGGACCGTCGAGCGCGTGGCGCGCAAGACCGCCAAGCATGGGCTGTGGCTGATCATCGCGTGGTGGACCGGCGGCGCCTGGGTGCTTTATTTCGCCGACGCTCCGAGCCTCGTCAGTCAGCTTACGAAAGGCACCGCGCCTTTCATCGCCTACGCCGCAATCGGGATACTGACTTTCACGACCTATGCGCTCGCCGGCCATTTGCGCGAGCAGGTCTGCATCTATATGTGCCCGTGGCCGCGCATTCAGGCCGCGCTGACCGACGAATACGCTCTGAACGTCACCTATCGCCACGACCGCGGGGAGCCGCGCGGCTCGATCAAGAAGTCCGCGCTTCTGCGGCAGTCGGGCCAGCCCTCGGGCGACTGCATCGACTGCTATCAATGCGTGAATGTCTGCCCGACGGGCGTCGACATCCGCAAGGGCCTGCAGCTCGACTGCATCCAGTGCGGGCTGTGCATAGACGCCTGCAACACGGTGATGCAGAAGATCGGGCGTCCGGCCGATCTAATCGCCTATGATACCGACATCAACATTCATCGGCGGCAAGAAGGAAAACCGGAGATCTACAAGCCGGTCCGGATGCGGACGCTGGTCTATGCCGCAGTGATCGCGATTGCCGGTGGCATCATGTTGTACACGCTTGCGACCCGCACGAGCATCGGCCTGTCCGTCATTCACGAGCGCAATCCGATCGCCGTTCGTCTCTCCGACGGGGCGATCCGCAACGCCTATGTCGCTCGCATCATCAACAAAGAGCTCGAAACGCGCCAGTTTCAGGTGCTGATGTCGGGACTAACCGGAAGCATCGTGGATCTCGCTGGAGAAGCCCCGCGCAACGACGGCCGTATCGTGATCGAAGTCGGCCCGGATCAGACGCGCGAAATCCGGCTCCTCGTAACGGACTATTACGGTCACGGGCTGCCCGAACAGACGCACATCACCTTCTACCTGACCGATCTCAAGACCGGCGAACACACGAGCGCGACGGACTATTTCCGGACTCCATAGGAGCCAAAATGATGCCGAAGACCGCCCCCACGGCCGCGCCACGCCTGCTGACTGGACGAATGGTCCTGGTCTATCTCCTCGGATTTTTCGGGATCGTGGCTGCGGCGAACGCCGTCCTGATCCACGAAGCGACCTCGACCTTTGGCGGCGTCGAAACCGAAAACGCCTACAAGGCGGGGCTTTCGTTCGGGCGCGACATCGCTGCGGCACGAGCGCAGGACGCATTGCATTGGCGAGTCGAGGGAAGTGTGCACCTCGATGCAACGGGCAAGGCAGTCAGCGAGATCAATGTCACCGACGCAGGCGGGCACCCGATCGCCGGGATTGAGGTGTTCGGCCTCCTCTCCCATCCGACGAACCGAAAGCTCGACCGCACCTTCACGATGACACAAGTTTCGTCCGACCGCTTTCGTGGGACGACTGAAGCTGCGCCCGGCCAATGGGACTTCATCGTCGATATCGACCGGAACTCGGAACAGGTCTTTCAGTCGCGCACGCGGGTCCTGCTGAAATGAGTGCGACAAGTGAACAATACGACTTTTCGAGCTTCATCCGGCGCGACGCGCATGGGCACGCAACGATCGAGCTTGCAGTGGATGGCGTCGCCTGCGCCGCATGCATCGGACGCATCGAGGGTGCGCTGAAGCACGTGGCCGGTGTCGAAGATGCGCGTTTGAATTTCACGACCAAGCGCCTCACGGTCGGCTGGTCCGGCCGCAATTTCACGCCAGCCACGGCGATCGCGACGGTTGAAGGCCTCGGATATCGCGCGCGTCCGTTCCACACCGCTCGCGCGGAAGAGCACGACGCCGCCCGTTCGCGTTTTCTGCTGCGCTGCCTCGGGGTCGCCGGTTTCGCCGCGATGAATATCATGCTGCTGTCCGTGTCGGTCTGGTCCGGGAATGCGACGGATATCACTCCCGAGACACGCGACCTGTTTCACTGGATTTCCGCTCTCATCGCATTGCCGGCAGCCGCCTATTCAGGGCGCCCTTTCTTTCAGAGCGCATGGTCCGCGCTGCGGAAAGGAAACGTCAACATGGACGTGCCGATTTCGCTCGGCATCTTCCTCGCGCTTGGCATGTCCCTCGTCGAGACCGCCAATCACGCGACGCATACCTATTTCGATTCCGCGATCATGCTGATCTTTTTCCTGCTTTGCGGGCGCTATGCCGACGACATCATGCGACGCAAGACCAGGGCGGCCGCCGGCAACCTCGCAGCGCTCAGGGCGCAATCCGCTCACCGGATCACCGAAGCCAACGAAATCGTGACGGTGCCGGTCTCCGCGTTGCGCCCCGGCGATCGGGTTCTGGTCCGGCCGGGCGAGCGGGTGCCGGCTGACGGGATTGTCGTCTCTGGCATCTCCGAGGTCGACGAAAGCCTCGTGACGGGCGAGAGCGCGCCACGATGGACCGATATGCAAAGCGATATTTATGCCGGCAGCCTCAATATCGGCGCGGCGATAACGGTGATGGTGGAAAAGGCGCATTCCGATAGCCTCATCGCAGATATCGACAGCCTCCTGCACAAGGCCGTGACGACGAGGTCGCGTTATGTGCGGCTTGCCGACCGGGCGGCCGGATATTACGCGCCCATTGTACATACCGCCGCAGCACTCACGCTGATCGGATGGCTACTGGCCGGAGCTTCGCTGCACGATTCCATTTTGACCGCCATCTCGGTCCTCATCATCACCTGCCCGTGCGCTCTCGCCCTCGCTGTCCCAGCCGTACAGGTCGTCGCGGCCAGCAGATTGTTTCGCGCGGGCATTTTCCTGAATGCCGGCGACGCGATCGAGCGCTTTGCCGAGATCGACACGATTGTGTTCGACAAAACCGGCACCCTGACCTTGCCGGAGCCTACTCTTCTGAACGCGAAAGACATTCAGCGGGACACACTGGAACGCGCGGCGCGTCTTGCGTTGAGCACGCAACACCCTTTGGCGTCGACATTGGCACGTCACGCGAGCAATCCAGTTCCGTTTGCGGGCGTGGTCGAAGAACCCGGTCTTGGCATCCGCACCACAATCGACGGCGCAGAGGCGCGCTTGGGGCATTCCGATTTCTGCAACACCGCGGCGGACGCGGATGTGGTCGCCTCCACCCACCCCGGCGCCTCCACACTTGCATTCCGCCATGGTGATACATCGGCGGTCTTTGCCATCGGGCAGTCGCTTCGGCCAGATGCCGTGGGGATCGTCCGGTCACTCTCCTCGCAAGGCGTCCATGTGAAAATTCTGTCCGGCGATCGGCCGGCGGCCGTCGCGATCGTGGCCAAAGCTCTCGATATTCAGGACTGGCGCGGCGGTCTCAAACCCGGCGAAAAAGTGGCAGCACTAGAAGCATTGAAGGCCGAAGGTCACCGGGTGCTAATGGTGGGCGACGGCATAAATGACGCCCCCTCGCTGGCGGCCGCGCATGTATCGTTGTCACCGGTCAGCGCCGCCGAGATCTCGCAGGCTCATGCAGACGGCGTCTTCGTGGGAGCAAGCCTCAATCCGGTGCTTCACGCTGTCCTGATAAGCCGCAAAGCGAGACGCCTGATGCGGGAAAATCTTTACTTTTCGGTCGCGTACAATTTGTTCGCGATGCCACTTGCGGTCGCAGGATTCGTGACGCCCCTGATCGCGGCCGCCGCAATGTCCGCGTCATCTGTGCTCGTCACCTTGAATGCGATGCGGTTGGGGATAGCCTTCCGGGCAAAGCGGAAGGCGGAACGCCTTGCCGCGGCAACCGGGGCAGAAGCGACCGCGTCATGACCGTTCTCATTTATTTGCTTCCCATGGCGCTCGGGTTGGGGCTTGCCGGGCTTTTTGCATTTTTGTGGACCCTCAAGCACAATCAGTACGAGGATCTGGACGGGGCCGCCCTGCGACCGTTGATGGACGACGACTTGTCCAATCCATCGTGACGACATGTCCACCTATCGTCTGAACAAGCTCTTCGCTCCAAGATCGATTGCGCTTGTGGGAGCAAGTCCGCGCAGCAATTCAGTTGGCGCGGCGGTCCTGCGCAACCTGCGGACATCCCGTTTCACCGGACCGATCCATGTCGTCAATCCGAAATACGATTCGATCGAGGGAGTTTCAACGGTAAGTAATTTCGACGATCTCGAAGAGGCGCCGGATCTGGCGATCTTCACCACTCCTCCCGGAAGCGTACCCTCCGTCGTCGCCTCGGCAGCAAAACGCGGCACCAGCGCCGGGATCATCATCACCGGAGGCCTTGGACACGGACCCGGCTCTCTCGCGGAGCAGGCAAACGAAGCCGCGCGACGCCAGGGCATGAGACTTCTCGGGCCGAACTGCCTCGGCGTGCTTTGTCCCCGCGAACGGCTTAATGCGAGCTTTGCCGCAAATGCCCCTCTCGCGGGCGATCTGGCTCTGCTGTCGCAATCCGGTGGGGTCGCGGCGGGTCTGATTGGATGGGCGGCCACCCGCAAAGTCGGCTTCTCGGCCGTCGTTTCGTGCGGCGAGCAAAGCGACATCGATCTCTCCGACCTGCTCGATTATTTCGCGCTCGATCGGGAAACCCGCGCGATCCTGCTCTACATCGAGTCGATCAAGAATGCGCGGAAGTTCATGTCCGCCGCACGGGCAGCCGCGCTTCTCAAACCGGTGCTTGTCCTCAAGTCTGGCCGGCACCGGGAAGGCGCTCGCGCCGCCGCGACGCATACCGGAGCGCTTGCAGGGTCGGATGACGTTTATGATGCCGCGTTTCGGCGCGCTGGACTTGTCCGCGTGCGCGACCTGTCGGAATTGTTCGATGCTTCGGAAACGCTAGCCAAAGTGAAGTCCACGGGAGGCGACCGCCTTTCGATTTTAACCAACGGAGGCGGCATCGGTGTCCTTGCCGTCGATCGCCTCATTGATCTTGGCGGACATCCCGCAAAGTTTTCCGACCGCACCTTTGAGCGCCTGAATGCCGCGCTGCCTTCTACATGGTCGAATTCCAATCCGGCTGACATCATCGGCGATGCGGACGCGGAAAGGCATGCCAAGGCTCTGGAAATTTTGCTGGCGGACGAAAATTCGGATGCCGTGCTTGTATTGAATGTAGAAACCGCGCTCGGGCGGGCCGAAGACACGGCGAAAGCGGTTTGCAAGACGGTTACGGCGCACCGTGCCCGCTCCTTTCCTCCCAAGCCTGTTTTTGCCGTCTGGGTCGGAGCCGATGCGAAGACAGAACGTGTGTTCACGGAAGCGAATGTCCCCCACTACGCCACCGAGGCGGATGCCATTCAGGGCTTCATGCATCTCGTCAAATACCAGCAGGCGAAGCGAACGCTGTCGGAAACTCCGCCTGACGCCTCACATCTGAAGGCCGACTACGCAGCCGCTCGACGCGTGATCGATGCGGCCGTCGGGGCAGTGCGCGGCTGGCTCGACCCGGTTCAGGTCGCGAGCGTTCTGCAGGCTTATGACATCCCTGCACTGCCGGTGAGCAAGGCCACGAACCCTGCAGATGCCGCGCAGGTGGCTTCGGCATTCCTGACGCAAGGACAAGCTGTCGCCGTCAAGATTCTTTCACCCGACATTTCCCATAAGTCGGACGTTTCCGGGGTCCAGTTGAATCTGACTTCCGCCCCTGCCGTCGAAGAAGCAACCCGGCAAATACTGGCGGCAGCCCAACGCGCGCGGCCGGACGCACGCCTCATCGGCGTCACGGTTCATCCAATGATTGTCAGACCCCACGCCCGTGAAGTCTTCGCGGGCATCGCAGACGATCCGACATTCGGTCCGATCGTGGCGTTTGGCAGCGGCGGCACAGCCGTCGAGATCGTCAACGACAAGGCGCTTGCTCTGCCACCCCTCGACATGAACGCGGCAGAGCGGCTCATACATCAGACGCGCGTGGCGAAAATGCTGAACGCTTACCGGAACGTGCCGGCGGCGCAGATTGACCGGCTGACAGCGCTCCTGGTCGGCCTGTCCCGGCTGTCGGCAGATTTTCCGGAGATTCGCGAGATCGATCTCAACCCAATTCTCGCCGATGAAAACGGAATCGCCGTGCTAGACGCCCGTATCTCCGTCGCGAAGCCGGATCGGCCCGGGCCCGGAAACCATCGCTTCGCGATCGTGCCCTATCCGAGGGAATGGGAGCGTCGTATCGAAACGGTCGGCGGTCTGCGCACTCTCGTGCGCCCGGTGCGCGCGGAGGACGAGCCCCTGTTTCAGATTTTCCTGCAGGGAATTTCCCCGGCGGATCTAAGACTGCGTTTCTTCGCTCCGATCAAGGAATTCGGCCACGACTTTCTCGCGCGCCTGACGCAGATCGACTATGATCGGGCCATGGCCTTTGTCGCCATCGACGAGGCGACCGGCGAACTTCTCGGCGTCGCGAGGCTGCATCTGGATTCGGAGAGGGAACGCGGCGAATACGCCGTGCTCGTCCGATCGGATCTCAAGGGTCGCGGTCTCGGAATGTCGATGATGAAGGTCCTCATCGACTATGCGCGCAAGCAAAGCCTCTTGTTCGTCGACGGCCAGGTGCTCTGGGAAAACGTCACCATGCTCGGGATGTGCCGCGAGCTCGGCTTTCAGATAGAAACCGATCGCGACGATCCTCACCTCGCCCGGGTCTCTCTCCGTATCGATGCCGGGAAACGCAACTCATAACATATTGAATATATTACAGAACTCTGGATCACAGCGATCCAGCCTCCGGAACATCCCTTAGGGCGAAAACCCGAATTTCCCGAAGCCCTTGCCCTCCGTAATCAATCACTACCGATACGGAGATGCCCCCATGCACCCACAAGCTGCTTTCGGATCCCTGCAGAAGTTTCACGCAGCTCGCAGGAATGACGCTCCTGTCTTTTTCAATTCGCCGGAGCTGCCGGGTGTCGCGATGCCGTTCGACAAGGGGGCCGAGATTTACGGTGAAGGCGAGCCGGCAGAATATGTCTACAAAGTGATCTCCGGATCGGTCCGAACCTATTCACTTCTGAGCGACGGGCGCCGCCACATCGGCGCTTTCTACCTCCCAGGGGACATTTTCGGCGTTGAAAGCGGAACCCAGCACGCTGTCTCCGCAGAAGCCATTGCCGACACGACCGTGACCATGATCCGGCGCAGCGTTGTCATGAGTGCTGCGGAGCGCGACAGCTCCATCCTTGCGCAACTCCTGAAATGCACTGCCGTCGAGCTCAATCGCGCCCGTGATCACGTGCAACTGCTCGTCAAGTCTGCACAGGAGCGAGTGGCCTCGTTCCTTCTTGAAATGGCGGAGCGGCTGTCCGGGGAAACTGTTGAGCTTCCAATGTCGCGTCAGGACATCGCCGACTATCTCGGCCTCACAATCGAGACCGTCTCGCGCACTCTGACGACTCTCGGCCACGCCAAAACAATTGAATTGCCGACCTCGCGGCGCATCATTCTGCGAAATCGTCCCGCGCTGGCGCTGATGAATTCGTAAGAACGGAATTCACCGAAATATCCGCTCTCACGCATCGGACTGTTTCGCATAGTTCTAGCACGGTCCCCTAATGAGAAGCAGCGAAGGCGCGATTGCGAGCCAACGCGCCGGGCGCTCGTTTGGGAATGAGACCTGCGCCTCCCAACCTGTAAGAAGGCGGCGGGGCAGGCGTCGTTCCTCAGAAGTTACGAAAAATGCAGGCACGAGTCTGACGGGAGTCGTTTGAGCTCATCCGGTGGGGTCGGCTTTTTCGTTGCGCAGCGATTAGCGCACATCGATGGGGTCGCCACGTCCGCGTCGTTTCCGGTGTCACTCTGCGGCCTCTCGTTCCTTTTCACATAACAGGGACGAGCACGCCGCTGCGGGCAATCCTCCGACGAGACCAGCCATCAGGACTGGCCATAAGTCATTCGCCCCTCCCCACATGAAAAGTGCGATAGAGTCTGCAGCCAGCGCTCCTGTGGCTGTCGTTCCAAGCACTCGAACAAGGTTCGGCTTTGTAGAAAGCTTCCAATCCACCGCAGCCAGCAACAAGGCGGGAATGACCGCGAGCGCATATGCCATTTGCAGGGACGTAAAGTCCAACAGCCTGAAATCATGGCGCGCAATCATGTCGGGGCCATTGAAAACGACTAATGCTAACGGCGGAAAGAGGACCAAAAAGATCAATAATCGCTTCATGTCACAATCATCCGGATCCTGAAATTCGTTTAGCCGGCGAGACGGTGGTTTCTGTGGGCACCAAAAATCCGCGCGCCGAAAATCATAAAAAAACTGAATAAAATAGTGGTGGGCCCGGGAGGACTCGAACCTCCAACCAGACCGTTATGAGCGGCCTCACCACCCTGAAAGACTCGGTAAATGTCGGTTTTTCTTGTGCCGCTTGATCCCGTTTGTTCGGGTTTGTTCACCGCGTTCCTGGCGTCATCCAGTGGTCCGTTCGCAAGACCAACCAAATTCAATGCTGTTCCACCCAGGCAGCTCCAACAATAGAGCCTTATATTTCGGGTCCGAAGCGGCTCATCGCACTTTCAAGAGCATGGCGTGCGCCGGACAGGTTGGATCGAATCGCCGCCGCGGCTTTTTTTGCGTCACGATTATTAAGCGCGGCCATGAGAGAAATATGATCAGCAAGCGAATTGCTCGTACGCCCCGGCAGCGTCAAGCTTCGCCGCCTCACTCGCAGAGCTCGCAACAGCAGCGAGTCGAGGACACGCTTGAGCGTTATGTTCCTCGCAATTTCGGCGGCCCGCTCGTAAAAGCGCACATTGGCCCAAAAGTAGGCATCCGCCGATTGCGATTTGGCGGCAGTCTTCATCTTCGCGAGGAACTCACCTAGCGATGCCAGGTCCGCACTCGACGCCTTCTTCACAATATCGGTCATCAGCAGCCCGAGCAGAACGGCTCGCACATTGTAGTTGTCCTTTAGCTCCTCCATGGTAAGCGTTGTGACAACGGGCCGACGCCGTGGGGGCAAGTGCACGAGCCCTTCTTTTTCCAACAGCATTAGTGCTTCACGCACAGGCGTTCGGCTCGTATGGAAGCGATTGGCCAAGCCAACAGAATCAAGCTGAGCGCCGGGTTTGTGGATATCTTCGATAATTTCGAAGGCCAATTCGGTCGCAATTTGAGATACTAAACTCGGACGGTCGTATCGCTCAGCAACGAATCTGGCGATAATTGCTCTCGCGGTTGCTTCGAGCGTTGGCCTTCGCCCAGGTGAGCGAGATTTTGATCGCTGCCGCACAGTGAAAATATGATTGTTTACGGATATTCGCCCGAGTCTTGCTGCAATCACTTAGACGCTGGCCCAAGCCGACGCAACAGGAGACTTTCCGGCATGGCGTGCAGCCGCCGGCACATTCAAACCAGGACAATATGATTCACCACGGCAGCCCGGCCAGACGCTGAACCAACAGATGGATCATCTCACTGTTCGAGGTGAGGGAGTGGGAACGTACCAAGGTTCACCTGATCGAACGTTTCCAGATTGATCACGTGGTCGCAGATCGCGCGTGCCTGGCCCTCATCCATCAGGCTGCTAGTTAGTTGAATGAATTTTCTACGGATCTTTTCCTCTTGCAAAGGAAGCGGACTTTGTTGGGCAGAATTAGCGTCGATCACCAATCGCTTTCCCGACGAAGTAAGAAATTCAATGCGTGCTTCGTAAGAGTTCATCTGCGCAAAGCGTATTTCGACACGAGAGGAAATTTCTCTCACAATGGGGTCTTGTAAGAGATTGTCGCCGAAGGTTTCAGGACGATCGAGCTCGTAACCGAGGAGGGCCATCGCGCACAGGTACTTCAGGCTAAATTTGACCTGGTCACCCGTTCGCGGCTGTTCAATACAGCAAACGCTCTTGTGACCGTGATCAACTGTCACCGTCACCGCTTGAGCCTCAAACGAACCGTGAGAATTCCGAAACTCCTGAACGCCATCAATCATCGCATGGGCGAGGAAACACGCTACATGGTGCTTGAAGATTACTGAAGTGACGAAGGGCGCTTCGTCAAAGGCGCCAAAAAAGCGTTCGAGCGAAGGAGCCGTTGAATATAGCTGGGCGATCCCACCCTTCGCATCGAATACATGTGGGTTTCCGGTGAAGTCTCGGCTGGCCAGCAGCGCTGCCAACGTACCGGCCTCGGCGGCACGCCCGGCATGAAGCGGCTTCGCCATGCTGCCAAACATGAGTTTCAAGCCAGCGGCTTGCGTCGCCGCCAAACTCAGGCCGTGTTCAATTTGTGTCGAATTGCACCCGAGCAGACGTAGACATCCGGCGGACGCGCCAACGGTGCCGAGCGTGGAAGTCGCATGATAGCCCATGTCGTAATGACTTGACCCGAGGTACCGGCCCAGAAGACACGCGACATCAACACCGACAGCAAACGCATTGAGGAACTCCCGGCCGGACACGCGCGTAATCGAACACAGAGCAAATAATGCTGGGGCAATTGGCGCAGTCGGATGACCGAACATGGCCGGGTGCACGTCATCGTAGTCAAGAGCATGTGCCATAGTGCCGTTGATCAGCGCCGCCTGAAGCAGTGAGGTATGGCGCCGGTGGCCAACAACCGCCGCAGGACCCGTAGAGCCCGCAATTGCATCGACTTCGATCAGACGGCGCACCGAAGACTCATTGCAACCAGCCAAGGCAACGCCAATGAAGTCCAGCAAACAGTGTTTGCTGACGGCTATCGCCGCATCTGTTTGTTGTTCCGATCGGCGTGAAACGATGTATGCGGCCAGCTTTGCTGCAACCGGCATATTCGCTAGGGGGGTGACCATCAATCGATCGGCGCCGGGTTTGGAGATGTTCACACGCTGTCGAACAGTTTGGGTATCAGAAACTTCAATACGGCCGTTGCGGCGAACTTGGCAGTGATGTCAGAAACGTCATAGTTCGGGTTGACCTCTGCAATGTCGAAAGCCCTTATCTTTTTGTATTCAGAGAGAATGTCGACGACCTGCAACCCTTGCATGTTTGTCAATCCCCCGAAGGCGATGCCGCCATTGCCCGGCGCGTAAACCGCGTCGATTACGTCGATATCCAACGTGAGATAGACCGCGTCGCATCCATCCGAGGCCTTTTCAGCCGCCTCTCGTACCACCGTCTCGAGACCGCGTTCATGAATTACAGGCATCGGGTAATAATTGATGCCGGACTCGAGCGCGATCTTGACGTGGCTTTTGCGAGCAATTCCCCGCAATCCAATCATCGAAATATTTCGCGGATCGATCCCTTGGAGTTCCATGACGCGTCTAGCGGTTGTGGCGTTATTGATTTTTCCGAAGATCGCATTGTCGTCCCCCAAATCGAAATGCGCGTCGAGATGGATATAGCCGATCTTCGCTTTGGGACTTTTCCGCCTTACGGCATCATGTAAACCGCGAACTGCTGGCGACGTGATCGTGTGATCCCCGCCAAGCATGACCGGGAACGCTCCAGCGGCGATGACGGCTTCCACCGTTGAACGGATGGAGGCTGAGGTTTTTTCAGGGTTGAGCGGAAACACGCTAACATCGCCCAGGTCCACGATTTTGTGCCTGGAACTCTTTCGCAGCGTGCGGCCCGTGTCGACGTCGAAAATCTCGGCTTCGGCGTCTGAGTCGATATAATATTGATAGTGAATACTTTGCTCGCGGATTGCACGTGGACCGAAGCGAGACCCGTATCGCGTCGCCACGTCAAAGGGTACACCGAACACGGCTACATGATCCGCTTGCAGATCTGCGAGGCCAACAGTTGGCGATCGCATAAAGGTTTGAATGCCTGCATATGAAGGTAGGACATTCGGCGTGACCATGGCTGCCTCCTAGGCCTCTACGATCCGCGGCTCGGCAGATGCTGTCTGCAGCGGCTCGTTCTCGGCACATCGTAATGCTGGTTGTGGTTTGCGCATGAGGTTGCGTTGCGAACGACGAAACACATTTCACTTAATCCTGATCGCGAACGAACGACGAATGTGAAGCTGGCACTTGAAGTCGGCTTTTCAGCAGATTGTTGAGCCAGTCCGGGTCCATCTTCGGCTCCGACCTCAAGAGCATTTCGGTGTAATCATGATGCGGCGGTCGGAGGATTTTGTCTCTGGAGCCGCAATCGACAACATGCCCGCTTTTCAGCACCAGCACGTTGTCTGCTATGGCCCTTACAGTCGAAATATCGTGGGTAATGAAGCAATATGTGACCATTAGTTGCTTCTGTAACCTCATGAGCAAATTCAACATTTCCGCCTGTAGATTTTGGTCTAGCGACGACGTCACTTCATCGCAAATAATGAGTTCTGGATTGGCCGCAAACGCTCGCGCGAGCGCAACGCGCTGCTTTTGCCCGCCGGACATTTCGTGAGGAAGTCGGCGAAGAAAGCTACGGTCCATTTCCACGAGTTCGAGTAACTCGATCACCCGTCGATCGAGCAACTCTCCTCTCAATTTGGCATATAGCGCGAGAGGCCGACCGATCGCGTCTCGAACCGTTTGATGCGGGTTCAACGAACCATCGGGAGATTGATAGACGAGTTGAATTCGTCGAAGAAGTTCTCGGTCTCGTTTCCTGAACGTTTTTGGTAGCGAGGAGCCTTTAAAAACAACAGTCCCGCTGGTTGGAGCGAGCAGCCCAGCAATGACACGCGCCAAGGTCGATTTTCCCGAACCGGATTCCCCGACGATCGCCAGCGTGCACCCGCGGGAGATAGTCAGTGACACTGAATGGAGCACCGCCACTTTGCCATATGCGGCGCTTACATTTTCAATTCTCAGAAGCTCTTCCGCCCCTGCTTTTTCCTTATGGACAACCTTGCGCACCGCCCAGAGCGTTTTTGTATATGGATGTTTCGGCGCGAGGGCGATCTCACTTGTCGGCCCCTCCTCGACCTTCTGTCCGTAGCGCAATACGGCAATACGATGGGCGACTTGCATGACCACCGCGAGGTCATGGGTAATATAGATCGCCCCTGTTGAGTAATGCTCAAGCGCCGACTTGATGGCCGCCAATACTTCCACTTGGGTGGTGACGTCCAGAGCCGTCGTAGGTTCATCAAAAATCACCAATTTTGGCCGGCACAAAAGCGCCATCGCCGTCATTGCACGCTGTAGCTGCCCGCCAGAAACCTGATGCGGATAGCGATGACCGAAATTATCGGGATCCGGCAATTGCAGCTGCCGGTATAGCCGCTTCGCTTGCGCCTCTGCTTCGCCTCGAGAAAGAATTCCGTAATAGCAGGCCGTTTCGATAGTCTGTTTGATCAAATTTTGAGAGGGGTTAAACGCTGCCGCGGCGCTTTGTGCCACATACGCGATCTTCGTGCCTCGCAGTTTTCGTCTTCGGCTTTCGGAAAGCGAAAAAAGATCGACACCGTCAAAAATTACCGAACCGGCGGCAACGCGACATGAAGGCTGTATAAATCCAAGCGCCGCCATCCCCAACGTGGATTTTCCTGCACCAGATTCACCAACCAATCCAACGATTTCTCCCGGTCCTACAAGCAAATCAACGCGGTCAAGAATCTTGCTTTTTCCGCTTCGCGCGGGAGCTTCAATCGTAAGCTGATTGACTTGGAGGAGATTGTTCCAACCGGCATGCACCGCGGGCGACACACTCATGTCAGATCCCGCCGCGCATTGGATACCGTGAGAATCCAATCCACTATGAAATTCACCGAGATCGCGAGCATGGCAATTGCAGCCGCCGGAAGTAGCGGTGTTATTTCGCCATACGTTATGAGACCGGCGTTCTCACGCACCATTGATCCCCAATCAGCCAACGGCGGTTGAATGCCAAGACCGAGGAACGACAGTGCGGAAATAGTCAAGAAAACAAAGCAAAATCGCACGCCGACTTCGGCCAGAAGAGTGAGACGAATGTTGGGGAGAATTTCTCGTCGTAAAATCCAATGGAGCGTTTCACCTCGTAAACGTGCGGCATCGACAAAATCCATGACTACGACATTCATCGAAGCGGCTCGCGTCACCCGGAAGACTCGGGTCGCATCGATTGCCGCGATAATCAAAATGAGTTGCGGAATTGAAGACCCAAAAATTGATAGCAGGACAAGGGACGAGATAAGAGACGGCAGCGCCATCATGGCATCGACGATTCTTGCCAGAACAAGATCCATCCATCCCCCGTTTAGCGCGCTAAGCATTCCCAGCGTTCCTCCGACCAAGAAGGACAATGCGGTCACCGCGGCGGCTATTCCCAGGGTATTTCGGGCGCCGAAAATGAGTCGGCTGAAAATGTCACGTCCGATCTGGTCGGTCCCTACCAAGAACTCGCGAGACCAGTCGGCGGAGGCGACGGGAAACAATTCGTTCTCGCCGTAGGGAGCAATAAGCGGGGCAAGCACCGCCACGAAGATATAAAGGCAAACTATTGCAATCCCGAAAATTGCGCTGAGAGGCACGCTAGCCAACGCAGAGAGCGTGGCTGAGATTCGAAAGACCGCCGAGGGGCCCGTGGATGGCTCGGTGGTCATCTTGGATGCAAGAGGCGCGGATTCGTAGCGATCGAAATAACGTCCGCGATGAGATTGAGAACAATGTAGGTCGCTGCAAACAATAGCGCACACGCCTGCACGACCGGAATGTCGCGAAAGCGGACTGCATCAACCATGGCCTGTCCGACACCCGGGTAGACGAAAACAACCTCCACGACCACCACGCCGACGATCAGATAGGCGAGATTAAGGGCGATCACGTTAACGATCGGGCCCCATGCGTTTGGCAAAGCATGCCGCAAAATAATTCGTGTTGGCGGAATGCCTTTCAAAACGGCCATTTGAATAAATGGGCTTGCTAAAACGGAAACGACAGTGGCGCGTGTCATGCGCATCATGTGTGCAAGCGTGACAGACGTTAGAACCACGACTGGCAATACAAGACCTTGAAAATCGACACCTGCGCCGGACGCTGAGGCGCCGGTCGAAAGGCTCGGGAAAATGGGAAACTTCACCGCGAACAAAAAGATCGCTATGTATGCAAGAAAGAATTCTGGCATTGACAGCGCCGCTAACGTCAGAACGCCAATTATGCGATCGACCCATGAATTTCGCCAAAGTGCGCAGAGTAGCCCTAGCCCAATGGCAAGCGGCACAGTCACTACGGCAGTAGTTCCAGCGAGAATGGCCGTATTCCGAAGCCGCAACGAGAGAATGTCCATGACTGTTCGGCGGGCATTGGGGCGGGACGAAAACGACGAGCCAAAATCGCCGTTCGCAATTCCCATCATCCATCCGAGATAGCGTTTAAGAGGCGGCTGATCGAGCCCGATTTCCTTTCGAAAGGCGGACACGGTTTCTGGTGTGGCCGTATCGCCCAAAGTCGTTTGCGCGAAGTCGCCAGGGAGCAAGGTTATCGCGGAGAAAATCAAAACCGACACCAACAGTAGCGTTAAGCATCCCAATGCAAGCCGCTTCAGAACAAGAGTGATGATTGATGCCATGCGCGCTGAACCTACGCCGGTTATCATGACCGCACTGTCAGCCGACGCAGTCACTCAGCTCGGCTGCGCCCCGCGCTAAATTAATTTCATCCCTTTGCTAAAAGGAACGAGCGCGACGACGATTTGGGCAAGAGACCTTCATTCACGGGTTATCCTTGTCGACGGGCACCAAGAACCGTCCGTCCTCGATCTTTTTGACACCATCGACATACAGTGTCGGCTCCAAAATAACTCCATCCATGTGAATTTTTGACATGATTGATCCGCCGACATCGACGTTGGTGCCGAGGCCGAAATGCATCGCGCCAAGGATGTTTTTATCTTCGCGCTGCACACCGCGCACCACCGCCTTGGCATTGACGCCGACCGACGCTTCTGCAGGGCAGAAATACGCGTTTTCGTCGCCGTAGGTCGCAAGGTAATCACGCAAAATGCGCGCTTCGGTACCGCCGCGAATGTCGTAGATCTTGCTATCCTTCACATACAATTCGATCGGGCTGTACAGTCGACCGATGTGATGGATGCAATGATCGAATACGAGCTTGCCGTTGGCTGAGCCCTCCACCGGAGCCACGTTAAACTCTCCCGATGGGTACAGGTGAAACAGCAGTTTTCCTCCAACCCGGTTCTCTTCCTTTGCAAAATTTACAATTTTGTATTGATCGAAATCAGGCTTCGGCCAATTGAGAGGAAAGATTCTGCCTTTCACGCTATAGCTAAAATCCGTGCCATACCGCGATGTCACGCGGCAATTTTGCGCGTCGAGACCGAACACATCGCGAGCAACGAAGTAGCGCCGAATATTCATCTCACGAATATTTTCGGTGATGCCGCCCGATTGCAGCCATTCCAGCTTCATTCCGCCGTCGAGGCAGATTGCCGGCACTCCCGATTGCATCGCCTTGAGATTTGCTGCGCAGTGAAGCATTCCGGTGGATGCGGCTAGCACATTGAAGTCGGACTTCAACATAGCTTCACAAACGGCGGCGGGAGGATCGTAATAATCCGCTGGCCTCCTGCCAAAAAGTGCGAGCGTGACGTCGGCGCTGAGTTCCTCGCAGATGCTCATCAGCGCTTGCCACACCCGCGGATCGTGCTCGGTATCGGAGAGGATCAGAACCCGATTCCCTGGCTGGATATTCCGCGCCAGGGGACGCCGTAAATGGTCAAGCGAACCCGCGCTCAGACCTGATCCAATCGACATGGAGGTTTCCCTTTCTTAAACTGTCGACACTTAGCACGAGAGCCCGGCTTGGCACAAGTATTTGGGATTCGCCAAAACGTCTTCTGAATTGCGAGCCCAAATTGGCGCCACCGTCGTGATGTCCTCATGCTTTGTTATGCGACAGCCCTGCTCTGCGTGATCAGGCCAACAGACGTGGTTTTCGAAATGCAACCGTGCCTGCCGACTCAAGTGCATAGGCCACACGCAGCGCGAGATCCTCACGCCAAGCAGGCGCAATGATCTGCACGCCCATCGGTAGCGCGGCGACCGGCACAGGAACAGACACGACCGGAAGGCCGATAAACGATATCGGTTGCGTGTACATTCCGATATTCGGCCTAATCAGCACCTCCTGCCCCTCGAGGACAAATTTCTTTTCTCCGATGAGTGGCGCTGTTGTGGGAACCGCGGGAGCAATAAGGATGTCGACTGATTCGAATACCCGCCGCGCGGCGTCGCGAAACCAACGACGAAACTTTTGAGCCTGCACGACCAACGTGGCGGGCACCATTGTGCCAGCAATAAAGCGGTAGCGGGTTTCGGGGTCAAAGTCGGCAACACGTTTCTTCAGGCGATTGAGATGAAGGGTGCCTCCCTCGGCCGCCGTGATAACAAACGCGGCTGAACGCGCACGATCGGCCTCCGGCAACTCTATCACGCGGTCCGTTCCAAGCTGCTGTGCAACGGATTCGACCGCTGATTTCGCCTCGTGACTCATGCCCCATGCGAAGTGCCCCCCAAGCACGGCGACGCGCAATCCCTCGGTTCCGCGTTCGAGCTGCGGCAGGACTGGCTCTATCGGCCGGTCGGCGCAAACCGGGTCGTTCGGATCGGGGCCTTGCACGGCATCGTACACGAGCGCCAGATCTTTCACCGAGCGGGCGAGCGGACCCAAATGGTCGAGAGACGCGACAAAGGGAAAGCTTAGTGCACGTGAAAGGCGGCCGTATGTCGGCTTTAGTCCGAATGTGCCGCAATAGGAGCATGGCACGCGGATCGATCCGCTGGTATCCGACCCCAGCGCAACAGGCACCAGCCCACCCCCGACTGCGCTTCCTGCGCCGCTCGACGTGCCACCGGCCATGCGAGCAGGATCATGCGGATTTCGACCAGGCCCATAGTGAGAATTCTCGCCCGTAAAACCATAGGCGTACTCCGCCATCCCGAGCGCACCGACAAGAATTGCACCGGCCGTTTCTAGTCGCTCGACAAGCGGGCTATCTTGCGTTGCCGGCGGGTTGTCTGCGTTAATCTTGGAGCCGGCAAGCGTTGACAGACCGGCAATGTCGATCAAGTTTTTTACTGCGAATGGAACGCCAGCCAAGGTACCCGCAAACTGCCCTTTATCGAGACGAGTATCGATGGCGCGCGCTTTCGAAAGTGCACGCTCAGCCGTCACATGCGTGAAGGAGTTTAACGTGGGATCGTGCTTTTGGATCGCAGCCAACGTCTGTTCGACAATTTGCTCTGCGGTGACCCGACGGGAACTAACCGCAGCTGCGATCTCGCCCGCATTTGACCAGCGTGAATCCATGTTACGCCTCGAACACCGGGGCCAGCTCGGCGTCGTCCGGTAACGGGAAAGAGGTTACTCGCTCCCCATGCTCCAGGACGACCCTAAAAATTTCCGCAATTAGCTGCTTTTCCGCAGAGTCGACTTGAATACCGGATACGGTAAGGGCGGCCTTCACATAGGCGAGCAACTCGGCGTCACTCATCGGGTGCTCCTCACCATCCCACTGGCCGGTATCTCGCATCCCCGCATAGGAGATTCAGTATTCGAGCCAACGCGACCACGTTGCGGTCATTCCGACACAGCCGCTTCAAGCAAAGCCCTTCTCAATCGGCGTAGATTCTGCGAAACCTTTTTCGCGAATGGCAGGAAGCAATTTGCGAACGATGGGTCCCACTTGTCCGCTGCCGATCTTGCGGCTATCGAGCTCACCAATCCACGTTATGTCATTCAGCGAGCCAGTGGAGAACATTTCCTCTGCTTCATACGCGTCATACAAGGTGAGGTTAGCCTCAACTACTTTCAAACCAAGCGCCGGCGCGAGCGCCATGATATTTTGGCGCGTTATGCCGTCGAGACATTTGGCCGCGAAAGGAGTTAGCAGTGTGTTGCGATGGACAACAAACACGTTTTCAGCCACGCCTTCGCACAGGTAGCCCTCCATATCGAGCATCAATGCAAAGTCGAGTCCGGCTGCGCGGCGTTCGAAATCAGCCAGGATGTTGTTTACGTAGTTGCAGGATTTGATTCGCGGATCAACCGATTGCGGCGGAGTTCGACGCGTCGAAACAGTTTTGCCTCGCTTGCCGGGGGCGGCGATCAGCTCTTCTGGCGATTTCGCACGTTCGGGTTGGCAAACGATCACAACCGTTGGTGTTGTGATTTGGTCCATGTTCCGCAGGCCCAGCGGACCAGAGCCGCGCGACACGACAACACGAAGATACCCGTCTCGCATACCGTTGGCCCGGACAAGTTCAACGATATTGCGCGCCAACGCGTCCGGCGTAAGAGGCAGCTCGATCATCAAGGCCTTAAGTGACCGGTACAGCCTCGCAACGTGCAGCCTTAAATCGAAAATTTTTCCGTTTAGAAATTTGATGCCCTCGAACGCCGCGTCACCATAATGAAAGCTATGGTCAAATATGGAAATCGTCGCCTCTCGAGCTGGCTTAACCACCCCATCCACCGAAGCCAGTAGATCGCCTGCTGCCAACGATTGACTCATGATGTTTCACCTGATTGCCAACAGATCGAGATTCCGGCCTGAGAATTCATGATAGACGGCAGGATGCGTCTCGACGACCTGCGAGTTGGAAAAACGTTCACGGATGAATCTCGCGTTCGATCTACAAGCGGGGTGGAAATGACCGAAGGGACTATCGGATCCGCGTTGATTACGACGCTTGCGTCGATATTCGGCCGCACGGTGCTGCGCCTGAATGTCTTCAGATTTCGCGCATGAGCACCGGCAGCGCGCGAAAAATCAAAGCGATATTCCATACTGACCATTCCGATAACCGCGCTTGCCGAATGCGACTAACGCCGACTGGGGAGGCACAAACGGACAAAACCCTCCCTGGCAGCCTTCCAATCGCTCAACAAGCGGGCCATCGTGCTCCGCTGATCTTTCAGGCGAACGACCATCTTTCTAAGAACCGGGCCCCGTCCATATCACGTGACGCCGATATCTTTTCAGGCAGGCTGACGCTTTTGTTCACGCCGGTAATATAGCTGGCGAAAAGCGGGATAATGTTTCCCGACTCGTCGTGCACGAGTTGTTGCATTTCGTAGTATATTTGCCTGCGTTTGTTTTGATCCAGTTCGGAACGTGCTTTTAAAAGCAGATCGTCAAAATGAGGGTTCGACCAATTCGAGTCGTTCCACGCTGCCCCCGTCACGTACCACAATGAGAATGTCCAATCTTCCGTGTCGCGCGTGGTCGAATAGTTGAGACAAAATGGTTTCTTGAGCCAGACATTTTCGAAATAGCCATCATTCGGTTCGCGGATCACGTTTACGTTTATGCCTGCCGGAGCAGCGCTTTCTTTGAAGAGAACTGCCGAATCGACGGCACCTTCATAAACTACGTCTGCGGCGCTCAAATCCACTGAGACGGTTGAAAGCCCCGCCTTCTTCAAAAGGAACTTCGCCTTTTCAGGATCGTATTTCGTCTGCGGGATATTCGAATTGAAAAATGGCTGTATCGGCGTAATCGGGTTGTCATTCCCAACAGAACCGTGGCCTAGCAATATCTTTTGCAAAAGCTCCTCTCGATTGATCGCGTATTTGAAAGCTTGCCTTACATTGACATCGTTGAATGGTGGAACATCGCACCGCATCGGCCATACGAAATGCCGGCCGCCTTGTATCTCCTTGATCACAACGTTCGGTGTTTGTGCCAGCCGCGAAGCGATCCTGGGCCCGACCCGGTCGACTGCATGAACGTTGCCGGTCCGCAGCGCCTCCATGCGCGCCGTCAAATCTGAAATACCCAATAGCTCGATAGTATCGAAGAAGGCGGCATCCGCCTTGAAATAATTCGGATTGCGGCGAAACTCGGCTTTGACGCCAGGCTCGAAGCGTTCCAGCTTATATCCGCCCGTTCCGTCTTTCGCCTGCCAATTTGCGACGCCGTCCTTTTCGGGAACTATGGGGACGTTGTAGGACGACAGGTACAAGGCAAAGTCAGCATTGCCTTCGGTAAGATAAAACGTGACCGTATTTGCGTCGTCGGCAACGATCTTTTCGACCGTACGAAAAAGCGATTTGGCCGGCGATGTCGTTTCGCCGCGATGCAAGTTTATGGAAGCAACGATGTCGGCAGACGTTAGTTTTTTGCCGCTGTGGAATTCTACGCCCTTCCGGAGCTTGAACGTCCAGCGTTTGGCGTCGGGCGTTACATCCCATCCTTCGGCCAACTCCGGCTGCAACTTATCGTAAGCATCCAGCAACGTGAGATTGTTGCGGAAGCCCCAACTGAAGGATTGCATGAACACGGAACCCGTAATGATCCGTGGGTCGGCGCTGTTGGATGTCGAGGCTCCGGTCAAAGCAGTCCTGAAGTGCCCGCCTTTTTTTTGAGCGGCCTTCGCAGGCACACTAAAGCCCAATGTCTTGATTGCAGCCCCTGCCCCGGCCGCCGCCAGAAGATTTCGTCGGGTCAGTGAGTAACGGCTTGGATAAGAGCCCACCATTCGATCCTCCTGAAGATGGCACTTCGATCGTGCAGCCATCGGGCGATAAAGCGATCGCAGATATTTCAAAACCGAACGCAAAAAGTGCTACAGTCCAACTGTCGACAGTTTTTAGCATAGGGGCCCCCTTCGGCGCAAGCGTTCGCGGCTCCCCCTTTTCTCCAAAACGGGCGAGGCAGGAAAATGCACTGAATTTCATCTGGAGATATCGCCAACCATTATGTCGGGCCGGGAAGCCACGAAACGAAACTGTTGGTTGAATTCGGCGCCCTGTCGACCGCGGGCCATCATTCAAGTGTCGCAGATCACATGTGATCGAAATTGCACTTCGTTGTTCATAATCCCGGCGTTCGCCTCATTTCTTAGCAGCGTAAGCTTTAAAATAACGCTGCCGAACGCACGCTGGCCGCAGCGACGTAGAGAAAAGCTGGGAGTGCACGATTCCAAGTTGACGCGACCGAACGGTTACCCGTTCCAAGATGAGATCGATAATGATCCACCCTAAAGCGGAAAGCTGGGCACGACATCGATGTCAGATTATTTCGCCAACCGACGAGGCATCATTGCGCTTACAAGCGCCGGCGCTCTTGTAAGCGCGTCTGACGTTTTTACCAAGCTTGTCGCGCTACGTTACCCGTTAGGCGAGGTCCTTGTCCTACGGGGAACGGCAATAAGCGCTTTTCTGCTAGCATTCATCTTTATCGCGAAGAAGGCCGTTTGGCTCTCCGCAGCGTTGCATCCCAGAGTCCTGGTCCGATCGGCATTTGACGCGCTGGCGAACTTGGGTTTCATTTTCGCCCTCACCAGGATGAAGCTTGCTGAACTGACGGCCATATTTCTTGTCGCGCCGCTTTTTTTGACGATGCTGGCCGCGATTTTCCATAAGGGAGAGGTCGGGATCCGACGTTGGTCCGCAATGCTTGCGGGGTTTCTTGGAATGACGTTTGTGGTAAAGCCTGATCCGAGCGCAATTGATATCTGGGCGATTGTCGCCCTTGTCGCGGCGCTGATGTCGGCTCTGAGAGATTTCGTCACGAGAGACCTCAACGCGGACATCCCCAACGTAGTCGTTGCATTCGTCAGTAGCGTAACCCTGACATTATCAGGATTGATTGTGGCCGCAGGACTGGGCGAGCGCTGGGAGCATTTTAATCGTCTGGACGCATACCTTGTGATCGGCGCAGCTCTTTTTCTCACTGCTTCAACATACTTGACTGTAATTGCATATCGCAAAATCGAAATTCCGGTCGTCGCGCCGTTTCGATATGTCATTCTCGTCTGGGCCGGATTGGCGGGATATCTTGTCTGGCGAGAAATTCCCGATCTTTGGTCGTCCGTTGGTGTCGGCCTGATTTTCGGCAGCGGCGTTTATACCTTGCATCGCGAACGCTTACGGCACCGGATGCTTTCAGTGAGCACTTCAATCCACTGAAACCCGCTCGACGCTTTGAGCCATTTTCTCGATTTCGAGAAATCAGATGCAGGTCGTCGAAAAATCGACGGCGATTAAAATCGTCAAAAGCAAAGAAGAATCAGTGGTGGGCCCGGGAGGACTCGAACCTCCAACCAGACCTTTATGAGCGGTGCGGAGTGAACCGTCGCATAACCGGAAGCTCGCACGCCTAATTGTTGCAGTTTGGTATTATAGGTCTATAGTTAGACCATGACGAGCCTCGCTGCTGTCCCGATCCGCCGACGAAAACTCTATGAAGAGATTGTCGATCGTATCGAGATAATGATGCTCGAAGGCACTCTCGCTCCTGGCCAGCAATTGCCGTCCGAGCGCGAGCTTATGATCACATTCGGTGTCGGCAGAACGGCCATCCGCGAGGCACTATTTGCGCTGAACCGGATGGGCCTGATTAATATTCAGAACGGCGAGCCTGCCATTGTCACGAAGCCTACCGCCTCGGCGGTTCTGGACGAACTGGCGCCGTCTATTCGCCATATGCTGCAAACGAGCGATGGCACCCGGCAATTCCAAGATGCACGTCTCTTCTTCGAGGTTGCGCTTGTTCGACACGCCGCCGAGGCGGCTTCGGCGCAAGATATCAAGCGGCTTAAGACGGCGCTGACGGAAAACAAGCGAACCTTGGGAGATACCGCTGCGTTCATCGAAACCGATATCGCATTCCATTTCGCAATCGCGGAAATGCGGCACAATCCGATATTTACATCGTTGAATTCGGCGATGGCCGGATGGCTTAAAGAGCAACGCATCATTTCGGCGCCGCATCCGATGTCGGCCGAACGCGCCTACAAAGCGCACGCCCGAATTTTCCGCGCGATCGCCAAGCACGATCCCGACGCCGCCGAGCATGCGATGCGTCAGCATCTTGATGAGGTAAGCCAGTCTTATTGGAAAGCGAAGGGCGCCTAATGAAAGCTGCTTGCACTTTGAGTCGGCATAGCAACCGTAGCCTCGCCATTTATCGATGAACACCGCCGATCCAGCAATCCTCACGCGGCCGAAATTGCTGGCGCCAGCCGGTACAGCCGATTGTCACATCCACATCTATGGAGCAGCGGACAAATACCCGGTCGCCCCGACAAGCCCCTTTGCGCCACCGCACGCGCCCGTCGCAAATTATCGAAAGGTAATGCAACGGCTCGGCATCGAGCATGCGGTCATCGTGCAACCGGCCGGGTATGGTGCCGATAATCGTTGCACGCTGGATGCGCTTGATGAGTTCGGCGGCGTGGCGAGAGCTGTTGTCACCGTCACGCCGGAAACGCCTCGCTCGGAAATCGCCAGAATGAACGCGCTCGGCGTCAGCGGCGCGCGCTGTCTGCTGCTGCCCGGCGCCATCCTGACCTGGGACAAAGTCCCTGCCGTTGCAAGGCTGGTCGCTGATTTTGGCTGGCATGTTCAACTGCAGTTTGACGGTCGAATCCTGCCGGATCGGATCGACGCCATTCGCAGCCTGCCCTGTCCGGCAGTGATCGATCACAACGCGAAATTCCTCGAGCCGGTTTCGCCCGATCACCCTGCCTTCAGCGCACTGAAGGCATTGCTCGACACCGGGCGCATTTGGGTGAAGGCCTCCGCACCCTACGAGACATCACGGGCCGGACCGCCGCTCTATGGCGACGTCGGCGTACTCGCGCGCGCGCTCATCGCGCACCGGCCGGATCGGATCGTGTGGGCGACGAACTGGCCGCACGGTGGCGAAAAAGTCAAACCGGACGATGCGATGTTGCTCGACATTCTGCTCGATTGGGCGCCGGACGAGGCTCTCCGCAAGAGAATCCTCGTCGACAATCCAAAGGCGCTCTACGGGTTCTAGCAAGACGGAAGTATCAAATCAAAATCAGCAGGAGGAACGACATGAAAACCCAAGGAAGGACAATCAAAAATAAACTGACGCGCCGCACCGTGCTCGCTGGCTCCATTGCCATGGGGCTTGGCGCGTCGATCAAACGCGCGCGCGCTGAAACCGTATTGCGGCTTTCGCTTGCGACCGACGTAACCCACCCGAACAACATCGCGACGGAAGGTTTCGTGAAAGCCGTCGCCGACCGGACTGGCAACGAGCTGCAGATCAAGGTCTTCGCGAACAGCGTTCTGGGCTCTCCGCCGGAACAGACGGAACAGGTTGTGCGGCTTGGCACGATCGACATGTGTATCCTCGCGCCGTCGAATATCGACAAATATTGCCGGCCGTTCGCGAGCGTCATGATCCCCTACATCTATGACGACCTCGCCCACGCGCACCGCGTCATCGACGGCCCGGCCTATGACTGGCTGAAGGGCGAAAGCGACAAGGCCGGCTTTGCACTGATCGCATTCGATTTCGAATTCGGATTTCGCGTGATGTGCAACAGCAAGCGTCCGATCGAGACGCCGGCCGACATTAAGGGCCTAAAAATCCGTGTCCCGCCCGAAAATCAGAGCCGCACGTCTATGGAGGCGCTCGGCGCTACGACGCAGGTCGTGCCCTTCCCAGAGGTCTATCTGGCACTCGCCAACAAGGTCATCGACGGTGCTGAACAACCGCTTTCGGCGATCTATTCGCAGAAGTGGTACGAGGTACAGAACTACGTTACGCTCACCAACCACATCTACGGCAATCAATTCCTCATCGCCAACGGCAAGATCTGGCAGAAGATCAAGCCGGAATGGCAGAAGATCATCGAGGAAGAGAGCCGCAAAGCAGGCCTTGTCGCGCGTAAGCTCGTGATGGAGCAGGAGCGCGATTACATCGCGGCGATGCAGAAGGTCGGGGTCAAGGTAAATTCGCCGGATCTCAAACCATTCCGTGCCGCGATCGGGCCTTCGCATGCCGCGCTCAAGAGCTGGATCGGAGCGGAGCCGTGGGACAAATGGATGGGCTTTGTCGAAGAAGCTCGCAAGAAGGCGTGAAGCTGCTGTGAGCGCATCCTCGGGGGTTTGACGGCTATGCCGATCGTTTCGTTGCTGGTCGGCCTCTTCACCATGTTGCTGTCGGGAGTCCCGATCGCGGTTGCGATCGGGATCTCCGCCCTCATTGTCATGTTCGTGACCGGGGGGCCCGATCTCCTGCAGATGATGGTGCAGCGGATGTGGTCGGGCTCGACCTCGTTTCCTCTGCTCGCCGTTCCGTTCTTTACGCTCGCCGGCAACCTGATGAATACCGGTGGCGTCACGCGTAGGATTTTCGACATCGCAAACGTATTGGTCGGGCGCGTGCATGGCGGACTCGCGCATGTCGTCGTGCTTGCGTCGATGCTGTTCGCCGGCATGACCGGGTCTGCGGTCGCCGAGGCCGCAGGACTCGCGACCGTCTCGATCAAAGCGATGAACGAATCCGGGTTTCCCCGCCGCTTTGCCGCGGCACTTGTCGCTGCCGCATCAACCATCGGCCCGATCATCCCGCCAAGCATCCCTTTCGTGATCTACGGAAGCCTCGCCGGCGTGTCGGTCGGCCGTCTATTCCTCGCTGGCTTCTTGCCGGGCATCCTGATGGGATTGGCGCTGATGGTGGCCGTCTGGTTCATGGCGCGCCGGTTGAAGCTGACGCTTCCGCCCAAGCGAACGTTCGGTGAATCAATGAGAATTGTGATCAGCGCGTTGCCCGCCATGGGTACGCCGGTCATCATTATCGGCGGCATCCTCACAGGATTTTTTACCCCGACCGAAGCATCGGTGATCGCGGTCGTTTATGCTCTTGTCCTCGGCCTCATTATCGACCGCGAACTCAAGCTTTCCGACCTTCCGGAAATCTTCTGGGTGACGGCGAAGCAGACGGCTCAGATCCTCATCATTATCGCAGTAGCGAGTGCCTTCGGCTGGGTCACCGTACAGCAGCAGATCCCAAACAAGATCATCGAGGCATTGCTCGGCTTCACTCACAACCCTGAACTTATTCTTCTGATCGCCAATATCGTGCTGCTGGTGATGGGCTTCTTCCTGGAGCCGATCGCGATCATGATCATCACGCTGCCGATCTTCCTACCGCTGATCGTTGCGGTCGGTATCGATCCGGTGCATTTCGGCGTCGTGATGGTGCTCAATCTGATGCTAGGCCTCATTCACCCGCCGGTTGGCGTCTGTCTTTTTGCCGTATCGGCCGTGACCAAAATCACGATCGGCGAGTTGACGAGGGGCATCTTGCCTTTCTTCGGCGTATTGCTGCTTGTGTTGCTGTTCGTGACCTACGTACCCAGCCTTGTCTTGTGGATTCCAAATTTGGCGATGGGCAAATGAAACTGCTCTCAATGCTGGATTTGGCGATCGCGTGGCTGTTGCGTGCCATCGCATCGGCACTGCTGGCGTGCATTCTTTCGCTCATTTTCTACGGTATCGTCGCGCGCCAGATTGAAGGCGCCTCAATCTCGTGGGCCGATGAAATCATCGAGCCTGCTATCGCCTGGATGGTGTTTCTTTCCGCGGCGGCGTTGTGGCGCGAGAAGTCTCTGTTCACAGTCAATTTGCTGGAAGACTTTCTCTCGGCGCGCGCCGCGCTGGCGGTGCAGGGGATCATCGAGGTGCTCTGTCTTATCTTCGCGGCAGCAGTGCTTCACGAAAGCTACAAATTCACCGCGACCTCGGTCGAGGACAGCCCGTTTCTCGATATCTCGAAGACCTACTGGTACGCAGCCATTCCGATGGCCAGCGCATTAATGACCGCATACTCCATCCGCGATCTGATCAAACTCCTGATCTATCGGGAGATCCGCCGAGAGTCGACCAATCCTCTCGTCGAGTGATCAGGACGCAGCGTCCGCGAGTGTTTTCCTGCAGGATTGGACCAGCCAAGCCGTGAAGGCGAGATAGATCATATGGGCTCCCCGCGCGTGGCACTTGCGAACCGCGTCGGCATTGGCAGCGGGCATCGAGACCGGAATGCCGCGTTTCTTCGCGCGCGCTATAACATGATCGACGGCTTTCTCCACTTCCGGCGCGTCGCGCACGCCGCGGTGTCCCATCGAGAGCGACAGGTCGCCAGGACCCATGATCAACGCGTCAATTCCCTCCACATCAAGGATCGCGTCGACATTCTCAACCGCAGAGACTGACTCGATCATCGCGAGCACCATCGTCTCGCGATTGGCGAGATCGACGTAATCGCCAGGATGCTGGTCAATTCCGTACCCTGCGGCGCGGGTTGTGGGAGCATGCCCGCGCTCGCCAAGCGGCGGATATTTGATCGCCGCCACCGCGCGACGCGCGTCTTCAGCCGTGTCGATATGCGGCACCTGAATCGCCATTGCGCCGACGTCGAGGAAGCGCAGGATTTCGTGCGGCACGTTGGCCGGCACGCGCACAAGTGGCGTTACGCCGGCAGCCTCGGCAGCGCGGATCATTGTCTCCGCAGTTTCCGGAGACAGTGGCCCGTGTTCGGCATCGATCATGATGAAATCGAAACCGATGGGCCCGGCGAGATCGACGAACCAGGGAGCATTGAAATTCAAGATTGGGCCAATGACGGTCTGTCCCGCCTTCAGTTTTTTTCTCAATCGGTGCGGGCCAACCACTGGAGGGTTCCTTTCTGAAGCAGAAACAAATCGTGCGGGAATCCTCTTAACATTCCAACTAAGCCCGAGAAATACCGGACTGGCTCAATAAAGAAGAAAACGGGTCATGTCTGCGATGCAAAAAAACACCAAACAAATTCCACGATGGGACGTCCGAAATGGCCGAGGAAGCGGCGTTTTTCGCTCGTCACTGCCGGGGTAACCGGTTCGCCAAGGACTGCTTGGTGGACCCAGGAGGAGGACTCGAACCTCCAACCAGACCCGTTATGAGCGAGTCCATAATCGCCAAAAGCCTGAAACATCAGGCGAAACTGACGACGTTTGAGTGCGTTTATTCTTGTTTGGTGCCCTCTTTTCATTGGCATATCGTTGGCAGTGGAAAAACTTTTGTCTCTCCGATATCAGCAACGATAGGAACGATGGCAAAGATCAGAACCGCCCGTCAGCAACCGATCGCTGTTGGAAGAAGCGATCGGGTTGCGCTGTTTTGCGGCGCGGGAGAGAGAGCGAATGCGAAACACGCCGGCACACCATTCCCAAGTGCTACCGACCATATTGGAGAAGCCAAAGCCGTTCGGGATGGTCAGCGAACGGAATAAACATAATGAGGCAGCCACGTCGCAATGCCGGGGAAAATCGTGATGATGACTGCACTCACCACGAGCATCGCGATAAAGGGCAATGTCGCATAGGAAATTTGGGCGAGCGACATACCGGATATGCTCTGGATCACATATAAATTGAATCCCACTGGAGGATGTACGTTCGCGATCTCGATGTTCGATGGCGCGGCCGATTTCCGGATCGTTCGACAGAACGACAGTTTCAAACGTGCCTTCAATGCAGGCAGCGTGGTTGGAATAACGCCACGGACGTACAGATCTTCCGGATAGCCTGCGACCGTACGTCTCGGCGGAATCGATGTCAGGACGCGGCCCTCGGCGCATCGTGTTGTGAGCACGACGTGGATTCCCTCCTTCACGACCGCCTCGAGTTTGTCCGCGATCCAGGGCGGCACGGTGCCGGATCCCATGCCTTGCACGATCAAGCCGCGGGGGCGAAGGTCGACGATCGCGTCGAACACCTCAGGCTGGATTCCCGCGTAGCAGGTCAGCATGTGCACCGCCGCCATGCTCGGTGGCGAGGAGAGCGAAATCGCCTGATGCGGCGCCGGCGCCTGAACAAAATGAAGTTCGCCGTCCGCGCGGCCCAAGGCCCCGAATTCGGGCGAACGAAACGAATCGAGCGCCGTGGAATGTCCCTTTACGACATGCCGGGCAGAATGGATTTGCCCACCCATGACGACAAGGACGCCCTTGCCGAAGGCCTGCGGATGCGAGGCCGTCTTGATCGCATCGCGGAAATTCATGAGCCCGTCATAGCCGGGCCTGTCCGGCGTCAGCATGGCTCCGGTGAAGACGATCGGTTTGCCCGGTGCGCTTGTCAGATCGAGAAAGAACGCGGTTTCTTCCAGCGTCGCCGTGCCGTGAGTAACGACGACGCCGGTCACGGAAGGAACGGCCCGCGCGGCCGCGACCGCCTGTGCGATCCGAATCATCTCCGTGGTCGTGACGAACGTACTGGGAATATCCATAAGATCGATAGCCTCGACCTCCCGCACTTCATCGCGCAGACTGTCTATCAACTGTTGTCCGCTCAGGTGAAACCGGTCACCATGCCCGGGGCTTTCGGCTATCGTGCCGCCTGTCGAAATCACGCGTATCATTGGGACGATTCCGTAATGCTGCCGACGATATAACTGGTAATTACCATTGGCACGCCACCCAAGGCCCCGCAAGACACCCGGATAGATTTGACCCACTTCTCATGAAAACCTCCCAGACCAAACGGGCCAAACGACCTTCGCGATTCCGCAAACAGTCTGTGGGGCCTGCTTCGGCCAAGAGAAATTTCGGCGCGCAGCCCGGTCATCAGGTTCTGTTCGCGGACATTTACGAAAAGATCGCTTCGGGCGCCTGGGCTCCGGACACGCAAATCCCGAGCGAGCGCGAATTATGCGAGCTCTTCAAGGTCAGCCGCACGATGGTGCGGCAGGCGTTGCTCAATGCCGAACGTCACGGCCTCATCGTGCGTGCCGCAGGCAAGGGCACCTTCGTCGCCCACCAGCGAATCCAGCAGGATCTCGATCAACTGACGTCATT
Organism: uncultured Hyphomicrobiales bacterium; assembly: GCA_964584855.1. GTDB lineage: Bacteria > Pseudomonadota > Alphaproteobacteria > Rhizobiales > Xanthobacteraceae > Pseudorhodoplanes. Next base: position 67,601 of record CAZPBF010000032.1, read on the forward strand.
CCGGGAATCGCTGAAGGCACATTCGCTTCAGGCGGGCCGCCGTCTGTTACGTGTGAGCTGGGAGCCCGCGCCGGAGAACATCGCGCAAAAACTCAAGCTGCCGATTGCCACGCCGGTTCTGGTGGTCGATATGCTCGGTCTCGCAGGCCAGCGGCCGATGGCGATTTACAGCAGTCATATCGTTCCGAACGTCGGGCCCGCGGTGCACGCAGCCCTTCAGAACGGCAAGGCCGAAGTGCGGAGCACCTATGAACTCGTTGCCCAGGCACTCAAGACCGATCTTCTTATTGCCGATCAGTTGTTTGAGGCGATCGCCGCGGATGCAGCCGTTGCGGCGCGGCTGGGATTGTCTGTCGGATCGGCTGTCTTCCGCGTGACGTCGGTATTCCGGACCGCCAAAGGCGAGCCGGTGGAAGCGCGCGTTTCTATCAATCCCGGCGACCGATACCTTTTTCACGCTATTCGGGAATTCCGGCTGTCTGCAAAGACGCGATGACGGCTGCGGCCGCCGCGGCCCAACGTTGACGCCGACTCGCGGCACCGGTAAGGTCTGGTAATGACCAGATCGATTGTGTCGTCTGGAAATGATATTCAAACGTGGCAAGCGATCACTGGAAGGCCGTATGACTGTGTCGGGAAAGGCTCAAGGCAAACCCAAGAAGACGTTGAGTATTCTGAGCCCGAATGGACATCTTGGCTTTGCACCGCTGAAAACCGGAAGCTTTTACAACGGCGTTGCCGCCCGGCCGGACTTCATCGCGTGCGATTCCGGCAGCTGCGATATCGGTCCTGTCCCACTTGCTTGCGATCTATCGTGCAGCCCGCGTGACTGGCAGTTCCACGACATCGAACATATCGTGCTCGCGGGACACAAGCTCGGCATTCCGGTGATCATCGGTTCTGCGGGCGACACGGGAGCCGATTGTCAGGTCAACAAGTTTGTTGGCATGGTCGAGGAGGTTGCTGCAAAGCACGACCTGCCGTCCTTCAACCTCGGTTACTTCTATTCTGAAGTCACGCGCGACTATCTCAAAAAGTATCTTTCGAATGGCGGCCTCATCGAAGGGCTGGATGGACGCTCCAATCTGAATGGCGCGGACATCGACGCCACAAGCCGGATCGTCGCCGTCGCCGGCGTTCATCCCTATATCGAGCTGCTGCGACGAGGCGCGAAGGTCATCATTGGCGGACGCAGCAGCGACGCGGCCTTGTTCGCAGCCCCCGCCCTGCTCAACGGGTTTTCCGAGGACCTCGCGTATTTCTTCGGCAAAGTGCTGGAGTGCTCGTCGTTCTGCGCTGAGCCTTACGCCGGCAAGGAGACCGTCATCGGCACGATCTCGGATGACGATATCCTCGTCACGCCCATGCTGGAAACGCAACGTTGCACGATCGCATCCGTTGCCGGCCATGCGATGTATGAGCGTGCCAACCCGTTCGAAGAGCATTTCGCGGGCGGCATGCTCGACATGCGCGGTTGCGTGTATGAGCAATTCGACGAGCGCACGACGCGCATCACTGGGTCGCGCTTCATTCCTTCGGAAAAAATCCGCGTCAAGCTGGAAGGCGCGGGCGTCGTCGGCCATCGCTTTGTCGGACTGGTGGCGATCCGCGATCCCTACACCATTTCGCGCATCGACGATGTCATCGCTTGGTCGCGGCGTCATGTGGAGGAAGCGTTCGCGACGAGGCCGCGAGATCATGAGTTTGCAAGAACCCTGCTTGGTCATTTTAAGGGCGAACGCAAAAGCAGCCGGGCCGGCAGTTGCAGGCGCGTCTCCAGAGACCCGCGTGTCGCCCAAAATGGCCGAGAAGCGGTCCACTCGTTGCAGACTAGGTTTCTGGTTCACCGAGGACTGCTTGGTGGGCCCGGGAGGACTCGAACCTCCAACCAGACCGTTATGAGCGGTCGGCTCTAACCATTGAGCTACAGGCCCGGCGCCGATGTGCCGCCGGGCCCATGTGTAGCAATCGCGGGCGCCTGGCCGCAACGCCGGAGACGGCCGCGCGATGCGGCGCTTTCCGGCTGCGGCCGGTTTGCGGGACGGACTACTGGGCGGTTCCTGCGGCGCCGTAGGGGTCGAAGCCCTGGCGCTTGGCTTCCGCGTAATAGCCGCGTGCATAGAGGGCGACAGCGCGGTCATGGTTGCCGCCTGCGGCGCGCAGCGCGCCCGCCAGATATCTCACGGCATAGGTGAGATTGGTGTTCGCATCGAGCAGGCCGCCGGCATCGCCGCGATAGCCCATCGCTCGCGCAGTGCCGAGACGGATCTGCATCAATCCGTAATTGCCGGCATTCACGGCGCGGGGATTGTAGCGACTTTCGCGCACGATCACGCGGCGAACGAGCGCCTCGGGCACTCCGTTTTCCGCGGCATGGCGCGCAATCAGGCCATCGAGCGGGCTTTCGCCGTCGAAGGCGCGGGCCGGGCTGATTGCGATGAGGAGGGAGAGGGTGAGAAACATAGCGAGAATCAGGTCGCGTCGGATTGTTGTCCGAATCATTTCGGCTCCAGAGGTTGTTTTGGGAAGAGGCGCGTTGGAACGCCGGAATGCGGCGATGATGCGGCGCTGCGTTCACACTGCGTTACGCGCGTGAAACATCGGGCGACATGCAGCCCGATCGCGGCTAGAAGGCAGCATCCGAATCGTTAACGCCCCTTCCCGCCATGCCCGTGTTCACCCCGCACCAGAATGAAGCGCTCGGCGCGGTCGGCGAATGGCTGAAATCGAAGCCCCGCGGGGCGAACCGTGTGTTCCGCCTGTTCGGCTATGCCGGCACCGGCAAGACGACGCTCGCGCGTCATATCGCGGATGGCGTCGACGGCGAGGTGAAATTCGCAGCCTTCACTGGCAAGGCCGCGCTCGTCATGCGGCGCAAAGGGTGCAGCGGCGCGTCCACGATCCACAGCCTGATCTACCGTGCCCGCGAGAGCGGCGAGGAGCAGCCGAGCTTCGAATTATGGGACGATGCGCCGGCCTCGAAGGCGAGCCTCATCATCATCGACGAATGCTCGATGGTTGATGCCGAGCTCGGTCGCGACCTGATGTCGTTCGGAGTTCCGGTGCTGGTGCTCGGCGATCCCGCGCAATTGCCGCCCGTGCAGGGCGGCGGATTTTTCACCGAGGCCGAACCCAACGCGATGCTCACCGAGGTGCACCGGCAGGCGCAGGACGATCCGATCGTGCGCCTGTCGATGCAGATCCGCGCGGGCGAGCGTCTCTCGCCCGGCGAATATGGCGAGACGCGGATCGTGACGAAGGCGGACCTCGACCCGGAGCGCGTGCTCGCCGCCGACCAGGTTCTGGTCGGACGCAACGCCACGCGGCGCGCCTACAACCTGCGCCTGCGCGAGCGGCGGGGAATCGAAGATGTCCTTCCGGTCGCGGGGGACAAGCTCGTGTGTCTGCGCAACAATCGGAAGAAAGGGCTGTTCAACGGAGGCCTGTGGAACGTCAAGGAGCGCGGCTCGCGCCGCTCCGGGGTGATGACGCTGCGTCTGCTTCCCGACGAGGATGCGGGCCGCGCGATCAAGGTGTCGGTGCGCCCGGAATGTTTCACCGGCGGGCTCGAATCGTTCGACTGGCCGCGCCGCAAGCCCTATGACGAATTCGACTACGGTTACGTGCTCACTGTCCACAAGGCGCAGGGCTCGCAATGGGACGACGTCGTGCTGTTCGACGAAAGCTTCGCGTTTCAGGACAGTCGTGAGCGGTGGCTTTATACCGGAGTGACGCGTGCCGCAAAAAAACTCACTTTGGTGATGTAGAGCGGGGAACGATCCGGCTGTGAGCGCGTTCTGCCGGCATCGAGGGACCCCCGCATGAACCGCAAGACAATCGAAGAGATGGACCGCTCCGAGCTGATCGGCATGGTCCGCGTCCTACAGACGCAGTTGCAGGAGTTGACGTCGCCCGAACGCAGCCGTCTCTATCAGCTCGGCCGACTGCACGACCGCACTGCGTCCCGCACGCCGCAGCGGCGTTCGCTGTGGCAGCGTCTGTCGCCGCGCACGGCCAATTCGTGAAGCGTCAGGCGAACAGCCTTTCGCCCTGCTGGTCGACGATCTGGCGGCCCTTGAGCAGAGTGAATTCCTCCGCCGCCTCGAACGAGGCATGGCGCTCGGCGCGGATGAACTTGTGCTGCTTGCGCACGCCGCCGATCTCCTTCTCGATCACGCCCGCGGTCTGGAATTGCCCCTCCGCCTTGAACGGCTCGGCGCGGATGGTGAAGCCATTGTGCTCGACCGACTTTCCGGCGGCCGGCGCACCTTCGCTTCTTCCGCCGAACAGCTTTTTCAGAAATGACATGGATCACCTCGATCGCTTGCCGGCATCGTAATGCGGCGGGCGGATTTGTCGATGGAGCGCAACCCGTCTGGACAGGGCGCATGATCGGCGCGACCATGCCGGTGATTGTCATTGCGGAGGCCTCCATGCTCCTTCGTCTGCTGCCATTCATTTCGGGCGCGCTGTTCGCCTTGATCTCGCCCGCACTTGCCGACGCCATCGACGGCGACTGGTGCCGGGCAGATGGCAAGCGCATGACGATCCACGGCCCCGCGATACGCACGCCCGGCGGCCACGACATCAGCGGGGATTATTCCCGCCATTTCTTTTCTTATGTCGTCCCGGCCGGCGAGAGCGGCGAAGGAAAGAAGGTCGATATAACGCTGCTCGGCGAATATCTCGCGCATGCCCGGGAAGGCGGGGCGGATGCGCCGGTTCAGGAATGGCGGCGCTGCCAGCCCGGCGTCAGCTGACGTTCGGGATCGGCCTTGGCTTGCCGTTGTCGTCGATCGCCACGAACGTGAAGTTGCCGTCGGTCACCTTCTCGTGGTGATGCGTCATGAAGCGGCGCGCCCAGGCCTCGACGTGAATCTTCATTGAGGTGCGGCCGATCGCCCCGATCTCGGTATAGACTTCGAGAACGTCGCCGACGCGCACCGGGCGGATGAACGTCATGCCCTCGAGCGCGATGGTGACGACCCGGCCCCGCGCACGCTCGACGCCTGCGATGCCGCCAGCCTGGTCCATACGCGACAGAACCCAGCCGCCGAAGATATCGCCGTTGGCATTGGTGTCCGCCGGCATCGCGCTGATACGCACGGTGAGGTTACCGCGCGGCTTGTCCTCGTTCATATTCACTCCGTTGGTCGCTCCGGCACGCGAGGCGCGAGCGGAATGACGGCAGAAATCGGAATGCATGATGTCCGGGAATTCGGGATTAGCCAACGCTCCGCTGTCCTGCTTCTTCTCGTCAGACGCCACGACGTGCTTCCGCTTTTATTCCTACGTTCGAACGATGAGGGCGCGACATAGGCCGTCTTTATCTATGAGCAATTTACTTGCGTGGTGCGGGCTGCTGCGCTCGGATGAAAGGGGGCCAAACGCGACCGGATTGGCCATGTTCGATCACAGCTCACAACTCTTGCTGCTCGGCGCGATCGCCCTGCCGTTCGCTCTCATCGCCGGACTGATGATCGCGCAATGGCGAAAGCCGACCTCGTCGCGCTGACGCCTTACGTCGCCTCGCGAAATCCGAGTGCTCCAAGCTCCGATGCGAGCGCATCCGGCGATGTGAAATGGATGCCATGCAGCCCGAGCGATCGCGACACCGCGACGTTCTTGGGATTATCGTCGATATAGACCGCACGCTCCGGATCGATCGCGTTGCGCTCGAGCAGGAGGTGCCAAATTTTCGGATCGGGCTTGAGCACCCGCTCCCGCCCCGACACCACGACGTCGCGAAAGTGACGGAAGAAATCGAAATAGCCGTTCGCCCATTCAAACGTCTCGGCGGGAAAATTCGTCAGCGCGTAAAGCGGCGTGCCGCGCGCCGCAAGATCGTCCAGGATCGCGACCGTCCCGCCAATCGTGCCCGCGAACATTTCATTGTGGCGCGCGCCGAAGGCTTGGATCAGATCCGCTTGCTGCGGATGCTTTCGCGCCAGTTCGGCGCAGGTTCGCGCAAAGGGTTCGCCGGCGTCATGCTGCAGATGCCATTCTCCGGTGCACACGTTGGCGAGAAAATGCTCCATCTCCGCCTCGTCGGCGAACAGCTTGCGATAGAGATGGCGCGGATTCCAGTCGAGCAGCACGCCGCCGAGATCGAAGATGACCGTGTCGCGCATGACTATCTGCGGTCGCCGCTCATGCAGGGCGCGCACCTTCCCCCATGACCTATTGCTTCCATGCCGCGAAAGCCTCGGCGAATGCGCGTTCGCCCGGCGTGCCCTTTTCGATCGCGAGGATGGCGCGGCGATTGTTGGTGTAGACGATCGGAACGTCGAACCAGGCGCGCTCTTTCAGCAGTTCGATGTTGCGCTGGCGATCGGATTCTACCGCCGACAGCCCTATCAGGAAGAAGCCGCTCGTCACCTTGACCGCGAGGCCCGCGAGCGGCGTGCCGCGCGTCTGCTCGGCCTGCTTCATCAGAATGCCCGGTACGTTCGCGATGCCGCCGGCCGGAAAATCGGCCGGCAGGTTGAACATGATCTCGACCGTATGGCTCGCAGGCAGATTAGGATCGGTATTCTGCCGCAGCGAGAAGGTCATGTTGATGTGACGCTCCGGAATCTCGACCTCCGCGCGCACAGCAAGCTCTGGCGGCTTGCCCGGCCCCGGCGACACCGTCTCGGTTCGCCAGATGACCGAGCCGAGATAGCGCTTGCCTTGCGGATCGTTCGCTTCCTCCTCGTAGAGCACGACACGCTGTGCGACAGCGGGTGTCGCTGCGCCGCCCGGCTGCGAGCCTGCGGCACCCGGCCCGACGCGATCGCCAATCTTCGGCCGTTCCTGCGGAGGCGGCGCATCACGCGCCACCGGTGCCGCGGGCCCGCGGAACGCCTGATAGAGACTGACCACAGTGCCGCGCTGCCAATAGGCCAGCATGCCGAGCGTCACGACGATGATGACTGAGATCGCAACCTTGATCAGCGCGCCGAGTGCGAGCGGCATGCGTGCCGCAGGCGCCGCGTCCTCGGGCATGGGCTCGCGCTCAAGGCCGGGCGGAAGGGATTCGGCATGACCGTGCCCCTGCGGAAAGTCCGGCGGCGGGGCATGCAGTGTTTCGGGGTCGAGGATCGGCTGATGCTGGTCGAAATCGTATGCAGTCGGCAGGCCTGCAAGGGGATCGCGCGGCGGAGGCGGACGGCGCGCGGCCGCGGGCTGAGCCGGCGGCTGCAGCGGTGGCGCGTCCGCTGTTACCGGGGATGGCCGCAAACCGCCCAGGCCGTCATCGGGCAATGAAGAAGGCGGGGCGGGACGCGGCGCGCTCGGGGGACGTGGCTGCGGCTGGATCGCGGGCGGCGGGGCCGGACGCTGCGGCTGAGGTGCGGGCACGGCCTGTGCGTCGGCGACCGCCGGGGCCGGCTGCCGCGGTGGCAGCGGCGGAACTGGTTGCGCCGAATGGGGGGCAGACGCGGCAGTCGCCGGGACCGGCGCCGGACGCGGCGGGGTTTCGGTGCGGGGACGGCGCGCCACCTCGGCCTCGACCTTGCGGATCGCCTCCTCGAGAGAGAGGCGCTCGCGCGTGATCTGGTTTTCCTCAAGCGGCGGCGTCACCCCCCGGAGCTGCGTGACCAGCGCCGTGCGCGCCCTCTCATAGAGCGCGCGACGGGCTTCGCCGGTATTCCGCTCCAGTCCGGCGACGGCGCGAGCGACAAGGGGGTAATAGTCAGCCATCTGTTTATTATGCCGGTTTTCGCCGCTTATGCGATCAGGCTTCGAATGGATTCTGCATCAGGATCGTGTCCTCCCTCTCCGGCGATGTCGACAAGAGGGCGACCGGGCACCCGATCAGTTCCTCCACCCAGCGAACATATTTGATGGCCTGCGCCGGAAGGTCCGCCCAGGACCGCGCATTCGCAGTCTTCTCCTTCCAGCCCTCGATGCTTTCGTAGATTGGCTCAACCACAGCCTGCGCGTGCTCGCTCGCGGGAAGATAGTCGATCTCGCGGCCATCCAGCCGGTAGCGCGTGCACACCTTGATCTCGTCGAAGCCGTCGAGAATGTCGAGCTTGGTCAGCGCGATTCCGGTGATACCGCAGGTCTTCACGGACTGGCGCACCAGCACTGCGTCGAACCAGCCGCAGCGGCGCGGGCGCCCGGTCACGGTGCCGAATTCATGGCCGCGCTCACCGAGCGTCTTGCCAATCTCGTTCTTCTGCTCGGTTGGGAAAGGGCCATTGCCGACCCGCGTGGTGTAGGCCTTGGTGATGCCGAGCACATAGCCGATCGCTCCGGGGCCGAGGCCGGACCCGGTCGCCGCCTGCCCCGCGACCGTGTTCGACGACGTGACATAAGGGTATGTGCCGTGATCGACGTCGAGCAGCGCGCCCTGTGCGCCCTCGAACAGAATGCGTTTGCCTTCCCGACGCTTCTCGTCGAGCAGCGACCACACCGAATCCATGTAAGGCAGGACGCGCGGGGCAACCTGCGCCAGTTCGTCGTAGATACGGCGCGGGCTGATCTCTTCGAGGCTGAGCCCCCGGCGCAGCGCATTGTGGTGAGACAGAAGCCGGTCAACCTTGCCGTTGAGCGCGCGCAAGTCGGCGAGGTCCATGAGGCGGATCGCACGACGGCCGACCTTGTCTTCGTAGGCAGGTCCGATCCCGCGCTTGGTCGTTCCGATGCTGGATGCGCTTGCAGATTCTCGAATGGCGTCGAGTTCGCCGTGCAGCGACAGGATCAGCGCGACATTCTCCGCGATCCGCAAATTCTGCGGCGTCACCGCGACGCCCTGCGCGCCGAGCCGGTCGATCTCCTCGACCAGCGCGCGCGGATCCATGACGACGCCGTTGCCGATGACCGACAGCTTGCCCTTGCGCACTACGCCAGAGGGCAGGAGCGAGAGCTTGTAGACCTGGTTGCCGATGACGAGCGTGTGGCCAGCATTGTGGCCCCCCTGAAAGCGGACCACGATGTCGGCTTGCTCCGACAGCCAATCGACAATCTTGCCTTTTCCCTCGTCACCCCACTGGGAACCGACGACAACAACATTCGCCATTCGTGTATCTTGCCTCGCGGGCCGCTGCCTGGTCGCGCCGGCGGGTGCCAGTGCCTATTTCCGATACTGGATGATGGCCAAAGAGGCAAGCGCGCGCCCTATTCACGGCGCTGTGTAATCACTTGAAATCGCGAACTTTTTCGGGCGGGAACGGATCGGCGGCGTGATTTTTCCCTATGCTTCGTCCCGGAGTGGCGATGCAGGACGGCCATGCAGCATCGGCGCTTTTCCACGCGCCGCGCGTGACGTAGCAAAGGACAAGACTCGCAAGCGGAATCGCGTCGCGCTGCTGCACCTTTCCGGACACGTACAACAATGACAGCAAGGCTCCGCCGGGCAGCGGGCCTGATTTTCGACCGGCCTTATCTCCTGCTCACGCTGACCTCGCTGTTCTGGGGCGGCAATATCGTGCTCGCGCGCTATATCGCCGGTCACGTGCCGCCGATTGCGGTTTCGTTCGTGCGCTGGACGGTCGCCTTCCTCATCCTGTTGCCGTTCGCGTGGACGCATCTGAGGCGCGACTGGTCTGCGCTACGCGCCGCCTGGCCGGTGATGACGGCGCTCGCGCTCGCCGGGATCGCGCTGCCCAATACGATGGGATTTTACGGCCTGCAATTCACGCAGGCGCTGAACGCGCTGCTGATCCAGTCCACCGGCCCGCTGCTGATCGGGTTCTGGACCCTCGTGATGTTCCGCGACCGCCTCTCTCTCGCGCAAGCCTCGGGCATCCTGATCTCGCTCGTAGGCGTGGTCGTCATCATCTGCAAGGGCAGTCCCGAAACGCTGCGTACCGTGACGTTCAATTCGGGGGACTTCTGGATCGTCGGCTCGCTGCTGGTGTTTGGATTCTACTCTGCGCTCGCGCGGCGCAGACCCGCGGTCCATCCTTTGTCATTTCTCATCTTCAACATCGGGCTTGGCACGATCATGCTCGCGCCACTTTACGCCGCCGAAATTTCGAGCGGCTACACCATGACGCTCGATCTGACCACGCTCGGCACCATCGCCTATGTGGCGATCTTTCCCTCGCTGCTCGCCTACCTGTTCTTCAACCGCAGCGTCGAACTGGTCGGACCAAACCGCGCTGCGCCCTTCATGCACCTCACCCCGTTCTTCGGTTCGGTGCTTGCGATCGCGCTTCTCGGCGAGCGCCCACAGCTCTTCCACCTCGCCGGCTACGCGCTCATTCTTGCGGGCATCGCGATCGCGACGCGGCGGTGAGGACCGGCGCATCGCCCGACGCACCCGAACGCTGATAGACGTGGAGCGAGGCCATCATTTCGGTCAGCCGGCGCAGATAAGCGTCGGCGTTGTCCTTATCGACCGACAGGGTCACGAGGATTCCGAGGTTGGACGTGATGGTGGCGAGATAATAGGTCCGGTAATTCGGCAGCTCGGAGCCGAGGTGGAGCGCCGCGACCCATTCCTTACCGCCGATCGTCCGGCGGCAGACGAAACTGATCTCCGACAAGCCCTCGGTGCCATCCGCTCGCTTGTAAGACTTCGGCTGGCGCAGATAGTCCTCGTAGACTTCGAGACGGTCCTGAGCGTTACGTTCCTTCGTCGCCATAACCATGATCGCCGCGTGCGGCGGACTGCCGGGCGGGTGGCAGAGATGCTCGGTGCCATCGAGCTCGCACCACCAGCCGGGCGCGAGATCGAACTCGTAGGCGCTCGTGAAAAAGGATTCGCGGGGCGTCGGAACGATGAACCGGGCCACCGCCCAAGCCACGCCGCCGGCCGTCGCGAGCGTCAGCGACAGCGTCACAAGGAACGACAGGAGAAAGCGCGATCCCACGATTCACCCGCCCTGACCGACAGCAGGCTGTCGCTCGATCCAGTCGCGGATGCGCTGCGCGCGCTGCTTTAGCGCCGTGCTCGCATCCCTGGCATTCAGGACGCGCCCGAGCGCGGCGAGCGCCTCGGTGCGCGCGGCGGACGCGTCGGCATCCTCGCCGCGCTGCCGGCGAACGTCGAAGGTCAGCGTCAGGGCATGCGCGATCTCCAGCTCGATCTCGGCCGTGATCTTCGTCGCGGCGATCCGGCCGCGGGAATCGACCGCGCGTGCGAACTGCGCCAGCGCGCCGTCCGCATCGTCGAGCGCACGGCGCTCCTCGCCGGCCAGCCGGTAAAGCCGAATGAGCCACGATACGTTTCGCGCTTCCGGCTCGCCGAACGACGCCTTGATGGCGCGCTCCACCGCCTCGGCCGATCCTTCGTAACTGCGGCCGGCCTCGGCGTGATCGCTCCGCCGCAACAGATCGCCGCGCTGCCCGAGCGCCTCAGCTTCGGCAGCCGCGAATTCGTGACGCCCCTCGTGCATCGCCCCGAGTCGCTTCGCGTCCAATAGCAGAAGCTGCAATTCCGCTTCGGCCTCGGCCGTTTCATCGCGCGCCTTCAGAAATCCCGCTTTCGCCCCACGGGCCCGGACGATCGCTAGCGCGGCGTCGATCGCGCGCGTGTGGGCATGGCGCTCTGTCGCTAGGTCGACGGCCTGCTGAAAGCTCGCCTTGGCCAGGACGTCATCCTTCTGCTGCGCATATTCGAACCCTCGCTCGATGCGGCAGGTGACAAGTTCGCCGATGCGCGCCTCGCGGTCGGCGTCAGACCGCAGCTTGTCGATCAGGTCGCAGCCCTCGTTGAGCAGCCGGCGACGCAGGACTTTTGATCCGCCCTCGCGCTCCATCTGGCCGGCGACCGACTCCACCATCCGCCCGGTCGCGAACATGCTGCTTTCGAGCGCGCGCGTGGCGCGGAAACGCGACTGCAGCGCAATCGCCGACAGGAACGAGACGGCAAGCAGAATGCCGAGCGTCACGCCGGCGGTGGCGCCGAGACGCGCCTGCTGGCGCCTTTCTTCTTCCTGACGCAGCACCGGCATGTCGTCCGGCGCCAGTTCCAGAAGGGGCGCCACGAGCTTGAGCTTTTCGCCCGCGAGGCGGCTCGCCCGGAGCGGATTGAGGAACGAGAAGAGGCTCGCGCCGCGCAGATCGACAATCTCGATGTTCGGGAAGCGCTCCCGCAAATCGGCCGGCAGCGGGCCGTCGAACTCGCCGGACGCTCGGACGGCGATGACGTTGCCGCCGTGCGGGCCGGCGGCAAAATCGGACACCTCGCGCTGCATCCAGTCATCTTGGCCTGCAGCGCGGCGGAGCGCATTGGGCGTGGCGATCACCAGCAGCCAGCGCGAGGCGAGCAGCGCGGGCTTGATGCTGTCCAAGTAAAAGTCGCTGGTACCGCGTTCGTAGGCCGTGTCGAGATAGACCTTCAGCGTGCGCGATCGGCCGCGTAGCGAACGCGGCAACTGAAAGCCCTGCAGCTCGCGCCGCAGCCAGCGCGCGACCGCTCCGCCATCCGAGCGGCGATAGGAAATGAAGGCGTCGTAGCCCGTCTCGGGCATGGCTGTGGCATCCCCCTGCCACACTCTAACGTCGAAATGGGCGGGTTTGAATTGCCATCCGGCCTACCCACGGCCTGTGAGTCGGCCGCTTAAAACCTCAGCGGCTTCGCCGACTGGACCTGCGGCAGGGCGCGCACCTTGTCGAGCACATCGCCCGGCAATTCACCGTCGATCTCGATCAACGCAATTGCGTTGCCGCCCGGCGCCTCGCGGCCGACGTGGAATGTCGCGATGTTGATGCCGGCGTCGCCGAGCGTGCCGGAGAATTTCCCGATGAAGCCCGGCTTGTCGAGATTGGTGATGTAGATCATCGAGGGACCGAATTCCGCGTCCATGCGGATGCCCTTGATGTTGACGATGCGCGGCCGTCCGTCGGCGAACACCGTGCCGGACACCATGCGGGTCTGGCGCTCGGTGTCCACGGTGATGGTGATGAGGCTCTCGTAATCGCCCTCGGCCTCACGCGTGGTTTCTTCCACCACCATGCCGCGCTCCTTGGCGACGATCGGGGCAGAAACGACGTTCACGTCGCCGAGCATCGGGCGCAGCAATCCCGATAACGCGGCCGAGGTCAGCGCCTTGATCTTCATGCGCGACACCTCGCCCTCGTAAGTGATCTGCACTTTCGAGATGCCGGTTTCCGTCAGTTGCCCCGCAAACGAGCCAAGCTTTTCGGCGAGCGTGATGAACGGCCGCAGCTTCGGCGCCTCCTCGGCGGTGATCGAAGGAAAGTTGACCGCGTTCGAGATTGCACCGCGCAGCAGATAGTCCGACATCTGCTCGGCCACCTGGAGCGCGACATTCTCTTGCGCTTCGGTGGTCGCTGCGCCGAGATGTGGCGTGCATACCACGTTCGGATGTCCGAACAGCGGATTTTCCGTGGCGGGCTCAGTGGTGAAGACATCGAATGCCGCGCCGGCGACCTTGTTACCATCGAGCGCAGCGCGCAGCGCGACCTCGTCGACCAGCCCCCCGCGCGCGCAATTGACGATGCGAACGCCGGGCTTCATCGCCGCGAGCGCCTTGGCATCGATGATGTTCCTCGTTTTGTCCGTGAGCGGGGTGTGCAAGGTGATGAAGTCGGCACGCTTGAACAATTCCGGAAGCTCCACCTTCTCCACACCGAGATCGAGCGCGCGCTCCGGCGACAGGAAGGGGTCATACGCGATCACCTTCATCTTCAGGCCCTGCGCGCGGTCGGCGACGATCGCACCGATATTGCCGCAGCCGATCACGCCGAGCGTCTTGCCAGTAATTTCGACGCCCATGAACTTGTTCTTTTCCCATTTTCCCGCCTGGGTGGAGCCATCCGCCGCCGGAATCTGGCGCGCGAGCGCGAGCATCAGCGTGATCGCGTGTTCGGCAGTGGTGATGGAATTGCCGAACGGCGTATTCATCACAATCACGCCCTTTGCGGTCGCGGCCGGGATATCGACATTGTCGACGCCGATGCCGGCGCGGCCGATCACCTTGAGGCGGTTCGCCTGTTCGAGGATCTTTGGCGAGACCTTGGTCGCGGAGCGGATCGCAAGACCGTCATAGCCGCCGATGATCGCGGCGAGCTTCTCCTTGTCCTTGCCGAGATTGGGTTGGAAATCGACCTCGACGCCGCGATCTTTGAAGATTTGGACCGCAGCGTTCGACAACGCATCCGAAATGAGAACCTTGGGGGCCATGGGAATACCCGTTCGATCTTTGAAAATGGGGCAGCTGCGGCGCACAGACGCGCGCCGCGGGATTACGCGGCTTTGGCCTGCGCGGCCTTGGTCTCGGCAAAGGCCCAGTCGAGCCAGGCCGTCAGCGCCTCGACATCGCTTCGCTCGACCGTCGCACCACACCACACGCGAAAGCCCGGAGGCGCGTCGCGATGGTTGGCGATGTCGTAGGCGATACCGTCCTTCTCAAGCCGGGCAGCGACCGCCTTCACGAAATCCCATTGCCCTTCGGCCGGCAGTTTCGCGATCGTAGGGTCAACCACCTTGAGACAGACCGAAGTGTTGGAACGCGTTGCAGGCACGCTTGCGAGCGGGGCGATCCAGCCGGATTTGGCGACCCAGTCTGTCAACACTTTCGTGTTCGAATCGGCGCGCGCGATCAGGCCCTTCAGGCCGCCGACCGATTTCGCCCATTGCAGCGTGTCCAGATAGTCCTCGACGCACAGCATCGATGGCGTGTTGATCGTCTCGCCAGCGAAGATGCCCTCGATCAGCTTGCCGCCTTTGGTCATGCGGAAAATCTTCGGCAGCGGCCAGACCGGCTTGTAGCTTTCCAGCCGCTCCACAGCGCGCGGAGAGAGGATCAGCATGCCGTGCGCAGCTTCCCCGCCCAGAGCCTTCTGCCAGGAGAAAGTCACGACATCGAGCTTTGCGAAATCAAGCGGCTGCGCGAAGGCGGCCGAGGTCGCGTCGCACAGGGTCAAACCCTTCCGGTTCGCCTTGATCCAGTTCGCATCCGGCACGCGCACGCCCGAGGTCGTGCCATTCCAGGTGAAAACGATGTCGGTGTCGCTGTCGACCTTGGACAGGTCTGGCAATTCGCCATAAGTGGCTTTGACGACCTTGACGTCTTTCAGCTTGAGCTGTTTCTCGACGTCGGTGACCCAGCCCTCGCCGAAGGATTCCCAGGCGAGCATCGTGACCGGGCGCGCGCCCAGCATCGACCACATCGCCATCTCCATCGCGCCGGTGTCGGAGGCGGGCACGATTCCGATGCGGTAATCGGCAGGCACTTCGAGGATCTCGCGCGTGAGATCGATGGCGCGCTTGAGCTTCGCCTTGCCAATCTTGGCGCGGTGGGAGCGGCCGAGCGCCGCGTCTGTGAGTGCTTGGAGGGACCAGCCCGGACGCTTGGAGGTGGGGCCGGAGGAAAAATGCGGGTTGGCCGGCCGCACGCCGGGAGCGGAATTCGTCATGCAATCTATCCTTCCAGATAGCTGCCCCTCGGTGGGGAGGGGTGTCCCGCGTGTGGGATTAAGGAAGGACGGAGGCGCCGTCAAGCGCGGCGCGGAGGATGTGCCCGCAATCGGCCTAGAACTTTAGACCGGCGCCGATCCGCACGGTGTTGATCTGCGCTGACATGTTCGCGAAGGTGCCGAACTTCACGTATTCGTATTCGGCGCGCACGAAGACATTGGGTAGGATCGCCATTTCGATACCGCCGCCGGCGGCGAATCCAAGCATGTAAACGGTCCGCTTGTCGGCCCCGACAAAGGGGCCGAACGGCGTGTCAGGAGTGGGATCGGGTTGGTCGATCGTGCCGGAGACCGTCGAGGTAATGTCGACCTGGCCGCGCCCGACGGCCAATCCGCCGAAGAGATAGGGCAGTGCATTGCCGTAGAGGACACCCGCGCGGGCGCGCAGCGAAGCGTAATCGGTGATGTTGAGCGAGCCCGTGCCAGCCGACGTCGTGTGATAGAGCTGGTTGTCCGGCGCAGGCGTCGTCACGCCGCGGCTGAGCGAGCCGCTCGATACGCCGGACAGTGAGGTGCGGTTGTAGTTCGCTTCAAGGCCAAGGATGATGTCGTCCCACTGGCTGTTGAATCCGATAAATCCGCCAAAGGACGTCGCTCTGTTGTTGGCCGTGCCGAGAATGTCCCAGCTCGAAACGTCGGTCTGTCCCAGCGCCGAATTGCGCAGGCTGTAGTCGACGAGCGGCGTCGTCGCACCCGAGAAATCCATTCTCGCGTCGGCGTAACCGATCTGCGCGCCGCCGTAATAGCCGGCCCAGCGCATCACGACAGGCCCCTCCTCGATAACGCTGCCGCGCAGCACGTCCTGACCGGACGCGCCTTGCGTCAGCAGAAGCAACGCCAGCGCCGCAAATCCCATCGCACGCATGAGCGGACCCTGTTTCAAGATCATTCCCATTTCACAGCATCCAGCGCATGCCGGCGCGGAGCTCGTGCGATGTGAGATTTTTCAGGATGAGCTGATCGCCCGCTCCGCTCAGGCCGGTCACGGCCTGACCCTGATCGAGATAACGGTAGCCGATGTCCGCGAGCAGGTTCGGCGTGAAGCGGTAGCTCACGCCCGCGATCGCAGCCCACGCGAAATTCCAGCGATCCGCACTGACCGGCGACGCGGGCAGCGAGGCGCTCGCAAAATCAGTGACGCGCAAATACGCCGTACCGGCGCCGCCGCCGACATAGGGCGTCAGGCCGGACCAAGTGCCGAGATCGAGATAGAGATTTCCAAGGACGGTCGAGGACTGGACCTTGGCGGAAAAATCCGGCGTGAAGCCTGGTGTGTCGCCGCGGTAATCCGCCGGGAAGGCATAATCGAAGGTGAGGTCTGCGCGGAACCAGGACCACTTGTATCCCGCGCCAAGGCCGAACGCGAAGACGTCGTCGATCCGGCTATTCACCGGATCAGGCGGCAGGAGCGACGTCGCCGTTCCTGCCTGATTGAAGCGATACCCGAAATCCCCGCGCAGGTACCACCCGGAATTTCCCGAGGGCACGTCCTGAATAACCGGCATCGGGGGAAATTTCACGGGGAGGTCTGCGGCCGCGGCACTGGCGCCTAAGGCGAGCACCGCGGCGAACGCGAGGATTCCGGTCTGACGCATGACAAACTTCCTGGTTCTTCTTTTAAGACGCTGAACTCAGCCCTTCCGCATCAACGGCGCCGGCGGCGGGACGTAGTATTGCTGCGGCGCCGGGGGCGGCGGCGGCACATAGGCCGGCTGCGGACGATAGGTGACTTTCTCCTCCTCGCAGCAAACCCAGCGCAAACCGAGTTTGAAGTCGTGAGAGGTGATGTCCTTCAGCTTGTAGCTGTCCGGCGCGCATCCGCCGACGCAATCGATGTAGTCGGTGACCGATCCCTGATTGAGATAGCGGTAGCCGAGTTCGACCTTGAAGTTCTTGGTGACGTTGTAGGCGAAGCCCGCGTGCAGGGCCCAGGCCATGTCCCATTCCGCCGAGTTGCGGCCGAAGCCGCGGCCGCCAGTTTGCGGACCGAAGTCGCTCAGCGAATCGAACTTGTTGTAGGCGGTGCCGATGCCGGCGCCGATGAACGGAGTGATGCACCACCACGTGCCAAGATCGGCATAGGCGTTGGCGAGGACCACGAAGGATTTCAGGCCGCCGTTGTAGACGTCCTGACAGGTGCCGCCGGCGCAGGCCGTGGTGTAACTGCCGAAGGCACTGAAGTTCGCCTTGCTGCGATATTCACCGGTGACGTCGAAGCGCAGCCAGTTGTTGTATTCATAACCGGCACCGAATCCGACGAACGACGTATCGCCGAGCGAGTACGTCTCGATTCCGAAATCGGTCGCGCCGGTCGCGGCATTGGGGGTCCATTGGAATGCGCCGAGCCGCGTCATGCCGACGCCGACGTCGCCGCGCAGATACCAGCCTGAATATTCCTGAACCGGCGGCGCCTGATACACCATCGGGGGCGGCGGCGCAGGCATGTCGGCTGCGAGCGCAGGACCGGTGGCCAGAATCGCGACGGTGGCACCTGCTGCCGCAACCAGCGAAAGCTTCACATTGATCATCGTAATCCCTTCCCGCCGGCAACGGGCCGGCCACGTGGTTTGGAAGGACGATGGCAGCTAAACCTTAAGCGTGACTTAACCTTACTTTTTAACCACGAAAATTAATGCGAGAGCTTGTCGCACCGTCACGCAAACAACGAAAAACCGCGCGTGTTTACGCGCGGTTTAACGCTTCGTTCAGATTGGTAAACAAGCCGTGCCATTCTCCGCGCGCAGATTTCGCGCGGCCGCAACTCAATCCTTGTCGTCGTCGAGTTCGCCGATGTGATGCTGCGCGTAAAGTTCGACGCCGAGCTTGGCGACGAGATCGAGCTGCGTTTCGAGGAAGTCGATGTGCCCTTCCTCGTCGGTCATCAGTTCGATGAACAGATCGCGTGAGGGAAAATCCTTGACCGTCTCGCAATAACCCGCAGCCTCCTGATAGAGCGAGCGCGCGCCGTGTTCGGCGGCGAGATCGGCGTCGAGGATTTCCTTGATGTTCTGCCCGATGTGGAGCGGATCGAGCACCTGCATATTCGGGAAGCCATCGAGGAAGATGATGCGCACGGTGAACTTGTCGGCGTGGCGCATCTCCTCAATCGATTCCTCGCGCCACTTCTTGGCGAGGTCGCGGTAGCCCCAATTGTCGAGCATCCGGTAGTGAACCCAATATTGGCTGACCGCCGTGAGTTCGCTCCGCAATCCCTTGTTGAGATACTCGATGACCTTGGGGTCGCCCTTCATCTGCCGCTCCTCATAATCCAGTTTGAAGCATCTCTAAACGGCTTTGCTCACGCAAGGCATAGCGCCGGTGGCCGCGTACAATGCTTTCCACAGATGAAAGAGGCTAAAGCCTGCGGCCCGTGTGCGGGCAGACGGCGCAACCGGCCTCGCAGGCGCCCAGCGCCTCATCCATAATTCGCTTGATGGTCCGCAGACAACGTCCGCATTGCGCGCTGCATCCGAGGCAGCCGTGAACGCGCGTTGCCGAGCGCGGCGCACTTTCGCCCGCATGGCAGACGGTCCGCACGTCGGCGTCGGTCAGGACGTTGCAGGAGCAGATAATCATAAATCCGGCAGGCAGCGGTTTTGTTGCTTGTTCTACATACCGCTACTTGAGGCCCGGCCCTTGAGCCAAGTCAAAAACACCGGATTTGGACGTTATCTAAACTAGCCGATTGGGGCCGGCGCCACCCTCGGACGAACGCTCTCGCGCCGCCTGGGACCGCCGAGCAAAGCCTCGAACTCGCTCAGGCACTTGCGCAGATCCGAACGCGCCGCCATCCTTTTCCCGCTGTGTGATGGTCGCGCGCATCGAATTGTCCGGCCGCGTCCGGTTGCGAAACGTAAGCTGCTAGGCGGCAGCCTCGGACAACGCCTCGACGATTTCGTCGACGACTTCCTCGACCAGATTCTGATCGTCCCCCTCGCCCATCACGCGGATCACGGGCTCGGTCCCGGACGGACGGATCACGAGACGGCCATGCCCGTCGAGACGGCGCTGCGCACCAGTGATGACCGATTTCACGGTCGCATCTTCCAGCGGCTTGCCCTTGCGGTAGCGCACGTTCTTCAGGACCTGCGGCAGCGGCTCGAAGCGGTGGCAGATTTCGGAGACCGGGCGCTGCTGGCGCTTCACTACCGCAAGAACCTGCAGGGCCGCGACGAGGCCATCGCCGGTCGTCGCATAGTCCGACAGGATAATGTGGCCAGACTGTTCTCCACCGACATTGTAGCCATGCTCGCGCATGTGCTCGAGAATATAGCGGTCGCCGACCGGCGTGCGCGCGAGCGTGATGCCGAGCGAAGCAAGATGCCGTTCGAGGCCGAGATTGGACATCACCGTGCCGACCGCCACCGGCTTGGAGAGGCGTCCGTCCTCCATCCAGCTTTCCGCGATCACCGAGAGGATCTGGTCGCCGTCGACGACGTGACCGCGCTCGTCCACAATCACGACGCGGTCGGCATCGCCGTCGAGTGCGATGCCGACGTCAGCGCGCACCTCGCGGATCTTCGCGCTCACCGCGTTCGGATCGGTCGAGCCACATTCCTTGTTGATGTTGAAACCATCCGGATCGACGCCAATCGAGACGACCTCGGCGCCCAGTTCCCACAGCGCGTCCGGGGCGACCTTGTAGGCTGCGCCGTTCGCGCAATCGACCACGACGCGAAGCCCGTCGAGCGACAGATTGCGCGGCAGCGTGCGCTTGGCAAATTCGATATAGCGATCATGCACGCCGTCGATGCGCTTGGCGCGGCCGAGATCGGCGGACTTGGCAAGCCGCTTCGACACGTCGCTGTCGATCAAGCGCTCGATGTTCAGTTCGACCTCGTCGGACAGCTTGTAGCCGTCCGGTCCGAACAGCTTGATGCCATTATCGTCGTAGGGGTTGTGCGAGGCGGAAATCATGACGCCGAGATCGGCGCGCATCGAACGCGTCAGCATCGCGACCGCAGGTGTCGGCATCGGGCCCAGCAGAAGCACGTCCATGCCGACGGAGGTGAAGCCCGCGACCAGCGCGGTCTCAATCATGTAGCCGGACAGGCGCGTGTCCTTGCCGATCACGACGCGATGGCGATAGTCGCCGCGCTGGAAGGTCAGGCCGGCAGCCTGCCCCACTTTGAGCGCAAGTTCTGGCGTGATGAGCGCGTTGGCCCGGCCCCGAATCCCATCGGTGCCGAAGAATTTCCGCGGCATGCTTGTTGATCCCCCTGCCCCATAAGCGAGGCGGACGCCGGATTGTGAAGACACTTTTACCCCCAAACGCTGAAATAATCTTTGAAGCGTGCCGGGATCATCGGCAAATCCGGCAAAATTCGCTAGCGTTAACAAATATTATAGTGAAACCGCCGGCCCGAGGCCGGCGGCTCATGTTTTCCGGGGTATTCCGGCTCCAGTCAGAGCTTTTTGGCGTCGGCCTTGCTCTTGGCAGGTTGCGTCACATTGACCGGATCGGAACCGGGGAATGACTCTTCCAACCCCTCCTCCAACGCGCGTTCGGCCGCGTCCTTGCTCTTGTCTTTCACGACTTTGGGGTCAGGCGCGGTCGAGCCGCCGCGATCGGCGGACGCCTTCTGCGCCTGCGAGCTGTGTGCCATCACGATCTCCCGTTATCTGGTTGCTCGGGAATAACGCGGGGGTGCTGCCCTGCGTTCCCGCCCCTTTCTGGCGTGGTCGCAGATATGCTAGGCGAAGGCGCCTTTTGCCCACCGGACCTGCCATGACCACGATCGCCTGCATCGACGACTTGCGCGAAGTTTCCAAACGCCGCGTTCCCAAAGCCTTCTTCGACTATATCGGCGCCGGCTCATACGGCGAGGAGACACTGCGCGCGAACCGCGAGGACATGCAGAAGATCAAGCTGCGTCAGCGCGTGCTGGTGGATATGGCCCAGCGCGACCTCTCGACCACGATCGTCGGGCAGAAGAGCACGCTGCCGTTCGGGATCGCCCCGGTCGCGATGATCGGGATGCAGCATGGCGACGGCGAGATCCTTGCCGCGCAGGCCGCGAACGAGGCCGGCATTCCGTTCACGCTCTCCACCATGTCGATCAACTCGATCGAGGACATTGCCGAGGCCACCGGCAAGCCGTTCTGGTTTCAGCTCTACGTCATGCGCGACCGCGGCTTCATCAAGGAGTTGATCCAGCGCGCGGAGCGCGCGAATTGCAGCGCGCTCGTGCTCACCGTCGATTTGCAGGTGCTCGGCCAGCGCCATGTCGACGTGCGCAACGGCCTTTCGGTGCCGCCGAAGCTCAAGCTTCATACCCTTATGGAAATGGCGATGAAGCCGCGCTGGGTTGCGAGCGTCGTCTCGGGCAAGCGCTGGACCTTCGGAAACCTCGCGGGCCACGTGAAGGGCATGGACGACGTCAAGGAATTGTCGGCCTGGACCGCGACGCAGTTCGATCAGGCGCTGAACTGGAAAGACATCGAGTGGATCAAGAGCATCTGGCCCCGCAAGCTCATCATCAAGGGTATCCTCGATGTTGACGACGCGCGGCTTGCGACCAAGTGCGGCGCGGACGCGATCGTCGTGTCGAACCATGGCGGGCGCCAGCTTGACGGCACATCATCCTCGATCGCGATGCTGCCCAAGATCGCCGATGCGGTCGGCTCGGACATCGAAGTGATGTTCGACGGCGGCATCCGCACCGGCTCCGATCTCGTGCGCGCCCTCGCGCTCGGTGCAAAATTCTGCCTCGCCGGACGCCCCTTTGCGTGGGGCGTGGGCGCGGGCGGAAAGGCCGGCGTTACGAAGGCGATAGAAATCCTCGGAAAGGAACTCGACACCACGATGGCGCTGTGCGGCGTCACCAGCATCGACGCGATCGACCGCAAGGTGATCGATGTCGCGACGATCCCGACGACTGGCGCGCTCAAGCCTGTCGCCGCCGCCGTGAAGAAGCCCGCGAAGAAATCGCCCGCCCGGCCCGCGGCGAAGACGCGCTGATCTCGGATGGCGGAGACCGGAGCGAAACCCTCACGCCCGGTACCGGCGAGGCGCGCAGACTTTCCGCACTTTCTCGCGATCACCACGCGCTGGGCCGATAACGATGCTTACGGCCACATCAACAACGCGGTCTATTATTTCTACTTCGACACGGTGGTGAACCGTTTCCTGATCGAACAGGGTGGCCTCGACATCGTGAAGAGCCCGGTGATCGGGCTCGTGGTCGAGACGCAGTGCAACTTCTTCAAGTCCGCCGCCTATCCCGACACGATCCACGCAGGTCTGCGCGTCGAGCACATGGGCAGATCGAGCGTGCGCTACGGCGTAGGGCTCTTCCGAAACGACGACGGTGACGCCACCGCGCAGGGACATTTCGTGCATGTCTATGTGGATCGCGCGAGCAACCGGCCGGTGGCGCTGCCGGATCAATTGCGGAAGGCGGTTGAGTCGATCCGCTAGCTCGCGGACCGGCCAACGTGCGGCAGCTGAAATACTTGCACGGTCGAACCGCTACTCCTCCTTATAGCCTAACTGCTGCGCGTTGCCGGTCGCGCCATAATATTTGTACGGCAGGAACTTGCCCGACATCCCGATCTTGACGCGGTCGCCCTTGGGATCGGCCTGACGCTCCATGGTGAAATCGAAGTCGATCGCCGACATGATGCCGTCGCCGAACTCCTCTTCGATCAGGGCCTTCCACGCCGGGCCGTTGACCATGACCAGTTCGTAGAAGCGGTAGATCAAAGGATCGGTCGGCGGCATCGGCGTGCCGGTGCCGCGATAGGGCACTTCATTGAGCAGCGCCTCCTCGGCCTTGGAAAGCCCGAACAGCTTCGCGGCGGCGGCGGCCATCGGTTTGGTCATCTTCTGCTGGCCGAGGACGCCGCCGGTGATCATCACCGGCGACATCCCGCCGATCTGCTCGCAGATGTATTTCCAGCTCCAGCCCTTCTCCCGTTTGATATCGAGAAGCCTTTCCGTGAGGTCATCGCGCTTCATCAGGCCCTGCTCCTTGATCCGACTGACGGGCGGCTTAAGCCGCGCCTTTCGAAAACATCGCGCGCATCGCCGCCGACACGATCACGCTGCGGTATTTGGTGTCCTTGGATTCGACTTCCACCGGCTGGCATTGCAGTTCGCGCAACACATCGCGCTCATGCTCGTAGTGATTTAGATGCCGCCCGCAGGAGCAGGCGGATCGGCGCGGATCCCGGTCGAGCCGGTCGTCGATGATGGACATGGGAATCTCCTTGGCTGGCCGGTTGATCCGGTTGGGCGGCGCGCAATTATCGTCACGTGGCTTTCTGCAATGCCTGTGCCAGCGCGCGGGCGGGATGGATTTTGCGACACCGCGCGGCCTCTGCCCAAAAAGACCGGCCTTTCCGGCGCAATCCCTGCCGCCCAATTAGGCACTTCACGGCTTTTCCATTGGCGCGTGACTTCAGCGGCGTGATAGTCGCAGGCCCATGAGACAATCCTGGCAAATCTGGCGTGACCGGCGCGGGCGATTGTCGCCGCTGCGGATAGTGGCGCTCGCGTTCCTGTTCCTCCCGGCGGCGCTGGCCGCTTATGCCTTCGCCACGACCGGTTTCGGGGCGCGTCCGTTGAATGACATGATCCATCGCACCGGTTATTGGGCACTGATCTTCCTGCTCGTGTCGCTCGGGATCACGCCGCTGCGGCGTGTCGCGCATTACGGCTCGCTGATCGACGTGCGCCGCATGATCGGGGTCGGAGCGTTCTGTTACGCCTTCACTCATATCTGCCTTTATATCGCGGACCAGTCGTTCGATCTGACCAAGGTCGCAAGCGAGATCGTGCTGCGGCTCTATCTCACCATCGGCTTTACCGCCTTGGTCGGCCTTGCCGCACTCGCCGCGACCTCGACAGATGGCATGGTGAAGCGGCTCGGTGCGCAACGCTGGCGACGGTTGCATCAGTTCGTCTATCCGATCTCGCTGCTCGCGCTTGTTCATTATTTCCAGCAGACCAAAGCCGATGTCAGTGTTCCGGTCTTCGTGGCGGGGGTGCTCCTGTGGCTGCTGGCCTATCGCCTCATCGCGTGGTGGACCGGGCGCAGCGAGCTTTCGCCGTTGATGCTGGTCTCGCTTGCGCTTGCGACCGGGGCCCTGACCTTCGCGGGCGAAGCATTCGGCATCGCGCTCTATTGGCGCGTCTCCCCGCTCCGCATCCTGTCGACCGCGTTCGATTTCTCCGTGATCCGGCCCGGCTGGCTCGTACTTGCCGCGGGCATCGTCGTCGCCATGGTCGATCTTGCGACCTCCTATTGGCGCGGCGGGGCCGCACGCGCGCGTCAAACCGCGCAGGCGTAAGGCTTGTCAAAGCCCTCTGCGGCATGCGACGCACGGAGATATGAGCTCGGACGTCACCATCGGTGAAGGCACGCACCTCGTGCCGCACGCGCTGCGCGCGGCGATCCTCGGCGAAGTCCATGCACGCCCCTTCACCGCGATCTTGACACCGTCGCGTCTGCTGCATTTTGCTTTTGACACGAGCGCGGACCGCGGCGGGGCCGACCGCGCGGCACTCGCGGCATTCTGCGGAAGCCGGGGGCTCGCGGCGCCGAAGACAACGGACAAGCATCTGCGCATCCCGTTCGGCGGAATGGTGCTGCGCTGGGAGCAGCATTCGGAGTTCACGACCTACACCTGGGAATTGCCGGCCGAACCGGGCGGGCTTCTCTTTCATCCGCAGGCGTCTGCCCTCGCAGCGCCCATGGCACTCGTGCCGCAGCCCGGCCCGCTCATCGCGGCGGTCGACCTGCATCTGGCCACCGAAAAGGGCGAGCCCTCCGCGCCGGAAAGGCTGTTTGACCGATCGAGCATCGCGGTCGCCGAGAATTCGGATGGGACCGCGCTTTATGCAACCGATTTCAAGCTCGGCCCTTCAGGCTTCATCCGCATCCTGATCGTGGATCGCGGCCTTGGCACGGAGCGCGCGGGCGCCCTCGTACAGCGCGTGATCGAGCTCGAAACCTATAGGACGCTCGCCCTGCTCGGACTGCCGGAGGCGCAGCGGCTGGCGCCATCGATCGCCCATATCGAAAAGCGGCTTGCCGAAGTCACCGAAGAGATGCGCACCGCCGAAGGACTCGATGCCAACCATCACCTGCTCGGCGAATTGTCTGCGCTTGCCGCCGATCTCGAAGCCGGCGCCGCGGCGAGCCTGTTCCGCCTCGGCGCAAGTCGGGCCTACAACGAGATCGTCCAGCTTCGCCTGCAAACCATCGGTGAACGCAAGGTCGGGGGTCTGCCGACATGGTCATCCTTCCTCGCGCGCCGCATGTCGCCGGCGATGCGCACCTGCGTGACCACCGGCGAAAGGCAAGCCAGCCTGTCGGAGAAACTCGCGCGCGCGGCCAATCTTCTGCGCACCCGCGTCGACGTCGCGCAGCAGCAGCAGAACCAGGATCTGTTGAAGTCGATGAACGCACGGACCCGCCTGCAGTTGCGTTTGCAGGCGACGGTCGAAGGGCTCTCGGTCGCGGCAATCAGCTATTACGTCGTCGGATTGTTCGGCTATGTCGTGAAGGGCGCGCATGACGCGAGGCTCTCGCATGTCGAGCCGAGCTATGCGATGGCCGCTTTCGCCCCGCTCGCAGTCCTATCAATCTGGCTGATCGTGCGCCGCATCCGCAGGAAGCATTTCGCCGCAGAAGAATAGTTATTGCGGCACGATGTCCCGGCCAACATTGACGCGCGAGGTCTCGAGCGTGCCGTCCGGCTTTTTGGTCGCGTTGTTGATCGCAACGTTCGCTCCGGGCTTCAGCTCGGCGCGCTCGCCGACGACATAGGCGAGGATCACGGCGTCCGGAGGGATCAATATCTTCTGCTCGCCGTCCTTGTATTTGACCCGCAGCACCTGTCCGTCGACGCCGGTTGCGGTCGAATCGACGGTGGCGTTCGTCATCGTGGTGTTCGGCCGGTTCCAGGGCCGGAAGCCTTCGCCTAACCCGCGTTGCGTCTCGGCAAAGATCGTGACCTGGATCGCGCGCTGGCTTCCGTCCGCCTGTGGCGCTGCTCCGACGCCGATGAAGCTGCCCGGCATCACGTCGGCGAGCGTCGCCTTGCGCACGCCGAACACCGCGACGTTGTCAGTGATGGCAACCGTCGTTTCGTCACCCTGCCGCGGCTTGATGGTGAGCCTCGATCCGTCGACCCGCTCGATCGTGCCGACGACGCGTACCGTTTGCGCCGGTTGCGCGAACAAGGGCGTTCCGAAAATCAGCGCGAGACAGGTGACAGACAGTCGAACCAGCATGGCCCCCCCGACAGCAGAAAGCGTCGCCAGCCCCAACAACACCCATCCGTCGCGCTTATTCCGGCCGCGCTCAATAAAGGCCCGGGGTCGCCCCGCCATCGACAGCAATTGCCGTTCCCTGAATGTGCTTGGCGCGCGCGCTGCACAGAAACACGGCAAGCTCGGCGACGTCTTCGGGCTGGCCCATCCCGTCCTTGAGGGCCTGCTCGCGCACTTCGGCGGGCGTCTTGCCCGAAGCTGCGGCACGCTGCGCGAAAAGCTGAGTGATGCGATCGGTCTCGGTCGAACCGGGATGGATGACATTGACATTGACGCCTTCACGCTTACCGAGGCCGGCGAGCGCCTTGGAAAAATTCGCCATCGCCGCATTGACCGATCCTCCGACCATGAACAGAGGGTCCGGCGTGCGCGCCGCGCCTCCATCGATGTTGACGATGCGGCCCTTGGCTTCTCTGAGCATCGGCCAGAAGCCCCGGCACAGCCGCACGCAGGCGAAATATTTCAGCGCGAACCCGTCGAGCCATACGTCGTCCGGCAGTTCGGCGAAGGCACCGCTTTTCGTCGCGCCCGCGCTGTTGATGAGAATGTCGCAGCGCTTGAAGCGCTCGCGCACGCGCTTCACCGCGTCCTCGCAGACGTCAAGCTTGCGCAGATCCCCCGCGATGGTCATGGGTTCAACCCCACCGGCCGCGACGATTCGCTTCGCCGCTGCGGCGAGATTGTCGGCAGAGGCCGCGAGCAGGACGGTCTGCGCGCCCTCCCGCGCCAGGGCCTCGGCGACCGCGCGCCCGATCCCACGGCTGCCGCCCGAGACGACAGCAACCTTTCCACCGAATTCGCCGGGCATATGAACGTCCTTCCTCTGCACCATCCAAAAGAGCGGATCGCTTATAGCCGAAAGCCGCGCCTTTGAAACTTTCTCCCCCGAGTTTCGTTATTTCAGACTTCGGAGGGAGCAATGGCCGAACAAAGCACCCTTGCGGTCACCGCAAAACATGGCGCCCGCCGCCTGCCGTCTGTCGATGTCGACAGCTACAATGTCGAATTGCGTGATGATGAAGGCTTCATCGGCGATCGCGCAAGCAAGGGTGCGTTCCGCGATATCGTCGAACACTGGCGCAAGCCGCTGCGCAAGGCCGGAGGCGATCCGTTCGGGGACACACCGAGCGGGGATCTGACCAAGAAGGCGCTCGACGAGGTTCTCGCCAAGGGCAACGGGGAAGCTGCCGGCGTCCTACAGGGCGCGATCGAAGATTATGCGCAGGAATTCGCGCTCGTGATCCGCCGCCTGCTCAAGCTGAAAGCGTGGCAGGACACCGAGCGGATTGTCGTTGGCGGAGGATTCCGGGCCTCCCGCGTCGGCGAGGTCGCAATCGGCCGCGCCGCCGTCATTCTCAAGGCCGACGGCATCAACATCGAGATCGTACCGGTCCGAAACGATCCGGACGAAGCGGGATTGCTCGGCGCGGCGCATCTCGCGCCCTCATGGATGTTCGAAGGACGCGAAGCCATCCTTGGGGTCGATATCGGCGGCACCAATATCCGCGCCGGCATCGTGCTGTTGAATCTGAAGAAGGCCGCCGACCTGTCCAAGGCACAGGTGTGGAAATTCGAGTTATGGCGTCACGCCGATGAGACCGACGTCAGGCGCAAGGATGCGGTCGAAGGCTTGGCCGAGATGCTGGACGGTCTCATCGCGAAGGCGAAGAAAGAAGGCATCGCGCTCGCGCCTTTCATCGGCATCGGCTGCCCCGGCAAGATCGAGGAAGACGGCCAGATCGACCGCGGAGCTCAAAACCTGCCGGGCAACTGGGAAAGCAGCCGCTTCCGCCTGCCTGTCGAACTGGTCAAGCGCATCCCGAAAATCGCCGATCACGACACCGCCATCGTGATGCATAATGACGCGGTCGTGCAGGGTCTGAGCGAAGTGCCTTTCATGCAGGATGTCGCACGCTGGGCCACGCTGACGATCGGGACCGGACTGGGCAACGCGCATTTCACCAATCGGCGCAAGACCGACTGACGCCTTCGCCCGGCGAAACGATGCAACCGCCGCGCGGCGTCAGATCGTTATCGGGATGAGGAGGATTGGTACAGGTGGGTGGACTTGAACCACCGACCTCTGGTTCCACAGACCAGCGCTCTAACCAACTGAGCTACACCTGCACGGGCCGGAGAGGAGCGGAACCTAGGAGCAATGCGCCGCTTTGGCAAGCAAAGGCCTTTGCCCGAAGCGGCATGCAAACAAGCAAAAAGCCCGGGCCTGAGCCCGGGCTTTGCGCGCCTGAACGGCGTGATCGGAAAGAGACTTACGCCACCTTCTTGAAGGCGGAGGTCATGCCGGCCTTGATCGGCTCGGCGGCCTCAGTCGTGACCTTCTGGGCAAGAGCGGTCAGCTCCTTGGCCTGGGCGGTCGCGGTCTCGAATTGCTGGCGGGCATGAGAACTCGACAGCTCGACCACTTCCGACACCGACTTCGCTGCGAGCAACTGCGTCGCGAAATCGAAAGCGGCATTGGTGTTGATGCGGGCGAGGTCGATCATCTTCATCCCATAATCGGAAGCGCCCTTGGAGGCCGTGGCGTAGCTCGTCTCGAGCACGTCGGTCGCCTCTTCGGTCGCCGCCTTCATCTTCTCCCAGGTGTCCTTGGCCTGAGAAACGCTCTTTTCCGCGATCTCGCGGAACGCCGCCGGCACTTCCAGCTTCGGCATGTCGAAGGAGGGCATCGACGGCATTTCGAATTTCGGGGTCTCGAACGAAGTGGCTTTGGCTTTCGGCTTCGGAGTGGTGGTCGTGGTGGCCTCGGTCATGATTGTTGTCCTTCAAAGGTAGGGCGTTACCCGGACGGGCCCTGTCCCATGGGCGTCCAGCGCGATAATGAAAATATAGGCCAGCCTATGATGCATTGCAACAGAAATATTGCGATGCACAATTCGTTAACCAGACGGTGCCCCTGGACTGGCCCCGAAGGACTTTCGCCTAGCGGGTGGCCTTGGCTGCGGTGCTGCTGGCTAAATCGGCCAGTTCCTTGGCCTGCTCGCTCAGGGCCTGCATCTGGGCCTTAACGAAGTCGCTCTGCAGCCGAAGGACCTCCTCGGCGTCGTGGGCCCGAACGAGCTTCTGGGCATGTTCGAACGAGGCCGCGATATTGCGCTGGGCATAGGTCATCGCCTTGGCGGTCACATCCTTGGCTCCCGCATGCGCTGCGCTTGCGCGACCCTCAAGCCCGGTGACCGCGGAATTAGCGGCCGCCATGAACCCGTCGAAGGCCTGCTGGGCCTGGCTGACGCTTTGCTCGACGAACTTGCGCATCTCCTGCGGCATCTCGAAGGACATCGGATCTTTGGCCATGACGTGTCTCCCGCAAGGCTTGACGGCTCCGTGCTGGTGCCGCCGGGGTTAAGGTTATCCGCATGCGACAGGCGTGTCAGCGTGGACGAAGGGGCGAGCCGCGACTATTAACAAAGCCTTAAAATGCAGCTTCCCTGTGACGCCGGTGCGATTGCGCAATGAGTGAAGTCAACACTCCGCTCTCGGTTCTGCGCGACCCGCGTCTTGCTCCGCATGCGACCGCCGGCAATCCGGCGTGGCTCTGGAGCACGGACGGGACGCGACTTCTATGGGCTAACCCCACAGGCGCTGCGATCTTCGGTTTTGACACGTCCGCAGCGTGCGCGCAGCGCAGCTTCTCACCGGACCAGCTTGCCACGTCGCAGATCGCGCGGCTTGCAGGGACGCTCTCGCTCGGTGGAAACCCGCGGCTCGAAATGCTGCGCGGCTTCGGAGCGGGCTTCGGCCGCGCCCTGCTCTGCGCCTGTTCGCGCGTGGCGCTCGATTTTCGCTCGGCCATCCTTGTCGTCGCGTCGCAGCCGGCGGGACCGAATTTCAGCCTGGCCGAACGCGCTCGCCGGCTGATCGGGGGCCTCGACGGGGCGTTCGCCGCCTTCACCGCCGACGGCGAACTGATCGGGGCGAACACAGCCGCGAAGGCCGCGCTCGGGCAGCACAATTCACTTTCAGCCATCGGCGCGTTGCCGCTCGCCGCGATGGCACGCGACAGCGGCCGCTCGAACGGGACGAGCGAAGCCGGCCCGGTCGTGATCGACCGCGTTGGAAATGGAGCGAACGTCATTCTGCTTGCAGCTTTTCCGGATGTCCCCGCGGCGACGGCATCGCTCCCGGTCGAGGAACCCGATCCCGAACCGGCACCCGCTCCGATCCAGGAAGAGCGCCGCGCCCTCGAACGAACTCACGCCACGCCCGAAGCCGAAACGCCCCCGCTGGAGCGGCGTCACCCGCTGCGTTTCGTCTGGCAGATGGACGCGCAGGGACGCTTCAGTCTCGGTGCGGGCGATTTTACCGATGTGATCGGCCCCAGCATCGCGTCGACGCTCGGACGGCCCTGGGATGAGATCGCGCCCGCGCTCGGGATCGACCCGGAAGGCCGGGTCGCGAAAGCAATCGGCTCGCACGACACCTGGAGCGGAATCCAGGTGCAATGGCCGATCGAAGGATCGCACGAGCGCATCGACGTCGAATTGTCCGGCCTGCCCATCTACGACCGTGACCGCGCCTTCCGGGGCTATCGCGGGTTCGGTGTCTGTCGCGACATCGCACGAATTTCCGAAATCCTCGCGAACCGGGCGAAGGGAATTGTAGAGCCAGCGGCGCCCCGCGCCGTACCGGATGCTGCAGCAACACCGGTCGAGGCGGCGCCCGCCGAGGCCGAAGCAATCAAGTCGCCCCCTCCTCCGGCCGAAATGTCTGCAGTCCCAGCAAGCGAACCTCCCGCCGAGCCAGCGCCGGCAGGGCCGAAGAGCGAGCCCGCGCCGGAACGTCCGGCACTCACCGTCGTCCCGGCTGCACAGAACATCGTGCCGTTCCGTCCAATGTCACCGGACAACAGGAACGGCGTTCTCAGTCCGCTCGAACGCAACGCATTCAGCGAACTGGCCAAGCAGTTGAGCGCGCGGCTGCGCGACGCCGACGACACCACATCCGCCTCGCTCGTCGAACCGGATGATGGCTTGTTCCAGGCTGAACCAGGCCGCGCGGAGGCAGATCCCTTGGAGCAGGCCGCGAAAGCCGAGGCACTTGACGAGCGCCCGCTGCTGAGCCGGCTTCCGGTCGGCGTGCTCGTGCACCGTCATGGCCAGTTCCTTTTTGCCAACCGCGTCTTTCTCGGGTGGGCCGGGCACGAAACACTGAGCGATTTCGAGCAGGCCGGTGGGCTCGACACGTTGTTCCTCGAAGACGGCAAGCACGAGGAAGACGGCGAACACCACGGCCAATCGATGACCATCGAGACGCCACATGGCGGCAAGGGGCCGACACAGGCGCAGCTCTTCACCATTCCGTGGGACGACGAAACAGCGATGGCGCTCGTGCTGATGCCCGCGCAGGGCGAGCCGCAAACGAACGAAAACGATCAGCGCGAATTGCGCGAACTGAAATCAATCCTCGATACGGCCACTGACGGCATTCTCGTGATCGACGATGCCGGGCGGATCATTACCTCCAACCATGGCGCGCAGGCGCTGTTCGGCCACGGCGCCGACGCGTTCGGTACACTTTCCTTTCCCGATCTGTTCGAGCCCGAAAGCAAGGGTGTCGCGCTCGACTATCTGCACAGGCTTTCGCGCGACGCGATGAGCCGCTTGCTCAATGACGGGAGAGAAGTGATCGGCCGCGTCCGCGAGGGCGGCCTCGTGCCGCTGTTCATGACACTCGGCCGCCTCGAAGGCAGCGAGAACCGGTTCTGCGCCGTGTTCCGCGACATCTCCCAATGGAAGAGGAACGAGGAGGAACTCACCGCGGCCAAGCAGGACGCCGAGCGCGCGTCGTCGGCCAAGTCGGAATTCCTCGCCAAGGTCAGCCACGAGATTCGCACCCCGCTGAACGCGATCCTTGGATTTTCCGAAGTGATGATCGACGGACGTTTCGGGCCGATCGGCAACGAACGCTACCGCGAATATCTGAAGGACATCCACGCGTCGGGTAGCCATCTCGTTTCGCTGCTGAACGATCTGCTCGACCTGTCCAAGATCGAAGCCGGCAAGCTCGACCTGACCTTCTCCAATCTCAACCTCAACGACCTGACCCAGCAATCGGTCGCGATCATGCAGCCGGAAGCTAACAAGGAGCGCATCATCATCCGCACCTCGCTGCCGGCAACGCTGCCGCAGGTGGTCGCGGATGCGCGCTCGGTGCGCCAGATCATCCTCAACCTGCTCTCCAACTCGATCAAGTTCACCGGCGCGGGCGGACAGGTTATCGTTTCGACCGCGGTGAACGACAACGGCGAAGTGGTGCTGCGTGTCCGCGATACCGGAACGGGCATGAGCGAAAGCGACATCGCGCTCGCGCTCGAACCGTTCCGCCAGCTTGCCACCTCAATGCACGCGGCTGGACAAGGGACCGGCCTCGGTCTGCCGCTGACCAAGGCGCTGGCCGAGGCCAACCGCGCGAGCTTCTCGATCAAGAGCGCGGAGAATTCCGGCACCCTGGTTGAGATCGCGTTCCCGAAAACCCGCATTCCCGCCGAATAGCTCGGCTCCCGCCGGCGCTGGCTTCGCGCCAATTCCGTCACATTCCCCTGACTTTCTTTCGCGGCGGCGCTACCATCGGGTAAGGCTGCTCGCGAGGGATTGCGATGCTGACATCGTTGCGAGTTGCGCTCGCGCTCTGCGTTGGTGCGATCACCTCCGCTGCAGCGCTCGCCGCCGAACCGGTCGATCTGCTGCTGGTGCTCGCAGCCGACGTCTCCCGCAGCATCGACCAGCCGAAATTCCAGCTCCAGCGCGAGGGTTATGCGGCCGCGATCTCCGATCCCCGCGTGCTCGAAGCGATCACGTCGGGTTCGCAGCGGCGCATTGCGATCTGCTTCGTCGAATGGTCGGGCTATGGCGCGCAGAAGCTCTTAATCGACTGGACGATCGTGCAGGACGCGGCGACCGCGCGGCAGTTCGGCGATCAACTGCTCGAAGCGCCGCGCTCCTTCGCCGACCGCACGTCGATTTCCGGCGGCATCGATTTCGCCCTCTCCCAGTTCGATCGTTCGCCCTACGAGGCTCCGCGCCGCACCGTCGACGTGTCCGGCGACGGCACCAACAATTCCGGCCGCGATGTGACGCAGGCACGCGACGAGGCGCTCGCCAAGGGGGTCACAATCAACGGGCTCGTCATCTTGAGCGACCGGCCGCTGCCATGGAATCCTGAGCACACAAATCCGCCCGGAGGCCTCGGCAACTATTATAAGGAGAATGTCATCGGCGGGCCCGGCGCCTTCGTCATGGTCGCGGAGAATTTCGCTTCCTTCGGGCAGGCGATCAGCAACAAGCTAATCGCGGAGATTGCCGCGCGGGACTTGCCCTTCCGATCCGTCGCGCTTGCGCGGCGCTAACTGGCAAGCTCGCCGATATCCTTGTAGAGCGCGAGCGCTTCCGGATTGGCGAGCGCCTCGGTATTCTTGACCGGGCGCCCGTGCACGACGTCGCGCACCGCAAGCTCGGTAATCTTGCCGGACTTGGTGCGCGGAATGTCAGCGACCTGCACGATCTTGGCCGGCACGTGACGCGGCGTCGCGCCGGTCCGGATTTTCTTTCTGATGGCATCGCGCAGGCTGTCATCGAGCGTTACGCCTTCGCGGCAGCGCACGAACAGAACCACGCGCACATCGTTGTCCCAGTCCTGCCCGATCGCGAGCGCCTCGGTGATTTCCGGGATCTGCTCGACCTGCGCGTAGATCTCCGCCGTGCCGATGCGCACGCCCCCTGGATTGAGCGTCGCGTCCGAACGGCCGTGAATAATCAGCCCACCATGCCGGGTCCATTCCGCGAAGTCGCCGTGGCACCACACATTCGGGAAGCGCTCAAAATAGGCGGCGTGATATTTCTTTCCCTCGGGATCGTTCCAGAACATCACCGGCATGCAGGGGAAAGGCCTGGTGCAGACCAGTTCGCCTTTCTGCTCGCGCACCGGCTTGCCGTCTTCCGACCAGACGTCGACCGCCATGCCGAGACCCGCCGCCTGGATTTCGCCGCGCCAGACCGGCGACGTCGGGTCACCGAGCACGAAGCAGGAGACGATGTCGGTTCCTCCGGAAATCGAAGCAAGATGCACGTCCCGTTTGATGTCGCTGTAGACGTATTCGAAGCTCTCGGCCGCGAGCGGTGAGCCGGTCGAGGTGATCAGCCGCAGCGCAGACAGATCATGCGTGCGCGCTGGGGCAAGCCCCGCCTTCTTGCAGGCGTCGATGTATTTCGCCGACGTGCCGAACAGCGTGAACCTTTCCTGCTGCGCGAAATCGAACAGCACGCTCTCCTTCGGCGCGAACGGCGAGCCGTCGAACAGCATCAGCGTCGCGCCGGAGCCGAGCCCCGACACGAGCCAGTTCCACATCATCCAGCCGCAGGTGGTGAAGTAGAATATCCGGTCGCCAGCACGCACGTCGCATTGCAAACGATGCTCCTTCAGATGCTGCAGGAGCGTGCCGCCCGCGCCGTGCACGATGCATTTCGGCACGCCAGTCGTCCCGGACGAAAAGAGGATGAAGGCTGGGGTGTTGAAAGGCAGCCGTTCGAAGCTAACTGGCTTGGGCGCAAAGGGGGCAATGAAGTCGGCTAGCGCGATGCCGCGTGGCAGCGCGGACGCGACCTCTTTTGCCTCTCCAAGATATGGCACGATCACCACCGATTGGGCCGACGGCAGTTGCGGGGCGACGCCCTTCAGCTTTTCGGCGAGCGAAAGCCGCTTGCCGTTGTACCAATAGCCGTCGACCGCGAAGAACACCTTCGGCTCGATTTGGCCGAAGCGATCCAGCACTCCGCGTTCGCCGAAATCCGGCGAGCAAGACGACCAGATCGCGCCGATCGACGTCACCGCGAGCATCAGCGCGATGGTTTCCGGCAGGTTCGGCATCATCGCGGCCACGCGATCGCCGGGTTTCACGCCCTTGTCCCTGAGCGCTTGCTGCAGGCGCGAAACCAGCGCGCGCAACTCCTCCCATGTCCAGCGCATGGACAGCTTGTCCTCGCCGCGGAACACGATCGCCTCGCCCGGTCCGCTCTGGCGCAGCAGATTCTCGGCGAAATTCAGCTTCGCGTCGGGGAAGAAGGACGCGCCTGGCATCGCGTCACTATGAACGAGACGGCGCTCGCCTTTCTCGCCGACGACGCCGCAGAAATCCCAGACGAGATCCCAGAATTCCGCGCGCTTGTGCACCGACCAGTCGTGCAATTCGCGATAGTTGGAAAGGGAAAGGCCGTACTTTCGATTGACCTCTCCGATCAGGGCCATCACCTGTGTTCCCGCGACCCGTTCCGGGCTCGGGCTCCAGAGAGGCCGTTCGCTGCCGTCCGCGTTCACTTGTCCCCCGCTTTGGATGCGCAGATCTGCCAGATCGTAAACCACAGAGATCAATCGCAAACCAGCCGGTTTGCTGGCCCAAAAAGCGTCACAGAGGCTGCACAAGGTTGCGTCATCGAACCCTGCCGTTATAGTCCCGCTGGAGTCACCTCGAAATCGGACATTATCGCTTGACCGCCGTCACTGGCCTTAAACGCCTGGGATTTGCCCTGATTTCCGTCGCGGTGATCGTTTTCGGCGCGCTTGGAATCGTGTCGTTCCTCGTTCCCGCAGATCAGGTTCGCGACGCCGTGAAGGCCGAGATCCGTGCCGTCACCGGTCTCGATCCGATCCTGCGCGGGACGACAATGGTCTCTCTCTTCCCCTCTGGCAGCGTGAGCTTTTCCGACGTTGCTCTGGGCGATCCGGCGGCCGGCGCCCCAATGGTGGCAGAGCAGCTGGTGGCGCGGCTTCGCTTTCTGCCGTTGCTCGCTGGCCGCATCGAGGTATCCGACGTCGCGCTGATCAATCCGCAGATCACCGTCGCGATCGACGATCAGGGCCGCTCCAACTGGTCACGGCTGGTGGACACGCTGAAGCAGAACTTCAGCGCGACCCGCGCGGAACGGCCGATGTCCTTTTCCGAAATCCGTATCGTCGGAGGTCAGATCGATCTGCACGTTGACGCGACCGGGTTGCACGAGACGATCAGTAACATCGAGATGTCGCTCGCCTGGCCCGCCATTTCAAAGAGTTTCGCCGTCAGCGGCCGGCTCAACTGGCGCGGCGAGACACTCAACGCCAGCGCGGCGCTGGCCGATTTCGCGGCGGCCCTGCAGGGCGACCAGTCTGGCTTCAAGGTGCGCCTGAACGGTCCGCCCGCGAAGTTCGCGCTCGACGGAACGGTAAGCCTCAAACCCCGCCTCAAGATCGACGGCGCGCTGTCCGCCGATGCCCGCTCGCTTCGGCAGCTTCTGGTCTGGACCGGGCAGAAACCACTTCCCGGCGGCGGCTTCGGCCGCTTCACGCTGAAGGCGCAAGCGAGCGTCGTGGGCGGCACGATCGCGCTCGCCGGCGTCAACGTCGAACTCGACGGCAACGCAGCCGAAGGTGTGCTCACATTCGCGACCGACGGGCGCCAGACCTGGCAGGGCACGCTTGCCGCCGACGCGATCGATCTGAGCCCTTACGTTTCGACGGCGCGTC
Organism: uncultured Hyphomicrobiales bacterium; assembly: GCA_964584855.1. Taxonomy (GTDB): domain Bacteria; phylum Pseudomonadota; class Alphaproteobacteria; order Rhizobiales; family Xanthobacteraceae; genus Pseudorhodoplanes. The sequence continues at coordinate 104,772 of CAZPBF010000032.1, forward strand.
TGCTGACCGCGAACGATCGCGAATGGAGCCGCCTGCCCATCGAACTCGACGGTCTGTCGGGCTTCGATCTCGACCTGCGACTTTCGGCGGCAAGTGTCACTGTCGGCACCGCCAAGCTCGGCCGTACCGCCACGGCGGTGAACATGCGAGGAGGAAAGCTCGTGGTGACGGTTGGTGAATCCGTTGCTTTCGGCGGTGTGATCCGGGGATCGTTCGGGCTTGCGCGGTTCAATGATGGCGCCGAGATGAAAAGCCAGCTCACCTTCACCGACGTCGATCTGGAAAGCTGCATCGGCGAATTGTTCGGCATCCGCCGGATCGAAGGCAAGGGTGACGTCAACATCGCGCTCGAAGGCAGCGGCACAAACGTGCTCGGCCTCACCCGCACGTTGAACGGCAGCGTCACGATGGAGGGCCGGCAGGGCGCGCTGACCGGATTGAATGTCGAGCAATTGCTGCGGCGGCTCGAGCGGCGCCCGCTATCCGGCGGCAACGAGTTCCGCACAGGGCGCACGCCGTTCGAACGACTCTCGGTTGCAATCAAGGTCGCGCAGGGCGTGGCGACAGTCGAAGACGTGAGCCTGCAGGGGTCCGCCGTGCGCCTCGCCCTTATGGGTTCCGCTTCGATCCCGACGCGCGATCTCGATCTGAAGGGAACCGCAAGCCTTCTCGACACCGCGGCGAAGGACGGCCAGACCGGGTTCGACCTGCCGTTCGTCGTGCAGGGGCCGTGGGACGATCCGATCCTGCTGCCAGACCCGCAAATCCTGATCCGCCGCTCTGGTGCCGCCGCGCCTCTGTTCGACCGGCTCCGCGACCAGCGCACGCGCGATGCGGTCCGCTCGGCGATCGAGAAGCTGTCGGGAGGCAAACTTGCGGCCCCCGAGAGCGAGCCGCAGAAGACGCCGGCGCAATAAAGCGGCGGCGCTCGCGCTCCCAAATCGTTTATCATCGCGCCTGGGCGAATCAGCGGCCGTCGGGCCGCCCGCGATGAGACGACGATGTTCCTCATTCGGACCTTGGTGAAGGTGGCGGTCGCGTCGCTGATCGTCGGCACGATCCTCGCTCATTTCGGCATCACCGCCGACAAGATCATCGCGGAAACCGGCTTGAGCGCCGAACGCGTCACCGAATATGGCCGCCAGGCGCTGGCCTGGGCCCTGCCGAACGTGATCCTCGGCTCGCTCGTGATCGTGCCAGTCTGGTTCCTGGTCTACCTGTTCCGTCCACCCAGCGCGCGCAGCGACTAACGCCGGCTTACATCGGCGCGGCGAGTGTGCCCGCGCGTTCCTGCGCCACCGCGAAGCGCTTCGAGAGCAGCGATGCGGCGATCACGATCACCGCGACGACCCCGATCATCAGCGTGCAGATCGCGTTGATCTCCGGCTTCACGCCGAGACGGACCTCCGAATAGATGCGGATCGGCAGGGTGGTCGCGCCGGGCCCGGTGGTAAAGCTTGCGATCACGAGATCGTCGAGCGACAGCGTGAAGGCGAGCATCCAGCCCGACAGGATTGCGGATCCGATCAGCGGCAGGGTCACGGTCAGAAAGGTCCGCGCAGGCGGGCAGCCGAGATCCATCGCCGCCTCCTCGAGCGAGCGGTCGAAGGAGAGCAGACGCGACTGCACGATCACGGTGACGAAGCACATCGTCAGCGTCGTGTGTGCAAGCGTCGTCGTCCAGAACCCTCGGGCGATGTCGAACGACACGAACAGGAGCAAGAGCGACAGGCCGATGATGACTTCGGGCATCACCAGTGGCGCGTAGACCATCGCCGAAAACGCCATCCGGCCGCGAAAGCGCCCGATGCGGCTCAGCGCGAGCGCGGCGAGCGTGCCGAGAATTGTCGCGAATGTCGCCGACAGGAAGCCGATCCGCAAACTGACCCAGGCTGCATCGAGGATCGCCTGGTCGTGCAGCAATTCGGAATACCAGCGCGTCGACCACCCGACCCAGACCGTGACAAGCCGGGATTCATTGAACGAGTAGGTCACGAGGATCGCGATCGGCAGATAGAGAAATGCGATCCCGAACGCGACCGAGCCGACATTGAACCAGGACATGCCCTTGACCATCAGCGTCCTGACTCCAACGCGCGCGTCTGCAGGTGCTGGTAGGCGACGATCGGTACGAGCAGAATCCCGAGCAGCACGACCGCGATCGCCGATGCCGCCGGCCAGTCGAGATTGGCAAAGAAATCGACCCACAGCACCTGCCCGATCATCATGCTGTCCGAACCGCCCAGCAGATCGGGAATGACGAACTCGCCGATCACCGGGATGAAGCACAGCAGCGCACCGGCCAGAACGCCGGGCATCGCAAGCGGCAGCGTGATAAGCCAGAACGCCTTCCAGCGCGGGCAGCCGAGATCGGCCGCCGCTTCGAGCAGGCTCTCGTCGAGCTTTTCGAGCGCCGAAAAGATCGGCAGCACCATGAACGGCAGATAGGAATAGACGACGCCGATATAGATTGCCGTGTCACTCGACAGCCATGCGACAGGCTCGTCGACGATGCGCAGCGCGATCAGGATATCGTTGAGCAATCCCTCGCGGTGCAGGATGTTCACCCATGCGTAGATGCGGATGAGGAACGCGGTCCAGAACGGAAGGATCACCGCCATCAGCAGAAGCGGTTGGATGCGGCGCGGGCTTCGCGCCATGCCGTAGGCCAGCGGAAACCCGATCAACAAAAGCAGCGCGGTCGAGACGGCCGCGACTTGAACGCTCTTGAAATAGGCAAAGGTGTAGAGCGGATCGGAGAACACCGTGCGGTAATTGTCGAGGCCCAGTGCCCCGGCGAAAGCCTTGAGCCCCTCCCAGCCCGCGGCGGGATCGAACAGCGGACGGTACGGCGGCGAGGCGATCACATTCTGCGAAAGGCTCATGCGCAGGACGATCGCAAAAGGCGTCACGAAGAACACGATGAGCCAGAGGTAGGGCGCGAGGATCAGCGCCCTGCGGCCCCACGATGGCGCGCTTCTTCCGGGCGTGGTCATTGTGTCAGCACCACGCAGGCTGACGCGTCGAAACAGGCAAACACCCGGTCGCCGGGCTTCAGCTGCGAAGCGTCACGCCGGATATTCGGGACCGCGACTTTCAACTCGATGCCGGATTCCAGAACCACCGCATGCAGCGACATGTCGCCACGATAGGTGATGTCGTGTACGCGGCCAGACAGGCAATTGTCCGGTCGCGGGTGCGGCGGCTGCGCAGAAAGCAAAATTTTCTCGGGGCGGATCGCAACCGCGACCTTGCCGCCGGAAACGCCCGCGACCGGCGCCACGCGCAGTTCGCCCGCCTGCGTATGCACCGCTCCGAGCGAGCCCGACATTTCGCCTTCGAGCATGTTCGCCTCGCCGACAAATTCCGCGACCCAGCGCGAATTCGGCCGTTCGTAAACTTCGGCCGGCGAGCCGACCTGCACGATCCGCCCGCGATCCATGACGCCGATCCGATCGGCCATCACCATCGCCTCTTCCTGGTCGTGCGTGACGATCACGAAGGTCACGCCGAGCCTGCGCTGCAACGCCTTCAGTTCGAACTGAGTCTCAGCGCGCAGCTTCTTGTCGAGCGCGGCGAGCGGCTCGTCGAGCAGGAACACCTTGGGACGCTTGACCAACGCGCGCGCGAGCGCAACGCGCTGACGCTGGCCCCCTGAAATCTGGTGCGGCCTCCGGCGCGCAAGTGCCTCGATCCGCACCAGCGCGAGCATTTCGGAGACGCGCGTTGCGATTTCGGCGCGAGGTAGCCCTTCCTGCTTCAGGCCGAATGCAACATTGCCTGCGACCGAAAGATGGGGGAACAGCGCGTAACTCTGAAACATCATATTGACCGGCCGCCGATGCGGCGGGACCGGAACGATGTCCTCACCGTCGAGAAGGATGCGGCCCTCGTCCGGTGCCTCAAACCCGGCGAGGAGGCGCAGCAGCGTAGTTTTGCCGCAACCGGAGGGCCCGAGCAGCGCGAAGAATTCGCCGCGCGCGATGTCGAGCGTCACGCCGTCCACGGCCGGGATTCCGGAGAAGCGCTTCACGACCCCTTCGAATCGAGCGAGCGAAGGGTCGGCCGTTTCGCCAGAAGACATTGGGGTTTCGCGCCTCGAACTGACCGGCGGCAGACTGCCGTCCGTGCGCGCAGAAGCTAATTGGCGCGCGCCGCGCGCTCAAGCATTTCCGCGACCCTGCAAGTCAGAGGTTGTCGGCGAGCCAGTTGTCGTCGCCAGTCTGGGCGGCGAATTGCGCTGTTTCGGCGAGCATCTTGCGCGGCTTCGGTCCGTAGTAACTTCCGATCTGCACCATCGGCCGGGGCTTTGCGCGAATTGCCACGATGCGTTCGAGCAGCGATTTCGCCGAGACCGGCTTGCACAGGAATTCGTGAACGCCGAGACGGACGGCCTCGACCACGCGTTCGCGTTCGACGTGGCCGGTCAGCATGATGACCGGGACGCCCGGATACGGAAAGGTCGAAGGCGACCGCACCGCCCGCATGAAGTCGGTGCCGTTCATGTCCGGCATTTCCCAATCGAGGATCACGACGTCGGGCACCACCCCGCAAATCGCGTCGAGACCCTGGCGGCCGTTCGGCGCTTCGTGGATCTGCTTCAGCCCGCTCGCGAGCAAAAGGCTGCGGATCACCTTGCGCATATACGGTTCGTCGTCGATGACGAGCACTTTCGTCATAACGATCAGATCGGCCATGCTGCGCGAGACTGCCGCGGGCATCGGGACGTCGTCGGTGTTTGGTAAAGTTTGCACCGCCGAACAACACCACATTCGACTTAGAATGTGGTGAAGCGAGTCGTTAAAACTTGAACGAATGGCCTCGCGGCGTCGTCACCGCGCAGTTAACGTGCGCGATATAGCGTCCCGCCAGCCAGCCCATTTGCGCGCACGCGTGGCGTCGTCCATCGCCGGCGTGAAGCGCCGGTCGAGCTTCCAGGTCGACGCGAAACGCTCCGGCGCCGGGCAAAGGCCCGCCTGAAGACCTGCCAGATAGGCTGCGCCTAAGGCCGTTGTTTCCATGATCACGGGCCGGTCGACCGGGGCGCCGAGGATGTCCGCAAGGAATTGCATGGTGGCGTTGCTTGCGGTCATGCCGCCGTCAACGCGCAGCACCGTGCCAGCCTCGCCCGCCCCCGGCCAGTCGCGATGCATGGCTTCGAGAAGATCGCGCGTCTGATAGCCGACGGATTCCAGCGCAGCCCGGGCGAATTCCGGTGCGCCGGCGTTGCGCGTTAGACCGAACACCGCCCCTCGCGCATCGGCATCCCAATAGGGTGCGCCGAGCCCGACCAGCGCAGGGACGAAATAGACCTGTTCCGCCGGATCGGCCTTGGCGGCGAGCACGTCGCAATCGGACGCGCGCGCAACGATCTTCAGCGCGTCGCGCAGCCATTGCACCGCCGCCCCTGCGATAAAGATCGCCCCTTCCAGCGCGTAAGTCCGACGCCCGCCGAGCTGGTAGGCGATGGTCGTGAGAAGACGATTCTTCGAAGCGACCGGCGATGTGCCCGTGTTGAGCAGCGCAAAACATCCGGTGCCGTAGGTCGACTTCATCATGCCCGGGGTGAAGCAGCCCTGCCCGACGGTCGCGGCCTGCTGGTCGCCCGCGATCCCGAGAATGCGGATCGGACCGCCGAAAAGGTCGGGCATCGTCGCTCCGAACTCGGCGGCGCAGTCCTTCACCTGCGGCAACATCGCCAAAGGCATGCCGAACAACGCCGCGAGTTCGCTGTCCCACTCACCTGTGTTGATATCGAGAAGAAGCGTGCGCGCGGCGTTCGTCGCGTCGGTTGCGTGGACCTTGCCGCCAGTCAGCCGCCAGAGAAGGAAGGTATCTACGGTCCCGAAGACGAGGCGTCCTTGGTCCGCCGCCTCACGTGCGCCGTCCACATGATCGAGCAGCCACGCAATCTTGGTGCCCGAGAAATACGGATCGAGGAGCAGGCCCGTCTTCTTTGCGATCAGGGCTTCATGGCCTTGTGCGTGCAGAGCGCGACAATGATCGGCGGTCCGCCGGTCCTGCCAGACGATCGCGTTGTGGATAGGCTTTCCGGTTTTCCGGTCCCAGACCAGCGTGGTTTCACGCTGATTGGTGATGCCGATCGCCGCGACATCCTTCGCGGCGATTTCGGCCTTGGCCATCGCTTCGCGAACCGTCGCTACGACGCTATTCCATATCTCTTCCGGGTCGTGCTCGACGAGGCCGGGAGCTGGAAAAATCTGCCGGAATTCCCGTTGCGCCTGCGCAATCGCGGACAATGCCTTGTCGAACACGATGGCGCGGCTTGATGTCGTGCCCTGATCGATCGCGATGAGATAATCGGGCACGGCCTACTCCGCAGCACTCAGTCCGCGCTGCCCGTCCATGAAGCGCGCAAGCACGGCCTGCTGCTCGGGAGACAAGTGCAGGCCAAGCTTCGTGCGCCGCCTCAAGACGTCTTCGGCGTCGTGCGCCCATTCGTGCTGCATGAGGTAGCGCACTTCCGCCTCGGTAAGGCCGGCGCCGAAATTCGTTCCGAGATCGGCCATCGACTTCGCAGCACCTATGATCGAGCCGATCCGGGTCCCGTATGCGCGCACAAGACGCATCGCGAGATCCTCGGGCAGGAAAGGCCACGCGCGTCGCGCATCGGCGATCTGCGCATCGACGCCGTTGAACGGGAAATCGCCGCCGGGCAGCGGCTCATACGCGGTCCAGGCTGGCCCGAGCTTGAAGAAATGATCGAGCTTGCGCATCGCGGCTTCGGCGAGCTTGCGATAGGTCGTGATCTTGCCGCCATACACCGTGAGCAACGGCGCCTCGCGAAACCCTTCCGCAAGCTCGAGATGGTAATCGCGCGTAGCGTCTTCGGGACGTCCCTCCCCCTGATCGTAGAGCGAGCGCACTCCGGCGTAAGCGAACACCACGTCTTCAGGTGTGATCTTCTGGCGGAAATAGTCGCGCACCGACTGGCACAGATACATCACTTCATGCGCGCTCGGCGCAACGGACGCCAGATCGCCTCGGAAATCCTCGTCGGTTGTTCCGATCAAAGTGAAATCGTGTTCGTAGGGGATCGCAAAGACGATGCGGCCATCGTCGTTCTGGAAGATATAGGCGCGGTCGTGTTCGAACAGCTTCGGCACGACGATGTGGCTGCCCTTGACCAGTCGCACGCGGAAAGGGCCCTGCTGGCGGAGCACGGTTTCTGCGACATCGCCGACCCAGGGCCCGCCGGCATTGACCAGCACGCGCGCGGTGACGCTCTCGCGCCGGCCGCGTGCATTGAGGACGAGCCGCCATAAGTCGTCGCGCTCGGCCCGCACGCATTTCGTACGCGTGCGGATCGAGGCGCCGCGCTCGGACGCGCCGAGCGCGTTCAGCACCACGAGGCGCGCGTCGTCCACCCAGCAATCGGAATACTCAAAGCCGAACCGGAACGCGCGCTTGAGCGGCTGCCCGACCGGGTGATGGGTCAGATCGAGCGTGCGCGTCGGCGGGAGGATCTTTCGTCCGCCGAGATGATCGTAAATGAACAGGCCGAGCCGCAGCTTGAACACCGAACGCATGCCCGGCATCTGCGGCAGCACAAAGCGCATCGGGCGGATGATGTGCGGGGCGAGCTTGAGCAGCACCTCGCGTTCGGCGAGCGCTTCGTGCACGAGCTTGAAGGCGTAATGCTCGAGATAGCGCAGGCCCCCGTGGATGAGCTTGGTGGACGCCGAGGATGTCCCGGAGGCGAGGTCGTTCTGCTCGACCAGCAGTACGCGCAGGCCCCGGCCGGCCGCGTCGCGGGCAATCCCCACGCCGTTGATGCCCCCGCCGATGACGGCGAGGTCGAAATCGGCCGACGAAGCGTCTCGATTGATACTGGGATTGGGACCGGCCACAGATGATTCCTTCGGGACGCAGCATGGCGTGCCTTGCCCATCCGGCTCAAGCCACGATATTTATCTGAAAACCGCACGTTCGCCGCAAACCACGGTTTTAGTCGCTGCAGGCGCGCCGCCCGCGCCGGAATTGTATGGTCATGGATTCCCCCCGCCTCCTGGTGATCGAAGGAAATACCGCTAACGGCCGCGCGCTCCTCACCGCGGCAGGCGGACGGGCCCCGAGCGAAGGCTACGCGAATCTCCTACGCGACCTGCTTCCCGGTGCGGTCGTGGACATCTGTTATCCGGCCGATGCCGGGGCGAACCTGCCGGACAAAGGGGGCCTCGAAAGCTATGACGGGGTCGCGATCACGGGTTCCGCGCTCAATGTCTACGACGGTGGCCCGGAAATCGACCGGCAGATCGAATTGACCCGCGCGGTGCTCGCGTCCGGCACGCCGCTGTTCGGCAGCTGCTGGGGCCTGCAGATCATCACCGTCGCGGCCGGGGGAAGCGTCCGTAAAAATCCGAAGGGCCGCGAGATCGGGTTCGGGCGGCGCATCCGCCTCACCGCGGCGGGCCGCGGCCACAACATGTATGCCGGCAAGGACGAGGTGTTTAACGCGGTGACCGTGCATCTCGACGAGGTGGAAACGCTCGCCCCCGGCACGCAGGTGCTCGCGACGAACGCGGTGTCCGCGGTGCAGGCCGCCGAGATCAAGACCGGCGCGACCACCGCCTGGGGCGTGCAATACCATCCAGAATATTCGCTGCGCGACATCGCCGCGACCATGCGCCGTTACGGCAAACGGCTGGTCGAGGAGCAATTCTTCACCGACGAAAAGGCCCTGGTCGAGCATGCGCGCGAACTCGACTCGCTCGGCGCCGACCCGAACCAGAAGGCGCTCGCCTGGAAGCACGCGCTCGATCACCTGATCCTCGACAAGAGCATCCGGGTAAAAGAGATCGCGAACTGGATCGACCATCAGGTCAAACCGACGCGCGGCGAGCGCGGACGCGGCTAGTGGATTTCTCCGGCCGCCACGTGGTCGTGACCGGCGGTACCGGCGCACTCGGCGGCGCGGTCGTCGCAACGCTCGTCGAAGCCGGCGCACATTGCCACGTCCCTTATCGAAGCGATCACGAGACCGCGTATTTCGCCGACCGCGCGCACAAGCTCGTCACGCTCTATGCGGGCGTCGAATTATCCGAGGAAGCAAGCGTGGCGCGGCTTTACGGCGCGATCCCGGATGTTTGGGCGTCGATCCATCTCGCCGGTGGATTTGCACCCGGCAGCGTCGTCCAAACCGGCAAGGCCGCGCTGATGAGCCAGATCGACACCAATCTCGTGAGCGCGTTCCTGTGTTGTCGCGCAGCGGCCGGCGCGATGAAGAACGGGGGCCGCATCGTGAATGTCGCGGCGCGACCGGCGCTCGAATGGCGCATGGGTGCAGGAATGTCCGCTTACGCCGTGGCCAAGGCGGGAGTCGCCGCTCTGACAGTCGCCTTCGCCGAGGAAGTCGCGAAAGACGGGATTCTGGTCAACGCGGTCGCCCCCTCGATCATGGATACGCCTGCCAACCGCAAGGCGATGCCAAAAGCCGAGTTCGATACGTGGCCGAAGGTCGAGGAGGTCGCCGCGACGATCTTGTTTCTGGCGTCACCCGACAACACGGTGACGCGCGGAGCAGTAGTTCCCGTTTACGGCAAAGCCTGACCGGGGCTTGTTCGCTGCTGAAGCACGCCGCCCCGGCTCGGATCAATTTTTGAGCCGATAGCCTGTCTTGAAGATCCACGCGACGACCGACACACAGACTGCGAGAAACAGCGCGGTCGCGGCGAGGCTTGCGCCGACATGCACGTCGGAGACTTCGTAGAAGGCCCAGCGGAATCCGCTCACGAGATAAACCACCGGGTTGAACAGGCTGATCGTCTGCCACACCGGCGGAAGCACCTTGATCGAATAGAAGCTGCCGCCGAGGAAGGTCAGCGGCGTGATGACGAGCAGCGGGATGATCTGCAATTTCTCGAAGCCATCTGCCCAGATGCCGATGATGAAGCCGAGCAGGCTGAACGTCACCGCGGTCAGCACCAGGAATGCGAGCATCCAGACCGGATGCGCGATGCGCAGCGGCACGAAGAAGCCTGCGGTCGCGAGGATGATTAGGCCGAGGATGATCGATTTTGTAGCGGCTGCCCCGACATAGCCGATCACGATCTCCAGATAGGAAATCGGAGCGGACAGAAGCTCGTAGATCGTCCCGGTGAAGCGCGGGAAATAAATTCCGAACGAGGCGTTCATCACGCTTTGCGTCAGAAGGGTCAGCATGATGAGTCCCGGCACGATGAAAGCGCCGTATTGGACGCCGTCGATCTGCGTGATGCGCGAACCGATCGCCGCTCCGAAAACGACAAAATAAAGCGAGGTCGACAATACCGGCGACACGATACTCTGCATCAGCGTGCGTCCGGTGCGCGCCATCTCGAAAAAGTAGATCGCGCGCATGGCCTGGATATTCATCGGCGCTGCCTCACCAGATCGACGAAGATGTCCTCGAGCGAGCTTTGCGTCGTCGAGAGGTCACGAAAACGAATGTCCGCCTCACTCAGCGCATTGAGCAGCCGCGTGATGCCGGTGCGCTCGGCTTCGGTGTCGTAGGTGTAAGTCAGCTTCATGCCGTCATCCGACAGGGCGAGTTGATCGGCGAAGATCACCTGCGGGACCGCGTCGAGCTTTTTCTGCAGTTCGAGCGTGAGCTGCTTCTTGCCGAGCTTGCGGATCAGCGTCTCTTTCCGCTCCACCACGATCAGCTCGCCCTTGGAAACGACGCCGATGCGGTCGGCCATTTCCTCGGCTTCCTCGATATAATGCGTGGTCAGGATGATGGTGACGCCGGAGGCGCGCAGTTCGCGAACGATCTGCCACATCTCCTTGCGCAGCTCGACGTCCACGCCCGCGGTCGGTTCGTCGAGGAACAGGATCTTCGGCTCGTGCGACAGCGCCTTTGCGATCAGCACGCGCCGCTTCATTCCTCCGGACAGGGTGCGAATCTGGCTGTCTTTCTTGTCCCACAGCGACAGGCTCTTCAGCACCTTCTCGATATGCGCCGGATTTGCGGCTTTGCCGAACAGGCCGCGCGAAAAGGACGTGGTTCCCCAGACGGTCTCGAAGGCGTCGGTGGTCAGTTCCTGCGGCACGAGGCCGATCAGTTCGCGCGCTTTGCGGAAATCCGTGATGATGTCGTGGCCGTCCACCATTACGGTGCCGCCGCTCGGTTTGACGATGCCGCAGACGATCGAGATCAACGTGGTCTTGCCCGCGCCATTCGGTCCGAGCAGCGCGAAAATCTCCCCCCGTGCGATATCAAGGTCGATGCCCTTGAGCGCATGGAAGCCGGAGGCATAGGTCTTCGACAGATTCGATATGGAGATGACGGAGGGCATAGGGGCGGAATCTGCGCGGGAAAAATACGCCGTCCACTTGTTATGAATCGGCGGGCGATGCAAGGGGCGCGCGATCAAACCGTCTGACAAGTGTTGCAACCCTGCCGCAGTGGACGCGGAGGGAATTGCCCCGTGTGTCAGGTGTACAAATCCCTGTTCTGCTCGCGCAGCACGTTCTTCTGCACCTTGCCCATGGTGTTGCGCGGCAGATCGTCGACGAAGATAACGCGTTTGGGCAGCTTGAATTTCGCGAGCCTCGTCTCAAGCTCGGAGATCACGCCCCTTTCGCTCAACGCGGCGCCCGGCTTGCAGACCACGACCGCCGTCACGCCCTCGCCGAAATCCGGATGCGGGCAACCGATCACCGCGCTTTCGACCACGCCGGGCATCGCGTCGATCTCGGCTTCGATCTCCTTCGGGTAGACATTGAAACCGCCGGTGATGATGAGGTCCTTGGCGCGCCCGACGATGTGCACGTAGCCGCGCTCGTCGATCTTGCCGACATCGCCGGTGATGAAGAAGCCGTCGGCGCGAAATTCGGCCTTGGTCTTGTCCGGCATGCGCCAATAACCCTTGAACACGTTCGGGCCGCGCACTTCGATGCCGCCGACCTCGCCCTGGGCGAGTTCGCTGCCGGTCTCCGGATCGGCGATGCGAAGCTCGACACCGGGGAGCGGGAAACCAACCGTGCCGGCGATGCGGTCGCCGTCATAGGGGTTCGAAGTATTCATGTTGGTTTCGGTCATGCCGTAGCGTTCTAAAATCGCGTGACCGGTCTTCTGCCGAAATTCGACATGTGTCTCCGCAAGCAGCGGAGCAGAGCCTGACGTGAACAGGCGCATATGCGCGCAGGCAGTCTTGGTCAGCCCCGGATGTTTGAGCAGGCGCGTGTAGAAAGTCGGCACGCCCATCATCGAAGTCGCGCGCGGCAGGAGATTCAACACCTCGTCGGCGTCGAATTTTGCAAGCCAGATCATCGATCCGCCGGACAGCATCACGGTATTGCTCGCAACGAACAGGCCATGCGTGTGGTAGATCGGCAGCGCGTGCAAAAGGACGTCGCTATCGGTGAAGCGCCAGTAATCGACGAGCACCTGCGCGTTCGATGACAGATTCCTGTGCGTCAGCATCGCGCCCTTGGAGCGGCCAGTCGTGCCTGACGTATAAAGAATGGCGGCGAGATCGTCGTCCGCTCGCGCGACATCGGTGAAGGCCGTTCCAGCCCTGCGCACCGCATCGGCGAGGCTGCCGTGTCCTGTCGCGTCGAGCGTGTCGAGCGCCGCCTTGTGCTTCGACGCAATCGGAGCGAGCGCGCCCTCCTTGCGCGGATCGCACACGAACAATGCAGGCTCCGCGTCTCCAATGAAGTAATCGAGTTCGGCGGCGGTATAGGCGGTGTTGAGCGGCAGATAGACGGCGCCGGCGCGAATCGTGCCGAGATAGAGCAGAAGATTTTCCGGAGACTTCTCGACCTGTGCGGCGACGCGATCGCCGGCCTTCACACCGCGCGCCACGAGCGCGTTGGCGACCTGCGCCGACCATTTCAGCATATCGCCATAAGTCAGGGTCGCACCGCTCCCGGTTTCCAAGAATGTCTTGCCAGGAGACGGGATCGCGCGGCTGATGAGAGAAAAAAGATTCATGACTTGGACGTTCTCTTGGTCGGACTCACGCTGCGGCGCGTATCGCTCCGGAAATGGCGGGCCTCGGCATGGATTACCCCACCTTCAGCGGCACGAGCTCGGCCGGCGCGGAGCGGACGAGACGCTTCACAGCGTTCGAGGCAACCACGGTGCGGTTCTGCGCGAAAGCCTCGTGGTTCTTCTCGATGTCATCGAGGCTGTAGAGGTAATTGACCATCATGCCGTAGGCCTGGCGAATGCCGTTCTCGGTGCCGTCGCCGAGGAAATTCAGCCGTTCCAGCCGCGCCCCGTTGCCGAGATGGAAACGCGCCACTGGGTCGACCGGAAGCCCGCGGCTGTTGCGCGCATGCAGAAAATAATAGGCCGCCGCGCGCGTCAGCGCGTCCTCGACAGGCTCTCGCGTTTTCGGCAGCTGCCACCAACCTTCGATATCCAGATTTTCGAGTGCCGCGCGGTCTTCTGAGGAAAAGACCGGTGAATTCGCAACCTCGCGCTCGCGGCGCAGCCAGGCGGCGAAGCCCGGCGCCGGAGACAACGTGACGAAAGTCGAGAGACGTGGAATGTCGCGCGAAATCTCTTCGACCACCTGCTTGATAAGAAAATTGCCGAAGCTCACGCCGGCAAGGCCGCGCTGACAGTTCGAGATGGAATAGAAGGTCGCAGCCGTCGCCTTGCCCGGATCAATCTCATCGCGCTTGACCGCGAGGATCGGCGCAATCGCGTCGGGCATTTCGGTAGTCAGCGCGACTTCGACGAAGATCAGCGGCTCGTCCACCATCGCCGGGTGGAAGAACGCGTAGCAGCGCCGGTCCGGCGGATCGACGCGGCGGCGCAGATCCTCCCAGCTCCTGATCTTGTGCACCGCTTCGTGCCGGATGATCTTTTCCAGCACGTTTGCGGGCGTGGACCAGTCGATCCGCCGCAACACGAGAAAGCCACGGTTGAACCACGACGCAAAAAGATGAACGAAATCGGCATCGACTGCGGCGAGATCCTCGCGGTGGTCGAGCGCATCGAGAAGCTGCTCGCGCATGCGCACGAGCGCGACCGTGCCGTTCGGCGCAAGGTTGAGGCGCCTGAACAATTCCTGCCGGCGCGGCTCCGCTGCCAGATGAAGTTCGGCGGCCGCCTCATCGGTCGCGGATGCGCTCCACGCCGCGATTGCCGCTGCAAGTCGGTCGCGGTCCGGACCGAAGCGCGACGCCAGCGCCTCGAAAAACGCGATCCTTGGACCTGTCGTCATGTCCGCGTAGAGCGACAGGATCTCCCGCGCCAGGGCCACGCCCGAGGCCTCGCCGCGCCCGGAAAGAAGGTCCTCGCAATGCTGGATGAGATTTTCCGACCGCGCCTCAAGGGGCTCACGCCCGCGCGTGCCCTCAAGGAGCGCGCGGCCGCGCTCGGCGATCGACTGGAGCATGTCTCCGAAAAACGAGCTGTTCATGATCCGATCAACCGGGTCAGGTCATTGTTGTTGCATAGCAAAAAGGCACCCATACCCGTCAAGCTGCGGCATTTTCGCGTTGGAGCATGGCCTCGTTCAGGTATAACGGGAATACAAAATAAAATGACAAGAAGACGAGTGTGACCGTCGTCGACGCTGGGATGGAAACGCGGTCCAGAACCGCACCGAGGGACGAGGCCGAAACCCTGCTCCGGGTCGAGGATTTGCACGTCCATTTTTCGACCTCTCGCGGCATCGTCCGCGCGGTCGAGGGCTTAAGCTTTGAGGTCAAGCCGGGCGAAATCGTCGCAATTGTCGGAGAGTCTGGGTCCGGCAAATCCGTTTCCGCGCTCTCGATCATGCGGCTCCTGCCGCGCCATACCGCACGCATCCCCAGCGGCCGGATCATGTTCGAAGGCCGAAACCTGCTCGAGCTCGATGACGAGGAGATGCGCAAGATCCGCGGCCGCAGCATCTCGATGATCTTCCAGGAGCCGATGACGTCGCTCAACCCGATTCTGACCATCGGGCTGCAGATCATGGAGCCGCTTACCATCCATATGGGAATGAACGAGGAGCAGGCCCGCGCCCGTGCGATCGAGTTGCTGCAACTCGTCGGTATTCCCGACCCGGCGCGCCGGCTCGACCAATATCCGCACCAGTTTTCAGGCGGCATGCGCCAGCGCGTCATGATCGCAATCGGCCTTGCCTGCAATCCGAAGCTCGTCATCGCGGACGAACCCACCACCGCACTCGACGTCACGATCCAGGCGCAAATCCTGGAGCTGATGAAGGACCTGTCGCGCAAGCTCAACATCGCGCTCATCATCATCACGCACAATCTCGGCGTGGTCGCGCGCTACGCCGACCGCGTCTTTGTGATGTATGCGGCGCGCCTCGTCGAACAGGGCGAAGCCGACGCGGTGTTTCACCGCCCGCGCCACCCCTATTCGCTCGGCCTGCTGCGCTCGGTGCCGCGACTCGACCGGCCCCGCGGCGCAAAGCTCGAAACGATCGAAGGATTGCCTCCGAACGCTGCAGCCTTTCCGGAAGGCTGCCGCTTCGCCCCGCGCTGCCCGTATCGCATCCCTGTGTGCGACCGGGAGCCGCCACTTTATCCGACCGACACCGGCGGGTTGTCGCGCTGCCATCGCCACGAGGACATCGCGGCCGGCAGGATCGTGTGGGCGGCGAGCGAGGGCGGCGCCGGGCTCGATGCGAAAATGAGCAGCGAGCCGCTACTGTCGGTGAAAGACCTCACCAAGCACTTTTCCGTCGCGGGAGGCCTGCGCGCCGAAGGTGGCGTCGTGCGCGCGGTCGAGAATGTCAGCTTCGACATTCGTCCGGGCGAAACGCTGGGCCTTGTCGGCGAATCCGGTTGCGGAAAGACCACCGTCGGGCGACTGATCCTGCGGCTGGAAAATCCAACTTCCGGCGAAATTCGATTCGAGGGGGCAAACCTCGCCGATACTTCGGCGGCCGAAATGAAGGCGATCCGCCGCAAGATCCAGGTCATCTTCCAGGATCCGTATTCCTCGCTCAACCCGCGCATGACCGTCGGCCAGATCATCGGCGAGCCGCTGCATGTCTATCGTCTTTCGCCGGACAAGAAGGCCTTGCAGGACAGGGTGTCGGAACTGCTACAGCAGGTCGGGCTGCGCCCGGAAATGGCGGCGCGCTATCCGCACCAGCTCTCGGGCGGGCAGCGCCAGCGTGTCGGCATCGCGCGCGCGCTTGCGATGGAGCCCTCCTTCATCGTTTGCGACGAGGCGGTGTCAGCGCTCGACGTGTCGATCCAGGGCCAGATCATAAACCTTCTGGAAGACCTGCAGAGGCGGCTTGGCCTCGCTTATCTGTTCATCGCGCACGATCTCGCGGTGGTGCGCCACATCTCGATGCGTGTGGTGGTGATGTATTTCGGCCGGATCATGGAGATCGCCGACCGCGACGTGCTGTATCGCGAGCCGCTGCATCCCTACACCAAGGTACTGCTCGACGCGGCGCCCGTTCCCGATCCGTCGATCGAGAAAGGCCGCGAGCCGCGGCTGATCAAGGGCGAATTGCCGAGCCATCTTGCGCCGCCTACGGGCTGCGTCTTCAACACGCGCTGCCTGATGGCGAGCGAGGAATGCCGTCAGGTGGTGCCCGTGCTCGAGGAGAAGCGGCCGGGCCATTTTGCCGCGTGCATCAAGGTTTAGAAACTGGGACTATCGGGGCGACAAATACAAAAGGAGAAGCTAGGGATGGAAACGAGACGCAGTACCCTGAAGAAGATGGCCGGCGCGCTCGCCTTGGGCGTGGGCGGCATGAACTGGGAAACGATGCGTGCGGAAGCGCAGACCGCCAAGAAAGGCGGCACGCTGACCTTCGCCATTAGCGCGGAAACGCCGCACTATGACGGCCACGGCAGCGACACGTTCGCAACCATCCACTTCTGCTCGCCTTTCTATTCGACGCTGCTGAAATTCGATCTCGCCAAGTATCCGAACGTCACCGGCGATCTCGCGCAGTCCTTCACGGAGTCGCCGGACAAGCTGACCTATACGTTCAAGCTGCATCCGAACATCAAGTTCCACGACGGCACGCCGTGCACGTCGGCGGACATCAAGGCAACCTACGATCGGATGCGCAATCCGCCGCAGGGCGTCGTATCGACACGCAAGGCGACCTTCAGCGACATCGACACGATCGAAACGCCCGATCCGCAGACCGTCATCTTCAAGATGAAGGGCGTCAACGCGGCGATGCTTCAGCATTTCGGCTCGCCGTGGAACTACATCTACTCGGCGAAGGATCTCGCCACCGATCCGAACTTCCCGAAAACGAAGATCAACGGCACCGGACCCTTTGTGTTCGTCGAGCACGTCAAGGGCAGCCACGTCGCCGGCAAGCGCAACGAGAATTATCACCGCAAGGGCCTGCCCTATCTCGACGGCACCAAGGGCGTGTTCATGCTGCAGCCCGCGACCATGCTCAATGCCCTGCAAGGCGGGCAGGTCCAGGCCGAGTTCCGCAGCATTTCGGAGCCTGAAAAGCAGCGGCTCGTGCAGACCATGGGCGACAAGATCCGGATCGAGGAATCGAGCTGGACGCTCAATCTGCTGGTCTGCTTCAACACCGAGAAAAAGCCGTTCGACGACGTGCGGGTGCGCCGCGCGCTCGTGATGGCGATCGACCGGTGGGGCGGGAGCGCCGGCTTGTCGAAGATTTCGACGCTGCGTTCGGTCGGCGGCGTCCTGCGCCCCGGCTTCCCGCTCGCAACTCCGGAAGCTGACCTCGTCAAGCTGCCCGGCTTCTCCAAGGACATCGCCAAATCGCGCGCGGAAGCCAAGAAGCTACTCGCCGAGGCCGGCCTGTCCGACCTGAAGTTCACGCTGACCAACCGCTCAATCGCCCAGCCCTACACGCCGGCCGGCGTGTTCCTGGTCGACCAGTGGCGGCAGATCGGCGTGACGGCGGAGAACAAGCAGCTCGAGACGGCGCCGTATCTCGCGACCCTGAATAGCGGGAATTACGACGTCGCGGTCGACTTCTCGAACCTGTTCATGGACGACTCGAGCCTTGCGCTCAGCAAGTATCTGTCGATCGACCGTTCGCCGGAAAATCGTTCGCGCTCCAAGGACGCCGAGCTCGACAAGATCTACGACGAGCATATGCGTGAGACCGATCCGAAGAAGCGCCAGAAGATGATCCAGGCGTTCGAAAAGCGCCTGTTCGAGCAGGCCTACCAGCAGCCGCTCCTGTGGTGGTACCGCATGGTGCCGACCCACAAGACGGTAATGGGCTGGAAGATGTCGCCGAGCCACAATCTCGGTCAGGATCTGGCCGAAGTCTGGCTCAACACCTGACGACCCTTGTCGGAAATCCCTCTCCCCGCTCCGGCGGGGAGAGGGAATGGATAAAGAGATGCTCCGCTACACGATACGCCGCGTGCTGCTGACGATCCCGACGCTTCTCGGCGTCGCGGTGCTCGTCTTTTTCATGCTGCGGATCATCCCCGGCGATATCGTCGAGGTGAAACTGCGCGGCGACGGCGGCTCCGTCACGCAGGAAACCCTCGACATGGAGCGGCACAGGCTCGGGCTCGACAAGCCCCTGCTCGTTCAGTTCAAGGACTGGATGGTCGGGGTCGTCACCTTTGATCTCGGCAAGTCGATGTGGACTGAGCGCCCGGTGATGGAGGAGATCGGCGTCCGCCTCGAACTGTCGCTCGAGGTCGCCATTCTCGCGACGCTGATCGCGCTGATGTTTGCGATCCCGCTCGGCACGACCGCCGCGCTCTACCGAGACACCTGGATCGACTATCTGATGCGGATCATCACTATCGGAGGCATTTCGATCCCGGCCTTCTGGTTCGGCATGCTGATCATGCTGAGCCTCTTGACCGCGTTCAACTGGCTGCCGCCGATCACGTTCACTCCGCTTTACGTCGACCCGGTCGCAAATCTCACGCAACTAATCTGGCCTGCGGCCGCCGTCGGCTACCGTTATTGCGCGGTGACGGCGCGCATGATCCGCTCTTCGCTGCTCGAAGTGCTCAACGAGGATTACATCCGCACCGCGCGCGCCAAGGGCGTATTCGAAAAACTCGTGATCTCGCGTCACGCGCTGCGCAACGCGCTGCTGCCCGCAATCACCGTGATCGGGCTTGAATTCACCTTCCTGATCGGCGGCCTGGTCGTTACCGAGCAGGTCTTCAACCTCAACGGCATCGGTCAGTTGTTCGTGCAGAGCGTGACGCGCAACGACTTCACGCTCATCCAGGGCATGGTGATGCTGATCGCGGCGTTTTACGTCTTCGTCAATCTCGCGGTCGACCTGCTTTACGCCGTATTCGATCCGCGCATCCGGTATTCGTGACATGACGATAGCGGCGCCATCCATCCCCCTCCGCGAACGCTCGGCCGCCCTGGGCACAGTGCTGGACTTCATCCGCCAGCAGCCTCTCGGCACGATCAGCTTCCTCGTGATCTTTGCGATGATGTTTGCCGGCATTTTCTGCGAGCTGGTCGCGCCCTATGATCCGCTGACGATCGACTTCGCGGCCATCCTGTCGCCGCCGTCGCTGGATCACTGGTGCGGCACCGACGCCTATGGGCGCGACATCTGCTCGCGCCTGATCTACGGTTCGCGCACCGCACTTGTGATCGGCTTTACGTCCTCGTTCGTCGGATCGAGCCTCGGCGCCGTGTTCGGCGTTGCGTCGGCCTATTTCGGCGGCCGGATCGACAACTGGATCCAGCGCGTCATGGACGTGCTGCTCGCATTCCCGATCATCGTGCTTGCGCTGGTCGTGGTCGCGGCATTCGGAAAATTCCTCGTCGCCAGCATCGACATGAACCTGATCATCGCGATCGCCATCCCGATCATTCCGCGCGTGGCGCGCGTGGTCCGCGCCGCGGCGCTCGGCGTGCGCGTCATGCCCTATGTCGACGCCGCACGGGCGGCCGGCTATTCGGACAGCCGCATCATCTTCCGGCACATGGCGCCGAACGTGGTTGCGCCCTACCTCATCATGCTGACGGCGTTCATCGCGCAGGCCATCCTCGCCGAAGCCTCGCTCTCGTTCCTCGGCCTCGGCGTGCAGGAGCCGACCGCGGCCTGGGGGCTCATGCTGTCGGGCAATGCCGCGGACTTTTACCGCCAGGCGCCCTGGATGGTGCTGTTCCCCGGCATCGCCATCAGCATTGCGGTGTTCGCCTTCAATCTGTTCGGCGACGCGCTTCGCGACTTTCTCGACCCGCGCTTCAAGGTCTGACCCACCGTCTCCGTCACCGCCGGACTTGACCCGGCAATCGCTCACCTGTCCTAGAGGGGCGCGGCGCGCCGCCGCGTCCGAAGATCGGAATGGCTCATGTCCCGTCCGCTTGAAGGCCTTCGCGTCCTCGAACTTGCCCGCGTGCTCGCCGGGCCGTGGGCGGGCCAGATCCTCGCCGATCTCGGAGCCGACGTGATCAAGGTCGAGCGGCCCGGCAAAGGGGACGACACCCGCGAATGGGGACCGCCCTTCGTGCAGGGCGCGGACGGCGGCAATCTCGGCGGCGCCTATTATCATTCAACCAATCGCGGCAAGCGCTCGATCGCGATCGATTTCGAAAGCGAGAAGGGCCGCCGCGTCGTCGCCAAGCTTGCAGAACGCTCCGACATCCTGATCGAGAATTTCAAGCTCGGTGGGCTCGCCAAGTTCGGCCTCGACTACAAGACGCTGTCGGCTGCCAATCCCCGGCTGATCTATTGCTCGATCACGGGCTTCGGCCAGACCGGCCCCTACGCGCACCGCGCGGGCTATGACCTCATCATCCAGGGCATGGGCGGCATCATGAGCCTCACCGGCGAGGCCGGACGCGAGCCGATGCGCATGGGTGTTGCTTTCGCCGATGTCTTCACCGGCGTCTATTCGGCGGTCGGCATCCTTGCCGCCCTCGCGCAGCGCGAGAAGACGGGGCGCGGAAGCCACGTCGACATGGCGCTGCTCGACACGCAGGTAAGCGTTCTTGCGAACCAGGCGTTGTTCTATCTTGCGTCAGGCACAGTGCCGCCGAGGCTCGGCAACGCGCACGCGACCGTCGTGCCGTATCAGGTGTTCCCGGCCTCGGACGGACATCTCATCATCGCGGTCGGCAACGACGGGCAGTTCGCGAAATTCTGCGCGCTGCTCGGTGTGCCGGACATGGCGAAAGACGCACGCTATCGCACGAACGGCGACCGCGTGGTGAACCGGGGCACGCTCATCCCGCAGCTTTGCGAACTGACTGCGCGCCGCAGCCGCGCCGATCTTCTGCGCGAGCTCGAGGCGGTCGGCGTTCCCGCAGGCCCGATCAACGATCTTGCCGAGGTGTTCGCCGATCCGCAGGTCGTCGCGCGTGGCGTGCGGGTCGATCCAGAAAACCCGGCTGCAAGGGACGGGCATATCCCGGGCGTGCGCACGCCGATCGTGCTCGATGGCGCGCCGCAGGCTTCGGCCACGACATCGCCCGGCCTCGGCGAACATACAGAGGAGATCCTGCGCGAGATCGGGGAAGCCTGACGCGCGGTTGGCTCCGCGGCGTCAGGGCGGGCAGATATAGCCGGTGCCCGACGGGTTCGGGAAGCAGCCGACGGATTGAGGCAAGAGCCACTTCGGCAGCCACAGCACCACGTCGGGAAACAGCACCACGAAGCCGATCGTGACCAGAAACACGACATAGAGCGGCAACGACCGGATCAGCGCGCGGTTGAATGGCACCCCGACGAATTTCGATGCGACCAGAAGACATAGCCCGTAGGGCGGCGTGATCAGCCCGAACACCAGCGTCGTGATGATGACGACTCCCATGTGGACCGGCTTGATGCTGCCCAGTTCGGTGAGCTTGTTGATGATCGGCATGAAAATGATGATCGCCGGCACTGCGTCGATGAAGTCGCCGACCAGGATGAACAGCAGCACCAGTAGCGACATAATCATCACCGGGTTGGTCCCCGCGGTGTTTGCGATCAGGTCCGACACTGCATCCGGCCCGCGCAGATAGGCGAGCATCCAGCCGAAGGCGGATGCTGCGGCGACGAGGCAGAGCGGCAGCGAGTAAAGCAGGCCGGTGTAGATGAAGTCGCCCGGCAGCTCCCAGATATGGCGGGGCCGCAGGATCGGGATGATCACCAGCATGATGTAGACTGACGCGACCATGCCGGCTTCGGTCGGCGTGAACCAGCCGGTGAGGATGCCGCCCATGATGATCACCGGGATGACCATCGGCAGCGCCGATCCGCGCGCGGCGACGAAGACATCGACCATCGAGGCGCGCTTTTTCAGGACGCCGGTCGGGCCGAAGAAATAGCTGTAGACCATCAGCCCGAGGCCGATCATCACGCCCGGCACGACGCCGGCGAGAAACAATCCGCCGATCGACACGTTTCCGGTCGCGCCATAGACCACCGCCATGATCGACGGCGGAATGAGGTTCGCGATCGTCGAGGCGGACGCAATCAGCGCGGCGGTGAAGGCGCGATCGTAACGCTCCTTGTCCATTTCCGGCGCTACGGTGCGGCTCAGCACGGCGACGTCGGCCGCCGAGGAGCCCGAAATTCCCGCAAAGAACATGCTGAACAGCGTGACGACCTGAGCCAGTCCGCCGCGCAGATGCCCAACCAGCGTCTGCGCGAGACGGATGAGGCGTTGCGTGACGTCCGCCGACGTCATCAATTCGCCGACAAGCAGAAAGAACGGGATCGCCAGCAATGTTTCGGCATCGATGCCGTGGAACATCTGGCCGATCATCGACTGGAAGCTGACCGGCGTCAGTGCGGTCGCGGCGAGAACACCCGCCATGATCGCGAAGGTGACCGGCACGCCCATATAACCAAGAAACAGGAACAGCGTCCCCATCAGGACGATGAGCCAACCCGGATGAACGCCCATCAGACCGGCCCCGCCTTGAGTTCGTCGTCTTCCGGACCCTCAAAGCCGTTCTTCATCCCATTCACAATCTGCTCGACCGTGAACAGCATCACGAGAACGCCCGAGATCGGCACGATGCCGGTATAGAAGGTCAACGGGATCAGTGAAGGCATGCGGAAGCTTCCGAGATCCAGGATCGCGTTCCGATAGCCGTAGAAAGCGATGAAGCCGGCGACGATGAAGACGACGGCGCGATTGAAGACCTCGAACGCCTTGCGCTGGGCGCCCTTCATCGTCTTGGTCATCTCGGCGAGGTAGATGTGATCGTTGCGCCGCGTCGCGACTGCAAGCCCGATGAAAACGCCCCAGGCGAAGAACGCCGTCGTTACCTGCTGCAGCCACAGCCAAGGCCAGCCGACCTCACGGGTGACAACGTCGAAAAACACGCACAGCGTGAATGCGAAGATGCACAATCCGCACAGGATCATCAGCAATTTTTCGAGCCAGTCGAGCCACGGCCATTTCAAATGCCGATGGCGCTGCAGCACGAGCGCACGGCTCGCGGCAAAATCGGTGACGGCAGCCACGCTATTCCCCCAGGATATTCGGGCGGCAGCGCCGAAGCGCTGCCGCCCGGTCTTCGATCAATGCATTACTTTACGTTGCGGACGAGTTCCAGGATCTTGACCGCGTGCGGGCCCAGTTCCTTGGCAAGCTGGTCCTGGATCGGCGTCGCATCCTTGATGAAGCCGGACTTGTCGACATTTTCCACGACCTTCACGCCCAACGATTTCAGCTTCACAGCCGAGTCGGACTCAAGCTTCAGGCCCATCGCCGGCTCTTTCTTGGAGACCTCGTCGGCCGCGGCCTGCACCCACTGCTTTTCCTGATCGCTCAGGCTGTTCCAGGTCTTGTCCGAGACCCAGATGCAGTTGTTGTTGGCCTCATGCTCGGTCATCGAGAGGACCGGAGCCACTTCGTAGTGCTTGTTGGCCATGTACACGTTGACGCCGTTCTCGGCGATGTTGACCACGCCGGTCTGCAGCGAGGTGTAAACCTCGCCGAACGGCATGTGCACGGTCTGCGCACCATAGGCCGGGAAATGCGTATCCTCGGTCTTGGTCGCCTGGACGCGGACCTTCTGGCCCTTCACGTCGTCGACCTTGGTGATCTCTTTCTTGGAGTACATGCTGCGCAGGCCCATCGTGAGCAGGCCGAGTACCTGTGCGCCCTGCACCGAGTCCTTGATCATGTCGCGGAAAGCCTTCGACACGCCGGGATCGGCGAGCGTCTTGATCAGGTGGTTCTGATCGCGGAACAGGTAATGCAGCGAGAACACGCCCGATTGCGGCGCGACGCTCGATGCATTCGCGGTCGAGGTGATGATGAAGTCGATGTCACCTGCGCGAAGCTTCTGCAGCATGACCGGTTCCTGACCGAGCTGAGCGCCCGGGAACTGGTTGATGCTCATCTTACCGCCGCTCAATTCCTTGAGCTTGGCGTCGAAGATGTCGCCCGCAATGCCATAGGCGGTGGTCTTCGGCTGGTCGTAGCCGAAGCTAAAGACGCGCTGCGCATGCGCCGCACTTGGCAACGCAAGCGCCATGAGGCCGGCGGCGAGCGCACCGAACACGAATGGTCTGTCGATTCTCTTCATTAATCGTCCTCCCATTGATGCGGCTTGGTCGCCGCTATCTGATTACTGATGAATCTCACGATCGACCGCGAAAAATTCATCATATGGTATGACTTATAGCCGGGAAGATCGGAGACGCCAAGGGTTGACTCTCTCTTGGACCCGCGCGCCGACGCCGTCACAAAACGCGGAACCGTGCTTCCCGAGTGCAGCGCAGCGAAAGCAAACATGCCCTATCTCGATGCGACAAGGCGCTGCACGCTGAACGAGTAATTGCCAGGATCGGACTTCAGGCTGATGGACCATCAGCTCAAACTGGCCGCGCCTGTGCGATCGAATGGCCGCACCTGCGGCGATAATAGATAGAGCAATTCCTTTCAGGATGTAGGAATATGCCGCCGCACCGCCCAAAGGAGAGGCAATGACTTCTGCACGTCCCTGTCGCGTGCTGATGATCTACCCCCGCTTCATCTCGGATTCCTTCTGGAATTTTCGGGAGGCCTGCGAGCTTGTCGGTGCTCGCTATCCCGCCGCGCCTCTGGGGCTGATCACGGTCGCGGCGCTGCTGCCGGAAAGCTGGGACGTCCGGTTGGTGAACCGCAACACCGAGGAATTGGACGAGGCGGATCTCGCATGGTGCGATCTCGTCATGACAGGGGGCATGCTCAATCAGCAGCCCGACACGCTCGACCTGATCGACCTTGCCCACAAATTCGGCAAACCGGTCGCAGTCGGCGGCCCCGATCCAACCTCAAGCCCTCATATCTATGAGAGCGCCGATTTCCGCGTGCTTGGCGAGGCCGAAGGCGTCATGGCGGATTTCGTGGCCGCCTGGGAAAAAGGCGACCGCAAGGGCGAACTTATTTCGCCGAAATTCCAGGTCGACGTGACCAAAAGCCCGGTCCCGCGCTTCGACCTGCTCAAATTCGATCAGTACCTTTATATCGGCGTGCAATATTCGCGCGGCTGCCCGTTCACCTGCGAGTTCTGCGACATCATCGAACTCTACGGCCGCGTCCCGCGCGCCAAGACGATCCCACAGATGCTGTCTGAGCTCGAGGTCCTCTACGAGCGCGGCTATCGCGGACACGTCGATTTCGTCGATGACAATCTCATCGGCAACAAGAAAGCGCTCAAGACTTTCCTGCCCAAGCTGCACGAATGGCAGAAGGAGCATGGCTTCCCGTTCGAGCTTTCGACCGAAGCCTCGATCAACCTCGCCGACGACGACGAATTGCTCGAAATGATGCGAGCGGCAAATTTCTTTGCGGTGTTCGTCGGCATCGAAAGCCCCGATCCGGTCACCCTCGCCGCAACGAAGAAGAAGCAGAACACGCGCCGCGACATCGCCGCGAGCATCCACAAGATCTACGGAGCCGGCATGTTCGTCACCGCCGGATTCATCGTCGGCTTCGATACCGAGACGGTGTCGATGGCCGACGCCATGGCCGATTTCATCGAGGAAGCTGCAATTCCGGTGTCGATGGTCGGCCTGCTCTACGCGCTGCCGAATACTCAACTTACACGGCGACTCGAAAAGGAAGGCCGTCTGCACACCGGACACGACATCATGCCGCGTGAAGGTGGCGGCGACCAATGCACGCGCGGAATGAATTTCGATACGCTGCGCCCGCTGCGCGAGGTGTTGACCGATTACAAGGCGGTGCTTGAGAAGGTGTACGACCCGCTCGCCTACGCGCATCGCATCAAGCGGCTCGTCTCGATGCTCGACCGTTCAGGACGTCCGCGCGATTTGCCGGAAGGCGACGTGCGGCGCGATGTCGGCACGACGGCGGCGCTGCAGAAGATTTTCTCGCAGATGCCTGAATTGCGCGAGGTGTTCTGGGACACGTTCATTCATTGCGCCAAGACCAACCCTTCAGCGACGCGTTATGCCGTGTTCCTGATGGCGATGTTCCTGCACCTTGGCCCGTATTCGCGCTACGTGATGTCGAATATCGACAAGCGTCTCGCCGAAATCGACAGCGAGGCGATGCTCGTGCCGCAAGCGCGCGAGGCTGCGCGGATCAGCGTGAATTGACGCTACGATCTACTACGTAAGTATTTGACCTACCTGTCGAATTCAACAAAGCCTTAAGCGCGTTTCTCTACTCAATGCTCCCGGGCCGCCGAATGGTTTTCCGGCGTCGTTGTGGGGGTTGTTCATGGCCGACGCTTTCGCGGAGCGCATGGCGCAGGTGCGCGCGCGCTTCGCCACTAAATTGCAGGATCGCCTCGCCGCGCTTGACGGCGCCATTCCACAACTGATCGGCGACGGCGATGCCGTCCGGAATGCGCTGGAATCCGCGCATCGCACCGCGCACGATCTCTGCGGGATCGGACCGACACTTGGCTTCGTCGATACCGGACGCGCGGCGCGGCAGGTCGAGCAGCTTCTTCTTGAGCCACTGCGCGCCGGCCGGGGTCTCGCGGATCAAGAAGCGTCCGTGCTGCGCAGCAAGATCGAGGCGCTGCGCCGCGCCGGCCAAGCCGAATTGCAATCTCATACCGCCAGTGTGGAGTAACGTCGAATGATCGCGTCGCGTTTTTTTGCCGCCGCTTGCGTGGCGTGCATGTGCGCCGGAACGCCGGTCTGCGCTCACGCTCAAAAAGCGCAGGAACGTGCCGCCCCCGTCCCGCTGCCTCCTGTGCAGCCCGAAGGAATTCTCACCTCGATCTCGCTCGCCGATATCGGCTTTTCCGGTGGCTTCCGGTTTGCCAATCTCGGCGGACGCCGCGAATTGTTCGTCGCCATGCCGCAGGGGATCGATGTCAGCGCACGCGAACTCGTGCTGACGCTCGACGACATCAGCGCGCACGAATCGCGGCGCAGCCTCGAAGTCCTCGTCAACGACCGCAGCGCCGCCGCGATTCCGCTCGACGCGAAAAGCCCGACGCGCACGGTCCGCATTCCACTCGCCGGCGCAAGGCCGCGCGACGGCTTTCTCAAGCTGACCTTCCTTTATTCCGGCGCGGCAACGCAGGATCGCTGCATCGACGTGCGCTATGTCGGCGACAGCGTGACCGTACGGCCCGAATCCGCGATCGAGATCGAGCTTCCGGCAGCCGCACCCTTCGACGTGTCGAGCGTCGCCATGCTGATGCCGCGCGACGTCGGCGTCGTTCTGCCCGGACGCAAACTGTCGGCAGCCGACCTTTCCGCCGCACTGACGATGGCACGCGCGCTCGTATCGTCCGGCCGGCGCGTGACATTCTACGACGGGAACAAGCCGCTTCCTGAGGCAGCGAAGCGCACGGAGGCGCGCCGCTGGAGCCGCGGTCTCGTCCTGATCGGCGCTCTGGCGGATATGACAGGCCTGATCGATCCGCCGCTCGCGGTCGTGGCCGGCGCGATGCCGGCCTTCGGCACGCTCGCCGTCGTGCGGGCGGGCGGGCAGCCGGCCTTGCTGGTATCGGAAACGGATTCGGTTCGCGCGGCTGCATTGTTTGCGAGTCCCTCGCTTGCCGCGATGCGCGGCAGCCTCGCGGCGTCGGTCGCCGAAGTGGCTCCTCCGACCAAGGCGGCGGAGCGCGTCCGCTTCGACGATCTGGGATTCACGCTGCCGCAGGCCGACGTGTTCGGACGGGCCGAGCTCGCATTTTCCATTGCGACCCGCACGCTGCCCGCCGGTACGAGGCTATCCCGCCTCGCCCTCGATGTGATGGTGGCCCCGGACGGAGCGGGCGAGAACGCGGTCGTCACTGTGTTCGTGAACGAGCGGCTGCTCGGCAGCAAGGTCGCCGCCATCGGCGAGCCCACGCGCCTCGACCTTCCCCTTCCAGACGGCCTCGTCGGCGCGACGGCGAATGTGCGCACGGTGATTCAGCGGCGCAGCGCGCAGGGCGATTGCCGCTTCGAGCCGCAGGGCTATCCCGCCCAAATCCTCGGATCGAGTGCCGCTGTCGTCGAGCGTGTCACCGCGCCGGCACGCGACTTCTCCGACCTCGCCGCGGTCTGGTCGAGCGGGGTCGAAATTCTTCTTCCCGCCACGGCTGCCGAGCACCCGGCGCAGGCACTCGGCCTATTGTCGTCGGCCGTATCGGGTCTGACGCCGGACACCGCCCCGATCACGGTGCGGCTGATCGATCCGTCCGCAATCGCCAACCCCTCCGGCCCGTTCATTGCAGTCAGCGACCGCCCGCCGTCCGCAAGCGAGCCGCATGTCCGTTTCGATCGCGGCCGCGTCACCGTTGCCGATCGCAGCGGACGCACCGTGCTCGATGTCGGCGGCTTCGCGAGCGGCGCGGTCGCACAGATCGTACGTAGCTATGACCGCGACGGCTTGTGGATCAAACCGCTTTCCAATGATCGCGCCCTGCCGACGCCGGCCGACCTGCATCTCGACCGCGGCGATGTGGCATTCGTGGACAATGCCGGCGTCGCACTGGCGATGTCGAGCGAACGTGACAAGCTCGTGCGCATTTCCTATCCCGACCAAGTGTCGTGGATGAGCACGGCCGAGCGCTACCGTTCATGGATCATCGGCGGCCTCTGGGTCATTGCGACACTGACCTTCCTGTTCGCCCTGCAGCGGATGTTCCGCCGCGTCAACACCGCGGGCGAATAATCTGTGCAGCCGCTGACGACGTCCGATCGTGCGCTCGGTGATCTTCTGGTTGACCGCCGTATCCTGACGCTGCCGCAGCTCGACGAGGCGACGGGCCTCGCCGAGAAGTGGCACGTCCGGCTCAGCGACGCGATCCTGGCGCGCAACTGGATAGAGCCGCAGGCGCTCTATCAGGCCATGGCGGCGCATTTCGATCTGACGTTCGTCGATCTCGTCACCGACGCACCGGACCGTTCGCTGCTCGATCCGAACGATGCCGAGCTTTACATGCGGCGCCTGACTTTGCCCTGGATCCGCAGGGACAACCGCGTCGTCATCGCGACCGCGGAGCCCGGCGCGGACACGGTTCTGTTTGCCCGCGAACGCTGGGGCGCCGCGATCGAGTTCGTCGTCGCCTCGAAGTTCGACATCTCGTGGGCGCTGCAAGCCGCGTTCCATGACGTCTTTTCACACCGGGCGGTCTTCGAACTCGCCGAGCAGGATCCAGTCCTCTCCGCGCGCCGCGTGCTGACATTCCCGCAGGCGGTCGTCATCTACGCACTGATCACCGCCCTTCTTGCCGGATTCGCTACCTCGCCGATCGCGACGCTGATCACGCTCAACCTGATCATGAGCGTGTTCTATCTCGGCAATTTCATTTTCAAGGGCATTCTGGTTTCGGCGGGAGGCGCGCGATCGACCGAGCGCGATCATGAAATTGCGGTCGCCGCGCGCGAACTGACCGAAGACGAACTGCCGGTCTACACTGTTCTCGTCCCGATGTACCGCGAGCCGGAAAGCCTGCCGATTCTGGCGCAGGCGCTCCGCAGCCTCGATTATCCGCTCGGCAAGCTCGACATCAAGCTGGTCCTCGAGGCAGACGACCTTGAGACCGTCGAGGTCGCGCGCACGCTCGGTCTCGAAGGCGTGTTCGAGATCATCCGCGTTCCGCCCTCGCACCCGCAGACAAAGCCGAAGGCCTGCAACTACGCGCTGCGTTTCGCGCGTGGCGAATACCTCGTGATCTACGATGCCGAGGACAAGCCGGAGCCAGATCAGCTTCGCAAGGTCGTCGCGACCTTCCGCAAATCGTCCCCCAACACGGCCTGCCTGCAATGCCGGCTCAATTACTACAACGCCAACGAGAACTGGCTGTCGCGCATGTTCACGCTCGACTATTCGCTCTGGTTCGACCAGATCCTGCCGGGCCTCGAGAAGCTGAACATCCCCATTCCGCTCGGCGGTACGTCGAACCATTTCAAGATCGACGTACTGCGCGAATTGCACGCCTGGGATCCGTTCAACGTCACCGAGGACGCCGATCTCGGCATTCGCTTGAGCCAGAAAGGCTATCGCGTCGGCATCGTCGATTCCACGACCTACGAGGAAGCAAGCTGCCACGCCGGAAACTGGGTGCGGCAGCGTTCGCGCTGGATCAAGGGTTATCTGCAGACATTCCTGGTACACACACGCCGGCCGCTGCACCTTGTGCGCACGATCGGCCCACTCGGATTCCTCGGATTCATCTTCTTCATCGGCGGTACCGTGTTGTCGGGGCTGCTCAACCCGATCTTCTGGTTCCTCTACCTGTTCTGGATCGTCGCTGCATCGACCGGCTTTGACGCGGCATTTCCGCAATTCCTGCTGTTCGTCAGTCTTTTGAACCTGCTCGCCGGGAATGGCGCGTTCATGTACCTGTCGATGCTCGCGCCGATCCGGCGGGGCTGGCTCAATCTCGTTCCCTATAGCCTGACTGCGTTCGGCTATTGGGTGTTGATCTCGGCCGCTGCCTACAAGGCGCTGTGGCAATTGCTGCGTAACCCCTTCTATTGGGAAAAGACGCAGCACGGCGTTTCCAAGCAGCACCACCATGAACTCGCGCTGGCGCGAAGTGCCGCACCATGACGCGCGTTAACGCCCTTCCCCTCTCGCTTGTGGGATTCTTGGCTGTCCTGCTATTCGCCGGGCTGATGGTCAGCGTCGGACTTTTGTCCGATGACGCCATGCGGCTGTGGGCCGGCGCGATCACGGCGAGCGACGGCATCGTCCCAATCGGCCGTATCCTGTCGTCCTATCCGTCGATTCCGTTCCTCGTCTCGACCGGACTGCAATTCGTCTCGCCCGCGGGACTGCCCGCGCCGTCACTGCTCGCCGCGGGACTGGTGGGGATGATGGCCGGCATCTTCTTTCTTGAATTGCGCGGCACGGGGCTGTCGCTTGGAAGTTCGGCGGCCGCGACGGCGCTGCTGGCGATGCACCCGGCGCTGTTGCGGGCCGGAATCGCCGGGGCGGCCGACATGTTCCTTGCCGCTTTTCTGTTCCTGTTCGGCAGCGCGCTCTACGATCTGCGCGCGCGCGCCGCTGCGCCTGAAGTCATGGCGGTCGGTTTCTCGCTCCTTGGGATCACATTCTCCCATCCGATGGGGGCCGCCATCGCGTTCGCGGCCAGCCCGTTCCTGATCTTTGCGGTGCCGCCAAGCGTCATCGCCAATTCCGCGATCAACGTCGTCCTTGTGCTGATTTTCCCGACCGTGTTCTGCGTCGGCGCGTTCATTTACGTGTCCTGGGTCTTTCCCGGCAGCGGCTGGAGCTTCTTCGCCGCACCGGCGGAAAGCCTGTCGACCTGGGCGGCGGGCTTTGCTGAGTTGTTCGGCGGCAGCCTGACCGGATCGCTCGCGCTTGACGCCGCGCTGACGATCGCGGTCGCGATCGTGCTCGGCGCGCCTGCCGTGTTGCTTGGACTGACGCTCGCGCAGCGGCGCCGTCCGCTCGTCATTCCCGCGCTGGTGCTCGCTGCAATTGCGGTCACCGCGGCGGCGGTGACAGTCCTGACCAACATGTTCGGCAGTCCAGCCGCGATGAACGTCGTAGTGCCGATCCTCGCGATGCTCGTGATCATCCGGGTGCCGGACATCCGCGCACGACGCGGCCGCCTGATCGCGTATCTGGTTGCCGGATGGATTGGCGGGCTTGCCGGATCGATCGCGGTTGATCCCGGCACGGCGCTTGCGCTCAGCGGCGCGGAACCGGCGGCCCGCATCAGCGAACGCGCCGACACGTTCCGGCTCGGCCAGGCGACGAAGGATCGCGATGGCGTTCTTGTCGATTCCGATCATGCCCCGATGGCGGTGATCGGGCGAGGCAACGCACGCGGGCTGATCGCGCCGACCGACGACAATTTTTCGCTGTCGATCCTGATGTCGCGGATCGAGGCGCCCTATGTCGCCGTCCCTGAACCGCACAGTCAGGCGGCCGAACAGGACTACCTCAACAAGGCGTTCCCATCGCTGTTCCGTGACGGGATGCCCGGCTACCGGCTCATCTACCAGAACAGGACGTGGCGCCTCTACGCCCGAACAAGCAGGGAAGGATCTTGATATGCGTATTGTTGTTGTCGACGATTCCGAAGATTGGCGCGACTTGACCGAGGCCGCGCTGATGGGCGCGGGCTACGACGTCCAGACCGCAGCGTGTGCGGCAGACGCCTACGCTCTCCTCGGTGTCGATAAGCCGAGCGGTCCCGCGATCTGCGATCTGGTCGTGCTCGACCTCGTGATGCCCAAAATCGACGGCATCGAGGCCTGCGCACGCATCCGCAGCGATGCGCGCTATGCCGACGTCCCGATCATCATGGTGACGGCGGTGAACGACATGGACAGCCTGTCGAACGCATTCGTCGCGGGCGCGACCGACTACATCACCAAGCCCTTCAATCGCGTGGAGTTGCTGGCACGCGCGCGATCGGCGCTGAAGCTGAAAGCGGAGCTGGACCGCCGCCAGGCGCGCGAGGCCGAATTGCTGGCTTCGACCCAGAAGCTTGTCGGAACGCGCGACTCATCCGGGTTCATCGATGCGGCGACCGGCCTGTTCGCGGGCGAGGCGGCGGAAGCCTATCTCGGCGCCGCGGCGGAACACGAAACCGGCACCTCGCTGTCGGTGTTCGCATTGACGCTCGACCGGCTCGAGGCGCTCGGGGCGGCGAACGGCCCGGAGGCGCGGCGCAAGGCGCTCGCCCGCGCGGCCCATGCCGTGCGCATGACCGCGGCACCGATCGGGGTGGTGGCCGCGGCCTACGGCGACGGCGCGATCCTCGTCGTGGTGCCGGACGTGCATCCGACCTACGCCAAGGGACTGGCCGAGGCGCTGCGCCAGTCGGTGACGCAGCTCGGAATCGTGAACCCTGAATCCGTCAATCGGGATTCCATGACCGCAAGCGTCGGCGTCGTCACTGGCTACGCCCAGCGCGGCATCAATCGCGCGAGGATCATCGCCGACGCACGCGCACTCGCGCGAGTTGCCTCCGGGGCCGGAGGTGATCGGGTCGCGACGGCGAGCTTCTAGATCCAAGAGAGTTCAGCCATGCCTCAAATCTCTATACAGCTTCGGTTCGTGGCGGCGATCGGATTGATTGCGTTGCATCCCGACGCAAGCCAGGCCGGCGCATGGCTGATGGAAGAAGGCAAAGGCCAGGTGGTCGTGACCGGCACGGCAAGCCGCGCGGCCGACGCCTTCGACGGTGATCGTCAATTGCAGTCGACGCCGCGCTACACCAAGACGGAATTACAGGCGCTGTTCGAATACGGCATCACCGATTGGTTCACAGCCATCGTATCCCCCGGACTGCAGCATGTGGACATCGCCGCGCCCATCGACGCCTCGCGCTCCGGCTGGGGCTACAGCGAGTTCGGCGGTCGCTTCCGCGTCCTGCAGGGCGATTCATGGATCTTGTCGACGCAGGCGACGCTGCGCATTCCCGGTACGACCGATGCCGCAAACCCCGCGGCAATCGGCTATACCGGCTCCGAAACCGACCTGCGCGCGCTCTTCGGCACGGCCTTTAAGATCGGCTCTTGGCCGGCCTTCATCGACCTACAGGCGGCGCAGCGCTTCCGCTCCGGCGGCCCGCCCGATGAATTCCGGTTCGACACGACATTTGGCGTACGTCCACATCCGCAATGGATGCTGCTCGCGCAGACGTTCAGCGTGTTCTCGGAAGGAGCAAAGCCGGTCATCTTCCCGAGCTACGACTATCACAAGTTTCAGATGAGCGTGGTCTACGACCTGACCACGAATTTCTCGCTGCAGCTCGGAGCGTTCACGGCCGTCAACGGTCGAAACGCGTTGCAAGAAAACGGGCTCGTCCTCGGCGCCTGGTACAAGTTCTGAGTGTCAGCGCGCACAGTGCGTCCAGGCACAGCGCAGCATCTGCGCGGCAGGCTTCCCCTGCACGGTGAAATCGGTATCGAACGGGCCACCCGCGTCCGGATCGGTGAACCAGCGCCAGACAAGAACCCCGTGAATGCGGGGGCGATCGAGCACACGTAGCCAGTCCGCGAGCACATCGGACTGAAGCTGCGGATCGGGTTCGGCGTCGCGCTCTTCCGCGCTCTCCCAGGGTTTGGCAGCGGCGCCCCGCGCAGATCGAATGCCGATCTCCCCGATCAGGATCGGCTTTCCAGTCCGCTCCGAAACGGACTCTAGCCGTTCGACGCTGTCGCGCATCGCCGCTCCGCGGAACCCAACGTCGTCGTCGGCTCCGAGCGGCGGATATAGGGAGCCCCCCACAAAATCGAGTTTGTCCCAGAATCCGACCTTCTCCGCCTCTTCGGCGTTGTGCGCGACATAAACAAGCTTGCGCGGAAAGACCGCGCGCACCGCAGAGATCAGATCGATCCATTCGGGACGCTCTATCGTCTTTGAAAGTTCGGTCCCGATGCAGAAGACATCGGCGCTCTCTTCCGCAGCGATATGCGCGAGACGAATGATCTCCGCGCGATAGCGCGAGAACCATGCGGGCCAGTCGCCGTCGGCAGGCGCGACCGCGCCCGCCCAGGACCCATTCACCCAGATATGCGGCTTGACCATAACCTTCAGGCCGAGATCGCGCGCATCACGAATCGAAGCACGCAATTCGTCGTCGCTCATATCGGAGCCGCGTACGAGCGCCGAACTTGAGGCGGACGGTTGCCACAGGAACGGAACGATCGCGACCATTCCGGCACCGGCGCGCGCTGCAGCAGCGAGAGATGCCCGTGCCGGCGCGCTGCCAAATGGCGAACCGGTCGAGGCGATAACATTGAAGCCGTTCAGACGACCCGCATCGCCGGCGGCAGGGACGTTGTTCGCGGCAAAGCACGCTGCCAAAACGAACGCGAGGAACGAGACCTTCCGGCCAAGCCCTGGTCCGTTTCGTTCATCAAAGGCGCCCGATTGCCTGGACCGCGCGATCGAGCGCACGCTCCACTTCTGCCTGAGATCCGACACCGCGCTGCCTCGCAATCGTGACTTCTTCGAGGGTAAACGCTTCCTCGCCCAGTTCGGTGAGCCCGAACGATCCGGCGGCACCCGTCAGGGCATGCGCGATGGAGCGTATCCTCGTCAACGATCCGTCGGTCTCCTCAGGCTCGCCCAGAGCCTTCTTCTCCAGAATGAGCGAATCCGCGTCGAGGCGCGCCTGTTCCACGAAGTTTTGACGTCGATCGTTGCCGTTATGGCCGGAAAACTGGACATGCCGGCGCACCGACGTGGCGAGGGTCATCGGATCGAACGGCTTCGAAATCACGCCTTCGGCGCCGAGGGAAATGAAGTGCCGCAATTCGCGAGTTTGCGCTCGCGCCGTCATGAACACGACCGGAATCCCTGCGGTCTGCGGGCTTTCGCGCAGTTGCGCCAGCGTTGCCGGCCCATCCATGCCCGGCATCATCACGTCGAGCAAGATCAAATCGGGCATCCAGTCTGCGGCGGCCATGAGCGCATCACCGCCCGAAGCGCAGCTCTGGACCTTCAGTTCCGGGTCGAGCGTCAGCGCCATATCCACGACCTCGCGAATGTCCGGCTCGTCATCGACATGAAGAATACGCAACGCGATCATATCACGCCCTCATTTTCTCTTTTTCGGCCGGGAGGCCGGAGACATGCCTCAGCGGAGCAATCGATGGCAGGTCGTCGAGGCCATCGCTTTCCCGCTGGGCCGGCAGATCGAGATAAAACACACTTCCGACGCCCGGCGTGGAATCGAAGCCGACATCTCCGTTCATGCGGATCATGATCTGCTGCACGATACTGAGGCCCAGGCCCGTCCCGCCCTTGTGCCGCGCGTCGCTGCCGTCCGCCTGAGCGAACTTCTCGAAGATGCGGTCGCGAAACTCTTCGGGAATTCCATCTCCATGGTCGCGCACGGAGATACGAATGTCTTCGTTGTGCCGCTCGATTCGGACGTCGACCTCGCCACCGGGCGGCGAGAACTTGATGGCGTTTGAAAGCAGGTTCGTGATCGCCTGCGTCAACCGGTCGGGATCGGCCTCGACCTGCGCCTCGGTCGATGCCGGATCAAGCGCGACACTGACATTGAAGCCGTCGGCAAATCCACGATTGTCGAGAATAACCTGTTCGACAATCTGCCTGACCGGCACTGGCTCGATCATGAATTTGAGCTGACCAGATTCGATCTTCTCAATATCCAGGATATCGTTGACCAGTCGCACCAGCCGCTGACTGTTGGCATGGGCTATCCGGATAAGCCGCAAGCTGTTTTCCGGCAAAACGCCCCCTGCCCCTGCGGCCAGAAGGCCCAGCGAGCCCGAAATCGAGGTCAACGGCGTTCGTAATTCGTGACTGACCGTCGCCACAAACTCATCCTTGAGCTGTTCATTGCGGCGCCGCTCGCGCAGGTCGCGGACGAAGAGTGCAAACATGTGCTGATTTTCGACCGGCATTTCCGCGACCGCGAGATCGACCGGCAAGCTGACCCCATCGCGATGCCAGCCGACGAGTTCTCGAGACATTTTCTCTGTTGCGAGTTCGCGCAGCCGCGCTAGCGTGCCGGCATTTGGATCTCCGCCCAGGCTGATCAGACGCGACACGTCGAGGCCCGCTGCATCATTCGTGACGTAGCCGAACAATGCCTCGGCCGCAGGATTGAGGTTCTCGATCCGGCCGGCGGCGTCCAAGATCAGAATGCCGTCCAGCGCGGACGCGAACACGGCGCTTTGCCGCGCGAGCGAATGTCGCAGCGTGTTTCCCGTATCGCTGTTATTCCTGCACGCGCCTAACTCGGCGGGTGCCGTCGCGCGCATGCGCGCAAGCACGCGCGACAGGCGAATGAAAAGTCCCATGAGCCTCGCAAATTTCGAGACAGCCTCAGCCAGTCCAAGCGTCTCACGGCGCGAAAGCAAAATCTATTCGCGTAAACGCGTAGGTTGAAACGAGCCCGTGTCGGGGTTCACAATTGATTAAGCCCAGCGACCCGCGCGTCCGCCCTTTCGACTCGACGCGGCTTCGCTAGAGCCCGGTCGGCACGTTCTTGTTCTCGCTTTGCAGCGTCATGCCGGCGGCAAGCGCCATGGTCTCGGCGAGCGCGGCAAAATCCTTCTGCAGGTAGCCGTCCGGATCCTGCTGCTGTGTCGCAACACCAAAATGGCTTTGCAGCACCTCGCGCGCGGCGGCCGTGACCGGCATCGGTACGTCCCAGTCACGCCCGAGCTCCAACCCGAGGTCAAGATCCTTGCGAAGCAGTTCCGGCGTGAAGGTTGTGGTCCAGTCGAGATTGACCAGCGCCGGCGTCTTGTACGCGGTGAACATCGATCCCATCACGCTGTTGTTCATGAAGGAGAGAAACGCGTGGCGCGGGATACCCATCTTGTTGGCGAGCAGCGTGATCTCGATGAGGTTCTCGATCACGACGCCGAGCATGACGTTGTGCGCGATCTTGCAGACGCGGGCGAGCTCGCCCTCCCCGACATAAGAAACACCCTTCGGCGCGAACGCCTCGATCAGCGGCATGGCGAGCTTGGCATCCTCTTCCGGCCCCGACACGACGGCCGAAAGTTTGCCGGCTTTGGTGACCTTGGCATTCCCGGACACCGGCGACGCAATCAGGCTGACGCCCTTGTCCTTGAGGCGGGCGCGGATCGTCGCGGATTCGGCGACGGAGATCGACGAGCAGTCGACGACCATCTTCGGCTTGCCGCTTCCGGTGAGAAGACCGCTTTTCCCGAACAGCACGTCCTCGACATCTTTGCCCGTCGAGACCATGGCAAAAACAATGTCGCACCCGGCGAGTTCGACCGGATGATCGACGAGCTTGCCGCCTTCACGGCCCAGCGGCTCGGCTTTCGCGCGCGTCCGGTTCCAGATCGTTACGTCGTGACCGGCCTTGAGCAGGCGTTCGATCATCGGGTAGCCCATGCGCCCGGCGCCAATCCATCCGATCTTTCGCGGTTGATTCATCGTTGGCTCCTGAAGGGACGATAGGCGGTCAATACCGATTGGCAATCGGCAATTCTTCAGCCGGGAACAGCGAGATCAGCCGGCAGCCCTTGTCGGTGACGACGACCTCTTCCTCGATTCGCGCGGCGGAGAAGCCGTCGGTCGCCGGGCAATAGGTCTCGATCGCGAACACCATGCCTTCCTTGATCTCGGTCGGATGGTCCATGGACACGACGCGCGAAATGATCGGACGCTCGTGCAGCGCAAGACCGAGGCCGTGCGCGAACTGAAGTCCGAAGGCCGACATTTCGTCCGGGAATCCAAATTCTCCCGCCTTGGGAAACACCTCGCAGATATGCGCGGTCGAGACCCCCGGCTTGATGCGGGCAATGGCATTGTCGAGCCACTCGCGCGCTTTCTTGTAGGCGTCGTGCTGCGCAGGGGTTGCGCGCCCGACATTGAAGGTGCGGTAATAGCAGGTGCGATATCCCATGAACGATTGCAGGATATCGAAGAAGGCCTGATCGCCCGGCCGGATCATGCGATCCGTGAAGTTGTGCGGATGCGGATTGCAGCGCTCGCCTGAGATCGCGTTGACCGCCTCTACGTCGTCCGAGCCGTGCGTGTAGAGGAACTTGTTGACCTCGGCGACGATGTCGTTTTCGCGCACGCCGGGGCGCAACTTCTCGTTTACCAGATCGTAGGCCCCGTCGACCATCGCGGCGGCACGATTGAGCAGAGCAATCTCGTCGATATTTTTGATCTCGCGCGCTTCGAGCATCGTCTGCTGGCCGTCGGCGATCGTCAGACCGAGCTTCTGTAATTCGAACATCATCGGCGGCTCGATGATGTCGACGCCGAGCGGCATCTTCTCGACGCCCGCCTCCTTCAGCAGCGCAAACATTTCCTTGGCGTGCCGCTCCATAAGGCCGAATTTCGGATCGACCGTGCCGCGCAAACCCACAAGCCCGGCCTTCATGTTCTTCGGTTCGAGCCAGGGACAATAGAGCCGGTGATGCACCGCTGCCGAGCCGAAATCCCAAAGGATCGGTTCGCCGTCGCGCGTCAGCAGCACCCAGCGTGAGAGTTTGTCGCGCTCCCATTCTCCAATCTTGGTCGAAGTAATGTAGCGGATATTGTTAACGTCGAACAAAAGGAGCGCCCCGAGGTCGCTTTTCTCCAGCGCCTGCCGCGCGCGGCCGATCCGGTAATTGTGCATCCGGCGGTAATCGACCCGCTCCTCGAAGTCGACGCCCATCGTCCCGAGTGCGGGAAGGTGACGATCCCACCTGAAACGCGGGTTGACGTCGTCCGGGCTCACTCTGCGCAAGCCGCGAGTAATGTCGTCCATGGCGTATCCCGACCGGCCTGAATGGCCGGAAAGGGGATTCTGTGCCGCCCGGTACGATCCTGCAAGCGCAATAGACAGACCCCCGTCCGATCCGGCAGAGCGGGCCCGTCAGCCCCTGAACAGGAGATCGCGCGTCAGATCGTCGATCGTCTCGGCCGCCTTGAGAGCGGTGCGAAGCCGCTCGCGGTCGCGCGTCGTCAGGCTTTTGAGGACAACACTGTTCGAGGCCGGAATGCCGTGCTCGATGTCCGCGATCTGCTGCGCGAGGATCAGGTCGAGGAAAACGCCCTGCGCCTCGGCAAGAGCATCGAGATCCTGATCCCCTCCGATTCCCAGCGCCTTCACTCCCATCAGGCGCGCGGGCGTTTCGCGCTCATTGACGTGATGGCAGATGGCGAGCGCGCGGGCGGAGGTGACGATTGCGAACAAGCCTCGCTTCTTGAGATCGGTCCGTCCCTGGTCCGTCTTGATTCCACCGAACAAACCGACAGCAGATTGCAAGGGGCCGATCGCCTCGACCAGCGCCTTGGCAAATCCAGCCTGTCCGCGGGCCTCGTCGAAGCTGTCCTGCAACAATCTCTCCGCAAGCGATTTCTCGCCGTGCACGCCGCGCAGATCGAAAAAGATGTCGACCGCGAGTAGATCCTGCGGCCTCGTCCGCGAAATCCAGTGCTTGATCCGTGCGCGCCATGTCTGCACCGATCCGCGCCATTGCGGATTTTTCGCCATGACTCCGCCCGTGCAATAGGGAACTCCGGCCGCGTGAAGAATGCCCGCGAGGTGAGCGCCGAATTCGGCGAACCACAGGTCGGCCAGGCTGTCGGGAGCGCCTTCGGCGAAGATCAGGGCGTTGTCCTGATCCATCGCGAGCAGGCTCTCGCCGCGGCCGGCCGACCCGAGTACCGCGACCGCAAACGGGCACGGCGGCTCCCCGCGCCCGGCTTCGCGCATCCATCGTTCGGCGATCACCGCCGCGGCCCGGGTAAGCGCGCCGAGTTCGCGCGAAATCACGGCGGCGACATCGCGGCCCGACAATTCCTCCGCATGCAGCGATGCAGCGACCTCAGGCAGCTTTGCCCAAGCCGCCGCGAGTTCGTGCACGTCCGCAGCCTGGTCGATTTCGTCGCCGAGCGACACCGCCTCGGTCGCGCGCAGCCGCAGAAGATCGCGCGCCGACAGCGCACCGACAACGAGGCCCGCCTCATCAACCACTCCGAGGTGACGGAATTTCAGCCGCGTCATCCGCCCGATCGCACGATAGACGAAGGCATCGGCCGGCACCGTCGCGAGCGGCCTGCTCATGAATTCGCGCACCGGAGCGGCCAGAGCCGCCGCGCCGCGCGCCGCGAGAGCGCGCAATGCATTGCGCTCGGTCACGATGCCGGTGTCAGCCGCCCGGATCGCGGTTTCGTCGGCACTCTCCTCGCGAACATAGAGAGAAGAGACCTTGTCCTTCATCATCAGGGCGAGCGCATCCGACAGCGGACGTCCG
Organism: uncultured Hyphomicrobiales bacterium; assembly: GCA_964584855.1. Lineage (GTDB taxonomy): Bacteria > Pseudomonadota > Alphaproteobacteria > Rhizobiales > Xanthobacteraceae > Pseudorhodoplanes. Next base: position 145,760 of record CAZPBF010000032.1, read on the forward strand.
GCTGCGATGAATTTCGGCGAGCGGCTCATCACGTCGCGCACGCGGTGGCGATAGGGATATGCGTCGATGCGCGCCAATGTCCGCTCTGCATCGGACCGGCTCGCTGTCCCGGCCTCCGCCCATCCCGCGCGATGCTGCTGGTCGAGAACGTCGGTGAGGGTGCGGCAAACGTTCATCGCTTCGGCCAGCGTGCGGATGCCACCACCGCGCAGGCGCGGCACCAGCGCCTGAAAAATCCGCGCCGTCGTCTCTGCATCGCCGAGCGCCGAATGCCGACGCGCAGCTTCGACACCGAGCCACGCACATAGGCTTTCGATTGTGTAGCTTGCGAGGTTGGGGGCCACGACCTGCGCAAGTAGCCGCGTGTCGAGCGTGCGGCGCGGAGCGTAACCTTCACCGAGGCGCGCACATTCGTGTCCGATCACCGCGACATCGAAGCCAAGCGAATGCCCGATGACCGCACTGTCGGAAACGAAATCCCGGAATTTCGGCCAGACTTCGCGGAAGGACGGGGCGCCCGCGACATCCGCGTCGCGAATCCCGACAATTGCGGAAACGGCGTCGGGAATGGGCACGTCGGGATTGAGCAGGCTACGAAAGCGGTCGTTCGAAAGTTTGCCTCCGGCAATCCTGAGCGCTCCGATCTCGATAATGCGGGCGCGGGCGGGATCGAGTCCGGTCGTTTCGGTATCGATCACCACGGCATCGAGCGCGATCAGCGGTGTAGCACTCACGACCGCTGTCATTCGTGACGCCCCGACCTTCAGAACCACTCAGGCAAATTCGCGAACTTTTTCCGCGCGCAGTTTCTCAGCCATCGCGGCCGGATCCATGCGATCCATCAATTCGTCATGGATGTTGCACATCGAGACGCGCAGATAGCTCGTTGTGGTCGGCAGGTCGCGGGTGCGCAGTTTTTCGTGCACCGGCATGTAGGACCAATAGGTTTCCGCGAGCGGCACCGGAATATCCATTACGCGCTTCGGAGGATGCGTTGCGATGCGGTCGAGACGCTGTGCAAGTTCAGCGCGCGCCGAATGCCACGCTTCCGGACCGAGCGGCGGCGGCACCTGATAGCGATCAAACACCGAGAGCACGATACCACGCAGGATATCGAGCATTTCGCGTGCATTGTCCTTGGCATAGGGACGCAGCACGCCTTCGACCATCTCGGCAATCAGCGCGAGGCCGAGCGGGTAAGCGCGCCACCGCGACTCTTCGACCGCAGCAAGAAAGCCCGGGTCGACCATCAGCACCTTGGCGTAATGACCGGCCCGTGCGCGCGAGTATTCGTAGAGCCCCTTCTGCATGAGAAAGGCCGCGTTCGCATCGATGAAATCGGCCAGTTCGGCAGGCGTACCGAGCTTCCGCCGCCGCCGGAAAAACCCCAGCAATGCCAACATGGCCTCCTGCTTCCACAGCGCCGTTACTTCAAAATCCACAAAATCTATGAGTCAGTTCTTCAATAATATCAATGGCAAAAGTGAATCGACTAATCCGAAAGTCTTATAAGCGGCTTCGTCTTCGCAGTGTTAATTTTCTGGATCGTTTCCTGACCCGGCACAAGACCAGGCGTGGAACAGCGGCAAGGGGGGTGCCGCATCAGCCGTCCAAACGGCGCCCCTTGCATATCCGGTCCGCTTCGCGGGTCTGCTTTAACGGGGAAGGTACGCCCATGGCTGAATCGAAAGAAGAAGCTCATTGGAGAAAGACCACCAACCTGATGCTCACGCATCTCGGGCTCTGGTTTTTCTTCGGCTACGTCATCCACATGTTCGTCAAGCCGCTCAACACCATCATCATCCCGGTGCTGAAATTCCCGCTCGGCTTCTACATGGCCGCGCAGGGCTCCCTGATCGTGTTCGTCGTCATGCTCTTCGTTTTCGCGAAACAGCAGGACCGTATCGATCGGGAATTCGGCTTCGCGGAAGAAGACTGAGGGCATCCACATGGCGACACAATCAGCACGCAGCTCGGATTTCATCGCAAATCTCGGCCGCATGTACGGCACGTATACGGGCGGGTTCCTCGCCTTCATCGTGCTTCTCGCGATCCTTGAACAAGTCGGCGTACCGAACAGAATCCTAGGCTATCTGTTCGTCTTCTTCACCCTCGCGGTGTACGCCGTCATCGGCATCATGACGCGCACCGCGCAGGTTTCCGAGTATTACGTCGCGGGGCGTCGCGTTCCGGCTTTCTATAACGGCATGGCGACCGGCGCCGACTGGATGTCGGCGGCTTCGTTCGTCGGCATGGCGGGTACGCTGTTCCTGCTCGGCTATGACGGCCTGACCTGGGTGCTCGGCTGGACCGGCGGTTACGTGCTGGTCTCGATCCTGATCGGCCCGTATCTGCGCAAGTTCGGCGCCTATACCGTGCCCGACTTCATGTCGTTCCGGTTCGGCGGCAACTTCGCCCGCTTCGTGGCCGTTGTCGTGCTGGTGTGCTGCTCCTTCACTTACGTGACGGCGCAGATCTACGGCACCGGCATTATTGCGTCGCGCTTCCTCGGGATGGACTTCACCGTCGCAGTCTTCGTCGGACTCGTCGGCATCCTGCTCTGCGCGATGCTTGGCGGCATGCGGGCGGTGACCTGGACGCAGATCGCACAATATATCGTGCTGATCATCGCGTACCTGACGCCGATCGTGATCCTGTCCACCAAGCACTACGGCATTCCGATTCCGGAATTGACCTATGGTCAGGCGATCGCGGAAATCACCGCACGCGAGCAGCAGATGCTGTCCAGCGGACTGGCGACGGCGGCAGCACTGAAGCCGCACATCCAGCCGTTCATCAACTACTCGCCGCTTAACTTCTTCGCCATCATGTTCTGCATGATGGTGGGCACGGCGTCCCTGCCGCACATCCTGATGCGCTACTTCACGACCCCGACGGTCCGTGAAGCCCGTCAGTCGGTGGCGTGGTCGCTGTTCTTCATCTTCCTCCTGTACTTCTCGGCGCCGGCCTACGCGGCGTTCTCGAAGCTCGAGGTCTACACCAACGTCATCGGGCGCAACGTGGCGGACATCCGGCCCTGGATGTTCACATGGGGCGAACTCGGCCTGATCCAGGTTTGCGGCAAGAACGCCGCAAGCGCTCAGGCGATTATCGACGCGTGTAAAGCCATCGCCGGCCATGCCGGCGTTGTTCGTCTTCAGGACTTCGTGATCAACACGGACGTGATCGTGCTCTCCACTCCGGAGGTGGCCGGTCTGCCCTATGTGATCTCAGGTCTTGTGGCCGCGGGTGGTCTTGCTGCGGCGCTCTCGACCGCCGACGGCCTGCTGCTCGCGATCGCGAACGCGCTCTCCCACGACGTCTATTACAAGATGCTCGACCCGAATGCGCCGACCGTCCGTCGGCTCACCGTGGCGCGCGTCCTGTTGCTGGTCGTGGCGGTTGGTGCGGCTTACACCGCTTCGACCCGTCCGGCGGACATCCTGGCCATGGTCGGCTGGGCATTCTCGCTGGCCATGGCCGGAAACTTCCCCGCGCTCGTCATGGGCATCTGGTGGAAGCGCACGACTGCGGCCGGCGCGGTTGCCGGCATGATCGCAGGCTTTGGGCTCTGCCTGTTCTATCTCGTCTGCACCCGGTACTTCCCGGGCTATGGCGTGAAGTATTTCGGCATGAGTTCGCTCTACAACGCGGCTACCGGTGCCCCGCTCGTGGCCGACATGGCGAAAGCCATGGCCGACCCGAACGCGATGGGCCACTGGGTTGCGGCGTCGCACCCGCTGGCGAGCAAGGTCGGATGGTTCGACCTGAACAACATCGCCTGCGGCCTGTTGGGCGTCCCGGTCGGCTTCCTGACGATCATCGTCATCAGCCTGCTTGGCAAGGAGCCGTCGCGCGAAATGCAGGCCTATGTCGACGAGATCCGCAAGCCGCGAGGCCGTACGGTCCTCGAAGAAAAGGTCTGATCGCAACGACGATCAAGGTGGAAGCGGGGCCTGCGGGCCCCGCTTTTTTCTCGGCCGAAATCTCCTTGCTGCTCGCGACGGATGCGGCCATTGTAACGGCGTCGGATCAATTCCAATGAATGTCACAAGCACGCTTGCCGCCTATTGGTACTATCACGTGCCGAATTTCATTTTGGCGGTGCTGATGTATACGCTGCTTGGCCGCGTGTTGCTCGGCCTGATCGTTCAACCTGACTCCTCCAATTACATCTGGCGCTTTTTCTGCTTCCTGACCGATCCTGTCGTCGCAGTTGTCGGCAAGGTCACGCCCAAGGCTGCGGTCCCGGTGATCGTGTGGCTGTTTGCCTTTGTCTGGCTGTTCTGGCTGCGCGTGATCTTCCACCTGACCCTCTTGAGCTTCGATCTCGCTCCGCGCATCGGAGCCGCCTCATGAACCGCAATCTCTATTACGTCGCGATCGCTTTCTTCGGGATGATCAACGGCATCTTCAATCAGCTCGGGCTGATCTTCACCCTGATCTATGTGCAGGCCCTGGCAGGCCCGCTGCTGTTCGGTTCGACCTCGCTGACGCTTGTCTTCGCTTCGCTGATGGTCTCGACCGGAACGATCGTCATCGCCGGTATCCCGGCCGCGATCTTCGAACATTTCGCTGGCGCCGAAGACGACTCGACGGAGGCCTCGCTCTGGATCTGGCTCGCCGGGACCGCGCTGCTGACGCTGCCGGCGATCGAGAATTTCATTCAGGTCCGGCTCTAGCGCGACCGCATTACCTCCGATCAGAACCAAAAAAAGCGCCGGTGGAACCCGGCGCGATAGATCGCGTTGCATCGACAGAGCCGGCCTTCCGGACAAGGGGGCTTGGCCCTTGCGTTATAGGGCTCGGACACCGGTATCGCTCTTGCAGGCACGCGCCATGGACCTGTTCACACGCTATGCTCAATTCACGCTTACACGCGACACGGTGTTCGTCGCTCTGGCAGCGGCAACGCTGATGGTCGGCTTCAGCTTTGATCTCCCTCTGGCGCTGGATATCGCTGCCTATATCGCGCTCGGCTTCTCGCTGCTGCTGCTGTTCCGGGCATTGTGCCTGACCGAACGGCGGATTGTTCGCACCGAGCCCTGGCGAGGGCTTGAGCCGGAGGAACGTCCTGAAGGAGAGACTGGGCTGCGGCTCGCCCGGGACGAGTTTGAGGGATTGCTGCTGGCATTCGCCAAGACTGCGTCTGGCACGGCCTGCGCCCTCTTCATCTCCGCGCTGGTTATTTCAAGTTTGTAACGAATGCTTGAAGTCCCGGCGTAAGCCGAAACGTGACACCGCGACAGCCTGTGATAAATTCTCGGCGGTATCGTGGAATCGAGCGCCGGGACAGCCATGGAGCTGATGCGCCAAATCGCCTACGAAACCGTGCTGCGCGCCTGCGGCTTCGGTTCGCTCGCGATCTTCTGCGTGATGATCGGGATGTCGTTCGATGCGCGTCTCGCCTTCCAAGCGGGCGGAACGCTGACCGTGCTGATGGCGCTCATTCTGGTCTTCAAATCCCGCGAAGCGCGGACAAAGAATTACCGCCACACCGAGATGTGGCTTTATCTTCCGAAGGAGTCCCGACCGCCTGAAGCCTATGCGCAATGGGCGAGCGCGACCGTGCTGCGCGAGACATATCTCACCTTTGCGCTGTGGACGTCGGGCATCGCGGTCGCGATGTGGGTCATGGCGCTGGCGTTGTTCTTTTTTGGACCCGAGCCGTCTTATTCTGTGGAACACGGCAATATCGAGCGGGCGCCTGCCAGGCAAAGCGAGCGTCCCCAGCCGGCCGGACAGCGCCCGCCTCCTTCCATCAGCTATCAAATCCGCTGAAAGGCCTTGTTCGTGCCGGCCGCGCTTCGCCTGGCTGGGTTGAGCCCCGGCCCAGCGACGTCCGCCGCCTGTGATGATTTGCGGAACCCGTTCGGCCCACCCGATCTTTATAGGCTGGCGACGCGAGGCGGAGGCCCATGGCGAGAGCGATCTCCTGCTTGCTGGCAGCGCTATTTTTCATGTGTTCGGGCGCCGGAGCTCAGACGCAAGCGCAAGAAGAAACTCGAGCGCGCGAGCCAGCGCGACTGTCACTTTTGGACTTCGCCAATCGCCCGGTTGCTTTTCCGGCGCTCGCTGACCGACCGACCGTGCTGGTTTTCGCCGATTTCACGTGCAGAACATTATGCGGCCCGGTCGTCTCTTTCGTCGGGCATGCGCTCGACCAGACCGAATTGCAGCCAGGCAGAGACTTCAAACTTGCCGTCGTGAGCCTCGACCCGAAAGACGACGCCGACGACGCGCGCCGAATGCTGGATGCGCATCTCGGCCAAACCCCTCTGCGAGCGAAGACGACAGTGCTTCACGGCAACCAGACTGCGATCGCCGCATTCGCGAAACAATTCGGCTACCGCTACCGCTACGAAGCCTCAATCGATCAATTCGTCCATCCGGCGACGGTTTTTGTGCTAAGCGCCGGAGGCCAAGTCTCGCGCGAGCTTTCCGGTATCGGGCTCGATGGCCCGACGATGCGCCTTGCGTTGATCGAGGCCGGCCGGGGCAAGGTCGGCACATTCCGCGATCAGGTGCATCTGCTTTGCACGAGTTTCGATCCCGCGCGCGGCACCTATAATCTTATGGTGTCGCGTGTGCTCGCTGCATCCTCCGCCGTCACGCTGAGCGCGCTTGGCCTCTTGATCGGGGTCCTTCTCCTGTGGCCGTCGCGAAAACGCGGTTGATCCGTTCCGGCGCGTTCAACCGTATTGCAATTGCGGCAAGAACACCCACTAAAGTTGCAGCGGCGGGCAAATCCAGCAGCAGAATGATCGAGGGGCTGCCCTGCGCAGGCAATGCAAGAACGGCCGTCTCCACAGCGCGCATCGCCAGCGTCAGGCCGCATAAGACAAGCAAGGGCTCGCTGCGCGCGCGAACGCGTTGGCTCAACAGCGCCAGAAACGGCAGCACGAACTGGCCGATATAGAGACCCCATAAGACGAAGCCCCAGCCGTGATCGAGGCGTTGGATATACCAACGCATTTCCTCGGGCAGATTGCCTGACCATACGATCCAGTACTGCATGGCGTGAACGTAAGCCCAGACAAGAAGGCAAGCGAGCAACAGCGCACCATATCCGGCGAGCGAACCGCGACGGCGATCCGACATGAGAATGACACCAAGGCCGAGGCTTACTCCTGCAAGCAACGAGGCGACGACGAAGAACAGCCCGTAGATGGAAGAATGAAATTCGGGCTCAATCGATTCGAGCCAGTCGACCCCTGCAAAGGAAACAATGAGAGTCCAGACGATAATGCCCGCCGACGCCGCTGCGATCATGCGCTCGCGGCGATAGGAGGAGACGGTCCACATCGCCAGCGCGGTCAGGATCACGAAATAGCCGAGCGTCCGCAGCGCGAAAAACAGCGGCGTCAGATAGATTGCCTGAAGCGCACCTTTGTGGATCCCCTCACCGGCCCATGGATAGATGGTCGTCACGCCGAGAAGAACCGGAATGAAGGCGATGCCGACGAGCGGCAAGAGCAGCGCGGCGGCGCGCAACGGGCCATGCAGGTCCTCGGTCCATGCGCGCCGCACGAGATAGGTGATCATCAATACACCGAGCGCGCCCGCCGAGATGGAAGCCGCCGTCACGACGACAACCAAATAGCTGATGAGAAATATCTTTGGATTGGCCACGAATCCCAAGATGCAGGCCACCAGTGCCGCACCGGTGACGATGAAAAGGCCTCGGTACGCATTCATTGTATCGCCCCAAGGTGAGACCGCTCCTCCGGCGTCAGGTCGGACAACGAAGCGTGCTGGCTCATTTGCAAGGCGCGGATATAGGCGACGATGGCCCAGCGGTCGCGGGACGACACTCTCGCGGAATACGAGTACATCGCGCCGTAGCCGTGACTGATGACGTCGTAAAAATGCCGATCGACGGCGGCGAGCAAGCGCTGATCGTGAAGGCTCGGCGGACGCGGCATGCCGCGTTGCACGACAATTCCGTTGCCGGAACCGGTGCGGCCGTGACATGGCGCACAGAAAATGTCGAAGCGCTCGCGGCCGCGTCGCAGCAAAGCCAAATCGAGCGGCGGCGTTCCCGTCCCTTCCGCCTCGCGCGTCGGATGGTCCCGCGCGACGCTGCCTTCAGGCGGCGGCTGCAGAATGCTCCCGTTCTCGAACAGGCCGCTCCTTTCGTATTCGTGATATTTCGGCTGGCTGTCCATATTGGACTTCGTGCAGGCCGCGAGCAGCAACAGCCCGGCGATGACGACGTGGCGCGTCATGACTCGACAAGCTCCACGCTGTCCGCGCCAAGCCGGCGCAGGAAACGCGCGGTCCCGGTGCGGTCGAATTTGCCGTCACTGGCGAGCACGCACAGAAAAAAGCGATCACGCGATGCGCGGTGGAATTGCCTCGCGCCGAACACCGGATGATGCAGGCGAGGCAAACCGTTCAGCGCCAGCATTCCAAAGACGGCCGACAGCGCACCGAACAGGATCGTGAACTCAAAAACGACAACGGCGAACGCAGTCAGTGCGTAGATCGGCCGGCCGCCGACGTCGATCGGATAATTATAGTTGGTGTAAAGCTGCATCAGCAGCCCGAACAAGCCGCCGGAAACTCCGCCGATCAGGCCGATCGTCAGAACCCGATAGTCGCGGAGTCCAAGCACGGGCGCGAGTTCATAGACCGGAAACGGCGTGAAAGCGTCCAGATCGCGATATCCCGCAGCGCGTACTTTTTTTGCCGCCGCGACAAGCGCGTCCGCGTCGCCGAATTCGGCAAGGAGGCCAAAGTCGCCCTGTTCAGCGAGCATGGCGCGCCTCCTCCCGCTCCTCGTGGAGCAGTTCCTTGGTCTCGAAGATCGAGATCACCGGCAGCAGTCGGATCAGCATGAGGAATGGCACAAGGAACAGGCCGATCGTCCCGGCATAGGTCGCCCAGTCCCAGAAGGTCGGCGTGTAATAGCCCCACGACGACACCAGGAAATCCTTGTAGAGACTGGTGACGAGGATCATGTAGCGCTCGAGCCACATGCCGACGGCAACGCTCGAAGAAATTGCGAAAAGGACCAAGGGCGAACGGCGCATGCTGCGCCACCACAGCGGCGTCAGCGCGGCGAAGTTGAAAACGATGGCGCCCCAGTAAAGCCACCAATAGACGCCGAACAGCCTGTCCAGCAGAGTCTGCACGTCCTGCGTTTCGCCGGAATACAGCGCGTCGAAAATCTCGAACACATAGCCGTAAGCCGTCATCAGGCCCGTCGCGAGCAGCACCTTGCCGAGAATATCGAGGTGCTCGTCGGTGACGAGATTGCGCAGATTGAACAGCGCGCGGAGCGAGATCGCGATGATCGCGACGACAGCGAAGCCGGAAAACGCGGCACCGAGCACGAAATACGGCGGGAAAATCGTCGAGTGCCAACCCGGAATCGTGCCGGCGGCGAACAGCATCGACACGCCCGAATGCACCGAAACAACCAAGGGCACGGCCAGCGCCGCGAGCAACCGGTAGGCTTGATGCCAGCGCATCCAGTGCGCGGCCGAGCCGCGCCAGCCGAGCGAAAGAACGCCGAAGAAGACCTTCCATCCGCGCCGCTGCGCGCGATCGCGTGCGGCGCCGAGATCCGGCACGAGGCCGATATACCAAAACACGACGGACACGATCAGGTAGGTCAGCACCGACCAGATGTCCCATTCGAGCGGACTTCTGAAATTCGGCCACACGCCCATCGATGCCGGATAGGGAAACATCCAGTAGAAGAACCAGGGCCGTCCCAGATGCAGGATCGGATAGACCCCGGCGCACAGCACAGCGAACAGCGTCATCGTCTCGGCAAAGCGATTGAGCGAATTGCGCCAGTCGCTGCCGAGAAGGAGCAGCAGCGCGGAGATGAGCGTGCCGGCGTGGCCGATACCGAGCCACCAGACATAATTGTGGATCGCAAAAGCCCAATTGACCGGGATGTTGATGCCCCAGATACCGACCCCACGCACAAACAACACGGTCGCGGCGACGAAAAACAGGCCAAGCAGCAGCGAGGCGAAGCCGAGCGCGATCAGCCAGCGCCGGCGCGATGGAAAATGCAGCGGAATCGACGCGAGCTGATCCGTGACGTCCGCATAACCTTGCCGCGGCGACAGGATCGGGCGGGTGTCCGCAACGCTCATGCGGCCCCTCCCTCATCGTCGTTCCAGCGAGCGAGATAGGTGGTGCGTGGCCGGGTGCCGAGTTCTTCCAGCAAAACGTAATGTCGGCCGCTTTTGCGACGCTTCGACACCTCGGACTTTTCATCTTTTATGTCGCCGAACACAATCGCCCTGGTCGGGCAAGCCTGCTGGCACGCCGTGACAACGTCGCCGTCGCGGATCGGCCGCTTCTCCTTGTCGGCGGCAACATGCGCAGCCTGGATACGCTGGGTGCAATACGTGCATTTTTCCATCACGCCCCGCGAACGCACGGTGACGTCCGGATTCTTCGCCGCGCGCTCGACCTCGCCGAACTTGCGATAATCGTACCAATTGAACCGCCGCACCTTGTAGGGGCAATAGCTCGAGCAGGTTCGCGTGCCGATGCAGCGGTTGTAGACCATCTGATTGACACCCTCCGGTGAATGCACCGTCGCGTGAACGGGGCAGCCCATCTCACAGGGGGCCTTCTCGCAATGCATGCACGGCACTGGCTGGAAGAAAGTGCGCGGGTCGTCCGGCTCGCCGACGTAATAGCGGTCAACGCGCAGCCAGAGCATTTCGCGGCCCATCGCGACCTGCTCCTTGCCGACGACCGCAACATTGTTCTCGACGTTGCAGGCGGAGATGCAGGCGTTGCAGCCGATGCAGAGATCGAGATCGATCACCATGCCCCAGGCGTTTTCGCTCTGCGGCAGGGGCGGCTCGGAATAGAGCGATGGAGTGGGCTTCGGTTTCGGCGTCTGCGGATTGCGCGCGGTGACTTCCCGCACAAAGTCGAAGCCATCCATGCGGTGATGCGGCTGGGTGGTGGCGAGGGCATCGTGGCCGTCGCGACGCCGCAATGTACCTACCGCGACCTGGCTGCCATCGGCGGGAAGCACGGCATAGGCGTCATAACCGATACCGTCCGCGATTTCGCCCGCGCGGCGGCCATAGCCCAGGAACAGACCGATTGTATTGTCCGCCTGTCCCGGCATGACAAAGACGGGCCCTTCGACAACACGTCCATCCGCGGTCACTTCGACACGGTCGCCATTGGCGAGGCGCCCGCGCGCCGCATGCGCGGGACTGATCGAGACGACATTGTCCCAGGTGATCTTGGTCAGCGGCTTCGGCAATTCCTGCTGCCACGCAACGCTCGCAAAACGGCCGTCCCACGCGCACGGATCGGGCTGGAAGACGATTTCGAGTTCATCGGGCTTTGCGCGTTCCGCCGAAAGCGGTTGGGCGCGCGCGGTGACGCCGACCGGAACGGCCTCAGTGCCTTTGACAAACCCGTCACGCAGCGCGCTACGCCATCGGGCGTCGTCACCTCCGAAACGCTCCTGCCATGCGGCGCGTACCGCGGCATCGGCTGTGGGGTCGACCGTGCCGCCGAGCATATCGACAACCTGATGGATATTGCGCCCGCGATAGAACGGACGAACCACCGGCTGAATGATCGCCTCCGTGCCGTCGACGGCGCGCGCATCGCCCCAGCTTTCCAGTTCATGGGTCAGTGGCAAGTGCCATTCGCACAGAGCCGTCGTCTCGTCGGCATATCCCGATGCGCACACGCGATGTGGCACCGTCTTGATGAGACGAGCCAGATCGAGCGCAGCCGGCGCGGCATAGGCAATATTGGCATCGAGGATAACCAGCGACTGCACGGCACCTGACGCAATGTCCTGCGCAAGCGAAGGCAGATCGCCGGCGGCATCGAACTGCGCATGGATCGGCTCGACGTATCGAACGGCACGACCCGCATTGCCGTATTTTTCATTCAGCCACGCGGCCGCCATTTGGATATCGGGAGCCAGGTGCATCCCCGCAAGCAGGACCCCGCGGCCCCGATAAGCCTCAAGGTCGGCCCGCACGCGGGCCACCCAGGCCTGCTCGCGCGTATCGAGCCCGGTGGCTTCGCCCGACAACGCGCGGAGCAAGGCGCCCATTTTCCGCGGTGACGCCGCAAGCCGGGACGACGCAACGACGCCCGCTGCGCCCGGCAGGCTTTCCGCCACATGGAGGCGGCCGCGGCCGGCTCCGGGTGCAACCTCTCCGCGTTTTGTCGCCCAACGGAGCGCGTTGCTCACCTGCCACGGGCCTGGGCCGAGAAAGTCATCGTCGAGGCTGACAATGACATCGCATTGACCGACATCGACCAGAGCTTCCACCGGGCGGCCGAATACGGCGCGCATCGCCTGATCGCGCCGTCCCGCGCCGAGCGGATCGGCGATGTGTAATCGCGCCTGCGGAAAGCTCGTCTGAATTCCTCTGATTTGCCGCAGTAATGTCGGGGACGTCGTTCGTGAGAGGACGACGCGCAGGCCCTCGCCCTGCGATTGCTGCCAGCGCGAGCGCAGATCGAGCAACGCCTTTTCGACCTCGCCCCAGGTCACCGGCGCGCCGTTCTGGGTCGGTAGCTTGGCGCGCTCGGGATCGTAGAGCGCCAACACCGCAGCCTGCATGAAGCTGTCGCTTCGGCCTCGCGTCGCCGGATGATCCGGATTGCCGTCGAGCTTGGTCGGCCGCCCGTCATAGGTGGTCGCGACGACCGGCTGCGCATAGCCGTCGAGCGTCACGGACGTCGCGTAGTAACGTGGCACGCCCGGCAGCGCATGTTCGGGCTGATTGACGTATGGCAGCGCATCGTCGCTCCGGCTGTCACTGCAGGCGCCGAGGCCTGCAAGCAGGAGCGACGCTCCCATCAGCTTGAGCACCTGCCTGCGCTGCGGATCGGAAATGATATCGGCGGCCGTCGGAAATTCGGCCGCCAGCAAATCGCGAAACCTACAATCGTCGATCAGCTCGTCGACGCTCATCCAGAATCGCCGGCCGCTCATCTGACCGGCAGAGCGCCGCGCTGCGTCGAAATCGAATGCCCGGCGCTTCGTCATCGGTGGCACACGTAGCAATGCGTGAGCTCGCCTTCGCGGATGCCGTACGCACGCAACAACTCATGACCGAGCCGCGGTTCGCTGCCTTGCGGTGGCTGCCACGCCATGTTGGTAACCTCCTCGTGCGGGCGAAGATGAGGTGCCGGGTCGCGGTGACAATCGAGGCAGAACTGCATGGTGAAGGCTTTAGCGCGCCTCGTCAGCGGCATCGTATCGATGCGGCCATGGCATTCGTTGCAGCCCACGCCTTTGGCGATATGGATGTCGTGCCGGAAATAGACGTAATCCGGCAGCAGCGCGATGCGCTTCCATTCGAGCGGCTCATTCTTGGCGAGGCTTGCGCGAACCGGTTCGAGCATCGGCGCGCTCGTCCAGATCTGCGAATGACAGGTCATGCAGGTGTGCGTCGGCGGCAGATTGGCGCGCGCGCTTTCGGCAACGCCGGTGTGGCAGTAGCGGCAATCGATGCCGAGCTGACCGACGTGATGCTTGTGACTGAACGGCACCGGCTGCGCCGCGGGAATGATATGCGCGCCCGTGACCCAGTCCGACCTCGCATAAGCGACAACGACGATCACACCCGACGTTGCGCCAGCGACCACGGCCGCCAGAAACAGCCTGAACCAAGTGTCGGCCGCCGGTGAAAAGATATGACTCATTGGCCCGGCCCGGCGCGTCCCCAAAGCGATAACAGGGGCCTGATGAAGCGGTTCCGCCCATCGGAACTTTTTGCCCGGGGGATGCGTTGGGCGGCCGGGGCGGATCGTCGAAAGGCGACCTTACGTGGGGACAAAGCCCCAATTCGAACAAAGCGACGCCGATCCGCGGCTCATTGCTGCGCTTGCGGCCGGTGTTGCCGCGTTCCTCTTGGTCACCCCGCTGGTCTTGCTCGCGGTCTATTCGCGCGCCCTGCAGAGCGGATCCGTTGCCCTGCCAGACACGCTGCCGCCAGCCCCTCGCCTGCAATCCGCACCGGCTATCGACCTTGCGACGCTCAGGGCCACTGAGGATCGGATACTCACGACTTACGGCTGGATCGACCGTAACGCCGGGCTTGTCCGGATTCCGGTCGAACGTGCGATCGCGCTGACCGCCGAGCACGGCATCCCGGACTGGGGCAAACAGCAACCGGCGCCGACGCTTCCGCCGCGCGCGCCGCAGCCGTAACCATGCACCAGACAGTCAGCACGCCCGGCGGCTTGATGCGTTTGTGGCTTCCGAGCGCTTCACAACACGGCGCACAGGTCGACCTGCTGTTTGCGGGCCTGTTCGTCTCAAGCGTGCTGGTGTGCCTGCTGCTTTTCTTTCTGCTGCTGCGCTTCGCGATCCGCTACCGGGAAGGCAGCAACGCCGACCGCGACCACCGCATCAAGAAAAGCTGGCACTGGGAAGTCTCGTGGACAGCCGCGACGCTGGTTGCATTTCTCGGCCTGTTCATCTGGGGCGCACATCTGTTTTTGCAACTTTATATAACGCAGGCCGATGCGCTGCCAATCTACGTCGTGGCCAAGCAATGGATGTGGAAGGTCCAGCACGTCGGCGGACAGCGCGAAATCGATGAATTGCATGTGCCGGTCGGGCGTAACGTCCGCCTGATCATGGCGTCGCAGGACGTCATCCATTCGTTTTTCATTCCGGCACTGCGCATCAAGCACGACGTCGTGCCGGGCCGCTATCAGGAGCTGCATTTCAGGGCGGACAAGCCCGGCGTCTATCATCTGTTCTGCTCGGAATATTGCGGCACCGATCATTCGCTCATGATCGGGCGTGTGGTCGTCATGGAGCCGCAGCAATTCGCGTCCTGGCTCGCGCACCAGAACACCGACGGAACGCTGGCGGCGCGCGGGGAAGAGCGGCTCCGGTCCTTGGGCTGCAGCGGCTGCCACGGCGAGAGCGCGACGGTGCGCGCGCCGCCGCTCGAGGGACTCTATGGCAAGCCGGTACCCCTGCAGAACGGTGACGTCACGACCGCGGACGAGAAATATCTGCGCGACTCGATCCTGCTGCCGCGCAGTCAGATCGTCGCCGGCTACGAGCCCGTGATGCCGAGCTACCAGGACAAGATTTCCGAGGACGATCTCGTTGCCGTCGTCGCCTACATCAAGTCGCTCGCTGACGTGGCGAGGCCGCCGCGATGACGAAGTCCTACCTCACTGAAGATACCAGGCTTCGATCGTGGCTTTTCACGACCGACCACAAGCGCGTGGCGATCCTCTATTTCGCCGGCATCACATTCTTCTTTTTTATCGGCGGCGCGGCCGCGACGGTCATCAGGCTCGAACTGCTGACCCCGCAAGGCGACCTCGTCTCCTCCGACGTCTACAACCGGCTGTTCACGATCCACGGCGTGGTGATGGTGTGGTTCTTCCTGATCCCATCGATCCCCGCAACGCTCGGCAACTTCATCGTGCCGCTGATGATCGGCGCGCGCGACCTGGCCTTCCCGCGACTCAACCTGACGAGCTGGTATCTCTACATGCTCGGCGGCTGCGTGACCCTCTATGCGGTGTTCGTCGGCGGCATCGACACCGGCTGGACCTTCTACACTCCGTTCTCGACGATGTATTCGAACAGCCACGTCGTGATGGCGGTCGTCGGCGTCTTCATCGCAGGATTTTCATCTATCCTGACCGGGCTGAATTTCATCGTGACCATTCACCGGCTGCGCGCACCCGGGCTCACCTGGTTCCGGTTACCGTTATTCCTGTGGTCGCTCTACGCAACGTCGGTGATCCTGGTGCTGGCGACCCCGGTACTCGCCGTGACGCTGCTGTTGCTGGTGCTGGAACGGCTGACCGGCTTGGGAATTTTCGATCCCCGCCAGGGCGGCGATCCACTCCTTTTCCAGCATCTGTTCTGGTTCTACTCGCACCCGGCCGTCTACATCATGATTCTGCCGGGGATGGGCGTGGTGAGCGAACTCGTCTCGGTTTATTCGCGCAAGGCGGTGTTCGGATACAAATTCGTCGCTTGGGCGAGCCTATCGATCGCCGGCGTCGGCTTCTTTGTCTGGGGCCACCACATGTTCGTGAGCGGTCAGTCGGTATTTGCCGGCATCGTGTTTTCTTTCATGAGCTTCATCGTCGCGGTTCCGTCGGCGATCAAGGTTTTCAACTGGACGGCAACGTTACATAAAGGCTACGTGCGCTTCGACGCGCCGATGCTCTACGCGCTCGGCTTCATCGGCCTGTTCACGATCGGCGGGCTGACAGGCCTGTTTCTCGCCTGCCTCGCCTATGACGTCTATGTCACCGACACCTATTTCGTCGTCGCGCACTTCCACTACATCATGGTCGGCGGCATGGTGACGGCCTTCTTCGGGGGCCTGCATTATTGGTGGCCGAAAATCACCGGCCGCCTCTATCCGGAATATTGGGCGCGCGCCGCTGCGATCCTGATCTTCTTTGGCTTCAACATGACATTTTTTCCGCAATTTATTCTCGGCGCGCAGGGCATGCCGCGCCGCTACCACGTCTATCCGCTGGAATTTCAGGTCTGGCACGTGATGTCATCGACCGGCGCATCGATTCTTGCTGTCGCCTATCTGATGCCGCTGTTCTATCTCGGCTGGTCGCTGTTCTTCGGCGCGCGCGCGGGCCGCAATCCGTGGCAGGCCACGGGCCTGGAATGGCAGACGCCTTCGCCGCCGCCGAAGGAGAACTTCGAGAACCCGCCGCGCGTTCGTCACGATCCTTACAAGTACACCCCGAAGGGCAAAGCTGTGCCGCAAAATGCCTGACGTCCGCCCCGCCCCCGCAGAGCAGTTCGCCACGCTCGAACAGCAGCACGAAACCGCGCTGCTCGGCATCTGGACATTCCTCGCAACCGAAATCCTGTTCTTCGGCGGCCTGATCATTGCCTACACGGTCTATCGCCACGCTTACCCCGACGGCTTTGCGGAAGCTGCGCGGCACACGCGCATTGTCATCGGCACCGCCAACACGGCGATTCTTCTCACCAGCAGCTTCCTGGTCGCATGGGCTGTGGTGGCCGCAAAGCTCGGCGCCGGTCGCGTCAGTGCGGCCTTGCTGTCGGGCGCGGCGTTGCTTGGCATCGTTTTCCTTGCGCTCAAGGGAGTAGAATATCGAGGCGAGGTGAATGAGCACCTGTTTCCCAACGACAGCTTTACGCTCGGCCAGCAGGGCGCACGGCTGTTTTTCACATTCTATTTTATCGCCACCGGCCTGCATGCCGTTCACGTTGCAGTCGGGATCGTCGTCCTCGCCGTCATCGCAGTACGCGCGCATGAAGGCGCCTATTCAGCCGCTTATCATGGGCCAATCACCGTTGCCGCGCTTTATTGGCACTTTGTCGATCTGGTTTGGATTTTCCTTTTCGCTCTCATCTACTTGCCGGGGCGCGCATGAGCGATCGGGCCTCACCACGCCGCACGCCCTGGCGCCCCCCGTCGGGCCTGGTCTGGTCCTGGCTCGCGCTTCTGACTTTGCTTGCGATGACAACTTTCGTCGCTTACGTGCCGATCAGCCCGTTCAATACGCCGGTTGCGCTCCTAATCGCGGTATCGAAGGCGGCGCTCGTCGCGATCGTGTTCATGGAGCTGCGCGAGCATCGCGGATTGGTCGTTGTCTTCGCCATGGCCGGCTTTTTCTGGCTTGGCGTCATGCTGTGGCTGACGTTGGCCGACTTCCTGACTCGGCCCGCGCTTCCGCCATTCGGTAGCTTGTTTTAATTGGGGTTGCGCGCACTTTGTGCGCGCACTTTGTGCGCGCGCTTGTGTCACTGAATGGTTCGGCGCCAGCGCGGGACCGGACCACAGGAACTGGAATTTTCATCATCAGTCAGTATAGCTGATGCTTGCCGCCGCGCATCGCGATGATTTGACTGCGAACCTGGCCGCAAACAAGCGCACCCAGTCTAAGGATAGATGATGGCTTTGATAATTCCGTCAGCCCGCGCGGCCTGGCTTTCGAATGCCGTCTTCACGTCCTCCAGGCGGAAATGGTGCGTGGCGAGCGGCGCAAGTTTCACCCGCCCGCTCTTCGCCAATGCAATCGCTCGCGGATAGACTTCGGGCATGCGGCGCGAAAACTTGATTGATAGACCTTTGCGGCGGGATTCGGCAGCGTTGATAGTGTATTGGTTGCCTTCCGGTATCCCGACAATGACGAGCATGCCGGAGCTATCAAACAAGCCACCGCAAATCTCGGCCCTTCTGAAAGTGCTGCGCACTCACGGACGCGGATCGGATCGGTGCTATCTCAAACCCAGTCGCCTGCTCATATTAGATGAGAAAATCCCCTTCGGA
Source organism: uncultured Hyphomicrobiales bacterium (assembly GCA_964584855.1). Taxonomy (GTDB): domain Bacteria; phylum Pseudomonadota; class Alphaproteobacteria; order Rhizobiales; family Xanthobacteraceae; genus Pseudorhodoplanes. The sequence goes on from CAZPBF010000032.1 coordinate 164,038, forward strand.
TCGTATCGGTTTACAATTTCGAGCCACTGGGGATAGCGCGGATACATGCTGCGAAAGAAATCGCCGTTCGCCCGCGCGTCCTTGGCGACGTAATGTCGGCCGCCAACCTCCTGAACGATTTCGTCGCAGCGGTCGAGCGCATCGAGCGTTCGCTTGCGGCCGGCCGGAATATCGACACTGAACAACAGGCCTGGCTTCGGAAACGACATATATCCCGGATTGCCTTTTCCGAGCCGCTTCATCGAGGTCAGGAACGAAAGCACGCCGGCTTTGTCGTAAATATCAAGCATCTTCCTTGCGGCATCGAAGGCCTTATCGTGGGGAAGAAGCACTTGATACTCGATAAAGCCGCCGCCGCCATAAAGCCTCGTCCAGTTGTCGTAGGTGTCGAGGAAATAGAAATAGTCCTTCAGGGGCGCCAGCGCCGGCTTTCCGGCGGAACGGAGATAGTGGCGATAGACAATTTCGTTGAAGGCCAAAGCGACCGGGCGCCGGATCAACGGTGACGGAATTCCGAAGCCTAGAGATTTCTTCGGGTGCCTTTGCGCTGCCAGCGGGTTCGCGCGATCTTCCGGCGGCAGATCGGACAGCTTGGCGTGCTCCGCCATCATCAGGAAACCGCGACCGCGTGTCTTGCCGCGGCGCACCCCTTCCATCCAGGCGATCGAATAGGTCGCGTTCGAGTGCTCCTCGATCTTGCGGAAGGTGTCTTCGAGATCGCGTGTCACGATCTTGTGCGAGATCATCTTCGCGGTCTCGATCCGCTGCAATTCGATTGTCATTTCGAGCACGATGCCGGTCATGCCTATTCCACCGGCAGTCGCCCAGAACAATTCCGGTTCTTTGTCCGGCCCGCACGTCATGATGTCGCCGGTACCGGTGAGGATCGTCGCGCTCAGCACGTGATTGGCGAAGCTCCCGGCCGACGGATGGTTTTTTCCGTGGATGTCGCATCCGAACGCGCCTCCGACCGTGAGGCGCGATGTTCCGGGTGTCACGTGAACGAACCATCCATGCTGAACGGCAACGTCGAAGATCTGGCTGAGGGTAACGCCTGCCTCGCACCTGATATGCCCGGTTGCCGGATCGAAATTCAAAATCCGATTGTAATGGCCCATGGCGATGACATGACCGCCGCTGTTCACGGCGGGATCGCCGTAAGACAACCCGCTCCCGCGCGCGATCACGCCGTTCGGCGGCGGCTGCATTCGAGAGACAATCTCGACAATCTCCTCACGGCGCTCTGGCCAAGCCACCTCCGAATGGGTCGGACGAAAACGTCCCCATCCGGATATCTTCTCGTCGTGGAAGGCGGTGGACATGGTGTTCCCTTATTTCGAAAAACCGCGAAGCATGACGATCGAAAAGCAGCCGTGCCTAAATTCCGATCGATCAGAGGTCCGTTGCGCCAATTTTCCCGTCGAGAATCTGCAGCGTCTCGAACAGGAAATACGAGCCGAAGATCAGTTCGGCGTTGGTGATCGAATCGCGCGGCCGTGCGTCCGGCCGCTTGTTGAAGCATCCACCGACCAACATGCCTCGCGGCCGCGTATCGGCCGGCGTGGTTGGAGTGACATAACCCGAGACGAGCGCCTGCGCGGTCCGCCCGGCGGCGTCGCGATAGCGTGCGCGGTCCGCTGCATCCGGCGCGAGTTCGGACAATTTCAGCAGCGCAGTGCAGACAATTGCCGTCGCCGCGGTATCGCAGGGGGCGTCAGGAATGGCCGGATCGTCGAAGTCCCAATACGCCACCATTCCTTTTGGAACATGTGCGAGCCACCAATCGGCCGCGGCCATGCTCTGCTTTACCCAGCGGACCTCGTTCGGTTTCCGCGCAAAGGCCATCGCGGAATAGAGCATTCCCCAGGCCTGCGCCCGGCCCCAGATGCTCGTGTCGCTTGCGCCCTTGTGGGTGAAGTGGCGCCTGACATTCCCTGAAGCTGAATCAAGCTCGCTCGACTGGATGATCGAGCCGTCCTCACGCAAATGAATTTCGAGCACTCGCGTCATATGCTTGGCGGCGCAGTCCGCGTAGGTGCTGTCGCCGGTCCGCTTCGCCGCCCAGAACAGCAGCGGCACGGCCTGCAAAGAGTCGATACTGCTGAAGGCCTTGCCGACCTCGCCATGCTCTTCGGCGTCCTTTCCGAGTGGGATGATCCCGAGGCGGGGATCGAATTGCCCCCGGAGTGACTCGGCCGCTTCGAGAGCGATCGTGTCGGCCAGACTGTCGCCTGCGAGGATCTGGCCGAGAGAAGCACCGCAGTAAAAGCCGAAGCCCTTGAAAGCCGTCTCGAGCCTGGCGCGCGGGCGCAGCTTCACGCACCAGTCATGCGCCAGCGCGCGTACGCGCTCGTCGCCCGTGCGCTTGAATCCAAGCCACAGGATTCCGGGAAAGGCCCCGCCGGTCCAGTCGCCGTCCGGCGTCGTCGTCCATTCGCCGGTCTGCGCATTTGCCCAATGCGGAAAGCCATTCTTGAGCGAAGTCGCGGTCGCGACCGCGCGCTCGAGCATGAGGCTGGACGCATTAGCCCACATTTCGTTCTTCGGGCCGGCACGCGTGTTCATCGTCGCCCTCTCGTTATCCAGCGTAACGAAATTTGTCCGATCGTCTCCTGCAGAGACGCCACTCCATCCATCGCGGTCAATGCTCCGCCGCGACAACAGCCGATTGCGAAAAAGGCATCGGACGCGCTCATGTTTCCGAAACGGCGGCCTCGTTCTCGAGGTGTCTCCAGAACTCCTCGGGTATGACCTCTCCGATCCAGCGAATGTTCTGCCTGACTTCATCGCTTGAGCGCATCCCGACGACGACGCTGCTGATCGCCGGATGCCGGAGCGGGAACTGGAGCGCGGCGGCGGCAAGAGAAACACCGTGCTCGTGGCAGACAGCTTCCAGACGCCGAACCCGCGCCATCGCTTCCGCCGTCGCGGGCACATAATTGTATGTGGCGCCGGTAACCGCGCCGGTCGCCAATATTCCCGACTCGAACGGCGCCGCCAGCAGGATACCGACGCCGCGCTTCAGGCAGCTCGGCAAGAACCCCTCGAGAGCGCTCCGGTCGAGGAGTGTGTAGCGGCCGGGAACCATGAAGCAGTCGAAGTCGCCGGCCTCCAGCAACATCGTGGATATTTCCAGATCGTTGGTCCCCGCACCGAACGCGCCGATCACGCGTTGCGAGCGCAATTCCTCCAAGGCCCGGTAGCCACCCTTCATGACTTCCTTGACGCGATCATAGATCAGCTCGCCCTGATACTTCCGGTTGATGTCATGGATCAGGAGGATGTCGATACGATCCGTGCCAAGGCGCTGCAAACTGTCCTCGAAGGACCGCATCACGCCGTCGTAGCCGTAATCGAAGGTGACGTTGAACGGCAGGGAGCCCTGAAATTGCGTCGGAGTTGCCGTGTGGTCACGCCGCGCTTTCAGGACACGGCCGACTTTCGTCGAGACCACGACGCCGTCGCGACCGAGTTCGACCAGGCAATCACCCACGCGCCGCTCTGCGAGGCCGAATCCGTAAAGGGGCGCCGTGTCGATGTAACGAAGTCCGGCGTCGCGCGCGGCCTTCAGAGCATCGCGCGCGGCTGGTCCTTGGGTTGCGCCCAGCAGGCCGCCCAAGGGACCGGTGCCGAAGCCCAATTCGGAAACCTCGAGACGTGTCCGGCCGAGCGGGCGTTTCGCGACTGGTTTCGACATGAGTGCCAACAGGTCCGGACGCCACCAGCCTCACTGGAAGAAGTAGCGCGGCAGGAAGAGCACAAGGTCCGGCCAGTAGGTGACGACCGCGAGCGCCGCGAGCAGCGCGAACAGGAAGGGCCACGTTTCGCGCACGAATTCCTGCATCGATATCCTGGTCATCGACATGACCACGTACATCAGCATTCCGATCGGTGGATGAATGAGCCCGACCATCAGATTGAGGCTCACGATGATGCCGAAATGCACGAGATCGATGCCCAGCGCCTTCACCACGGGCAGCAGAACCGGGACGATGATCACGAGGATCGGAATCGTCTCCATGAAGCCGCCGAGGAACAGCAGGATGAAATTGACGGCGAGCAGAAACAGGAACGGGCTGGTGTGGTGCTGCAGCGCGATGGATGCGAGTTGAGCGGGGATCGCCTCGCGCGCGAGGATCCAGCTGAACACCGCGGCGCAGGCGAGAATGAACATCACCTGCGCGCTGTCGACCGCGACCTTGACGAGGATCGCAGGAACCGCGCCGAGCCGCAGGTCGCCGATCAGCAAGCCCGCGACGAATGCGTAAGCCGCCGCAACGATCGCAGCTTCGGTCGGCGTAAAGAAACCGCCGAAGATGCCGCCCAGGATGATGACCGGTAGCACCATCACCGGGATCGATGCGATCGTCTTGCGGCCGAGCTCGGGCCAGCCTACCCATTCGGAGCGGGGGAAGTCGCGGCGCCGCGCCACGACGCTCACCGCGATCATCAGGAACAGGCCCATCAGCGCCCCCGGCACGAAGCCGGCCAGAAAGAGCTTGCCGACCGAAGTGTCCGACAGACTGCCGTAAACGACCATCGGAATGCTCGGCGGGATGATCGGACCGAGAGTGGCAGCCGAGGTCTTGATCGCAGCGGCAAATCCGAGGGGATAGCCCGCGATCTGCATCATGCTGATCTCGATACGCCCGAGCGCCGCCATGTCCGCAACCGCCGAACCGCTGATTCCGGCGAACAGCATGCTAGAGACCACGGTCATGTGGCCAAGGCCGCCGCGCAGATGGCCAACCATCGCGCGCGCCAGTTCGACGAGACGCTGGGTGATGCCGCCGTGCGCCATGAACTCGCCGGCGAGATAGAAGAATGGAATTGAGAGAAGCAAAAACTGGTCTGTCCCCGCGCCCAGTTGTTGCGCGACCACGATGAACGGGATCTGCCAGTTCCAGACCAGATACCCGATGCAGATAATCAGCATCGAGTAGGACACGGGAATGTTCAGCGCCAGAAGGACGATGAACGTGGAAAAAATGATCCAGACCATCGCCTATTCCGCGCTATTGCCGCTGAACCAGCGGCTATAGATATCGACACCCATGTAGATCAGGCCGACGGCGAAGCCGATCGGGACGCTCACATACAGGAAGGAGCGCGTAATCTCCATCGCCGGATACAACAGCGGCAATGCTTTCAGCGTCAGTTTCACCCCCTGCCAGATCGCAACGACGGAGCAGGTTGCGATCACGGCAAGACGGAAGACGTCGAGAAATGTCGCGGCCTTCTTGCCGACGACGTTGCGGAACGCATCGATCGACAGATGCGAATCCGTCGCCTGCGCGTAGGCAGCGCCAAGGAAGATCGTCCAGGCGAAAAGCAGAACGGCGAATTCTTCCGCCCAGACGATCGCTGTGCCGAGGAATACCCGGCACAGCACCTGCACGAAGATGGCGATCGACATCACCGCCGTGACGACGGCGAGCACCCACCAGACGATCCAGTCGAGCACGCGTACGATAATCATTCACGCTCCCCGCTGGCGGGCCGCACCCGATTACTTGGTGTCGACGATCCGCTGATACAGATTCGGCGACCACTTGCTCTCGAACTGCTTGTGGACGTTCGCCGTCACAGCCCGGAAGGCGGCAACGTCCGGTGTGATCACCTTCACGTTGTGCGCCTTCATCGCGTCGATGGCAGCCTCGTCACCCTTGATCGTCAGGTCGGTCTGATAATCGCCGGCTTCCTTGGCGGCATCGATGAAGATCTTCTGCACTTCGGGCTTCATGCTCTTGAAAAGGTCTTCGTTGATGATGACGACCATGTTCTGCATGATGTGGCTGGTCAAGCTGAGATTGTTCAGGATGTCCCACATCTGGCGGGCAGCGAGCACGTTGACCGGGCTGTCGAAGCCTTCGATCACGCCGGTCTGCATGCTGGTGTAAACTTCCTTCCAGTCCAGCGACTGCACGTTGGCGCCCATGGCGCGCATCGCTTCGATGTAGATCGTGGTCGGCTGCATCCGGATCTTGCGGCCCTTGAGATCGGCCGGCGTGTTTACGGCAAAGCCTTTCGTGGCGATATGTCGCGCCCCGAAGAACCAGCCCATGTCGAGAATGCGGATGCCGGTTTTCTTGACGAGTTCGTTGTTGATCTCCTGGCCGATCGGGCCGCGCACGACCTTCATCATGTGATCGACGTCACGCCAGATGAATGGCGACGAAAAGGCTTCGAGCGACGGCAAGAAGCGTCCGACCGCGCCGGAAGAGCCCATGTACATGTCGATCGTGCCGAACTGCACGCCTTCGGCTGATTCCTGCTCGGTGCCGAGCTGGGAATCCGCGAACAGCTGCAGCTTGTAGGCGCCATTCGTCTTCTGTTCGATGATCTCGGCCATTTTCTGCATGCCCTTGTAGGAGGGCTGGCCGGTCGCCTGGATCGAGGCGAATTTCAGGACCTTGGTCTGCTGCGCTTGGCCCTTGTCCGCGGGAACAAGCGCCAAAGCCAACGCCGCAACGCAGGCGGCGGTAAACGTCATCACTCTCATCGTCATTCTCCTTGGTCTCGTTTGTCTTCCCCGTTGGTTCAGGGGTCAGATTTGTTGACTATAAATATGCCCACGCCGGCTCAGAATGCCGGCGAGGGCGGCCTCTTTTCGGATTGCCTCCAGGTCTCGTTGGCGGATTGCTTGATCGCCGCAAGGCACTCGCCGATCTCAGTGTCGGTTAGAACACGGTGGTTCAGCCGTTCGAGAAAATCCCGCATGAGCGTGTCCGGAATGACCATGATACCGGGTTCATCCTGCAAAAGGCCGGGCCCCGTGTAGGGCGCGATCGTCACATCCTTGTTGTAGGTCCAGTCGAAGTCGAAGCTGACCTCGGGCTCCTCGAACAAGAGCATCCACTTCCCGTAATACCTGCCGAACATCGGATAGACGTTGGCGAGCGAGCGATGCAGCTTCCAGCCTTTTCGCTCGATCGCGTCCTGGATGTAGCGCTCGAGCACGTTCGGATGCACGTTGGTCTGGATATGCGGATGGATGTGCGCGACCTTGGGATAGGTCGCCATCAGCTCGAAACCGCGGTGCCAGTGCGGTGAATCGAAATACGCCATCAGCTCGCGATGCTGCTTCGGGCCGACCGGCTGCCATTCGTAATTGCGGTAGAAAAACCGCATATATTCTTCGCCCCAGTACAGGAGGCTCTGTCCGAGCTCGCCGGACGCCTCTTCCATCGGCTCCAGTGTCGCGTCCGGCTTGTAGCCCCACTTGATATCGAAATGCGGCGTACCCTTCGGATGAACGCCGTGCAGCGTTCCGACCGTGGGCGTGCCGATCAGCACTTCGTTCTGGCGCGTGCAGGGAAGCCCGATGCTCGCCAGATATTCCTTCAGGATGGTTTGAAACGAATCCGGATGGATCGAGGTGTTGACAAAAAGATGGATGTGGCTGCGCAGTTCGAGCGAGCGCAGAAGACGTATGAACTCGTTGAATTGATGCGACGAAAAATACGCCGCAACGCCGCTGACGTAGTCCAATTCCTTCGCCATCCGATCCTTCCGAACGGAAACTACATTTCGGAAGTATCGCGCCGTGCGAAAACTTGCGGGCAATCAGCCAATAACAAAAAGGCATCAGTTGGCCCAATATGTCTCAGGCCAAGATGGTGCATGAATGCAAGCGCGTAGCGCCGTATCGGCAGATATTGCGACGCAGCATAATTTGAGGCCACGCAATGTCCAGCCCTTCCTCCTCAGGCTCACGCAGCGCGAAAATGGCGCGCGCCGTTTCAATCGCAGCTCTGCGCGATCTTGCCGCACGGCGGCTTCCGAACGCCTTGTTCGATTTCATCGACGGCGGCGCGGGGGACGAAATCAGCATGCGTCACAACGAAGCTGACTTCGGGAAATGGATGCTGGTGCCGCGCTACGCGGCCGACGTCAGCCGCCGAGACATTTCGACCGACATGCTCGGGCGAAAAGCGGACATGCCATTGATGCTTTCGCCGACCGGCCTCGCCGGGATGTTCTGGCCGCACGGAGAACTCGCAGCGGTACGCGCCACCGCGAAGGCCAATATTCCACTCTGCCTCTCTACCAATTCTGTCTGTTCGATGGAGGAAGTCGCAAAAGCTGCGCCGGATGCCGATCTCTGGTTTCAGCTCTATTTCCTGAAGGACCGCGACTGGATGAAGACGCTGATCCAGCGCGCGCAGAACAGCAACTATCGCGTCCTCTGCGTGACCATCGACCTGCCCGTGCATGGGCGGCGCGAGCGCGACGAGCGCAACGCCTTCACGATTCCACTTCGGCCGCGCCTTGCCAATATCCTCGACGTGATGACCAAACCCGGCTGGCTCATGGGCGCCATGCGATGCCCTCCCCGATTTGGCAATTTCGAAGTGCCAGGCGCGATGGGCATGAAAAGCATCGCCCGGCGTGACGGTAATCTGTTCGACCCGACGATCACCTGGGACGATGTCGCGCGCATCCGGCAGATGTGGAAAGGGCCTTTTGTGGTGAAGGGCGTGCTGCATCCGGATGATGCCGTGAAGGCTGTCGAGGCCGGGTCGGACGGGATCATGATCTCGAACCACGGCGGCCGCCAGCTCGATCGCGTCCCATCGCCGATCGACGCATTGCCGGCGATTGCCGCTGCCGTGAAAGGCCGCGCGCAGCTGATCGTTGATGGCGGCGTGCGCCGCGGGAGCGACATCTTCATCGCGCGCGCTTTCGGAGCGACCGCGTGTAGCATCGGGCGGCCCTATCTGTGGGGCCTCTGCGCCGGCGGCGAGGATGGCGTCGGTCGCGCGCTCGATATCTTTCGCGACGAGCTCGACAACACGATGTCGCTGATGGGGGTATCCAATATCGCCGACGTCAACAGCAGTCATCTGCTTCGCCGCGACCCGAGGCATTGATGAGCCACGCGCCGAGCGTTCATCTGCCGGTCCGTCCCGACTGGCTCGCGCTTCGTAACGAAGCCGCGATCGAGCCCGACCTGCCGATCCTCGATCCACATCATCATTTCTGGATCAGGGACGGCATGCAGTATTCCGTTCCCGAATATCTTGCAGACGTTGCGGAGAACAATGTCCGCGCGACTGTGTTCATCGAATGCCGCGAACATTATCGCACAGGCGGCGATCCCGACTTTCAGCCCCTCGGCGAAACCGAATTCGTCGTCGGCCTCGCCGGTAAACAGCCCAGCCGCTACGGTCCCATCGACATTTGCGCGGGCATCGTCGGCTACGTCGACTTGCGGATCGGAGACCGCGCCAGGGCCGTGCTCGAAGCACAGATCGAAGCAGGCAAAGGCCGATTTCGCGGTATCCGTAATATTTCGGCGTGGCATCCCGACCCCGCAGCACGCGGTTCGATGTCAAATCCTCCCTCGGACCTTCTTCATCAGTCGGATTTTCGCAAAGGCTTCGCGCACATCGCGCCGCTCGGCCTGACATTCGACGCCTACATGTATCACTCCCAGCTGTCGGACCTGGCCGACCTCGCGCGCGCGTTCCCGTCGACCCCGATCGTCATCGATCATTCCGGCGGAGCGCTCGGCATCGGACCCTATCGCGGAAAGCAGCCCGAGGTGTTCGCCGACTGGCGCGCCGGCATGGCGGAGCTCGCCAGGAACGAAAATGTCCACGTCAAGATCGGCGGCCTCGGATTGCGCGCATTCGGATTGAACGTGCATGAAGAACCTCTGCCGCCGACCTCGGAAACTCTTGCCTCGCTCTGGCGCGATACCATCGAAACCTGCATCGAGCTGTTCGGTACGAAGCGCTGCATGTTCGAGAGCAACTTCCCGGTCGACAAGGGAAGCTGCAGCTTCACAGCCATGTGGAACGCGTACAAGCGCGTCACCGCCCCCTACTCCAAGGGGGAACGCGCCGACCTGTTTCACGACACGGCCGCGCGCTTTTACAATCTGCGGAACATGTAATGACACTGCGTTCTGACGAAGACACCGCACTTGATGTGGCCGCCGACGCATTTATCTCGGCGCGCGCACTGCGACCGAAATGGCCCGGCATCCCGCCTGCCCTGCGCCCGCGCACGATCGATGACGGCTATCGGCTGCAAAAAAGGATTCACCAGAAGCTAGGCGACCGCGGAATAAAACGCGCCGGCTACAAGGTCGCTGCGACCACAAAGCCCGGACAAATGCCGTTCGGTCTCGACGAGCCTGCCTATGCGGGCCTGTTCGAAGCGTCGCGATGGAACATGAATGACATCCTTTCGGCGAACCTGTCTCAGCCGATGCTTGAATGCGAAGTGGCACTGGTGCTCGGCGAAACGCTGGACGGTTCGTCAGGCGATATCACCGCCGAACATGCGCGGGGCGCCGTGGCGGAGTGCCATATCGCCTGCGAACTCGTGGACAATCGCTACGGCGACCCGGCTGCACTCGGTACGCCGTCACTGATCGCGGACGACTGGTTCAACGTGTGTTTCGTGATGGGGGCAGGCAACCCGGACTGGCGCACGCTCGATCTCAAGGCGATAAATGGCACAATAAGAGCGGACGACATTTTGGCCACCGGCAACTCGTCGAACGTGCCCGACGCGATCACCTCGCTCCGCTGGCTTGCCGGCAAGCTCGCTCAATTCGGGCGTAAGCTCCATCCAGGCGAGATCGTGCTTACCGGGTCGGTCGTGCCTCCCACGAAATTCTCGCTGCCGGTGCGTTCGATTTCGCTGTCGCTCGATGGATTTGCGCCGTTGCAGACCGCAGGCAGGCCGTCATGACAGCGAAAAAACAGGCGTCTTCGGCTGCTCACCGGAAAGAACCCGGATGACATTGTCGGCGCAAACGCGAAATGCGTTCTCGCGCGCTTCCCGCGTGCATCCGCCCATGTGCGGAGACAGGACGACGTTTTGCATCCCGAACAATTCCGCCGGCACATCCGGTTCGAACTCGAATACGTCGAGGCCTGCGCCCGCAAGTTGGCCGTCCTTCAGCGCGGCGATGACAGCCGAGATTTCCGCCACCGGCCCGCGCGACACATTGATCAGAAATGCGCCGCGCTTCATCTGCTTCAGCGTCGAGGCGTTGATGAGATGCCGCGTCTGGTGGTTCAGCGGGCAATGCAGGCTGATAACGTCCGACTGGCTCAGTAAATCATCGAGTGGCAGCCAGCCGGGCTCGCCATTGCCGGATCTCGTGTGATGATGAACCGTCATCCCGAAAGCCTCGGCGCGCCGTGCAACATGGTGACCGATATGACCATAGCCGACGAGCCCGAGCTGCTTGTCGGCCAACGAGACGCCGTCCCACCGCCCGCCCGGCATCCAGCCGTCCTGCTTCCAACGGCCGGACCTGACATAGCGATCCGCCTCGATGACCCTGCGCGTCACCGCGAGCATGAGTGCAATCGTATGGTTGGCAGTATCGGCCGCGTAGGCGTCGGGCGCGTTCGTGCCCCAGACGTGCCTGTCGCGCATCGCGACGATCTGCATGTTGTCAAATCCTGCCGTCGCATTGGCCACGATCTTCAGTCGCGGCGCCGCTCTCAACAATTCGGCGTCAACCTTCACTTCGTTCTGGTTGATGATGGCATCGACATCCGCGGCACGCGAAAGCACCTCGCTGCGCGCCATCGCCTTGGCCTCCGCTTCGCCTTGGATGACCGATGCATGCCGATCGAGCGAGCGCACGATATTGTCGGCGATGCGGGTGGTGATCAGAACAACGGGCTTCACGATATGCGCTCCGGCAAAGTCGTCGGCCGGACGCTAGGTTTTCATCCGCGTTCATGTCAACAAATAGGGCGCCGCGTTCGGAGATAGCTCTTATGAAAATCACGGCTGTAAATGCCTACGTGCTCGAAGCGCCCATCAAGGAGCCGTTCAGCTGGTCGTTCAATTCGGCGACCAAACGGGGAAGCTGCCTTGTCGAGATCGTGACCGACGCAGGCATCGAAGGTTGGGGCGAATGTTTCGGACCTCCGGCGCTGAACGCCGCGGTCGTGCGCGCCTTTGCGAGCTATCTCATCGGACAGGATCCGCTGAAGTCGGAATATCTGTGGCAATTACTCTATGAGAAATTCCGCGATCAGGGGCAGAAGGGCCTCGTCGTCACCGGATTGAGCGGCGTCGACATCGCGCTGTGGGATATCAAGGGAAAATATTTCAAGGTGCCGGTATGCCAGTTGATGGGTGGCCCGGTGCGTTCCGACGTCGAGGCCTATGCCACGGGCACATACCGGCTGCGCCAGGGAGACCCGTTCGATTACATCATCAAGGAAGTCGAAGGCTATCGGCGCGAAGGCTTCAGGGGCGTCAAGCTCAAGATCGGCTTCGACGTTCGGCAAGACGCGGCGCTTATTCGCGCGACGCGCAAGGCCATCGGTTCCGATTGCAAGCTGATGCTGGACGCGAACCACGGCTACGACACGCTCGAAGCGATCGAGCTCGGCCAATCGGTCGCAGATCAGGACATCACCTGGTTCGAAGAGCCGGTAATCCCGGAGGACCTGGATGCCTATTACGAGGTGCGCACGCGCCAGCCGATCCCGGTCGCGGGCGGCGAATGCGAGTTTACGCGGTTCGGATTTCGCGAAATCCTGACTCGCAAGGCCATCGACATTTTACAGCCCGATACCGCCGCTGCCGGCGGCCTCTCCGAATGCAAGAAGATCGCGGACATGGCGTTCGCCTTTGGCGTCCGCTACGTGCCGCATGTCTGGGGTACTGCGATCGGCCTTTCGGCCGCGCTCCATCTCCTCGGCGTTCTTCCTGCAATGCCGCTGCGGCTTACTCCACGCGAACCCCTGCTCGAATTCGATCGGTCCGAACATCCTTTGCGGCAGGCCGTCGTGAAGCAGCCGATCGAGCATGAAAACGGACGCGTCAAAATACCGACCGGACCGGGACTGGGGATCGAAGTCGACCGCAGCGTCGTCCAGAAACACAGCGTTGCGGCGTGACGCAATCGCTCTCACAGAAAGGCGTGGCATGAGTGCGCAACCACAAAGCAATATCGACGGCGCGATCGTCAGCGAACGCGAGTTGACTGATTTCACCACCGCGATTTTCAGCGCCACCGGAATGCCTCCGCATCAGGCGCAGTTGCAGTCCGAAATCCTGGTGTGGGCCAATTTGCGTGGCATCGACTCGCACGGTGTGTTGCGCATTCCCGCTTATGTCGAGCGCATCGACGCCCGCGACATGATCCCGGGCGCGGAACCGAAGGTTGCCTCGGAGCGGCCTGCCACCGCTCTGATCGACGCTCACGGCGCGCCGGGCCCGACCGCCACAATGGCCGGCGTTGACATCGCGATCGCGAAGGCGAAGACGCATGGCGCTGCATGGGTAGTGGTGCGCGACCTCAATCACAATGGTGCGCTTGGCTATTACACGCAGAAGATCGCAGCCGAGGGCCTGCTTGGCATGACCACCGTCTGCAGCCCGCCGAACATGGCGCCGTTCGGCGCCAAAGCGCCGGGTCTGCATAACAGTCCGATCTCCATCGGCATTCCGGCTGGAAAACACGCGCCGATCATTCTTGACATGGCGACGAGCGTGGCCGCCGGCGGGAAAATCTATTTCGCGGCCGACAAGGGATTGCCGATTCCGGAGGGCTGGGCGCTCAACGCCAAGGGCGAAGCGACTACGGATCCGAACCAGGCCAAGATCTGGCTGCCGTTCGAGGGACCGAAGGGATCGGGCCTTGCGATGATGTTCGAGTGCTGGTCGAGCCTGCTCGCGAATAATCCGCTGTGCGCGCCGCGCATCTTCGGCCGCATCAAGCCGGGTCTCAGCTTCCGCCAGAACGCGATGGTCGCCGCCATCGACGTCTCGGCGTTCTGCGACCTGCAGGACTACCAGCGCAACGTCGACGAGTTGATCGATGGGATCAAAGGCTTGCCGCGCAGCGGCCCGCACCCGATCCTCGTTCCCGGCGAGCGCGAAAGCGAAGTGGCGACCGAGCGGGCCAAGACCGGAATTCTGCTTCCCAAGGGCACGATCGAGCGCATCGGTGTGGTCGCGAGCCGATTCAATATCGCGCCCCCGTGGCCGCTCTAGCGTCATTCGGCTAATACATTGATTTGACTTATTTATTTTAGCACGCGCAATCTCCGTTGCGCCGCGTAACGAACTGCCTTGCGCGCCTGGCAGTATCACGACCCTCCCTGGAGCGATAACCTTTAGGCATCGGCGGAAAGCCAATGGCGACTGCGCGCCCCTGACCGAGGTCAGGCAGGAGCAGATCGCGCCACAAGACGAGCGGGAGGACAGGCATGGAAAAGGTCAGTCAGTTTCTTGAAATGCGGAAGCTGTATTATTTTCGGCAGGTCGCGAGCAGCCGTTCCTTCCGGCACGCAGCTCGCCAGCTTGGCATCACCCAACCAGCCCTCACGCGTCACATCCAGAATCTCGAAGATGAACTGGGCGTCACGCTTGTGCATCGGCATTCGTCAGGCAACAAGCTGACAGAGGCTGGCCGCCTGCTCGCCCACAAGGCTGACGAGCTTTTGAATATCTGCTCGTCCCTGAAAACCAATCTCGTCGATCACCAGCGCGAAATCCTCGGCACTGTGACGCTCGCGATCTCGATGGGGCATGCTCCGGTTTTGCTCGACCCCTTCCTGGCCGAATTCACAAAACACCATCCTCTAGTCCATCTACGCCTGATGGAGGGATTGACCCGCCACGTCGAGGAATGGATCGAGCTCGGCCAGGCCGATATCGGTGTCATCTGCCTGCCGACCGGTTCCTGCCGCCTGGTGCAGGAGACATTGGTCCGGGAAGAGCTGTTTCTTATGAATACCGATGCCTCCCGCGCGGGCGAGCCGGTCACATTCCAGGAGCTCGAGCAGACCAAGTTGATTTTGCCCCTGGTCCAGTTCGGCACACGCCAGATGCTCGAGCAGATGGCGGCACAGGCCAAATGCCGTCTGAAGCCCTCGATCGAGGCGGACAATCGCCAGACGGTGAAGCATCTCGTTCTATCAACGGGCTGGTCCGCGATCGATTCAGCTCGGCTATTTGCGGATGAAATTGAGGCGGGCCGGGTATTCACCCGTCCGATCGTGCCAAGGCCGGCGCGTGATATCGTTCTTGCAACCTCGCATAGCGCCGCTCTTTCTTCCGCCGCGCGAACGGTGGCTCGCGCTATCAGAGAATCGGTTCGCACGAGCAATCTGGGAATACCGGCATCCGACGATCTCGCTTTTTCGACTGCGAGCGCCCCGGCGAACAAGACCGAAACGGCAGCGCGCTCCCGTTTGCTGGCAATAACCGAAAGCCCTCCGAGCGCGTCGGCATGAAATCATTGAGATAGCGGGAACTTATCTAACGCCCTGTGCTCGTCGCATGAGCACGATTGCTCGCGATCATGTTGCAAGACGAAGGCGAAGGCGCGCATCATGCAGACCGCACCCGGATCGTCGGCTTGACCGAGAGCCCCCATCAGCGTGATCCATTCCTCGTCGGGCGCTTGCGCTGCATAGCGATGCACGGCCGCTGAGGCGTACTCGCCAAGCGAAACACCCTCCGTCTCGGCAGCCAGTCTGAGCCGCGCGAACAGCGCCAGGTCGCCGAGACCGGCAACGGTTTCGGCAGCAAGCCCCGGATCATCGAAGCGAGAGAGAATGTCCCCAAGCAGCATGTTCGAACCTCAATTGACGCGGTGCGCCTCTGCGCCCTCGATTTCGATGCCGCGGATTTCCGAACGCGAAACGAGACGAGCAACGTATTGCGCAGTCGCTCGGCGCTGCACCCCGTCCTTGAGGTAGGACGCGATGTGCTCCGCGACGAGTTCGTAAGGAACTGCCCGGCCTTCGATCTTGCGATCAAGGCGAATAATGTGGAACCCGTAGCGCGACGGGACGGGAGCTTTCGAGAATTCTCCAGGATTGAGCGCAAAAAGCGCGCGTTCGAATTCGGGTGTCGTTTGGCCCGAGCTGATCTGACCGAGATTGCCTCCCTGTTTGCCGGACGGGCAGCATGAATGAGTCATAGCGAGTTCGGGAAACAGATCGGGACGCGCGTTCAATTGAGCCAGCAGCGCGCCGGCCGCCTCGCGCGCGCGCTCAAACGCATCCGGATCATTCGCGCGCGCGGAGATCAGGATATGGCAGACCTCGTAAATGTCCGGCGCGCGAAACCGGGCGGTGTTATTCGCGTAATAACGCCGGCACACCTCGTCATCCGGATCCGGGGTTGCAATTTCGCTTTCCAGCAAATGACGCAACGCTGCTTCCTGATCGGTTTCACGCCTGCCCTGCTCGTCCACCTGCGGCGTGGCAACGACGCCGATGCGCGAAGCTTCCTGAAGCAGGAGCTCGCGAATGACCAGTGCGCGCGTTGCGGATTGCCAGGCCATCAGTGGCTTCGGCGCCGGATGATTCTGGATTTCCTGGGCGATCGCGTCGCGCGGAATAACGACGCCATTCACGCTAACGACGGACGGCGGTGCGGAGGCCTTTACGGACCGGTCGACGATGAGAGCCATGGCTTATTCTTTGCGTGTTAGCCGCCGATACGAGTGGACGGCAGAAGCTCCGGTTCGGACGAGGCGCCCCGCAGCGGACTGCGCCGCACAGGTGCCGCCCTCGTGGTGCGCACAACCTGATAGCCGCGGCGGCCGAGATACCAGACCGGCGCGCTCCACATATGCACCAGGCGGGTGAACGGAAACACGAGGAATATTGTCATCCCAAGCATGAGATGAGCCCGGAAAATCGGATGCACGTCGTTCAACAGCGCGGAAACGCCCGGCTGTAACGTCAATATCCCTTGCGCCCAGGTCATGAATTTCACCATTTCGTGTCCATCGAGATGATCGAGAGATACGAGGATCGTGCCGAGTCCGAGGATGAGCTGCCCGTAAAGCAGCAAAAGAATAACGATGTCGCCGAGCGAGGACGTTCTGCGTATGCGCGCGTCGAACAGGCGCCGGTGAATGAGCAGCGTCATCCCGGCAAAACAGAACACGCCGGCGACACCGCCAACGACGATCGCCATCCATTGCTTGAATGTGTGTGAAATGCCCAGCGTGTCGAACACCCAGATCGGAGTCAGGAGCCCGACAAGGTGGCCGGCGAAGATCGTGAGGATCCCGACGTGAAACAGGTTCGAACCCCAGGTGAGCTGGCGCCGGCGGAGGAGTTGGCTCGATCCGCTACGCCAGGTGTATTGCTCGCGGTCGAAGCGCACGAGGCTACCGAACAGAAACACGGTCAGACAAAGGTAAGGATACCAGCCGAAGACAATATACGTGAGCATGTCGTGCATGGTCGCGACCTCAATGGCGCTGGCGTTGGGGCATGTCGGGCGCGGGGCGCATCGCGCCTCGCACGCGAGCTATGAGATTGTCCTTGCACCCATCGCCCGATCCCGGACCGAAATTCACCGGCTCGTCCTCCCACGCCGCATCGAGCGCTGCGAGATCGGTTCCGTCCGGATCGGGCAATTGCAGGAGGGCCGAAACCTCGTCGTCTTTCGGCTTCGCAGCAGACAACGCGACCAGCGCGCGAAAGACTGCTTCGTAGACCGACTCGCGCTTGCGCAACCGCTCCGCGAGCGCGGCAAAGATGTGCGCCGGCTGACCAAGAGTTTCGTATGCTTCGGACGCTGGCCGCGTCCCGAGATACTCAAGGAAGAGCGGCAGGAAGTCTGGCAATTCCGTAGTATGCATCGCCAGGCCGGCGGCCTCGTATTGCGATTTCAAGTCGACCATGGCCTGACCCCGATCCCGGCTTTCGCCATGCACGTGCTCGAAGAGATGCAGCGAAAGGGAGCGCGTCCGGTCGAACAGCAGAACGTAGCGCTCCTGCAGATCGTAGAGGTCGCCGGTTGCGATCTCGTCGATCAGCTGGCGCAAGCCGGTCTGAATGTTGGCCGGAATGAGCTTGTCGGCCGCAAGCACATTACCGATGACGGCCGCAATTTTCTGGATGTCCGCGGTCGGATACGTCAGCAGAGCCGACAGCGATTTCAGGGTGAGGTTCATTACATCACCTCCATCGGCGTCTTGGCGCGCTTGGGCGTTCCAAAAAGATTGGGCTGCGTGGTTCCGCCCGAGCAGCCGTTGCCGAATGAGAAGCCGCAAGACCCGCGCAGATCGTAGGCGTCCTCGTTGATTTCGCGATGGGCGGTCGGGATGACGAAACGGTCCTCGTAATTCGCGATCGCCATCACGTGGTACATGTCCTCGACCTGCAGGGCGGTAAGACCGACGCGGCGGGCGATAGCCTCGTCGATGACGCCGTCGATCGTTTTGGCGCGCATATAGGCTCGCATCGCCAGCATCCGTTCGAGGCCGAGCGCGACCGGCTCCTCATCGCCTGCGGTAAGGAGATTGGCGAGATACTTGAGCGGGATGCGGAGCGAGCGCACATCCGGCATTTCGCCATCGTGGCCGATCTTGCCCGCCTGCGCCGCCGACTGGATCGGCGAAAGCGGGGGCACGTACCAGACCATCGGCAGCGTGCGGTATTCCGGATGCAGCGGGAACGCCACCTTCCATTCCATCGCCATCTTGTAAACCGGCGACCGGCGCGCGCCCTCGAGCCAGCTATCGCTGATGCCGTCGCGCTGCGCCTGCTCGATCACCTTGGGATCGTGCGGGTTCAGGAAAACCCCGATCTGAGCCTCGTAAAGATCTTTCTCGTCCGGAACGCTTGCCGCTGCTTCGATGCGATCCGCATCGTAAAGCACAACGCCCAAATAGCGGATGCGACCGACGCAGGTCTCCGAGCATACGGTTGGTTGACCGGCCTCGATGCGCGGAAAGCAGAAGATGCACTTCTCCGACTTACCGCTCGACCAGTTGTAATAGATTTTCTTGTACGGGCAGCCGGACACGCACATGCGCCAGCCGCGGCATTTATCTTGATCGATGAGGACAATGCCGTCCTCCTCCCGCTTGTAGATCGCGCCGGAGGGGCAGGACGCGACGCAGGCCGGGTTGAGACAATGCTCGCACAACCGCGGCAGATACATCATGAAGGTGTTTTCGAACTGGCCGTAGATGTCCTTCTGCACCCCTTCGAAGTTCACATCTTTCGAGCGCTTCGCGAATTCGGTGCCGAGGATTTCTTCCCAGTTGGGGCCCCACTCGATCTTTTCCATGCGCTCGCCGGTAATGAGCGAACGCGGCCGCGCGGTCGGAAACGCCGGCAATTCGGGCGCCTTCTGCAAATGCTCGTAGTCGAAGGTGAAGGGCTCATAATAGTCGTCAATCTCCGGCAGATCGGGATTGGCGAAAATGTTGGCGAGCACGCGCCACTTCGAACCGATGCGCGGCTCGATCTTGCCGTTCTTCTTGCGCCGCCAGCCACCGTTCCAGCGATCCTGGTTTTCCCATTCTTTCGGATAGCCGATGCCGGGCTTGGTCTCGACGTTATTGAACCACGCGTATTCCATCCCTTCTCGGTTGGTCCACACGTTCTTGCATGTGACCGAGCAGGTGTGACACCCGATGCACTTGTCGAGGTTCAGCACCATCGCGATTTGCGCACGGATCTTCATTCTGCGGCCTCCAGGGTGGACTTGGGCGCAACGGTGAGCGGCTCGGGTTGATCCGCTGTCGGCTTATCCAGCCAATCGACTTTCGACATTTTCCTCACGATCACGAACTCGTCGCGATTGGTTCCGATCGTGCCGTAATAGTTGAAGCCGTAAGATTGCTGCGCATACCCGCCGATCATGTGGGTCGGCTTGATGATCGCGCGCGTCACCGAGTTATGGATGCCGCCGCGCTGGCCGGTCATCTCCGAGCCCGGCACGTTCACGATCTTCTCCTGCGCGTGATACATCAGGCACATGCCGTCCTTGACGCGTTGCGACACGACCGCCCGCGCGACCAGCGCCCCGTTCGCGTTGTAGGCCTCGATCCAGTCGTTATCCGTGATGCCGGCCTTCTTGGCGTCGTTTTCGCTGATCCACACGATCGGTCCGCCGCGCGACAACGTGAGCATCAGCAGGTTGTCGGTATAGGTGGAGTGAATGCCCCATTTCTGGTGCGGCGTGATGAAGTTGAGAACGATCTGTTTCTCGCCGTTCGGCTTCGTATCGATTACCGGCTTGACGGCCTTCAGATCGACCGGCGGGCGATAGACGCACAGCGCCTCGCCGAATGCGCGCATCCACAGATGATCCTGATAGAGCTGCTGACGGCCGGTCAGCGTGCGCCATGGGATTAGTTCGTGCACGTTTGTGTAACCGGCGTTGTAGCAGACCTTCTCGGATTCGAGACCGGACCACGTTGGCGCCGAGATGATCTTGCGCGGCTGCGCCACGACGTCGCGGAAGCGGATTTTTTCGTCTTCCTTCGGCAGCGCGAGGTGCTTGTGGTCGAGCCCGGTCGTCTTCGACAGCGCCTCCCACGCCTTGACCGCGACCTCGCCGTTTGTTTCGGGCGCGAGTGAAAGAACGACCTCCGTCGCGTCGATGTCGGTATCGATACGGGCGAGACCTTTCGTCGGGCCCTCTTCCGTCACCTCACCATTCAGCCGCTTCAGCAGATCGACCTCGTGCTCGGTGTTCCAGGCTATGCCCTTCACGCCGTTGCCGAGCTTCTGCATCAGCGGACCAAGTGCGGTGAAACGCTTGTAGAGGTTCGGATAGTCGCGCTCGACCACCGCGACCGCAGGCATGGTCTTGCCGGGGACCGGCTCGATTTCGCCTTTCTTCCATTCCTTGACGTCGATCGCCTGCGCGATCTCGCCGGCTGAGTCGTGCTGGATCGGCGTCAGCACGACGTCTTTCTCAACGCCTAGAACCTCAGGCGCAACCTCGGAAAACTTTTTGGCGATCGCCTTGTAGATCTCCCAATCGCTCTTGCATTCCCACACGGGATCCACCGCGGACGTGAGCGGGTGAATGAAGGGATGCATGTCCGAAGTGTTGAGATCGTTCTTCTCGTACCAGGTCGCGGTCGGCAGCACGATGTCGGAGTAAACGCACGTGGTGGACATGCGGAAGTCGAGCGTCACCAGCAGGTCAAGTTTTCCTCTCGGGGCATCGTCATGCCAGACGACTTCCTTCGGCTTCTTCTTGCCGGTCTCGCCCAGATCCTTGCCTTGCACTCCATGCGAGGTGCCGAGCAAATGCTTGAGGAAATATTCGTGACCTTTGCCGGACGACCCGAGCAGGTTCGAGCGCCATACGAACATGTTGCGCGGCCAGTTGTCCGGATGGTCCGGGTCCTCGCAGGCCATCTGTAATTCGCCGGACTTCAGCGCCTTCGCGACATAATCCTTCGGCTCAAGGCCTGCGGCTTGCGCCTTGGCCGCGATCGTCAGCGGGTTTTGCTTCAATTGAGGAGCGGAAGGCAGCCATCCCATGCGCTCGGCACGCACGTTGTAATCGATGAGCGCGCCGTCCCACGGACCGGCGGGTGCCGTCGGCGACAGGATTTCGTCGATCCCAACCGTTTCGTAACGCCATTGATCGGTATGTGCGTAGAAGAACGAGGTCGAGTTCTGCTGGCGCGGCGGACGCCCCCAGTCGAGCGCGAATGCGAGCGGGAGCCAGCCCGATTGCGGACGCAGCTTCTCCTGACCGACATAGTGCGACCAGCCACCCCCGGACTGCCCGATACAGCCGCACATCACCAGCATGTTGATGACACCGCGGTAGTTCATGTCGCAGTGGTACCAGTGGTTCATCGCCGCGCCGATGATCACCATGGATCGGCCTTTGGTCTTCTCGGCGTTGAGCGCGAATTCGCGCGCCACCGTCACGATCTGGTCGCGCGGTACCCCGGTGATGCGCTCGGCCCAGGCCGGCGTATAGGGCACGTTCTCGTCGTAGGACTTGGCGACGTGCTCGCCGCCGAAGCCGCGGTCGAGACCGTAATTGGCGACGAACAAGTCGAACACCGTTGCGGCCAACGCTTCTCCGTCCTTCAGCTTCACGTGTTTGGCTGGGACTTTACGCGTCAACACGCTCGGATGATCGGTGCCGGCAAAATGGTCGTGCTCGCGGTTGCCGAAATACGGAAACGCCACGTCGGCGAATTCGTCGTTGCTATCGGCGAAGGTAAGCTGCAGCTTCGTGTCCGCGCCGTCGGACTTTTTCTCCTCGAGGTTCCACTTTCCCTTTTCACCCCAACGAAAGCCGACGGAGCCTCTGGGCGCCACGATCTCCTTCGACGTCTCGTCGAAGGCGACCGTCTTCCATTCGGGATTGTTGGTCTCGCCAAGACTGCCGGTGAAGTCGGACGCGCGCAGGAGCCGCCCAGGCACAAGCTTGCCGTCCTGCTTCACCAGCCGCACCAGCATCGGCATGTCCGTGTACTGGCGCACGTAATCCTTGAAATACTCAGCCTGCCGGTCGAGATGAAACTCGCGCAGGATCACGTGGCCCATCGCCATCGCGAGCGCGGCATCGGTCCCCTGCTTCACCGAAATCCAGAGATCGGCGAACTTTGAAGCTTCCGAATAGTCCGGCGAGATGACGACGCTCTTGGCGCCGCGATAGCGCGCTTCGGTATAGAAATGCGCATCCGGCGTGCGCGTCTGCGGGACGTTGGAACCCCACAGCAACAGGAATCCGGCATTGTACCAGTCGGCGGATTCCGGAACGTCGGTTTGCTCGCCCCAGGTCTGCGGCGAGGACGGCGGCAGGTCGCAATACCAGTCATAGAACGACATGCAGACGCCGCCGAGCAGCGAGAGGTAACGCGACCCCGCGGCATAGGAAACCATCGACATCGCAGGGATGGGGGAGAAGCCGATGACACGATCGGGGCCATGCTTCTTCGCCGTGTAGGCGTTCGCCGCAGCAATGATTTCGGTGACTTCGTCCCAGGTTGCACGCACGAAGCCGCCATGGCCGCGCTTCGTGGTATAAGCCGCGCGCTTTTCCGCATCCTCGACGATCGAAGCCCAGGCTGCGACAGGTCTGCGCAGCACGCGTGCGTCGCGCCACAGTTTCAGCAGGCGCGAGCGCACCAGCGGGTATTTCACGCGATTGCCCGAATACAGATACCAGGAATAGCTCGCGCCGCGCGAACAGCCGCGCGGCTCATGGTTCGGTAATTCGGGCCGCGTCCGCGGATAATCCGTTTGCTGCGTTTCCCAGGTAACGATGCCGCCCTTGACGTAGACCTTCCACGAACACGAGCCGGTGCAATTTGCCCCATGCGTCGAACGCACGATTTTGTCGTGCTGCCAGCGTTTCCGGTATCCATCCTCCCAACGGCGGTCCTCGTTGGTGACTTGGCCGTATCCGCCGGCAAAATCGTCGACCACGCGATTGAAGAAATTCAGGCGATCCAGGAAATGGCTCATTGCGCCCCCCTATTCTGCCGGCGTGGCGGCGGCGAGGGTCGAGGACAGCCCACGCCCCCCGCCGCGCTCGACGTCGTAAAGCAGACCGCCGCGCCGGGTGTAGAAGCTCCACGTGATGACGAGGCAGCTCACGTAGAAGATCAGGAAGCCCCACAGCGCGGCTTCCACGCCGCCGGTCAGCCCGATCGACGTACCGTAGGCTTTCGGGATAAAGAACGCGCCGAAGGCTGCGATCGCCGAGGTGAAGCCCGTGATCGCCGCGGATTCCTTCTCGGCCTGGCGGACACGCGTGTCCACATCCGCCTTCGGCATCAGCCGGTTCATTTCCTTGCGCATGATGTTCGGGATCATCTGGAAGGTGGACGCGTTGCCCACACCCGCCGCGAAGAACAGCAGGAGGAACATCGCGAAGAAGCCCCAGAAGGCGTTCGGCTGATCCTTGATGCCGAGGAAATAGAGCACGCCCACGCAGCCGAGCATCATCAGGACGAACACGCCCATGGTGACGCGCCCGCCACCCCACCTGTCCGACACCCACCCGGTCGCCGAGCGCGACAGCGCCCCGACGAGCGGGCCCAGGAAGACGAAGGGCAGCGCGTCGATGGCTGGAAATTGCGTTTTGGCGAGCAGCGGGAACCCGGCCGAATAGCCGATGAACGATCCGAACGTGCCGGTATAGAGCCAGCACATGATCCAGTTGTGCTTGCGCTGGAAGATCACCGCCTGTTCGGAGAACGACGCCTTGGCCGAGGCGATATCGTTCATGCCGAACCAGCAGGCGAAAGCGCTTGCCGCGATGAACGGGACCCAGATAAAGCCGGCATTCTGCAGCCAGAGCGGAATATCCTGCGCTGCGCCCTTGACCATCACCGGCTGACCGCCGATCCAGCCGAAGACGCCGGCGGTGATCGCGATCGGCACCACGAATTGCACGACGCTCACGCCGAGATTGCCGAGACCCGCGTTGAGCGCGAGTGCGTTGCCCTTCTCCGCCTTCGGGAAGAAGAAGGAGATATTGGCCATCGACGAAGCGAAATTTCCGCCGCCGAGGCCGCAGAGCAGCGCGAGGATGAGGAACACGGCGTAAGGCGTGCTTGGATTCTGCACGGCGTAGCCGATGCCGACAGCCGGGATCATCAGCGACCAGGTGGCGACCGTGGTCCAGAGCCGTCCGCCGAAGATCGGCACCATGAACGAGTAGAAGATGCGCAGCACCGCTCCGGAGATTCCGGGCAGCGCGGCAAGCCAGAAGAGTTGTTCGGTGTTGAAGTTGAAGCCGATCGTCGGCAGCTTGGCCACCACAACCGACCACACCTGCCACACGGCGAAAGACAACAGCAACGCCGGAATGGAAAGCCAGAGATTGCGGCGCGCGATCGCGCGTCCGGTATTCTGCCAGAACTTCTTGTCCTCGGGACGCCAGTCCTTGAGCACGGCTCCGGACAGGGCACCGACATGCTCGGGCTTGTGGATCTCCTGCATCTCGGGAAGTTCGGGCAGCTTCTTCAGCGCTTCGCCGACGATGCCCTGCTCCATGTGCCGGATGGCGAGATGCATCCAGAGCAGCGCGCCGGCCACGAGCACGAAAAGAAGCATGAAGCAGCTGGTCCAAACGCCCGTCAGATCGTTGAGCGCGCCGAAGGCGATCGGCAGCACAAAGCCACCGAGACCGCCGATCATGCCGACGAGACCGCCGACGGATCCGACATTCTTCGGGTAATAGACCGGGATGTGCTTGTAGACGGCGGCCTTGCCGAGCGCCATGAAGAAGCCGAGCACGAACACGGTGACCGTAAACGGCACCACGCCCATCTCCATGTGGAACGAAATCGGGCCGTTGATGCCGCGTACCACATAGTCAGCCGGCGGATAGGACAACACGAAGGTTGCGATGGCGCCGACAAGGAACGTCCAGTACATCACCCGGCGTGCGCCGTAGCGGTCCGAAAGATGTCCACCATAGGCGCGGAACACGCTCGCAGGAAACGAGAAGGCCGCAGCGATCATACCAGCGACCTTGATATCGACGCCGTAGACGTTGATGAGATAGCGCGGCAGCCACAGCGACAGCGCCACGAACGCACCGAAGACGAAGAAGTAATAAAGCGAGAAGCGCCAGACCTGGATGTTCTTGAGCGGCTTCAACTCGAGCCACGCGCTCTTGACCTTCTCGCCGCGTGCACGCCGTTGACGCAGGACCGGATCGTCTTCGGTCGTGAACCAGAAAATGACCGCCATCAGCGCGATGCCAGCCGCCCAGATTTGGGCCGTCATCTGCCATCCGTAAGCGACCAGCACGAAGGGCGCACAGAATTTTGTCACTGCCGCACCCACATTCCCGGCGCCGAAAATCCCGAGCGCGGTGCCTTGCTTTTCGGTTGGATACCACCGCGAAACGTAGGCGACGCCGACCGCGAAGGATCCGCCGGCGATGCCAACGCCGAGAGCGGCCACCAGGAATTGCGGATAGGTGTGCGCGTAGGACAGCGCGAATGTCGCTGCGGCCGCCGCAAGCATCGTCACCGTGTAGACGATGCGTCCGCCATATTGGTCGGTCCAGATACCGAGCACCAAGCGGATCAGCGAGCCCGTGAGAATCGGCGTGCCGACGAGGAGACCGAACTGCGTTTCGCTAAGACCGAGTTCCTCTTTGATGCGAACGCCGATGATCGCGAAGATCGTCCACACCGCGAAGCACACAGTGAATGCGATCGTGGACATCCAGAGCGCCGCGCTCTGCCCCGCCGGATTTTCTTGCGCGCGTTCAGCCACAGCCCTCTCCATCTCTGAGATTTTCTGGGCGAAATGCTTGCTTGCTCTTGGACCCCCGTGCCTTGCGCTAGATCAATTCTGCTTGCTCACGATGCCGATGCGTTCTGAAAACTCAGATTCGCGAGACAGTTTGCGTGCAACGTGCCCGGGGAGACGGCTTGATCTTTATCAATTCGATGATCGCAAAGCGGCGTTATCATTGGGAAATGACGCAAAACGACAGGCGAGATATCGACTCCGTCCGGAACTTGCCGCTGTTTCGAGGCATAGCGGCCAAGAACTTCGATTCGCTGATGGACGGCGCTTCGCTGGACGAGGTCGCGAAAGAGACCGTCATCATTCGCGAAGGCCAGATGCCGGAATATCTGCATCTCGTGACCAACGGCTTGATCGAGCTGTTCGCCAATTTCGAGAGCAAGGAAACTACACTCGATATTGTAAGGCCGTTTTCGACCTTCATTCTTGCCGCCGTTGTACGAGACGAAATCTATCTCAAGTCGGCGCGCGCGCTCGTTTCATCGCGCATTCTGAAAATTCCCGCCGCCGCAGTCAGAGACGTTTTTGGACGCGATGCTGCTTTTGCCCGCGCAATCGTCAACGAATTGGCGGTACGCTATCGCGTCATCGTCCGCGCGCTGAAGAACGAAAAGCTGCGTAATACGACCGAACGTCTCGCAAACTGGATCAGGGATACCGAGCGACTGCAGGGCAACCGCGGCTATATCGAGCTGGAATACGACAAACAAACTCTCGCTTCCTACCTCGGCATGACGCCGGCAAATTTGTCGCGGGAGCTTGCATTCCTCTCGGGGCACGGCGTGCGCAACCACGGGCGTAAAATCATGATTGACGATCAGCGCGCGCTCGCGGGGATTGCAAGGCCAACTCCCGTCATCGATGGATGACCACAATCCTGCTGATCGGGGAGGTTCAAAATCTCATTAGGCAGTGGCGTCGAAAATATAGAGCGATCGGAGTCGTATTATGGCGAGCATTTCAGTTTTGAATGCGCTACTTAAAGTACCGTCTCATCGACGACCAGGATCGCTCGCGACCTAGAAACCCGATAAAATAGGCCGACAGCCACAAACAGAAGCGCCGCAGGCGGTTATGCAGGTGTCGCCGTCACGCCATCTTTTGATAAGAAGATGTCTTAGGCAGCAGCAGCGCGCGGGCGCGTACTACGTCACCAACGAGAAGAAAGGCCCACGTCACATGAACGACGTTTCCATCGAGGGACAGGGTTGGGGCACAATCCTCGGCATCTATCGCATGCCGGACACGAAACGCAGCGTGATCGAGCTTTGTGTCACATTGTTCCCGCTGGTGATCCTGTGGATCGGCGCATGGGCAACTTTGCAAATCGGGTACTGGCTGTCGCTTCTCATTGCCATACCGGCTGCGGGATTTTTGGTGCGTCTATTCATGATCCAGCACGATTGCGGTCATGGTTCCTTTTTTCCACGTTCCTGGGCGAACGACTGGCTAGGTCGAATCATCGGCGTCATAACGTTGACGCCCTACGATTTCTGGCGACGCACGCACGCCATACACCATGCGAGCTCCGGCAATCTTGACCGGCGCGGTATCGGCGACATCGATACGCTAACCGTTACCGAATACTTGGCCCGCTCCCAATGGGGCAGGTTGCAATATAGATTGTACAGAAATCCGCTGGTCATGTTTGGAATCGGTCCGGCCTATCTCTTCTTGCTTCAACATCGCCTGCCCGTCGGACTAATGCGCAGCGGATGGCCTGCGTGGAAAAGCACAATGTTGACCAATGCTGCGATCATGCTTGCAGCTTCGACGCTGATTTATTTCATCGGATTATGGGCGTTCTTGTCGGTTCATCTGCCGATCGCGCTTCTCGCCGCATCGATCGGCGTCTGGCTATTCTATATTCAACACCAATTCGAAAGTACCTCATGGAATAGGACGCCCGAGTGGAGCCTGCGCACAGCAGCCCTGCACGGCTCGTCCCATTACGATCTGCCGTTGGGACTTCGCTGGCTGACCGCGAATATCGGCATCCATCATGTCCATCATCTTTGCAGTCGCATCCCGTATTATCGCCTCCCGGCTGTGCTTCGGGAACATCCGGAATTGGGCGATGTCGGACGGATCACGCTGTTTGAGAGCTTGCGCTGCGTGCGCTTGGTTCTATGGGATGAAAAGCAGAAACGCCTCGTTTCTTTTGATCAGGCTCGTCGGATTGAAGAAAGCCGACTGAAGCAAAATTAAGAGAGCGCGACAGATCGCTGGCAAGCTTCTTAGGCTTCGCGCGAGCGCAATCGCGGGCTGACCTTCGCAAAGGGCAATCCGTCCTGAAAATCCGGCGATGAGAATACCAGGGCGTGCCGCATCCCCACCGCCGGGGCGCCGCCGGTCAGCCCGCCGGCAGCACTACGGTGTCGATGACCGCCGACCGTCTTCACGTTATGCGTCCCGCCGTCGTCTTGGATCATTTTGTTGATGGCCGACGACATGGCGTCAGCCGCCACGACGTGGCAAGTCAGGATTTTCGTGAGCTTGTCTTGTTCTTAGGCAGCGTCTCGACCGTGACATTAGGCCGTCTCACTTTTCCCGAAAAAGTGTCCCACCGAAATTATGTCAGGAATTGCGGTAGCTTAGAAAAGCTATGGTGCCCAAAGGCGGGATCGAACCACCGACACTGCGATTTTCAATCTAATTCTATCGAAGAGAAAACAATGGGTTAGACAATCGAAAAGTGTCTAACCCAGCAACGAAGATCAATGAGATAGCACGGGTTTGTCTAACGGCTTTCCGCTAATTCGCGGGAACGGCTGCCGGAAACTTCCAACTGCCGTCGAGGATCTCCTTGCGCGGCCGATACAGCCGCACCGTGTAATTCCAGCCCTTCATGATCGGCAGGCAGTTGGCGATCTTTCCGTCGCAGCGTCCGAACTGGATCGTGAAGGCGCCGCTTGCATCGGGCTTTGCGGTGATGTTGTTCAGCGAGTAGGCGTTCAGCGCATTTTTTTCGAAATAGCCCGCAGCGTTGTAGACGCTGACGGACCAGAAGCCGTCGACCGGCACGTCCTTCGCCGTCAGCCGATAGACCGTCTTCCCGTCATTCACCTTCGGAAAGACATTGAGATAGACGGCCGCCGAACTCGGGTTGCCGCCCCATCCCGCCGCGGTTCCGATCAGGTGTGTCACCGGATTGACCTCGGCCTTCGTGCCGAACATTCCCGTCGCGTCCGGGACCGTACTGGCAAGAACGTTGATCGCGTCGCGCACCTTCTTTTGGGATTGCGCGTCCCAATTCGGAATTTCGAATTTTCCGGTCTGGCTCTGCTCGACCTTGATCGCATCCTGCGCGGCACGAGCGATCTTCATGTCTTCAGCGTCTTCCGCATTCGCGAGGGTGCGCACAACCACGTAGACGTAACGGGTTCCTACTTCGTCGCGCGTGTAAGTGAATGCCCCCGGCCCATACACGACCTCGACGGTGTAGTGGTCTTGATTGAGCACCTGCATCGACATGAAGCGCTTGCCCGTATCGGGGAGCGTGACCGTGACTGGGCTGGCATCCAGATCGAACAATCCCGACGAATAAACCGTGTCGCGATTCGATCGCACAACAACCTGCCGGTCGACCGGCGCCATCTCGCGGGCGTGGATCAACTTGCCGAAGCCCCCTGCCTTGACCTTGGCGGCAAAATAAAGATCGGTCTCGGCGCGGATGAAATTGTTGACGGTCACGGGCGTGACGCTGCCGGATACCTGTTGCGCAGTTGCCGGAGACGCAAACAATGCCGCCAACGGCGCGCAAGCCGCGACAAGACTGTTGCGCACGATGCAGGAGATTTTCATTTGAAACTCCGTTGGCTCTTCAAAAACATCGCTCCCTGGCCTAGCGCACTGGCTCGGCCCGCGGCATCCGCCAGCTGCCGTCGACAATTTCTTTCCGGGGGCGATAGAGCCGGATGGTGTAGTTCCAGCCTTTCATGATCGGCAGACAATTGGGCGTGGACTTCTGGCAGCCGCCAAACTGGACTGTGAACGACCCATCGGCATTGGACTTCGCTGTGAGATTGTTGATCGAATAGGCGTCGAGATCGTTTTTCTGGAAAAAGCCCGCGGCGTTGTAGAGGCTGATGGACCAGAAGCCGTCGACCGGCACGTCCTTCACGGTCAATTTGTGAACCGTTTTGCCGTCGTTGTTCTCCGGATAAACGCCGTCGTAAACCGCCGCGTAGCGAGGATTGCCGCCCCATCCTTGCGCGGTGCCGATCAGATGGAGGATGGGGTCGACCTCGTTCTTCGCCCCGAACCTCGCTCCTGTCAGTCCTGCGGCGTAGGGCGCGAGATCGTTGATTGCCTTGCGAACCTTGTCCTGCAGCGTCAAGTCCCAGGTCGGGACTTCGAACTTGCCCGCACTTGCCGCCTCGATCTTGATGGCGTCCTGCGCGGCGCGTGCGGCCCTCATGTCCTCCGCGCTCTCGGGATTAGCCAGTGTGCGGAGCCCGGCCATCATATAGCGCGTGCCTGCTTTCTCTCTGGTGTAGGTGAAACTTCCGGGTCCATAGACGACATCGACGACGTAATGGTCCTGATTGATCGTCTCCATCGACATGAAACGCTTGCCGGCATCGGGCAGCACGATGGTAACCGGTCCAGCGTCCAGATCGAAGACCGCGAAAGAATAGAGCGTATCGCGGTTCATCCTGATGATGGGCTGCTTATCGATCGGCGTCATGTCGCGGTCGTGGAGAAACTTTCCGAGGCCGCCCTGCTTCGCGTAGCGGCCGAAATAGAGATCGGTCTCGGCGCGGGCGAAGTTGCTCACGTTGACCGCCACGGGTTTCGAGTCTTGCGCGAATGCTGCCGGAGCGAGCATCAGCGCGGCACCGAGCGCGGCCGCCGCACCGAACATTTGACCGAGATTGAACATCGAGGATTCTCCGAACGACTCCGGGAGACGCTGCCGCTCACTGCACACGTTTTACCGCCGGCGGCACCCATCTGCCGTCAAGCGCCTGCGATTGCGGCCAGTAAAGCCGAAGATTCATCGTGAACGGCCCGCTCTGGGGCGCGGGCAACCAATTCGACTCCTTGTCCACCCCGGGCGAAATTCGCTGAATGTAAAGATCAAGCGAGCCGTTATCATTGAACTTCAGTTTGTCACGGTCTCCGATTGCGAAACGGTCGATCGGATTCGCGGTGAAGAGCTGACGCTGGTCGTACATGGTCAGCGACCAGAAGCCGCGGACCGGCGGGATCTCGTCTTTGCTGAAATGCATCACATAACGTTGGTCACTGGAGAATGGCTTGCCGTCCGCGTCCATCAAAGCCGCGGGGTAGATCGCGTCCTCGACGACGTTGGCGCCGAGGCCGGTGAATGCGATCACCGCGCGCGCGCGATAGTTGGTTCCATAGGTGCCGATGTCGGCCAGCCTGACACGCCAGCCGTTCTTGGGGTCGGCGACCTTGGCGGTTTCCGCCTTGATTTGCGACAGCCCTTGCTTCATCGCTGCCTGCAGAGCTTCCTTCACTTCAGGCGCTGCGGCATCGAAAGAAAACGGCTTGCCGGCCGCAAGCCCGATACGCTCCATGCGATGCAGGATCGGATAATCGTTGGCATGCGGAGGGTTAAGCCGCACGAGTTCGGCGAAAAGCTCAAAGTAAACCTGGGCCGTGAGGTGTTCGATCAGTTCGGGCGGCGGAGTTTTCACATCCCACAATGGATCTACGTTGGATGCGGGCGGCACGTACGGCTTGCCGATCTGGCTCAAAGGCACGGCGGCAATGCCATCCTGAAACTTGTGCACGTTCGAATAATCCGCCGCACCGTTCGTTTGTGAGCGCCCGATGATCCAGCCGAACGAGGTTGGCGCCCGGATCAACGTCGCACCGGCAGGAATGTCCCCGGCCCATCCCGGACCTGCGATCACCAAGAGTTGCGCTTTGTTGCCGGTGGTGCGACTGCCCGTGACGGCGAAGAGATCGGTCCACAAATCCAGCATTGGCAGCATGTAGTAACGTCCGCCCGAGTCCGGCACATTGATTGCGAGCGGCTCTTTCGAGACGTCCCACCACAGGATGGAATAGAGCGTGTCCGCATTCGGCCGCACGATCTGCGTATAGGTGGCGTCGGGAAATGCCCGGACGTGGTTGAACACATTCATGCGGACGCCCGTGCCGAGATCGTTGCGGCGTGTCAGCTCGGACAGCACGAGTGGAAACGCATAAACATAGGCCTCGACAGCGATTTCGAGAGCCTCCGCCGGAGGCGAAGGCACTGGGGTGTTCTGGCCCAATGACGGCGTGGCGAACAAAAACGCCCCCGCGAAAACCACCGCGCGTCCGAAGCGGCCGGTGTTGAACATGGTGATTCTTTCCTTCGAAAGTCTCAGCTCACGAGCTGAATCGCGGGCGGAGCCCAAGTCTGCTCGACGATCTCCCGTCCGGGCATGTAAGCGCGCAGGATCAGCTTGTACCCACCGCTTTTCGTGCTCGGCAGCCAGTTGGAGGCCTTGTCGGCACCGGGACTTTCGCTCTGGACGTAGATGGTCAGCCCGCCATCCGCGTCTCGCTTGACGCCCGGCGTCCTGTCTCCGATGGCGTAGCGATTGATCGGGTTGGGCGTAAAATTGAAAGTCGTGTCGTAGAGGCTGACGGACCAAAACGCATTGACCTTGGGAAGCTGTCCGGGCCCGAAACGCAGCACGTATTTTTTGCCGCCGTCCAGTTCCTGTCCGGCCGCGTCGTGTGCGGTGTTGAAATAGACCGCCTCGTCGGGATCGTTGGCAATGATCCCGCCCAGGCATTGGGTTGCGCCCCGGAGCAGGAAGTCATCGGCGAGTCCCGCCCGGCCGAGTGTTTTCGGCGGAATGCTCCAGTGATTGGCCTGTTTGCCGAGCAAGCCGGAGCGGATCGCCTGATTGAGCAACTCGCGTCCGTCGATAGCGGCACGGGCAAGGCCACGCTTCGTGTGCTCGTCCAACTTCTCGATATCCTGACCGGGTCCCACGCCTACCTTCGCGAACAGACCGAGCAGCTTCGACAGCCGCTCCTCGGGCGGGTCTTCCGTCATTGCCCGGTTCATCGTCTTCCACTCGCCGAGCGGGTCGGACGCCGGATCGAACGGAGCCCAGACATCCCGGCTTGCCGGCAGCGATGAATCCGGACGTCCACGCAAGCTGAGTGGCACAAGCGCGTATCGATCTTGAAGCGCGTTGACCACCTTGGCGTCGGCCTGATCATCGACGAGCGTGCGTCCGAAAATCAGGACGCTGTTCGTGCGCGACCTAGGCAACGCAGTCACGCCACCCGGCAACTTACCCTGCCATTTTGGTCCAACGATCGCGAAGCTGCCGGCCTTCGAACCGGTCGTCCGTGTGCCGACATAAGCGAAATTGTCGGAGTCCAGTCCCGCAATTTCGAAGGTGAAGTACCTTTTTCCCATATGCGGATGACTGAGAATGACCGGCTCCTTCGCGACATCGACCCAGGCGAGCGAATACAAGGTGTCGTTGTTCGGCGAGCCGCCGTCGCGATAGTCGGCATCCGTCAGGCTGCGAACGTGATGAAAATGATTGATGGGGCCGTAGCGATACGATCCGTCAGCGTTCGGACGCGCTACCCACATCCAGCGCAGCGACGGGAGATAAATGTAGGGAAAGCCGAAAATGTACGCCTGCAGACCAAGCGTATACGCATAGGTCTCGCGCCAGTCGGTGGCCGCGGCCGCCGTCACAGCGGTACGCGACGGATCGGGTTGCGGGCTTGGCTGTCCATAAGCGTTGGGCAGGAATGCCAAGGTCGGCGCGCCCACGCCGGTCAGCGCAAGCAGATTCAGCCCGCGTCGTGACAACATGTGCGCCCCTCCTATTTTTTCACTTGGGCAACGCCCAATTCGTCGTCGACCTCGTCTTCAAAATCCCGCTTCTTGCCGGCGATGAACCGTCGGTAGCCTTCCGGATCGATCCACGCCTTCACGCCCTCCGTCTGCGCACGCCTTATCTTGCCATCGAGGTCGTAATACTCGTTGTGCTGCGCGAGCCAGATGTCCGGCTTAAGCATTTCGAGAAAATGATGAGTGCGCCGATAGTCCTCGGCGATGCCTGGATATGACGGATCTTTCGCGAGCCGATAGCCCGGATTGAAGCCGGCTCCGTCGGGGAAGACCACCACATACGGCTTGCCGTCGGCGACGATATTGGCGACCCAGGTAGTCGCGCCCCGCGTGTGGCCCGGCGTGTGATAGGCCGTGAGCGTGACTTCACCGAGCTTGACTACATCGCCATCGCGCAGCACGCGGTCGACCTTCACGCCTGCATAGGCAAAATCGTTGGCGTATTTGAAGTCATTCAAGTCGCCGTTTTCCATCGCCGCGACGTCATCCTTCATCACCGCCATCTGTGCGCCGAATTGCTGTTTGAAAAATGCGAAGGCGCCCGCGTGATCGATATGGGCGTGCCCGTTGATCATGATCTTGATGTCTTCGGGCTTGAATCCCAGCTTGCGGATGGAGTCCACGATCATCGGTCCCGATGACGGCATGCCGGTGTTCATCAGGATATGGCCTTGAGACGTCGTGAAAAGAAACGCTCCAAGACCCTTAGTGCCGACGAAATAAATGGGTCCCACGATATGGACCGGATCTGCGGGGTCCTCCCACTTCAGAACCTTCTTGGCGAGGGAGATAAACAGATTGTTGTCATTGGCGAGCTGCGCCTTGGTCGGCACGGTTGCCGGCGAAGTCTGCGCGGCAGCCGGAGTGACGCCTGCGGCCAATACGGTCGCCAGGATGGTCATGCTGATGCGCAACATCATTGCCTCCTTTGCTCGATAGCCCCAAGGTGATCGCGCGACAGCGTTCAGCGCGGACCGGCTGGTTTGGCTGCCGGCGACACTGAAAAGACCACCCACGTATTCCACCCTTCGGACCGGTTCTGGGCGGCAAATTCCCAATAGCCTTTCAAATTGAGAAAGCCTGACATCTCGCCGACCGGAAACGTAAAGCCGAGCTGCGGCCCGATTGCGGCTACGCGCGAACGGTAATCGCCAAGCTTCGTACCTGATCCGCTGTCGCCGGTCAGTTGGTCGTAGTAATAACCAACTGCACCCACGAACATCTGCTTGGTCACGTACTTCGCGGCCGCCAGGTCGATATGCAGATTTACGCCGTTCTGATAATCGGTGTCATTGTTCTTCAAATTGTAGGTTAGCCCCGTCACGGCGGAGAATTCGTAACCCGTGGCAGGATTCAAATAGGTGTAGCCAAATCCGCCATCGGCAGCGCCATGGCCCTTACCGACATTGGCAATACGGCCGGCCTCGTAGTCACCGACCGGAATGCCGCCGCGGCCGTAAATCATGAAATTATGTGCACCGTCGTTCCATCGCAGTGCGAGCTGAGGAAGCAGGTCTCCCAATCCGGTCAGCGAATCTGAAATGCTACGTGATGCGCCAAATCCGATAGGCCCCAGCGCTCCCGTGATATTCGCGTCAATCTCGGTTTGAGCGCGGCCGAATACGCCGAACAGCGTGAACGCCAACTGACCACCGAACACGGGCGTTGCGAACGTATACGTCGGCGACAGGATCGCGATGTCCGCCTTTGCCTTGATGCTCGCGTCGATGTTGATCGAGAGTGTGTTGCGCGGCAACGTCACCGCGGTCGCGACGTTGCTGCCGCTCCTGACGTCGGTGTGATAGTAGGTCGCAGCCATCGAGAAGCCGGGCGCGCCGGGCACCGCAGCGAAGCTGCCGAACGATCCCGGAAGCCAGAAGCTTATTCCGCTTTCGTCGGCATTGCTCGCTGTCGAGATGCAAAGACCAAACACGCCGACAATCGCCACCGCGAGTGTTCGGCATACTGAAAACGAATTGAATGTTAATGTCATGTCGCAGCCTCCTAAGGGGCAGCGGCGCCAATCAATCATAGCTGACCAATGGCACCGCGTCCTGCCTATTGCATGGGCGGCGCGCAATAGTCCCAATAGCCTTGGGTCTGCGACGAATTCGTCCAGAACCAGCAAAGGTCCGGCGACGGCGGTACAGGTGCCGCGCTCACAGCGATAATTGTACCGAGCGTTATTCCGGCAACGACAGTGCCGAAATAAGGTCGCCGAATCCAAGGCCGCACCGGACGAACGACCGTGCGATTGATGTTGATGTCACGGTCGATCGTAACATGGGGATGACGATTGCCGGGGCGATTGCCAGGCCGATTTATATTGACGCTCTTTGTCCTGACTTTGCGAGTGCTGACATTACGGTTGATGTTCACATTGCCCTTGCGCGCAACTGCTTTCCCCAGGGCAGCGCGTGCCGCACTCAAGTCCGTGACCAGACTCATGTCATGGGCGAGCGCCTGTGATGCCTGCGCCGGCACGGCGCTGGCCGCGATGGATAAAGCAATTCCCATTAGAAGAGCGAATTTCATGAAAAGCTCCCTCGGCAATACGGTAACGATTAGACTAGCATCCGAAGAAGAAGCGAGTTTGTCCGATATTTGCGCTGCTCGGCATATTTTTCGGGATAGCCTTGGATATCTGGAGGGCCCATGAATCCCAAGAAAATACCGTCTCACTCGACAGAGAGCGTCATTTTCGCAGAACCCGCATTTAAAAAGCTTTCGGCCTCGGATCGGGCGATGATCCTGTCGTATGCAGCGAAAAGAACAGTCAAGGCAGGCGCTCCGGTCTACCGGCGCGGCGAAAATCCAGACGGAGTTTACATTGTTCTCAAAGGATTAGTGCGCGTAACTGGGTTGTCGGCCGAGGGAGATGAGTTCATTCTCGACTTGTGCGGGCCAGGCTTCTGGATCGGTGAAATCGCAGTGTTGGAAGAACGTGCGCGCACGCATGACGCCATCGCGGAGACGCGTTGTGAGCTACTGTTTCTCTCAAGTTCAGACGTCGATCATCTCTTGTCTACACTGAATGGCTTTGCGCGCGCGCTGCTGCTGCTCGAAGTTAAGCGATTTCGACAAGTCGCCGATTGGGCTGAGCAATACGCCACCGCATCGCTACAAAACCGACTGGCGTTGAGACTGATTATCCTCGCACGCCGCGACCCGTTGTTTAATCAGCGTGGATCCGTTGTCGAAATGAAGCTGACCCAGCAAACCTTAGCTCGGCTGGTCGGAACGACACGCCAACGCGTCAATCAGGTGCTGCTCGAATGGGAGCGACGCACGATCATCAAGGTTTCACGAGGCGGTTTGACGATTCTAAAGCCTGACCAACTCAAAGCTAATTTCACGAACCAAATTGACATCTGAATGCAGCAAATTGGGCTGGGCCGGCGCGCGAGACAACCGGTTAACGACTCTTGCAGGGGGCAAACCAAAAAGCGGCATCAACCTTCGGACATCCGATATCCGATGCCGGGTTCTGTGAGCACGATTTTCGGATCGTCCGCCTTGTCTTCAATCTTCTGGCGAAGCTGCCCGATATAGACGCGCAGATATTGCGTATCTTCCGTGTGGGCCGGACCCCACACGGCAGCCAATATCTGTTTGTGCGTCACGACACGGCCGGGATGCTTCGCGAGGAAAGCCAGCAACTCGAACTCCTTCCGCGTTAGCTTGATTTCTGCACCGTTGCGGGTAACCCGGTGACGCAGGGCATCGATCTCAATTCCGCCAATCCTGACGACCGGCTCCTCCGCATGGCGCTGCATGCGATGGCGCACGGCCGCGCGCATGCGCGCAAGTAATTCTCCCACCTGGAATGGCTTGTTTACGTAGTCATCGGCACCGAGATCGAAAGCTTCAATCTTCTCGGCCTCTCGCTCCCGTGCCGATAGCACGATGATTGGTACGTCCGACCATTCGCGGGTCTTTCGGATGACATCCTTTCCGTCACCATCCGGCAATCCGAGATCGAGCAACACAATATCGGGGCTTTCCGAGGCGATGCGCTTTACCGCATCCACAACCGTTCCAGCAGCGGCCATGTCGTAGCCGTTCGCTTCCAGCGCCGGCTTAAGGAAGCGCAGGATTGCCTCTTCGTCGTCGACGACGAGGGCGCGCGTCTTGATGCTCATAAAGGACGCTCTGCGCGAGGAAATCGCAGCATGAACCGCGTCCCCTCTCCACCGCTTACCGGACTTTGCGCCTGAATCGACCCTGAATGGCCTTCCATGATGCCTTTGGCGATAGCAAGACCAAGCCCGGTACTCTCGCCGCCGTCTCCGCTTTCGGAATCACCGCGCGCGAATTTGTCGAACACATGCGGTAGTAACGATGCGGGGATACCGGGACCGTCGTCAGTGACCCGTATCGATACTTCGCCCATGGTCACCTCAGCGTCGATCGTAACCGACGTTTCGCTGGGGGTGTGGGCGACGGCATTTCCGACAACATTCCCAATCGCTTGCTCCGCCAACTTCGCGTCGGCCCTGACTTGCGGCAAATTCGGGGGGAGTTGAACGAAGATAGTTTGCTTTACTTCCCGACGCCGCGCCGCGTTCACCACGCGGTCCACGACCTCCCGTAAATCTACCCAATCATAGCGAAGTTCCAAGGATCCGGCATCGATACGCGTGATCGCGAGCAGATTACGTACCATTTCGTCGAGACCTTCAGCCTCGGCTTTGATTTGGCGAAGCAAGTCTTTCGTTGCGACGCGATCGAGCCTTTCTCCGTAGTCGCTGAGACTGCTTGCCGCGCCGAGGATCGAAGCCAGCGGCGTGCGGAAATCGTGGGAAATCGATGCGAGCAGCGTATTGCGCACTCGCTCAGTTTCTGTTGCCGTGCGAGCGCTGACCATCTCCTTCGATAACATTGCGCGATCCAGTGCCGCCGCCGTCTGTTCAGCCAAGGTGTTGAGCAGAGCAATTCCCTCCGAATCCAGCGGGCCAGACTCCTTATCCTTCGCGGTGCCGATCACCCCAAGTATCCTGTCGCCAATCCTCATCGGCACAAAATACCACGGGATGGTAGGCAGCGTTGCAGTATCCGCCCCGGCCGGTTCGTTGTGCCTAAATGCCCATCGCGCTGCTGTCATCGCTGCCGCATCAAGACTGTCCTCGGGCGGCCACGC
Organism: uncultured Hyphomicrobiales bacterium; assembly: GCA_964584855.1. Lineage (GTDB taxonomy): Bacteria > Pseudomonadota > Alphaproteobacteria > Rhizobiales > Xanthobacteraceae > Pseudorhodoplanes. The sequence continues at coordinate 203,039 of CAZPBF010000032.1, forward strand.
CGCGATCAACGCCATGTCGTCAGCGGACGCCAGTAAAACGATTGCTGCACGCTCCAGCCCTGAGTAGATTTCGCTCGCCGCGCCCTCTGCGATCGCGTCCGGTGTAGCAAGGCCGGACAATCGGCGCGTGAATTCGTAGAGCCGCCGCACCGCGCGAACCCGCGCCGCGGAAACCTTCGCCTGCTGACGCGCCCGGCCTGCCAGCGCGGAGGCGATGATCGCGACGATCACGAAAATGATCAGCGCAAGCAGTTCGTAAGGTTCCGCGATCGTGAAGGTGTAAAGCGGCTCGATAAAAAAGAAATTGTAGGCAAGCGACGACAGAAGGGCTGTGTAAATCGCAGGCCAAATTCCGAAGCTGACCGCAACCGACAGCACGGCTAGCATAAAAATCATGGACAGGTTTGGCAGCGGTGTGAGCCGCGTCAACACATGCCCGATGGCGAGCGCAGCCGCCACGGCCATCGTGGCGCAGATAAAGGGCCAGACACGGAGATCGGCCAACGGATTGGGCCGCCTGACCGACGCAGGTGCGGCATCGCTATCCCTCGTGACGATATGGATTGCGATATCCTGAGTGCGGCGGATCAACTCGTGCGGGAGAGATCGCCTCAGGACTTCGCTTAACAAGCGGCCCCGCGAGCGGCCAACGACGATTTGCGTGACGTTCTCGAATTTCGCGAATCGCAAGAGCTCGGCCGGAATATCGTCGCCAGCAAGCGTTTCCGTTTCCGCTCCGAGTGTGCGCGCAAGTGCCATGGCGCCGTCGATCCGGCGACGCGCCGCGTCACCCAGTTGCGCCCCGGGCTTTTCCACGGTCACGGCGAGCCACGGCGCGTCCATGAGGCTGGCCAGGCGTTTGGCTGCACGCACAACCGCGGGGGAATTGGCATCAGGGCCGATACACGCGAGAATACGTTCGCCGGCCGCCCAAGGACCTTCGATCGCATGCGCCTGCATCCGTTCGATCAGATCGGCATCGATCCGCTCGGCAGCACGCCGTAGCGCCAACTCCCTCAAGGCGGTCAAATTTTGCGGCTTGAAGAAATTCTCCACGGCGCGGGCCGCCGTATCTTGAACATAAACCTTGCCTTCCGCGAGACGCTTGAGCAATTCGTCGGCAGGAAAGTCGACAAGCACGATCTCGTCCGCCTTGTCGAACACGGAATCCGGGATCGTCTCGCGTACTCGCACTTTGGTGATCTTTTGCACCACGTCATTTAGGCTTTCGAGGTGCTGGATGTTCAGCGTCGTCCAGACATCGATCCCTGCGTCGAGCAACTCGTCGATATCCTGCCATCGCTTCGGATGCCGGCTGCCGGACACGTTCGTGTGGGCGTATTCATCGACCAAAAGCAGGCTCGGCCGCCGCGCGAGTGCAGCGTCGAGATCGAACTCTTTCATGATCTGGTTGCGATAGACGAGAGATTTCCGCGGCAGGATCTCTAGCCCGTCGGTCAATTGCTCGGTTTCACGCCGCCCGTGGGTTTCAACAAGGCCGGCTACCACGTCGCGTTTGCCTGCGATCTCGGCGCGGGCCGCCGTTAGCATCGCGTAAGTCTTTCCAACGCCCGGTGCTGCACCGAGAAAAATCTTCAAATGCCCGCGGCTTTCCTTGCGCGCGCGCGCAAGGAGCGCATCCGGTGATGCTCGCTGCTTTTCGGTTGCCATCGACCCTCTCGCGGGCGGATTTTACGATCCCTTGCCGTCCAGCGCGAGGTTCAACTCCAGCACATTAATGCGCGGCTCTCCGAGCAGGCCGAGGAAGCGGCCGCTGGCGCGGCTTGCGATCAGTGAACGGACTTGCGCTTCAGGGATGCCTCTCGCCTTAGACACGCGGGTGGCCTGAAAATAGGCCGCCTCCGGCGAGATGTCGGGATCGAGACCGCTCGCCGACGTCGTCAGCAGGTCGGCCGGGATCTGCCCCGAGGAATTTTCCGCCTTGAGCTTGTCGAGATCCTCTTTCACACGGTCGGCCAGCGCCTTGCTGGTCGGGCCGAGATTGGAGCCCCCCGAATTGGCAGCATTGTAAGGTGAACTCACCGTCTTGCTCGCGTCATTAGGATCGGGCGCGAGGGTCGCGGAAGGCCGGCCGTGAAAATACTTGTCCTGTTCGAAGACCTGGCCGATTAACGCCGAGCCGATCACCTTGCCGTCTTTCTCGATCAGGCTTCCCTCGGCCTGCCGCGGAAACACGACTCCGGCGATGCCCGTTATCGCGAGTGGATAGAGAAGCCCCGTGATAAGCGTCAGCGCGACGATCAGTACGATGGCGGGCCGGATTTCTCTAAGCATGGCTTACTCCTTCACGCGAGATGCAGTGCGACCACAACGAGGTCGATCGCCTTGATGCCGATGAACGGCAGAATGATCCCGCCCAATCCATAGATCAGCAGGTTGCGGCGCAGGAGCGCAGCCGCGCCGATCGGCCGATAGGTGACGCCTTTGAGCGCCAGTGGAATGAGTGCAATAATGATGAGCGCATTGAAGATGATGGCTGACAGGATCGCGCTCTGCGGTGTCGCGAGTCGCATCACGTTCAACACCGCAAGCTGTGGGTAGAACGCAAGGAATATCGCCGGAATGATAGCAAAATACTTGGCTACGTCGTTCGCAATGGAGAAGGTGGTGAGTGCACCGCGGGTCATCAATAGCTGTTTGCCGATCTCCACGATTTCGATGAGCTTGGTCGGGCTGGAATCGAGGTCCACCATATTGCCGGCCTCACGCGCAGCCTGTGTGCCGCTCTGCATCGCGACACCGACATCGGCCTGCGCCAGCGCCGGCGCATCGTTTGTGCCGTCGCCGCACATTGCGATCAGCCGGCCCTGGGTTTGTTCGTTGCGGATATAGCGGAGCTTATCTTCAGGCGTGGCCTCTGCGATGAAATCGTCAACACCCGCCTCGGAGGCAATCGCTGCCGCCGTGATCGGATTATCGCCGGTGATCATCACAGTCTTGATCCCCATGCGTCGTAATTCGGCGAAACGCTCCTTCACATCCGGCTTCACCACGTCTTTGAGGTGAATAACCGCGAGCAGTTTGCCGCTCTCGCAAAGCGCAAGCGGGGTCCCGCCCGAACGCGCGATCTTATCCACTGCCGCACGGAAGGCTGGCGGCTCCAGGACATTTTGGCCACCCGCGTCGCGCGCAAATTTCAGGATCGAGTCGATCGCACCCTTGCGGAGCTTTCGCTCGCCAATATCGACGCCGGACAACCGGGTCGTCGCGGAAAATTCAATAAAGCGCGCATTCGCGGGTGCGGACTGCTGCTTCACGCCGTATTTATCGTGGATAAGTGTGATAATCGAGCGGCCTTCGGCCGTTTCGTCCGCGCTGCTCGCGAGCAAAGCCGCTTCTGCAGCATCCCGCTCGTTGATGCCCGGAACCGGGATAATCTCGCTTGCGAGGCGGTTGCCGAAGGTCACGGTGCCGGTCTTGTCGAGGAGAAGCGTATCGACATCGCCCGCAGCCTCGACCGCTCGGCCTGACATGGCGAGCACGTTGAAGCGCACCAACCTATCAATGCCTGCGATACCAATGGCGGACAGAAGCGCACCAATTGTGGTCGGGATCAGCGTGACGAAAAGCGCCACGAGCACGACGATCGAAATCCCGCCGCCGGCGTAGGCCGCGTAGCTTGGTATCGTCGCGGTCGCGAACACAAAGATGATCGTCAATCCGACCAACAGGATCGTCAGCGCGATCTCATTCGGGGTCTTCTGACGCTCGGCGCCTTCCACGAGCCTAATCATACGATCGAGAAACGACGAACCCTGCGACGAGGTGATCTTCACGACAATGCGATCGGAGATCACGGTCGTGCCACCTGTAACTGCGGAACGGTCACCGCCCGACTCGCGGATCACGGGCGCGGATTCGCCTGTGACCGCGGCTTCGTTCACAGACGCAATGCCCTGCACCACCTCGCCGTCACCGGGAATGATGTCGCCCGGCTCGCACAGAACGAGATCGCCGGCTTCGAGTTCTTCGGCGCTGACCTTGCGATAGACTTCCGGGTTGTCAGCCATCATTACGCGCTTGGCGACGGTTTCACTGCGTGTTTTTCGCAACGTGTCTGCCTGCGCGCGGCCACGGCCCTCAGCCACGGCCTCCGCAAAATTGGCGAAAAGCACAGTGAACCAAAGCCAGATGACGATCTGGGCTTCGAATAGCAAATGGGTGCCGCCATAAACGACGTCGCGGACAAGGATCAGCGTCGTCAGCAGCGTGACCATTTCCAGCACGAACATCACAGGGTTCTTGGCCAGCGTGCGGGGATTGAGCTTCACGAAGGCCTGACCGATCGCCGGCCCCACAATGCTCATATCGAGCAGTGTTGTGACCGGCATTCGCTTGCGTGTTTTCGAGCTTTCCATAATAGCACCTCAGAAGACAGAGCCGGACTGCATCGCGAGATGCTCGACGATCGGACCGAGTGCGAGTGCCGGGAAGAACGTGAGGCCGCCGACAATCAGGATCACGCCAACCAGCAAGCCGACGAAAAGCGCGCCGGTCGTTGGGAAGGTGCCGCTCGATGCAGCGACGGATTTCTTCATCCCTAACGAGCCCGCAATCGCCATCGCCGGGACGATCATCCAGAAGCGGCCGACGAACATCGCGACCGCGCCGGTGGTGTTGTAAAACGGTGTGTTTCCAGTCAAGCCAGCGAACGCGGAGCCGTTGTTGCCGGTCTGGGAGGTGTATGCGTACAGAACCTCGGTGAAGCCATGCGGCCCTGCGTTGGCCATCGACGCCACAGCAGGCGGATAGACCACCGCAACGGCTGTCCATCCAAGGATCAAGAGCGGCAAGATGAGAATGGCGAGCATCGCCATCTTCACTTCCTTCGCCTCGATTTTCTTGCCGACATATTCAGGCGTTCGGCCAACCATCAGCCCCGCAATGAAAACCGTGAGGATGACGAACAGGAGCATTCCGTATAGGCCAGCACCGACGCCGCCGACCACGATCTCTCCGAGTTCGATATTGATCAGGGGGATCATTCCCCCGAGCGCCGTGAAGCTGTCGTGCATCGCGTTCACCGCACCACACGACGCAGCTGTGGTGATTACAGCAAAGAGAGCCGAGGCCACGATACCGAAGCGAACCTCTTTACCTTCCATATTGCCGCCCGAAATGCCGAGCGAATTGAAGATTGCCGTGCCGCTCGCCTCCGCCCAATAGGTGACCGCGACGCCCATAACGAACAGCACCATCATCGCGGCGAGGAGCGCGTAGCCCTGCTTCTGGTTTCCGACCATGCGGCCAAACACGTTGGTCAGGCCGGCGCCGAGCACGAAGATCGACAACATCTGCACGAAGTTCGTGAGCGCGTTCGGATTCTCGAATGGGTGCGCGGCATTGGCGTTGAAAAAGCCGCCACCATTGGTGCCGAGCATCTTGATCGCAACCTGCGAGGCGACGGGGCCGACAGCAATCGTCTGCTTCGCACCTTCGAGCGTGGTCGCCTCAACATAGGCGCCGAGCGTCTGCGGCATTCCCTGCCAGACCAAGAGCAGCGCGTAGGGCACGCAGATTGGCAAAAGGATGTAAAGCGTACAGCGCGTAATATCGACCCAGAAATTTCCGACCGTCTTGATCGAAGCCCGCGCAAACCCGCGGATCAGCGCGATCGCGATTACGATGCCTGTCGCCGCCGACAGGAAATTCTGATGGGTCAGTCCAAGCATCTGCACGAGATAGGACAGAGTGCTTTCGCCGCCGTAATTCTGCCAGTTGGTGTTGGTGATGAAGCTGATCGCCGTGTTGAAAGACAGATCCGCCGGCACCGCGCTCTGCTCCGCGGGATTGAACGGCAGCATCGCCTGAAGCCGCAGCAAAGCATACAGGATCGCAAAGCCGCCGACGTGAAACAGCAGCGTCGCGATCGTGTAGGTGAGCCAATGCTGCTCGCGCGTCTCATCGACGCCAGCGATCCGATATAGCGCTGCCTCAAGCGGCCGCAGCGCAAATGACAGGAAGGTGCGTTCACCGTTGAATACGCGCGTCATGTAACCGCCGGCGAGCGGCGTCAGTGCGACGACGATCGCTACATACAAGATGATTTGCAGCCATCCGATCAGGGTCATGGCACGCCTTTCAAAACTTTTCCGGACGAAGCAACGCGTAAGTCAGATAGATCAGCAGCAGCGCTGTCACCGTGCCGGCGAGGGAATATTCGAAGACCATGGAAAGCCCCTCAAAGCCGGTCGCAAGCCATCGCGTAACCGATGGTCGCAATGAACAGGAACATGGTCAGCAATGAAAGAATGACATCGAGCATGCCGCACCTCTGGGACCCAGATGCACGTAATCGATGAAGCATAAAGGCGCGATACGTTTTCGCTTTGGCCTCTATCAAGAGATCATAAAGACCGCCTCGGCCCTGCCTTTATCCGGCATTTATGCCGAGGCTCTCATTTCCCAATCGAAAACCTATGGGGGTCGGCCCATTTCTGCGGCGAAACAAATTCTCACAGGAGCCGCAAATGACTACGCTTATCACCGAAAATCTCGCCGCCCTGCCGTTGTGGCGGCGCTCGATTGGCGCATTGATCTCAACGCTCATGCGTTCGATCAATCGCCTCGTGCAGGCGCGTGCCGCACGTCACGTTCCGGAGTGGCGCGTGCGGGAAATTCGGCGCGAGATCGCGCGTTACCGATACATGACGACTGGCACGAACAACAAGAGCTAAGAGACGTGGTGCGACAATGACCATTCGACACAAAAACGATCCCTGGCTCGACGACGGCAATATCGGTTGGTTCTGGGCATTGAGCGCAGCTGGCATCGCGACCTTGCTCCTGGTCGCGATCACACTGTCCGACCGCGATTGCAAAAGTCTGCGTGACGGACAAGCGCGGCTCGCCTGCTACGACGCTGCCGCCGACACGCAACCTGCCAAGGGTGCGTCAGCAATCACTCATTGATGGAGATGAAAATGACCGCAATTCAGTGGACCGACAAATTGACGATGCAGCGTGCAACGTCTGTCAAGGCGAGAAACCGTCACGTGATTGGAAGCACTCGCCTCCACAAGGCTGCGCGCACTGTTCTCATCTTAGCGGGCGCATTCGCAGTGGTCGCGGCAATCGTGGGCGTCAGGCTCCACGCTTTGTTGCCGCCGCTGTGAGCGATGGTCGAGATCGCCCTGCACATCCGCACCACGACTGGGTCGCAGCGACGCGACAATACGACATCAATTGTCTAACCAATTGCCTTGGTTGTCTAACCGCTTGATTTAATTGGTGCCAGGGGCGGAATCGAACATTGAACGCAAGCAATTGATATATAACGCGTCTCTCAATGAGACTTCGGCGTGGGCCAACACGGAGGCCAACGCGATTTTCGCCTTAAAAAATCGCCGGTTCGATTCCCGTCGCTAAGCCGACCCTCGATATCGGCAGCGAAGACGGACAGCCAAAAGCAGGCTCCCGTCCGCATCGGCTGCACTTTCCAGCATCGAATGCATTTATCTTCTAGACTGTTTGCGCCGCCGAGAATGGCGAGCCGGAGCCGCCTGAATGGGAAAGGACCTTTGGTGAAGAATTGGCCTGCCTTGATCCTGTTTCTCATTCTTGTGGTCGGTGGCGGCCTTACGATCGGCTTCCTGACCGCACCCGGCGCATGGTACGCGGGCCTTACCAAGCCTTCGTTCAACCCGCCGAATTGGTTGTTCGCGCCGGTCTGGACCGCGCTCTATGTGCTGATCGGGATTGCCGGTTGGCGTACCTTCGAGCGCGATCGTGGCGGCTGGCCGATGCGGCTGTGGTGGGCGCAACTCGCGCTCAATTTTCTCTGGTCGCCGGCGTTCTTCGCCGCTCATCAAATCGCCCTCGCACTCGGCATCATCCTGCTGTTGCTTGCGGCGATCCTCGCCTTCATCGGCGCGTCCTGGCGGCAGGATTGGGTCGCGGCGTGGCTGTTCGTGCCCTATGCCGCCTGGGTGGCGTTCGCGTCCGCGCTCAATGCCGCGATCCTCGCGCTGAACTGAGCGCCGCATGCGTCGCCGCTTCGTCACCGTCAACGACGCGATGCAGCAGGGCTACCGCTATGCGTTGACGGAGCCCGCCGGCCGCGGCTTCGACCCGGCCTTTCGGCCCGAGTTGACGCCGAAGCAGATGCTCGAACTCGGTGTGTTCTGCGGCAAATATCTCACCGATTGTCGCGGCGAATTTCCCGCGAACTGGTTTGCGCGCGCCAAACTCGCGCCCGCGGGCCGCGATTGTTCGCTTAACTATTTCGGCGTGGACGCGAGCCAGCCACTATCGGAATGGCGAAGGAAAGGCTGGATTCATCCCGACGACCCGCGCGGGTGGTTCCAGTGGTATTGCCGCTATTACGTCGGCCGGCGGATGCCCGAAGAGGATGCGCGCCAGATCGGGCGCTGGAAGGCGATGCGGCGCCATGTCTCGCAAGTCAGAAAACATTGCGAGCCCGGTGATCCGATGTGCCGGCCTCGCCAGCGCCAGGCGCTCTTGCATTGGGCCTATGACAGCCGCGCGATTTGAAGCGCGTCAGGCCACGCCGATTCGCCCAGCCTCCACGGCAAGCTCCGATCTCCGCATTCGACCGCGTTGAGCGGCAAATCACCGCTTTGCTCGTCGAACAAACCGCACTCGCTATGGCGACAAATCTCGGAATTTGTTTAGATTGATCCGCCATCGCCCGCACGAACGCGGGCCTGACCGCCGGAGTCAAACCGGCCAACGATGGCGAGAGAATCTTGGAACAACTTGCTCTGACAGTCGCCGAGGCGTGCGCTGCCGCGCGGATCGGTCGAACCACGCTTTACGAGGCCATCAAGAACGGCGATCTCGTCGCCGCGAAGTACGGTCGCAAAACTCTTATTCGTGTCGACGATCTGCGGAGCTGGCTCGGGCGGCTTCCGACGATCCACGCGCCTCATAAGAACGACGAGAGCGGCCGGGCAGCGACCCATGAAGTCGCTCGCCAACGCTAAAGGCCAATCGACCACGGCTGCCGGGCACAAGCCGGGCTCATTACTTGCTCAGTGGAAGCTGGTCGAAGCTGCCGTTTGCGATCGACGCCTCAGCCGCGGCGACATCGCCGTGCTTTTTCGCGTGGTCGACAGCTTTTACCAGCTCTACGGTAACTCGCGCGCGGCGCACTCGTATCTCGCCGCCGGAACCGGTCTTTCCAGGCGCGCCGTCATCTCTTCGACCAAA
>CAZPBF010000033.1:0-6305 GCA_964584855.1 uncultured Hyphomicrobiales bacterium
TCGGCAGCCGGAGGCGAAACCGGCGCACTCTGCTCTCAGCAGGGGACGCGGCTTAAAGCAACGACGGAGCGGGCTTCTTTGGTCTCTGCTGGCCTTCCACCGCCAGCGACGGGTTACCGACGAGGCTTGTCCATCTTGCCAACAGTGCGGCGGGGATCACCCCTCCAATCTCAAGGCAGCACTAGCGGTTAAGAGCTTACGGCACGGCTGCGTCCCCATCGCGCACCTGCTGACGGCTCCTAAGCCGCGAAATCGAACGGCAGAAGCCGTTCCTTGAGCGAGGAGTGTGCCCGATGACCGAGCGCATCCGCGAATTTCTACGCAACCGTCAGGACGATGGCCCCTGCCTGGTCGTCGACCTCGACGTCGTCCGCGACAATTACACCGCCTTTGCCAAGGCGTTGCCCGACACCCGCGTGTTCTACGCGGTGAAGGCCAACCCCGCGCCGGAGGTGCTGTCGTTGCTCGCCAGCCTCGGCTCCTGCTTCGACACCGCCTCGGTCGCCGAGATCGAGATGGTGCTCGCCGCCGGCGCCACGGCCGACCGCGTCTCCTACGGCAACACGATCAAGAAGGAGCGTGACATCGCGCGCGCCTATGCGCTGGGCGTCCGCCTCTTCGCGGTCGACTGCAAGCCCGAGGTCGACAAGATCGCCCGCGTGGCTCCCGGCTCAAGGGTGTTCTGCCGCATCCTCTCCGATTGCGTCGGAGCGGAATGGCCGCTGTCGCGCAAATTCGGCTGCGAGCCCGGCATGGCCGTGGACGTCCTGGAGCACGCGCTCAAGGCGGGCCTCGAGCCCTACGGGGTCTCCTTCCATGTCGGTTCGCAGCAGCGCAACCAGCATGCATGGGACCGCGCGCTCGCGTCCGCGGCCGCGGTGTTCCGTGAATGCGGTGAGCGCGGGATGAACCTGTCGATGGTCAACCTCGGCGGCGGCTTCCCGACGAAGTACCTGAAGAACGTGCCGACGGTGAAGACCTACGGCAACGCCATCTTCAAGGCGCTGCGCAAACATTTCGGCAACCGCATCCCGGAAACGATCATCGAGCCGGGCCGCGGCATGGTCGGCAATGCCGGCGTGATCGAAACGGAAGTCGTTCTCGTCTCCAAGAAGAGCGAGGAGGATGACGTGCGCTGGGTCTATCTCGACATCGGAAAGTTCGGCGGCCTCGCCGAGACGATGGACGAGTCGATCCGCTATCCGATCAAGACGCCGCGGGACGGTTCGGAGATGAGCCCCTGCGTGCTCGCCGGTCCGACCTGCGACTCCGCCGACGTGCTTTACGAGAGGCAGCCTTACCCGCTCCCGATCAGCCTCGAGATCGGCGACAAGGTGCTGATCGAAGGCACGGGCGCGTACACGGCGACCTACTCGTCGGTGGCGTTCAACGGTTTCCCGCCGTTGAAGACCTATCACATCTGATCGCTCCGCGATCGGGTCACATCTGACAACAGGTGCTGTTTCCCCTCCCCCGCGCTCGCGCGGGGGAGGATGAGCATGGCTGCTGAAGCGATCCTTCAGCCGCCGTTCATTTTCCGCGATGCATGAGCATTCCCGTCTCCACGGATCCGGTGGAGCGAGTGAGGAAGGGACGATGATCACCATTCGTCAGGAGCGCGTGTCCGATCAGGCGCCTCGCGAGGCGTTGCTCGACCGCGCCTATGGCCCGGCACGCTTCAAGAAGCCGTCCCAGAAAATCAGGGCCGGGCGGATCCCGGCCGAGGGCCTCGCTTTCGTCGCGACCCATCGCGGCCGGATCATCGGGACGGTGCGCCTGTGGAATATTTCGGCAGGTGGAAAGCCTGCGCTGCTGCTTGGCCCGCTCGCGGTGCATCCCGATTACCGCAGCCGGGGGATCGGAGCCGGCCTGACGTCGCACGCGATCGAGAGCGCACAACGCCTCGGGCACGCGGCGATCCTTCTCGTCGGCGATGCCGGCTATTACGGCCGCTTCGGTTTCAGTGCAGCTGCGACCGGTGCGCTCCGCATGCCGGGTCCATTCGAACAGGCACGCCTGCTCGCGCTGGAGATCGCGCCGCATGCCCTGAAAGGTGCACAAGGCTTGGTCACCGGCACAGGCGCTCGCGTCCCGACGACGGGACCCGCAGCTCCGTCCTCGCGCTCCGCGGGAAAGCGGCCACGCGCGGCCTGAGCCGCCTTGCGAATCGGCCCACCGTCCACCACAAAGCTGTGACCCTGGAGTTCAGCCCATGAGCCAATGGCCCATTCACGGCCGTATCGACGGCCCCATCGTGATGATCGGATTTGGATCGATCGGCAAAGGCACGCTGCCACTGATCGAACGGCACTTCGCTTACGACAAGAGCCGCTTCGTGGTCATCGATCCGGAGGACAAGGACCGAAAGATGCTCGACGACCGCGGCATCCGCTTCATCCATCAGGCGGTCACCAAATCGAATTACAAGACGTTGCTCACCCCGTTGCTGACTGCGGGCGGAGGCCAGGGATTCTGCGTCAACGTCTCGGTCGATACCTCGTCGGTCGAAATCATGGAGCTGTGCGACAAGATCGGCGCGCTCTACATCGACACCGTCAACGAGCCCTGGGCCGGCTTCTATTTCGATACCAAGCTCGGACCGGAAGCGCGCTCCAACTACGCGCTTCGTGAAGCGACCCTCAAGGCGAAGCACGGCCGCAAGCCCGGCAGCACTACTGCCGTGTCCTGCTGCGGCGCCAATCCCGGCATGGTGTCGTGGTTCGTGAAGCAGGCGCTAGTCAACATCGCGGCCGACACGGGGGTCAAGGTCAAGGAGCCGAAGACGCGCGAGGAATGGTGCAAGCTCGCCAAGAAGCTCGGCGTGAAAGGCATCCACATTGCCGAGCGCGATACCCAGCGCGCGAAAAGGCCGAAGGCGCAGGAAGTGTTCGTCAACACCTGGTCGGTGGAAGGATTCCTGTCCGAGGGAATGCAGCCCGCCGAGCTCGGCTGGGGCACCCATGAAAAATGGATGCCGAAAAACGCCTACAAGCATAAGAGCGGCTGCCAGGCGGCAATCTACATGACGCAGCCAGGCGCCAACACCCGGGTGCGCTCGTGGACGCCGACCGCGAAGGCGCAATACGGCTTCCTCGTCACTCACAACGAGTCGATCTCGATTTCCGACTATTTCACGCTGCGCGACGGCCGAAAGGTCTCATATCGCCCGACCTGTCATTACGCCTACCATCCCTGCAACGATGCGGTGCTTTCGCTGCACGAATTGTTCGGACAGGCGGGCAAGCGCCAGCCCACGATGCACATTCTCGACGAACACGAGATTGCCGACGGCATCGACGAACTCGGCGTGCTGCTCTACGGCCACAAGAAGAACGCCTATTGGTACGGCTCGCAGCTCTCCATCGACGAGACGCGCGCCATCGCACCGTATCAGAACGCGACCGGCCTGCAGGTCACGTCCGCTGTGCTCGCCGGAATGGTCTGGGCGCTGGAAAACCCGAAGGCCGGTATAGTCGAGGCCGACGAAATGGATTTCCGCCGTTGTCTCGAAGTCCAGGTTCCTTATCTCGGCCCGGTGATCGGCGCCTATACCGACTGGACGCCACTCACGGATCGTCCGGGTCTTTTCCCGGAAGAAATCGACAAGCGCGATCCCTGGCAGTTCAAGAACGTGCTGGTGCAGGCTTAGGCCCTGCCGCCACGCAGGCTCATCCGAGGTTGACGATCCCGGCGCTGCCGTCCTCGCAGCCGAAGGCAAAGTGACTGCCGTCCGCGCTGAAGGCGAGTGCCGTTACCGGCGCGTCGCCGGGCCGGCGCGCGAGGATTTCGGCGGCGTCCTCGACCCGAACAAGCAGCACCATGCCGTCCGCGAAGCCTGCTGCGACGACATCCTGTTTCGGATGGCAGGCAACCACCGCAAGCCTCGCGGCATGCGGCGCGAGAAGCCGCGGCTGCTTTCCCATCGGCCCGTCTTTGCCCTGAAACGGCCAAAGGATCAGCTGCTCCGATCCACCCGTCGCAAGCCAGTGCCCATTCGCGTTCCACGCGAGCGAGCGAACGCGGGCCGAGTAACCGGACATCCGCATATGCTTGCCGTCCACGACGCGCCAGCCGTGCAGCATCGGCTCCTGCATGCAGGTGACGACGAATTTTCCGTCCGGACTGAACGAAGGCGTGTAGTGCACGCCCTTCCAGGCGAGAAATTCGGGCTTTGCGGCAGCGTTCGGAAACCAGAGCGATACCCCGTTGTAATGCGCGATGGCGACGCGAAGCCCTTTCGGCGCGAAAGAGAGCCCGCCCGCACTTGAAGGAATTTCTACGGACCGGACGTCGCCTTTGCCGGTTCGCGCGAACACACTTTTGCCGGCGGCCCAGGCGATCGCACCGTCGGGGCCTGCGGCAATGTGATCGATCCAGCGGCGCTTGTCGTCCGTCGCAAGGGTTTCGGTGCGCCCGTCCGGACCGGTGGCGACACCCTTGCCGTCATCGCCTGCGGTGACGACAGACTGCCCTGCAACCGCCGCGGACAGAATGCCACCGGCGTGGGCTTTCACGCGGCGTTCGGCGCCGTCGGACGAAACGAACACAATCTCTTCTTCGCCGAGAACGAAAGCCGCGTCCCCGCCGACAAAGAAGGCTGCGACGACCGGTGCGCCCGCGTCGACCGGGCGCGTGCGCATGACGAGAGATTCGTTGTCTGAACGGGTGTCCGTCATGACCGGCGTCACGCCACGCAGGCGGCGAATCCTTCGCGGATCTTCTCTTCCGGCAGATTGCGGCCGATGAAGACGATGCGGCTCTCGCGCTTCTCGCCCTCCTTCCAGGCACGCTGATGGTCGCCTTCCAGCATCATGTGCACGCCCTGGAATACGAAGCGGTCCGGATCGTCCCGGAACGCGAGGATGCCCTTCGAGCGCAGGATGTTCTGCCCTTCGGTCGCGACAAGGTTTTGGACCCACGGCATGAATTTCTCGGGGTTCAGCGGCTTGTCGGATTTCAGCGACAGGGACTGCATGTCCTCGTCGTGAAAGTGCTTCAGCCCGCCATGCTCGTGATGATGCCCGTGGTCATGATGATGATCATGATCGTCGTGGTGGTGGTGTCCATCACCCTCCTCGAGAAAGGCCGGCTCGATCTCCAGAATGCGATCGAGGTCGAACGCATTGCGGCCCAGCACCTCACCGAGCGCGATCGCCGAGCGCTGGGTGCGGTGCAGTTTTGCGTAAGGGTTGATCCCGCGGATGCGCGCCTCGACGTCGTCCAGTTCATCCTTGCTGACCAGATCGGTCTTGTTGAGCAGAATGACGTCGGCGAACGCGATCTGGTTCTTGGCCTCGGGCGCATCCTTGAGGCGGTCCTTCAGCCATTTCGCATCGGCGACCGTCACCACCGCGTCGAGCTTGGTTCTCTTGCCGACTTCCTCGTCCACGAAAAACGTCTGCGCCACAGGCGCGGGATCGGCAAGGCCGGTTGTTTCCACGATGATCGCGTCGAATTTTCCCTTCCTTCGCATCAGACCCTCGATGATACGGATGAGGTCTCCGCGCACGGTGCAGCAGATGCAGCCGTTATTCATCTCGAACACTTCCTCGTCGGCGTTCACCACGAGGTCGTTATCGATGCCGATCTCGCCGAATTCGTTGACGATCACGGCGTACTTCTTGCCATGCTCTTCAGAGAGGATGCGGTTGAGCAGCGTCGTCTTGCCCGAACCGAGATAGCCGGTGAGGACCGTCACCGGGATTTGCGTCTGTGTCTCTGCCATCTTCTTTCCCGTCTCTGCGAGCGACCGTTCGCGATGGCGGTCATATAGGATCTGGAGGCGGTTTTCACATCCCTTCGCGCGGAGCAGGTGCGGCGTTTGTCATTCTCGTGTCACATGGCTTTGCGAAGAAGCGTCCGTTGCCGGCAAAATGATTGTGCCGCAACGACCGCGCAGGAAACCGGGGGAAACAATGGCCAAAGCAGACCGAGGCGCGACGATGAGCCGGCTCCAGTCGGCGGCGAGGCTGTCGCGCACCGCGCTCGCGCAGCGCCTTCTCGCGCACGGCTTCTATGCCGGCCAGGACCAGGTGATGCTGGCACTGGCGCGCGAGGACGGGCAGACGCCGGGGCAGCTCGCCATCCGCCTCGGCGTCCGGCCGCCGACCATCACCAAGACGATCAACCGGCTGCAGGGCCAGGGCTTCCTCGGCAAGCTCGCCTCCGATCACGATGCGCGGCAGGCGCACGTCTTCCTCACCGACGCCGGGCGCGACGCGATCAGGGCGATCGAGAAATCGCTGCGCAAGACGGAGAAGCTGGCGCTCAAGGGCTTCGACAAGAAGGAGCAGAAGGCGCTCGCC
>CAZPBF010000034.1:0-16746 GCA_964584855.1 uncultured Hyphomicrobiales bacterium
CAAGGAAGGCAGCGTTCTCTACTTTCACCGCAACAGCCTGCTGTCGGGCGAGTTCGATCAACTGCGCCGCGGACACGAAGTGACCTACGTGGAAGAGGTCGGCGACACCGGGCCGGTTGCAACGAAGGTGAGGGTGAAGAACGGTCCCTGACGGGACGCTGACGAGGCGATGCCGGTCAGCGGAACGCGGCCCAGCGGCTGTCGAACGACGACGACTGCGGGATGGGCTGCGCGCCCGCCATCAGGCTTCCGGTCGTTGTCGGCGTCGAGGGCGCGGCAACAGGGGGCGTCTTCGTTTCGGCGACATCGGCGGGGCGGATTGCTCCGGGCGCGGCGGCAGGCTTTGCGGTTTCAGCGGCAGCGGTCTTTTCAGGACCGCGCAGGCCGAGCTTGCGGGTGATCTTCGTGCCGATGCCTTCCTTGCGCGGCGCTTCAGCCGTCTTCTGCGGCGCTGCGGGTTCAGGGGCCGCAGCAGGCGCGGGCTTCGGCGCAGGTTTGAACAGGCTTCCGATCCGGCTCGTCAGCGAAGGCTTGTCCACCTTCGGTTCCGATACGGTCGCTGCGGCAACCGTCACGGCCGGCGGGGTTGCGGGCTCGACGATGCGCGGCGGATTGACTGAGGTTGGAATGGTGCCGACTTCGGTCTTGATCGGCGTGGCGAGCGGCGCTTCGCCCGCGGTCACGCGCGAATCGGTCCGCGCGAGCGCGGTCAGGAACACGGGATTCATTCCGCCATCGGCATAGGAGCGGACCGGCGCGGCCGGCGTGCCGCGTGCGATCAGCTGCGCCGTCTGCATTTCGTCGCGGCGCTGCTTGTCGTTGACGGCGTCGGCGACTTCCTGCGGCACGGTGTAGCGCGGGCAGGCGCCGGCCGGATTGAAGCGCAACGGGGTCGATGCGTTGACCGGTTCGGCGTCGAACACGTACTTCTTCTCGCAGACATCGACCTTGGGTTCGAGGCGCGTGACCTCGAAATGGTCGGTGCCGCGCTTGAGCATCTTCCAGAACGCGTAATTCGGATTGTTGCGGTGCTTGGCCATGTTCTGCGGCGTCATGCGGAACGGCAACGCCTGAACCTGGAACGACTGCTGCCCGCCGAAGAAGGATTCTCGGCCGAGCGCGAAAATCTCGCTGATCTGCTCGTCGGTCATCGCGTAGCAGCCGCGCGAGGAGCAATCGCCGTGCACCATGAGCTGCGAACCGGTGCGCCCCCAAGCCTGATCGTAGGCGTTCGGATAGCCGAGGTTGAACGACAGGTAGTATTGCGAATTCGGATTCATCTGCGCCGGCGAGATCGTATAGAAGCCCTCCGGCGCCTGGCGGTCGCCTTCCTTGATCTTCGGACCAAGTTCGCCGGACCAGCGGCAGATCGGATAGGTCTTCAGCAGCGCATAGCGGCCGGTGCGATCCTGCTTCCAGACTTCGAGCTCGGCTTCCTCCTTGAACAGACGAACGAGCATGGGCGATTCCTTCGCCATGTTCTTCTGTTCCATCTCGGTGAGCAGGGCCGAGGACAGCGGCGCGTTCGCCTTGGAGGAATAGTTCAAGCCGCCGTCGGTGTTGCAGCCGGCGACCAGCAACGCGGCCGCAAAGCCCGCCGGCGCGAAAAGCGCGCGGACCGAATAGGGGCGGCGCATCAAGGCCTTGATCCCCGCTTTGGGCTGTCCCCGAGCCATCATGGAGCGACGGTTATCCCCCAAATGCCGACCCGCTGGCAAGGAGCCGGTGTGAAGCCCCCATGTTGACCATAGGGCGCGTGAATGAATGGTAAATTGGCTCAAATTTGAGCCAGATAACTGGGCCTTATTAAGGCTTTGGGGGCCTGGCTGTGGACGGCGGCAGCGCGCCTATTCGGCCATGTTGCGCCCGATCGCGAGGAACTTCTCGCGGCGTCCCTCGCGGATCGCATCCCGGTTCAGGCCGCCCAATTCCGCGAACGCCTTCGCGATCGCGTCGCCGGCCTGCGCAACCGCGGTCGCCGGATCGCGATGGGCGCCGCCGGAGGGTTCCGGCACGATCTCGTCGATGATGCCAAAGCCGATCAGGTCCTGTGCCGTGATCTTCATGTTGGTCGCGGCTTCCTGCGCCTTGGTGCTGTCATGCCACAGGATCGAGGCCGCGCCTTCCGGCGAGATCACGCTGTAGATCGCGTGTTCCAGCATCAGAACGCGATTGGCTGTCGCGATCGCGATTGCGCCACCCGAACCGCCTTCGCCGATGATGACGGCCACGTTCGGAACCCCGAGATTGAGGCATGCCTCGGTGGAGCGCGCGATCGCCTCGGCCTGCCCGCGCTCTTCCGCGCCGATGCCCGGATAGGCGCCTGCGGTGTCCACCAGCGCCAGAACCGGGATGCCGAAACGGTCGGCCATTTCCATCAGCCGCACCGCCTTGCGGTAGCCTTCCGGGCGGGCCATGCCGAAATTGTGCTTCAGCCGCGCTTCGGTGGTCGATCCCTTCTCGTGACCGATCACGCAGATGCTTTCGCCGCGGAACCGGCCGAAGCCGCCGATAATGGCGTCGTCGTCGCCGAATTTGCGGTCGCCGGACAACGGCATGAATTCGGTGATCAGCCCTTCGATGAAATCGAGGCAATGCGGGCGCTGCGGATGCCGCGCGACCTGTGTCTTCTGCCACGGGCTCATCGTGGCATAGAGATCCTTCAACGTCTGCGCGGCCTTCGCCTCGAGCCGGCTGATCTCCTCGTCGACCTGGACCTCCTCGCCGCTTGCGGCAACGGCGCGAAGTTCCTCCACCTGAGCCTCAAGCTCGGCCACCGGCTTTTCGAAGTCGAGATAACTACGCATCTGAAAACAGGAATCCGGGAAAATTGCAGGGCGCGCCGCTGGCCCGGCGCGAAACTGGCCCCGGCGCGGCGTTCAAGTCAAGCAAAGCGGTACCGGGCAGACGTTAAGATTCATCGGCCAACGGGTGCAGGTCGCGCACGAGGCTTTTCAGGCGTTCCTCGAGCACATGGGTGTAGATCTGCGTCGTCGAGATGTCGGCATGGCCGAGCAGCGTCTGCACGACACGCAGGTCCGCGCCGTTGTGCAGCAGGTGACTCGCGAAGGCGTGACGCAACACGTGCGGGCTCACCTTGCCGGCGGAAAGCCCGGTCGCCGCGGCGAGCGATTTCAGGTCGCGCGCGAAATGCTGACGGGTGAGGTGGCCGCTTTCGCCGAATGAGGGAAACAGCCATTTGGAATCGTCCGGCTGTTCGGCTTCGCGGAGCGATAGATAGTCGGCCATCGCGCGCCTTGCGGCGTCGTTCAGCGGCACAAGACGCTCCTTCCCGCCCTTGCCGCGCACCACTAGCATGCGCTGGTCGCGCCGCGCCGCCGATGCGGGAAGCGAGACGAGTTCGGAGACGCGAAGCCCGGTGGCGTAGAGAACCTCAAGCAGGCAATTCAGTCTTGCAGCACGCAGGCGTTCGGCCGCGCTGCGGCCTTCATCGGCGATGCCCGCGCGGGCGATTGCAAGCAGCCTGTCGACCTCGGCAATCGAGAGGGTGCGCGGGATGGCGCGCGCGCGCTTCGGCCCTTCGAGCACGGCGGCAGGGTCGTCCTTGCGGCGGCCTTCGGTATAGAGAAAACGGTAAAGCTGGCGGATCGCGGAGAGCTTGCGCGCAACGGAAGATGCCTGGAAGCCGCGCCGGTCGAGGCTTGCGATATACCCGCGAATGTCGTCGCTCGTCGCCTTGGCGATGGTCTGCTTGCTTGCGGCAAGCGCGTCGGCGAAGTCGGTCAGGTCGGATCGGTAGGCCGCAAGGGTATTGTCGCGCGCGCCGCGTTCGGCGGCGAGCATGTCCAGGAAAAGCTCGATCGGAGGCTGCGTGGTTTTCGCCTGCCGGGCCATGCGCGTCAGCGCTTCAGCAGCCGGTCCGGCGGCACGGTGACGGTGATTTCGCGCGAATGCGGCTCGATCATCACCGCCATCATGACGATCCCGGCATAGATCACGGTGCCGATAATTCCGACGATGACGAGGAATCGGAACAGGCTCGGCATGGGGCTCCGCGCGGGATCGTTGTGCTGCCAGGGGACGATCCGAGTACGACCATCCGGCTCCGGTGACAAGGGCCGCGTCCCGGTCCCCCGCCGGGCATGCTATAGCGGCCCGGACGGAGGAACGCTAAAGAAACGCCCCATGTCGGACGTCGCCGAACAGAACAAGATCGCTGCCGCCGCCGCGGAGCCCGAACTCGTGCGCTCGCTGGGCCGGCGTTCGATCGCGCTTGTCGGCATGATGGGCGCGGGCAAGTCCTCGATCGGACGCAAGCTCGCGACGCGGCTCGGGCTGTCCTTCGTCGATGCCGACAGCGAGATCGAGGCCGCCGCGGGCATGACTATTCCGGAAATCTTCGAGATTCGCGGCGAGGCGGAATTCCGCACCGGCGAGGCGCGCGTCATCGCGCGGCTCCTCGACGGCGGGCCGCAGGTGCTTGCGACCGGGGGCGGCGCCTTCCAGAACGGAGAGACGCGCGCCCTGATCCGCGCCAAGGCGATCTCGGTCTGGCTCAAGGCGGATTTCGAGGTGCTGATGAAGCGCATCAAGCGCCGTGGCGACCGTCCGATGCTCAAGACCGCCGATCCCGCAGCGACGCTGCAGAAGCTGATCGCGGACCGCTATCCGATCTATGCGGAGGCCGACATCACCATCGAATCGCGCGACGTGATGCACGAGGTGATCGTGGACGAGATCATGGTGGCGTTCCGCAATTTCCTCGCGGCCGAGGGCGCGGAAGGCAGGCATCCGTGACCGTTCCGCTGCGCTCGGGCGAGCCGATCCATGTCGGCGTGGCGCTCGGCGACCGCGCCTATGACATCGTCATCGGGCGAAACGGGCTCGCCTCGCTCGGCAAGCGGATTGCGTCCATGCGCCCCGGCGCAAAGGCTGCAATCGTCACCGACGACAATGTCGCGCGCCATCATCTGAAGGCCGCCGAGGCGGCGCTTCGCGAGAGCGGCATCCCGGTCTCGTCCGTGATCATTCCGGCGGGCGAGGATTCCAAGAAGTTCGCCAATCTCGATCTCGTCTGCGAGACGCTGATCGAGGCGCGCATCGAGCGCAACGATGTCGTGGTCGCGCTCGGTGGCGGCGTGATCGGCGATCTTGCGGGATTCGCCGCAGCGGTCGTGCGCCGCGGCATCGATTTCGTGCAGGTGCCGACAAGCCTGCTGGCGCAGGTCGATTCATCCATCGGCGGCAAGACCGCGATCAATTCGCGCCACGGAAAAAATCTGATCGGCGCGTTCCATCAGCCGATCCTGGTGATCGCCGACACCGCGTTGCTCGACACGCTGCCCGAGCGTCAGATGCGCGCGGGCTATTCGGAGCTCGTCAAGCACGGGCTGATCCGCGACGCGTCGTTCTTCTCGTGGCTCGACAATCACTGGCGCGAGGTCTTCGCCGGTGGACCCGCACGCGATCAGGCGGTTGCGGCAAGCTGCCGGATCAAGGCCGGGGTCGTGGCGCGCGATGAACGCGAAACCGGCGAGCGGCAATTGCTCAATTTCGGCCACACCTTCGGTCACGCGCTGGAAGCCTATGCGGGCTTTTCCGACCGGCTGCTGCATGGCGAAGCCATTTCCATCGGCATGTCGCTTGCGTTCGCGTTCTCCGCTTCGCGCGGGCTGATGCCGAGCCAGGATGCGACCCGCGCGGTCGCGCACCTGAAATCGGTCGGGCTGCCCACAGCGATTGCGCAGATACCGGGCGATCCGCCGGGCGCGGAGCGCCTGATGGAGCTGATCGCGCAGGACAAGAAGGTCAAGCGCGGCAAGCTGACCTTCATCCTGTCGCGCGGGATCGGGGAGGCGTACATCGCGCCCGATCTCGATCCGGCCGAAATCCGAGGCTTCCTCGCCGAGCGCATCGCCGCGACCTCATGACGAAAGAAGACTGGCTCACGCTCTCCGCCGTCATCGTCTGCCTGCTGGTTTCGGCGTTCTTCTCCGGCAGCGAAACGGCGCTGACCGCATCCTCGCGCGCGCGGATGCTGAGGCTTGAAAAGCAGGGCAATCGCCAGGCGGCGAGCGTCAATCGCCTTCTGGCCGCGCGCGAGCGGATGCTCGGCGCGCTGTTGTTCGGCAACAATGCGGTGAACATTGCGGCGTCCGCGCTTGCGACGGGCCTTCTGCTGGCGTGGTTCGGGCAGGTCGGCGTCGCCTATGCAACGCTCGTGATGACCGTCGTCGTCGTTGTGTTTTCCGAGATCCTGCCGAAGACCGCGGCGATCAATTCGCCCGACCGCATCGCGCTTGCGATTGCCGCACCCATGGCCTTTATCGTGCGGGTTCTCGGGCCGGTACTGATGGCGGTCGAAGCGCTGGTCCGCTCGATCCTGAAGCTGTTCGGCATCCGTGTCGGCGAGGACCAGCCGATCCTCTCGGCGCACGAGGAATTGCGGGGCGCGGTCGATCTCCTGCATCGCGAGGGCGGCGTCGAAAAGCACGACCGCGACATGTTCGGCGGCGTGCTCGACCTTCGCGAGCTCGAAGTGTCGGACGTAATGATCCATCGCACCGAGATGGTCACGATGAATGCCGATGCGTCTTCGGAAGAAATTGTCCGCGCGGCGCTCGAAGCGCCGGTGACCCGCCTGCCGCTGTGGCGCGACAAGCCGGAAAACATCGTCGGCATGCTGCACGCCAAAGATCTCCTGCGCGCGCTGCAGAATGTCGAGGGCGATCCGGAACGCGTCGACATTGCCGCGATCGTGACGCCGCCGTGGTTCGTCCCCGACACGACGCCGTTGTCCGAACAGCTCAAGGCGTTCCGCCGCCGGAAGACGCCGCTCGCGCTCGTGGTGGATGAGTATGGCGAGGTGATGGGTCTCGTCACGCTCGAGGACATTCTGGAGGAGATCGTCGGTGACATCACCGACGAGCACGACGTCGCGGTGCCGGGCGTGCGCCCGCAGCTCGACGGCGCGGTGAATGTCGACGGCTCGGTGCCGATCCGCGACCTGAACCGCGCGATGGAATGGACATTGCCGGACGAGGCGGCGACCACCATCGCGGGGCTCGTCATCCACGAATCGCGCTCGATTCCGGACGTGGGCCAGAGCTTCACGTTCCACGGCTTCCGGTTTCGCGTTCTGAAGCGCGAGCGCAACCGCATCACGCTGTTGCGGATCACGCCGCTCGTGCGAAAATCCCCGGCGCGGATAGCCTGAGGAGGTCGCGGTGTCGGACGAACGGGCAGCAATCGAAAAGACGGTTTGGACCTATCTCGACGGCCTGTACGAAGGCGACACCCAAAAGCTCGCCTCGGCGTTCCATCCGGTCGCGCACCTCTATGGCGAGAAGGACGGCGAGGTGCTCGACATGCCGCGCGAAGCCTGGCTCGACATGGTGCGCAACCGGCCATCCGCGAAGTCGCAAGGGCTGACGCGCCACGACCGCATCGTCAGTATCGACCAGTCGGGGCCGGTCAACGCCTTCGTGAAACTCGAATGCGCGCTGCCGCCGCGCTTCTTCGTCGATTATCTCTCGCTGATCAAAACCGGCGAGGGCTGGCGCGTCGTGTCCAAGTCCTTCAAGACCGAGACGCGCTGATCGCGCTAGAAGCCGCCCTCGTCCGGGGCCTTGGCGTGAATGGCGAGCGCATGCACGCCGCCCGCGAGTTCACCGGAAAGTGCGCCGTTGACCATGCGATGGCGGTCGATCCGGCTCTTCCCCCGGAAGGCCTCAGACACGATATAGACGCGGAAATGAGTTTCCCCGCCCGGCCGGTGTCCGGCATGACCCTCGTGCCGGTGCGATTCATCCTCCACTTCCAGGCTTTGCGGGCTGAAAGCTGCGGTCAACTTTTCGGCGATACGCTGTTTGGTCTGCATTTTGCCCGCATAAAGCCGTCATGTGCTCCGGTCAATGTGCGGAAAAGGTGGGCACCGCGATGTCAAGGCTTGAAGGCAGAACACCGAACTTCGCATAATCATCGGTCATGAAATTCGACTCACCCCTTTTCGACGGCATCCGGGTCAAACCTGGCGAGGACCGCCGTCCGCGAACCGCGGCGCATCTGTGCGAATGGCCGGGCTGCCAGCAGCCGGGAACCTATCGCGCGCCGAAGGGCCGCGGCCGCGACGGCGAGAAGTGGCGCTACTGCCTCGACCACGTGCGCGAATACAACCAGTCGTACAATTTCTTCGAGGGCATGAGCGAGGAAGCGGTCCTGAAATATCAGAAGGACGCGATCACCGGCCACCGTCCGACCTGGAAGGTCGGAACCGGCAAGGGCAATGGCGATCCGGGACGCTTCTACGCCGAGGGCGCCACCGATCCGTTCGGCGTGTTCCACGAGATCGGCGCGCGCGCCGGTTCCGGCCAGTCAACGCGCAGCGAGACGCGGACGGTGCGCAACGCCGAACGCAAGGCGTTCGATACGCTCGGGCTCGACCCGGACACAGACAAGGTGGCGGTGAAGGCAAAGTTCAAGGAACTGGTGAAGCGCCATCATCCCGACGCCAATGGCGGCGACCGCTCGACCGAGGACCGTCTGGTCGAGATCATCCAGGCTTACAATTATCTGAAGACCGCAGGCTTCTGCTGAAGCGCTACCGGCGTTCCGACGACCACGGGAAGTTCAGGTAATTATCGCGCGTGTCGTAGCAGATATTGCCGTACATCTTGAGATATTTGTCGCGGCGCGCGGGATCAGCAAAGACCGCGTCCGGCTGCGCGAGGTCCTGCTCGTACTGGGCGATGTTCGAAAGCGTGAGCGCGGTCGGCAGGATGTCCATCGCCTGCGGAATGCTCTTTCCTTCCAGCCAGTCCGCCGCATGCTGCGCCATCGCATAGCCGAAGACGGGTGAAGCGAGGCTGATGCTCGCCTTGTACGGCCCGCCCTTCTTGATCTCGGCCACGGCCTCGGGCTCGCCGTCGATCCCACCGAGGAACTGACCCGCATTCGCTTTGCCGGCTTCGCGCAACGCTTCAAGCGCGCCGAGCACGACGGTGTCCGCGCCGAGTACGACATCCACATTCTCGTACGCGAGCAGGATCGTGCGCATCATCGCAGCGCCGCCCTCCTTGTTCACCGTGGGCGGCGAGATATCGGCGACGATGGTGACGCCGGGCATATCCTTGAGCGCGTCGCGCATCGCGGTGAAGCGCGGCGCGAGGAATTGCAGGCTGTCGTGTGTCAGCAGAACGACCTTGGCCTTTCCCCTGAGCCTGTCGCGGATATAGGCGGCGGCGGCGTCGGCGAGCGTCTTGCCGGTGAGATATTGCGGCGCGTTGAGGATTTCGATCGCGGGCGGGGGAACGACGGTGCCGACATAGGCGCCGCCCCAGATCAGTTGCTTCAAGTGCGGGGCCAGCGAGGCCGGATCGACCGGCGCCGCGACAAGCGCGCCGACATTCGCCGCGCGCGCCGCATCGACCTGGTCGTTCATCCGTTTTGCATCGTTGTCGGCCAGCGAAACGCGAAACAGAAGACCGCGCTTCTGGGCGCCGAGGCTTAAGCCCCGCCTGACCCCGAGCATGAACTCGCGTTCGTTGTCCTGCGCGAAGGCAAGTTCCTTCAGCAATCCGGGCGGCGCGGAACAGGATGCCGCATCCGCGCGGAACGGCGGCAGCACGATCGGAACCGTCACTCCCTGCGGGCCCTGCTGCGCCTGCGCCACCGATTGGAGCAGACACAGACAACCTGCAGCGAGTGCGAGCCGTGGCACGATTGGCATCGGTTTGCGCGCAACTCGGTTTTGAATGGTCATGGTTGAACGCAAGGACGGCGGCATTCTATCCATTTTCCGCAACGTCGTCATCGTGCGAGAAGATCAGCGACGCGGCGAGGCCCGGTGCACGTTCGCGATATTCGACCTGCGCGCCCATCGAGCTTGCCATCGCGGTCACGATGCGGGTCCCAAGGCCGGTTCCCTTCGCTTCGGTCCCGCTATAGCCCACGCCATCGTCCTCGACCGCGAGTTCCAGCCGTCCGTCCGACAGGTGGCGCAGCCGCACGCGGATTTCGCCGGGCTTTTCCGGGTAGGCGTATTTGAACGCGTTGGTCACCCATTCGGTCGCGACGACGCCGAGGTTGACGCTGTTGTCGGTCGGCAGATTGACCTGTTCCAGATCGTAGCGGAGCGATGCGCCGTGGCCCTGACCGCGCATCGATGTTTCCAGCTGATCGAGCAGGCTCGCGAGATATTCGTCCAGCGCGACCGAGCGGATGTCGCCGGACGTGTAGAGGCGCTTGTGCACGAGCGAGATCGCAAGGATGCGCGCCTGCGTTTCATCGAGCGCGTGTTTCGCCGCGCGGTCGGTCACGGTGTTGGATTGAAGCTGAACCATCGATGAGACAAGCGAGAGGGAATTCGCCACGCGATGGTTGACTTCCTTCAGCAGCAGTTCGGCGCGGTCGCGGGCGCGGGCGAGATCCGCCGTGCGCGCCTTGACGCGCTCCTCGAGGCTCGCATTGAGCAGCGTGACTTCATCGCGCGCCTGCGCCATCTCGCGCGCATGGCCGAGCACGAGAATGATAACGCCCGCCACGACCAGGATGATGACGAGCGCGCCAATAATCGAAATCCAGCGAAGCATCGCGGCGTTGGTGCGCTGCTCCTCGACGCCGTTCGTCAGTCTCTCGTCGGTTGCCTGGATGATGCCCGACAGGAAGACGTTGGCTTCGTCCATCAGCGCCTTGCCGCGATTGGTGCGGATGAGAGCGAGCGCCTCCTCGTCCTTCAGTGCGGATTTCAGCGTGACCGTCTCGTCCATCTCCGTGATCTTCTGGGCGACCACCACGGCGAGCCGCTGCAACATCCGTTCATTTCGCGGATATTGCGCAAGCGCGGATTTCAGTTTGTTGAGCTGGGTGAGCGCGTTCGCCTTGGCGGTGTCGAAAGGCGCGAGATAGATCTCGTTGCCGGTCGCGATGTAGCCGCGCTGGCTCGCTTCCGCGGCCTGAAGGGAACTTCGTAATTCGACTGCCGAGACGCGGGTGTCGCGGGCCTCGATCACGTCCCGGAAATAGGTTTGCGCCCGTTCGTTGAGCCAGAAGGTCGTCGCGACAATGCCCAGGAGTGTCAGAAAGCCGATCGCCAGAAGGCTGATGGTGGACACCACGACGGAACGGCCGACGATCGACATGGTCCCCCGAATGCCCGGGAATTCGGGCGCGCACAAGTTACCGGTTACTCATTTCACGCCGCATTGATTGAGCAAGGGCGCAGCGGGCCGACAGCATAGCCGCGGACCGGTAAACCCGACATCTGGAACCCGAAGGCCGCGCGACTTATCTAAGGAAATATCAGATATGCGCAGGAAAACGCGGGTTTGCCCCGCCGGGCGGTTTTGGTAGGTTCCCGTCCGACCCGCATCGAAGCCCGCAGAATGACGCCCCCCATCGACGGGGCCACGGAGAACCAATGACGACCGCAACCCAAGAGGCCGCGCAAGGCCCCGGCCTGCCGGACATGAAGGTGTCGGTGCGGCAGGTATTCGGCATCGACAGCGACATGGAGGTTCCGGCCTATTCGGAGGCCGACGCCCATGTTCCCGACGTCGATCCGGATTACCTATTCGACCGGCCGACCACGCTCGCGATCCTTGCAGGCTTCTCCAAGAACCGGCGCGTGATGGTCACTGGCTATCACGGCACCGGCAAGTCGACGCATATCGAGCAGGTCGCGGCGCGGCTCAACTGGCCCTGCGTGCGCGTCAACCTCGACAGCCACATCAGCCGCGTCGACCTCGTCGGCAAGGACGCGATCGTGATCCGCGACGGATTGCAGGTGACCGAGTTCCGCGACGGCATCCTGCCCTGGGCACTGCAGAACAACATCGCGCTGTGCTTCGACGAATACGACGCCGGCCGCCCCGACGTGATGTTCGTGATCCAGCGCGTGCTCGAGGTTTCGGGCCGGCTGACGCTGCTCGACCAGAACAAGGTGATCAAGCCGCATCCGGCCTTCCGCCTGTTCGCGACTGCGAACACCGTGGGGCTCGGCGATACCACCGGCCTCTATCACGGCACGCAGCAGATCAACCAGGGCCAGATGGACCGCTGGTCGATCGTGACCACGCTGAATTATCTGCCGCACGACAAGGAAGTGGAGATCGTGCTCGCCAAGGCGAAGCATTATCGCACCGACGAGGGGCGCGACATCGTCAACAAGATGGTGCGCGTCGCCGATCTCACCCGCAACGGCTTCATGAACGGCGACATCTCGACCGTCATGTCGCCGCGCACGGTGATCACCTGGGCGGAAAATTCCGACATCTTCGGAGACATCGGTTTTGCGTTCCGCGTCACCTTCCTCAACAAGTGCGATGAACTCGAGCGGCCGATCGTCGCCGAATTCTATCAGCGCTGCATGGGCATGGATCTGCCGGAATCGTCCGTCAACGTCGCATTGACCTGAGCTTCACCTCTCCCGCGGGAGAGGGAGAAGAACGATGGCCTCGAATTACAAAGCCAAAAGCGGACCGAAGGAATCCCCGACCGAGCCTTTCAAGCGCGCGGTGACGGGATGCCTGCGCGCGCTTGCCCGCAAGCCGGAGCTTGAGGTGACGTTCGCGGCCGAGCGGCCGGGTCTTTCGGGCGGCAAGGTGCGTCTGCCGGAGCCTGCGCGGAAGCTGACGAAAGCGGAAGCTGCGATCGTGCGCGGCCATGCCGATTCCGCAGCGCTCCGCCTCGCCTGTCACGATCCCGCCGTGCATCGCAAGCTCGTGCCCGGCGGCCAGCAGGCGCGCGCGGTGTTCGAAGCGGTGGAACAGGCGCGGGTCGAGGCGATCGGCGCGCGCCGCATGTCCGGCGTCGCGAAGAACCTCACCGCGATGCTCGACGACCGGTTCCATCGCGGCAAGTTTGACGACGTCACCGACCGCGCCGACGCGCCGATCGAGGAAGCGATCGCGATGATGGTGCGCGAGCGCCTGACCGGACAGTCGCCGCCGCCAGCCGCGCGCAGGCTCGTCGACCTGTGGCGTCCGGTGATCGAAAGCAAAGCGAGCCGTGGTCTCGATTCGCTCGAATCGCTGATCGAGGACCAGCGCCGCTTCGGCGATGCGATCCACGACCTTCTCGACTCCCTCGAAATGGGCGAGGACCGCGACCGCGATCCTGACGACGACGAGAACGAAGACGAAGAGCAGGACGGCAAGCAGGACGAATCCGGCGAGCAGGGCGATCAGGCGGACGCCGACGAATTGCAGCGGCTCAGCATGGAAGAGATCGAGGCGTCGTCGGAGGACGCGCAGGACGCCGACGCCGAGGCGGTCGACGCCCCTTCGGCCGAAATGTCCGACGACGGCGAGATGGGGGATTCCGAAAGCTCCTCCGAGCCGTGGCGTCCGGGTCAGGACGGCCGCAACGACTGGCGCGGCCCCGACTACAAGCCCTTCGTTTCCAAATTCGACGAAGAGATCGAGGCGGAGGAATTGTGCGAGCCGGAAGAGCTCGACCGCCTGCGCGGCTATCTCGACAAGCAATTGTCGAACCTGCAGGGCGTCGTCGCGCGCCTGGCCAACCGGCTGCAGCGCAAGCTGATGGCGCAGCAGAACCGCGCGTGGGAGTTCGATCTCGACGAAGGGATGCTCGATCCGGCGCGGCTCTCGCGCATCGTGGTCGACCCGATGCATCCGCTGTCGTTCAAGCGCGAAAAGGACACGAATTTCCGCGACACGGTGGTGACGCTGCTGCTCGACAATTCGGGCTCGATGCGCGGCCGCCCGATCACGGTCGCGGCGACCTGCGCCGACATCCTCGCGCGCACGCTGGAGCGCTGCGGCGTGAAGGTGGAGATACTCGGCTTCACGACGCGCGCCTGGAAGGGCGGGCAATCGCGCGAGACGTGGCTCGCGGCGGGCAAGCCCGCCAATCCCGGCCGGCTGAACGATCTGCGCCACATCATCTACAAATCGGCGGATGCGCCGTGGCGGCGGGCGCGCAAGAACCTCGGCCTGATGCTGCGCGAGGGCATCCTCAAGGAGAACATCGACGGCGAGGCGCTGTTGTGGGCGCACAACCGGCTGCTGCCGCGCAACGAGGATCGCCGCATCCTGATGGTGATCTCCGACGGTGCGCCGGTCGACGACTCGACCCTGTCGGTCAATCCCGGCAACTACCTGGAACGCCACCTGCGCGATGTCATCGACTGGATCGAATCGCGTTCGCCGGTCGAGCTGGTGGCCATCGGCATCGGCCACGACGTGACGCGCTACTACCGCCGTGCTGTCACCATCGTCGACGCCGACCAGCTCGGCGGCACCATGATGGAGCAGCTTGCCTCGCTGTTCGATGAAGACGAGAACGAACGCGTCGCCGGCGAGTTGCGCCGGGCCGGCCGCAAGATCAGCGCAGCGATGCTCGGTGCCGAAAGAAAGCGCAGGGCTTAGGTCCATTCCACAGGATGCGGGTCGGGCGGCCGAGATCCGCCCGCCGGCCGTTGGCGTCTACGGCATCTGCTCGCGCCGCGCCGCGATCCGCTGGACCATGGCCGGCCTCGATTCATCCACCGGTCCGGCCTCGTAGGCGACTACCGACAGGCCGCCGGCGCGCGCAACGTCGAGCAGTTCTCCATCGCGCAACAGGAAGGCCGGGTTCGTCGGCCGGCCATAGCGCTCCTGTCCGGTCATGAAGGTCTCGTACAGCAGCACCCCGCCCGGCTCGAGCGCCGCGACCAGGACGGGGAACAGCGGGCGGTGGAGATATGAGGTGACGACCACGCCGCCGAACGTCTCGCCGGGCAGCGGCCAGGGCGTGCCGTCCTCAAGGTCGGCCGCGATCACCCGAACCTTGCTGCCCGCCGCATTGTCCATGGCTGCGGCCAGCGCAGCGACGTGGCGCTCCACAGCCGTGACGGGATGCCCGCGCGCCGCGAAAAAGGTGCTATGCCGGCCGGCGCCGGCGGCCACGTCCAGCACCGGCCGCCCGGGCGTCACGAGTTTCGCCCAGCGCACGATCCAAGGCGATGGCAGGCTGGTTGTCACGGATGCCGCGGGGACATCGGGACGGCCGGGCAGGCTGCTTGCAGCACCTTGTCAAAACCTCCGGTTTGCCCCATGTCTACTGGCACTCCGGCATCGCGAGTGCCAATCCACCGCTAGATAGTGTATCCTGTCAGACAATGATCAAGTACCGCCTGCGCTGCGCCAATGACCATGCTTTCGAAGGCTGGTTCAAGGACAGTGCCACTTACGAGCGTCAGGAGAAGCGCAAGCTTCTGGAATGCCCGGTCTGCGGCAATCCTAAAGTCGAACGTGCCATCATGGCGCCCAACCTGACGCGCAAGGGCAACGCCCGTGTCCAACCGGCGCCGCAAGTAGTAGAGGCTCCTGCCGAAACGGCGCCGGCACCTGCCGTGCCGGTCGCGGCGCCTGCCCCGGCCATGCCGCCGGAAATGCGCAAGATGTTCCTGGAGCTGCGTCGGCAGGTGGAGAAGAACTGCGACTATGTCGGCGACAAGTTCGCCGAGGAGGCGCGTAAAATCCACTACGGCGAGACCGACAAGCGCGGCATCTACGGCGAGACGACCGACGAGGAGGCCGCCGCCCTGTCCGACGAGGGCATCGAGTTCGGCAAGCTGCCGTGGGTGCCGAAAGGCAATTGATCGAGACCGGCGCCGGGATGTCGCGCCGGACAATCCCGTCACGTTTCCGGTGATCGGGGCCGGACGGGTTGATCGGATCAGCCCACCCGCGCCGCCACCATCATGTAGTTCACGTCCAGATCGCGCGGATGGATGCGCCAGCGGCCCGTGATCGGGCTGTAGACCACGCCTGCCAGTTCCTCGATCGACAGGCCCGACTCGCGCAGCGGGCGGGCGGCCTCCGATGGCTTGAGGAACTTGCGCCAGTCGTGCGTGCCGCGCGGCAGCCAGCCCAGCACGTATTCGGCGCCGACGATGCCCAGCGCGAAGGCCTTTGCCGTGCGGTTCAGCGTCGCCAGGATCAGCACGCCGCCCGGTTTCACGAGGTCGGCGCAGCAGCGCAGGAACAGGTCGGGATCGGCGACATGCTCGACCACCTCCAGCGCCAGCACGATGTCGAACGCCTCGCCGGCGGCGCGCAGCGACTCGGCCGTATCGGCACGGTAGTCGATGGCAAGCCCCATGCGCTCGGCATGCAGGCCGGCCACCGCCACGTTCCTGGCCGAGGCGTCGATACCGGTCACCGCGGCGCCCAGGCGGCGCATCGGCTCGCAGACCAGGCCGCCGCCGCAGCCGATGTCGAGCAGGCGCAGTCCAGCCAGCGGCTCGGATCGGAGCGGGTCGCGAGCGAAATGCGCCGCCGCACGGTCGCGGATGAAGCCGATGCGGGCGGGGTTGAAGCGGTGCAGCGGCGCGAACTTGCCGTCGGCGTCCCACCATTCGTCGGCGATGCGCGCGAAGCTCTCGACCTCGTCCGGATCAACGGTGGTGGTGTTCACGGTTGCTCTCCGCCATATCCGCCCGTCCCTTGGTGTGCCGGGGCTGACATTTTGCCCGGCGCCCGCTCCACGGGGACCGGGGAGGAACGCTTGCCCCTGGCCGGAGCCGTCGCTAGATATACGCGCCTTTTTCGGGGCCGGCAGCCGGCGCGACGATGCATCGCCGGCCAACGGCTCGCCCTCCGTCATCGCCGCGACTGGTGTTTCGGGCGGGTGGCCGCGCCGGGCCTGCCCGCCAGCGACGACGAATACGACGTGGTGGTGGCCTCCGGCGAGCAGGTCACCGCCGGCCTCCTGGCCATGACCCTGCGCAATCTGGGCCTTCCCGCGCGCTCCTGGCTCGGCTGGCAGGCGCCGATCGTCACC
>CAZPBF010000035.1:0-312670 GCA_964584855.1 uncultured Hyphomicrobiales bacterium
CGCCGCCGGCGGGGAAGTCGAAGATCTTGTGCTCGATCGCCTTGCCGCCGTCTTTCGGCGTGAAGGTCATCGTCAGCGTGCCCGGTCCCGGAACGACGAAGTCCGTCGCGCGGTACTGATCGCCGAACGCGTGGCGGCCGACGACGATCGGCTTGGTCCAGCCCGGGACGAGGCGCGGGACGTTCGAGCAGATGATCGGCTCGCGGAAGATCGTGCCGCCGATGATGTTGCGGATCGTGCCGTTCGGCGACTTCCACATGTCGTGGAGGTTGAACTCCTTCACGCGCGCCTCGTCCGGCGTGATCGTGGCGCACTTGACCGCGACGCCGTACTGCTTCGTGGCGTTCGCGGAGTCGACGGTCACCTGGTCGCGCGTCGCGTCGCGGTGCTCGATCCCGAGATCGAAGTACTTCAGGTCGATCTCGAGGTACGGGAGGATCAGCTTGTCCTTGATGAACTTCCAGATGATGCGCGTCATCTCGTCGCCGTCCATCTCGACGACGGGGTTCTTCACCTTGATCTTGGCCATGTCGACTAAAGCCTCGTGCCGGAGGCGGTCAGAGCGCCGCGAGAGCGGCGTTCAGCGTGGGGCTCGGACGCATCGCGGCCGATGTCTTGGCAAAATCGGGCAGGTAATAGCCGCCGGTGTCGACGGGCTTGCCTTGCGCTGCGACCAACTCGGCGTTGATCTTGGCCTCGTTCTTCGCGAGCGTTTCGGCGAGCGGCCTGAAGCGCGCCGCAAGGTCCTTGTCCTTGGCCTGCGCGGCGAGCGCCTGCGCCCAATAAAGGGCGAGGTAAAAATGGCTGCCGCGATTGTCGAGTTCCCCCACCTTGCGCGCAGGCGAGCGGTTGTTGTCGAGGATTTTTCCGATCGCGACGTCGAGCGCGTCGGCGAGAACCTGCGCTTTGGCGTTCTTGTAAGTCTGCGCGAGATGTTCGAGCGACGCGCCGAGCGCGAGAAATTCTCCGAGCGAATCCCAGCGCAGATAGCCTTCCTGCTGAAATTGCTCGACATGCTTCGGTGCCGAACCGCCGGCGCCGGTTTCGAACAGCCCGCCGCCATTCATCAGCGGGACGATCGACAGCATCTTTGCCGACGTGCCGAGCTCCATGATCGGGAACAGGTCGGTCAGATAGTCGCGCAGCACGTTGCCGGTGACGGAGATCGTGTCCTGTCCCTTGCGGATACGCTCGAGCGAGAATTTCATCGCTTCGACCGGCGCGAGGATGCGGATATCGAGACCGGACGTATCCTGGTCCTTGAGATACTTCTCCACTTTGGCGATGACCTGCGCATCGTGCGCGCGGTTCTTGTCGAGCCAGAAGACGGCGGGCGTATTGGTCAGGCGCGCGCGGCGGACCGCAAGCTTGACCCAGTCCTGCACCGGCGCGTCGCGCAGCTCGCACATGCGGAAGATGTCGCCGGCCTCGACCGGGCGCTCCAGCAGCACGTTGCCGTCGTCGGCGACGACACGAACCGTACCGCTTGCGGCTATCTC
Organism: uncultured Hyphomicrobiales bacterium; assembly: GCA_964584855.1. GTDB lineage: Bacteria > Pseudomonadota > Alphaproteobacteria > Rhizobiales > Xanthobacteraceae > Pseudorhodoplanes. The sequence continues at coordinate 1,500 of CAZPBF010000035.1, forward strand.
GAAGGTCTTGTCGTGCGAACCGTATTCTTCGGCCTTCTGCGCCATCAGGCCGACATTCGGCACCGAGCCCATGGTCTTCGGGTCGAATGCTCCATGTGCCTTGCAGTCGTCGATCACCGCCTGATAGAGCCGCGCATAGGCGCGGTCCGGGATCGTCGCCATCACGTCGTGCAGCTTGCCGTCGGCGCCCCACATGCGGCCGGAATCGCGTATCATCGCCGGCATCGAGGCGTCGACGATCACGTCGCTCGGCACGTGCAGGTTGGTGATGCCCTTGTCGGAATTCACCATCGCGAGGCCGGGACGCTTTGCGTATTCGGCAGCAATGTCGTCCTTCATCGCCTTCTTCTCGGCCTCGGGAAGCGTCTCGATCTTGCTCAGGAGATCGCCGAAGCCGTTGTTGAGATTGACGCCGAGCTTCTTCAGCGTCGCAGCATGCTTTGCGATCACGTCCGAAAAGAAAACGGACACCGCATGCCCGAAGATGATCGGATCGGCGATCTTCATCATCGTCGCCTTGACGTGCAGCGAAAACAGGACGCCTTCCTTCTTGGCGGCGTCGATTTGCTTCTCGAAGAAGGAGCGCAGCGCCTTGGCGCTCATCACCGCGGCGTCGATGATCTCGCCCGCCTGGATCGAGGTCTTGGGCTTGAGCACGGTGACGGCGCCATCTTTGCCGACAAGTTCAATGCGGACATTGGTCGCCGCCGGGACCGTGGTCGCGATTTCGGAGCCGTAATAATCGCCATCCGGCATATAGACGACGTGCGACTTGGAATCCTTGCTCCATGCGCCCATCTTGTGCGGATTGTTGCGTGCATATTGTTTGACGGCGCCGGCCGCGCGGCGGTCGGAATTGCCTTCGCGCAGCACCGGGTTCACGACGCTGCCGAACACCTTGGCGTAGCGCGCCTTGATCTCCTTCTCGGCATCGGTCGTCGGATTATCCGGATAGTCCGGAACAGCGTAGCCCTTGCCCTGCAACTCCTTGATCGCGGCCTTGAGCTGCGGGATCGAGGCCGAGATGTTCGGCAGCTTCATGATATTGGCTTCCGGCCGGGTCGCGAGTTCGCCCAGTTCGGTGAGCTCATCGTTGATCCGCTGCGCCGGGGTGAGCTTTTCGGGAAAAGTCGCGATGATACGGCCCGCCAGCGAGATGTCCTTCAGCTTCACCGACAATCCGGCCGCGCCCACGAAAGCTTCGACGATCGGCAACAGGGAATAGGTCGCGAGCGCCGGTGCTTCATCGACTTTAGTCCACATGATTTCGGAATTTGGCATGCTTGCACCCCTGGCCGCCGGTTTCGGCGCGCGCGCCCTATACCATCCGCGCGTGAGCCAAGGGAAGCCGCCAATCCCAAGCTTTTGCGCATGGATGCTGTCGCTTTCGCGCCTGCATTGAGCCCGCTATAGCAGCGTCAGGAGAGGACGATGCCCGGTGCCGGGACCGACAAGACGCGGAAATGGGTCGAGACGCCGGGGCCGGTGGTGATCCTCGTCGAGCCTCAGCTTGGCGAGAATATCGGGGCGGCTGCGCGCGCGATGGCGAATTTCGGCCTCGGGCGGCTGCGGCTCGTCAATCCACGCTGCGGCTGGCCGAGCCGGGAGGCGGCGATCATGGCCTCGGGCGCGGACCGCATTCTCGATGGCGCGGTTCTTTTCGACACGCTCGAACAGGCGATCGGCGACTGCACGTTCGTGCTGGCCGCGACCGCGCGCATGCACGATCAGGCGAAGCCCGTGATCGGCGCGGATGAAGCGGCCCGGCAGGCCGCGCCCAAGGTCGCGCACGGCGAGACCGTCGCTTACGTCTTCGGGCGCGAACGCAACGGCCTGGAAATGGCCGAGATCGGGCTTGCCGACGCGATCGTGACGCTGCCGGTCAACCCGGCCTTTGCGTCGCTCAATCTCGCCCAGGCCGTCGCGATCCTGTCCTACGAATGGTTCAAGGCCGCGACCTCGGGTGCGCTTCCGTTTGCGGCGACCGACAAGTCGCAGCCGGCATCGAAAGCGCAGATCGTAGCCTTCTTCCGCGACCTCGAGCGCGAGCTTGAAAAGATCGAATACTTTCGGCCCGCCGAGAAGCGCGAGACGATGATCGTCAACATGCGCAACATCTTCAATCGCACGCAGCCGACCACGCAGGACATCAAGACGCTGCACGGGATCGTCATGGCGTTGGCTGAGGGGCGCAAGGGGCCCGCGATCGGCGGCGTGCTCGACGGCAAGGAGGCGCAGATGCTGCGCGCGCTGCTCGCCGAGCAGGGGCAGGGCGCGATGCCCGCCAATCAGGGTCCGGCGCGCGGGCTTGCGCGGCTCCTGCGCCGCAATCCCACCGATGCGGAGCGCATCCTGTGGAAGGCGATCACCGGGGATCGCGTGCTGTCCGGTCTTGGGTTCAAGCGGCAGATTCCGGTCGGACCGCACGTGGCGGATTTCGTGTCGTTCGACCAGCGTGTCGCGGTCGATCTTCAGCCGGGCGGGGAGAACGAAGCGGCTGCGCAGGCGCGCGCCGAAAAGCTGGGCTGGCTGCGGGCGCGCGACTATCGCGTGGTCGAAGTGAAGGCCGAAGACGCGGAGCGCGACGTCTCGGAAGCGGTCGCCGCGATCGCCGCCGCGATCAAGGGCAGTTAGCCCTTCAGCCCATTAGCTTGCGCAGCGATACCCGCCCGCAGCATCGGCAGGTCGCCGCTCACCGCAAGGAACTGGAATCCCTTCCTGGCGCAGGCGACGGCGCGCTCTGCGCTGGCGCAATAGATGCCGGCAATCTTCTTGTGCTTGCGGGCGGCCGCGACGATGCGGTCATTGCCATCATCGACCTCTTTGGAATGCGGATCGAGCGTCGATCCCTTGGATAGCGTGATCGAGAGGTCGGAAGGCCCGACGAACAGGGCGTCGATCCCCGGCGTCGCCGCTATCGCATCGAGATTGTCGAGCGCGGTGCGCGTCTCGATCATCGCAAAGGTGACGGTAAGGTCGTTGGCATCCTTCAGGTAGACCTTCGGGTCGGAAATCCCCGACACCATCATCGCACGGTTCGGCCCCCAGGAGCGGTCGCCGACCGGAGGAAACTTCGCGGCCGCGACGAACGCGCTCGCATCCTGCGGGGTGTTGATCATCGGCGCGATGATGCCTTCGGCGCCGAAATCGAGCATGCGGCTGCAGGTGGCAAAATCGGCAAGCGGGATACGCACGACCGGGGCCGAGCCCGCCGCGCGGACCGACAGGATGCCCTGCGCCGCGCCTGCGAGATCGAACATGCCGTGCTGCATGTCGAGCGTGACCGTATTGAATCCGTCCCGTGCGACCACTTCGGCGATGAGCGGAACGCCAAGCCCGCACCAGCCCGTATAGACCGTCTCGCCGGCCCGCAGGCGTCGCGCGAGCGAAAACCCGGATGCTGTCATGATGGATTACTGCGACTGGATCTGTTTGATGGCTTCGCCGAGTAGTTCGTTCATCTTTTTGCGAACGTCCTGATCGCTCTGCGCGATCTTGTTGGCGTCAAAGTCGCGGCGGACCTTGCGGAAGACATCGTCGTCGCCGGCTTCCTCGAAATCGGCGAGCACAACTTCCTTGGCGTAAGCCTCGGCGTCCGGGCCGGCCTTGCCGAGCAGGCCCGCAGCCCACAGCCCGAGCAGCTTGTTGCGCCGGGCCATCGCCTTGAAGCGCAATTCCTCGTCGTGCGCGAATTTTTTCTCAAAACCCTCTTCACGTTTATCGAACGAGCTCATGGCTGCCCCGGGCGTTCTCAATTTCATCACAATTTAAGTTATGTCGTGCGCTTTGCATATCCGAGCGGGGGGCGTCAAGGCAACCGGCGGGGCGTCGCACGGACCGAAAACTTCCAGTGGATGCCGACGGCTTGGGACGATTGTGCTGCCCGGACCGATCGGCTAGGTTGGCTTCAAGCGGATCGCTCGCTGTTCCCTTGTGAGTCGCGCCTCCGCTCAAAGCCGCGGACATCGAAAACTTAAAACAGGAGCCCGGCCGCTATGGACATCCACCAACCACGGTACACTCCGATGAGCCGCCGCCGCCGAATTTACGAAGGTAAGGCGAAGGTCCTCTATGAGGGTCCAGAGCCTGGAACGCTGATTCAGCATTTCAAGGACGATGCGACCGCCTTCAACGCCAAGAAGCACGACGTCATCGAAGGCAAGGGCGTGCTCAACAACCGCATTTCGGAATACATCTTCCAGCACCTGAACGACATCGGCGTGCCGACGCATTTCATGCGCCGGCTGAACATGCGCGAGCAGCTGATTCGCGAGGTGGAGATCATTCCGCTCGAAGTGGTCGTCCGCAACGTTGCGGCGGGCTCGCTCTCGACCCGGCTCGGGATCGAGGAAGGTACGCAGCTGCCGCGCTCGATCATCGAGTTCTATTACAAGAATGACGCGCTGAACGATCCGATGGTCTCGGAAGAGCACATCACTGCGTTCGGCTGGGCGACGCCGCAGGAGATCGACGACGTGATGGCGCTCGCCATCCGCGTGAACGATTTCCTGTCCGGCCTGTTCCTCGGCGTTGGCATCCGTCTGGTCGATTTCAAGATGGAATGCGGACGGCTGTGGGAAAACGATCTGATGCGGATCGTGGTCGCCGACGAGATTTCTCCGGATTCCTGCCGGCTGTGGGACATCAAGTCGAACGAGAAGCTCGACAAGGATCGCTTCCGCCGCGATCTCGGGGGCTTGCTCGAGGCCTATACCGAAGTCGCCAAGCGGCTCGGAATCGTCACGGAAAACGAGCGCCCGCAGGGCACCGGCCCGGTTCTTGTGAAGGGCTGATTTTTCGGCATCGCCGCGCATTGAGGCGGCTGCCAAACGATGCTACGCGGGGGCGAAATCGCCCCCGTTTTCATGCGAATCGCCGAGATGAAAGCCCGCGTCACCGTCACCCTGAAATCCGGCGTGCTCGACCCGCAGGGCAAGGCGATCGAGGGCGCGCTGAAGTCACTCGGCGTGTCGGGCGTCGCGAGCGTGCGTCAGGGCAAGGTCTTCGACATCGAGCTAGAGGGGGAGGACAAGGCGAAGGCCGAGGCCGCGCTGAAGGCTGCCGCCGACAAGCTCCTCGCCAATACCGTGATTGAGAATTACCGCATCGAGCTTATCTGAGGCGCGATGAAATCCGCCGTCCTCGTTTTCCCCGGCATCAATCGCGAGCGCGACATGGCGCGCACGCTCAAGCTCGTGTCCGGCAAAGAGCCCGCGATGGTGTGGCACACCGAAACCTCGCTGCCGGCGGGGACCGATCTCGTCGTCGTGCCGGGCGGATTTTCCTATGGCGATTATCTGCGCTGCGGGGCGATCGCGGCGCGTTCGCCGGTTATGGACGCGGTGCGCGCATTCGCGACCAGGGGCGGCCTCGTGCTCGGCGTGTGCAACGGCTTCCAGATCCTTTGCGAGTCCGGGCTTCTGCCGGGCGTGCTGGTGCGCAACCAGAACCTGAAATTCATCTGCCACGACGTTTATCTGCGCGTCGAGAATTCCGGCACGCCGTTCACGCGCGGCTACAATGCCGGGCAGGTTATCCGCGTGCCGGTCGCACATGGCGAGGGAAATTACATCGCCGACGAACAGACGATCAAAAAGCTGGAAGGCGAGGGGCGCGTCCTGTTCCGTTATGCCTCGCCAGACGGAAAGATCGATCCGGACTGGAACCATAACGGGGCGATCAACGCGATCGCTGGCATCGTCAGCGAGCGCGGCAATGTCGCGGGCATGATGCCGCATCCGGAGAACCACGTCGAAGAGGTGATGGGCGTGACCGACGGGCGCGGTTTGTTCGCGGGGCTGACGGCCCAGTTCGGCAAGGCGGCGTAGATTCTTTCCTCATCCTGAGGAGGCGCGGCAGCGCCGTCTCGAAGGATGAGGCCAACACCAGAAGACGGGCCTCATGGTTCGAGACGCACTTCGTGCTCCTCACCATGAGGAGCAACAATGCGCAACGAACCGAAAATCACGCCAGAGCTGGTCGCCGAACACGGGCTCAAGCCCGACGAGTACCAGCGCATCCTCGACCTGATCGGGCGTGAGCCGTCTTTCACCGAGCTCGGCATCTTCTCGGCGATGTGGAACGAGCATTGCTCCTACAAGTCCTCGAAGGTCCATCTGCGCGGACTGCCGGTCAAATCCGACACCGACCCGAAACGCGTGATCCAGGGGCCGGGCGAGAATGCCGGCGTGATCGATATCGGCGACGGGCTCGCGGTGGTCTTCAAGATGGAGAGCCACAACCATCCGAGCTACATCGAGCCGTATCAGGGAGCCGCGACCGGCGTCGGCGGTATCCTGCGCGATGTGTTCACCATGGGCGCGCGGCCGATCGCGGCGCTCAACTCGCTATCATTCGGGGATCCCTCGCATCCGAAGACGCGGCATCTCGTGTCGGGCGTGGTCGCGGGGATCGGCGGCTACGGCAATTCGTTCGGCGTGCCGACGGTCGGCGGCTCGGTGCGGTTTCACTCGCGCTATGACGGCAACAACCTCGTCAACGCGATGGCGGTGGGCTTGGCCCGCACCGACGGCATCTTCTATGCGGCAGCGTCCGGCGTCGGCATGCCGATCGTCTATCTCGGATCGAAGACGGGGCGCGACGGCATCCACGGCGCGTCGATGGCGTCCGCCGAATTCGACGACGATAGCGAGGAGAAGCGCCCGACGGTGCAGGTCGGCGATCCGTTCTCCGAGAAGCTGTTGCTCGAAGCCTGTCTCGAAATCATGCAGAAGGATTGCGTGATCGCGATCCAGGACATGGGCGCGGCCGGGCTCACCTGTTCGGCCGTCGAGATGGGCGCGAAGGGCGACCTCGGCGTCACGCTGCATCTCGACAAGGTGCCGACGCGCGAAACCGGGATGAGCGCCTACGAAATGATGCTCTCGGAAAGCCAGGAGCGCATGCTCATGGTGCTCAAGCCGGAGCGGGAGCAGGAAGCCGAGGCTATCTTCCGCAAATGGGGGCTCGATTTCGCGATCGTCGGCGAAACGACGCCGAGCAAGCGTTTCATCATCAAGCATGGCGGCGATGTGATGGCCGACCTGCCGATCAAGGAATTGGGCGATGAGGCGCCGGTCTATAACCGTCCTTTCACCGAAACTCCGAAGAAGCCGGTGATCGGTGCCGGGAGCGTCAAGGCTCCGATGAGCGTCGCGGACGCACTGGAAAAGCTGATCGGCGCGCCGGACCTGTGCTCGAAGCGCTGGGTTTGGGAGCAATACGACCACATCATCCTCGGCAACACTGTGCAGCGGCCGGGTGGAGACAGCGCGGTGATCCGGGTGGAGGACGGCCCGAAGGGGCTCGCGCTGACCACTGATGTAACTCCGCGCTATTGCGAGGCCGATCCGTTCGAAGGCGGCAAGCAGGCGGTCGCGGAGGCGTTCCGCAACATCTGTGCGGTCGGGGGAAAGCCGCTCGCGCTCACCGACAACCTGAATTTCGGCAATCCGGAGCGGCCCGAGATCATGGGGCAGTTCGTCGGCTGCGTGCGCGGCATCGCGGAAGCCTGCAAGGCGCTCGACTTCCCGGTCGTGTCCGGGAACGTGTCGCTCTACAACGAGACCAACGGCCGCGCGATCCTGCCGACGCCGACCATCGGGGGTGTCGGGCTGCTCGATGATTTCACGAAGTCGGCGAGCCTCGCCTTCAAGGCGCAGGGCGAAGCGATCCTGCTGCTCGGCGACACGCGTGGCTGGCTCGGCCAGTCAATGTATCTGCGCGAGATTTGCGGACGGGAAGAGGGCGCGCCGCCTCCGGTCGACCTTGCAGCGGAGAAGCGTCACGGCGAATTCGTGCGCGCGCTGATCGCCGAAGGGCTCGTGAGTGCAGTTCACGACCTTTCCGACGGCGGGCTCCTTGTCGCGATCACAGAGATGGCGATGGCGTCCGACATCGGGGCGAGCCTCGACGAGCCGACGGGCATCGCCCCGCACGCCTTCTGGTTCGGCGAGGATCAGGCGCGCTACGTCGTCACCGCCAAGAACGCAGCCGATATCGAGGCGCGCGCGAAGAAAGCCGGAATTGCCGTCCAGCGTATGGGCACGACGGGCGGGAGCGCGCTGCAGATCTCGGGTGAACGCGCCATCCCGGTTGCGCGCCTGAACGATCGCTTCGAAGGCTGGCTGCCCGGCTACATGAGCGCGAGCGCCGCCTAATTCTGCAGCGGAGCGAGTGCGGTCTTGCATCCCGGCGACAGCGCGGGGTGATGCGCGCCGAGGCAATCGGTGATGCGCCCATCGCCCGGCGGCACGCCGCGGCAATGGATCTCCATGTCGGTCCAGCAGCGGTTTCGCACCGCTATCGCTTCTGCGGGGGTTGGCTTTCGCAGCGTGATGGCTGCGGGCGGTGAAGGCGGAGGAGCTGCCGGCGGCGTTGAGGCGACGGCCGGAGTCGCGGCGGGCGCCGGTTTCCTGGCGGTGGACTTTGCAGGCTTTGCAGGAGCTGACGGTGCGACCGCCGCGGCCGCGGGCGCAGACTTTGCGGCGGGTGGAGGAGGTGTTGCCGCCGCGGGTTTCGGCGTTTCCACGGACGCCGGCTGCGCGGCAGGGGCTACGGGCCTTGCCGCCGCGGCAGGCGGTGGAGCGGCTGCCGGGGCGGCGGCCGCCGGCGCTGCCATCGTCGAGCGGACCGCCGTCTGACAGGCGGGCGACAGCGAGGCCACATTCTGCTGCAGGCAGACGAGCGCCTCCTTCGTCCCCGGCGACGCCTTGCCCATGCATTTCGATATGAAGTCGGAGCGGCAATTGGCCTTCATCGCGCTCTGCTGCTCGGCTGAAATCTGCGCGAAAGCGCAGCCCATGCCTGCGAGCACGAGACTCGCCGCTGTGAGGATGATGCGTTTCAGTGCGCGTTTCGATTGCATGGCAGCCCTCCAAACCTGGTACCGGTCAGGCTAGCCCGACGGCGCCAGGTTTCAATCTCCAAAAATCCGCCGGAAATCGCGACGATTTGTCATCCCGCCGGAACGCGCATAGATAAAGCGGGCCGGACCGGAAGGCGCGTCGCGATCGTGCCGTGGAGACCTGCAATGCCAATGGACGCGAGCGAGATCGAGCGTCTGATCACCGCCGCCATCCCCGATGCCCGGGTGACCATCCGGGACCTCGCCGGGGACGGCGACCATTATGCGGCCACGGTCATCGCCGAGAGCTTCCGCGGCAAGTCGCGGGTGCAGCAACATCAACTCGTCTATCAGGCGCTGAAGGGCGAAATGGGCGGCAAGCTCCATGCGCTGGCCTTGCAGACCGGGGCACCGGAAGCATAGCTATGGTCTGGATCGTCGCGAGCGCGAGCGCTATTGTCGCGCTGATTTTCGAAGTGCGGATGTGGCGCGCGATATTCCGGCTGGTGCGCACTTGGCGCGCGGTCTAACGGCTCAACAAGGACACACACATGAGCGGCATCAATCAGTTCATCGACAATGAAGTGAAGGGCAACGACGTCGTCCTGTTCATGAAAGGCACGCCGCAATTCCCCCAATGCGGCTTTTCCGGCCAGCTCGTGCAGATCCTCGATTATCTCGGCGTGCCCTATAAGGGGATCAACGTCCTGGAATCCGATGACCTGCGTCAGGGCATCAAGGCCTATGCGCAATGGCCGACCATCCCGCAGCTCTATGTGAAGGGCGAGTTTGTCGGGGGCTGCGACATTGTGCGCGAGATGTTCCAGGCCGGCGAATTGCAGGGCCTGTTCAAGGAAAAAGGCTTGCCGGTCAAGGACAAGGCGAGCGCCTGACCGCGCGGACGTCCCCCACATCGTTTACTGAGTTCATGGTGGGGTTCGCGATAGGCTCCGGCCGTCCTTGACACCGGGACGACGAGACATCAGCCTTTTGATATGGCTGCGTGGCGTCGATTGCGTGAATTGGTTTCCGGTCCGGGCGACAGCGTTCTGGCGCCGAACGGGGATCGAGGGCCGGCCCGGCAACTCGCCGAAGAGGGCCTCGTCATCATTCCGAAGCTGCTCAAGTTCGACGAATCCGCCGAGCTGAAGCTGGTCACGAACGCGGTTTACGCCTCGATGGGCGGCTCGTCGGAGCTTGCCGCGACCGATCCCGACTTCGACAAGAATTTTCAGGCCTGGGGCGGGGTCTGGCTGAAGAAGCTCCCGCTCTACCTCGCCAAGTCCGAACCCGATCTCGCTGCGCGTTATGAGGCGATCCGCGCCCTGATCGAGGCGCGCGCGCGTGAGCTGTTCGGCTCGAAATGGACAATGTACCCGGACCGCTCGTATTTCCGCCGGCAGCAGCCGCAGACGAAATCCGGGAAGACGCGCTGGCACATCGACGCCGACGCTGCCGCCCTGAACCAGAGGGATTGCATCAACGTGTGGATGCCGCTCGATGTCGTCGGGCGCGAATTGCCGACGCTTGAAATTGTGCCGAAGTCGCATCTGACGATGCGCAACGTCCCGCAATTACCGGCGTCATCGCCCTGGCGCGACGAGGAATTCGTGGCCTCGGTCGGCGCGCCGGTCGCCCCGATTCTGAATCCGGGAGACGCGCTTGTCTTCGATCAGTTCACGCTTCACCGCACGCAGGTCATCGGACGGCTCGATTTCGTCCGCACCGCATGCGAATTCCGCTTCATGAAGTGACGTTCCGAAGCGGAACGGCGAAGCGCTAGCGTGCGCGCGATCGCCCGGTCTGCCGTTCGCGCCAGCGGGGTGCGATCAGATAAACAATCGTGATGATGATGGCGATGCCGATCAGGCCGGCCGGCGTGATCGCCGTTGCGAACTTCCCGACATTGTCAGCAACCTGCTCGACATAGCTGCCCGACAGCGGCCCGAGCAGCAGGTGGATCAGGATCAGCGCGAGCAAGACAAGAAATCCGATCTCGATAAATTCCCGCAGGACGCGTTTGGCGGTATCGATGAAATTCATCATGGCCATGACCCCGGACAGAGAGAGTGGGGAGCGTCGCTCCCCACCCGTGGATGACGCTCCCGCCGATCAGGCGAGGGTGCGATTGGAGAACAGCCAGAGAATGATGCCCAGCGCGATCAGGCCGACGAGGCCGTTCGAGCCGAGATCCTTGACGAAGGCGACGATGTTGGCGCCGACCGAGCCGAAGAACGGCACGTTGCCCCCGACCAGCAGCGCGGCCACGATGGCGAGCGCCAGCAGCATCAGTCCGACTTCGGTTAACGCACCGATCCACATTTTCAGAGCTTTCAAACCGTTCATGAGCAATTTCTCCCCTTCTCATGATCAACGCGTTGGATACGGAAGGAAGGTGCACCCGTACGCGCGGGAAGCTAGTCGAACTAGACTAAAGTCACAAAATTACGTGGGATATCTTCTAATAGACGAGGAAGACCAACGGCATCCCGCAGCGCGACAGACAATTCGGGTTTTCCTCCGATCGCGCGAAATGTCGAGAATCGCTCCAAGTGATTCGGCCAGCAAAAAGGCCGCCGTCGCCGGCGGCCTTGAATGTTGCGCTGCGCCGTCGGTCAGCGCGAATAAAATTCGACGACGAGGTGCGGCTCCATCATGACCGGATAGGGCACCTCGGTCGGGCTCGGAACGCGCACGTATTTGGCGCTCATCTTGGAGTGATCGGCCTCAATATATTCCGGCACGTCGCGCTCGGAGAGCGCTGCGGCTTCCAGAACGAGGGGAAGCTGCTTCGACGCTTCCTTCACCTCGATCACGTCGCCGACCTTGACCTTGTAGCTCGGGATGTTCACGCGCTTGCCGTTGACCTTGATGTGGCCGTGATTGACGAACTGGCGCGCGGCAAAGACCGTCGGGACGAATTTCGCGCGATAGATCACGGCGTCGAGGCGCCGCTCGAGCAGGCCGATCAGGTTCGCGCCGGAATCCCCCTTCATGCGGATGGCTTCCTCGTACACGCCCTGGAATTGCTTCTCGGAAATGTCGCCGTAATAGCCCTTAAGCTTCTGCTTGGCCTTCAGCTGCACACCGTAATCGGAGAGCTTGCTCTTGCGGCGCTGGCCGTGCTGGCCGGGACCGTATTCGCGGCGGTTGACCGGGCTTTTCGGCCGCCCCCAGATATTCTGGCCCATGCGGCGGTCGAGCTTGTATTTTGAAGTCGTGCGCTTTGTCATCGCGTCCTCGGATTCGATTGTTTGGCTGAGGAACCGCGCCCTCCTGGCATCCCGGACTTCCGGTCCGGAACCGACAGGTCATGGCCTGAAGCGTCGGCCGAGACCACGGGTGCGAAACGCCTTTGGGCCTAAAACCCTCAAGGCGCGCGGGTTTTAGGGGCTAACGGACAGGGTGTCAAATGGCCCGGGCGCCTTCCGGGTGATGGCCTGCCGTGCCCGGCCCAGCCGCCGAAGGAGCGTCCAGAAACGCCTTGATATGTGCGGCGAGCCGCCCCGGCATGGCTTTGCCCGAGGTGAAGTGAAATCCGGTCGGTTCCGGCGCAGTCGGGCCTACCGCCGGTCCGATCAGATCCAGCACGCGCCGCGCGATCGCGGGGGCCGGATCGATGAACGCGACCGGCCAGGGCGCGAGTTCCTTCAGGCGCCCAAGAAGCAGCGGATAATGCGTGCAGGCCAGCACGACCGTATCGGTGCGGCGGCCGTCCCTCTCGAGAAAGCACGGCTCGATCTCCGCCCGGATGGCTGCGTCGGCTGGAGGCTCTGCCCGAAGCTGCGCTTCCGCCAGGGGCGCGAGCCGTTTGGAGCCGATCAGCGAGACGTCGCAGCCCTTCGCGAAGTCGCGGATCAGCGCTTTGGTGTATTCGCGCGCGACCGTAACCTCCGTTCCGAGCACGGAGACGAGCTTCGAGCGCGAAAGGGCGCAGGCGGGCTTGATCGCGGGCACCGTCCCGACGAAGGGCAGTGCGAAATGCTGCCGCAGGTCGGCAAGCGCGAGCGTCGAGGCGGTGTTGCAGGCGATCACGGCAAGGTCCGGCTGAAACCTCGCAATCAGCGAGCCCAGGATATCGACCACGCGGCGGGAGAGATCCTCCGGCGGCCATTCGCCGTAGGGAAATCCCTCGTCGTCCGCCGCATAGATCGTCCGCGCGTCCGGCCGCACGCCCGCGATCTCGCGAAGGACGGTGAGGCCGCCCAATCCGGAGTCGAAGACGAGAATTGCTGGTGAAGCCGTCATGGCTGGACATCCGGGCAGGGGGCAGAGTCGGTACTGGGACTTTACGGGAAAAGTACATGAACGTTCATTAGGCGCCCTGATTGGCGGAACCCGATCAATCCCTGTCTGGCTAAGACCCCATCCCTGGCCTTGCCGTTCGCGAAGCCACACCAAATTCAAGGCGTCCCCTCTTCAGGGACTGGTTTGGTTATCGAATTGCTTGCGAAATCCGATCAAAAAACGGCCGTGGGAGCACCATCTTTCGCGCTTGATTGGGCGTAAAAGGTGAAGGAAATATATTGCGGGAGACAATCCCAAAAAAAGGCTGTCGGGATGGCGAAGGCGAGTCGCGTGCTGGTGGTTGAGGACGAAGTCCTCATCCGGATGCTGGCCGTCGATATGTTGCTGGAACTGGGTTACGAGGCCGACGAGGCGGGTACGGCGGCCGAGGCGATGACGCTGCTGCGCGGCGCCGCCTCGGGATGCGCGCTCGTTTTCATGGATATCGGCCTGCCGGACAAGCGCGGCGACGACCTGATCAAGGACATCCGCGCAATCGACGCCGACAGGCCGCTCTTGGTCGCGAGTGGCGAAGATCGCATGGAGCTCAAAGCGCGCCTGGGTTCGTTCGCGCCGATTGCATTTCTCGACAAGCCTTATGACGCCGATCGTCTGCGTAAGGCGCTCGGTGAGCTTGGCCTGAAGGCCTGAGCCGGAAGTTTCAGAGATTTCCCGCCAGCGCGGCCATCACGATGACGGTAGCGGTCGTCAGGCTGCATACCACTGCGAACGTCAGGATCTTGGTTGCACGCTGCGCCACATGGCGGGCCGAGCGAAGCCGGGCCAATTCAGCCGGATGCAGCACACTCGCCAGTTCGGTCATAGGCCGATCCCCCGTCAGGAACTGGATCCGATGAATCCGAGACTCGCGAGTCGAGGCGAGTCATTTTTTGCACAGGGCGCTTCTTGACTCCGTGCCCGACTCGGCACGCCCGGGCGTTCGCGGCGATGGACTCGGGGGTGCGAACCTATCCGGCGGGCTTGCGATCGCCGCGGCGGGTGGCGGAGTCCCCTTCGCTTGCCGTCCCCGCAGGCTGCGCGAGGCGCACGCTGTCGCCGGATGCGATGCCGTCGGGTGGGCTTTCGATCACGCGGTCGTCCGGGGCGAGGCCGGTCCCGATCTCGACCTCGCGGCCCAGATCGCGGGCGATGGTTACGTTCTTCAGCACGACTCGATTGTCCGCATCGACCGTCGCGACGCGCAGGCCGCTCTGGTCGAAAATGAGCGCGCTCGCCGGGACGTGGATCGCGACCTCAGGCGAGGCGAGTTCCAGCCGGACATTGGCGAAGGCTCCGGTCATCAGCTCGCCGCCGGAATTGTCGATGCCGAGTTGCATGCGCGTCGTGCCGGAGGCGCTGTCGACCGACTGCGCGGAGGCCTCGATCGTGGCGACGAATGTGCGGCCCGGATATTCGGGCACGGTGAGTTGCGCCTTGGTGCCGATCTTGATCATCGGCACGTAGCTTTGCGGGACGTTGACGTAGGCGCGCAGGCGCTTGATGTCCGACACCACGAACAAAGCAGGCCCGCCGCCTGCACCGGCATTGATGAGCGAGCCGACATCGGTTGCGCGCGAGGTCACGAGGCCGTCGAACGGCGCGGTGATGCGCTTGTATTTGTCGAGGACCTTCAGTCGGTCGAGGTTTGCCTGCGCCGATTTCACGAGGGCAAGCCGGCTCGCCGAATCCGCCTCGCGCTGCTCCAGATCGCGTCTGGAGACCGCGCCGGTCGTGATGAGTGACTGGCCGCGGTCGAGATTGGCCTTGGCAAGGATGTAATTGGCGTCCGCGTTCCCGACATCCGCCTGCGCCTGCATGATCTGCTGGTCGAGATCCGGCGCGTCGATTTCGGCGAGCAATTGCCCGGCTTTCACCGGCATTCCGATGTCGGCCTTCCATTCCTTGATATAGCCGGAGACGCGCGCGTAGATTTGCGCCTGCGAATAGGCTTCGAGCCGGCCCGGCAGCTCGATCGAGGCCTTGCGGCTGCGGGTATCGGGCTTGGCGATCGCGACGTAGGGGATCGCCTGGCTTTCGGTCCATTCGCTCAGACGCGCATCGGCCATCCTGCGGGTGGTGACGCCGAAAACGACGACCGCGATGGCAAGGAGCGCGCCGACCGCACCGGTCATGCGCAGGCCGCGCCGGGTGAGCACGGTCTTGCGGGCTTTAGACGGCATGGGGCTCTCCGAGAGCGGCCGATCGTTTCGGCTGCTGGCCGTGGATAATACTGAAAAGGACCGGGACGAACATCAGGGTCGCAATGGTCGCGAAGATCAGGCCTCCGACCACGGCGCGGCCGAGCGGGGCGTTCTGCTCGCCGCCTTCGCCGAGCCCGAGCGCCATCGGGGCCATGCCGATCATCATCGCGAGCGCGGTCATCAGCACCGGACGGAAGCGGACGAAGCCTGCTTCGATGGCGGCGGCGACCGCATCGCGCCCCTGTTCGAGCTGCTCGCGCGCAAAGCTGATGACAAGAACGCTGTTGGCGGTCGCGACGCCCATGCACATGATTGCGCCGGTGAGCGCGGGCACCGACATGGTCGTGCCGGTCGCAAACAGCATCCACACGATCCCCGCCAGCGCGGCCGGCAGCGCGGACACGATCACGAACGGATCGCCCCAGGACTGGAAGTTGACGACGATCAGCAGATAGATCAGCACGATCGCGCCAAGCAGGCCGAACAACAACCCGCTGAACGCAATGTTCATCGTGCGGACTTGTCCGAGCAGGAAAACCTGCGTTCCGCGCGGCGCGTTGCCCGCCGATTCGTCCATGATTTTCTGCACGTCATCGGCGACCGCGCCGAGGTCGCGGCCCTGCGGCGTTGCGAAAATCTGCACGATCGCCTGGATGTTGTATTGAGATACGACGGCGCTACGTGACGTGCGGTTGATGTCGGCGATGCCGCCGAGGGTCTGCGGGGCTGCGAGACCGCCCGCGGTGATCGGCAGGCTGCGCAGCGCGGTCAGTGAATCGATCTGGTATTGCGGCGTCTGCATCACGATCGGGTATTGCACGCCGGAATCCGGGTTGAGCCAGTAGGTCGGCGAGACCTGGCTGGAGCCCGCGAGATTGACCACCATGCTGTTGGTCACGTCGCGCTCGGTCAGTCCGACATATTGCGCGCGGGTGCGGTCGACATCGACGTTGAAGCCCGGCGCGTCGCGCGATTGCTGGATGCGCACGTCGGCGAGACCCGGGACGTGCCGCAGCTTGCGCGCCAGCTCCTGCGCGTAGGCGTAATTGCCCGCGAGATTGGGGCCGCGCACCTGAAGATCGATCGGCGCAGGCGTCCCGAAATTCAGAATCTGGCTGATGATGTCGGACGGCAGGAACGAGAAGGTCACGCCGGGGAAACGCGCGGGCAACTCTTCGCGCATCGCGCGGATATAGTCGGCGGTCGGGCGATGGCCGGGCTTGAGTTTGATCTGGATATCGCCGTCCTGCGAGCCGATCGTGCCGGTCGCGTTATAGGTCATGTTGATACCGCTGACCGGGAAGCCGATATTGTCGACCACGGTGCCGAGATCGTGCGGCGGGATGATCTGGCGGATGGCCTTCTGGATTTCGGCAAACCTGTTGGCGTTTTCCTCGACGCGCGTTCCGACCTTGGAGCGCGCATGCATCAGGATCTGTCCGGCATCAACCGTCGGGAAGAAGTCGCGGCCGAGAAACGGCACGAGCGCGAAGGAGCCCGCGACGAACAGAAGGAAGCCGCCGATAAAGACCGCGCGATGGGCCATCGCCATCATGAGCAATTCCCGATAGCCGTCGCGGAAGCGCTCAAAGCGGGTCTCGAAACCGCGCTGGATACGCACGAGCG
This sequence comes from uncultured Hyphomicrobiales bacterium, assembly GCA_964584855.1. GTDB lineage: Bacteria > Pseudomonadota > Alphaproteobacteria > Rhizobiales > Xanthobacteraceae > Pseudorhodoplanes. The sequence goes on from CAZPBF010000035.1 coordinate 18,459, forward strand.
GGTTGCGTGACGGCGGCAGCGGGCCGTCGAGCCCGTGCATGTCGGTATGCGGCGCATGCGTGCGCAGGAGATAATTCGCAAGCGTCGGAACGAGCGTGCGCGACAGGATGAACGAGCAGGCCATCGCCGCCATCACCGCTTCCGCCATCGGCACGAATAGGAAGCGCGGCACGCCCTGCAGGAAGAACATCGGCACGAACACGATACAGATGCACAGAAGCGACACGAAGGCGGGCGTCACGATCTGGGCGGCGCCGTCCAGGATCGAGGTCTCGACATTCTTGCCTTGTTCGAGATGCCAGTTGATGTTCTCGATGGTCACGGTCGCGTCGTCGACCAGAATGCCGACGGCGAGCGCAAGTCCGCCGAGCGTCATGATGTTGAGCGTCTCGCCGAGCGCCCAGAGCGCGGCGAGCGCGCCGAGGATCGACAGCGGGATCGACGTCGCGATGATGACGGTCGAGCGCCAGCTTCCGAGGAAGATCAGGATCATCAGGCTAGTCAGCGCAGCCGCGATGACGCCCTCGTGGATGACCCCGCTGACCGCCGCCGTGATGAACAGCGACTGGTCGCCGATCAGCGCGACGTTCAGGTTGCTCGGCAGCGTGGCGCGCAGCTGCTCGACCTTGTCCTTGATGCCCTGGATGATGGCGAGGGTTGAAACCGATCCGTTTTTCAGGACCTGCATCAGCACCGAGCGGCTGCCCTCGACATGCACGATGTTGGTCTGGGGCGGATTGCCGTCGCGCACGGTCGCAACGTCGCGAACGTAGACCATCGCGCCGTTGACCGTCTTGATCGGCAGGTCGGCGAGATCGGAAATGACCGAAGGCGCGTTGTTGAGCTGAACGGCGTATTCGAACAGGCCGATCTTCTGGGAGCCGACCGGGGTCAGCAGGTTCTGCGCCGCAAGCGCGTTCGCGACGTCCTGACCCGACAGCCCGCGCGACTGCATCGCGTTCAGGTCGAGGTCGATCTGAACCTGCCGGGTCTTTCCGCCATAGGGGAACGGGATCGCCGCGCCCGCGACTGTGACCAGCGGCGTGCGCACGACGTTAAGCCCGATATCGGCGAGCTGCTGCTCCGACATGCCGGACCCGGACAGCGCGATTTGGATGATCGGGACCGTTGATGCGTTGTAGTTCAGGATCAGCGGCGGTGTGGCGCCGGGCGGCATCTGCTTGATCGTCGTCTGCATCACCGCGGTCACCTGCGCGTTCGCGATGCGGATATCGACGTTCGGCTGGAAGAACACCTTGATGATGCCAAGCCCGTTATACGAGGTGGCTTCGAGATGCTCGATGTCGTTGACGGTGGTCGTCAGGCCGCGCTGCGACTGAGTGACGATGCGCCCGACCATCTGATCGGGTGGCAGCCCTGTATAGCTCCAGATCACCGCGATGACCGGGATGCGGATATCAGGGAAGATGTCGACCGGGGTGCGCAAGGCCGCGAGCGGCCCGATGATCATGATGGCGAGCGCCATCACGACGAACGTATAGGGCCGCTTCAGCGCGATGCGAACGAGTGCGATCATGACGACCGGCTAGCGCTCCGGAACGACTGCGCTTCCCGGCACGGGAGCGCGAACCTACAGGATGTTGCGCTGCAAAATGCGCGCCGCATGGTGTCGAATTTCGGGCATTCCGTCCATCGCGATCTGGCGGAATCCCACCCCTCGACGGCTTTATAATGAACGGCAGGGCGTTGTGTTTTGGCCTGAGCGTGGATCGCAAAAGGCCCGCCCAGGCCTTTGTCAGCACGACATGGGTGGCACGCGCGGTGGGCACGTAGGCGGTGCGAGCGTAACCGAGTTTCGGCATGCCCGGCCGCACGTCGCGATCAGATCATGTTGAATGCCTTCGGGATCACCAGCGTGAACCACGGCACGAATGCGACCAGCAGCAGGCCGATCACCAGCACCACCAGATACGGCAGCATGTGCCGGGTCGCGTTCTCCATCGTGGTGTCGCAGATCGAGCAGGTGACGAACATGCCGACGCCGATCGGTGGCGAGAAGGCGCCAAGGCCCATCGCGATCACCATGACGAGGCCATATTGCAGCGGATCGATGCCGAACTGGGCGACCATCGGCAAAAGCAGCGGGCCGAAGATCAGAAGCGCGGGCAATCCTTCGAGCAGTGCGCCCATCACCGTGAGTGTGATGATGGTCGCGAGCATGAACAGCGTGGCCGAGCCTCCGAGCGAATTGAACAGGCCTGCGATTTTCTGCGGCATCTTGGCGATCGTCAGCGACCACGAGAATGTGCTGGCGGTGGATGTGATGAACAGCACCATTCCGGCCTGTGCCGCCGTGCTCGCCATCACGCGCCAGATCTGCTGTCCGCTCAGCGAGCGGTAGACCACGATGGAGAGAATGAGGGCGTAAACGACGGCAGTGGACGAGACCTCGGTCGGAGTGGCGACACCGCTGACGATGCCTCCGACCAGAATGAGCGGGGCTATGAGGGCCGGGATCGCGTCGATCCCGGAACGCAGGACTTCGCGGGGCGAATAGCTTTGTGTCTGCACCGGCCGGCCGCGCGAGCGGATATAGATCAGGATCATCAGGCAGAGCGCGATGACCGCGGCCGGAAGAAGGCCGCCGACGAACATCGCTCCGATGGAGAGCGAGGTGACCGATGCGAGCACGAGCATCGCGATGCTCGGCGGCACGGTTTCGCCCATGATCGCGCAGGCCGCAAGCACCGCGGCGGTCTCGCCGGGATCGTACTTTTCCCGCCGCATGACGTTCTTCATCGTCGTCCCGACCGCGGCGACGTCGGCGACCTTGGAGCCGGAAATGCCCGACATGATGTACATCGACACGACGATGACCTGCAGCATCCCGCCGCGGAAACGCCCGACCATCGAGATGACAAAGTCGGTGAGGCGCCGGCTCAGGCCGCCTTCGGTCATCACATAGCCGGCGAGCACGAAGAACGGGATCGACAGCATCACGAAGCTCGACACGCCGCTCTGCATGTTGATCGGGACGACCGACAGGGGAACCGTGTGCGACGTGCCGAGATAGATCAGCGTCGTCATCAGCAGGACAAAGCCGATGGGCACGGCAAACAGCAGCTGCAGCGCGAAGATGACGAAGGCGGCGGGCAGCGCGTATTCGCGCGCCTGCGATCCGAGGGCGTAGGAAGCTAAGAGCAGAGCCGCGACGGCGACGAGCGTGACCAGCGCCGTGACGGCGGCGGTCCGGATCGGATGCCTGACGGCGCGCAGGGTCGAAAAATAGGCCAGCAGCGCCATCCCTGCGATCATCGGAATTGCGAACCAGATGGCGCTCAGGCCCAGATAGACGGTCTGCTCTGTCCAGCGCGACAGCATCATCTCGTAGGCGAGCCAGCAGCCGAAAACGGCCATTACGAAGACCTGCCAGCACGCGAGCGCATCGACGGTTGAGTGCCAGCGCGCGGGCAGGCGATGCACCACGGCGTGCAGCGCCATATGCTCGTTGCGCGGATAGGCAATCGCTCCGCCGATGAACGTCATCACGACGAGCGCAAGCTCGGCGACCTCGAGGCTCCAGAGGAGCGAGGAGTGGAACAGCGAGCGCGAAATCACATTCGCGAACATCGCTACGATCTCGCCGGCAAGGGCGAGGACGACGACGATTTCGGCGGCGAATTCGATTGCGCCGGCGCGGTGCGCGGGCTTGCCCGCAAGATCGTCGGCTTCCGCCGATGCGCTGTCGACCAGTCCCGTTTCGGCTTTCGCCGTCATTGCGAAACCTCGATGCAAGAGCCGGTCCTTTAAAGCGGCCGGCGTCAAATAACGTCACGGTCCGTCCCGAACGCTGGGACGGACCGTGATGCGCGGTGAAGCTGGCCTCCTACTTGACCGCGTCGATGCTTGCGTAAAGGTCGGACAGTCCCATGCTGTTCGCGAATTCAAGGATCACCGGCTTGGTTGCCGCCTTGAACGGCTCCTTGTCGATGGTGTTGAACTTCACGCCGAGCTTGTCCTTCATCTCGGTGTCGGCCGAGACGTTGGCTTCGACTTCGGCCTTGCGCTCGACCGGGGTTGCTTCCTGTGCAGCCTTCACGATGACCTGCTGCAGGTCGGGCGGAAGCTTGTCGTAGGTCTTCTTCGACATGAAGAGCGGACGCACGGTGAATTCATGCTCCGTGCGCGCGATGTAGGGCGCGGGCTCATAGAATTTCATTTCGCGCACCGCGACGGATTCATTCTCCATGCCGTCGACGACGCCCGACTTCATCGCGAGATAGGTTTCCATGAACGCGATCGGGGTCGGCACGGTGCCCACGGCCTTCCACACGTTCACCTTGAGCGGGCTCGTGATCAGGCGCAGGCGGAAGCCCTGCAGGTCGCTCATCGCATTGATCGGCTTCTTGGTCGAGAGCACGTTGCGGCTCGACCCGCCCCAATAGGCGAGGATCTTGATGCCGGTCTTGTCTTCGACAAGCGCGGCGAATTTCTTGCCCGGCTCGCCGTCGAGAGCGGCCTGCCAATGCTCGTAAGAGCGGAACAGGAAAGGCAGGGCGAAGAAGTCCAGCTCTTTCGCAAAAGGCGCACCGGCCGAAGGATCGGAAATGACGAGATCGAGCGATCCGTCCTTCACGAACTGCATCGTCTGCGCCTCGCTGCCGAGGATGCCGCCGTTGAAGATGTCGATCTTCACCCGGCCTTTGCTTTCCTCGTCCACGCGCTTGGCGAAATAGACGAGCCCCTTATTCCAGGGATGATCTTCCTTGAAGTAATGCGCCGCGCGCAGCGTGAATTGCTGTGCCGACGCGGGCAGGGCGGCAGCGATGGTCGCGGCGGCCGCGAATGCGAGCGCAAGGGTGACGTGTCTGGTCTTCATGGAATTCCTCCCCGATTGTGAGCTTGTATTATTGTAGGACCAGATTAAGTCATACTAATTGCTGCGACATTCTGTCAACCGAACGGAATTCGCTGCAGCCTCCGAGCGGCGCGCGGACCGATGTTCGGGAAATGGGCTGACGGTCGCGGGGTGAGGTTCCCGGCCGGATGACTGCAGCCGTACTCAATCGCTTCCATATCTACCGGCTCTGGGGAGACCCGATCTACGAGCGGTGTTGCTCCCAAGCGACAGCCATTGGGCGGCCGAAGGCCTAAATTGGTGGCAGGGACAAGACGGTTGGCGCACTTACTGAGAGCGCTCCTCGTCAGGTTCGGTAGATTTCAATCCTCTCAGGGGTGCGTGTAATGAAAAAGTCATTGGTATTGGGCGCAGCGCTTGCGCTTCTGTCCGGCGGCGCGATGGCCGCGGATCTGCCGGCGAAGGCGCCTGTCTACAAGGCGCCGGTTGCGGCCTCGGTCTATAACTGGACGGGCTTCTATATCGGCGGCAACGCCGGCTACGGCTGGGGCAGGGTCAAGCCCGGCACGGTCAGCTTCTACGATCCGATCGACACCCTCGCGGGTACGCTGGCCGGGCTTAATTCCGACACCAGCGGCTTCATCGGTGGCGGACAGGCCGGTTACAACTTCCAGTCCGGCAACTTCGTGTTCGGTCTTGAAGCCGACTTCTCATGGAGCGGCATCAAGGGCAGCGTGACGGACACGGTCAACGGCTATAGCGCGACGAGCCGCCTCGACTGGCTCGCGACCGGACGCGCCCGCGCGGGCGTTGCCTTCGATCGCGTGCTGTTCTACGGAACGGGCGGCATCGCGGCCGGACGCGCCAAGACGACGATCGACGACTATTACGGGGTGACCATCACCACGGAAGACGCCAAGACCCATGTCGGCTGGACCGCGGGTGCGGGCATCGAAGCGGCGCTCTCGCCGAACTGGACCGTGCGTGCCGAGTATCTCTACGTCGATCTTGGCTCGAAGGAATACAATTTCTATGAGCCCGCCGGCTTCTGGCCGCGCATCTCGACCTCGACCGCGATCACCGAAAGCATCGTGCGCGGGGCGATCAACTACAAGTTCTGACGCGATCTTCTACGGTTGCGGAAAGAATGGCCGGGAGAAATCCCGGCCATTTTTTTGTGTTCAGCGGGTCTTTGAAGGCCTTAGGGCCAGTGTTGGTCGTCAAATCAGGTCCCGACTTCCACGACCGCCCGGTCGAAACCGGATATAATTTGCTATGAAAGCGGACGCCAAGCAGGCTTGGGAAAGCCATCAGTTCGGAAAATACTCCACGTGGGTTTCGCCGGTGCGGCCGATATAGAGCGCTCGCCGGCCCGAAAACGAAACCACATATCCCGCGCATCCTGCGGCCACGGCCTTCTCGCAGAATCCCCTGTATGTGTAACCCGGCACGAGCTGCTGGGCTTCCTTGATGGCGGCCCCAATCTTTCCAGCATCGAAGCCGGCGGCCACGGCTGCATCGGTCTTGTGCATGGCAAGCTCGACGCTGGCGCCGTCCGGCAGATAGTAAGTCGCCGTCGCGCGGCGAAAATCGATGGCATAGCTTTCAAAGCCCGCCTTCATCAGCGCACCGACGATTTGCGGAAAGGTCATCGTGTTTCCCTCCGCCGCTTCGAGGCAGGACTTTGCCACGCTCTTCATTTGTTCATCCATTCTACTCTCCAAAACTTCAGGGCTGTTCAATCAACCGGGATTTCGGTCATCTGGTAGCGCTCCACCAGACGCTGCAGCAGACGTTTCAGCCGATGTTTCTCTTCGGCGGACAGGTGATCGAAGAATTCCGCGTCGTTACGATCCGCAAGCTTTGCCAGTTCGGGCACGAGGTCTGTTCCCCGCCTTGTCAACGCCAGCGTCTGCGATCGTCCGTCGTCCGCGCTCGACTTCCGGACAATGAGCGACTTTGCAATCAGCCGGTCGGCGAGCTTGGTGATCGCACCGCGCGTCATGCCGATTTCCGCCGCGAGGCGGCTGGGAGGCATCGGGTCCTTGCCGTGAAGCGAACGCATCACGACCCACTCCGCCACCGTGACGCCGCGCGCGGCGACCTTTCCGGCAAAGGCATGCGAGACGTGGTTCGATACCGTCCGCAGCCAGAAGCCGAGATGCTCCGTCAACGGCGATATTTTCTTGGCGGCCGTCATTTCGTCTCCATAGTTGACTAGGAAACTATATGGCCATGATAGTTTCCATGTCAACTATTGTGAGACGACGATAATTGGCGAAATTATAGGACTGCTTGCTGACGTCATTCTGCTGCTGCGGGCGAATGTGCCGCTGGCACAGTTTATGTTGCTCCTGCCGAACTGGGAGCGTCGGGGCATACGAGCTTATGGAGGTGGCTGGGGAACCTGGATTCGAACCAAGACAAACAGAGTCAGAGTCTGTTGTGCTACCGTTACACCATTCCCCAAGAGCCTGGAGCCGCGAGCCATGCGGGCAGGGCCATGACCCGAACTCGCGCAGGGCGAAGCGGATCGCGCCGATATAAGCGGTTCGCCGCAAACGGTCCACCCCCAAAAATGGGCGTGAATTTTCTGCCGTTTGGCCAGATGTGGTACGGCGCCGAACGGGCGGTTTCTAGCCGGCGCGCGGGATCCATTTCATGATGTGGGTGCCGACGAGACAGACCTCGCCGTCCTGCTTCACAACTTCGACCTTCGAGCGGCTGCGCGCCTGCGCGGGATCGATCTCTTCGACCGTGTAGCGGGCGGTGAGGGTGTCGTCGATGAAGACCGGCTTCAGGAAGCGGATCTTGTCGTAGCCGAGCGAAACCGGCACGCCCTTCGCCCCGCGCTCGACCGAGCGGCGCGACATCATCGAGGCGGTGGTGGAGAGAAGGCCCATCACCAGGCATCCATGCGCGATGCGCCGGCCGAACATGGTCGTCTTCGCGTAATGCTCGTTGACGTGGATAGGGTCGAAATCTCCGGTCATGCCGGAAAACATCGCAAGATCGGTTTCGCCGATGGTCTTGGAGAACTCGGCGCTTTCCCCGACCTTGAGATGGGTCTCGAACGCCATCCTAGCTTTCTCCGAGAATGAAGCTCACGAGAAGGTCGGCCTGCGCTTTCGTCATCGGCAAGCCCCCGAGCGACTTGCAGCCGCATTGGCGCGCAAACGCGAGAAGCGGGGTGTCATGGGTGATGACGTCGAAGACGAACACTTTCGGATCGATCTTGGCGAAATTCGCAGCCATCCCCTTGCCGTCCATGCCGACCGCGGAGGCATTCACGTAGAGGTCGATGCCCTCGAGCGTCGGGGCGCTGAAGCGCGCGTCGCCGAGATTGTGATGCTTCGCGATGCCGGCGGCGAGGTCGTGCGCTTTCTTCTCGTCCACGTCGTGGATGAGCAGCGTCTTGACGCCGGCCGCCGCAAGCGCGTCTGCGATCGCGCTGCCGACGCCGCCCGCGCCCGACATCATCACGCGCTTGCCCTTGACGTCGAACCCATTGGCGCGCAACGCAAGCACCATGCCCTGGCCGTCGAACATGTCGCCCGTCCAGGTGCCGTCCTTCTCGCGGCGGCTTGCATTGACCGCACCGATGCGCTTCGCGCTCGGCTGCAGCCGGTCAAGATATTTCATGATGCGCAGCTTGTAAGGGACGGTCGCGATGATGCCGTCGAGATTTCCGAGCGCCATCAGGCCGCGCATGCTCTCGTCGAATTTCTCCGGCAGGATGTGGATCGGCAGCATGATCGCGTTGCGCCCGCGCTCGCGGAATTTCGCGCTGAGGAGTTCGGGCGATTTCACCTGCTCGATCGGATGGCCGATGATGCCGTAGAGGCGGGTGCGGCCATCGATCAAAGCGGGCAGTTCGGGCTTGGCGTTCATTGGGCGGCTTCCGGCAGGTCGAGGCGGGGAGAGCGGGCACGCGGCGGGCGCTTGCGGAGGTCGCTCGCCAGATGCATCCGCTCGGGACGGAACAGGCGTGAATCCATCTTTGCGAGATTGGGCGAGATCAGCGGCCTGAAGCCCATCCGCCCGAGCACGTCGCGCTCAAGATCGACGCCCGGCGCAATCTCGATCAACTCGACGCCATTCGGCGCAAGCCGGAACACGGCGCGCTCGGTCACATAGAGGGCGCGCTGGCCGCGCTCGCGGCCGAATTTGCCGCTGTATGTGATCTGTTCGACCGCCTTCACGAGCTTTTGCGACGGGCCGTCCTGCGCGATTTTCGTCTGGCCGTCGGCCCAGGACATCGCGCTCTTTCCGGCGGTGAAGGTGCCGTTGAAGACCACGGTCTTGGCGTTCTGGCTGATATTGATGAAGCCGCCGGGCCCGACGATGCGCCCGCCGAAGCGGCTGACATTCGTGTTGCCGTCCTCGTCCATCTCCGCGAACGAGAGGAAGGCAAGATCGAGCCCGCCGCCGTCATAGAAGTCGAACTGGTAAGGCTGGTCGATCATGGCCGCGAAGTTACGCGAAGCGCCCGTGTCGTTGCCGGAAGCGGGCGCGCCGCCGATCAGGCCCTGTTCGTTGGTCAGGCAGATCTCGTCGAGAATATCTTCTTCGGACGCAATATTGGCGATCCCGGTTGCGACACCCGATCCGAGATTGCAGATCGCGCCCGGAAACAATTCCATCGCGGCGCGGCGTGCGATGATCTTGCGCGCGTCGAGCGGCAGCACCGGAATGTCGGATAGCGGAATTTTCAGTTCCCCGGCATAGGACGGGCTGTATTGCACGTCGTAGGTCTGGGGCTGATCCGGCTCGACGACGACGAGGTCGACGAGGATGCCGGGAATTTTCACCTGCTTGGCCGGCAACGTCCCGGCCTTTGCGATCCGCTTGACCTGCACGATCACGACACCGCCGCAGCGCCGGGTCGCCTGCGCCATCGACAGCATCTCGCCGTAGATCGCTTCTTCTTCCATCGTGACGTTGCCGTCCTCGTCGGCGGTCGTGCCGCGCAGCAGGCAGACATCGACATTAAACGGCTTGTAAAAGAGATAATCCTTGCCGCGGAACTGGACGAGCTCGACGAGGTCTTCCCTGGCCGTTTCGCTTTGCCGTCCGCCCTGCAGCCTCGGATCGACGAAGGTGTGCAGGGCCGTCTGCGTCAGGAGGCCCGCACGGCCCGCCGCCATCTCGCGCGTCAGCTCCGACAGCGCGCCTTGCGGCAGCGTGTAGGCCTCGACTTTGCCCGCGATGGCGAGGTTGGAGATCTCCGGCGAGTTCACGATCGTGCCGCAGACGATGCGCTTGAGCAGGCCCTCATGGGCGAAATGTCCCGCGCCCAGTGTCTTGCCGTCGCCGAGGCCGACCGGATGCACGCTCGTGATGTCGCGCGGCTGGCCTTCGGCGAGGAAGCGCTTTTCGATCGCGACCATGATCGCTTCCGGCACAGCATGGCCGCCGCCCGAGCCACCGATCAGGATCGTGTCGCCGGAGCGAACGAACTGCGCGGCTTCGCTCGCGGTGACGCGCCTCATCTGAACTGTCCCGCGAAATGGCAGGCCGCGAACTGGCCGGGCTTGTGCTCGACCACGGGCGGAACGACTTCAGCGCATATTTTCTGCGCGATCGGGCAGCGCGTGCGGAAGCGGCAACCGGACGGCGGCTCGACCGCGCTCGGCGGTTCGCCCTGAAGCGGCATGCGCTTGCGCGCGCGCTCGACCGTGGCGTCCGGAATAGGCACCGCGGAAATGAGATAGCGCGTGTAAGGGTGCAGCGGATCGCTGAACAGCTTTTCGGCCGGTGCGATCTCCGCAACCTTGCCGAGATAGAGCACGACGACGCGGTCGGAGATGTGCCGGACCACGGCAAGGTCATGCGCGATGAACAGATAGGTCAGCCCGAAGCGCTCCTGCAGGTCGATCATCAGGTTGATGATCTGCGCCTGGATGTTCACATCGAGCGCGGAGATCGGTTCGTCGGCGATGATGAAATCCGGCCGCACCGAGAGAGCGCGCGCGATCGAAATGCGCTGCCGCTGGCCGCCGGAAAATTCGTGCGGGTAGCGCTGCGCGGCCTTGGGAGAGAGACCGACGACATTCAGAAGCTCGCCGATCCGCTCGGCCGTCTCGGCATTGGTCGTCGTGATGTTGTGGAAGCGTAGCGGCTCGCCGAGGATTTCGGCGACCTTCATGCGCGGGTTGAGCGAGGCGTACGGGTCCTGGAAGACCATCTGCATGCGCCGGCGCAATGGCCGGATCTGGGCCTGCGACGCATTGGAGATGTCCTGGCCGTGGAACATCACGGCGCCCGCGGTCGGCTGATGGATGCGCGCAACGACACGGGCGAGGGTGGATTTGCCGCAGCCGGATTCGCCGACGAGCCCCACGGTCTCGCCCTGCGCGACATCAAGATCGACGCCGTCGACCGCGTGCACGACCTTCTGCTTGGTGAAGAAGCCTTCCTTCGGAAGCGGAAAATGCTTCACGACGCCGCGCAATTCGAGCATGCGCTCGCCGCGCTTGAGCTTCGTTCCCTCGCCGTGGTCCATGCCGGCTTTCGCCTGCGCCGGAACGGTGGCCTGCGTCTTGGGCGGCGGCAGAGCCTCGCCGGATTGGGTGACCCAGCAGCGCGCCTTCCGGCCCGGAGCCAATTCCAGCAATTCGGGGTGCTGGTCGCACTTGGCGATACGGAACGGGCAGCGCGGCGCGAAGCGGCAGCCGCCGGGCATCGCGAGCGGATCGGGCGGGGTGCCTTCGATGGTGACGAGCCGGCGCTGGCCGGGGACGTGGCGGTCGATGCGCGGAACGGCGTTGATCAGCGCCCAGGTATAGGGATGCTTCGGTTCGGTGAGGATCTTTTCGGTCGGGCCTTCCTCGACCACTTCGCCCGCATACATCACGACGACGCGCGAGCACACATTCGCGATCACGCCGAGATCGTGGCTGATCAGGACGATCGCGGTGTTCAGGTCGCGGTTGAGCTCGGCGAGCAGGTCGAGGATCTGCGCCTGAATGGTGACATCGAGCGCGGTGGTCGGCTCGTCGGCGATCAGAAGCGAAGGCTCGTTGGAAAAACCCATCGCCAGCATGACGCGCTGGCGCATTCCGCCGGAAAACTGGTGCGGGTAGCTGTCGATCGCGCGTTCCGGCGCGGTGATGCCCATGCGGCCGAGCAGCGATACCGAGCGGTCGAGGGCCTGCTGCTCGGTGAGACGGCCATGGACCAGCATCGTCTCGGCAAGCTGACGCGCGATCTTGAGCACGGGATTGAGCGAGGTCATCGGATCCTGGAAGACCATCGCGATGCCGTCGCCGCGCATGTTGCGCAGTTCCTCGTCGGACATCTTCACGACGTCTTTGCCCTGGAACAGGATCTGTCCGCTCGCGATACGCGCGGGCTCCTCCAGAAGCCGCATCAGCGACAGCGCCGCAACCGTCTTGCCCGAGCCGGACTCACCGACGATCCCGAGTGTCTGGCCTGCGGCGACCGAGAAGCTGACGCCGTCGACGGCTTTGACGATGCCTTCGTCGGTATGGAACTGGGTGCGCAGGTCGCGCACGTCGAGGATGGGTCCCTCGAATTCGGGGGCGGCAGCACGCGTCGACGATGGGCGGGTAATTTCGTTCACGGTCGCACTTTCATCGCCGCCGCGATTTGGGGTCGAGCCAGTCGCGGATGCCGTCGCCGAGGAAATTGAACCCGACAACGACGCTCAGGATGGCGAGACCCGGAAAGGTCGCGACCCACCATTGTTCGATCAATTCGCGTCCTTCCGACACCATGGAGCCCCATTCCGGCGTCGGCGGGATCACGCCGAGGCCCAGGAATGACAGACCGGCGAAGGTGATGATCGCATTGCCGACATCGAGCGTGACGAGCACGACCAGCGGGCCAACTGAATTCGGGATGATGTGGCGAATGAGGATACGGGCCGGGCTCAGTCCCACGACCACGGCCGCTTCGACATATTCCTGCGAGCGCTGCACGATGATGAGCGAGCGCGCGAGGCGGGCAAATTTCGGCCACCAGACCACGAGCATCGCGATGATCGTGTTGGTCGCCCCGATCCCGAGCGCGGCCGCGATGGCAAGCGCGAGGATGATCGGCGGAAAGCAGAGCACGAGGTCGGTGATGCGCATGATCACCTCCTCGATCCTTCCGCGCGAATAAGCGGCGATGCCGCCGACCAGCGTTCCGAACGCGGCGGCAATGATCACGACGACGAAGCCGGTCAGGAGCGACACGCGCGATCCATAGAGCAGGCGCGTAAACACGTCGCGTCCGAGCACGTCGGTTCCGAGGATGTTTTCCGAAGACGGCGGGCGCAGGCGAGCGGAGACGTCCACGATGCTCGGGTCGTGCGTCGTCAGGACTGGCGCGAGAAACGCGATCAGGAGCCACGCGACGATGATCGCGGCGCCGAGACTGGGAAGGCCGTAGCGGCGCAGCCACCGCCTCGATTTGGACGCAGGCGGAACGACGAGCACTTCGGGGACAGCAGTCTCCAGAACGCTCATCGGATCACCCGCGGGTCGAGGAGCGCGTAACTGATGTCGATCAGGAGATTGATGATCAGATAGGTGATCGCGACGACGAGCGTGATGCCCATGATTGCGGGGAAGTCGAGGGCGGCGGCGCTGCGGAAGGTATAGCGTCCGAGACCCGGCCAGGAAAAGATCGTCTCGGTCATCACCGCGCCGGTGAGGAGATTGGCATAGGCGAGGCCGCCGAGCGTGACCACGGGGATGAGTGCGTTCGGCAGGACGTGGCCGACCACGATGCGGCGCTCCTTCAGGCCTTTGGCGCGCGCGACGCGCACATAATCCTGCTGCAGGCTTTCCAGCATCGATGCGCGCGTCGTGCGCGTGATCAGGCCAAGCGTGGAAGCCGCGAGCACGGTCGAGGGCAGGATGAGATGCGCGACGGCGTCACGGAAGATGTCCCAGTCCCCGGCCATGATGCTGTCGATGAGAAGAAGCCCGGTCACCCGCGTCGGCGGAAAGGCGATCGCATCGAGCCGCCCGGGACCGGGTGCGATCTGCAACTCGCCGTAGAACACGGCGAGCACGATGAAGGCGAGCCAGAAGGTCGGAGAGGAGACGCCGATTAGCGAGACGAGACGCGCGACATGATCGATCCAGGTGTCGCGCCGGACCGCGGCGATGATTCCGAGCGGAACGCCGATCAGGATCGACAGCAGGAAGCCTGCGGTGGCGAGCTCGATCGTGGCGGGTGCGTAGTTGACGATGTCGTCGAGCACCGGACGCTGCGAGGAGATCGAGATGCCGAGGTCGCCGTGCACGAGACCTTTCAGGAACAACAGATACCGTTCCCACAGCGGCAGATCGAGGCCCCATTTGGCGCGCCACGCGGCGAGAAATTCCGGATTGGACGCGGCCATGTCGCCAAGCTGCGCGCGAACCGGATCGCCCGGCACGGTGTTCGCGATGAGAAAGATGATCAGCGTCGCGAAGACCGCCATGATGGCGGCGGCGGCGAGGCGCGACACGATGTAGCGCGGCATCCGTCAGCCGCCTTTTCGGGTGTCGCAATGCGGGTGGAAGGCCGATCGCGCGGCCGAGTGTGGTTGGCTCAACGTCTTCCTCCCGTAAGGCTTGTTCGTCGCCTTTTAGATCGTTCTAAAATTCTGATGACGGGGTGTCAAATCCTAACTACGATGGCTGCAACAACGAGACGCGACAAGCGCAAAAAACAGCAAATGACCCTCCGGGACGGATTGCCGGCGCATCAATCATGAGCAGTTCTGAACCGAACGGGCGGGTCTCCGTCCGATCAATGCTGGCGCGCGGCCCTCGCGCGGCCGGGAAGGGCATCCGATGAGTGCGCGGGCGCGCGTTTTTGTGACTGGCGCGCGCCGCGGGATCGGCCGCGGCATCGCGTTCGGATTCGCCGAGGCAGGGTATGACGTGGTCATCAACGATCTCGTCGACGATGACGCGGCGCAATCGACCCTTGCGGGACTGCGCGAGCGCGGCGCACAGGCGCATTTCGTCGAAGGCGACGTTTCCGATCTGCAGGCGCTGCCGGGAATTGCGGAGCGCGCATTCTCGGCATTCGGTGGCCTCGATTGTCTTGTGAACAATGCAGGCATCTCGGTCCGCAAGCGCGGCGACATTCTGGAGGTCACGGCCGAGAGCTACGACCTCGTGATGAATGTGAACCTGCGCGGTCCGTTTTTTCTCACGCAGGAAATCGCGCGGCGCATGATTGCAGCGCCAAAGGGCGGCCATCCACGTTCGATCATCAGCCTGTCGTCGGCAAATGCAACGCTCGTCGCGCCGGACCGCGCCGAGTATTGCCTGTCCAAGACCGGCGTTTCGATGATGACGAAACTCTACGCGGTGCGGCTCGCAGACGCCGATATCGGCGTGTTCGAGATCAGGCCCGGCATCATTCGCACCGACATGACCGCCGTCGTGAAGGAACGCTACGATCGGCTGATCGCCGAAGGGATCACGCCGGTGCGCCGCTGGGGCGAGCCGGTCGACATCGCGCGCGTCGCGGTGTCACTCGCATCGGGCAATTTTCATTTCAGTACCGGCGACGCCTTCAACGTCGATGGCGGGCTGAGTATTCACCGTCTTTAGGCCGCAGGTGAGAGGATCAGCCGGATATCGCAGGTTGCGCCGTCGGCCGCGCGCTCTGACGCAGCGGCAGGCCGCTCGATGCCCGCACGACAAGCTTCGGTTCGAGGATCAGACGTCGCGGCGGGGCATCGAAATCGGCGATGCGATGGAGCAGGAGTTGAGCCGCGTTTTCGCCCATCGTCGCGGTGTCGATGCTGACGCTCGTGAGAGCGGGACTCCACAGCGCGGCCTCCGGGATGTCGTCGCAGCCGGTCACCGCAAAATCCACGCCGGGCTCAAGCCCGATCTGGCGCAACCCGAGCATCACGCCGAAGGCGATGACGTCGTTGTAGCAGGCCGCGGCCGTCGGCGGCGTACCGCTTGCGAGCAGCGCGCGGATGGCCTCCGCGCCGTTTTCGCGCGTCGCCTTGCACGCGATCATGAGGTCAGGCTCCACCGGCAAGCCATGCGCGGCGAGGGCGTCGAGGAAGCCCTGGCGCCGCTCTTCGCCGGTCGAGACGCCTTCGAGGCAGCCGACCATGGCGATGCGGGTGTGACCGAGCGCAATCAGATGCTCGGTGGCGAGGTAAGTTCCCCGCCTGTGATCGTTGCCGGAAAAGTCCAAAGCGACACCGTCGACGTGACGCGATATCTGCACGCAAGGCATCCGGTAGTCGATCGTCCGCTGCATCGAGGCTGCGGTCGTTCCGGCGGCGGGACAGATGATCAGGCCGTCGGCGTTATATTCGCGCATCGTGTCGATGAACTGGTCCTGATGCCCCGGGCCCTCCGCCGAGTTGCTCAGAAAAACCGAATAGCCGATGCGGCTCAGCGCGCTTTCGATCGCGGCGGTCAGTTCGGCAAAATAAGGATTGACCAGTTCGTTGGTGGCGACACCCACGGTATGGGTACGTTGCGTGCGCAGGCTCGCCGCGCCGCGGTTATAGACGTAGCCAAGGGTGCGCATGGATTCGAGCACCCGGGCCCTTGTCTTTTCCGCGACCAGCGGGCTTTTGCGCAGCACCAGCGACACGGTCGCCGGAGAGACGTCTGCATGCCGCGCGAGATCCCGCAGGGTCAGCCGGCCGCGTTGCGAGGAAGACTTGCGTGACGAGGGGTTCATCGTCCGCCGTCGAGATCAGGAGAAAAAGACATGACCACGGAAATCACGTTCACCGTCACCGATTTCGTCGCCGAGATCGTGCTCAATCGGCCCCAGAAACACAATGCCATGACACCCGAGATGGCGGCCAAATTGCAAGAGGTCTGCGCCACGGCCGACCGCGACGATGCAGTGCGTGTCGTACTCCTGCGCGGGGCAGGCGATCGTGCTTTCTCCTCGGGCAGCGACCTGAATTCGCTCGCCGAATACCCAAGCCCGTGGAAATTCCGCAACCGGGTTATCTATGAAGCCGCGATCCGGAACCTGAAAAAGCCCGTCATCGCGGCGCTGAAGGGCTGGGTCCTGGGCGGTGGCGGGGAAATGGCGCTCGCCGCCGACATCCGTGTGTCGGGCCGCAGCGCGAAATGGGGCTTTCCGGAAGTCACCCGAGGCTGGGTGGGCGGGGGCGGCGCCTCGCAGATGCTGCCGCGGCTCGTGGGCTATGGGCAGGCGATGCGGCTTCTCTTGACCGGGGAGCATATTGCCGCGGAGGAGGCACAGCGGCTTGGCCTCACCGACATCCTGGTCGATGACGCCGAGGTCGAGCCGACGGCGCGCGCGCTGTGTAAGAAGATTGCCGGTTTCTCGCCGGTCGCAGTTCAGGCGGTGAAGGCTTCGGTGCGGATGGCGTTGTCGTCGTCGCTCGACGCGGGACTGCGTTACGAGAACGAAATGAATACTCTTTGCTTTTCGGCAGGGGATCACATGGAAGGGATCAAGGCGTTCAACGAAGGGCGCCCGGGGGAATTCAAGCGATGAAGAAGCACCGCGTCGGAATTGTCGGCCTCGGCATGGCGCTGAAGCCGCACCTGAAAAGCCTGGAAGAGCTGAGCGAGCGGGTCGAGATCGTCGCCGGCTTCACGCCGAGCGCCGAGCGCCGACAGGCGTTCACGTCGGCGAGCAGGCACAAGGCCGTCGACACGCTCGACGCGCTCCTGTCGGACAAGAGTATCGACGTCGTGTTCGTGCTGACGCCGCCGACCACGCATCTTGAGATCGTCGAGCAATGCGCGAAGGCTGGCAAGCATGTCCTGCTTGAGAAGCCGATCGATGTGACGACGGCGCGGGCCCGCGCGCTGGTGGAGGCGATGGAGAAAGCAAACCGCAGGCTTGCGATCATGCTGCAGCACCGCTTTCGCGCAGCGACGCGCAAGCTGAAGGATGCTGTCACGTCGGGCGAACTCGGCGCGCTTCTCTCGGGATCGGCCTCGATCCGCTGGTGGCGGACGCCGGAATATTTCGCGCAGCCCGGCCGCGGGATGAAGGCGCGCGACGGCGGCGGCGTGCTGATCACGCAGGCGATCCATACGCTCGACCTGTTCCAGAGCCTGACCGGGCCGGTGAGCAAGGTGACGGCGTTCGCTAAGACATCGCCGCTGCGCAAGATCGACACCGAGGACGTGGTCGGCGCCGGCATCGAGTTCGCAAACGGCGCGCTCGGCGCGCTCGACGCGACGACTGTGGCGTATCCGGGCTTCCCGGAGCGGATCGAGCTTGCCTTCGAGAAGGGAAGCGCAGCGCTTGTCGCCGAAACGCTCGATATTTTCTACAAGGACGGCCGGCACGTGAAGCACGAGGGTGCGGAGTCAAAGAGCGGCGGCGCCGACCCGATGGCGTTCCCGAACGACGCGCACCGGGCGCTGATCGTCGATTTCCTCGACGCGATCGACGCGAACCGCGAACCCGAAGTCAGCGGCCGCTCGGCCTTGCGTGTGCACTTGCTGATCGATGCTCTGTTGCAGTCGGCCGAACAGGGCAAGGCGGTGCCGGTGCCGCAGGCCTGACGCCGAGACCTGCCCCGGAAAGAAAAATGGGCGGCCCGAGGGCCGCCCATTCGATTCATGCAGCGGAAGGCGTCAGGCCTTCGGCTTCACGCCGTGCACGTCGAGCATCCAGCCCGCCGCGGTGAGCGGGAACTTGTCCACCGTGTTGCGGACGGCAATCTGGTAAGCTGGCTGGAACAGGATGAAGTGGTTGGCCTGATCGACCATGATCTTCTGCCATTCGACCCACATGTCGACACGCTTCTTGGCGTCCTGTTCGACATAGGCCTTGAAGCAGAGGTCATAGATGTCCTTCGGCACATCCCAGTGCACGCGCTTGGCGACGCGCTGGACGACGGCCGCGGTCCACAGGAGGTTGTCGACCGCCGGCGGATTCCAGAAGGTGAGGACGCCGCCGCGCGACTTGCCCGCCGGATATTCCGACCGCAGGTTGACCTGATCCATCGGGCGCAGGTTGGCCTTGATGCCGACCTTGCCGAGATCCGACTGGATCTTCTGAGCGAGGTCCTGATAGGTCAGGCCCTGCACCGCCGCCATGCCGTATGCGATCTCGAATTCGAAACCGTCCGGGTTGCCAGCCTTGGTCAGCAATTCCTTCGCCTTCGCCGGATCGTGCCGGTAGCCGATCTTGCGGGCGATCTCCTCGGTCGAGCCCTCGACGCCGATCGGCAGGAAGTGCGCTGGACGAAGCGCCGCACCGCCGAGCATCTGGTTCTTGATGCCGTCATAGTCGATCGCGTAACCGATCGCCTGCCGGTTTTCCTTGATCGCAAGCGCCTTGTTGAATTCCGGCTCCTGCGTCAGCGCCATGTACACGAAGTCGAGGCTATTCAGCGGATCGAGCCGAACATCCTTGTCACCTTTCAGCGATTTGATCTGCTCGGGGATCAGGTTGAACGCGGCGTCGATATCGCCGCGGCGGACTGCGAGAAGCTGCGCCGCGCCGTCGCTGATGTGGCGGATAATGATGCGCTCATAGGGCAGCTTGCCGCCCCAGTAATGGTCGTTACGCACGAGTTGGATCTGCGCGTTGCGCTCCCATCCCGCGATCTGGTAGGCGCCGGTACCGGCCGACTTGCCGTTCAGCCAAGTGGTGGCCTTGTCCTTCTCCTTGGCATCCGCGTCGGCGCTGCCGCCCTGCGCTTCGACCACCTTGCGTTCCATTGCCACGAATTCGGGCGCGGCGAGGATGTTGAGGATCGGCTGTGCCGGATCCTTCAGGATCACGTCCAGCGTGTTCTTGTCGACCGCGACGAACTTCTCGACGTTGCCGATATATTGCGAGGGCTGATCCTTGACGTTCAGCGCACGCGTCAACGACCAGACGAAGTCTTCCACCGTCAGCGGGCTGCCGGAAGCGAACTTGACGCCTTCACGCAGTGTGAAGCGCCAGCCCTTGCCGTCGGGCGTCCGCGCCCACTTGGTCGCAAGCGAGGGCTTCACGTCGACATATTGGCCAGGCAGCAGCGTGACGAGCGAGTCATAGGCCGCGGCAACAGACATCGGGGACGTGTACTGGGCGAGGCGGACGGGATCGAGCGTGATCGTGTCGCTGATGTCGATTCCGAGGACGAGAACGTTCTTGCGCGCCTGCGCGAATACGCGCTCTGGCAGAATTCCTGCACCCGCGGCGGCCGCGCCCGTTATGCCGAGCAGCTTGAGCGCCTCGCGGCGGCTCATCCACCAACTTTTCTCGAATGCCATAATGCAACCTCCCTAAAACCGTGTTGTTGAAGTCGTTGGGCAGACCGGCAGCCTGCGGTGGGTCTCCGGATGAGCGGCTGCAATAGCGCGGCACCCGTGAGTGGCGGTGAGCCTAGTCCGTTATTAGATCGGTTTAAAGCGTTTTGTACGACCAGTTCGACGCACCTGCAGCATTGGATTTCCGACACGTTTGATCCGTTTGCTGGCACGGTCCGAGTTCGCAGGAAGTAACAATGACACCGAAACTTTCGCGCCTGACTGCGGTGGTTTTTCTCGCCTGCGTCTTCGCCGGCAGTTTTGCCGGGACGGCGCTGGCAGAAGACAAGGCAAAGCCCAAGGAAGGGCAGGGCCTGCTGAAGCTCCTGCCGCCGGATGCGGTCAGCGAGCACAGCGTGCAGGCCGGTGGCCGTACTCTCTCCTACCGCGCCACGGCAGGGACGTTGCCGATCTTCGATACGTCCGGCGAGCGAAAGGCGTCGGTTTTCTACACCGCCTATACGCTGCGTTCGGACGACCACGCGCGCCGCCCGGTCTCGTTCGTGTTCAACGGCGGTCCCGGCGCTGCCTCGGCATTCCTGCATCTCGGATTGGCCGGTCCGCGCATCGCCGATTTCGGTTCGAGCGGCCGTGAAGGGGCCGCAGCGTCGCTGCGCGACAACCCGGACACGTGGCTCGCCTTCACGGATTTGGTCTTCATCGATCCGATCGGCACTGGCTGGAGCCGCACCGACAAATCCCCCGACGCCAAGGATTATTGGAACGTCTCCGCCGATGCGCAGGTCATGGCGAAGACGATCGCGCTTTACGTTGCGCATAACGCGCGCAGCAATTCCCCGAAATATCTGGTCGGAGAAAGCTACGGCGGCTACCGGGCGGCGAAGGTCGCGCGCGTACTGCAGCAGGATCAGGGCATCGTTGCGTCGGGAATCGTGATGCTCTCGCCGCTCCTGGAGACCGGCTACACCTTCAGCGGCGACCGGCTCTCGCTCGGCTGCGCGCTGCAATTGCCCTCGATCGCCGCGGCCGAACTCGAATTCCGCCATGCCTTCTCGCCACAGGCGCTGGCGGACGCCGAGCATTTCGCGATGACCGACTATCTGACGGCGCTTGCGGGCCCTCCGCTCAAGGGCGAGGCCGCACGCGCCTTCTACCGGCGCGTCGCGGACATGACCGGGCTGCCGCCGGAGACCGTCGAGAAAGTGCACGGATGCGTCCGCGACGCTTATCTCAATCACCGGCGCGACCGGATGCATCAGTCGCTCAGCGCTTACGATGCGAGTTTTGGCGTGGACGATCCGTTTCCGGAATCGGACCGTCGCCGTGGGCCCGATCCCGTGCTCGACGGTTTCGTCCGTGCGCTCGGGGGATTGTTCGCCGATTACGCGCGCAACGAACTGGGGTTCAAGACCGACATCACCTATTCGCTGCTTGCGAGCGATGTCAGCGGCAGCTGGGGTTGGGAGCGCGGCGGCCGCAGCGCCTCGCAGGGGGTCAGCGACGACATCCGCGAATTGCTCGCGCTCAATCCGTCGTTTCGCCTGCTGGTCGCACACGGTAATGCAGACCTGATCACCCCGCACATGGTGTCGCGCTACATTCTCGACCATATCCCGCAGATCGGCGGGCCGGATCGGGTGCAGCTCAAGGTCTATTCGGGCGGCCACATGTTCTATCTGGCCGGTCCGTCGCGGATCGCGTTCACGCAGGATGCGAAGGCATTCTTCCAGCGCACCGAATAGGGCCCTCGTGCAGGTGCCGTGCTCCTGCGTTGGCTTCGCCTCGCGGCTAGCCTATAGTCCGCGCCCATTCCTGCGGCAGCCCGCATCATTTTCATAAAACCGGGAACGACGAGTCATGACGATCCATCAGAATTTCATCGGGGGAAACTGGTCCAAGGCGAGCGCGGGCGCGCCCGACGTGAACCCCTCCAACACCAAGGACGTGGTCGGCGAATACGCGCGCGCGAGCAAGGCCGAGGCCGAAGCAGCGATCAAAGCCGCGAAGGCTGCATTCCCGGCCTGGTCGCTGGCCACGCCGCAGGTGCGCTATGATGCGCTGAAGAAGATTTCCGACGAGATTCTCGCGCGCAAGGACGAGCTTGGAAAGCTGCTCGCGCGCGAGGAAGGAAAGACGTTGCCGGAAGGCGTCGGCGAGACGATCCGCGCTGGGCAGATTTTCGCGTTCTTCGCAGGCGAGGCGCTTCGCGTGACCGGCGAGAAGGTCGGCAGCGTGCGTCCGGGCGTCGATGTCGAGATGACGCGCGAGCCGCTTGGCGTGGTGTCGCTGATCACGCCGTGGAATTTTCCGATCGCGATCCCGGCCTGGAAGATCGCCCCGGCGCTCGCTTACGGCAATTGCGTCGTGTTCAAGCCGGCCGATCTGGTGCCGGGCTGCGCACATGCGCTCTCAGACATTATCGCTCGCTCGGGCCTGCCCGCGGGCGTATTCAACCTGGTGATGGGACGCGGCTCCGAAATCGGCTCGACCCTGATCGAGCATCCGGATGTGTCGGCGGTGTCGTTTACGGGTTCGGTCGGAACCGGCCGCAAGCTCGCGGCGGCTGCGGTCGCAGCGACGCCGATGAAGAAATTCCAGCTCGAAATGGGCGGCAAGAATCCGATGGTCGTGCTCGACGACGCAGACCTGAAGGTCGCCGTCGAGGCCTGCGTGCAGGGTGCGTATTTCTCCACCGGCCAGCGCTGCACGGCTTCGTCGCGGCTGATCGTGACGCAGGGTATCCACGACAAGTTTGTCGACGCGGTGACCGAGCGGCTGAAGGCGCTCGTCGTCGACGACGCACTGAAACAGGGCACCCATATCGGGCCTGTCGTCGACCAGAGCCAGCTCGATCAGGACCTGAAATACATCAAGATCGGCAAGGATGAGGGCGCCAAGCTCCATTGGGGCGGCGACCTGCTCAACCGGGAAACGCCGGGCTTCTACATGCAGCCGGCGCTGTTCACCGGCGTCGACAACAAGATGCGGATTGCGCGGGAGGAAATCTTCGGCCCGGTCGCAGCAGTCATCAAGGCGAAGGATTACGACGAGGCGCTGGCGATCTCCAACGACACCGAGTTTGGATTGTCGTCCGGCATCTGCACCACGAGCCTGAAATACGCGAGCCACTTCAAGCGCAATTCGGAAGCCGGAATGGTGATGGTCAACCTGCCGACCGCGGGTGTGGACTATCACGTGCCGTTCGGCGGGCGCAAAGGCTCGAGCTACGGCCCGCGCGAACAGGGCAAATACGCGGTCGAGTTCTACACGACCGTCAAGACAGCCTACACGCTGCCCTGATGCGCAAGGTTGCAACCTTCAATCCGGCGGCGCTCGGCACGCCGCCGAGTCCGTATTCGCGTTCGCTGCGGGTCGATGGCGCGACGAGCCTCGTTTACGTCGCCGGCATGGCGGCGTTCGACAAGGACGGCAAGCCGGTCGGTGGCGACGATTTCGAGGCGCAGTGCCGTCAGGTCTTCTTCAACATCGGCGAGGCCTTGAAAGCGGCAGGCGCGGACTGGGACAATGTCGTGAATTTCACGTCCTTCCTGAAGGACGCAGCCGACATCCCGAAATACGGCGATTACCGGCGCAAGAATTTCCCGGCGATGTTCAAGCAGGGCAATTTCCCGCCGAACACGCTCGTCATCGCCGCGCGCTTTTCTCACGAGGTGTTCCGCCTCGAAGTTCAGGCCGTCGCGGCGCTGTAACAGCACCTGAAACGAAAAAGGCCGGGCATCGCCCGGCCTTTTTTAATTCGATGCGTCGCCTCACACCATCGACGACATGCCGCCGTCGACCACGATCTGCTGGCCGGTGACGAAGCTCGATGCGTCGGAAGCAAGGAAGACTGCGGCCGGCGCAAGCTCGCGCGGCTCGCCCCAGCGCTTCATCGGCGTGCGGCCGTTGACGAATTCGACGAAGACCGGATCGTCGAGCAGCGCCTGATTCAGCACCGTCTTGAAATAGCCGGGCAGCACGCCGTTCACGGTGATGCCGTCCGGCGCGAGTTCGGCCGCGAGCGACCGGCACATGCCGACGAGGCCGGTCTTGGAGGCGACATAGGCGTGGATGCCCGGCCGTCCGCGCAACGCGGTCAGCGATGTCGTGAAGATGACGCGGCCGTGCTTATTGACGCGCATGTGCTTCACCGCCTGCTGGGTCATCACGAAGCACGAAGTCAGGTCGGCGCTGATGATCTGGTTCCACTCGGCGAGCGTCCACTCCGCGAGCGGGCGGCGGAAGGTCATGCCGGCATTGGCAATAAGGATGTCGAAGCGGCCGTGCTTGGCCATCACGTCGTCGCAGCCCTTGCGGGCGGCTTTTTCATCGGTGACGTCAAACGCGAGGAAGTCCGCCTTGTAGCCCTTGCCGGTGAGCGTCTTGACGCATTCGGCAAGCGTCTTCGGGTCGCGGCCATTGAGCACCACGGTCGCGCCGTTCTCCGCAAGCCCTTCGGCCATCGCAAAGCCGAGCCCGCGCGAGGCGCCGGTCACGAGCGCGACGCGCCCTTCCATTGAAAACATTTTCGACATTTTGAAGAACTCCCCAGCGTTTCCTGTTCTGGACTATGGCGACGTTAAAGCGTCGCTTCGATCAGTTTGCGCAATTCCGGAGTGACCTCCGGGTCGATGCCGAACCACGCCTTGAAGGCCGGGCGCGCCTGGTGAAGGAGCATGCCAAGCCCGCCGACAGTCGGGTTGCCGCGCTTCTTCGCGGCCACGATCAGCGGCGTTTCCATCGGATTGTAGATTATATCGGAGACGTAGGTGGTCGGTGGAAGCTTATCGAGCGGCAGATCGAGCTGCGTCTGGCCGATCATGCCCTGATTGGTGCAGTTGACCAGAAGGTTTGCGCCTTCGAGTGCATCGCCGCGCTGCTCCCACGGCACCACGCGCACCGGCTTGCCGCAATCGGCGGCGAGCTTGTCGGCGCGCTCCTTGTGGCGATTGATGAGTCTGATCTCCGGCGCGCCCTCGTCGGCGAGCGTGAACACGATCGCGCGCGATCCGCCGCCCGCTCCCATGACGACTGCGGGGCCGGCTTTCACGTTGAAGTCCGGCTTCTTCTCCTTGATGCTTTCGAACCAGCCGTAACCGTCCTTGTTGAAGCCGGTGAGCTTGCCGTCCTCGCCGACCACGATGAGGTTCACCGCGCCCATGCGCTTGGCGAGCGGGTCGACATGGTCGAGCAGCGGCATCACCGCGAGCTTGTGCGGGATCGTGACGTTGCAGCCGGCGAAGCCCAATGCGACGAGGCCCCTGATCGCGTCGCCGACCTTGTCGGGACTGACCGGCAAAAGGATATAGGCGCCGTTGACGTTATAACGCTCGAACCAATAGCCGTGCAGCTTCGGCGAACGCGATTGCGACACCGGCCATCCTATGACACCGGCAGCCTTGAAGGGACGAGGACTGGTCATTTTTGAAAGGGGATTGGAGAAGAGGCCGCGGTCGCGGCCCGGTGCCGTTCCCTATCCCAAGTGGGGCGGGGCGCGCAACTGGACGGGTCAGGCCCGGCCGCGCGCGGCGTTAATTGCGGCCCACACGCGCGGCGGTGTCACGGGCATGTCGATATGGCGGATGCCGTATTCCGACAGCGCGTCGACGACCGCGTTCATCACAGAAACAAGGCCGCCCGCGCAACCGGCTTCGCCGCAGCCCTTGGTGCCGAGAGGATTGGTTTTTGCCGGCGCAGGATGGCTCTCGAAGCCGATATCGGGGCAGTGATGCGCCCGCGGCATCGCGTAATCCATGTAGGAGCCGGTGAGGAGCTGGCCCTCGTCGTCGTAGCGGACGTGCTCGAGCAGCGCCTGGCCGATTGCCTGCACCACGCCGCCATGCACCTGTCCTTCGACCAGCATCGGATTGACGATGGTGCCGAAGTCGTTGACCGAGGAATACTTGACCACCTCGGTCACGCCGGTCTCCGGATCGATCTCGACCTCGGCGACGTGGCACCCGTTGGGGAATGAGGACGGTGCGCCGTCGCTCGCATGCCGCACGTCGAGCGATTGCGGCGCGTCGGCGGGCAGCTTCAGGCCGCCGCGCAGCTTCGCGGCAAGGTCCATGATCCCGATCGAACGGTCCGTGCCGGCAATCGTGAAACGGCCTTTGGAGAATTCAATGTCGGAGGGAGATGCTTCAAGCACGTGCGAGGCGACGACCTTGCCCTTCTCGATGACCTTGTCCGACGCCTCGACGATCGCCTGACCGCTATTGGTGATCGAGCGAGAGCCGCCGGTGCCGCCACCCGCAATCAATTCGTCGCTATCGCCCTGAACAAGCCGGATGCGGTCGAACGGCACGCCGAGTTTGGACGTCAGCACCTGCGCATAGGCTGCCGCATGGCCCTGGCCGTAATCGAGCGTGCCGGTGATGATCGTCACGCCGCCGTCGGCGTCGAACCGGATTCCGCCCATTTCCTTGTTCGCCGGAGCAGTGACTTCGAGGAAGGAGCCAATCCCGATGCCGCGCAGCTTGCCGCGCGCCTTGCTTTCCTGCCTTCGCTTCGCGAAGCCTGCGACATCCGCGGCCTTCACCGCATGATCGAGCAGGGCGGTGAAGTCGCCGCTGTCATAGCTAAGCTCGGATGGCGCCGCATAGGGCAGCTGTTCGGGCATGATGTGATTGCGCTTGCGCAATTCGATCTTGTCGATGCCCATTTCGGCCGCTGCGGCATCGATCAGCCGCTCCATGTAGTAATTTCCCTCCGGCCGCCCGGCGCCGCGATAGGCGGAGACGAGCACGGTGTTGGTGAAGACGCACTTCGTGCTCACTTCCAGAAGTGGCGTGCGGTAAACGCCGGGCGTGTTCTTCACCGTATTCAGCGTCGACATCATCGGCGAGACCGGATTGAGGTAAGCGCCCATATTGCCGTAGCCGGTCAGGCGCACGGCGAGGAACGTGCCGTTCTTGTCGAGGGCGAGCTCTCCGGTCATTTCGTGATCGCGGCCGTGATGGTCGGAGACGAAGGAACCTGAACGCTCGTCGGTCCATTTGACCGGGCGGCCGAGCATCTTCGAGGCGTGAAGCACGCAGACATATTCGGGATAGACCGCAGCCTTCATCCCGAATGAGCCGCCGACATTGCCGGTCAGCACACGCACCTTGTCGGGCTTCGCGGCGAGGATATCGACGAGCTGGTTCTTCATGCCGAACGCCCCCTGCGATCCGACATGCAGCGTCCAGTGCTCTTTAGACTTGTCGTAGTCCCCGATCGCCGCACGCGGCTCCATCGCGCTGACGACGACGCGAGTATTGACGATGTGCAGCTTGGTGACGTGATGGGCCGAGGCGAAGGCGGCTTTTACCTTTTCGGTGTCGCCAAAGTGATAGTCGAGCACGACGTTGTTGGGCACGCTGTCGTAGAGCTGCGGGGCGCCGGGCTCATCGGCCCTCGTCATATCGGTGACGGCAGGAAGGGGATCGATGTCGACCGCAACCGCTTCAGCCGCGTCCTTGGCCTGCGTCAGCGTCTCGGCGATCACGCAGGCGATCGGATCTCCGACGAAGCGCACCTTGTCGTTAGGCAGGGCAGGACGGCCGGGCTTTCGGATATCCGAGCCGTCACGGCTCTTGAAGTTGATGATGCATTTCATCGGGCCGTAGGCGCCAAGATCGCCGGCGGTATAGACCGCGAGCACTCCGGGCATGTCCTTGGCGGCGGACGTGTCGATGCCGCGGATCACCCCGTGCGCGTGGGTCGAGCGCACCATCACGCAATAGGCCTGCTGTGGAAGGTTAATGTCGTCGGTATAGCGGCCGTGCCCCTGCACCAGGACGGGATCCTCGGTCCGTCGGACCGACTGCCCGATCCCGTATTGGGTCATCGCGAGATCGTTGTCGGACGGAATTTGTACGTTCATGAAAAGCCGGGGCTCGGGGGCGGGAACCTCTGAAATAGCGGCCTCATCGCAGCGGCACAAGGCAAGGCGAGAGGCGACATTGGAGGTTTGCGCCACGTGCAACGGCTCGCTACTATCGGCGCGATCGTGAAACAACGCCGGCCGGGCCCGAAAGGCACCGGCACGGCAGGACAAATTGAATGGATGACGAGGCACGGGCGACCGGCCTCGATCCCGTTCGCGAGTCGGTCGGAGTCCGGCACCAGCGGGGTCGGCAATCGCCCAGCTATCCGCGCCGCGAGCAGTCGGCGGTCGGAACCGATATCTACGGTCCGACCTATGCCGCGCTCGATCTTGGCACCAATAATTGCCGCCTGCTGGTGGCACGCGCGACGCATGACGGGTTCCGCGTCATCGACGCCTTTTCACGCATCATTCGTCTTGGCGAAGGCATCACCGCATCGGGCCGCCTGAGCGAGCCAGCGATCGGGCGGGCGCTCGAGGCGCTCGCGATCTGCCGCGACAAGATGCGCAATCGCGGCGTCACGCGGGCGCGGCTGATCGCGACCGAAGCCTGCCGCCTCGCCGAGAACGGAACCGATTTTCTGGCCCGCGTCCGCGACGTGGTCGGGATCGAACTGGAAATCGTCGATCGCGAGACCGAGGCGCTGCTCGCGGCCACCGGCTGCACTCCGCTGATCGACCCGGCCGCGACCGGTGCGGTGCTGTTCGACATCGGCGGCGGGTCGTCGGAACTCGTGACACTCGGGCATTCGCCGCATTCCCCGCGCGGACCTGCGCCGCCGGATATCCGCAACTGGATTTCCCTGCCTGTCGGCGTCGTCACGCTCGCCGAGCGGCATGGCGGCATCCTTGTCGATCGCGCGATTTTCGAAGCGATGGTCGGGGAGGTGGCGGCTTTGATCCGGCCTTTTGCGGAACAGAACGGCCCGCACAACCGCGATACAGTGCACCTTCTCGGCACATCCGGCACGGTGACGACGATCGCTGGCGTGCATCTCGCGCTGAAACGCTACGACCGGCGCAGGGTCGACGGCTGCTGGATGACAGAGGTCGAAGTCACCTCCGTGGTCGAGCGGCTGCTCGCGATGAGCTACGAAGAACGCGTCGCCAATGCCTGCATCGGCACCGAGCGCGCCGATCTCGTGCTAGCCGGCTGCGCGATCCTCGAAGCGATCCGCCGCGATTTCCCGTGTGCGCGTCTGCGTGTCGCTGACCGGGGCTTACGCGAAGGCATGCTGGTGCAGATGATGCGCAAGGACGGCGCATGGCGCGAGGGAAGCGCGTCGTGACGAGTTCGCGTGGCGGGCGCGGCACGCGCGACCTCAAGGTGCGCGTGAAGACCGGCAAGAATCGCTCTCTCTCCTCGAAGCTGTGGCTCGAACGCCAGCTCAACGACCCTTATGTCGCGCGTGCCAAGCGCGAGGGTTTCCGTTCGCGCGCGGCGTTCAAGCTGATCGAGATCGACGACAAGTTTCATTTGCTGAAGCCGGGCGCGCGCGTGGTCGATCTCGGTGCAGCGCCGGGCGGCTGGAGCCAGGTCGCCGCGAAGCGGGCCGGCGACAAGGGAAAGGTCGTGGCAATCGATATCCTCGACATGCCGGCTATTCCCGGTGTTGCTTTCGAGAAGATCGATTTTCTCGACGAGCGTGCGCCCGCGCGTCTCGTCGCGATGCTGGAAGGACCGGCCGATCTCGTCATGTCGGACATGGCGGCGAA
Organism: uncultured Hyphomicrobiales bacterium; assembly: GCA_964584855.1. GTDB lineage: Bacteria > Pseudomonadota > Alphaproteobacteria > Rhizobiales > Xanthobacteraceae > Pseudorhodoplanes. The sequence goes on from CAZPBF010000035.1 coordinate 48,055, forward strand.
CGCGACCGGCCACCGGCGCACCGATCATCTCAAGATTGTGGCGCTCGTCGAGGCGGCGGCTGATTTTGCGCGCGAGGTTCTGCGGCCGGGCGGCGCGTTCCTCGCCAAGGTGATCCAGGGAGGAACCGAAGGAGCTCTTCTCGCATCGCTGAAACGCGATTTTACCTCCGTGAAGCACGTCAAGCCGGCCGCCAGCAGGGCTGATTCGGCTGAGCTCTACGTCCTGGCCAGCGGATTTCGCCCGCAGAATCGCTGATATTTGCTTCGCTTCCTCGACCGAATCTCATAACGCTGCCCTTCCGCGCATCTCGCGCGACACAAGAGGGCACGACACATGGCTTCTAAACCTGCCGCGGCGAAGGCCAAGCCGGCACCCAGGATCACCCTGAAACATCTGGCGGCGGCACTGGCCGAGGATCATCAGATGACCAAGCGTCAGGGTGTCGAGTTGCTGACCGATCTGGTGGCCATGATCACCAAGCATCTGAAGAAGGGCGAGAAGATCCGTATCGCCGGTCTTGGCATGCTGCAGGTGCGAAAGCGCGCCGCGCGCATGGGCCGCAACCCGGCCACGGGCGAAGCGATCAAGATCAAGGCGAGCAAGAAGGTCGCCTTCCGCGCCGCCAAAGAACTGAAGATGGCGGTCTGACCGTTCGGCCTCGCCGGTCCTGCCGGCGGGGCCTTCTACCCGATGCGGCGGTCGGTCGTTTCGGCTGCCGCGATCGGTTCGGCCTTGCGCGCCGGGACTGGGCGATGGCCTGACATTTCCGCACCCGCATCGGCGGGGAGCTGGGCAAAGATTATCGCAGACGCCGCCGAGATGGCCGCGACGATCAGGAAGGCGGGCGTAAAGTCGTCTCCCGTGATCGCGGTCGTTCCTTTCCAGCGCAGTGTCGACTCCACGATCAGTGCGCCGACCGCCACGCCGGTCGAGATCGCAAGCTGTTGGGCGACGCTCATCATCGAGGTCGCGCGGCTCATGCGCCGTGCGTCGACCTCGGCGTAGGCGATGGTGTTGATGCAGGTGAACTGAAGCGAGCGGAAAAACCCGCCCGTCACCAGCACCGCGGCCATGACGACGACCGGGGTCGCGGCGGTGAATGTCGCGCAGGCGGCCAGGAACGCGGCGCTGATGACGGCATCCGAAACCAGCACGGTGCGGAAGCCGAAGCGCGCGATTGCCCGCGTCGCGACGGTTTTCATCCCAAGCGCGCCGACCGCGGTGGCGAAGGTGATCAAACCGGAATGGAACGGGTTGTAGCCGAATCCGAGCTGCAGCATCAGCGGCAGCAGGAAGGCGAGCGATCCGATTCCGAGCCGGAACATGAACCCGCCGATGACTCCTGCGCGCATCGTCGGCAGGGCGAGCAGCGAGAAATCGAGCACCGGCGCAGCGATCCGGCGCGCATGCGCGACATAGAGCGTCATGAAGACCGCGCCCCCCGCGATCAGCGCGGCAACGATCCACCACGGCAGCAAATCCAGACCGGAGACCGAGAAGCCAAACGCAAGGCCCGCGACGCCAAGCCCCGACAGCACCATGCCGAGGCCGTCGAAACGGTCGAGGTGTTCCGAGCGCACGGAATCGATGAAGCGGAGCCCGAGCACAATCCCGAGCAGCCCGATCGGCAGGTTGATCAGGAAGATCCACGGCCAGGAGGCATAGGTCGTGATGAATCCGCCGAGTGGCGGCCCGATGATCGGCCCGATGAGGGCCGGCACCGTGACCCAGGCCATCGCGCCCACGAGCTCCCGCTTGTCGAAGCTGCGAACCAGCACGAGCCGCCCGACCGGCGTCATCATGGCTCCGCCGATGCCCTGCAGAATACGCGCGGCGACGAAGCCTTCGAGCGATCGCGCGAAGGCGCAGCCGATGGAACCGAGGATGAACAGCACGATGGCGCCGCAAAAGACTTTGCGGGCGCCGAAGCGGTCCGCGGTCCACCCGCTCGCCGGAATGAACACGGCGAGCGAGAGCAGGTACGAGGTCACCGCGAGCTTCAGCGCCAGCGGGTTCGTGCCGATGTCGGTCGCGATCGCCGGCAGCGAGGTCGAGATCACCGTCGAGTCCATGTTTTCCATGAACAGCGCGGTCGCCACGATCAGCGGTACGATGCGTTTCTGCGAGGGAGAGGAAGGCGCCACGAGAACCATGAAGGTAGGCTTTGTCGTCCCGCGCTCGATAGCATGCAAGCGTCGGCGATGACCATTGCGGATCGCGCAACCCACCTTACATTTTGCCATCGGCTGCTCGGAGGGCCCGGTCATGATCTACATTCTCGCAGTGTTCCTGCCGCCTCTCGGCCTGTTGCTGAACGGTCAGGTCTTCTCGGCGATCCTGAATGTCGCGATCCTGATCCCGTGCATCGTCTTCGGCCTGCTGATCCATCCGCTGCTGTTCGTGCCCTCGCTGCATGCCGTGATCGCGATCTACATGGAGCGCAACGAGCGGCACCATCGCGAGATCGTGGACGCGATCAAGGAGCATGGCCCGCCGCCCGGCTATCGTCCGTAATCGCATCGTTGGTCCGCGCGCGGAGCCCTTCTGCCCGGACCGCCGGCGGGGTATGAGTTCCCGCCATGAACGATCCATCGGGCAAAAGCGCGCCGGAATCCGAGCTGCGGCAGCTCGCGACGAAGCATCTGCGCGTCATTGAGGATTCGGCGCTCAACGCGGAAGCCTGGCCGGAAACGCTCGACGAGCCGATTACGCCGATCCAAGACTTTTTCATCCGCAATAACGGCCGCTTGCCTCAGATCGACCCGAGAGGCTGGACGCTCACCGTCGATGGCGAAGTGGCGAAGCCGAAGACGTGGACGCTTCCAGATCTCAAGGCGTCGTTCGAGGCGGTCGACGTCACTGCGGTGATCGAGTGCGCCGGCAACGGCCGCACGGGTTTTGATCCGCCGACGGACGGGGCGCAATGGAACAACGGGGCCGTCGCCTGCGGGCGCTGGACCGGAATCCGGGTGCGCGATGTGCTGCTGGCGTGCGGGCTGAAGGACAGCGCGGTCTATACCGGCCAATATGGCGCGGATGTCTCAACCGACGGGAGCAATAAGCCGGCTTTGTCGCGGGGACTGCCGATCGCCAAGGCGATGTCGCCCGAAACGTTGATCGCGTTCGCGATGAACGGCGAGCCGCTGCCGCTGCTGCACGGCGCACCGCTTCGGATCGTCGCTCCGGGATTTCCCGGCTCGGCCTGGCAGAAATGGCTGAACCGGATCTGGGTGCGCGACCGCGAGCATGACGGGCCGAAGATGACCGGCACCGATTATCGTCTGCCGCGCCATCCGGTGAAGCCGGGCGAGAAGCTCGATCTGACGGACTTCGCCGTCATCCTCGATATGCCGGTGAAATCGATGATCACGTCGCCGAAGGCGGGATCGGCGCTGCCCGCAGGGAAAGACTTTGAAATTCGCGGCTTTGCGTGGAGCGGCCACGTGCCGCTCGCGTCGGTCGAGGTGTCGGCCGATGGCGGCGCGAACTGGCAGCCAGCCAGCCTCGAGCCGCAGGCCGACCGCTTCGCCTGGCGGCGCTTTCGCGCCCGCGTTTCGGGCCGAACCGGGCCGGCCGTGTTGATGGCGCGTGCAGCGGACGAGGCAGGCCACCGTCAGCCCGGGACCCCGCCCTGGAATCCGCGCGGCTATTGCAACAATGCAATCCATCACGTGGCCGTCGTGTTCGCCGAATAAGGTGGGCAACTTCGCGCCCTTGCCGGAGCAAGCCTCGCAATAGCGCCGCGCCGGTGCTATCTACCGGCGCCAACCCCGATTCCCGTGCCGATTTGAAATGGCGGGATCGCCCGTGTAGAGTTGGCAATGGCAAATCCCAACGGCGCCCCCCGCGAGGGGCTTACCTTCGACGACGTGCTGCTTCAGCCCGGACTCTCGGACGTGCTTCCGTCCGAGGTCGATATCCGCACGTATGTCACCCGCGAAATCTCGCTGAATGTGCCGATCATCGCGTCCGCGATGGATACGGTGACAGAAGCCGCCATGGCGATCGCGATGGCGCAGTCGGGCGGCATGGGCGTGATCCACCGCAATCTGGAGATTCTCGAACAGGCCGCGCAGGTGCGGCAGGTCAAGAAATTCGAATCCGGCATGGTGGTGAATCCGCTGACCATCCATCCGGATGCGACGCTCGCCGACGCGCTGGCGCTGATGGACAAGAACCGGATTTCCGGAATCCCGGTGGTGGAAGGCGGCGGGAACGGCAGGGCCGGCAAGCTCGTCGGCATCCTGACCAACCGCGACGTTCGGTTCGCGACCGATCCGCGCCAGAAGGTGTCCGAATTGATGACGAAGGACGACCTCGTGACCGTGCGCGAAGGGGTCGGCCAGGACGAAGCCAAGAAACTTCTGCACCAGAACCGGATCGAGAAGCTTCTGGTCGTTGACGATCAATATCGCTGCGTCGGCCTGATCACGGTGAAGGACATCGAGAAGGCCGTCGCCAATCCGAATGCCTGCAAGGACGAACAGGGACGCCTGCGTGTGGCGGCTGCGACTACGGTCGGCGACAAGGGATTTTCGCGAACCGAGGCGCTGATCGAAGCGGGTGTCGATCTTGTCGTGGTCGATACCGCGCACGGGCATTCCAGGCACGTGCTCGACGCGGTCAACCGCATCAAGCGGCTATCCAACAAAGTCCAGGTGGTTGCGGGCAATATCGCGACCGGCGAGGGCGCAAAGGCGCTGATCGGCGCGGGCGCGGATTCGATCAAGGTCGGCATCGGGCCGGGTTCGATCTGCACGACACGCATCGTCGCTGGCGTCGGCGTACCGCAGCTCACCGCAATCATGGACGCGGTCGACGAAGCGCGCAAAACCGGGACGCCCGTGATCGCCGATGGCGGCATCAAATATTCCGGCGACCTTGCCAAGGCTCTGGCCGCGGGAGCGAATGCGTCGATGGTTGGTTCGCTGCTCGCTGGCACCGACGAAACGCCGGGTGAGGTCTTTCTCTATCAGGGCCGTTCGTACAAGACCTATCGCGGCATGGGCTCGGTCGGCGCGATGGCGCGCGGCTCGGCCGATCGCTACTTCCAGCAGGACATCAAGGACACGCTCAAGCTCGTGCCGGAAGGCGTCGAAGGGCAAGTGCCTTACAAGGGCGCCGCGGCAACTGTGCTTCATCAGCTCGCGGGGGGCCTGCGCGCCGCGATGGGCTATGTCGGAGCCAAGACCATCAAGGACCTGCATGAGAAGGCGCGCTTCCTGCGCATCTCTTCGGCGGGCCTGCGCGAAAGCCACGTGCACGACGTGACCATCACGCGCGAAAGCCCGAATTATCCGAGCCGGGTGTGACGCGCGTTTCGGATAAGCTTGCCGCTGTCAGGAGACGCCGATGACGGTCCAGGCCGTTCTGCTTCCGCTCTTCGTTCAGGTGCTGCTAACGTTCGGGCTTGGCATTTACCTCGCCTATTGGCGCGGCCTCGATTTCCGCAGCGGTGCGGTGCGTCCCAGCCAGATTGCGTTGCGCGAGCCGAACTGGCCGACGCGTACCATGCAGGTGGCGAACAGCTATGCCAACCAGTTCGAGCTGCCGGTCCTCTTTTATGTGCTGACCATCCTCGTGATGATCACGCGCAAGGCGGACCTTATCTTCGTTGTGCTCGCGTGGATTTTCGTGCTCGCGCGAATCGTGCAGGCGGCGATTCACATCACATCCAATAACGTGCGCCAGCGGGGCGCCGCTTTCGGCGTGAGCGCGCTTGTGCTCCTGATCATGTGGATCATTTTCATCGTGCGCATCCTCGTCGCGGATTGAGATGGTTCCGGCAGCGCGCATCTCGGCAGCCATCGAGGTCTTGGCGGATATCGACGCAAGGCGGCGTCCGGCGCCCGACGCGCTGAAGGACTGGGGCCTGTCTCATCGCTTCGCCGGATCCGGCGATCGCGCGGCAATCGCGGGTCTCGTCTACGATGCGTTGCGTCGGAAGGCGTCAAGCGCCTTCCTGATGAAGGAGGACGGGCCGCGGGGCGTCATCCTCGGCATGCTCAGGCGTGAGCGGCGGCTCGACGGCGAAGCGATCGGGAGGCTGTTCGACGGTTCTCGCTTTGCACCGGAGCCACTGTCGGACACAGAGCGCGGCGCGCTTTTGTCCGCCGAGCTGATGGATGCGCCCCCTCACATTGCCGGCGATTATCCCGAATGGCTCGACCCGCATTTCGCGAAAGCGTTTGGCGCGGATCGCGCGGAAGAGGGCGCCGCGCTTGCAAGCCGGGCGCCGCTCGATCTGCGCGTCAATCTGCTGAAAGGCGAGCGCGAGGAAGCGTCGGCCGAATTGTCCGATCTCGGTCCGGTCGAAACGCGGTGGTCGCCCTGGGGACTTCGTATCGTGCTGAAGCCCGAATCGAAGAATCCCGCGATCCACGCCGAACCCGCCTTCATCAAAGGCCTCATCGAAGTGCAGGACGAAGGCTCGCAGCTTGCGGCGCTGTTTGCGAATGCAAAGCCCGGCGAGCAGGTGCTCGATCTTTGCGCGGGCGCAGGCGGCAAGACGCTCGCTCTCGCCGCGACCATGCAGAACAAGGGTCAGCTTTACGCAACCGACAGCGACAAGCGCAGGCTTGCGCCTATCCATGACCGGCTGGCGCGGTCCGGCGCGCGCAACGTGCAGGTGCGAACGCCGAAGTCGGTCGGCACCGAGCTCGACGATCTGCAGGGCCGCCTCGATCTTGTTCTGATCGACGCGCCCTGCACCGGAACGGGCTCTTGGCGGCGCAATCCGGATGCCAAATGGCGGTTGCGTCCGGGCGCGATCGACATCCGGCGCAAGGAGCAGGCCGAGGTCCTTGACCGGGCGGTGCCCCTTCTCAACGCCGGCGCGCGCATCGCCTACATCACCTGTTCGGTGCTGACGGAGGAAAATGGCGACCAGGTGCGCGCCTTCATCGCCCGCCACCCGGACTTTTCCGTGGAAAAGCCGTCCGACACCATCAAAGCCCTGGGCGAGCGCGGTTATCTATTCGGCAAGGCGGCACTCATTGCGGACGAGGGGCTTCTAATGACCCCACGCCGCACCGATACGGACGGATTTTTCGTCAGCATCCTGCGGCGACATTAGCGCGAACATGAGCCTTGCAAGCGTCCAAAAGACTCATCTAGAACCCGCCATGGCGCAGGCCCCTTCCCACGAAAAAATCCTCATCGTCGATTTCGGCTCGCAGGTCACGCAGCTCATCGCGCGGCGCGTGCGCGAGGAGGGCGTCTATTCCGAGATCGTGCCGTTCAACAAGGCGGAGGAAGCCTTCGCCGCGATGAAGCCGAAGGCTGTGATCCTGTCCGGCGGGCCCTCCTCGGTGCACGAGACCGGCGCGCCACTCGCGCCGATGTCGATTTATAGCGCGGGCGTGCCGGTGCTCGGCATCTGCTACGGCGAGCAAGCGATGGCGCATCAGCTCGGCGGCAAGGTCGAAGGCGGGCATCACCGCGAATTCGGCCGCGCCGAGGTCGAAGTCACCGAGGACACACCGCTGTTCGAAGGCGTGTGGAAGCGGGGCGAGAAATATCCGGTCTGGATGAGTCACGGCGACCGCGTCACTCAGCCGCCGGAAGGCTTTCGTGTCGTTGGCCGGGCTCCGAACGCGCCGATCGCGATGATCGCGGACGAGAAGCGCAAGTTCTACGCGACCCAATTCCATCTCGAAGTGGTGCACACCCCGCACGGCGCGGCGCTCATCCGCAATTTCGTGCGCAAGATCGCGGGGCTGAAGGGCGACTGGACCATGCGCGCCTTCAGGGAGGAGGCGATCGAGAAGATCCGTGCGCAGGTCGGCAAGGGCAAAGTCATCTGCGGGCTGTCTGGCGGCGTCGATTCCGCCGTTGCCGCCGTGCTCATTCACGAGGCGATCGGCGATCAACTGACGTGCGTGTTCGTCGATCACGGGCTTCTGCGGCTTGCCGAAGGGGAGAAGGTCGCGGCCCTCTTTCGCGGGCACTACAACATCCCGCTCGTTCATGTCGACGCTTCGGAGATGTTCCTCCAGGCGCTCGAAGGCGTCGAGGATCCGGAGGTCAAGCGCAAGACCATCGGCAAGCTGTTCATCGACGTGTTCGAGGCCGAAGCGAAAAAGATTGGCGGCGCTGATTTCTTAGCTCAAGGTACGCTCTATCCCGACGTGATCGAGAGCGTGTCATTCACCGGCGGCCCGTCGGTGACGATCAAGTCGCACCACAATGTCGGTGGCCTGCCCGAGCGCATGAACATGAAGCTCGTCGAGCCGCTGCGCGAACTCTTCAAGGACGAGGTGAGGGCGCTTGGCCGCGAGCTTGGCTTGCCCGAAGTGTTCGTCGGGCGCCATCCGTTTCCCGGACCGGGCCTTGCGATCCGCTGCCCCGGCGTCATTACGAAGGAGAAGCTCGATATTCTCCGCCTCGCCGACGAAATCTATATCGAGGAAATCCGCCGGGCGGGGCTCTACGACGAGATCTGGCAGGCTTTCGCGGTGATCCTGCCGGTAAAGACGGTTGGCGTGATGGGCGATTTCCGCACCTACGATTTCGTGGTCGGGTTGCGCGCCGTGACCTCGACCGACGGGATGACGGCTGACTTTTATGCCTTCGAGCCGAAATTCCTCGGCCATGTCGCAACGCGCATCATCAACGAGGTGAAGGGCGTCAACCGCGTCGTCTACGATTTCACCAGCAAGCCGCCCGGGACGATCGAGTGGGAGTGAGTTTGGATTCCTTGCTAACATTTCTTCTGGGAGTGATTGTCACAACGGCGGGCTATTTTCTGAAGCGTTGGTGGGAATCGCAACCTCAACGTGAATCGTTGCAAGAAACGATTCAGCTTGTGGCTCTACACAATGATCTTCGAAGCGGCAATGTTTCACTTGAAAGTTTGACTGACCTGAAAAGGCAAGTTGTCGAACGATCTCGATCCAGGCGGCAAAGCGAGACTGCGGTAATTGAAAAACTTGAAGCGGCGTTACAGCAAACGAGAGATTATGAGCCGCGAACGCAACGGGACATGAATCAATATTCACACCACTTGGCCGCGCTCGCCGAGCAGCAGGTTGAGTTTTTGGTAACGGAGTTTCGAAGACGCCTAAACGATGACGAGTTGAGGGATTTTGACGAAGCTCAGAAAGCATGGGTCGCCTATGCGCACGCTCACTCAAAATTCGAATCTTCCGAGGTCGCAGGCGGTTCGATGGCCCCGATGGTGTATTCTAGCGCTCTTCGCGTTTTGATGGTTCAGCGAGCGGCCGAACTGAGCCAAATGATCAACGCTCGAAATCAGATTGAAATACAATAGTTTATCGTATTCATATGTCTCGCGGCCTGAAAATCTTCCTCGCCTTCCTCGGTGGCCTGATCGCCGGCGAATTCATCCCGATCGTCTGGTACATCGTTGCGACGAATTATTTCGGCGTGTTCGACCGCGACGGCGGCGGGGCGATGGGGGCGATCTTCATACTCGGCCCGATGCTGGCGCTGCTTCTCGCAATCACGGCGGCGGCCGTGACATCCATCCGCACCCGGCGCGCATCCGCCGCGATGCCGGATGGTCCGGCATGATCGTTACGCCTGACGCCTGCATCAGCGCGTCGATGAAAGTATTGCGACAGTCATGACCATTTTCGGCAAGGCGACACCGGAACGGCTGAGCATCTTTTCCGATGGCGTGTTTGCGGTGCTTATTACCGTTCTGGTTTTGGAGCTGCACGCACCGAGTGAGCCGACCTTCGAAGCGCTGATGACGCATTGGCACGCCTATGTCAGCTACGCGATGAGTTTTCTGTTCATCGCGGTCGTGTGGGTCAACCATCACTACCTGATGCGCTACGCGCGCGAGGCGACGCCACGTCTGTTGTGGTTCAATTTTGCTTGCCTGTTCTGGATGTCGTGGCTGCCATTTGCCACCGCCTGGATGGCGGGCAGCGGGTTGGCCGCACAGCCTGTCGCGTTCTATGCGGCAATTTCCTGCGTGGTGAATGCAACTTATATCTGCCTGATCTGGGAACTGGTCGAGGTCTCGCCCGCGCACGTCGCGGTGCGCCGGGCAATGCGCTACCGGGGTTTTGCGACGCTTGGCCTGTTCGCGGTCGCGGCGATCACCGCGCTGTTCGATCATCCGTATCTCGCGCTGGCGATTTGCCTTTGCTGCTTAATCGCTTACCTCAAGCCCGAGCCGCCGATCAAAGCCGCCCGGCCATCGGCGAGAAAACGGAAATGAAAATCTACGGCATCAAGAATTGCGATACGATGAAGAAGGCCTTTGCCTTCCTCGACAAGAAGGGCGTCGCCTACGATTTCCACGACTACAAGACGAAGGGCGCGGACAAGGCGCTGCTGGAAAAATGGAGCAGGAAGGTCGGCTGGGAGGCGCTGCTCAACCGCGCCGGCATGACCTTCCGCAAGCTGCCGGACAAGGACAAATCGGTCTCCAACGAAAAGAAGGCGATCGCGCTGATGGTCGCGCATCCCTCCGCGATCAAGCGTCCGGTGCTCGATCTTTGCGGTGGCAAGCTCATCGTCGGATTCAAGCCTGAAGAATACGCGGCGGCGCTCAAATAACCTTTGCGTTCAGGCCGCGAGCCAGGCGCCGACGCGCTCGCCAAACATCATGACGGTGAAATTCGGCACTGTGCGCGGAACCAGCGGGAAGATCGAGGCATCGACGACAAACAAATTCTCGGTCCCGCGCACGCGGCAGCGGCCGTCGAGCACGGCGTTGCGGTCGCCGTCCGCGCCGATCGGTACCGTGCCGAGCGCATGGCAATAGGTTCCGATATTCGCCCGCATATAGGCGATCAGCCGCGAATCCGATGCGACGATGTCCTCGCTGAGGCCGGCGAAACGCTGGAAGGCGCCGCGCATCGGTTCGGAGTTCAGGATGCGCCATGCGAGACGCGTGCCATCCATGAGCCGCCGGCTGTCGCTCTCGTCGGCAAGATAGTTCATCTCGACCTTGGGCGGCCCGGCCGGATCGCGGCTCGTCAGCGTCAGGCGGCCGTGGCCCTTCGGCAGCATCAGTGCGATGCGCAGCGCCGCGACCACCGGCACGCCGGCCTCGGCGGCGAGTGCGGGCGAGGCGCGCAGGTCGAGATGGGTCGTCATCACGAATTGCATGTCGTCCGGCTCGGCCGATCCGGGCGAGGTGAAGCGCGCCGCGATCTGGACGCGCGGGTCGCGCCCCATCACGCATTCGCCCTCATTCGGCACGAGCCGGATCGGGACCGCGGCGTGGTCGCGAACGGCCGCGCCCATGCCCGGCGCGTCGACAATCGTATTGATGCCGAGCGATGCAAGCTGATCCTTCGGTCCGATCCCTGAGCGCATCAGGATCGCTGGCGACATCAGCGATCCCGCGCAGAGGACGACCTGCTGGCCTTCGATCTTCTCGCCGTCGGCAAGAACGACGCCGACCGCCCGCTTGCCCTCGATCAGAACGCGGTCGACCAGTGCACCGTCGCGAATGGTGAGGTTCGGACGCGCTCGGGCGGGGGTAATATGCGACAGGAGCGTGGAGATGCGCGTGTCGCCGCGCCGGTTCATCGGCCAAGGCCCGACGCCAGATCCTTTCAGCGCGTTGTGGTCGCGCACGTCCGCCATGCCGGCGGCACGGCAGGCGTCGTGGAAGCGGCGCTGAATCGGGATCAGATCTTCCATCCGGTAGCGGGAAATGGGGACCGGTCCGGCGCGCCCGTGATGGGCGCCGTCGCCGTCGGGATCGTTTTCGAGCTCGGCGTAATGCGGCGCGACATCGGCCCAGCTCCAGCCGGAAATGCCGAGCCGGCCCCATGATGCGAAATCGCCGGGGTGGCCCCATTGCGCGATGCCGGCATTCACGGCGGACGTGCCGCCGACCACCTTGCCGCGAAGGAACGGCAACGTCCTGCCTTCGACCGGAACGACACTGATCCGCCAGTCGTGTGCCAGGCCGCCAAGGCCCTTCGCATCCAGCAAATCCGCTGGAATGGATCGCTCGTCCGGATAATCCGGGCCTGCCTCGATCAGCAGGACTTTACGCGCGGAATTCTCCGACAGCCGCGCCGCGACGACGCCACCGGCCGAGCCTGCTCCCACGACGATATGATCGAACATGCGGCCCCCCGCGCACATGCCGATTGTCATTTCACCGAATTTCTACGACCGACGCAATCCGGCTGCGCGGATTTCAGCCCTGCGCCGCCTTCTCGATCGCGGCGACGTCGATCTTCACCATCTGGAGCATCGCGTTCATCACGCGCGCGGCCTTGGCGGTGTCCTTGTCGGCAAGAAGATCGTAGAGCCGCTGCGGCGCGATCTGCCACGGCAATCCGTATCTGTCCTTGAGCCAGCCGCAGGCGACTTCCTGGCCCCCATTTTTCGTCAGCGCGTTCCAGAACAGGTCGATCTCCGCCTGATCCTTGCACGTCACCGCAAGCGACATCGCTTCGGTGTAGGGGATGCTCATCCTCGCGTTGATCGCCTTGAACTGGCGGCCGGCGAGGGTGAAGTCGAGCGCGAGCAGATCGCCTTTCTTTGCGCCCTGGTTCGGGCCGGTGCCGTCCATAGGCCAGCGCACCATCTCGTTCATGCGGCTGTCCGGGAAGATCGAGATGTAGAATTTCACGGCCTCCTCGGCATTACCGCTGAACCAGAGGCAGGGGCTGATCTTGTCCATTGGGCGTTTCCCTTCCGCCGGGAGTTATAATGCTGCGTCTTGATTTGTCGAATGGCGCGCCTTTTCGCTCCGGGGTATCCGATGAAAAAATGGAAGAAAAGCGACTTTCCCGTTTCCGAGATCCGCCGCTTCCTGGAGCCGGGACCGATTGTGCTGGTGAGTTCCGCGCACAAGCGCGAACGCAACGTCATGACGCTCGGCTGGCACACAGTGATGGAATTCTCTCCCTCGTTGGTCGGCTGCATGATCTCCAGCGGCAATCACAGTCACGGCCTGATCGCGGCGAGCCGCGAATGCGTCATCAACGTGCCGACAATCGATATCGCTGCGACGGTGGCAAAGATCGGCAATTGCTCTGGAGCCTCGGTCGACAAGTTCGATAAATTCAAGCTGTCCACCGCCAAAGCGGACGAGGTGAAGGCTCCGCTGATCGAGCAATGCTACGCGAGCCTCGAATGCACGCTCGTCGAGGACAAGCTCGTGCGCGACTACAATTTCTTTGTCTTCGAGGTGGTCAAGGCGCATGCGCCGAAAACCCCGAAATATCCGAAGACCATCCATTATCGCGGCGATGGGATGTTCATGGTGTCCGGGCGCTCGCTCAGTCTGCGCCGGTATTTCCGGCCGGGGATGCTCTAGGTCTTGATCCAGGCCACGTTCCCTGCCACATGCGGCGCATGAACAAGGCGCTCACCGAGGCCGATTCCAAGCCGCTATCGCCGCTTGCCGCGGAGGTGGCGCGGCGGCGCACCTTCGCGATCATTTCCCACCCGGACGCGGGCAAGACCACGCTGACCGAGAAGCTTCTGCTGTTCGGTGGCGCGATTAACCTCGCCGGGCAGGTGAAGGCCAAGCGGGACCGCCGCTCCACCCGTTCTGACTGGATGTCGATCGAACGCGAGCGCGGCATCTCGGTCGTGACTTCGGTGATGACGTTCGAGTTCGCCGGGCATGTGTTCAACCTGCTCGATACGCCGGGCCACGAGGACTTCTCGGAAGACACCTATCGCACGCTGACCGCGGTCGATTCCGCGGTCATGGTGATCGACGCAGCCAAGGGAATCGAGGCGCGGACGCGGAAGCTGTTCGAGGTCTGCCGCCTTCGCGACATCCCGATCATTACCTTCATCAACAAAATGGATCGCGAGAGCCGCGATCCGTTCGACCTGCTCGACGAGATCGAGAAGACGCTTGCCCTCGACACGGCCCCGGTCACCTGGCCGATCGGGCGGGGCCGCGACTTCATCGGCACACTTAACCTGGACGACGGGGGCGTCCGGCTGATCGAAGGCGATGCCTCCAAGACCGGCGTGGCGAAGAGGATGACCGTGCCGGAACTCGCGGCGCTCAATCCGCGGCTCGACGCCAGGACGCTGGACGAGGAATTCGCGCTCGTGCGCGACGCATGCCATAAGTTCGACATCGCGGCCTTCCGGGAGGGCCATCTGACGCCGGTGTTCTTTGGCAGCGCCCTGAAGAATTTCGGCGTCGGCGATCTGCTCGAAGGGCTGGGCTCGTTCGCTCCCGCACCGCGCGCACAGGCCGCGGACGCGCGCCGCGTCGAGGCGGCGGAGCCGTCGATGACGGCCTTCGTGTTCAAGATCCAGGCCAACATGGATCCGAACCACCGCGACCGCATCGCCTTTGCGCGCCTTTGCTCCGGCAAGCTCACGCGCGGCATGAAGGCGAAGCTCGTTCGCACCGGCAAACCGATGACGCTCTCCGCGCCGCAGTTCTTCTTTGCGCAGGATCGCTCGGTCGCCGACGAGGCCTATGCCGGCGATGTGGTCGGCATTCCGAACCATGGCACGCTGCGCATCGGCGATACGCTGACCGAAGGCGAAGAACTCAAATTCGTCGGCGTACCGAATTTCGCGCCTGAATTCCTGCGGCGCGTGAAACTCGGCGATCCGATGAAGGCCAAGAAGCTGAAGGAAGCCTTGCAGCAGATGGCGGAGGAGGGCGTGGTGCAGGTCTTCCGGCCGCAGGACGGTTCGCCGGCGCTCGTCGGCGTGGTCGGACTGCTTCAGCTCGATGTGCTGAAGGTGCGGCTCGCCCAGGAATACGGCCTGCCGGTCGATTTCGAGATGAGCGAGTTCGAATTGGCGCGCTGGATCTCGGCGGGGGACCGGCCGACGCTCGACACGTTCGTCAATACGAACCGCTCCGGCATCGCAGAAGACCTCGACGGCGATCTCGTATTCCTTGCGCGCAACGCCTTTTATCTCGACTACACGCGCGAACGGGCGCCCGGTATCGCCTTTGCCGACGTCAAGGATGTCAGAAAGACAGCGTCCTGAATTGGTGCGATGCCGGTTGCCGGTCCCGGCAGGCATGCACGACGCCGGGCCCTGTTCGGCACTGCGGCAGGGTTGATCTCGTGGCCGAAGCGTCTAAACCGGCCTCATGTCTGGCACCCGCATTCTGACAGAGCTTCTGGGTGAAATTTCGCTCCTGCTCTGGGGCATCCACATGGTCCATAGCGGCGTACTGCGCGCCTATGGTAGCCGGCTGCGTCATTTTCTCGGGGTCGCTCTGGGACGCCGCATCACGGGCTTCCTTGCAGGCCTCGGAGTGACAACGCTTCTGCAGAGCAGCACAGCCACTGCATTCATGGTTGCCTCGTTCACCGCAGGCGGCGTCGTCGATCTGTCGGCAGCGCTCGCGGTGATGTTGGGAGCAAATGTCGGCACCACCCTGATCGTGCAGGTTCTCTCCTTTGATATCGCGATCGTCTTTCCCGTTCTGATATTCCTCGGCGTCGCCCTGTTCCGAAACGCGAACGGCCGCCTTCGCGACCTGGCGCGTGTCGCGATCGGGCTGGGATTGCTCCTGCTCGCGCTGCATCTGATGATCCAGACCATCGAGCCGGTCGAGGCGGCGCCGCTGATGCGCGACATCCTGCGCGCGATCGCGGGGCATCCCTTGGTGAATGTCGTTCTCGCCGCAGCCTTCACCTGGGCTGCCCATTCGAGCGTCGCGGCGATGCTGTTCATCATTTCGCTCGCCAATGCCGGAGTGATGGATACGGAGGCGCTTCTTGCAATGGTCGTCGGGGCCAATCTCGGAAGCGCGATCAACCCCGTCTTCGAGGGAACGCATGGCGATCCGGTGAAATTGCGGATGCCGGTCGGAAATCTGCTGAACCGCCTGGCCGGTGCTGCCGTCGTGCTGCCGATCCTTCCGTGGCTGAGCCAGTGGATACAGGCCATCCATATCTCGCCCGGCCGCGTCGCCGCGGATTTTCATACCGCATTCAATCTCGTTCTTGCCGTCGCGTTCATCGTCCCCCTCGGCGCCTATGCCCGCTTGCTCGAGCGCCTCCTTCCGGCAAGACCGAAGGGGCGCGACGAGGCCACCCCGCTTTATCTCGATGAGGCGGCCATCGAAACTCCTACGGCCGCACTGTCGAATGCGGCCCGGGAAGCGCTGCGCATGGCCGACGTCGCTGGCCGCATGCTGAATCGGCTGAAGGGGCTATTCGCGGCGGATGACCGCCGCCGGATCGATGAAATCCGCCGGACCGATGATGTGCTCGACCGTCTGAACGATCACATTCAATCCTATTTGACGCGGATCAGTCGCGAGGAGCTTGGCGACGACGACCGGCAACGGCTCAATGAGGTTCTTGCCTTCGCGATCAACGTTGAGCATATCGGAGACACGATCGAGAAAAGCCTTTTGGAATTGGCATCAAAGCGTCGCAAGAAAAAGCTCACGCTGTCCCGCGAAGGACTTGCGGACATCGAGGGGATGCTGGAGTTGCTGCTCGATCATCTGCAACTCGCCGCAAACGTGTTCGTTTCCGGCGAACCGTCGCTGGCCCGGCGGCTTGTGCGGGAAAAGGAGAAATTCCGTGTGCTGGAAAGTGCATCGCGCGAACGCCATTTTGCGCGCAAGCGGGCCGGACGGGCCGAGAGCGTGGAAACGACTAATCTGCATATCGATATCGTGCGCGACCTGAAGCAGATCGAAGGCTTCATTGCGGCGACGGTCTATCCGCTGCTAGAGCGGACAGGACAACTCGCTCAAAGCCGTCTTGCCGCGACCAAAGCCTAGGGGAATCCATGTCAATCCAACCGGATGCAAAACGTCTGGCTGCCCCCGACATCCGCGCCCGCAAGGGCGGCGATCCGATCGTGGCGCTCACCTCATATCATGCGCATACCGCCGCGCTGGCAGACAGGTATTGCGACTTCATCCTGGTCGGAGATTCTCTCGGGATGGTAATGCACGGGCTGGAGACGACCGTGCCGGTGACCCTCGACATGATGATCCTGCAGGGCCACGCGGTGATGCGCGGATCGAAGCGCGCGCTCATCGTCGTCGACATGCCGTTCGGGTCCTATGAGGCCTCGAAGGAACAGGCGTTCATGTCCGCCGCGCGCGTGATGAAGGAAACGGGTTGCGGCGCGATCAAGCTCGAAGGCGGCTCGCGCATGGCGGACACCGTTCGTTTCCTGGTCGAGCGCGGGATTCCGGTCATGGGCCATGTTGGGCTGACGCCGCAATCGATCAACACGATCGGCTCGTTCCGGGCGCAGGGGCGCGACGAGGCGGACTGGGCTCCGATCGAAAACGACGCGAAGGCGGTGGCGCAGGCGGGCGCGTTTTCGATCGTGATCGAGGCCGTCGCCGAGCCGCTTGCCCGGCGCATCACCGGATTGGTGGATATTCCGACCATCGGGATCGGCGCGAGCGCGGCCTGTGACGGGCAGATCCTCGTCCTGGAGGACATGCTGGGGCTGTCGCCGCGGGTCCCGAAATTCGTCAAGCGCTATGGCGACCTCGGTCCGGGAATCGAGGCGGCGATCAAGGGCTATGCCGACGAGGTTCGCAGCCGGGCCTTCCCTGGACCTGATCATGTCTATGGGATGAGGGCGAAAAAGCCGTGAGTTTCGGCGTTAACGCTCCCGGCTGCCCGGCCTTTGCCTTGGCGGCGCCACACGGCTATTTTACCGCAACTTTGAAGGATTTGGGCGTGCCTTTCGTCCCAAAGCGCGAAGCCGGAGAGCGACTTGGCCGATATTTTTCACGAAGTTGACGAGGAAGTCCGGCGCGAACGGCTCAAGCAGATTTGGGATCGCTACGGCCTCCTGATCATCGCGCTCGCCGTTCTTTTCGTTGCCGGTGTCGGCGCGTGGCGCGGTTATCAGCATTGGCAGGCGGGCAAGGCCGCGCAGGCTGGCGCCGCCTTCGACCAGGCCGTGGCCCTTGCCGACGACGGCAAGCATCAGGAAGCGGAAGCAGCCTTGGCCAAGGTCGCTTCGACCGGAACGCCCGGCTATCGGGCGCTGGCCAAACTTCGGGCCGCGGGCGAAATCGCCCAGCGCGACCCGAAGGAAGCAGTCGCCGAATATGACCGGCTCGCCGGCGATGGCAGTCTCGACCGCAAGCTTCAGGAGCTCGCCAGCATCCGCGCGGGATTCATTCTCGTCGACTCCGCGCCGCTGGATGAGATGGTGCGGCGGATCGAGCCGCTGACCGGCGCCAAGGGGACCTTCCGCCATTCGGCGCGCGAACTGCTCGCGCTCGCGGCCTGGCGGAACGGCGACGTTGCAGCCTCGCGCCGCTGGTCGGAGCTGATCATGGCCGACGCCGAAAGCCCGGCCAACCTGCGCAGCCGGATCGAGCGGCTGCTTGCACTGACCGCGCCGACCGGCAAAGGCTGATCCCGATGCGCCAGCGACTGATTCGACGCGCCTTCGTAGCCGCGACCTGTGTCGCGCTCGCGATCCCGCTTGCGGGCTGCGAGAGCTTCGATCCCGCGTCGCTGACCGACTGGATTCCCGACGGCAAGAAGAAGCTCCCCGGTGAACGCAAGGACGTCTTTCCGAATGGCGTGCCCGGCGTCGTGCAGGGCGTGCCGCCCGAACTGGTGAAGGGCAATCAGCCGCCGCCCGAGGCCGCAGCTCTCGCCGCGCCCGAACAGGCGCCCGAGGCCGCCGCGGCGCCGGAAGAGCCGGAGGAAAAGCCCAAGCCTAAACCGAAGCCGAAGGCCAAGACTGCCGCGCGTCCCGCCCGGCCGCCCGCGACCGTCGCGCCGACGCAGCAGCCTTCCGGTTCTCCGTGGCCGGCGGCTCCCGCGCAGTCCTCGTCGGCGCAACAGCAGCCGGCGCCTGACTCGGTTTGGCCCGCGCCTCCCGCTTCGGTCGCGCGGTAGGATAGGCTCGGCGATCGCTGAGCCCGATCCATGAGTTTCACCGTTGCCATCGTCGGACGGCCCAATGTGGGCAAGTCGACCCTGTTCAACCGTCTGGTCGGACGGCGCGTGGCGCTGGTCGACGACCTACCGGGTGTGACGCGCGATCGCAGGCTCGGCGACGCGCGGCTCGGCGATCTCAGCTTTTCGATCTTCGATACCGCTGGCTTCGAGGAGTCGGGGCCGACGAGCCTCGCAGGCCGCATGCTCAAGCAGACCGAAAGTGCGATGCGCGGAGCGGACGCGATCTTTTTCCTGATGGACGCGCGCGTGGGCGTGACACCGGCCGACCGCGCCTTCGCCGATCTCGTGCGCAAGTCGGGCAAGCCGACAATCCTGGTCGCTAACAAGAGCGAGGGCAAAGCGGGGGAGGCGGGCGCGCTCGATGCCTATTCGCTCGGGCTCGGCGACCCGGTCTCGATCTCGGCGGAACACGGGGAAGGATTGTCTGATCTGTACGACGCGATCCTCGCGGCTTTGCCGAAGCAGACGGCGCACTCCGCAGAGACGAGCGGACGGCCCGATGCGGACCGGCCGATCCGCGTCGCGGTGGTCGGCCGTCCCAATTCCGGCAAGTCGACCCTGATCAACCGCCTGATTGGCGAGGAACGCCTGCTCACGGGACCGGAGGCGGGCATCACGCGGGATTCCATTGCCGTCGACCTGAACTGGCACGGGCGCGAGTTCCTCATCCACGATACAGCGGGGATGCGTCGCCGTTCCCGCATCGAAGAAAAGCTCGAGAAGCTTTCCGTGGCCGACGCGCTTGAAGCGATCCGCTTCGCCGACGTGGTGGTGGTGCTGATGGATGTCACCCAATCCTTCGAGGAACAGGACCTGCGCATCGCCGATCTCGTCGAGCGCGAAGGGCGCGCGCTCGTCATCGGCATGAACAAGTGGGACCTGAACGAGGACCGCCACGCGGTGGGCAAACTCCGCTCTGAAGCCGACCACTGGCTGCCGCAGGTGAAAGGTGTGCCGGTGGTGGCGCTATCGGGACGGACCGGCGAAGGCCTCGACCGCTTGATGCAATCGGTCGTGGATGCACATGCGGTCTGGAACAAGCGCGTTCCGACGAGTGCGCTGAACCGCTGGTTCGAGCAGGTGATCGCCGCGCATCCGCCTCCGGCCGTTTCGGGCCGCCGGCTGCGGCTGAATTACATCACCCAGACCAAGGCGCGGCCGCCGAGCTTCGTGATCTTCTGCACGCGGGCGGACGCCGTGCCCGAGGCCTATACGCGCTATCTGGTCAACGACCTGCGCGAGAATTTCGACCTGCCGGGCGTGCCGATCCGCATGACGCTGCGCGAGAAGAAAAACCCGTTCGAGGGGCGCCGGAAGACAAAGCGCTAGGCGGGCGGCTGAAACGACAGCAGCTTGCCGGAGCGGAACTCATAGAGTTTTCCGCTTTCTGTGAAATCCGGCAGGCACAGCGGCACGATCGCTTTCGCGACGTCCTCAGGCGTCGGCAACGTGTCCAGGTGGATCCCGGGAAAAGCCGTCGTAATCATGCGCGTGCGCGTCTGGCCGGGACTGAACAAATTGGCGCGAATTCGCGTGGTCGCGGTTTCGGCGGCATAGGTGCGCACCATCGCGTCGAGCGCGGACTTGGAGGCGGCATAGGCGCCGAAATAGGCGCGCGCGGCGCTCGCAAGGCCGGATGTTATGAATACGGCCCGGCCGGCCTGCGAAATCTGCAGCAGTGGATCGAAATTGCGGATCAATTGCCAGTTTGCCGTGACGTTGACCGCGATGACGTCGTTCCACGCTTTCGGGTCGATGTGCGACAGGGGCGAGGGTGTCGTCAGGATGCCGGCATTGCCGATCAGCACGTCGAGCCGCTGGTAGCGCTCGTTCAGGGCCAGCGCCAGCCGCGAGATCCCGTCGGAATCCTTCATGTCGAGCGGAACGAGCGTCGCGGTGCTTCCGGCGCTTTTGATCTCGTCGTCAAGCTCTTCGAGGCCGCCGGTAGTGCGGGCGACCGCGACCACGTGCGCGCCCGCCTTGGCGAGTTCGATCGCTGTGGCGCGTCCGATCCCGCGTGAGGCGCCGGTGACGAGAGCAATGCGGTCGGTGAGGGGCTTGTTCATCGATCCATCCGTCGTCATGTCCGGCTCTGCGCCGGCATCCATGCTTTTTCTTGCCGCAAGCTTTTAAAGACGTGGATGGCCGGGACAAGCCCGGCCATGGACGTATGGGAGAAAGAAGCTGGGGCGCGCGTCAGCCCGCTTCGGCGAGCAGCGATAATTGCCGCGGCTGCGCCTTCTGCCCGCTCTGGTCGGTGAGAAGCGTCGGATAATCGCCGGTGAAGCAATGGTCGGTAAATTGCGGGCGCAGCGGATCGCGCGCGTCGTATCCCATCGCCTTGTAGATACCCTCGACCGACAGGAACGCGAGCGTGTCCGCTCCGATCATCTCGCGCATTTCTTCCAGCGTATGGGTCGCGGCGAGCAGCTTGTCCTGTTCCGGCGTGTCGATCCCGTAATAGTCCGGATGCGTGATCGGGGGCGAGGCGATGCGGAAATGCACCTCGGTCGCGCCGGCATCGCGCATCATCTGCACGATCTTGGTCGAGGTCGTGCCGCGCACGATCGAATCGTCGATCAGCACGACACGCTTGCCCTTCACCACGGCGCGGTTGGCGTTGTGCTTCAGCCGCACGCCGAGCGAGCGGATCTGCTGGGTCGGCTCGATGAAGGTGCGGCCGACATAATGGTTGCGGATGATGCCGAGCTCGAACGGAATGCCGGATTCCTGCGCGTATCCGATCGCCGCGGGGACGCCGGAATCGGGGACCGGAACAACCACATCGGCCGCCACGGCGGATTCCTTCGCAAGTTGCGCGCCCATGGTCTTGCGCACATCGTAGACCGCGCGTCCACCGACCATGGAGTCGGGGCGCGAGAAATAGATGTATTCGAAGATGCACGGGCGCGGCGCCATCGGCGGGAACGGCTTGTGGCTGTGCGCGCCATTCTCGTCGAAGATCACGACTTCGCCATTCTCGATGTCGCGTACGTATTTCGCGCCGATGATGTCGAGCGCGCAGGTCTCCGAGGTCAGGATCGGGCAGCCGTCGAGCATGCCGAGAACGAGCGGCCTGATGCCAAGAGGGTCGCGGGCGCCGACGAGCTTCTTGTTGGTCAGGCCGACGAAGGAATAGGCGCCTTCGAGCGCGCGCAGTCCTTCGATGAACCGATCGACGAAGCGCGGCTTGTTGGAGCGCGCGACCAGGTGAAGGATCACCTCGGTATCACTCGTCGATTGCATGATCGCGCCTTCGTGCACCAATTGGCGGCGCAGCGTCAGGCCGTTGGTCAGGTTGCCGTTATGGCCGATGGCGAAACCGAAAGGATCGAGCTCGGCGAAGAGCGGCTGCACGTTGCGCAGGATGGTCTCGCCGGTGGTCGAATAACGGACATGGCCGACAGCGGCGAGGCCGGGCAGGCGGTCGATCACTTCGCGGCGGGAAAAGGCGTCGCCGACGAGCCCCATGCGACGTTCGGAATGGAAGCGCTTGCCGTCGAAGGAGACGATGCCCGCGGCTTCCTGGCCGCGATGCTGCAGGGCATGGAGGCCAAGGGCTGTGATGGCGGCGGCGTCGGGATGGCCGAAGATGCCGAAGACCCCGCATTCTTCGCGCAGGCGGTCTGCGTCCAGATCGAGGGCCTCGGAAGTCGCTGCCGTCTCGTCCATCGAGCCTCCAAAAATCCCTAGCGGGTGGCCGTGCCTTCGATCAGCTTCTGCATGCCAACACGGTCGGAGCGCTGGTAGTTCGCGTTGTCGCCCGGCCGTTCGAGTTCCGACTTGGTGCCTGGCGCGGGTACCGCAGGCGGTTCCTGCGGGTCGCCTTCGTCGCGTGGCTTCTTCAGCCGCCTCAAGATGGTGCTTTCAGGGTCGTCCGGCAACAGGCTCTTCAGCCAATCTCCGGTGGCCTGCAGAACAACCTTGGACTTGGCGCCGCTGACCCAGACAGGCTGGGACTTTTGCGGAACCAGCCAGTCGAAGAAGAGGAAAGCCACGACCACGATGATCAGTCCGCGTCCAAGCCCGAACAGGAAGCCGAGGGTGCGATCGAGGGCACCGATTCGGCTGTCCAGGATCATGTCAGAAACCCGCACCGTGATCACGGACACGATGAGCAGGGTCCCAAGGAAAACGCCACCGATGACCACGGCCTTTGCGACGATGTCGTTATTGAAATATTGCTGCGCGTAAGGCGTGAGCTTGTTGAAGAAATAAAGCGTCGCGAGCGCCGCGGCCGCCCAGGCCGCAATCGAGAGGATTTCGCGCATGAATCCGCGCACCATCGCGAGCAGCGCCGAAATCAGCATGACGACAAGCAGGAGGAGGTCGAGGACAGTGATCGGCATCGTGCTTGTCAGCTCTCGCAAGGAACGGGGAAACGACCGGGTCTCCCGCCGGCCTGCGGCCGGCTAGGGTCCGTGGCCGAGCAAAGCGAAAAATCCCTAAGACTCATCGAATCCCCGGCGTGGACCGGCTTCTCTCAGGAAAACCGGCGGGTTGACGGGGCTGTATAGCGGCATCCCTCCGGGCCGTCACCCGTCTCTTTGAGGCGATTTGTGGCCTGCGGTCCCGCGTGCGGCGATATCGGCCACAAGGTTCGAAAGCGCACCGATCCCGGTCAGGGACATGGCGGAATCGGCCTCGCCGCGCGCGGCTTCCGGCACATAGGCTTGGGTGAAGCCAAGCTTGGCGGCCTCCTTCAGCCGCGCGGCACTCTGGGCAACCGGCCGCACCGCGCCGGACAGGGACACTTCGCCGAAAAACGCGGCGTGGGGTGGAAGGGGCGCATTCGCGAGCGAGGAGACGAGGGCGGCCGCGGCCGCGAGGTCGGCCGCGGGCTCCTGGATGCGAAGGCCACCGGCAACGTTGAGATAGACGTCGTGGCCTGAGAGCCGCACGCCGCAATGGGCTTCAAGAACGGCGATAACCATCGAAAGGCGGCTGGGATCCCACCCGACCACCGCGCGGCGCGGCGTGCCGAGCGAGGTCGGCGCGACGAGAGCCTGAATTTCGACCAGCAACGGGCGCGTCCCCTCGATCCCGGCAAACACCGCGGTTCCAGGCGAACCGAGATCGCGTTCGGAGAGAAACAGCTCGGACGGATTGGCGACTTCCTGCAGGCCAAGCCCGGTCATTTCGAACACGCCGATCTCGTCGGTCGGACCGAAGCGGTTCTTTACTGCGCGAAGGATTCGGAACTGGTGCGATCCTTCTCCCTCGAAGGACAGCACCGCATCGACCATGTGCTCGACCACGCGCGGCCCCGCGATCTGCCCGTCCTTGGTGACGTGGCCGACCAGGATCACCGCCGCGCCGGTCTGCTTCGCAAACCGGATGAGCGACTGCGCGCTGCCGCGAACCTGCGTGACCGTGCCGGGCGAGGATTCCACCGTGCTGGTCCACATGGTCTGGATCGAATCCACCACCACGAGACGCGGCACGTCGTCGTTCATCAGCGTCGCGATGATGTCCTCGACCGATGTCTCCGAGGCGAGTTGCACCTGCGCATCGGCAAGGCCGAGCCGCTCGGCGCGCAGCCGCACCTGCGCCACCGCTTCCTCGCCCGAGATGTAGACGGCGCGATGCTTGAGGCGCGCGAGTGACGCGGCCACCTGAATGAGCAGGGTCGATTTTCCGATCCCCGGATCGCCCGCCATCAGCAGCGCTGAACCGCGGACGAGGCCCCCGCCGGTGACGCGGTCGAATTCCGCCATCCCGGTGGGAAGGCGCGGCGCTTCATGCGTCTCGCCGCTCAGCGATTCCAGGGCGAAGAGCCGTCCCTTGCTTGGCGCGCGGCCGGGCCCGGCAGGACGGAGCGGGGAGGAGGACTTTTCTTCCGCGAGCGTGTTCCACTCACCGCAGGCGTCGCACTTGCCCTGCCACCGGCTATAGGTCGCGCCGCAATTCTGGCAGACGAACTCCGGATTGCGCTTGGCCATGCCGCCGCGTCGCTATTCGTTCGAGCCGTTGCGATAGATCCGCGCGTAACGATGGCCAAGCCGCGTCAGCACCTCATAGCTGATGGTGCCGGCCCGCTCGCCGACGGTGTCGAGGTCGAGCGGCCCGCCGATCAGCGTGATCAGGCTTCCACGCCGCACCGCGCCTTCATGCAATCCGGTGACGTCGATCGCGATCAGATCCATCGAGACGCGCCCGACAATCGGACAGAGCCGTCCCGCGACGAGGGCCTCGGCCCGGCGTTCGCCAGTCGCGGCGCCGCCCGCGCGCGGATATCCGTCGGCATAGCCGACCGCGACGATTGCGATGCGCGATGCGCGCGGTGCAGTCCATGCGGCGTCGTAACCGACAGTCTCGCCCACCGGCACATGACGCAGCTGCGTCACGCGCCCCTGCAGATGCACGACCGGCTGCATCGGGTTCGGGCGGCCCGGCGTCGGATTGCCGCCATAGAGCGCAACGCCCGGGCGAACGAGATCGCAATAGGCCGCAGCACCGAGGAAAATTCCCGACGAGTTGGCGAGCGAGGACGGCACGCCGCGGAACATGCGGCGGATTTCACGGAACAGCAGGATCTGCTTGTTGTTCAGCGCATGGTCGGTAATTTCGGACGCCACGAAATGACTCATCAGCAGCGTAATGCCGTGATGTTCCGATTGCAGCCGTGCCGCGATGCCTTCGGCTTCCTCGACGCGCACGCCGAGACGGTTCATGCCGGTATCGACATGGATCGCCATGCCGCCGCGCCAGCCTTCCGCCGTGGTGAAGGCATCCCATTCAGCGAGCTCGGCGGAACTTCCGATCACCGGCCGGACATCGTGTTCGGCGTAAACCGACGCCGTGCCCGGCATCAAGCCATTGAGGACATAGACGGTGGAATCCGCGGCGATCCGGCGCACACGCTTGGCTTCGGAGAGGTCTGCGACAAAAAAGGTCGAGCAGCCCGCGTGATGAAGAAGCGCCGCGACCGGTTCGATCCCGCAGCCATAGGCGTCGCCCTTGATGACGGCGCCGCATTCGCTCGGGGTGGTGTGCGAGCGCAGATTGCGCCAATTGGCCTCGATTGCGGCGAGGTCGATGGTGAGCACCCCTCCTGCCTCAGCCTCGGGGGGCCCGAAGGCAAGGTCGGTGGAGACAGGGGCGGTCGCTTCGTCAACGGACATTTCTGGACGCCAATGAACGATTGAAATGAGCCGCGACTTCTATCCGGTCCCGGCTTGCGCGGGCAACCTCTTCCCGCAGCAATTCTTGCTGTCCGGTCAGCCCGGGACGGGCAGGCGGTCTTCGTGCACGAGATCGCCGAAGCGCGTGACGCTCGCGTCGAAATGCACCTGGACCGTGCCAGTCGGGCCGTGGCGCTGTTTGCCGATGATCAGCTCGGCCTTGCCATGCGCCGCGTCCATCTCGACCTGCCACTTGATATACTCATCCGTGCCGGGCTTCGGCTCCCGGTTCGCCAGATAATATTCCTCGCGGAATACGAACATGACGACGTCCGCGTCCTGCTCGATGGACCCGGATTCGCGCAGGTCCGAAAGCTGCGGGCGCTTGTCGTCGCGGCTTTCCACCTGACGCGACAATTGCGACAGCGCAAGGATCGGGACGTTCAGTTCCTTGGCCAGCGCCTTCAGGTTGGTCGTGATCTCCGTGACTTCCTGCACGCGGCCTTCCTGCGCTCGCTTGCTCGAACCTTGAAGCAGCTGGATATAGTCCACGATCAGCAGGTCGAGGCCGCGCTGGCGTTTCAACCGCCGCGCCCGCGCCGAGAGCTGCGCGATCGAAAGTCCGCCGGTCTCGTCGATATAGAACGGCAGGTTCTGCATTTCGATCGCGACATCCTTGATGCGCTCGAATTCGCTCTCGGTGATGCCGCCGCGGCGGATCGTGCTTGAGGAAATGCCGGTCTGCTCGGCGATGATACGGGTTGCGAGCTGTTCGGCAGACATTTCGAGCGAGAAGAAGCCGACAATGCCGCCGTTCACGGTCGAGGTGTGTCCGTCCGCGCGCACCTCGCCCTGCCACGCTTTCGCGACGCTGTAGCCGATGTTGGTCGCAAGCGCCGATTTGCCCATGCCCGGGCGCCCGGCGATGATGATCAGGTCGGACGCCTGCAATCCGCCCATCTTCACATCGAGATCGCGAAGGCCGCTCGCCAGGCCGGACAGCCGTCCGTCGCGCTGGTACGCGTGCGCCGCCATGTCGACCGCCGTCGTCAGCGCCTGCGCGAAGCGCTGGAACCCGCCGTCATATCTTCCGGTTTCGGCGATCTCGTACAATTTCCGTTCGGCAGTCTCGATCTGCTTCGCCGGGGCGAAATCGACCGGCGCATCGAATGCTTCGTTGACCAGATCCTCTCCGATAACGATCAGCGCGCGGCGGATCGAGAGATCGTAGATCGTGCGGCCGTAGTCCTGCGCGTTGATGACGGTCGTGGCCTCCGCCGCAAGGCGCGCGAGATATTGCCCGAGCGTCAGGCCCCCGATGTCGGTGTCGGCGGGGAGAAACGTCTTCAGCGTCACCGGGCTTGCAACCTTGCCGGCACGAATGAGGCTGCCCGCGATCTCGAAGATTTTCTGGTGGACGCCTTCGAAAAAATGGCGCGGCAGCAGGAAATCGGAGACGCGGTAGAAGGCCTCGTTGTTGACGAGGATCGCGCCGAGGAGCGCCTGCTCGGCCTCCAGATTGTGCGGCGCAACGCGATATTGCGGGCCGGCTTCGGGCAATTTGCGAGCGGAAGAATCGGCTTGCGCCATGGGTCGGTCCGGTTGCCTGATTCAGTGTTCTTGGTTTGATTAGGAAACGATTGACGCAACAACGGACTGACAGATTGGACTAAGCCGTATCACCGCCCGGGGCAACCGTCGCGTATTCTCGGCGGATGTCCCCGTTGTCCAGACCCATTCACAGAAAGGCAGAATTTGGCCTTTGTTACGTCTGTAACGCTTGACGCGAGGCGAAGGGTAACCGGCTATTCGCCGGCCAGCCGCATCGGCGGATAGCTCGCGCGTTCGACCTCGCGCAACCGCTGCTCCTCGCGCGCGATATAATCGCGCGTCATCGGCACGACGTCCTGCCGCTTGGTGAGCTGGATCTGGAACACCATCATGGCCTGTTCGCGGAACGCCATCTCCGAACACGCCAGATAGAATTCCCACATCCTGAGGAATTTTTCGTCATAGAGCCGCATGATCTCGCCGCGATGCGCGAGGAAACGCTCGCGCCAGGATTTCAGCGTTTCCGCATAATGCAGCCGCAGAATCTCGATGTCGGTGACAAGTAGTCCTGCGCGTTCGATCGCGGGAAGCACTTCCGAGAGCGCCGGAATATAGCCGCCGGGGAAGATATACTTCGCCATCCATGGATTGGTGACGTTCGGGCCTTCCGAGCGGCCGATCGAATGCAGCATCATCACGCCGTCGTCGGCGAGGAGATCAGCGCATTTGCGGAAGAACGTGTCGTAATAGACGATGCCGACATGCTCGAACATTCCGACCGAAACGATGCGGTCGAAGCGATCGTCGAGCGAGCGGTAATCCTGCAGACGGAAGCGCGCCTTCGTTTCGATGTGCCGTTCGCCCGAACGCGCGGTGGCGCGGGCCAGCTGCTCCTGTGACAGCGTGACACCGGTGACGTTAGCGCCGCAGAATTCGGCGAGGTAAAGCGCAAGGCCGCCCCAGCCGCAGCCGATGTCCAGCGTCTTCGCATCGCGCTTCAAAATCAACTTGGCCGCGAGGTGGCGCTTCTTGGCGAGCTGCGCGTCGTCGAGCGACTGGTCCGGGCGCTCGAAATAGGCGCAGCTGTATTGGAGGTCGGCGTCGAGGAAGAGTGAATAGAGGCGTCCGTCGAGATCATAATGGTGTGCGACGTTTCGCTGCGCCTTTCCCGGACGGTTGAATTGCTGCAGGCGCCGGCGGATGTAGCGCAGTATCCATTGCGGCGTCGCCCAGAGCGGCAGCATTTTGTCGCGTTGCTGGTAGAGGACCAGTGCGAGAAGATCGGCGATGGTCCCGCGCTCGACCCGCAGCGTGCCATCCATATAGGCTTCACCGAGGTGAAGTTCAGGATTGAGGAGGAGCTTCCACTCGGTACGAGCCGAGGTCAGGCGCACGACGACCGGATTGCCGTTGCCGTCGCCAAAGGAAAATGTCGTACCGCGCGACGTGATCAACGTGAGGTTGCCACGTCCAATAAATGTCTTCAAAGCCGTCGAAATAAGCCAGTCCACCGGACTTCTCCGATATACCAATCCTCCTGTGCAGCGCCCGACGCGCCCTCGGCGCCCGGCTGCTGGTCAAAATCATCAACAGGGCGCCAGAAACACAACGCATTACATCAAAATCAGGCTATGACGGCAACGAGGTCTGCCATTCCGAAATGGAGCCACAATTGTGCGGTTTTGGATGCCCTCCGGCAGGAATGGAGCGGCTGTGACTTTGGGCAATAAACTTGCGTCGGCCTTGGGAGCGGGGATGGTGCTTTTCGGAGCATCCGTCACGGCATGGGGGGCCCCACGTGGCGCGCCCGCCCAGCCGGCCTTTGAGGAGCCTCACGGCGCCGACCTGAACCAGGGCAAGTCGCCGGCGGAGATTTTTCGCTCGGATTGCACCGTCTGCCATAAGACGCCGCAGGGTCTGGCGCGCGACCAATCCTCGCTGAAAAGCTTCCTTCGCCAGCACTACACCACCGGCGAGCCGCAGGCCGCTTCGCTCGCGGCATACCTGGCTTCGGTCGGCGGGGGACGTGCTCCTGCAGGCAAGCCGTCGCCGACGGCGGCGGACAGGCCGCAGCGGCCCGAACCGTCGGCAAGCCCGCAAAAGCCCGAGCCGGCTACCGCGTCCCGCAGGCCTGCGGCTGGTCCCGAAGCTCCTGCCAGCGACGGCATGACGACCCCGCCGGGCGAGCGGCCGCGCCATCCGAGCGAGCGCGCGAAATCTGCCGAGCCCGCGCAGCCGCCGGCCGAACCCGAGACACCTGCCGAAACCGCGAACGCTCCCGAGAAGCCGCCGGCACCGCCGACGCCTCCGCCCGCGCAGCCTTCGCGCAAGCGTTCGGCGAAACAGGAGGAAACGGCCAAGCCGCCCCAGACCCGACGCGAGCGGACGCCGCGGACCGAAGAGGCGAAGCCTGCGGAGCCGGAAAAGCCGGCGACACTGTCGACGCGGACGGCTGAACCGGCACCGGCTGCGGTCGCGCCCCCGGCCGAGCCGAAGCCCGCGGCGCAGCCGGCCCCGGAAATTCCGCTCTAGGCCTTGTCCGCAGCCTCGGCGTCCTCGCCGGGCGTCTCGGCGGCGGCTTTCTGCGCTTCCAGCGCTTCGGGTTCGAAGAAGGCTTCGGCGGCCTGCTTGGCTGCCTCGATGTCTTCCTCTTCCTGCGTCCTCTGGATCGTGATGTCCTCGCCGCGCTTCAGACGCTCGGCTTCGTCCGCGCTGCGGGCCACCGCAACCATGACGGTGACTTCGACTTCCGGATGCAGCAGCACCGGGACCTTATGCAGGCCGACCGTCTTGATCGGGGTGTTGAGCGCGATCTGGTTGCGGTTGATCGCCACGCCGCCTTCGCTCATCAGCGCGGCGAGATCGCGCGGGGTGACCGAGCCGAACAGCTGGCCGGTTTCGGACGCCTGCCGCAGCACCGAGAAGCTCTTGCCGTCGAGCTGGCTCGAGACCTTCTGCGCTTCGCCCTTGTGCTCGAGATTGCGCGCCTCGAGGTCCTTGCGCATCGTTTCGAAGCGCGCCTTGTTTTCCTTGGTCGCGCGCAGCGCCTTGCCCTTCGGGAATAGGAAATTGCGCGCGAAGCCGTCCTTGACGCGGACGGTGTCGCCCATCTGGCCGAGCCGGCCGATGCGTTCGAGCAAGATCACTTCCATGATGTGTTCCTTCTTGGTTTGGATTTACCGGATGGTGGCAGCGGGAGGCCCCCGCCGCGCGGACACGCGTCCGCGAATGTCGAAAGCAGTGTCGGCAAGCCCGATCAGGGCGATGCCGAATGCGACCCAATAAATTGCGGTCGCGGCGGCGTAGATGATGCCGAGCAGGAATGGGCGCGCGGCGAAGCCGAGCGTGACGATGTGCAGCACCGCGAAGCCGAGCACGGCGTATGCCGTGAACAGGCTGATCGCGAAGACGGAGGCGACAGTCCCCGTAAGACCAGGCAGAAACGATCCCGCGATCGCCGCCGCGAGCAGGAGCGGCGTCTGCGGCGCGAATTGCATACGCGGCAATTCCGGCCATGGCCGTCGCAAATGGCCAGACAGTTTGACGATGCGGCCGGCAAGCCAGACATTGGCGAGGTTGACCGCCGTCGACACGACGGCAATGCCGAGAGGCGCCGCGATCACGAGGAAGTCGAGCAGGCGCTGCGCATCGGTACCGGGGATTTCGAGCGGCGTGCCTGCGGGCGTCCGCATCTGCGCGCGGAACACACGCTCGAGGGAATCACGCAGCGCTGTGGTGAAAGCCTCCTGGCTCCATCCGAAATTCGGGATGGTCGCGACCACGACAAAGGCTCCGAAGACCGCGCACCACACGACGAGCCGTCCGGCCGGATACCATTCGATGTCGCCCGAATTCGGCAATGGGCGGGCGAGGAGGGCGAGATAACTCAGCCACCAGGCCGGCAGCCCGATCCCGATTGAAAAAGCGATGAAGAAAAATCCGCCGAAGACTGACGCCAGTCCCGCTGCTGCCGACAGCGCCGCGAGGAGCGCTGCCCAATGGCTCCATCCGATGCCCGCGATCAGGATCGGCAGGGGCGCGAGATAGAACAGCAGGACCGACAGCATCGAGCCGGACAGCACGGAAGCAAAGAGCAGCGCTGCCGCCGCTCCCGCACCCAGTCCGATCAAGACAATCTGCTTCATCACGAGCTGTCCCGCTTTTCAGCGGTTAGAGACGGATCGAAGTCCGTCCCAACCATCGGCCTCCGGGATCATTCCCGGCGGCCTCGTTTTTTTAAGTCCGCGTCAGCGGATCACGTAAGGCAGAAGCCCCATGAACCGCGCCCGCTTGATCGCCTGCGCGAGTTCACGCTGCTTCTTGGTCGAGACCGCGGTGATGCGGCTCGGCACAATCTTGCCGCGCTCCGAAACATAGCGCTGCAGGAGCTTGACGTCCTTGTAATCGATCTTGGGCGCGTTCGCGCCGGAGAACGGGCAGGTCTTGCGACGCCGGAAGAAAGGACGGCGACCGCCGCCCGCACCACCGCTTCCACCACCGAATGCCATGGTTATTCCTCCGTCGCCGCGGTTTCGCCTGGGGCGTCGTCGCCGGCGTCATCGCGCGGCCCGCGGTCGCGCCGCGGACGGTCACCGCGATCGAAGCGACCGCCGCCGCCACCGAAGCCGAATCCGCGCTCGCCGCGATCGTCGCGGTCGGACTTGCGCATCATCGCAGACGGGCCTTCCTCGAGCTCGTCGACGCGGATGGTCATGAACCGCAGCACGTCTTCGTGGATGCGCTCCTGACGCTCGATCTCGGCGATCGCCGCAGCCGGGGCGTCCACGTTCAAGAGCGTGAAGTGCGCCTTGCGGTTCTTCTTGATGCGGAACGAGAGCGACTTGACGCCCCACGTTTCCGTCTTGGTGACTTTGCCGCCGAGGCCTTCGATCACGCCTTTGAACTGCGTGGCCATGTCCTCGACCTGCTGCGCGCTGACGTCCTGACGCGCCAAAAAAACATGCTCGTATAGTGGCATGGAGTGCCTTTCCTTTTCCTTCGACGCTGCCCGGCGCAAAGCCCAACGAGACCTTCGGAAAGGCTCGATGCTCTGATGGCGGGGACACGGGACGCCGGACCTTTCGGTCCTACCCTTGCGGGCCGTCCGTTCAGCCCCCGGCCGGGACGAGCGGAAGCAGGGTTTATAGGGATTTTTGGCCGATTGGCAAGGAATTGCTGCCGGGGCTATCCGGAGCGCCGGCGGGGCAGCCCTCGCTTGACAGGGGCTTGCAGGGCGGTGTCTCTCGGGCCGAATTTCAGCAGGGGCGGCAAGGATATGGCGTCGGCGTTCACCTGCCCGGGACAGGGCAGCCAAACGGTTGGCATGGGCAAGGCGCTGGCGGAAGCCTTTGCGCCCGCGCGCATGGTGTTTGAGGAGGTCGATTCCGCCCTTGGGGAGAAGCTCTCCGCCACAATGTGGGAGGGCCCCGCCGACAAGCTGCAGCTCACCGAAAACGCCCAGCCCGCGCTGATGGCGGTGTCAGTCGCGGTGGTGAAAGTTCTCGAGGCGGAAGCGGGCCTCGACCTTGCGCGCGATGCAAAGTTCGTGGCCGGGCATTCCCTCGGCGAATATTCCGCGCTCGCCGCGGCCCGGGCGCTGAGCATTTCGGATACGGCGCGCCTGTTGCGGACGCGCGGCAATGCCATGCAAAAGGCCGTTCCGGTCGGCGAAGGTGCGATGGCCGCGTTGATCGGCCTCTCATTCGACGATGCCACCTCGGTCGCGAAGGAAGCGGCGCAGGGCCAGGTCTGTCAGGCGGCAAACGACAATGGCGGCGGGCAGGTCGTGCTCTCCGGCGCGAAAGCCGCCGTCGAGCGCGCCATCGAGATCGCCAAAGCCAAGGGCGCCAAGCGCGCCATGCTTCTTCCGGTGTCTGCGCCCTTCCATTGCGCGATGATGCAGCCCGCGGCGGATGTGATGGCGAACGCTCTGTCGAAGGTGCAAGTATCCGCGCCGGTCGTGCCGGTTGTGGCCAATGTGCGCGCCGCGCCGCTGAGCGATCCTAAAGAAATCGTCCGCGCGCTGATCGAGCAGGTGACCGGGACGGTGCGCTGGCGCGAATGCGTGAGCTATATGGCGGGTGCCGGCGTCACGACCTTCTACGAAGTCGGAGCGGGGAAAGTCCTCACCGGCCTCGCCAAGCGGATTGCCGACGGCGTCACCGGCATTGCTATCGGCACGCCAGAGGATGTGGCAGCGTTCAGGACGGCGCGCGGGTAATTCTCGCGCGCTACGCAGGAGTGGCAATCGATGTTTGATCTCACCGGCAAGACCGCGCTCGTGACCGGAGCGACCGGAGGCCTCGGCAGCGAGATCGCCCGCGCGCTGCACCGGCAGGGTGCGACGGTCGCGATATCCGGCACGCGCCGCGAGGTGCTCGATCAGCTCGCCTCCGAACTCGGCGAGCGCGTCTATGTCCTGCCGTGCGACTTGTCGGACTCCGACGACGTCGAAACGCTCGTTCCGCGCGCAGAGGAGGCGATGGGGCAGCTCGACATCCTTGTCGCCAATGCCGGCATCACCAAGGACAATCTGTTCGTGCAGATGCGCGACGAGGACTGGGACGCCGTCATCAATATCAATCTGACCGCAACGTTCCGCCTCGCCCGCGCGGCGATGAAAACCATGATGCGCCGCAGGACCGGACGGATCATCGGCATCACCTCGGTGGTGGGCGTCACTGGCAATCCGGGGCAGGGCAACTACACGGCGGCCAAGGCCGGGATGATCGGCATGATCAAGTCGATCGCGCAGGAATATGCCCGCCGGGGTGTCACCGCCAATTGCGTCGCGCCGGGCTTTATTGCGACGCCCATGACCGACAAGCTCAACGACAAGCAGCGCGAGGCGATCCTCGGGCGGGTGCCGGCCAACAGGCTTGGAACGGCGGCTGACATCGCCGCCGCCGTGGTCTATCTCGCGTCGGAAGAAGCCGGTTACGTGACCGGCCAGACGCTGCACGTGAACGGCGGAATGGCGATGATTTGACCTGTGGAGGACGCAGGTCCAAGGGTACCCGGCCATGCTGGCCATCGGAATCGAAGTGTGATAACCGAACCGAAGGCCGGGCTGGGAGTTATGGGAGCGTGCGCTCACGGCGTTCGTAACCTGGGATCAGCCGTCGTCACCGTTTTTTGCCGGTGACGTGGCCATGCCGCGGCGGCTCCGATCGCAAATCCGATCGAGCCAATCAGAGAAGCAGAGGTTCGAACGATGAGTGATATTGCCGAGCGGGTGAAGAAAATTGTCGTGGAGCATCTCGGCGTCGAACCCGACAAGGTTGTCGAGGGTGCATCCTTTATCGACGATCTCGGGGCCGACAGCCTCGACACGGTCGAACTGGTGATGGCGTTCGAAGAAGAATTCGGCTGCGAGATTCCGGACGACGCCGCCGAAACCATCCTCACGGTGGGCGACGCCACCAAGTTTCTCGAAAAGAACGCAAAAAGCTAGACGCGCCGCATCGCGGTCCTCATCTGGTGATTGGAGCGCGGACGCATCCGCGCTCGCGGGGGATGAACGACGCTCGACCGGAGATGCGTATGAGACGTGTTGTCGTCACGGGCATGGGAATGCTGACGCCGCTCGGGTGCGGCGTCGAAACAACCTGGAAACGTCTGCTCAACGGCGAGAGTGGCGCAAGCCGCATCGAGAAGTTCGATGCGTCCGACCTGCCCTGCAAGATCGCCTGTTCGGTCCCGCGCGGCGACGGCTCGAACGGTACCTATAATCCCGATCAGTGGATGGAGCCGAAAGAGCAGCGCAAGGTCGATGACTTCATCACCTATGCGGTGTGCGCGGCGACGCAGGCGCTCGACGATGCCGACTGGCATCCGAAGACGCACGAGGACCAGGTCGCGACCGGCACGCTGATCGGATCTGGCATCGGCGGCATCGAAGGCATCGCGGAGACTTCGATCATCCTGAAGGAGAAGGGACCGCGCCGCGTTTCGCCGTTCTTTATTCCCGGCCGCATCATCAATCTTGCCTCCGGCTATGTCTCGATCCAGCACGGGCTTAAGGGGCCGAACCACGCGGTCGTGACCGCATGCTCGACCGGCGCACACGCAATCGGAGACGCGGGCCGCCTGATCGCGCTCGGGGACGCCGATGTGATGGTGGCGGGCGGAGCGGAATCGCCGATCAACAAGCTTTCGATCGCGGGCTTCTCGGCCTGCAAGGCCTTGTCCACTGAATGGAACGACGAGCCCACGCGCGCCTCCCGTCCTTATGACAAGCGGCGCGACGGCTTCGTCATGGGCGAGGGCGCCGGCGCCGTCGTGCTCGAGGAATACGAGCACGCCAAGAAGCGCGGCGCGAAGATCTACGGCGAGCTGATCGGCTATGGTCTGAGCGGCGATGCCTTTCACATCACGGCGCCTGCGCCGGACGGCGACGGCGCGTTCCGTTGCATGAACGCCGCGATCAAGCGGGCGGGCATCACGGCGTCCGATATCGACTACATCAACGCGCACGGCACCTCGACCATGGCCGACGAGATCGAACTCGGCGCGGTGCAGCGCGTGGTGGGCAACGCCGCCGCGCAGATTTCCATGTCGTCGACCAAGTCCTGCATCGGCCATCTGCTCGGGGCGGCCGGCGCGGTCGAGGCCATTTTCTCAATCCTTGCCATCCGCGACCGGGTCGTCCCGCCGACCATCAATCTCGACGACCCTTCGGTGGAAACCCCGATCGACCTCGTGCCGCATCAGGCGCGTAAACGGAACGTCGACGTGGCGCTGTCCAATTCCTTCGGATTTGGTGGGACCAACGCGTCGCTTATTTTCCGGCGGGTTGTGGATTAGGCTGACCGACGTTCCCAGCTTTGGCCATAATGGCCTATATGGTCTGGTGATCGACTCTGCGGGTGGCGCGAGACGCCCCGCCAATAACTCGACCGCTCGGGGGACAGACAAGTGTCGGATCGGGTCAACGTCGCGGCGCCCATGGGGCTGCGGTCCATGCCGGAGCGCGACCGGTGAACCAGCCGTCGGACAATGGCCGCCCGTCGCCGCGGCTTGGTGCCGTTCCACCTGCCGCTTCCCAGATACCGACGGGCGCTGCGCGCGCGCCTGCGGCGTCCCTGCAGCCGGCGGCGTCACCGCCGCGCCCCAATTCACCTGATAGTGTTCGTGCCGTGCCGTCTCCGGGGCGTCCGGGCGGTACACCCTCCCTCGCGCAGGGCGGTCCCTCGATTGTGCCGCCCCGGCAACCGCCGGCCGGCCAACCCGGTCCCGCAGCCGCAACGAGTCGTTCTTCCATGGCCGGCGATCCACCTCCTCCCCAACCGGCAGAGTCGTACCGGCCGGCACCGCGTTCGCCGCGGGCGGCAATCGAGCCGGAGCGGGTGAAGGCTCCACTTCGCTCCAAACGTGTGCGGCATCCGATCGTCATCATCGGCAATGCGATCTTCACCCTCATTTTGCTTTTGGCTCTCGTGCTTGGCGGGACCGCGTGGTGGGGCAAACAGCGGTTCGAGGAGCCGGGCCCGCTGGCGCAGGACAAGGTCGTCAACATCCCGCGCGGATACGGCGTGAAGGACATCGCCGATCTTCTGATGCGCGAAGGCGTCATCGATCAGCCCTACGTATTCATCGTCGGCGCGATGGTGCTGAAATCGCGCGGCGAAGAAATGAAATTCGGGGAATATGAATTCACCAGGCATGCCAGCCTTCGCGACGTGGCAACGACCATCGGCGAGGGCAAGGTTGTCCAACATCAGCTGACGGTGGCCGAGGGCCTCACCTCCGACCAGATCGTGGCAAAGCTTCTCGAGAACGATATCCTCTCCGGAAACATCAAGGAGATTCCGCGCGAAGGCAGCCTTCTTCCGGAATCCTACAAATTCACGCGCGGCACGACGCGCGAGCAGATCATCCAGCGCATGCAGCAGGCACAGCGCCGCGCGCTGCAGGAAATCTGGGACCGCCGTTCGCCGGACCTCTTGCTCAAGACTCCGGAACAGCTGGTCGTGCTGGCCTCGATCATCGAGAAGGAAACCGGAAAGCCCGAAGAGCGCACGCGCGTGGCGTCGGTGTTTCACAATCGCCTGAAATCGAACATGCGCCTGCAATCCGACCCGACGATCATCTATGGTCTGGTCGGCGGCAAGGGCACGCTCGGCCGTCCGATCATGCGAAGCGAGATCGAGCAGCCGACGCCTTACAACACTTACGTCATCAACGGTCTTCCGCCCGGTCCGATCGCCAACCCCGGACGTGCCTCGCTCGAGGCCGCGGCCAATCCCGCGCGCACGAAGGAATTGTATTTCGTCGCCGACGGTACCGGCGGACACGCCTTTGCCGACAATTACGAACAGCATCAGAAGAACGTCGCGCGCCTGCGCTCACTCGAGCAGCAGCCAAAGGATACGGCGCTCCCGCTGGCTGCGACGCCACCGGTCCAGTCGCCGATCCAGCTTCCCGCAGCGGCTCCGCGTAACAACGCTCCGGCGCGCCCTGCCGCAACCTTGAAGAAGAAGCAGCCCTAGCTTGTGAGCGCGGTGACGCGCCGTTAAGGTCGCCGCGTCAGAATCAGCCTTCCCAAGCGCGAGACGTCCCCATGGCGTTGTCCAGCATGACCGGATTCGCCCGGGCGCATGGCGTGACCGGCGCCTATGCGTGGTCGTGGGAGTTGAAGTCGGTCAACGCCAAGGGACTGGAATTGCGGCTGCGGCTTCCGCCCGGCTGGGACGCGATCGAAGTGCCGGCGCGCACGCGCGCGAGCGAGAAACTGTCGCGCGGCAATATCTACGGTAACCTCACCGTCAAGCGCGAAGGCGTTGCGCCCGTCGTGCGCGTCAACGAGCAGGTGCTCGCGGCGGTGCTTGCAACGATGCAGAGAGTCGCCGAGCGCCTCGCGGCCGATCCGCCGCGTCTTGACGGCGTGCTCGGGATCAAGGGCGTGATCGACGTGATCGACGAAGATGAAAACGAGGATGCGCGGCGCGCTGCCGAGACCGCGATCGTCGCAGCATTTTCAAACGTTCTCGACGACCTCTCCAAGATGCGCCGCCACGAAGGCCAGGCGGTCGGCGCTGCCCTTTCGGCGCGACTTGGCGAGATCGATGCGCTCGCGCAACGCGCCGAACATGCGCCCGGCCGCCAGCCGGAGGCGATCCGAAAGAAGCTCGCCGAACAGATTGCTGTTCTGCTCGACGCATCGACCCGCTTCGATCCGGACCGGCTGCATCAGGAGGCGATCCTGATCGCGAGCAAGGCCGACGTGCGCGAGGAACTGGACCGGCTCGCCGCGCATGTCGCTCAGGCGCGCCATCTTCTTTCGGAAGGCGGCGCAGTGGGGCGGCGGCTCGATTTCCTGTCGCAGGAACTGAATCGCGAGGCGAACACCCTGTGCTCGAAGGCGAACGACCTCGAATTGTCCAATATCGGGCTTGAGCTCAAGAGCGTGGTCGAGCAGTTCCGCGAGCAGGTGCAGAATCTCGAATGAGACGGAAAAAGCGAAATCCGCGCCGCGGGATCATGTTCGTCGTCTCTTCGCCCTCGGGTGCCGGCAAGACGACGCTGACGCGCAACCTCGTCAACGGCGATAAGAATCTCGAGCTTTCCATCTCGGTCACGACCCGCCCTCGCCGCGCGAGCGAAGTGGACGGTGTGCATTATCGCTTTCTGACGAAGCAGAAATTCGACGCGATGCGCCGCGCCGGCGAACTCCTGGAGCATGCGGAGGTGCACGGCAATCATTACGGCACGCCGCGCCGACCGGTGGAGCAGGCACTTGCGGCCGGCAGGGACGTATTGTTCGACATTGACTGGCAGGGTGCGAAGCAGCTTTACGAGAAGATGCGGACCGATGTCGTGAGTGTTTTCGTGCTGCCGCCTTCGGCGAAGGAACTGAAGGCCCGGCTCGAGCGGCGCGCCGAGGACAGCCCGGACGTGATCCTGCGCAGATTGAAGAATGCGGCGAAAGAGATTCTGCACTGGACCGAATACGATCATCTCGTGGTCAATCGCGACCTCAACGAGTCTTACGGCGAGCTGCGCAACATCCTCAAGGCCGAGCGCGCGAAACGTCTTCGCCGCCGCAAATTCGTGAAAGCGACGTCGCGGCTCCTGGCCGACCTGAAATCGATCACGCGCGCGAGGCGATAAACGCGCGCGCGAGCGCTGCAAATCCGGCGACGTCGACCTCTTCGGCGCGCGCGGTTTCCGCGATCCCGGCCTGCGCGAGGAGCACCAGGGATTTTTCTCCCAGCGACTTCAGGCTCTGGCGCAGCATCTTTCGCCGCTGGCCGAAGGCCGCTTCGGTGACGCGCTGGAGCGCTTTCGCGTCGCATGGCAGTGGTGTGGCGCGCGGCAAAAGCTCGACCACCGACGACGTGACATTCGGCGCGGGCACGAAGGCGGTAGGCGCGACGTCGAACAGGATTTTCGGCTGCGTGCGCCATTGCGCCAGGACCGACAGCCGTCCGTAGGCTTTGGAACCCGGCGCGGCGACAATCCGTTCGGCGACCTCGCGCTGGAACATCAAAATCAGCCGGTCGTACCATGGTGGCCATCGATCGGGCGTTAGCCAGCCGATCAGGAGCGGCGTTGCGATATTGTAGGGCAGGTTTGCAACGATCCGCGCCGGTGCGCCGTCGAGAAGCGGCCGCGTGTCGAATTCGAGGGCGTCGCCTTCGACGATGTGAAGCCGGCCTGGATAACGGTCGGCCAGTTCGGCAAGGGCCCCCATGGCGCGTTGATCGCGCTCGATTGCGATCACGCGTTGAGCGCCAAGCGCAAGCAGTGCGCGCGTCAGGCCACCGGGGCCGGGGCCGATCTCGACGAAAGCCGTCTGGTCGAAAGGCCCTGCCGCGCGGGCGATCTTCGCCGTGAGGTTCAGGTCGAGCAGGAAATTCTGTCCCAGAGACTTCTTGGCGGCGAGCCCGTGGCGGCGGATCACCTCGCGCAGCGGCGGGAGATCGTCGATCGCGCTCACGACATGGCCGCTGCGGGCGCGCGCTCGGCCGAGCGGGTCAGGCGTGCGGCAAGCTTGAGCGCCGCGATCAGGCTCGACGGATTGGCCCGTCCGCTTCCGGCGATGTCGAAGGCCGTACCGTGGTCGGGGGACGTGCGGACGAAAGGCAGGCCGAGCGTGACGTTGACGCCCGTATCGAAGGCGAGCGTCTTGACCGGAATGAGGGCCTGATCGTGATACATGCAGATCGCCGCGTCGTAGCTGGCGCGTGCGGCTGCGTGAAACATGGTGTCGGCGGGGAGCGGCCCCCGCACGTCGATGCCCTCGCGCGCAAGCTCACGCACCGCGGGCGCGACGATCGTCTGATCTTCCTTGCCCAGGGCGCCGTTCTCCCCGGCGTGAGGATTGAGACCGGCGATCGCGAGGCGCGGACGTGCGAGCCCAAACCGCGCCGAAAGATCGCGCGCCACGATACGGGCCGTCTGCACGATCAGTCCGGAGGTCAGTTGTGCCGGGACATCGTGCAGCGGGATGTGGATCGTCACGGGCACGACCGCGAGATCCTCGGACCAGATCATCATGACCGGCAAAACGGCCTTGCCTGTGCGCTCGCACGCGAGGCGGCCGAGAAATTCGGTGTGGCCGGGATCGGGGAAATCCGCGCGATAGAGAACGGCTTTGGCGATGGGGTTTGTGACCATGGCGGCGGCGCGTCCGCCCATCACGTCATCGAAGGCGCGCCGGATCGCGCCGATCGCAGCCGGGGCACTGGATTCGTCCGGCAAGCCCGGTCGCGCGGTGATGCGGCCCGGCAGCGGCACAACGGGCAGGGTGCTCCCGAAGAGTGCGTAAGCTTTATCCGGCGACGTCTTTTCCAAGGGCACGTCGAGATGCAGCGCCTCTGCGCGCCCGGCCATACAATCCGGATCGCCGATCAGGTAGAACGGCGGCAGGTGCAATTCCTGACGCCTCGTCCATGCGAGCAACGCAATATCCGGTCCGATCCCGGCGGGTTCGCCGATGGTCAGCGCAAGCGGAAGCTGCGTGATGTTCGAGGCCACTAGTTTCTGTATTCGATCATGGCCTGCTTACGCAATTCGGCGAGATAGCGCTTGGCCTGCTCGGCAAACCGGGTCTGGAAGATTTCGTCGCGCACTTCCTTCTTGCCGGGAGTTTCCGACGTGGTGCGCTCCTTGCCGCACAAGGCGAACAATTCGACGCCGCCCTGCGTCGCTTCCGG
The DNA here is from genome assembly GCA_964584855.1 of uncultured Hyphomicrobiales bacterium. Classification (GTDB taxonomy): domain Bacteria; phylum Pseudomonadota; class Alphaproteobacteria; order Rhizobiales; family Xanthobacteraceae; genus Pseudorhodoplanes. The sequence goes on from CAZPBF010000035.1 coordinate 89,741, forward strand.
CGGCGTGAGCTTGCCGATCGGAATGTTGTCGAGCACCTGACGAAGCTGAGGCGACAGATCGGACGAGTTGCGGTGGATCGTTTCGCGCACGACGACGTCGCGCACCGCCCGCGCATACGCAACGCTCTCTTCGCAGTTCGAAAAGCGGTTTCGCAGCGCTTCCGCTTCCTTTTTGCGCACCTCGATCATCGATTCCGGCGCACCGCGAGGAATCACGAAAAGGATGGGCCGCAACGTATAATCGTAGCCGAAATCTTCTGCCGCACCCTTGGCGTTAAGCGCGGTCCGGATGTCCTTGTCGCCGACAGTGAGGCTGCTCTGGAATTTGCCGCGGACGATCTGGTTCCAGGTCATGTCGGCACGCAGCCGCGATTTCAGGGTGTCCGGATGGACGCCCTGGGAGAGCAGCGATTTTGAAAACTGCTCCGGCGTTTGCCGCATTCTTTTGCCGATGCCGGCGAACGCGTTGTCGACGTCGGCGTTGCTGATATCGAGCGTGTAGCGCTTCCCGATTTGGATTTTCAGCCGGTCGTCGATCAAGTCGTTGATGACCTCCTGGCGGCTCGGAGTCTTCTGCGTCGACAGATGCATGAACTTCGACCGCTGTTCGATGTCATAAGCCGTGATCGGATCACCGTTCACGAGGAGGACGATCTGGGCGGCCGCGGGCGCGCTGAACATTGCCGCGCCGAGAAGGCCGGCAAGCCCGGCGAGGCCCGCGCGGCAATATCCCGCCCATCGCGCTTTCGGGAGTGTCTGCGTTTCCATCATGTCCGAACCACCGGCTGTTGAATTTAGAAGCCGCCCGGCAACCCGCCAACCGCCTGCGAAGCGGAGGTGCCACCGAGCGTCCGCAGGCTCAGCTGCAGCATGATGCGGTGGTCAACGGTCGGCGTGGTCTGGAAGTTGTAATTGTAACTTGTGATGTAATTGAGGGCCAGAATGAAACAATCGTCGACATAACCGGCGCCGATCAGGGTCTGGTCGAACTTGCCCGCCTCGATGTTGTAGCGCGCGGCGGCCTGCGCCACCCAGTTCTGCGTCAATTTGACCGAGGCCGTTCCGAGAATGGCCTGGCGGCGGTCGAGGAAACCGAGTTCGGGCTGACTGTCGTAATTGCCGTACAGCATCGACAGGGTCCAGCGATCGTAATTCGCCCGCACCTCGGCTTCAAAGCGGCGCACGTTCATCGTCTGCTCGTCGAACCGGTAGCGGGTCGAGAAAGTATAGGTCTTGTCGGGCTGATAGGAGACGCGCGCCACATAGTCCGAACGGCGCGTTTCAAGACCGCTGTTGATGCCGGTATTGGTGATGTCGCCTACGGCGAAGGAATTGGTTCCGAACAGCTGGTAGGACTGCCCGAACAGCACGTTGACGAATCCGCCGCGGTTGAACTGGGCAGTGTATTGAACGCCGTAATTGGCGCGACCGCCGCCTTCGGCGCGATCCCATCCGGAGAACTTGTCGATCTTGAACAGGTTGCTGTCGTCGAAAATAAGGCTTTGCGAATCTTCGTTCGGCATCTTGCCGATGCTCGTCTCGTTCGGCCGCACGATGATCTGGCCGATCGGCTCGATCGTCTGGGTTCCCCAGGATTGCACGTTGATAAACGGATATTTGTATTCGAGGCCGATCGTCGGCATCGCGCGCACGATACTGGTGTCGCCGGTCGGGATGTAGTTGGAGACGCCCGGCTCGTTGACGATCGACATCTGCGCTGCATCGACCCGCGCCGACACGAAAGGCGTGAAGATCTGGCCGTAGGCGTCGGTGATCGTACGCCGCCAGTCCATCTGAACGGACGTGCGCGTGTACTCGCCCGGAATGCCGCGCAACAGGCAGTTGGCGGGATTTTTCGCAGCAGGATCGGGCGAGGCCGCGGTGCAGAGGCCGAGCGCCGATGCCGTGGTGTTGATCGGCTCGAAGGCGGCGGCGTTGCGCGACAGGCTCGTCAGGTTGACCTTGTAGCTCAATTCGCCGCCGAGCACCGGCCGGCCAAACACGTAGTTGTAATCCATCACCGGATGGATGACGGGGATTTCCACCTGGCGGTCATAGGTCGACAACCCGAGATAGTAGATGGAGCGGATGTCGAAATAGCTGCGGTCGCCGCGGCCGGTCAGGTACAGCTGCGATACGCCGACCGTCTTGCCGCTGTTGAACGGGTTCACGTTGTTGCGGTTGGCGGAGACGTTGTAATCCTGGAAATAGAGCCGGTCGGACAGCAACAGCGCATCCCAGCCCCAGGTCCATTTGTCGTTCAGTGCGAACTGGCCGGAGGATTCCAGGCTGCCGCGCCAGTCGCGATAGCCCGCGGCGCCGACCGGGAAATAGTCCTTGTCGAGCTGGAAGATTCCGGTGCCGCGGATCATGTAGGCGCCGTTGACGAGACGCTGGCGGAATTCCCCTTCGAACAGCGGGCCCTGCTTCGAGGTGATGAAGGGGGTGAACGTGAAATCGTAATCGGGCGCGAGCGCCATGTAATAGGGCGTCTCGATGCCGACGCCGTAAACCGACGACGACGTGATGAGCGGCATCAGGAATCCGCTCTTGCGCTTCACCGTCGGATCGGGCGCGGAGAAATACGGGAAATAGGCGACTGGCATGCCGAAGAATTCGAGACTGGCGTTCTCGAAATAGATCATCTTCTCGCCTTCGTCGTGGATGATGCGGGCCGCCTTCACCTGCCAGAGCGGGGGCTTTTTCGGATCATCCTTGCAAGGCTCGCAGGCGGTGTAGACGCCGCTCTGCAAGACAGTCCAGTTGCCGGCGCTGCGGTCGGCGCGCGCTGCGGCGAAACGGGTGTGATCGGGGGCATCGAGCCGGAGAGAGTCAACGAAACCGTCGCGGTAATTGTCATTGAGATCGAGAATTTCGCCGTAGGTGATCTTGCCGTCGCGCTCGGTGAGACGAACATTGCCTTCCGCACGTAAACGCTTGGCGCGCTGGTCGTAGGTGATCTTGTCGGCCTCGACGGTGGAGCCATCGTAATACATCTGGACGTTGCCGACGGCTGAGACGCGCTCGTTGGTGTAGTCGTAGCGCATCTCCGCAGCCTGCAGCAGCATCTGCGATTGCCCGTTCGGCGCGACCGGCTTCGGCGCTTTTGCCTGCTGCTTCGGCGGGCGCGGCGGGAATTGCATCAGCATGTTGGTCTGCGCGAAGGCCGGCGCGCACGACAGCAGCGCCAATACGGCGGCAATCCCGAGCAGCAGCACAGCGCCGAGCGGGCGCCGTCCGTGCGGAAGGTCTGCAATGCGGGGAAGGAGCGGGGATGTCATCACCCGTCCTCCTGGTACAGCAGCGCGACAAAGCCGATCAGTCCGCCGATGATCGCGGGCAGCCACGCGGCCGCGATCGGAGAGAGGAGCGACGCCTTGGCGACGTCCTCGGTCACCTTGGACAGCACATAGAGCGCAAAGCCCGAGGCGACGCCGCCCAGCACCATCTGCTGCACGCCGCCGAATCGGAAGAAGCGCAGGCTGAACGCGGCTGCGAGCAGGACCATCGCGGCAAGGAAGAACGGACGCGCGAGAAGTTTCTGGTATTGCAGCCGGTAGCCCGCCGCGCCGAGGCCCGCGCGCTCGGCCATGTCGATGTAGCCCGGCAATTGCCAGAACGGCACGGTTTCAGGCGTCGCGAAAGTCTCACGCACCTGTTCGGGCGTAAGGTTGGTCGCGAGCAGGTATTCGCTCCGGTCGGTCGGCGCAGCGCCGAGCGGATAGATCTTCACATCGGTCAGACGCCAATGGCCGGGTTCGAGCTTGGCCTGCTTGGCTTCGACGCGTTCGACGAATTTTCCGTCATTGTCGAAGGCGAACACGCTGACGCCGGCAAGCCGGACGCCCTGCTCGCGGCTCGCGCGCGCGTTGATGATCGCCTGTCCCTGACTGGAGAGCTGGCGAATCCAGAAATTGGATTCGAGCGCGGACTGCTTCTCGCCGAACATGTCGGCCTCGAGTCGCTTGGAGCGCTCGTGCAGGGCCGCAGCCAAAGGATTGTAGATCGTCGTCGCAAGGATGCCGATCGCTATCGCAACGAAAATCGCGGGAGCGACGAATTGCCAGGCCGACATTCCGGCCGAGCGCGCGATCACGAGTTCGAGGCGCCGCGACAGGCTGAGATAGCAGGACATCGCGCCGACCATCACGCAGAACGGCAAGATGCGCTCGGTGACCTGCGGCACGCGGAAGAACGAGGTCTGCATCACCGTCAGCGCCGAAACTTGCAGGTCCGAGGTGCGGCGCATCAGCTCGATGTAATCGATCAGCGCGACGAGAAGCAGCACGCCCGCGAACGCGGCGAGCGCCGACCACATGAAGCGCAGCCCGAAATAACGCGACAGGGTTCCCGCTACTCGCACGATGCGGTCCTCACGTCGCCATGCTGCGCCGCTGCAGGCGCTCGGTGATGGCGTTGACGAGATTTGTCATGAAGGCCGGCGGTTCGATCACCGCGCCGTCCAGGATTGCTTTCAAACCCAGCCCGCCCGCGGCCGCCAGGAGCGCGTATTGCGCATAGAGCGCGGCGGGGAAACGCTGGCCAAGCACGCTGCAGGCAAATCCGCCGAGGCGCACGGTTGCGACGGCGACCGTCGCCGAGACGACGGAGAATTCGCGACTCTGCCGCGTGGTGCGCGGCGCGCCGAGATAGGCGTAGGCGATGATGACGAACACGATCGGGTAGAGCGGCGCCGCGAGCCGGTCATGCAGCTCGGCGTGGAATTGCTGCGGCTGCTGCTTGTAGAGCGGGTCCTTGGGATTTGGCGAGAACAGGTCCCACAGATTTCGCTCGCGCGGCGAATAACTGATCGTCTGCGTGCCAACCGAGCTTCCCGAAAAGCGCGACAGATCGAAAGCGTGCCGATCATAGACGACGATGGTCGGGTCGCGATCGCCCGGCTCCTGGCGCTGGATGCTGCCATTCTCAAGCACAAGGAACGTGCCGCCGTCGTTTTTCACGATCGTCCCCTGCTCGGCGAGCATGGTGGTGCGTTCCTTCGGATCGCGCTGGTCGTCGACGAAAATTCCAAGCAGCACGCCATTCGGCTGCCGCTCGCGGATGTGGAACGTCAGGCCGCGTTCGAGCGTCTGGAAGCGGCCCGGCTGCACGATGTTGGTGACGAGGTCGGCACGGACCTGGGTAATCCAGTCGCGCAATTCGCGAAGCCCCTTCGGGGCAAGCCAGGCGGAGGTGAACGCGACGAGAAGGGACACCACGGCGACGACCGAGAGAAACGAGCGGAACAACACCATCGGCGACATGCCGGCTGCGTTCATCACGATCAGTTCGGAATCGGTCGAGAGCTTGTTCAGGACGTGGACGACCGAGATCACAAGCGCCAGCGGCGCGATCACGAGGATCAGCAGCGGCACAATCAATCCGGTGATCCCGACGAAGACCAGGATGGTTTGCCCCTGGTTGGTCATCAGGTCGATATCGCGCAACGCCTGGGTCACCCAGATGACGGCGGTCAGACTGACCAGCACCACCAGGAACGCCCCGAACGTCGTGCGGAATATGTAGCGGTCGATGGACCCCATCGTCAGCGACGTTCCCCCTCTTTCAGCGAGGCACCGGGGAAGCGTCCCTGAACCCCCGTGACCCGGTTATCCCACCGGGTCGACCCCACGCATCTTGATCGATTCACAAAATGGCCCTGACAAGGCAAAGTCTTGAAAATGCACCGTAAAAAGTTAAGGCGCGGGCAAGAATTAGGGCCTTGTGGCGCTGCAGGCACGCTCCTTCTCGACGCTTCGTTCAGCGTGGTTAATTTCGCCGCCGCCCGGCGGAAAAGGCGCTTCTCACGGGCGATTTTGCGCGCCATATGGGAGGGCGCGGGCGGGTGTTCCCGTCCTGCGAGAGGGCGGAAACGAAAAGAGGAAAATTAGCCTATGGCTGAAGTAGTGAAATTTGGATTCACTTCTTTGTCTACACCCGCAAAAACCGTACTTGTTGTGTTTTGCGATCAAGGGTTGAAATTTGGTGCGGCTGCTCAAAAGGCGCTCGGCGGGGCCATCGAGCTTGTGCGCCGAGTAGCCGCCGCGGACCGGTTCACCGGCAAGAACGGAACGGCGCTCGACCTCGCGGCGCCGGCCGGGCTGAAGGTTCAGCGCCTCATCGTCATCGGCACAGGCAAGGGCAGCGAACTCAAGGCTGAGGACGGCGTGAAGCTTGGCGGCATCGTCATGGGGCGCCTGCCGTCCCGCGTGTCCGACGCGACAATTGTTGCCGAATGGCCCGACGGCCCGATGAAAGCCGGTGCGGTCGCCGATCTCGCGCTCGGCATGATGCTGCGGAGCTATTCCTTCGACCTCTACAAGACCAAGCGGAAGGAGGGCGAGGAGCCGCGCGCGGCGATCAAGGTTTCGCTCGCCTGCGCCAACGCGGACGGCGCGCGCGCGGCCTGGGGTGAGCGCGAGGCGATCGCCGAGGGCGTCGTCATCGCGCGGGACCTCGTCAACGAGCCGCCGAATGTCCTTTACCCGGAAGAATTCGCACGGCGGACGCTAAAGCTGCGCAAGGCCGGTGTCCTCGTCGAAGTGCTCGACGTCAAGGCGATGACCAAGCTCGGCATGGGTGCGCTGCTTGGCGTTGGCCAAGGCTCGCGCCGCGACAGCCGTGTCGTCGTGATGCGCTGGAACGGCGGCAAGAAAGGCGCCGAGCCGGTCGCCTTCATCGGCAAGGGCGTTTGCTTCGATACCGGCGGCATTTCGATCAAGCCCGCAGCCGGCATGGAGGACATGAAAGGCGATATGGCGGGAGCCGCCTGTGTCACCGGATTGATGCATGCGCTTGCGTCGCGCAAGGCCAGGGTCAACGCGATCGGTGCCATCGGTCTTGTCGAGAACATGCCTGACGGCAACGCGCAGCGTCCGGGCGACATCGTCAAGTCGATGTCCGGCCAGACCATCGAGATCATCAATACGGATGCTGAAGGGCGTCTCGTTCTGGCCGACGTGTGCTGGTACGTCGCGCAGAAGTTCAAGCCGAAATTCATGGTCGATCTCGCGACGCTGACCGGGGCGATCATCATCGCGCTCGGTCACGAATATGCGGGCATGTTTTCCAACGACGACAAACTCGCAGACCGGCTGACCAAAGCAGGTGAGGCGACCGGCGAGAAAGTGTGGCGGATGCCACTCGGCGCCGAATACGACAAGAAGATCGATTCGAAATTCGCCGACGTGAAGAATACCGGCGGCCGGGACGGCGGGGCGATCACAGCGGCGCAATTCATCCAGCGCTTCGTCGACAAGACGCCCTGGGCGCATCTCGACATTGCGGGGACCGGCATGGGATCGCCGCAGAGCGACATCAACAAGAGCTGGGCGTCGGGCTTCGGCGTTCGTCTGCTCGATCGGCTGGTCGCAGACTATTACGAGAAGTGAGGCACTGCCCTACTTGCGACGCTCGACCGTAATCGTCGCGTTCTTGCTGGTCCACGTCAGGTTGCTTCGGCAGGCCTTGTTGCCTGCATTGCAGTCGGCCTCGCAGCCGCGCCAGCCCGGCTCGCCTTTGTGTCGGACGCAAATGCGAAAACAGCTACGGAAAAGCTGCTTACAGGTTTTTCCGGTGATCTGATCTCGGGTTTGAGCAGAAGCAGACGTGGAAGGTACGAAAGAAATCGAGCTGGCTACGATCAGGACGGCGACGACGGCGCGCATGATTTTCCCCCCTGCGGCCCGTGTTCCCGGACCCGAACTTTGACAATCGGGCAGACTCCCGCACAATTCAAGCGGGATGACCGAAATCCGATTTTACCAGTTGCGCCGGACACCGATCGAAACGGCGCTGCCGGAACTCTTGGAAAAGTCGCTGGCGCGTGGCTGGCGTGCCGTGGTCCAGGCTTCGAGCGAGGAGCGCGTCGACGCGCTCGACGCGCACCTTTGGACCTATAACGAGCATTCCTTCCTGCCCCACGGAACCTGGCGTGAGGCGGAAGCGGCGGATCAGCCCATCCTGCTCACCGTCGGCGCAGATAATCCCAACGGCGCGGCCGTGCGGTTCCTGATCGATAACGCGCCCATCCCCGACGATACGTCGGGCTACGAGCGGGTTGTGCTTCTGTTCGACGGCGAAGACGAAGAGGCGCTCGCGCTCGCCCGTCAGCGCTGGACGGAAGCCAAGAGCGGCGGTCTTGAGATGACCTACTGGCAAGCTGACGACAACGGCCGCTGGATTCAGAAGGCCTGAAGCTCACGCCCGCCCGAATTTCTCCCGCAATGCGTCCTTGGCCCGCTCCAGAATCCTTTTGCGCGATGCGGAAAGATTCTTGCCGCCGCGATTGATGTAAAAGGTCAGCATCGACATCGCCGAGCGGTAGGGGTCGGACTTGCGCCTGTGGCTATGCTCGGCGGAGCGCTTGAGAGAGGCTGCGATCTTTTTCGGATCGCGCGACCGGAAGACCCCTTTCTTCAGGTCCAGTGCGTCGCTTTCCCGCGTAACCCGCCCGGACCAGCGGCTTTTCCGGGGGCGGCTTGTGGATTTCCTTTTGCGGCGTGCGTTCCTGGCCATTCTGGGCTCAACGCCGGGCGAAACCGGCCCGTTCCCGTTAACGATATCCTCCGCCAATCCGCTTCGTGTTGATCGCCGCCACGATGGTGACTAAAACATCATGCTGTAAATAAGCCGAATTGCATCAAGTCGGGGGAGTTGCGTGCGGCTTGTTCCGCTCATCAAGCGGTATCGGTCTCTCGCCGGGGCGGGGTTGTTGTGCCTTGCGGCCGGCGCCTGTTCCAGTTCCTCGCTGGATTCCAATCCTTTTTCAAAGACCTCCGGTCTCTTTTCCCAGCCCGATTGGGCTGTCTCCAACGCCAAAGGCAGGGCATCGACCGTCGTCACGGCGGAAGACCTGATTTCGGCTGACGGGGCGTGCGCAGGCGGCCCGCCGCCGCCGACCCCGGCCAGCGTGCCGGAGAGTGCCGAGCCGAACGGCGAGGGCACGGTCGGTCAAGCGCCGGCAACAACGGCTGCGCTGCCGGCGAACGATCCATTGCTTCAGCCGTCGGGTGGGATCGCCCTCGGCATGACCGAATGCGAGGTCGCCCGCCGGGCGGGCGCGCCGGAGCGTGTCGAGGTCGGGACCGACGATCGCGGCGAACGCTCTGTGGTCTTGAGCTATGCGCGCGGCGAGCGCCCCGGCATCTACCGCTTCCGCGAAGGCCGGTTGTTTACGATCGAGCGTGTCGCTGTCGCGGAACCGGAAAAGCCGAAGAAGCCTGCGAAAGTCACGAAGCCCAAGACGGCTGCCAAGCCTGCCGAGCGGAAGGCGCCGAAGACGGCTGCCAAGAAGCCCGCCGACGATACCGCCTGGCCCGCCCCGCCGCCGCCGCAGAAGCCGGCGTCCGCGCAGGCACCGTGGCCCGCAGCCCCCGCGCAGTCCAATCCGCAATCGCAGGTCTGGCCGAGCCCGCCGCCGCTGCGCAACGGCCAGCCTTCAGGCTGACGCTTCTTCGAGCGCGCCGCTCGCGGCGAGCCAGTCTTCCTCTACCTTCGCCAGACGCGCGGCGGCATCAGCACGCTCCCGCGCAAGCTCGGCGCCGCGCGCGGGATTTTTTGCGAAGAGGTCCGGCGCGGCCAACGCCGTGTCGAGCTTTTCGATCTCGGCGCTGAGCCGCCTTGTCATGTCCTCGGCCGCGGCCACGCGCTTTCTCAACGCCGCCAATTCGGCGCGCTTGCCGGTCGAGGTGCGATGGAATTCCGCGGCGCTCTGCTTTGGCGTCTCGGACCTTTTTTTCTCGTCGCGGCGGTCGGTCAGAACGCGGCGGCGATAATCGCTCAGGTCGCCGTCATAGGGCGTGACGCGCCCGTCTTCGACGCTCCAGAGCCGCTCGACGCTTGCCTCGAGCAGATAGCGGTCGTGCGAGACGAGGATGACCGCGCCGGGAAAGTCGTTGATCGCCTCGATCAGTGCCCCGCGGCTGTCGATGTCGAGATGGTTGGTCGGCTCGTCCAGGATGACGAGATGAGGTGCTGCGAAGGTCGCAAGCCCGAGCATCAGCCGCGCCTTCTCGCCGCCCGATAGCTTCTCGACCAGCGTATCGCCTGCGGCACCGGAAAATCCGATCTGACCGACGCGGGCGCGGACCTTCGGCTCGGGCGTGTCGGGCATCAGGCGGCGCACATGCTCGTATGCGCTTTCGTCCGGATGCAATTCATCGAGCTGGTGCTGCGCGAAGTAAGCCACCCGCAATTTGTCCGCGCGCGTGATTGTTCCCTGCATCGGGTCGAGCCGCCCGGCGAGCAGCTTCACGAGCGTCGACTTGCCGTTGCCGTTCGCGCCGAGCAACGCAATCCGGTCGTCGTTGTCGATGCGCAGCGACAGACCGCGCAGCACCGGCCGCGCCGGCTCGTATCCGACCGCGACGCCGTCGAGCGCGATGATAGGCGGGGAGAGGAGCTTGTCGGGTTCGGGAATGACGATCGGCCGCACATCGTCGTCGACCATCGCGTCGATCGGCGTGAGCTTTGCCAGCATCTTGACGCGCGACTGCGCCTGCTTGGCCTTGCTTGCCTTCGCCTTGAACCGGTCGACGAAGGCCTGCAGGTGCTTACGCTGCAATTCCTGTTTTTTTGCCGCCTTGGCGTCGAGAATCTGGCGTTCGGCGCGCTGGCGCGCGAACGAACTGTAACCGCCTCGATAAAGCGTCAGACGATTGTTGCCGAGATGCAGGATGTGATCGACCGAATGATCGAGCAGGTCGCGGTCGTGGCTGATGACGAGAAAAGTCTTCGGATAACGTGCGAGATGCTCTTCGAGCCAGAGCGTGCCTTCGAGGTCGAGATAGTTGGTCGGCTCGTCCAGTAGCATCAGGTCCGGTTCGGCAAACAGGACCGCGGCGAGTGCGACCCGCATCCGCCAGCCGCCGGAAAATTCGCGCACCGGCCGCGCCTGCGCCTCGGGGGAAAATCCGAGCCCTGCCAGGATTGAAGCCGCGCGCGCGGGCGCGGAATGCGCATCGATGTCCACGAGGCGGGTGTGGATGTCGGCGATCCGCTGCGGGTCCTGCGCGGTTTCGGCTTCGGCCAGAAGTGCCGAACGTTCGGTGTCCGCCGCCAGCACAATCTCCAGCAGATTTTCGGTGCCGTTCGGGGCTTCCTGCGCGAGGCGGCCAAGCCGCGCGCGCGAATGGACGGCCACGCTCCCCTGCTCGGGATGCAGTTCGCCGGTGATGACGTTGAAGAGGGTGGATTTGCCGGTGCCGTTGCGTCCGACGAGTCCGACGCGCGCTCCCGCCGGAATGCGCACGGATGCATTCTCAATCAGCAGCCGTCCGGCAACCCGGACCGACAGATCGTCGATGCTCAGCATGCGCGCCTTTTGGCCGGAACGCGCGCCGGAGGCAACCGGAATTGCGTCATCCCGCGATGCGGACTCCGCCCTGGCCGGTCTGGCGCTGGAACGTGATCAGATCGAGGGAGGGCGCATCTCCGGTGATCGCGGTCAGGAGGGCGTGCACTTGGCCGCGGTGGTGGGTCTGGTGATTGAAGAAATGATCCATCGCCGGCGCACGCGGCTGTTCGATGGTCTGTGGATTGGAAACCGTACGATAGCGCATCGAGCCGGCGAGGTCCGCTTCCGAAAGCCCGGCAACCCATTGCACGATGCGTTCGTCCTCCGCACGGCGCGCGGCGCGAAGCTCTTTCAGATCCTCGAACAGGATGGCGTCGAGCCGGTCGGGAGCCGTGCCTGAGCCGGTGAAGCGCTTCATCCAGATGCGATCGCCGACGAGAAGATGATTGAGAGTCCCGTGCACTGATTTGAAGAAGGCGCCGCGATCGGCGCGATAGTCGGTGTCGGATAATGTCGCTGCAACATCGTAAATGCGCTCGTTTGCCCAGCGATTATAACCAGCGAACATCTCGTAGCGTGACTTCATCGGGCTTCTCTCCGGTCGATCGGGTTCAATCATGGCGCGACATTCGGCTGTGGACCATAGCGGTTCGTAAGGGCGCCTGCTTGTGTCGCTCTGCGCAAGTGATCGTCTGACCGGAAGGCTCTGCAAACGGAAAACCCCGGTCTCGTCCGAGACCGGGGCTTTTTTCGTCCGCTCACGCGGCGAAGAAATCAATAGCAGACGTTGACGCTGCGCAGGCGCGGACCGAACGGGGTGTCGACCCAAGTCTTGACCCAGCAGTTCGAGTAGGCGGCGTCGGCAACAAGCGCCGCACCGACCAGACCGGCACCGATGCCCCAGGCATAGCCGTGGTGGTGATGGTATCCGCCGCCCTTGAAGGGCTTGGCGGAAGCGGCCGTCGGGGCCAGCGCGGCCGCGGTGACGGTGGCGAGAGTGGCGAGTGCGAGAAGGGACTTGCGGAACATTGGGTTTCTCCTTTGGCTGGATGTGCCTCTCACATCCTGACTGTCAGTCGGAGAAACCCGCATGCAGGTTCACGCGCCGGAGGCGGTTTCTTTCCTCTACCGGTAGGGGCTGCGAAACTACTGATTTGTATGGGAAATCGGCGGACCGTTTGGTGCTCCGGGCTTGCCGTGCGCGGGGTGGCATGGTTATTAGCGGCGCCAATCTCAATTTTTTCCAGCACAAGGACCGACCATGGCGATCGAGCGTACCTTTTCGATCCTCAAGCCGGATGCGACAGTTCGCAACCTCACCGGCGCGATCAATGCGATGATTGAAAAGGCGGGGCTGCGCATCATCGCGCAAAAGCGCATCCGCATGACCCGCGCGGAAGCGGAAACCTTTTATGGCGTCCATCGCGAGCGCCCGTTTTTCGGAGAGCTTGTGACTTTCATGACGTCGGCGCCGGTCGTGGTGCAGGTGCTTGAGGGCGAGAATGCGATCGCAAAGTACCGCGAGGTGATGGGAACGACCGATCCGGCCAAGGCTGCGGACGGCACGATCCGCAAGGTCCACGCGAAGTCGGTGGGTGAAAATTCGGTCCATGGCTCTGATGCCGCGGATACCGCCGCCAAGGAGATCGCGCAGTTCTTTTCCGGCAACGAGATCGTGGGCTGAGCCGCGGGCATCTGCGGGGGCCAGCGAAAGGCAGGGATTGTGGATTTCCTTTTACAGGACATGCTCCATGCTCCCTTCTGGATCGCGGTCCTTCAGATCGTCGGTGTGAATGTCGTCCTGTCGGGCGACAATGCGGTTGTAATCGCGCTTGCCTGCATGCGGCTGCCGCCGCGGCAACGGCTGTGGGGCATGATCCTCGGCGCGGCAGTCGCTGTTCTGTTGCGCGTGGGTTTCACGGTCGTGGTCGCGCAGGCCATGACCTATCCCTATTTGCGGCTAGTCGGCGCCCTCCTGCTGTTCTGGGTCGCGATCAAACTCGTTTACGAGGACAACAACGACGAGGAGAGGGTCGAGTCGGCCGAGAATCTCTGGCGGGCTGTCCGGATCGTCGCCATCGCCGATATCGTGATGAGCCTGGACAATGTGATCGCGATCGCAGCATCCGCGGAAGCCGCGGCGGTTCGCGTGAACGCGGAATTCGCAGACCAGCTCAAGACGACGCTCATCGTCTTTGGGCTTGCGACGTCCGTTCCGCTGATCATCGCCGGCAGCGCGATCCTGATGTCGCTCCTGGAGCGGTTCCGGATCCTCGTCTGGGCCGGCGGCGCGATGCTCGGCTATGTCGCGGGCGATATTCTTGTGACCGATCCGGCGGTGGTCGGCTGGATCGGCAAGGCAGCTCATGCCTGGCATCCCTGGACCGGACCGATCGGGGCCATGCTGGTCGTCGGCACAGGCCTCGTGATGGCGTGGATGGCGCGCGGGCTGTCGCGCGAAGATGTGCTGGCTGGCCTGTTTCTTCCGATCTGGCTCGTGGGTGAAGTCGTCATCAGTTATTTGATGCCGGACGATGCCGTCGCTGCCCGTTGGGTCATGCGCGCGGCGATGTCAGCCGTCCTTTGCGTCGCATACTTTTTTCTTCGGACCAATCGTTCGGCGCGAAGCGGCGAGGTATAGTCGGCGCATCGCACGGTTTACGGAACCCCATGACGATCGCAGTCCGGCCCTCCGTCTGTCCCCACGATTGCCCCTCGACCTGCGCACTCGAGGTCGATGTGCATGACGGCGTGCGCATTGGGCGTGTGCGCGGCGCGGAGGACAATGCCTATACCGCGGGTGTCATCTGCGCGAAGGTCGCTCGCTACGCCGAGCGTATCCATCACCCCGATCGGCTGACGCAGCCTCTCCGCCGGACGGGACCGAAAGGCTCCGGACAGTTCGCGCCGGTCTCGTGGGACGATGCGCTCGACCTCGTCGCCGACACGTTCATGCAGGCCGAGGCGCGCCATGGCGCCGAAGCGGTATGGCCCTATTATTATGCCGGCACGATGGGGCTTGTCATGCGCGACGGCATCCATCGACTGCGCAACGCCAAGAAATATTCCGGCTTCTTCTCGACGATTTGCACCAATCCGGCCTGGACCGGATATATCGCCGGCACCGGCAGGCTGGCCGGGCCTGATCCGCGCGAGATGGCAAAGTCGGATCTTGTCGTGATCTGGGGAACGAACCCCGTCAACACGCAGGTCAACGTGATGACGCACGCGACCCGCGCGCGCAAGGAGCGCGGCGCGAAGATCGTCGCGGTCGACGTCTACATGAACGGAACGATGGAGCAGGCCGACCTTGCTGTGCTCGTCCGTCCAGGCACCGACGGTGCGCTCGCCTGCGCGGTGATGCATTGCCTGTTCCGCGACGGCAAGGCCGACCGCGATTTCCTCGAACGCCACACCGACTGCCCGCGCGAATTCGAAGCGCATCTTCAGTCGAAGACGCCGCAATGGGCCGAGACCATCACCGGCTGCCCGGCCGGCACGATCGAGCAATTCGCCGCCCTCGTCGGGGAGCGGCCGCGCGCGTATTTCCGGCTCGGTTACGGCTTCGCGCGCTCGCGCAACGGCGCGATCAACATGCACGCCGCTTCATGCATCGCCTCGGTGACGGGCGCGTGGAAATACGAAGGGGGCGGAGCGTTCCACAATAACGGGTCGATCTATCACTGGAACAAGTCGCTGATCGAAGGGCTCGATGTGCGCGACAGCAAGGTGCGCCAGCTCGATCAGTCGCGCATTGGAGCGATCCTCACCGGCGACAGCGAGGCGCTGTTCGGCGGTCCCCCGGTCACGGCCATGCTGATCCAGAACACCAATCCGGTTTCGGTCGCGCCGGATCAGACCGTCGTGAAGCGGGGATTTGCCCGCGACGATCTGTTCGTGTGCGTGCACGAGCAGTTCATGACCGAAACCGCGAAGATGGCCGACATCGTCCTGCCCGCCACCATGTTCATGGAGCACGACGACATCTATCAGGGTGGGGGACATCAATATATCCAGCTCGGCCCCAAGCTGATCGATCCACCGGGGCAATGCCGCTCCAATCACGAGGTGATCTGCGGGCTTGCAAAGCGCGTCGGCGCGCAGCATCGCGGCTTCGACATGACGCCACGTGAGATCATCGACTGGACGCTGCAGCATTCGGGCTGGGGCGATCTCGCAAAACTCGAGCGTGAAAGATGGATCGACTGCCAGCCGTCTTTCGAGCGTGCGCATTATCTTGATGGCTTCGCCTGGCCGGACAAGAAATTCCGCTTCCGCCCCGATTGGCCGAACGTCCCTTACGCTCATCCCTGGAGCGCGGGGCCGGTTGGCGAAATCCCGCCGATGCCGGACCATTGGGCGGTGATCGAGGAGGCCGATGCGCAGCATCCGTTCCGCCTTGCGACCTCGCCGGCGCGTGAATTTCTCAATTCGACCTTCAACGAGACCGCCTCGTCGCTGAAGCGCCATCAGCGCCCGACCGTGATGGTCCATCCGGCGGATGCCGCGGCACTTGCGATCGGCGATGGCGCGCGCGTCGTGCTCGGAAACCTGCGGGGCGAAGTGCGGCTGCATGCCAAGGTCTACGACGGCGTGCGGCGCGGCGTGCTGATCGCGGAATCGATCTGGCCGAACGAAGCCTACGAAGACGGGCGCGGGATCAACACGCTGACTGGCGCCGACGCGATTGCGCCGTTCGGTGGCGCGGCGTTCCACGACAACCGGGTCTGGATCAGGCCTTTGGCGTAATGCTACCAGCGCAATTCGAGGCCGATTGTGCCCGAATGCGAGGTGAAGTTGTCGCGGAAGCGCCCGTCATATGCCGCGTAAAAGCGCGTCATTGCCGACAACCTGAGTGTTGCCGCTGCCCCTGCGTCCACGCCGAGCCGCGATTCTCCGACGCCCTGCAGCGACACCGGCCCGCCGATGCCAATGACGTGCAGCGCGCCGATATCCTGCTGCACGATGTCGACCGCGCGTCCGTAAACCGAAAGGTCGAAGAGCGCTTTATCAACAATCCAGCTATTGCCGAATTCAGCGCCGGCGAAGACGCGCGTGCGCGAACTGGTTTGGTCCGATCCTTCGACGGCGAAGATGCTGCCGGTTTCCCTGAAACCCTCCGATTGAACGCGCGCGTAATCCATGCCGACTTTCGGCACGATCCGGAACATGCCGCTGGTCCACAGATAGCTCAGTTCGCCGAGCGCGCCCCAGAGCTTCACGCCGTAATTCGCGCTGGCGATCGCATTGCCGATATCCTGACGCTGCGAGTCGACGTCACCGAAGCCGTGCACCGCTGCGAGCGCGAGCGTCCAGGGCCCGGAATCGAAGGATGCGTTGGCCCCGACCTGCGTGAGGTCGATGGTCGCGCTTTGCGGCAGGCCGAGGATCGCGATCTTGGTCCGGCTCTGGTCGACCGAGGCGCCGAAGGAGGCGCCGGGCACGGGCGTGAACCCGAGTCCGGCAACGCCACCGTTGGTCGAGCGGCTGTCCCCGGGGAAGGCATCCTGCGCCTTCACGTGCGACCACAGGCCATAGCCCTCGAACCATGCCCGATAGCGCAGCGCCTGCTGATCGTCGGCGCCGCCGCCCTGCGGATTGCTCGCCAGCGGCGGTCCCGCACTGGCATTGCCGGCTTCGGTCCCGAGATGGCGCAGGAAGCGGGTCGCGAGGTCGAACAGGCTCGAATGTTCGGAGACGTGGATGTCGCTGATCACTGGGTCGGTCCGCGCCTGCGACAGAGCAGGCGAGGAGGCGAGCAGCGCCAGGAGCGCGCCTGCGAGGACGGGCGCAAACGCGCGAAGCCGCCTCGGCGTCGCGCACCTCCGCTCCTCCGATCTTGCCGTCGCCCCAGCCATGGATGCCGATTGTTCGGTTTGCCGTCACAAGGTCAACCGGCATCATCTAAAGCACAAGCGGGTCCCGGGTGATGTGACGCGGAAGCCACAGGAAAAGGATCCCGGAAGGCCTATGGCTCCGGAACGACTAGCGCGGCGTCCCGGTCCAGCGGCGCGTCGACCACGCAGCGGTCCCCAACCACACGGATGCGTCCTTCGGCGAGAAGGCGCAGCGCCATCGGGTAGATGCGGTGCTCGAGCTTGATGACGCGCGCGGCGAGGGTATCGGGTGTGTCGTCGTCGGCCACAGCGGTCGCGGCCTGGGCGACGATCGGGCCGGAATCAACTTCCGGGACCACGAAATGAACCGTCGCGCCATGGATCTTCACGCCGGCGGCAAGCGCGCGCTCATGCGTGTCCAGCCCCTTGAACGACGGCAGCAGCGCCGGATGAATGTTCAGCATGCGTCCCTGCCACTGCGCCGTGAACCATGGGGTGAGCAGCCGCATGAAGCCCGCGAGGCACACGATCTCGATCCGCTCGCGCTCAAGGATTGCGTTGACCGCGCGGTCGAACGCATCCCGGTCCTTGCCGAACGTGGTGTGTTCAACCACTTCGGCCTTGATCGCGTTGTCACGTGCGATCGAAAGACCGCCGGCGTCGGCGACATTGGAAATCACCAGCGCAATTTCAGCGGGATAAGTGCTGTCCTTTGCGGCCGCGATCAGCGCCGCCATGTTGGACCCACGCCCGGAAATCAGGATGGCCACGCGCTTGCGTGCCATGCGCGTCATGCCCCCGGCAGCTTGCCGCGATAGCGAACGCGCTCGCCGCCGGCAGCCGCGATGACTTCGCCCATCCGCACAACTTTCTCGCCTTCGCGCGAGAATACGGCGGTAACGGCGTCGGCTTGCGCAGCAGGCACAATTGCGACCATGCCGATGCCGCAATTGAAGGTACGCAGCATCTCCGCTTCCGCGACGCCGCCGGTCGCGGCGAGCCAGGTGAAGATCGGCTGGATCGGCACTTTGGCCAGGTCGATCGACACGCCAAGATTTTTCGGCAAGGCGCGCGGGATGTTCTCGGTAAAGCCTCCACCGGTGATGTGCGCGAGCGCCTTCACCGATCTGGTTTCCCGGATCGTGGCAAGGCACGACTTTACATAAAGCCGCGTCGGGCGAAGCATCGCTTCGCCGAGGCTGATCGACGTCTCGAACGGCGCCGGTGCGCTCCAGCCGAGCCGGGAATGCTCTGCGATCTTTCGAGCCAGTGAAAATCCATTGGAATGCAGCCCGGAGGACGCAAGCCCGAGCACGACGTCGCCTTCGACGACGTCAGGGCGCGGCAGAATAGCGTCGCGCTCGACTGCACCCACGGCGAAGCCGCCGAGATCGTAGTCACCGGCCTTGTAGAGCCCCGGCATTTCCGCGGTCTCGCCGCCGATCAGCGCGCAGCCGGATTCCTTGCAGGCGCGCGCGACGCCCGCAACGATGGCGGCGCCTGCTTCCGGCGACAGCGTTCCACACGCGAAATAGTCGAGAAAGAAGAGAGGCTCTGCGCCCTGGACCACAAGATCGTTGACCGACATCGCCACGAGATCGATGCCGATCGTGTCGTGGCGTCCGGTTTCGATCGCTACGACAAGCTTCGTTCCGACGCCGTCTGTCGCTGCGACCAGAACCGGGTCCTTGAAGCCGGCGCGCTTGAGGTCGAACAGGCCGCCGAAGCCGCCGATCTCGGCGTCGGCGCCGGGGCGCGCAGTGGCGCGGACGAGGGGCTTGATCAGCTCCACCATCCGGTTGCCGGCGTCGATGTCGACTCCAGAACTCGCGTAGGTGAGGCCGGGCCCCTTATTGGCCATGGAAAACCTTGTAAAGCTCATCCGCGGCGCGGCTTTACGTCGAATTCGACGCATGCGCAATGCTTCGGTGGGCGCTATAATGTGTACATCTCCGGCGGCCCTCGTGAGTCGGCGGGGCGCTCTGCCGGGGCCTGTTTTCCTTGAGTATTCCAAACCTCATCACCCTTGCGCGCATTCTGACCGTGCCGTTGATCGTCTGGGCGATCACCTCGGGCCAGATGCTCATCGCGTTTTTCCTGTTTCTTGCCGCTGGTGTGAGCGATGCGGTGGACGGGTTTCTTGCCAAGCGTTTCGACATGGCGAGCGAGCTTGGCGCCTATCTCGACCCGCTCGCGGACAAGGCGCTGATCGTTTCGATCTATGTGTCGCTCGGCATCGCCGAAGCGATTCCGCGCTGGCTGGTCATTCTCGTGGTTTCGCGCGACATCATGATCGTCGGCGCCGTGATTCTGATGACGCTGCTTCGCATGCCGTTTGCGGTGAAGCCGCTGCTCGTCTCCAAGCTCAATACCGCCGCCCAGATCGTCTGTGCGTGCCTCGTACTGGCCTCGCTCGGCTTCCGCTTCGATCCGGGACTTGCGACCCCGCTCGCAATGGGCCTCGTCGCCATCTTGACGTTGCTCTCGATCGGCTTCTATGTCGCTGAATGGGTCCGCCACATCGGCTCCGGTGACATCGGACGATGACGAACGGGCTACAATCGGGGGCGTGCGCTCGATGACGCTGAGACGCCAGCTTATTTTCTGGTCAGCCGCGCTGCTGGTCTTTATCGCGCTGCTCTGGCTGCTGAACGAGGTGCTGCTGCCCTTCGTGGCCGCTATGGCGCTCGCCTATCTGCTTGATCCTTTGGTGCAGCGGATCCAGCGCCTCGGCGTCAATCGCGCACTGGCGGCGGTGGCGATCGTGGCGATCTTCATCATCGCCATCGTCGTGCTGGCGATTATCCTCATTCCGATCCTTGGCAACCAGCTTTCCGGTTTTCTCGATCGCCTGCCCGGTTACATGGAGCGGATCCGTCAACTCGTCGCGCAGTCTAACGAGGGCTGGATCGCCAAATTCCTCGGGGAGCGGCTGCCCGACGCGGAGAAGTCGCTCAGCGGCGCCGCGGCGGCCGCCGCGGGCTGGATCACGACGTTCCTCGCTTCGCTCTGGTCCGGCGGCAAGGCGCTCGTATCGGTACTCTCGCTGCTCATCATCACGCCAATCGTTACGTTTTATCTGCTGCTCGACTGGGACAAGATGGTCGCCGCGGTCGACGGCTGGCTGCCGCGGCATCACCGCGCCACCATCCGGCAGGTCATCGGCGACATGGACCGCGCCATTGCCGGCTATGTGCGCGGGCAGGCGCTATGCTGCGTCATCCTCGGGGTATTCTATTGCGGGGCTCTGATCATGCTCGGGCTGAATTTCGGCCTCCTGATCGGGCTGGTCGCGGCCGTGCTGAGCTTCATTCCCTATGTCGGGACGATCGTGGGCCTGTTGCTCGCCGGGGGCGTTGCGATCGCGCAGTTCTGGCCGGCCTGGTCACAGCCGCTCGTCGCGATCGGAATTTTCGTCGCCGGGCAGTTCATCGAGGGCAACGTGCTGCAGCCCTATCTGGTCGGCAAGACGGTGGGCCTGCCGCCGGTCTGGCTGATGTTCTCGCTGCTGGCCTTCGGCTACCTGTTCGGCTTCGTCGGACTGCTGGTTGCGGTGCCGGTGGCAGCCGCGATCGGCGTGCTGACGCGCTTCCTGCTGAAGCAATATCTCGCAAGCCCCTATTACACCGGCCGCAGAGGCTCACGCTCGTGATGCCCGTGGCGTCGAGCCCGCGCCAGCTCGCGCTCGCCCTCGATCATGCCGAAAGTCTCGACCGCGACGACTTTCTCGAAGCACCTTCGAACGCGGCCGCGCTCGCCCTGATCGAGCGATGGCCTGACTGGCCCGGCCGCGTGATGGCGCTGGTCGGTCCACGCGGGTCGGGCAAGAGCCATCTCGCCTCGATCTGGGCGGCGGAGGCCGGTGCGCGCTTTCTCTCCGGGCGCGTGCTCGAGATCGCTGGCGTGCCGGCGGCATTCGCGACCGGGGCGCTCGTCGTCGAAGACCTGAGCGAGGGCGAATTCGATGAGCGCGCGCTGTTTCACCTGCTCAATCTTGCGCGAGAAGAACGCGCCTTCGTGCTGCTGACCGCGCAGCGAGGTCCTTCGTCGTGGAATGTTTCGCTGCCGGATCTCGCCTCGCGGCTGCGCGCAGTACCGAGCGTCGCACTCGAGGAGCACGACGACGCGCTTCTGCGAGCCGTATTGGCCAAGCTCTTCGCCGACCGCCAGCTCGCGGTCGATGAAAGCCTCCTGAGCTTTCTGCTGACCCGGATCGAGCGCTCGGTGGCGGCGGCGAAGGAAGCGGTGGCGACGCTTGACCGCGAGGCCCTGCGCCGCTCCCGGCCGGTGAGCCGCGCCCTTGCGGCCGAGATCTACCGCCGCGGGACTCCCTGAGAATTAGCCACGTCGTCGGATAGGGCGGAGCGCCGCCAGGCCGTCATTGGCCGGTCATGAATTTCGGCTATCATACGCCTTTCCGGCGCATGACCATGACGTATCGCGGCGAAGCTATTGTTATTTCACCAGAATCAGCACCCGCGACTTCGCCTGTCGCTGTTGCCGATCTGGCTGCGAGTCCGGATCGGTTCATCAACCGGGAGTTGTCGTGGCTGCATTTTAATCGCCGCGTTCTCGAGGAAGCGGCCAATACGGCGCATCCGCTGCTGGAGAGGCTGCGCTTCCTGTCGATCTCGTCGAATAACCTCGACGAATTTTTCATGGTGCGCGTCGCCGCCCTGAAGGGGCAGGTGCGCGAAGGTGTCACCGAAAGGAGCCCGGATGGGCTGACAGCAGCCGAGCAGCTCGTCCGGATCGGGCAGATGGTCTCCGAACTGGCGAGCGATCAGCAGGCGCGCTGGCGCGACCTGCGGGGGCAGTTATCGGATAACGGCATCTCAATCATCGAGGGCTCCGACGTCACCAAGCAGGAACGGCTTTGGCTCGACGAATACTTTCTGCACCACGTCTTCCCGGTTCTGACGCCGCTTGCCATCGATCCGGCGCATCCATTCCCGTTCATTCCCAATCTCGGTTTCTCGATCGCGCTGCAATTGTCGCGCGTTAGCGACGGCCGCGCGATGAACGCGTTGATCCGTGTTCCGCACAAGATCGAGCGTTTCATTCCGCTGCCGAAATCCGCCGACGGCGCACAGCGCGTCATCATGCTCGAACAGGCAGCGAGCCTGTTCATCGGAAGGCTCTTCCCCGGCTATCTACTTAAGGGGCAGGGCGCGTTCCGCGTGATCCGCGATTCCGAAATCGAAATCGAGGAAGAATCCGAAGATCTGGTCCGTCAGTTCGAGACCGTCCTCAAGCGCAGGCGCCGCGGATCGGTGATCCGGCTGGAGATCGAACAGGCGATGCCCGCGGAGCTTTGCCGTTTCGTGCAACGCATGCTTTCGGTGACGGAAGACGAGCTGTTCCTGGTCAACGGCATGCTCGCGTTGAACGAATTGAAGGAGCTGGTTGCGCTCGACCGGCCGGATCTTCTGTACGCGCCTTACAACCCGCGCTTCCCGGAGCGCATCCGCGAACACAACGGCGATTGCTTCGCCGCGATCCGGCAGAAGGATCTGATCGTCCATCATCCCTACGAGTCGTTTGATGTCGTGGTCCAGTTCCTCCAGCAGGCGGCGCGCGACCCCGACGTCATCGCGATCAAGCAGACGCTCTACCGTACTTCTGCCGAATCCCCCATCGTCAAGGCGCTTGCTGAAGCCGCGGAGGCCGGCAAGTCGGTCACCGCGCTGGTCGAGCTCAAAGCGCGCTTCGACGAAGAGGCCAATATTCGCTGGGCGCGCGACCTCGAGCGGGCGGGCGTGCAGGTGGTCTACGGATTTATCGAGCTGAAGACCCACGCCAAGCTGTCACTGGTGGTACGGCGCGAGCGCGGCACGCTCGCATCCTATGTCCACGTCGCGACCGGCAATTATCACCCAATTACTGCGCGCGTTTACACCGACCTGTCCTATTTCACGACCGACCCGGTCATCGCGCGCGATGTGGCGCGGGTGTTCAACTTCATCACCGGCTATGCCGAGCCCGCCGAACTGGAGCGCATGGCGGTTTCGCCGGTGACGCTGCGCAAATGCATCCTCGGGCATATCGACGAAGAGATCGCTCACGCCAAGGCCGGCCGGCCGGCCGCCGTATGGATGAAGATGAATTCGCTGGTCGATCCGGACATCATCGACAAGCTTTACGAGGCCTCCCGCGCCGGCGTGCCGGTCGATCTGGTGGTGCGCGGAATCTGCTGCCTGCGGCCGGGCGTCGCGGGGCTGTCGGAGAACATCCGCGTCAAGTCGATCGTGGGACGTTTCCTCGAACATGGCCGCATCTACTGTTTCGGCGCAGGCCATGGTCTGCCGCATCCCAAGGCTGCTCTTTATATTTCGTCCGCCGACATGATGCCGCGGAACCTCGATCGCCGCGTCGAAGTGCTGTGCCCGATCCCCAATCCGACCGTGCATGAGCAGGTGCTCGACCAGATCATGGTCGCGAATTTTGCCGACAACGAGCAGAGCTGGACGCTCTTGCCGGACGGCACGGCTGTGCGCATAAAACCCGCCAAGGGCGAAGAATCGTTCAATGCCCAGAAATACTTCATGACCAACCCGAGTCTCTCCGGCCGTGGAAAATCTCTTAAAGAGTCTTCGCCACGCCGTATTTCCCGGCGGCAGGACCGATCCGAAAGCAAGCGAAGCTAGCGATCACGCGCCATTGCGAATATCAAGGCGCATGAAAAGCGCGCAGGGTCGCCTCGATCACGGGCCGCCGGTCGCCGTGATCGACATCGGGTCGAACTCGATCCGGCTTGTGGTCTATGAAGGCCTCACGCGGAGCCCGACGCCGATCTTCAACGAGAAGGTGCTGGCGGGTCTCGGCCGCGAGGTGCAGTCGACGGGACTGCTCGCCCCCGATGCGGTCGAAACCGCGTTGCGGGCGTTGCACCGGTTCCGCGCGCTCTGCGACACGCTTCAGGTCAAGAAAGTGCTCGGCCTCGCGACCGCGGCCTGCCGCGATGCCGCCAACGGAGCGGATTTCATCGCTGAAGCCAAGCGCATCTGCCGTACGCGCATCGATATCCTGTCCGGAAAGCGCGAGGCTCACCTGTCGGCACTCGGCGTCGTGTCGGGCATGTACAGGCCGGACGGCGTCGTCGGCGATCTGGGCGGAGGATCGCTCGAACTCGTCGACGTGCATAACACCCGGGTTCATTCGGGGATCACGCTGCCGCTCGGCGGACTTGCCCTGCAGGATGCGTCAGGCAGGTCGATGAAGAAGGCTGAAAAGCTGATTGAGGCCGCGCTCGCTGACGCTGACTTCTTATCGGCAGGGAAGGGGCGCACCTTCTATGCGGTCGGCGGGGCGTGGCGCTCGCTCGCCAGCCTTCATATGGCGCAGACCGGCTATCCGCTTCACGTGATGCATGGCTACACGCTGCGCGCGCGCGAGGCGATCGAATTCTGCGATCTTGTTCATCGGGTCCACCCGGACTCCTTGTCCAATATCGACGTGGTTTCGAATGCGCGCCGGCCGCTGCTCGGCTACGCGGCGCTCGTGCTCGAGCACGTCATCCGCCGCGCGAAGCCGGAACGGATCACTGTATCCGCGCTCGGCGTGCGCGAAGGCCTGCTCTATTCGATGTTGCCGGAAAGGGAGCGCAAGCAGGATGCGCTGATCGCGGCTGCGGAAAATCTCAACATCCTGCGTTCGCGCGCACCGCGTCACGGTGAGGAATTGATCGTCTGGACCGACCGGCTGATGACCACGTCCGGTCTTGAGGAAACGTCGCAGGAAAAAAGGCTGCGTCATGCGGCGTGCCTTCTCGCCGATATGGCCTGGCGGACGCACCCGGACTATCGCGGCGATCAGTCGCTCAACATCATTTCGCACGCCGATTTCGTATCCATCGATCATCCGGGGCGGGCCTTTCTCGCGCTGTCGATCTTCTTCCGCTATGTCGGCATGACGAGCGAGGAACTGTCGCCTCGTCTGCGCGAGCTTGCGACCAGCCGTTACCTCGATCGCGCGCGCGTCCTCGGGGCAGCGATGAGGGTCGCCTACATGATCTCGGCTTCGATGCCGGGCGTTCTACCCAACACTCCGCTGCAGGTGGAAAAAGGCAAACTTGTGCTGCGGCTGAAGGGCAAATACGCGGCGCTGGCAGGCGAGCGGGTGTCGACCCGCATGAAGCAGCTCGGGCGCCTGATCGGGCGCGAGCCGGAGATCGTCACCTGACGGTCAGCGCTCGATTGCGAGTACGTGACCCTTCTCGATCGACAGCGCGAGGCGGCCGTGCTTCAGGGCGATGGCCTTTTCGCCGAACATGTCGCGCCGCCAGCCTTTGAGGGCGGGCACATCCGCATCGTCCCGTGCTGCGATCTTCTCCAGATCGTCGATGGTCGCGATCACCTTGGCCGCGACGCCGTTGCGTTCCGAGGTCATGCGCAGCAGGACCTTGAGCAACTCGACCGTCGCCGCGCCGTTCGGCGCTGGCTTGTGTCGCTCCAGAGAGGGCAGCGTTTTCGGATCGCGAGCGAGCGCGCGCTTCACCAGTTCCGGGATTTCGCTTCCGGATTTCGAACGCTCGAATCCCTTCGGTAGGGAGCGCAGCGACGCGAGTTGCTCGATCGTGGTCGGGGCCTGCACGGCGATGTCGGCAACCAGATCGTCCTTCAGGACACGGCCGCGCGGCACGTCGCGCGATTTCGCCTCGCGCTCGCGCCAGGCGGCCACCTCGATGAGGACCGCGAGTTCGCGCGGCTTGCGCACTCGCGTGCGCAGACGCTGCCACGCCTTGTCCGGCTCCATCCGGTACGTGTCCGGCGAGGTGAGAATGTCCATTTCCTCCTCGACCCAGTGGGTGCGGCCGCGATTTTCCAGATCGCCCATCAATTTGAGGTACACGTCGCGCAGGTGCGTGACGTCCGAAACGGCGTAATCGAGCTGCGCCTTGGACAGCGGCCGGCGTGACCAGTCGGTGAAGCGGTTGGACTTGTCGAGCGTATCGCCGGTGATCCGCTGCACGAGTTGGTCGTAGGAGATCGAGTCGCCGTAACCGAGAACCATCGCAGCGACCTGCGTGTCGAAAATCGGATGCGGTATGAGGTTGGCCCGATGCCAGACAATTTCGATGTCCTGCCGCGCCGCGTGAAACACCTTCATCACGCGCTCGTTCACGGTGAGGTCGAAGAATGGTTTCAGATCGAGGCCGGGGGCGAGCGCGTCGATCACGACGGCCTCGTCGGGGCTCGCCATCTGCAGCACGCAGAGCTGCGGGTAATAGGTCGACTCGCGAAGGAATTCGGTGTCGACCGTGACGTAGGGGTGGCGGGCGAGCCGTTTGCAGGCGGCGGCAAGCTCGTCCGTGCTGGTGATTAGGTCCATCGCCGAACTACAGATCCGCGGGCTTCGCGGCCGGCCGCCCGGCCGGGCCGTTCCATCGGGAACGCCGGAACCGGGCGGGTGCTCGATCGTCAGGATGCGGTAAGGCCGCTTGTCGCGCGGTCGTTGTCATTATTGCGGTCGCGTTTCTCCCAAGGCGCCAAGTGTGCAATCCGGACAGCGCCCTGTCGAGGGGAGCTTCGCCTTGACAAAGCACGACCCCCATGCGCTTTTCGCGCGCTTTTCCACATCATCCGCCGAATCCGCACGCCACACGTAACGAGCCCATGCACCGCTATCGCAACCATACCTGCGGCGATCTCCGCGAGACGAATATCGGAGAAACCGCGCGGCTGTCGGGCTGGGTCCACCGCGTCCGTGACCACGGCGGCGTGCTGTTCATCGACCTGCGGGACCATTACGGGCTCACTCAGGTGGTTGCCGATCCGGACAGCCCGGCCTTCAAGGATGCCGAAAAACTGCACGCGGAATGGGTCATCCGGGTTGAGGGCAAGGTTCGCAAACGCCCTGCGGGCACCGAAAACCCGGAGCTCCCGACCGGGCTCGTCGAAGTCTTCATCAGCGAGATCGAAGTGCTGGGGCCGGCCGGCGACCTGCCGATGCCGGTGTTCGGCGACCAGGAATATCCGGAAGAGATCCGGTTGAAATACCGCTTTCTCGATCTGCGACGAGAACGGCTGCACAACAACATCATCAAGCGAGGCCAGATCATCGATTCGATCCGGCGCCGGATGAAGGAGGGCGGATTTTTCGAATTCCAGACCCCGATCCTGACGGCGTCGTCGCCGGAGGGCGCGCGCGACTATCTGGTCCCTTCGCGCATTCATCCTGGCAAGTTCTACGCGCTGCCGCAGGCCCCACAGCAATTCAAGCAGCTCATCATGATCTCGGGGTTCGATCGTTATTTCCAGATCGCGCCCTGCTTCCGCGACGAGGACGCGCGCGCCGATCGCTCGCCAGGCGAGTTCTACCAGCTCGATATCGAGATGAGCTTCGTCACGCAGGACGATGTGTTCGGCGCGGTCGAGCCGGTGCTGCGCGGCGTGTTCGAGGAATTCGGCGGCGGCAAGGCGGTCACGCCAAAGTTTCCGCTGATCCCTTATGCCGAAGCATTGCGCACCTATGGCACCGACAAGCCGGACCTGCGCAATCCGATCAAGATGCAGAACGTCACGGAGGCGTTCAAAGGATCGGGTTTCAAGATTTTCGCGAATATGATTGCGAATGACCCGAAGGTCGAGGTCTGGGCGATTCCCGCGCCGAAGGGCGGCAACCGCGCCTTCTGCGACCGGATGAATTCATGGGCGCAAGGCGAAGGGCAGCCGGGACTGGGCTACATCTTCTGGCGCGAGGGTGAAGAAGGTGGCGCGGGTCCGCTCGCGAAGAACATTGGGCCTGAGCGCACGAAGCAGATTGCCGATCAATTGAAGCTCAGTGTCGGCGACGCCGTGTTCTTCGTCGCCGGCAAGCCGAAGGATTTCGTGAAATTCGCAGGGCCCGCCCGGACGAAGATCGGGCAGGAACTCGGGCTGATCGCGCAGGACCGTTTCGAATTCTGCTGGATCGTCGACTTCCCGATGTACGAATGGAACGAGGAAGAGAAGAAGATCGATTTCTCCCATAATCCGTTCTCGA
This sequence comes from uncultured Hyphomicrobiales bacterium, assembly GCA_964584855.1. Classification (GTDB taxonomy): domain Bacteria; phylum Pseudomonadota; class Alphaproteobacteria; order Rhizobiales; family Xanthobacteraceae; genus Pseudorhodoplanes. The sequence goes on from CAZPBF010000035.1 coordinate 117,857, forward strand.
TGCCGAACATGGCAGTGGACGAATTCCTAGCCCTCGATCCTGCGTCCGATCAGGACAAGCTGCTCGCCATCAATGCGATCCAGTACGACATCGTATGCAACGGGATCGAATTGTCGTCCGGTGCGATCCGCAATCATCGCCCCGACGTGATGAAGAAGGCGTTCGCGATCGCCGGTTACGGCGAGGATGTCCTGGAAGCAAAGTTCGGCGGCATGCTGCGCGCGCTGTCGCTCGGCGCGCCGCCCCACGGCGGTATCGCGCCCGGTATCGACCGTATCGTCATGCTGCTTTGCGGCGAGGAAAATCTGCGCGAGGTCGTGCTGTTCCCGATGAACCAGCGCGCCGAGGATTTGCTGATGGGCGCGCCATCGGAAGTCACGCCGAAGCAACTGCGCGAACTGCATATCAGGCTCAACCTCCCGCCGAAGTGAGGCTGCGTTTCGAGGCTGCGCTCGCGCCCAAGGCCCGCTAAGGTCGGCGCGGGGAGAAAAGCATGCCTTCGTCAATGTCCAAGCTGTCCGACGACCTGAAAACACAGGCGCTGGCCTATCACCGTTCGCCGCGGCCCGGAAAACTCGAAATCCAGGCGACCAAGCCGCTCGGGAGTCAGCACGACCTTGCGCTGGCCTATTCGCCGGGTGTCGCATCGGCCTGCGAGGCCATCGTCGCCGACGCTTCCGAGGCGTCGTCCCTGACCGCGCGGCAGAACCTCGTCGCGGTGGTGACGAACGGAAGCGCGGTGCTCGGGCTCGGCAATATCGGCCCTCTCGCCTCCAAGCCCGTGATGGAAGGGAAGGCGGTTCTGTTCAAGAAGTTTGCCGGGATCGACGTGTTCGACATCGAGATCAATGCCGCCGAGATCGACCGCATGGTCGAGGTCATCGCCGCGCTCGAGCCGACCTTCGGCGGCATCAACCTCGAGGACATCAAGGCTCCGGAGTGCTTCGAGGTCGAGGCGCGGTTGCAGGAGCGGATGAAAATTCCGGTCTTTCATGACGACCAGCACGGCACCGCGATCATCGTGGCGGCGGCAGTCCATAACGCGCTCGATCTGACGCGCAAGAAGCTGTCGAAGGTCAAGATCGTGACATCGGGTGCGGGCGCGGCTGCGCTTGCCTGTCTCAATCTCCTCGTCGCACTCGGCGCGAAGCGCGAGAACATCTTCCTCTCCGATCTGGAGGGCGTGGTCTACAAGGGCCGCCCCAAGCTGATGGACCGCTGGAAGGACATCTATGCGCAGGACACCAAGGCACGTGCTCTTTCGGAGATCATCGACGGGGCGGACATCTTCCTCGGTCTGTCGGCGGGCGGCGTCCTGAAGCCAGATATGGTGAAGAAGATGGCGAAGCGGCCGCTGATCATGGCGCTCGCGAACCCGATGCCGGAAATGATGCCGGAAGAGGTCTTGAGCGTGCGCCCCGACGCAATGATCTGCACCGGGCGATCGGACTACCCGAACCAGGTCAACAACGTCCTGTGCTTTCCCTACATCTTCCGCGGGGCGCTGGATGTCGAGGCGACGACGATCAACGAGGCGATGAAGCGCGCTGCTGTCGAGGCGATCGCGGGGCTTGCGCGCGAGGCGCCCTCCGATGTCGCCGCGCGCGCCTATGGGGGCGAAGCACGCAATTTCGGACCGGGCTCACTCATTCCCAATCCGTTCGATCCGCGCCTGATCCTGCGTATCGCGCCGGCGGTTGCGCGAGCGGCGTGCGAATCCGGGGTCGCGCGCCGCCCGATCACGGATTTCGACACCTACATGGAGCGGCTCACTCGTTTTGTCTTCCGCTCCGGCTTCATCATGAAGCCGATCTTCACCAAGGCCAAAGAGGCGCCGAAGCGCGTCATCTATGCGGAAGGCGAAGACGAACGTGTGCTGCGCGCCACCCAGGTCGTGGTCGAGGAGAAGCTCGCGCAGCCGATTCTGGTCGGCCGGCCGACAGTTGTTGAATCGCGTCTCGAACGTTACGGACTTTCGATCAGGCCGGGACGCGACTTTACGCTGGTGAATCCGGAAGACGATCCGCGCTACCGCGACTTCGTGCAGACCTATGTCGAGGCTGCGGGCCGTCGCGGCGTCACGCCGGACGCCGCCCGCACCATCGTGCGCACCAACGCGACGGTGATCGCTGCACTCGCGGTCCGGCGAGGCGAGGCAGATGCGATGATCTGCGGCCTTGAAGGGCGCTATATGGCGCACCTGAAGAATATCCGTGACGTGATCGGCCTTGCGTCGGGAGTTCGCGATTTTGCCGCGCTGTCGCTGTTGATCACTCCGCAGGGACCCTATTTCCTGGCCGATACTCAGGTCACACCGGAACCCACGGTCGACGAGATCAGCGCGATGGCCGTGCTGGCGGCGGCGCATGTGCGCCGATTCGGGCTAGAGCCGAAGATCGCACTCCTGTCGCATTCGAATTTCGGATCCTACGACAGCGCATCGGCACGCAAGATGCGGGCGGCCTGCGATCAGCTCGCCTCTTCGCATCCAGACCTTGAGGTGGATGGCGAGATGCATGGCGATTCCGCGCTCAGCCCCTCGTTCCGCGAACGTGTCTTGCCGCATTCCAGACTGAAAGGCGAGGCGAACGTTCTGATCATGCCGAATCTCGACGCGGCCAACATTGCTTACCAAATGACGAAGGTGCTGGCGGACGCGCTGCCGGTCGGCCCGATCCTGATCGGCGCGGCTCGTCCGGCGCATATCCTGACGCCTTCAGTGACCGCGCGCGGCGTCATCAACATGACCGCGGTCTCGGTCGTGGAGGCACAGGCTTGCGAATAGACGCGATGCGGTGTCGCTAGGTCCTCATTGCCCAGAATTTGGCGATGTGCTCGCGGTCGAGGCCGGGGGCTCCGCCCTCGATGCCACCCAGCCACCGCGTCACGTAATCTTGCCGCTTTTCCGGTAAAGGGTCGTCGACCAGTGTGTCGGCCACGTAACGGAAGAATGCCCGCTGGCGCTGCCTGTCAGTTGCTTCCGGTTCGTCGACCTGGCCTGACAGCTCCGATTCAGGCGCCGAGGCAAAAGCAATTCCGGTATTCATCAGATTCCGGAAGTCCTGGACATAATTGAACTGCAGCCCGTCCAGCCAGCGCTGCTGGAACGGCGGCTGGTTGCACAATTCCCAAATCCAGATAACCCAGCTTCCGAATACATCGGTTTCGATGATGTTCTTCCGTCGAAAGCGGCATGCCATCTCGAACAGGTTCAGAATTTGACAGATGTATTGCATCATCTGATAGGACCGGACGGCCGGCGGCATTTTATCGTCGTCGGGCAACGCATCGACTTCTTCGGGATGCCAAAGCCGCGCGACAAGCTCGGGATGGTCGGTCTCGAACCGAAAAAGTTCGATCGATTGGATTTCAAGCCGCTGATAAATTTCGTCCCGCGCGGTTTCGTCGGCCTGGATCGCATTGTGGCGGTTGGTCAGGATCACCATCGTGGCCGCGACGAGAATGCCTGCGACCTGAGCGAAGGTGTTCACATATTGAGACAGTGCGCTCGCATCGACAGTTCCGATCTGGAACTTGCCTTCGTGGCGGTCGATCCAGACCACGAGAACGATCAGCAGGCAAACCAGTATCCACAACGCGGTCCACAGCAATACGGCATAGCGGATGCGATCGTCGTCCCAATGACTGCGAACGAGATGGAAATAATAGAGCCCACACACGCCGAGCGCCGATAGAAGCGGGATCAGGGCGACAATTGCAGTATCGGGATAATTCTCGACGCTCCAGTGTGCGCAGGCCAACGAAAAGAAGATGAGAAACAGCAAGCCGAGGCCGCGACCGATGGCACTCCAGGCGGCCCATTCCACGCCTTTTGCCTTCTGTTCTTTGCTGAACAGATACGCGGCGTAGGCAATGAACAAGCCGAAAGAGATCGATGACGCCCATAAGAACAGAAGAATGCCTTCGACGACCAGCGAAACGCTCGTCATGGCTGCCTCCGAAAATTTAGTTATAAATCGCGCATCATCACAATCGATACCGACGCAAATCCGAGTTCTTCGAAAAGGTGGTGCGCCTTGTCATTGTGCAGGCCGCTTTCGAGGAATGCGCGTCTCGCACCGGCGCGGGCAAACTCCTCGAGAATCCACACCATCATGCTGCGTCCGCGGCCTCCGCCGCGAAGAGAATTGTCGACCACGATGTCTTCGATAATCCCGTACGGCGTCGCGGAGGCAAATGACAGCGTGACGAGTCCAATTCCGACAAGTCGGCCTTCCTCGCGCCCTTCGATGACGCCTTTCCATTCTTTGCCAACCGGAAAATGATCGTGCTTGTCGCCGAGGCGCTCCGCAATCTCTTTCTGTAGAACGGAAGCAATATTCTGCGCCCAATGTCCGGGCGATGTTGCGCGATAGCCCTGCAACTCGGAATGCGAAATGTAACTTTCGGTCAGATTGGCGGAAAAGAAATCTGCCAGTCGGGCTGGGTCCGAGTTGCGATCGGAAATCGAAAATTTCATTTCGCCAACTACTTTCCTTGCTGCGCTGCCATCGTCGTACGAGGCTTATCGGATGTCAAAATCAGGCAAAGGGCCGTCATCTCGCCCCGCGCGGCCCGAACAGTCGTTCAGCATTGCCGGAGGCGATCCGCTTCGCCTGATCTTCCGGAAGCTGTGCGAGCCAGGCGCGGTAGTCCTTAAAGATCGTGTCGTAACCGAACCAGCGTTCGTTGATCCAGGTGTCCGAACCGATCAGGAATCTATCGGAATGACGCGCGAACAGTTCGCGCCATTCAGCCGATAGCGAGCCGCCCGCCTCGGTGAGCCCGCTGCGATAGGACAACTCGCCCCAAAGGTCTGGATATTGTTCCATAAGCTCGCGCACGCGCGCAGGCGGCGTAGAAAATCCGGTATGGGCCCAGATGATCCGCGCCTTCGGATTGTGACCGAACAGGATCAGCAGCGCAGCTTCGTCGCAATGCGCGTGCAGGAAGAGATTTCGCTCGACCGCGAAGTCGACCACCTTCTTGACCAGGGCGGTGTCGGCCGATTGGCCGTAGAGATGGAATTCGCCGATCCCACGGTAATGGCCGCGCTCGTATTCGGTTCGGATGAGATCGAGGATGTCCGGATCCTTGAACCACGTCTGGATGTCCGCGCGCGTCCGATAAGGACGGATAAAGGGGACGACCCAAAGCCCGGGAGTCTTGGCATCGACCAGTTGCTGCGTTCCCTTGTTGGGGCGGCTGGTCGCGAGAATCCCCGTGACATTGTTTCGCCGGAAGATCTCCACGACCTTGTCGAGCGGATAAAAGGGATTGGGCTCCTGATTGTAGTGCAGGTGCGCGTCGAACAATTCGATCTGCGCCTGCGCCGCAGCGCGCCCGTCGGGCAGCGTGGCAATGGCAAGACCGACCGCAAGGACTGCGGCACCAAACGAACGGAATGCGACCATCGGCTCTCCCCCGGCATCCCGGATCTGCGGCCGGGCGTGCTTAACGAGCCGCTAACCATGCCCGCGCCGAAGGGGCGCGATCAACCCAAAAGGGGGTCGCCGGGGCACAGGCTTAATCAGGCTTTTACGCCGCCGGGGGAGGGTGAAGGCCTCTAGAAAAGAGGCCCGCTTGTCGTCGCGATGGAAGATTTTCGCCGTACTGGCCGGAACCGTTCTGGCTGGTGTCCCGATGGCGGCCTTCAATTTCTGGCTGGATAACCTGATAGACCGTCAGGGCCAGGATGAAGTGGCCCTGTCGGCGCGCCGCTCGATCACCCTCGCCGAGAGCCGCATCCAGCGCGTGATCGTGACCCTCGATGACCTGCTCGCAAGAGGCGTGGACGCGTGCGGACCGGCGCAGATTCAGGGGCTTCGCCGCGCGACTTTTGCAACGACGCCGATCAAGGAATTGTCGATCGTCGCGCCCGACGGGCAGACGTTGTGCAACGATCTCGGCATTCCACTTGGGCCGCGCAAAGTGCTCGGATCGCAGGTCATCTCGAAATCCGGCGAGCTGACTTTCGACGTGCTGGAGGTTGGCGACCGGCAAGACCGGCTGGTGCGGATCAGGCGCCGTGCCGCCGGCGGGCAAAGCATCGCGGCGTTGGTGCCCTCCGAGCTCTTCATGGCGCAGGTTTCGACGCAAGGCACAACACTGCCAGCCCACACGCGGACCACGTTGCACGATGGAACGATTGTCGGTGAGGTCGGCGCCTCGCAGCAGGGCCATGATCCGGTATTCGTCGCGTCACGCGTCTCCGATCGGTTTGGGCTTGCAGTCACCGTGGCGCTGCCGAGAGCCGCCATCGGCAGGAGCGCTCTGCGTGAACTCGGCTTCGCCGTCAGCGCTGTGGTCGCGTTGCTGATCATCGCGTTCGCGGCGCTGCTGCCCTGGCGGCAGAAGAGCGACGCCATCACCGATATCGAACGCGCCATCAAGGCCGGCGAGTTCATCCCCTATTATCAACCGATCGTCGATATCACGTCGGGGCGGCTGCGCGGCGCGGAGGTCCTGATCCGGTGGAAGCGGGCGGACGGATCGATCGTGGGGCCGGCCGCCTTTATTCCGCTTGCAGAATCGAGCGGGCTGATCGTGGAGATGACGCGGCGTCTGATGAGCAAGGTTCGCGATGAACTCGGCGCAGCCTATGGCCGCCGCCCGCAATTGCGGATCGGGTTCAATCTTGCCGCGCAGCACTTCGCTGACGAACGGATCGTCACCGACGTGCGCCGCATCTTCGAGCGTTCGCCGATTCAGTATTCGCAGATCATGCTGGAATTGACCGAGCGGCAGCCGGTTGAAAGCCTCACCGCCGCACGTCGCGTGATCGCAGCGATCCAGGGTCTCGGCGCAAAGGTCGCTATCGACGACGTCGGCGCGGGCCATTCCGGGCTGTCCTATATGCTCAAGCTCGGCGTCGACGTCATCAAGATCGACAAGATTTTCGTCGATGCCGTCGGCAACGACAACAATTCCATGCACATCATCGAGACGCTGGTCGATCTCGCCAACAACATGCGTATGGAAATCGTCGCGGAGGGTGTCGAGAACTTCGAACAGGCCGTCGCTTTGCGAAACTATGGAATCCGGTCGGCGCAGGGCTATCTGTTCGCGCCGCCTTTACCCGGCTCCTCGTTCCTGAAACTGATCGAGGCAATCGAGCCGTTGGGCAGCTCGCAGGGCGGGCTTTCTGCGGCGGCCTGACCAGCGCGATTCCGTCGCTTGAAGGCGGACCGCCCCCCGGCCGGCATGTTTAGAGCGTTATCGGCCAGACCGGCCATTTGCAAACGCGATAAACTTCATTAGATGGAGCGCTCGGCCGCCCGCTGGGAGGCCGCTGGAGGCACCTATGAACGTCATTTTTTTCATTGGCCGTATTACCTTCGCTTTGATCTTCATCGTGTCGGGCGCGATGAAACTCATGGACGTGGCTGGCACGGCGTCGATGATCGCTGCCAAGGTGACGATCCCCGCGCAGGTCGCAGGCTTTGCAACGCAGATCGAAGCAGCGACAGGTATGACCGTCCCGCAGCTTCTTGCGGTCTTGACGGGCGTTATCGAACTCGTCGGCGGGCTGATGATCGCGGTCAATATCGGGACGCGCCTGGCTGCGGTCCTGCTGATCTTGTTTACCGCCGCGGCGACATTCTACTTCCACAATTTCTGGACCATGACCGGCGCCGACCGTATCGACAACATGACGCATGCGCTGAAGAACCTCTCCATCGTCGGTGGGCTGCTCGTATTCTTCGTGCTCGGTCCGTGGCGGCCGGTCGTTGGCCTGCAGGATCCGGAAGCGCCGGCGGCGCGTTATTGAACTCTTGAAATGCTGAAAGGAGAACGCGCGATGCGGATAGGAACGTTTCTCGGTGTCGCGGCGCTCGGATGTGCCGTAATTGCTTTGTCTACCTTGACTGACGCGCGGCACCAGGCTCGCGCGCAATGGACATGGACCTCTCCATATCCGTGGTGCGCACAATGGGGCGGCAAGCGTGGCGGCTCGAACGAGTGCAGCTATGCGAGCTTCGAACAATGCCAGGTTTCAGTGTTCGGAGCTGGCGGGCATTGCTATCCCAATCCGACTTATGCCGGCCCGCCGGAGGAGCCACGCCGCTTGCGTTCGAAGCGCCATCGTTTGAACTGAGCGCCGGGCGGGCACGATCGCGAAGACTGAAAAGGGCGGCCGTGAGGCCGCCCAGTTGTTTACGCCACGCGGGAGGAACATCTGACGGGTCGGTCATGCAACCGGCCCGCGTGACCGAATCATGTGGCGTGAAGTTTCCGCCGATTCGGAAAGAACGTCACGCCAATTCTGCCGTTACGGCCTGTACGTACCGATACTGATCCTGGTCTGTGTTGTTTTCGGTACAAAAAAAGTATCGAGGCACCGTCGAAGGCGACAAGGCGTTCGCCTCTCGACCTCGAAAACGATCCGGTCGAAAAACTCCGCGCTATTGCGCGGTACGATTGTCCCGAACCCAGGTCACGAGCGTCAGATTGGCGGCGTCATCGAGCGTCTGTGTGGCGGCGGCTCGGTAGCCGCATCGCGTCAGCACGTCTTCGGGCGTCAGCTTCGGAACCTGCGGGAAGACTGGTCGTCCGCCGGGCAGCAAAAGTCCTGGAGCGCGCGACAGGTGAAACTCGTCGTAGCGCTGCAAGAACAAGCCGAAGATGTCGGTTCCGCCGATCACCGCCAAAGTGCCGCTGACTTTCAATTGGGCCCAGGCGTCGTCGATGCTTGCGCCGGCCGGATTCCACAAAAGCGCATGCGCGTTGTCCGGATCGCGCTCCAATGCCGCGACCGAGCGCGTCGCAATCAGCCTCGGCTTTGCTGCGGTCGGCGCATAGCGCTCGTGCGAATGGCGGCCGTGCACCATCGCGGCAGCGCGCTCGAGCGAACGATGAAAGAAACGTTGGTCCGCTTCGAAGACCAATTCCGGGGGCATCACGCCTCGGGCGTTGGCCAGCATGCCGTCGGAGGAGACGATGGCATAACCTTCGATGTGCAGCATTCGGACCCAGTCTCCGGGCTGCTTTCCGAAAAAAAACGCGCGGCCGAGGCCGCGCGCTTTTCGTTCCCGCGAGGGATTTGTTGTCAGTTGCCGTCGATCGTGCGCACGACGCTCGCCGTCGGACGCTGGTCGATGGTCGGCAATGCAACGTCCTTGCGGATCATCTCGTCGTATTGCGCGAGGGTCTTGACCGGATCCTTCGCCTTCATGTGCACGATCTTGTAGCCCTTCGCCTTCATCTGCAGGAGAAGCTCAGGCAGCGCTTCGGCGGTCGCGTGCTGGAAGTCATGCATCAACACGATGCCCTTGCCGTGCTTCTCGAGCTTGGCCATCACCGACTTGATCACCTGATCCGGCTTGCGGGCCTTGAAGTCGAACGAGTCCATGTCGGTGGAGAAGATCGCGATGTTGCGTTCGCCGAGATAGGTCACGAGCTCGGGCGGGTGGCGCAGCGCCGGGAAGCGGAAGAAGGGAGCTTCCGGAGCCTCGATCGCCATGCGCACTGCGCTCACGGCTTTCTCGATCTCTTCTTTGGCCTGGTCGACCGTCATGCCCTTCTTGGACAGGTCCTGATGCGACCAGGTGTGGCTGCCGATCGTATGGCCGGCTTCGGCGACCTGCTTGAGAATCTCGGGATAGTAGGTCGCGTGCTTGCCGATCGGGAAGAACGTCGCCTTGATGCATTGATCGGCGAGCGCCTTGAGAACGGCAGGCGTGTTCACCGGCCAGGGGCCGTCATCGAAGGTCAGGACGACTTCGCCATTGCGCAGGAAGTCATGCTGCTTGAAATGCTCAAAGCCGAAGCCGGGTCCGCCTGTGGTATCGATCTCGACCGTCCGTGACAGTCCGAGTGCGTTCGGGTTGGTGCAGGCGCCCGTCGCAGCCGGAGCCGAGGGTGCGGCGCTGGCGGTGGCAGCGCCCGTGGTCAAGGGCTTGGTCCCCTGGGCGGAAGCTCCGCCGAACGCCACAAGAGACGCCGAAATAGCAAGAATACACGTGACTGACGCACGCATCTGAGGCCCCCTGACAAATATCGACCCGCTTCTGGGCAGGCTCTTCAGGGATGGAAGCCTGAGCGGACCATGGGAGTCAATGAAAGCGCGCTTCCGGCCAGCGGGGGAGGTGAATTCTTCGGCAGTTGTTGTCGCGAGGCCACGCAGGGTTGCGCCTTTTTGGGGCACCCGGCGGGCGCGGCCTAACGTTTGCGGAACCTGTCCAGGCGGGTCGCTTTGTCGGCGTTGACCGCGCCCGGTGGGACCCGGCCGGCCACAAGCTCGGCCACCTGACCGACGGTATCCATTGCCTGATGCTCGATGGCCTGTGGCGTCAGCCCGCCGATATGCGGCGTCGCTATAACGTCCGCCCGCCGGCCCATTTCGACCGTCGGCATCTGGTCCTGAGCGCGGCCGACATCTGTGGCCGCTCCCGCGATCTGCTTACGGTCAAGCGCGTCGAACAGCGCGCGGTCGTCGACGAGGTTGCCGCGCGAAAGATTGATGAAATAGGCGGACCGGCGCATGCGGGCGAAAGCTTTCGCGTCCATCAAATTCTCGGTCTGCTCGGTCGCAACGACAAGGCAAACCACGAAATCGGACGTGGCAAGAAGCTCATCGAAGGAGACCTGCTTCACGCCGGTATCGGAAATCTGCTTGTACGGATCGCTGGCGAGCACGGTCATGCCGAAGGCGAGGCAGAGTTTTGCCACATATTCTCCGATCACGCCGTAGCCGATGATGCCGACCGTCGCTCCCTTGAGCTGCAGTCCGCGCCGCGCGGACGGTTCGTGGCCACCGCGGAAACCGGTCGCCGCATCGGTAATCCCGCGCGCAAGATCGATCATGAAAGCGATGCCGAGCTCGGCGACTGACGCGATGAATCCCGGCGTCGCGCGCGTAACAAGGATGCCCTTCGCGCTCGCCGTTTCCACGTCGATGTTGCGGATATCGACCGCACAGCGGAGAAACGCGGCGCAATCCATCTCGCGCAGCGCGTCCGCAGGTCCCGCCGTCTGGCGATCCGACACCACGATGTCGCAGCCTCGCGCTTCTCTCACCAGCGCGGCCGCATCGAGCACTTTGCCGGTCGAGTTGATGCGCAGATCGCCGAGCTTGCGCAACTCCGCTACGGCCCGGTCGCCGTAATAATTTTTCAGCATGTCGGGGCTGTGGGTGAGGAAGATCGTTGCCACGCAAATTGCTCCGTTTTCTGTCGCGGCTTCTTTTCATGTCCGGGCAGGCGGGACAAGTTCCCGGAACGCCATTCGGTCTGGCGCGTTGTCAGGCGCTGCGGGGCGGAAGGCGCCACGCCAGTTTCAGGAGGGGGCCGATGCCTTCAGCGTCAGGGATGACGGACCGGCGCGCTCAGCGGGCGGACCAAGGCCTGCTGATGTGGGTCCGGGCCGAAGCGGATCGCGTTGCCGAGCAATTCCGGCACACGGGGCCGAGGACGGCCGCCTCGATCAATCTCGCCGCACTCCTGATGGTCGCGATTGGCGCTTCACTGTGGCAGCCTTCGTTCCGAATGCAGCGCGCCCCGGCGCCATCTGCGGCGCTCGCGCCCGCGCCTCGCGCAGTGACGATCATCGGCGCCAGTCCTCGCGGCGCGGATTGTCGCGACCAGACCTGGCCTTATATCGACCGGCATTGCCTGAACTACGGCCCGCCCCAGACCGCAACCGCAGCACCCGCTGCGCAAACCTCGGGGAATGCCCCAGCGATCAATCCCGATTTGCGTGAGCCAGTTGCCGCAGCGGCGCCTGTCCAACCGGCCCCGCCGGCCCCCGTCCAGCCGGCCACCCAGAGCCGGGTCCCGTACGGACATGCGCAGGCTCCATCGACTGACGATGTGAGTATCGCCGACGATCCCGAGGAACTGGGGCCGAGCGAAGAAGAGTTGCGTGCGCAGGCGCAAGCCGAAGCGCGCCAGCGGCGGCGCATCCGTCACCGCGACACCTTCGGTCGCCACGGCCATTTCTGGATCGGTCCGTTCCGCTTCTGATCCTCACTCCGGCTTGCAGTCCGAACGAGCACCCGTGCCCGACTTGTTCGCTCGCGTGCGCAATCTCTTTTCCTTCACGCAGGCGGTGCGGTCGGTTCCGAGATGCTGGAATCGCGGCAGATCGGGTGTCAGCACGCGCGGCATCATCATGAAGGTCGGGTGCACCGTCGCCGCACTCGCGGGTGAGACGAGGGCGGCCGCAAGCATGACGGCGAACACGGGCCGGAAGGGGACGTGCATGAAAGGTCCTTTTCAGTGGTTCTTGTTGGTCGTCCGGGTCGGGTTCGCGGTTCACAGTACAGCGCCACGTTGCCCCATGATTGCCCTTTTCGCGACGAGAAACCGCCCGATGGCGGTGGTCGATACGGCTCGTCGGCACCGTACGGGGACGGGTAAATGGGATTGCGCGCTTATCTGAAGGCCTTCGGCTCGCGGTTTCTTGTCCAGATTTTGCCCGCCGCGCTGGCTAGCCTGGCTGGTGGTTTTCTGTTTTCCCCCTTCCATGCCGCGCCGCCTCCGCCGGTCGAGACATCGTCTCCAGCGCAGATGCAGCAGGCCATGGCACGCCTTCAGGACGAGCATGACGCCGTGAACCGGCTGATCGAGCGCCAGCAGATGGCCGAGCAGGAAAAGCAGGCCGACCGCGCCAAGGAGCTCGAACTCGCGCGCGAGGAGGCCGCCAACGAGGCCCGTGCAAAAATTGCGGCGGCGGCTGCCGCTCGCGAGGCCGCGCAGAAGGCTGCGGCTCAACGCAAGGTCGTCGAAGCAGGGGTCAAGCCGGTGGTTCGTCCCGAACCGCACCGGGAGCATTTGCCGGAGACGGCAGCTGCTGAACCTGCGGCGGGTACGCCTTTGCCGATTACGCCGCCGGTTGCGGTCGCGCCGAAGCGCGGGCCAATCGACAGCGTGATCGTGACGGCAAATCACCTTACCGACCGTACGCTTGCGGCTGCGGACGCGGTGCGCGGATTTTTCGTCTCCGCGGCTAACAGGATCGTCGATGGCGTATCCGGCCGCGCGGCACCGTCTTCCCGGCTGACGTCGAGCTGGTAACGCTGCCGCTTATTTGGATCTGCCGTCGTACGCTTTCGGCTGAAGCGCTGCGATATCGACATTGTCGAGGCAGCGTACGTTGATCGCGATCACGTCGCTGCCGTCCGGTGCCTTGCCGCGCGCAAAGCTTTCGACGCCGCAATGCTTGCAGAACATGTGCCGGATCACGTGCTTGTTGAATGTGTATTCCGACAGCATGTCCTCGCCTGAATCGAGCCGGAACTGCGAGACCGGCGCGAAGGCCCAGATGAATCCGTGCTTCGTGCAGATTGAGCAATTGCAGGAGAGGGCGCCGGCAAGGTCGAGCGTCACCGCATAGCGGACCTGACCGCAATGGCATCCGCCGGTATGGGTGGTCGCTGGCATGATCGGCTCCGGTCGTCGCGTGCGTGAAGACTTTGCTCAACGTGCCGCATGTCCGCCGAGTTCGGCAAGGATTTCGATCCATAACGCCGCGTTCGCGGCGGCACCGAGAACGAGCAACCCCGCGCTGACCGGTAGTGCCCGTCCGCCCGCGCCGAACAGAAGTGGCGGCAGGACGAAGATCAGGAAGATCAACGTGAGCGGGCCGAGCGCGACAAGCTCCATCCCGTCGCCTTTCGGATTGGCGTGGCCGATGATGTAGAACCACGTGTAGATCCAGAAGGCGGTCTGCGCGGCGGCCGCCGCGAGCACGAGGACGCGCAACCAGGGCCGGGGGAATTTCGGTTCGCCTGTCGTCTCCATTCCGGACGTCCGCGTTACCCAGACAGTTCAAAAAACACCGAAAGTTCAAATAGCTAGATGCAGCCTTTCGCGGCCGATGGGAGGCTCTTCAAGTGATGTTGAAGGCAGCATTCCGCGAGCGCGGGCTAACCCTTCATGCAGTCGCGGACAAAGGCGCGGCGCTTGAGGAGGCCAAGCTTCTGGGCCTTGGCTTGCGCCCGGCATGCTGCGCGCTTCTTTTTCTCCGCCGCGAGCTTCGCCGACAATTCGGCGGACTTCGCCCCCTGTTCCTGCATCAATTGCTTGGTGCTGGTTTCATAGGGGGTCGGCTTCTTGTCCTGGGCCTGCGCGGCGCCGGTAAACGCGACAAGGGCTGCGATGACGAGAACGTGTTTCATGCTCTAAGGTCCCTCGATTGAGCGTGAGCCATCTGAGCACCATATTCAGCGCCATGACAATGACCAGCACCAAGACCTTCCCCATCACCCGCAGCGACGCGGAGTGGCGCAAGCTTTTGACCCCCGAGCAGTACGACGTGATGCGCCGCCACGGCACCGAACGGCCGGGAAGCTGCGCGCTCAACCACGAAAAGCGCGCAGGCACCTTTTCCTGCGCCGGCTGCGACCAGCCCTTGTTCAAGTCCGCGCTGAAATTCGAAAGCGGCACCGGCTGGCCGAGCTTCAACGATCCGCTGCCCGGCGCGGTCGAGGAGAGCCACGACGACAGCTACGGCATGCGCCGCACCGAGGTGCATTGCAGCCGTTGCGGCAGCCATCTCGGCCATGTCTTTCCCGATGGTCCGCCGCCGACCGGCTTGCGCTATTGCATCAACGGCGTGGCGATGACGTTCACGCCGGAATGATCCCGCGCCCGCGCGCGCCATGGTAAGGTCGGCCATAGCCGCCTTGCCCGGAGGCGTTGGTGAAGGACATCACCGTCAAGCCGCGCCCGCAGACTGCGCACAAGACGCAGCGCCCGCCCTTGTGGAAGGTGATCCTGCTCAATGACGACTACACCCCGCGCGAATTCGTCGTGCTGGTGCTCAAGGCCGTGTTCCGCATGGGCGCGGAGCGCGCCTACCACGTCATGATGACCGCGCATAAGCGCGGCGCCTGCGTGATCGCGGTCTATACCCGCGATGTCGCGGAGACAAAGGCCAAGGAAGCGACCGAACTCGGCAAGCAGAAGGGCTATCCGCTCTATTTCACGACCGAGAAGGAGTGAGGCGGGGGCGGGGCCGTCAGCGCAGCTTGCGGCCTTCGATCGGATAGGCGGGGTCGTTGTAGCCCGCGATCACCGGATGGCCGGGGGAGACGAGGCTGTCGATGAACTGCTCGTCCTCGGCATCGGGGCTATAACCGAGCGCGCCGAGATAGTCCTCCCACTGCGCTTCCGTGCGCGGGCCGCCGATCACCGCGGTGACGAGGCGGTTCGCCAGCACCCAGCCGATCGCAAACTTCACCGGCGTTGTGCCGCGCTTCTTGGCATGCGCGACGATCTTCTGCGCGGCTTCGAGGGCGGCCGGCTGGAACTCGGTCTGCAGGATGCGCTTGTCCTGCCGCCCGGCGCGGGTCTCGGCGGCGGGGGCTGTGCCCGGCGCATATTTGCCGGTGAGGAGCCCGCGCGCGAGCGGGGAATAGCTGACGACGCCGAGGCCGAAATAGCCGCAGGCCGGCAGGTGCTCGGTTTCCACCGTGCGGTACATCGCGTGATAATAGGGCTGGCTCGCCACGGGCCGCGCGATGCCCGCCGCGTCGCATAGCCGGCAGACCTCCGCGAGGCGCCAGGCGCGATAATTCGACACGCCGAAATGGCGGATCTTGCCGGCCCGGATCAGCTCCGCGATCGCGCCGACCGTCTCCTCGAGCGGCGTGCCGTGATCTTCCTTGTGCAGGTAATAGAGATCGATCCGGTCGGTGCGCAGCCGCCTCAGGCTGTCCTCGCAGGCGCGCATGATCCAGTCGCGCTTCAGGCCGCCGCTGCCCTCGACACCCTGCACGACATTGGCGACCTTGGTCGCGAGCACGAAGGCGTTGCGGTCGTTGCCGATGGCGCGGCCGACCACTTCCTCGGACTTGCCCCCGTTATAGGTGTCGGCGGTGTCGATGAAATTGACGCCCGCGTCCTTGGCGCGCGCGACAATGCGCTGCGCGCTGGCCTCGTCGGTCGGGCCGCCGAACATCATGCTGCCGAGGCAGATCGGCGAAACCTTCAGGTCGGAGCGGCCGAGGGGGCGATGTTGCATGGAATTTCTGTTACAGGGTGGATGCCGCGCTAACAAGCGGCGAGGGGAGCGGTATGCGCGGGCTTTCTGTCATCCATGCGGGCGCGGCAGTCGCGATGCTGCTCGCAGCGCTCATGCCAGTAGCCGCGCAGGCGCCCGCGCGGACCTACAGTGTCGAACTCGACGCGGAGAAGGACTATTTCGCGCCCGGCAGCGTGAAGGTCCTCGCCGTGTCGCGCGCGGGCGAGACCGAACTCGGCGCGCTCGACGTGACGATCCGCCGGCGCAGGGAGATTTCGGTGCCGGCCGGCACGAGAGAACTGATTTTCCGGATCGACAAGATCAGCGCGCGGCTGAAGCCGCCCGCCGGGAACGGCACCATCGTCGTGCGCCCGCTGTCGAACAGAGGCTCGTCCTCCGGCATCGCCTGGATGTTCGGCCATCGCGGCGGGATCGCGGTCGACAGGCTCGTCGTGGAATTCCGCGCCGACTGAACGCGGCTATTTCAGCGCGAGCACGACCGGGCCGGCCACGGGATCGGTGACGCCGAGGCCCCCGCCGAGGTCCTCCAGCGTGTCGCGGAAGCTGTCGAGCGTCGCGATCATGTGCGGGCGCGCCGCCGCGAGCGCCTCCATGCCGGTCCATTGCGCGATGATGCAATAGCTGCGCTCGCCGGTCTTGATGATGTTGACGTGCTGCAGGCCGTCCCAGTCGCGCGCGATTTTGCTGTGCGCGTCGAGGAAGTCCTGCTCGCGCCCCGGCTTGATCTTGAAGCGCACGGCGTTGAATGCGGTCATGTCGGCCCCTTTTCGCTGATGGCGGCCGATGATGGTCGCTCCCGCGCGGGGGAGCAATATGGGTGCGGGGCCTTCGGTGCGAATCGCACCAGCAGCAGGTGCACCGGCAGATAGGCGATCAGCGGCACCACCAGCATCAGGCCCGCGATCCAGAGCGGCTGGGGGACCCAATGCTGTGCTTCGAAATCGCTCGGGCCCCACACGTAATTGATGTTCACCGGCATCAGGCCGGGATTGGGCTGCGCCGGCGGCATGAAGAGGAAGCAGACCAGGATCAGCACCCAGCTCAGCGCCGTCCACGCGGGGAGGGCGCGCGCGTCATAGCCCGTGCGGAACACGAGGAAGACGAGCAGCAGCGGCAGCCAGGCGTGAAACAGCGACAACCCGCGCAGCAGCAGCGAGCGGTGCTGCTCGAACATGTAATCGGTCATGCCGGTGAGCGAGACGCCGGCGAGATTGACGATGTAATCGGCGACCCACATCGCCTGCAGCGCCCCGATTCCGACGAGCGGCATCGAGATCAGCAGCGGCTTTTCGGTCCACACGCCCGCGAGCGTCAGCAGCAGCGCGAAGTCGCAGACATAAAGGAAGTTCGTCGGCCCGTAATTATGCAGATAGACCGGGATGAGCACGGCCATGAAGGCGGAATAGGCGAGCTTGAGCGGAAGCGGGACGCGGCGGGGCATGAAATCCATTGTCGCAGAGGACGTGCGCGAGCGCCCCTGTTGTTTGGTGAGGCGCGGGGTGCGCCGGTATTTCCAAACCCTCACGCGGGTCGCGTGAGGGGAGATGGAGCGCCGCAAGGCGCATCCAACCAGAGCCCGCTTGCGCGGGGCGCGCCCAGCGCGCTCAAGTTTACGCCTTCGCGCAAACAAGAGCCGAGCGCGCACGCCTTGCGGCGCTCCATCACGGCGTTTGTTCGACGCCGGGCCGCGCTTTCGCCGGGGTATTCCAGCCCCGGTCGTCAGCGAGCTCCTCGCGGGGGTCCGTAGTGACCCCGAGCGGTGCCCCGGCGCCGCCCGAGTCCATGCTTGCGAGGCATGACCGCAGGCGCCGCACCCGATCCGCTTCAAGAACGCCTCATGAAGCGTCCCCTCGCGATCGGGCAGGGATAGGAATATAGTCAGATGGGGAGGAAGTCAAGTGTTTTGAAGATTAATGGGCAACCAACGAGACGATCTTCCCGGCGTGTGAAGCCCACGTCACTCCGCTAAAATCCGGCAGCATCGGGATTGCTTTCACTCATGATAGGCTGTCGCAATGCGCAACAAGGTCTTTATTAGTTATCGGCGTCAAGACAGCGGCGCCAACGCGCTTGGTATCGGCCAATATTTAGAACATGAGTTTGGTCGGAAGAATGTATTTATCGACGTCGACATGCGCGCGGGTACAAAGTTTCCGAAGGTGCTTGAGCAGCGGTTGGCAGAATGCAAAGTCATCTTAGTTTTGATTGGACCGGGCTGGCTAAACGCCACCGACGAACGGGGGCAGCGTCGGCTCGATGATCCCGACGATTGGGTGCGACTTGAAATTGCGCACGCATTAAATCGTAACATCACTGTTATCCCCGTTCGCGTTAATGGAGCAGATCTGCCTTCGAAGGGGGACCTGCCCCACGATATTCGAGGCTTACTCGATCACCAAGCCGTGTCAGTAACTTTGGCTAGCTTTCGCAACGAAATGTCCGGACTCGTCCGAGATATCCGGGCAATTTCTAAATCGTCGCCCTGGCGCCGCTTCGCAGGCGTACTAACAGGAGTTTTGGCGCTGCTAATTGTCTTCGCTTTTGCTCAGTCCATTGGATTTTCCAATGCGATTGAGCGCATTCGGTTTCTCCTTTTTTCCGCGATGTCGGCGAGCAAAAATGTGAATGAAGTGTGGGGCAGCAAAGCCGGCGAATGGGTTATGTATGAATCTGCTACTCCAGTGATCGGCGAACCTTCCGTGTCTCATTATTTCAAGCCTCTTTCTGTCAAAATAATTGGTGATCGAGTCGCTTACGAGGCGCGTTATCCGCTTGCCAACGCGGTGGCAATAGATAGGCCCTTTGCTCAAGGCGTCTATGAAACTGTAACCAATGTGATTGATTGCAAAAGGTCTATTGTGGGGATAGCCGAGAAAGCTGTCTACAATAAAGCCAATGAAGCTATATCGAATTTCAAATGGGGAGAGCCGGAGTCTTTGGATTTGTCAGTTGGCGTATCAATAGCACCGGGTTCAATTTTCGCTGCGGGCCAGCACATAATTTGTAATGAGCAAATACGGACGCCTCTGCTGCAAAATGTTAAATTGCCCGCCAGCGATATGAAGCTTCTTTCTCGGACTCCTTTGGGCGATGGCGACATATTCTATGGACCGGCGAGAAACATATCAAACTCGACTTATGAGCTAACATCAGTGATCAAGAGCGACATCGATCACTCGCTCACAGAATTGTTTCCCACTGCAATGACGGTTGTAGGATTACCCAGCAGCTTTCGTGTTCGTAGCGATCTTCTACAGCTATCTTGCACGGACAGGAAAATACGTGATTTGAAATTCGAGCTTTACGATTCTCAAAATAATTGGCTTTATATTAGCGCTCCAATCACCGTTGCGCCGATCACGGCGACACAAGGTTCACCCTTTGACTCGCTGGTCGCCGCCGTATGCGGCGCCCCGATCCCCAAAGTACGTGGAACCTACGAAGGCACAAACAACATGACATACGCAAAAAAAGGTCATGGAGCGCAGAAAATCTCACTCTCTGTCGAGCAGGTGGAGAATGATTTGAATGTTAGCTTTGTCACGGCGGAAGGAGGGCAAGGAAAAGGAACGGGGAAGCTCATCGGAGCGGTTGTCGAAAGACTTCAATTGCAAAACACATCAAAGGATTGCCCTGGTTCATACCAAGCTTCGCTTAAATTCCTGGATGACACCGCAATCTGGTCGTACAAAGGCGAGGATTGCAACGGTCCTGTAGAAGGCAGTGGGACCGCAAAAAAAACGAAGCTTTGAACGCCGCTACTTCGTCTGGATCTTCAGCCCGCCGGGCCCGAGGTTGATGTTCAGGCCCTCGGGCTTCTGACGCTCCTGATAGAGCTGATAGCCGAGCAGAGCGGTCGCGACCGCAAGCGCGCCGATGATCAGATACAGCACGTTGGTGCGGTTCAGCGGCGGCATCTCACGAGCATCCGGTGGTCGATCCGCAGGTGTCGCACTTCATGCAGGTGCCGTTGCGCACAAGCGTGAAGTTGCCGCATTCGCCGCAGGCTTCGCCTTCATAGCCCTTGGCCTTCGCCTCGGCGCGCTTCTCGGCGGCCATCGCGCGGGCATCCTCGCGCACGTCCTCGCTGACGCGCGGCGCGCTTTGCGGCTCCTGCCACGTCAGATGTTCGAGCGCCTGCGCGGGCGAGAGCTTGGCTTCCGGCTCGGCCTTCAGCGCGGTCGCGCCCGCGGCGCGCAACGCCGTGACATTGCCGGAACCCGCCACGCCGCCGGACGACGAAGGCGCTGCGACCGCGCTCAGCCGGTCGGTGCGCGAGCGCGTCAGCCCCTTCGACACGAATTGCGCGGCGCTCGGGGCCTTGCCTTCCTCCTCGCCCTTGCCGAGCGCATCGAAGCCGCTCTCGCTCGGATCGACATGGGCGAGATCGAAGCGCGAGAGATACGACACCGCGAGCTCGCGGAAGATGTAGTCGAGCATCGAGGTCGCGTATTTGATCGAGTCGTTGCCCTGCACCGGGCCCTGCGGCTCGAATCTCGTGAAGGTGAAGGCGTCGACATATTCCTCGAGCGGCACGCCGTATTGCAGGCCGAGCGACACCGCGATCGCGAAATTGTTGATGATGGAGCGGAGCGCCGCGCCTTCCTTGTGCATGTCGATGAAGATTTCGCCGAGCCGGCCGTCGTCGTATTCGCCGGTGCGCAGGTAAACCTTGTGACCGCCGACCACGGCCTTCTGGGTGTAGCCCTTGCGCCGCGCCGGCAGCTTCTCGCGCTCGCGCATCACCACGATCCGCTCGACCACCTTCTCGACGATCTTCTCCGAGAGCGCCGCCGCGCGCGCCGGCATCGACTTGTCGAGGAAGGCCTCGACCGCGTCGTCCTCGTCCTCTTCGTCCGCGATCAATTGCGCATTGAGCGGCTGGGAGAGCTTGGAGCCGTCGCGATAGAGCGCGTTCGCCTTGAGCGCGAGCCGCCAGGACAGCGTGTAGGCTTCCTTGCAATCCTCGACCGTCGCCTCGTTCGGCATGTTGATGGTCTTGGAGATCGCGCCGGAGATGAAGGGCTGCGCCGCCGCCATCATGCGGATGTGGCTTTCGACCGAGAGATAGCGCTTGCCGGTGCGGCCGCACGGATTGGCGCAGTCGAACACCGGATAATGCTCCGCCTTCAGGTGCGGGGCGCCTTCCACCGTCATCGCGCCGCAGACATGGATGTTGGCGGCCTCAATCTCGCGCTTGGTGAAATTCAGATGCGCGAGCAGGTCGAAGGAGGGCGAAACGAGCGTCTCGGCCGGGATGCCGAGCGTCTTCACGCAGAATTCCTCGCCGAGCGTCCACTTGTTGAACGCGAACTTGATGTCGAAGGCGGTGGGAAGAGCCTTCTCGATCTTGGCGATCGCCTCGTCGGTGAAGCCTTTTGCCTTGAGAGTGGTGTGGTTGATGCCCGGCGCCTGCGCGAGCGAGCCGTGGCCGACCGCATAGACCTCGATCTCGGCGATCTCGCTTTCCTTGTAGCCGAGCGCACGCAAGGCTTCCGGCACCGCGCGGTTGATGATCTTGAAATAGCCGCCGCCGGCGAGCTTCTTGAATTTCACCAGCGCGAAATCCGGCTCGATGCCGGTGGTGTCGCAATCCATCACGAGGCCGATCGTTCCGGTCGGCGCGATCACGGTGGCCTGCGCGTTGCGGTATCCGTGTTCCTCACCGAGCGCGATGGCCCTGTCCCACGCGGACTTGGCGTGCGCGGCGAGGTCGCGGCCGCTGACGCCGGCCTTCTCGCAGACCGTGTGGTCGATCGGGACCGGGGAGGTCGCGATCTTCTCATAGCCGGTTCGCTCGCCATAAGCCGCGCGGCGGTGGTTGCGCATCACGCGCAGCATGTGCTCGCGGTTCTTTTTATAGCCGGGGAAGGTGCCGAGCTGCGCCGCCATCTCCGCCGAGGTCGCGTAGGAGATGCCGGTCATGATCGAGGTGAGCGCTGCGCACATCGCGCGGCCGGGCTCGGAGTCATACGGGATGCCGAGCGACATGAGCAGCCCGCCGATATTGGCGTAGCCTAAGCCCAGCGTGCGGTATTCGTAGGAAAGCTGCGCGATCTGCTTTGACGGGAACTGCGCCATCAGCACGGAGATTTCGAGCACGATGGTCCACAGCCGCACGCCATGCTCGTAACCCGCGACGTCGAAGGCATGCGTCTTCGGATCGTGGAAGGTGAGCAGGTTCAGCGAGGCGAGATTGCAGGCCGTGTCGTCGAGGAACATGTATTCCGAGCACGGATTGGATGCGCGGATCTCGCCCGAGGCCGGGCAGGTGTGCCAGTCGTTGACGGTGGTGTGGAATTGCAGGCCGGGATCGGCGCAGGCCCAGGCCGCGTAGCCGATCTTCTCCCAGAGCTCGCGCGCCTTGACGGTCTTGGCCGCGCCCTTCCGGTTGCGCCAGGTGAGATCCCAGTCGCGGTCGGTCTCGACGGCTTTCAGGAATTCGTCGGTGACGCGCACCGAATTGTTCGAGTTCTGCCCGGAGACGGTGAGATAGGCGTCGGAATCCCAGTCCGTGTCGTAGATCGGGAAATCGATATCGGTATAGCCCTGCCGCGCGAACTGGATCACGCGCTTGATGAAATTGTCCGGCACGAAGGCCTTGCGCGCGGCCTTGATCTCGCGGCGCAGGACCGGGTTCTTCTCCGGGTCGAAGCAATCGTCGCCCGAGCCTTCGCAATTCACGCAGGCCTTGAGCACCGCGCGCAGATGCTTCTGGTTGATCTTCGATCCGGTGACGAGGGCCGCGACCTTCTGCTCCTCCTTCACCTTCCAGTCGATATATTGCTCGATGTCGGGGTGATCGACGTCGACCACGACCATCTTGGCCGCGCGCCGCGTCGTTCCACCGGACTTGATCGCGCCCGCCGCGCGGTCGCCGATCTTGAGAAACGACATCAGGCCGGACGAGCGGCCGCCGCCGGAGAGTTTCTCGCCTTCGCCGCGCAGCCGCGAGAAATTGCTCCCCGTGCCGGAGCCGTATTTGAACAGGCGCGCCTCACGCACCCACAGATCCATGATGCCGCCCTCGTTCACGAGGTCGTCGGCGATCGACTGGATGAAGCAGGCGTGCGGCTGCGGATGCTCGTAGGAGGATTTCGACTTGGTCAGCTTGCCGGTTTCGAAATCGACGTAATAGTGGCCCTGGCTCGGCCCATCGATGCCGTAGGCCCAGTGCAGGCCGGTGTTGAACCATTGCGGCGAATTCGGCGCGCACATCTGCTTCGCCAGCATGTAGCGAAGCTCGTCGAAGAAAATCTGCGCGTCGTTCTCGGAATCGAAATAGCCGCCCTTCCAGCCCCAATAGGTCCAGGTGCCGGCGAGACGGTCGAACACCTGCTTGGCCGAATGCTCGCCGGTCACGCGCTCCTTCTCCGGCAGCTCGCTTAAGGCCGCTTCGTCGGCCGCGCCGCGCCACAGGAAGGAGGGGACGGCATTCTCCTCGACCTTCTTCAGCCGGGCAGGGACCCCGGCCTTGCGGAAATATTTCTGCGCCAGCACGTCGGAGGCGACCTGCGACCAGAATACCGGCACCTCGACATTGTCGAGCTTGAACACCACCGAGCCGTCGGGATTCTTGATCTCGCTCGTGGTCAGCCGGAATTCGATCTCCGCATAGGGAGACTGGCCGTCCTTGGTGAAGCGCCGCTCGATCCGCATCCTTGTCGCCCCTTTTTGGCCGATGCTGCGCACCGGCGTCATTCGCACCAAAGCGGGCCTGGCCGACACCCGCTTCTTCGGCTCGTTTCTCTCTTCGACGTCCCTGTACTCAACTTATGTCCGGGGCCGTTCTCGGCCACCGATTGGGCAAACACTTTGCCGGTCCGCAGCGACGCAAAACCCACCCCCGCCAAGGGCCAAATCCGGGCGGGCTGCTGCCTCTGACCTGATGGAAAAGCGGTCGGCGGAGACGCTCATACCCACACGCGCCGTGCTGGACTCGAAAACTAGGATCACTCGCTACTGGCGTCAAGGTCTAGTCGTAAAACCTGAATCAAACGCTAAATCTTGTGTCCCGCCTGTTAATTTCGGGGACGACTCGACGACCGACGCCGCAAGTATCGGGGACGCCGGAGCGATTAGGAAGCAGCTTTTGTCATCGCCCTGTCATCTGTGGGCGGGGACGGTGGAACAGTTGGGAAAACCGCCGAAAGGCGGACGTTTCGCCGCATCGTCCTCATCCGGCGGAAACGGAAGCAGGCCAACCATGGAGGTACGAAGGGACCGCCGGCACGGCCTTTTGCGGCACCAGCGCGCAGCGATTCTCGCCGCCGCACCAATGCCTTGCCCGGCCTTCGCAGGCGTTCTCAGGGCGACCTAAACTCGCTTGCTCGCGACGGTTACCTGCGGGCTGCCCGACCTGCTGGGTTCACCTCGTTTTCACCGTCTCCGGCTATCCAAAACCAGCCATGCAACAGAAGAACAAGAGATGAGCGCCTTGCGTCTTCCCATGCTGACATTGACCACCATCCGCTCCGCTGCGAGCGCGCAGGATCTGTTCATCCTCGGTTCGGTGATGCTGGTCGCCTTCATCTTCGCGCTCGAATACGACGTCCTGCAATCGGCCGACGCGATGACCTCGCATGAACGCCGGATCACGCTGTCCGAAGTCTTCGCGCTTGCCGGAATCCTGATGGTCGGGCTGCTCGCCTTCTCGATGCGGCGGCTACGCGAGCAGCGGCTCGAATTCGAGCGGCGACTGAAAGCCGAGCGCGAGATGCACAAGGTGCGTCGCCAGGCAAATTCGGACTCGCTGACCGGACTGCCGAACCGGCGCGCGCTCACCGCGCTCCTCGAAGCAGCCTTGAAGACGGCATCCGGCCCGCATGCGCTGATGCTGCTCGACCTGAACCGCTTCAAGGCGATCAACGACCGTTTCGGTCATCCGGTCGGCGACAAGGTTCTCGAATGCGTGGGACGGCGGCTGAATGCCGTGGTGAACGATCATCATTTTGCGGCGCGTCTCGGCGG
Source organism: uncultured Hyphomicrobiales bacterium (assembly GCA_964584855.1). Classification (GTDB taxonomy): domain Bacteria; phylum Pseudomonadota; class Alphaproteobacteria; order Rhizobiales; family Xanthobacteraceae; genus Pseudorhodoplanes. Next base: position 142,814 of record CAZPBF010000035.1, read on the forward strand.
CGATGAGTTTGCCGTGTTCTTTCCCGATACGAACGAGGACGATGTCGTCACCGGGCGGGCGAAGGCCATCGTTGCCGCGCTCGAGGAGCCGATCGTGGTCGATGGCGTCGCCCATTCGGTCGGCGCCTCGGCCGGGATCGCATTCTTTCCGCGGGACGGCCTCAACCGTGCCGAACTGATGCGTCGCGCCGATCTCGCCTTGTACCAGGCGAAGGAAGCAGGCGGCTCGGCGGTGAGGCTGTACGGATAATAGCGGGCGTCTTCGCGTCCGGCCGCTCCGCCTAGACAGGGGGCCGTGGCGATGGCATGAAGCGGCACGCTCCATTCCAGCTTGGCGCACTATGAAAAGCCTTCTTCTTCGCCTGTTCACATGGTGGAACGGCCAGACCTTCGGCACCCAGCTGTGGACCTGGCTGTATGGGGAATTCGTCGGCGAGGACGAGTTCGGCAACCGCTATTTCCGCACCCGCGGCGGCAAGATCGATCCTTCGCTCGGCTTCGAGCGGCGCTGGGTGATCTACAACGGCTATACCGAAGCCTCGATGATCCCGCCGTCGTGGCATGGCTGGATGCATCACACGGTCGACGTGCCGCCGACGCAGGAAAAATACAAAGCGCGCGCCTGGCAGAAGCCGCACCGGCCGAACCTGACCGGCACGCCGGGCGCGTATCGTCCGTCCGGATCGATCGTCACGCAGGCGCGCCGTCCGAAAGCGACCGGCGACTATAAGGCCTGGGTTCCGGAGCGCTGAGCCGTCGCGTCTCGGCGCGATGTCCGCGTCTCCGGCCATCCGCCCTTCCGCCGCCGCATTCGGCATGTTAACCGGACGCGGCAGAGTCCCCGGCGGCGGGGCTTCGCTTTCCCGGATTTCGATGCGTCGAGCGATCACGAAAAGCGCCCGGATTGGCCTTGCTGGAGCGGGCATCGTCTGCATCGCATTGGTCCTTGCGGTGAGGCCCGCGCCCGCGCAATTCGGCACGATTTTCGGCGGCGATCCGCCGCGTCCGCCCGCCAATGTCCCGAACCGCGCGCCGGCGGATACGCCGCCGCAGACCATCCCGGCGCCGGCTGGGGGGCGTGGGACCGCCGTCCAATCGCAGCCCCTGCCGCCGCCACCGGGCGCGCCCGCGGTGCCGCTCGATACGCGTCCGCAGCAAGGCGCCTTGCCTCCGGCCGGATCACCCGGCCCCACGCCCGGGCTTGCGCCCGGACAGCGTCAGCCGCGCGGCACGCCGCAACAGCCGGGTACAGCCCCGCCGGCGACGCCACCGGCACCAGGCGCGCCCGCGCCGGTCGCCGTCGCACCCCCGGACGAAAACGTCGATGCGCCGACGCCGAAGATTCCAAACAACTCCGCGGTGTTCTCTGGGCTCGACAAGATTACCGGCCGGATCATCTCGTTCGACGTGGCGCTGAACGAAACGGTGCAGTTCGGTGCGCTGCAGGTGACGCCGCGGGCCTGCTACACGCGCCCGCCGACCGAATTGCCGCTCACCGACGGCTTCGTCGAAGTGTCGGAAGTCACGCTGCAGGGAGAAGTGCGCAGGATCTTCACCGGCTGGATGTATGCGGCAAGCCCGGGCCTGCACGGCGTCGAGCATTCGATCTACGACGTGTGGCTGACCGATTGTAAGGAGCCGCAACAGACCAAGGTCGCCGAGGATCCGGCGCCGCCTCCGCAGCGGCCCGCGCGTCCGACGACGCCGGCCCCGGCCGGAGCCGCCGCTCCGCGTCAGCCTGCGCGTCAGGGGCAGCCGGGCGCCGCTCCGCGCGGAGCGCCGGTCAATCCGCGTTGACGATGTCGAGGACGCGCTCGCTGGACGGCGGCGCGTTGTCGATGGCAGCCCAGTCACCCTCGCCTGCAAGCGCGGCCTCCAGCAGCTTGTGATAGCGCTGGCGCGGCACTTCGGTCGCGCCGAAGCTGCGCAGGTGGTCCGTCACGAATTGCGTGTCGAGCAGCGTAAAGCCACCCGCGCGCAACCGCGCGATGAGATGCACCAGCGCGACCTTCGAGGCATCGCGCGCGGTGTGGAACATGCTCTCGCCGAAAAATGCTCCGCCGAGCCGCACGCCGTAGAGTCCGCCGACGAGCTTGCCGCCGTCATAGGCCTCGATGCTGTGGCAATGCCCGATGTCGTGCAGCTTTGAATAAAGCGTGCGGATGCGCTGGTTGATCCAGGTCCGCGTGCGTCCGCGCTGCGGGGCGGCGCAGCCGTCGATCACCGCATCGAAGTCGTGATCGACGCGGATCTCGAAGCGGTCCGCGCGAACGGTGCGGGCGAGGCGCTGCGAGACGCGAAAGCCGCGCAGCGGGATGATGCCGCGCTGCTCCGGTTCGATCCAGTAGAGGGAGGGATCGTCGGCGTTCTCCGCCATCGGAAAGATGCCGCAGGCATAGGCCTTGAGCAGCACCTCGGGCGTGATCTCGACGAACAAATCGTCGCGGCTTGCCATCGTAAAAACCCTTACGCCGCCTCGACCGTCACGTCCTGGGCGGCATTGTCCACGATCACCGGCGTGTCGAAATACTGGTAGGTCGGCTCGGATCCGAATGCCGCCAGAATGCGTTGCCGGAAGCTCTCATCGTGCCAGCGCTGCGCGTCCGCCACGCTGCGCCACAGATAGACGCCGCCGCCCTTGCCGGACTTGAGGTCGAAAATCATGTGCTTGCGGATCATGTCTGGATTGGCCTGCCAGCGGGGAATGGAATCCCGGAATTGGGCGAGCATCGCCTCGCGTGTGATCCCGGCAGGCAGGTCGAACAGGACGATTTCGGTGATCATGGCTTCGGGCCTTGTTGTGTTGGGGATGTGAAGTTTAACACGCCGTTAGTCACATTACCGCTAACTTTAGGAAAGCTTCGAACCGCAGTGACCGGACCGAGTTCCATCTCAAGGTAAGGGGTTCGGGAGGCGAGTTGGACAATGGACAAGACACCAAAGTTGGGCAGGGTTCTGCTGGTCGAGGACGAGACGTTGATCAGTGTGCTGGTCTGCGAGGCGCTCGCCGACGACGGCTTCGAGGTGCATGCGGCGTCGACCGCGGAGGAGGCGCTGCAGGCACTCGCCGACGGTTTGCAGGTCGACCTCCTGTTCACCGACATTAACCTTCCGGGGATGGACGGCGCGTCGCTGGCGGAAAGTGCACGCGAACTTCGCCCCGGCCTCGCGGTGGTTTACGCCTCGGGGCGCTGGACGCTGCTCGACCGGCTGCGCTCGCTGCCGCACTCGGCGGTCCTGCCGAAACCCTACAGCCTCGCGCGCGCGTGCTCCGCGGTCGAAAACCTGCTCGGCGTCCATCAGCCGGCGCCGGCCGCGACCTGAGCTCACGTTTTCAGCTTTTCCAGCAGCGCCATCAGATTCATCGGAATGGGGAACACGATCGTTGACGATCGTTCGCCGGCGATATTCTGCAGCGCGGTGAAATAGCGGAGCTGCATCGCTTCGGGGCGCTGTGCGAACAACTGGCCTGCGTCGGCGAGCTTTTGCGCCGCCTGAAATTCACCCTCGGCGTCGATCACCTTGGCGCGGCGGATGCGCTCGGCCTCGGCCTGCTTGGCGATCGCGCGCACCATCGTTTCGTTCAGGTCGATCTGCTTCAACTCGACGATCGAGACCTTGATGCCCCATCCGTCGGTCTGCTCGTCGAGAATCTGGCGGATGTCGGAATTCAGCTTCTCCCGTTCGGCGAGCATCTGGTCGAGATCGTGCTGGCCGAGGACCGAGCGCAGAGTAGTCTGCGCCAGCTGGCTCGTCGCCGCATCGAATTGCTCGACCTGAACGATCGCCTTCTGCGGATCAACCACGCGGTAATAGACCACGGCGTTGACGCGCACGGTGACGTTGTCGCGCGAGATCACGTCCTGCGGCGGCACATCGAGGAGCCGCGTGCGCAGGTCGACCCGCACCATCTGCTGAAGCCCCGGAATGACAAGGATCAGGCCCGGGCCTTTGACGCGCCACAGCCGGCCGAGCATGAACACGACGCCCCGCTCGTATTCGCGAAGGATGCGGAACGAATAGAACAGGACGATGAGGACGATCACAGCGGGAACGAGCAGGCCGTAGATCGCGGAAAAATCGGGATTCGGCATGGTGATCCTTTCTATTCGCGCTCCACGATCAGCGTCAGGCCCTCGCGTGACGTGACGCGGACCAGTTCATCTGCGTTCAGCGCCGCCCCGCCGCGCGCGCTCCATCGTTCACCGCGAAGGAGCACGGTGCCCGCGCCGTTGCGCCATTCGACCACGCGGGCGTTTTCACCGATCATGCTTTCCGGGCCGGCGGCGAGGGGGCGTCGCCGCGCCTCGACCGCCGCGCCGATCGTGAAGAATGTCAGCCCCGCGCATATGATCGCGCTTCCGGCAATCAGCGGGATGGAGATCGCGGTCGTGGCGCTCCCCGCATCGAACAGGAACGCCGCGCCCGCAACGAAAGCCGCGAGGCCGCCGATCCCGAGCGCGCCGATTCCGGGCGTGAAGGTCTCGCCGATCATCAGCGCGATGCCGAGGAGCAGCAGGCAGAGCGCGCCGTAATGGACCGGCAGGGCCGACATGGCGATCAGCGCGAGCACAAGGCTGATCGCGCCTGCGACACCGGGGAGGTAGACGCCGGGATGTCCGATTTCGACGATCAATCCGTAAATCCCGACGAGAAGCAGGACGAAGGCGATGTCGGGATCGACGATCAGGTCGAGAAAGTCGGATCGCCAGCCAGGACGCAGGACCTGAAGTGCAGGCAATGCTTCGGCAGAGGGGCAAAGGCTCAGAAGAGCGATCCCCGAAGCGAGCAAAACGCCCGCAAAGCGCCATTTTGAAAACGAAACCGGCATGGCGGCAGATAGGTAGGAAGCCGCCGGGCAAATTGCGAGATGCGGGCCGACAGGCTGTGCCGGTTATTCCGCGCCTTCCTCGGCGAGGAAATGCTCCAGCCAATGGATGTGGTAATTACCGTCGATGATGTCCTGATTGCGCACGAGCTTGCGGAACAGGGGCAACGTGGTCTCGATCCCGTCGAGCACGAATTCGTCGAGCGCGCGGCGCAGCCGCATCAGGCATTCCTGCCGCGTCTTGCCGTGCACGATCAGCTTGCCGACCAGCGAGTCGTAGTTCGGCGGGATCGTGTAGCCCTGATAGGCATGGGAATCGATGCGCACGCCCATCCCGCCGGGCGGATGGTAATGCAGGATCTTTCCGGGCGAGGGGCGGAAGGTGAAGGGGTTTTCCGCGTTCACCCGGCATTCGATGGCGTGGCCGTGGAATTGCACATCCTTCTGCGCGATGCCGAGCTTGGCTCCGGAAGCGACGCGGATCTGTTCGAGGATCAGGTCGATGTCGGTCACCATTTCGGTCACCGGATGCTCGACCTGGATGCGCGTGTTCATCTCGATGAAGTAGAACTCGCCGTCCTCGTACAGGAACTCGACGGTGCCGACGCCGAGATATTTCATCTCGCGCATCGCCTTGGCGACGACCTCGCCGATCTTGTCGCGCGCTTCGACATTCAGCGCGGGCGAGGGGCTTTCTTCCAGCACCTTCTGGTGGCGCCGTTGCAGCGAGCAGTCGCGCTCGCCGAGATGGATCGCGTTGCCCTGTCCGTCACCGAGCACCTGGATCTCGATGTGGCGTGGGCGCTGCAGGTACTTTTCCAGATAGACCGCGTCGTCGCCGAAGGCCGCTTTCGCCTCGGTGCGCGCGGTCGCGAGCGCGGTCGACAATTCGGCCTCCGAATAGGCGACCTTCATGCCGCGCCCGCCGCCGCCCGCGGCGGCCTTCACCAGAACCGGATAGCCGATCTCGTTGCCGATCCGGATTGCCTCCTTGTCGGACGTGATGCCGCCTTCCGAGCCCGGCACGACCGGGATGCCGAGCTTCTTGGCGGTACGCTTGGCCTCGATCTTGTCACCCATCAGGCGGATGTGTTCCGCCTTCGGGCCGATGAAATGAATCTTGTGCTCTTCGAGGATTTCCGCGAAGCGCGCATTTTCCGAAAGGAATCCGTAGCCCGGATGCACGGCATGTGCGCCGGTGATTTCGCAGGCCGCAAGAAGCGCGGGAATGTTCAGATAGCTGTCGCGCGCGGCAGGCGGCCCGATGCAGACGCTCTCGTCGGCGAGCCGCACGTGCATGGCGTCCGCGTCGGCCGTCGAATGCACGGCAACCGTCGCGATGCCCAGTTCCTTGCACGCGCGCAGCACGCGCAGCGCGATCTCGCCGCGGTTCGCGATGAGAATCTTATCAAACATCACTCGATGATCATCAGCGCTTCGCCGAATTCGACCGGCTGGCCGTCCTCGACGAGAATTTGCACGACCTTGCCGGAGCGCGACGCCGGGATCTGGTTCATCGTCTTCATCGCCTCGACGATCAGAAGCGTTTCGCCGGCCTTGACGTGGCTGCCGACCTCGACGAAGGGGCGCGAGCCGGGCGAGGGGGCGAGATAGGCGGTGCCGACCATCGGAGAGGTGACGGCGCCCGGATGCTTCGCAGGATCCGAGGGCGCTGCCGGGGCCGCGGCGGATGGCGCCGACGGCGCGGCTGCCGCCGCCGGGATGGCCGCCGCAACGCTGCGCACGCCCCGGCCGACGCGGATGCGGTTGTCGTCCTGCTCGATCTCGATTTCGCTCAGGCCGGTTTCTTCCAGCAGCTTCGCGAGCTGGCGGATCAGGTCCTGATCGACGGTGAGCTTGCTTTTCGGCATGTCCGGTTTCTGCGGTCCGCGTGCCACGGGTCTAAGCCTTGGATTCGATCATCGCTGCGAGCCCCGCGATGGCGAGGGCGTAGCCGTTGATCCCGAAACCGCACAGCGTCGCCTTCGCTCCGTACGAGATATAGGATTTCTGACGCCAGTCTTCGCGCTGATGCGTGTGGCTGATGTGGATTTCGATCACCGGCAGCGGGCTGATCGCCTTGGTCGCGTCGAGCAGCGCGACCGATGTCATCGTGTAGGCCGCGGGGTTGATCACGATGCCCGCGATCTTCTTCTCGCGGGCCTCGTGGAACCAGTCGACCAGCACGCCCTCGTGGTTGGTGTGACGGAAATCCATCTCCAGCCCGTGCGCCTTGCAGGTCTTGGCGCACAGGGCCTCGACGTCCTTCAACGTCGAGTGGCCGTAGATATGCGGCTCGCGGATGCCAAGCAGGTTAAGGTTCGGTCCGTTAAGGACGAAAATCGTCTTCGCCATGAGATGCCGCACATACGCAATGCCAGGAGCGGCGCCAAGGCCGCGATGAAGGGTGCCCGGTTATAGGCGGGCGGAACGGGAAGGGGAAGCCTCGGGCCGTGTCGCGGCGCGGCAGGGCGCTCAGCACGTCGCCTTGCCGCAGCGGGCGACATTGATCTTGCCCTTGAGCGCATCGTGGCCGACGGCGCCGACGACGATATCGCCGCCGATGACGTAGCTCGGCGTTCCGCTCAGGCCGAGCGGGTCGGCGAGCTTCATGCTTTCCTCAAGCGTCGCCTTGACCTCATCGCTGCTCATGTCCTTTTCCAGCCGCGCGACGTCGAGCCCCACTTCCTTGGCGACGGCGAGCGCGCGCGCCCGGTCGGCCTGTCCGCGGCCGCCGAGAAGCTTCTGGTGGAATTCGAGATATTTCTTCGGATCCTGCATCCGCACGGCGACCGCGACCTGCGCCGCTTCGACCGAGCCGCGGCCGAGAACCGGGAATTCCTTGAGGACGACGCGAAGCTTCGGATCGTTCTTCATCAGGCCGAGCATGTCGGCGAGCGCGCCCTTGCAGAACCCGCAATTGTAATCGAAGAACTCGACCATCGTGACATCGCCGCTCGGATTGCCGAGCACGATCTGGCGCGGCGAATGAAGCAACGTCGCTTCGTTTTCCTTGAGTGCGGTCTTGGCTTTTTCCGCCTTGGCGGCGGTCTGGCGGTTCTCCAGCTCCTCCATCGCCTCCTGCAGCACTTCGGGGTGCTTGATCAGGTAATCCTTGATGATGCTCTCGATCTCGCCGCGCTGCGCAGGCGAGATGGTTTGGGCCTGAACCGGGAGGCCGAGCACCGGCAACGCCAGCAGGGCTGCGGCGAAAGCGGGCAACATGCGCGGTGTCATTTTGGATTCCTGTGTTAGCGCGAAAAGAGGGATGTGGACGGCAATTTCACGTTCACGATGTCGTCGGCCTTCACCCATCCGGGTGCTCCGACAGGGAACCGTGTCTTGGCCCGCGCCGCAAGCTCGCGGGCGGTCTTTAAATCGTTCCGCGCGAAGGCGGCCTGGGCGGACGCGAGGTCGGCCTGGGCCAGATCGCCCTTGCGTCCATAGGCCATTGCAAGCTGCGTATAGCCTTCCGGCGTTTCCGGTTCGCGCGCGAGCGCGTTGCGCAGCAGATTAATCGATTCGTCGGCGTATTTCGGCTCGTTGGTCGCGACCAGCGCCTGTCCGAGCATGATCTGGATGAGCGGCGCGTTCGGCATCAGCGAGACCGCATGCCGCAGCGGCGTGATCGCCTCGGCGGGATGTCCGGTCTCCAGCAATGCCTGCCCCTTCAACTCCCAGAAATAGGGATTTTGCGGATGGCTCTGGATCAGGCCGTCCATCTGAGCGAGCGCGGAGCGGATGTCGTAATGGCGATAGCCTGCGATGGCGCGCGCGTAACGTGCGGGCAGGCTCGTGTCGCTCAACGGATAGCGGCGGGCGACCGTCTCCGGCCGCTCCATATAGGCCGCGAGTTTTGCGCGCATCAGGTCATGGCGCAGCTGGAGCTCGGGAGGATCTTTCTTGTCCCAGACCGGACTTGCCTTGGCGAGCGCTTCCAGCGACTTCATGCGCTCGGCAGGCAATGGATGCGACTGCAGATAGGGATCGATCCGGCTCGCGATGAACTGGATCTGGTCGGCGAAGCGCTTGAACGTCTCGTACATGCCTTTTGGCGATTGGCCCGTCATATCGAGGAATTTCACGCCCGCCCGATCCGCCTGTTCCTCCTGTGCGCGCTGGTAGGAGAGCAGCGTGCGGCGCGCCATCTCGCCCGGCGCGCTCATTGCGGCCGCGCCTGCCTGGGCGAGCCCGCTGTCGCCGCCTGAGCGTACGCCCGCGATCATCGCGCCGGCTCCCGCAAGCATGCCGATCAGCGCCGCCGTCTGCACCTTCGCGAGTTGCTCGCGCATCTTGGCGAGGTGGCCGCCGGCAATATGACCTGTCTCGTGCGCGAGCACGCCGATGATCTGGTTCGGTGTCTCTGAATCGAGCAGCGCGCCGGTGTTCACGAAGATGCGCCGGCCATCCATCACGAAGGCGTTGAAGGTGCGGTCGTTGATGATGATGACGCGGATGTTCTGTTGCGCGAGTCCGGCGGCGCGCAGGATCGGCGTGGTGTACTCGCGCAGTAATTGCTCGACCTCGGTGTCCCGGATCATCGGGACGCCGGCATTGATGTTGACCGGCTGGGCGCGGGCCGGAATTGTGGAACTGGTCAGCGCAAGCGCTGCGAGCAATGACAGCGCGCGCGACGCTGGCCTCTCCCGCCGGGCCCTGATAGGGGTTCTGCCAAAGTTCATGGAATTCTTGGCCTTTTCGCGCAACCTAGTAAGGGGTCCCGGTGCGGTCAAATCGCGAATACGCGCACTTCCAGCAAGCCCGTGATTGCGGCGGCAGCGGGGCGGCGCGCTCTCCGTGCCTGAAAAACTGAACATGCTCGACACGGCCCGAGGACTTCTGGCGCCATCCCGGCGCAGCGACGTCCCGCCCTTCATCGTGATGGATGTCATGTCGGCCGCCGCGCGGATCGAGGCGGCGGGCAGCCACGTCATCCACATGGAAGTCGGACAACCTTTCGCGCCCGCGCCGTCATGCGCGATCGAGGCGGCGCGCAAGGCGCTTGGCGGCCGCATCGCCTATACCGAGGCGCTCGGGCTGCCCTCGCTGCGTGCGAGGATCGCGCGTCACTATCGAGAGCAATATGGGGTCGATCTCGATCCTGGTCGCGTGATCGTGACGACAGGATCGTCGGCGGGCTTCATCTTCGCGTTCCTGTCGATGTTCGAACCGGGCGACCGCGTCGGCATTGCCAATCCTGGCTATCCGCCCTACCGCCACATCCTGACCGCGCTCGGCTGCGAGCCGGTGCTGATCGAGACCACCGCCGACACGCGCTGGGCGATCACGCCGGATATGGTGATGGCCGTGCATCGGCAGAAGCCGCTTGCCGGCGTCATTGTCGGTAGCCCGGCCAATCCGACCGGGACAATGATGACGGGAGAGGCGCTCAGCGCGCTGATCGAAGCCTGCGAGGAAGCAGGCATCCGGTTCATCTCCGACGAGATCTACCACGGTCTGGATTATGCTTTTCCCGCCGTGACCGCAGCCAGGCTCACCGCCAATGCGCTCGTCATCAATTCCTTCTCGAAATATTTCTGCATGACGGGCTGGCGCATCGGATGGGTGGTGGCGCCGGAACCTCTGGTGCGCCCGATCGAGCGGCTGGTGCAGAATCTGTCTATCTCGGTGCCGACGCTGTCGCAGGTTGCGGCGGAAGCTGCGTTCGAGGGGCGAGCCGAGATGGAGGAGATCAGGCACGGCTATCAGGAGAACCGGCGCATCCTGATCGAGGGTCTGCCGCAGGCCGGCCTCGACAAATTCCTCCCGGCCGACGGCGCATTCTATCTCTATGCAGATGTGTCGCGCTTCTCGCGCGACAGCCTGACCTTTTCAAAGTCGATGCTGGAGGAAACGCACGTCGCCGCGACGCCGGGGATCGATTTCGATCCGATCCATGGCCGCGAGTTCGTCCGCTTCTGTTACGCGGGCTCGAAACCCGAAATGCACGAGGCGGTCCAACGCATCGGGCGCTGGCTTCACAAAGGCTAGGCGCATCTCAGCAATGGGTTTCTTTTTTGAGTTTTTCTCGCACATCCAGCCCTACATTGTCGCGTATGGCGTCATCGTCGTATTCGCGATGGTGTATCTGGAAATGCTCGGCGCGCCCTTGCCGGGCGAAACCGGCGTGGTCACGGCGAGCCTTCTTGCCGTCCACGGCGAATTGACCATCATCAATGTCGTCGTCGCCGTGTTCGTCGGAACGACTCTCGGCGGAATGACCGGATATGCGATCGGAGCCTTCGGGGGCCGCATGCTGCTCGTGCGCTACGGCCGATACGTGAAACTGACACCGGAGCGCCTGCCGCAGATCGAGCGCCGCGTAGCCGAGCGCGGAGGATGGTTTGTCCTGTTCGCCCGTTTCATCCCGCTGGTGCGTCAGTTGAGCAGCATGGTCGTCGGTGCGGCGGGAATGCCGTGGCGGATATTCCTGCTCGCGAATATCGGCGGCGCGTTGCTATGGACGGCGGTGTGGACGATAGGTCCTTACCTGTTCACCGACACCTTCCGTACGTTGCATCACAACTGGGCGCCCTGACGCGACCTCAGAACTCCACGTCGAGTTCTTCCAGCTCTTCAGGCTCGGCTTTCGCCGCGGCGACCCATTCCTGCATCTGCGGCAGCGCCATGATGGTTTTGCAATAACCGAGCGAGTCCGGATCGAGATTGACGTCGTACGTCAGAAAGCGCGTGCACACCGGCGCGTACATTGCGTCCGCCATGGTCGGGCTTTCGCCGAACAGATAGGGCCCGCCATAGGTGGAAAGACATTCGCGCCAGATTTCGGTAATGCGGTCGATATCGCCCTTGGCGCCGGCCCACGCGCGAAATCCCGGAAAGTGCGCCTTGATGTTCATCGGAAGCGCGCCGCGCAGATTGGAAAAGCCGGAATGCATTTCGCCGCAGATCGAGCGGCAATGCGCGCGCGCGACCGGATTGGAGGGGAGCAGGCCCGCGCCGGGCTTGAGCTCGGCGAGATATTCGGCGATCGCGAGCGTGTCCCAGACTTTTACGCCATCGTGGTTCAGGCAGGGGACGAGAAAAGACGGCGACATCAGCATCAGTTCGGCGCGGGTCGAGGCGTCGTCGCTCGAAACGAAAGCTTCCTTGAAATCCAGTCCCGCGAGCTTGCACAGGAGCCAGCCGCGCAGCGACCATGAGCCGTAATTCTTGCTGTTGAGCGTGAGCGTGGCTTCCGCCATCGCAACATCCTCCGCATGGCGCGCTTCCTCCGCGGGCGAGGCTCGCCTGCGAATCGCGCTTGGCCGTGCGGCACCCACAGCCCTACAAACAATTATCTCGCAGCGCAAAAGAAAATGCACTAGCATTTTTGCATTGCGGTAGCCGGGACGCTGTCGCAGGGGGCGGTGCGCCGCCGTGGGGATGCTTTATCAGGCGTATCAGACGCATTCCGACATCATGGTGCCGGTGCGGGCCTTGGCCGGCATGGCTCTTCAGACCCTCGGCCCGGCGGCCGGAATGGGTTTCGGCAACGGCACCTTGCGCAATCTCACCGCGGCCTACGAACTGGTCACGCGCGCAGGACTGACGCATACGCGGCCGCCCTTCGGTATCGACAGCGTCATGGTCGGCAATCGCGAGGTCGCCGTCAGCGAGGAACCCGCGCTGCGGACCCCGTTCGGCACGCTCCTTCACTTCAAGAAAGACATCGACATGGCGCAGCCGCGGGTTCTCGTGGTCGCTCCGCTGTCCGGGCATTTCGCGACGCTTCTGCGCAACACCGTGCGCACGCTTCTCCCCGAACACGACGTGTTCATCACCGACTGGCACAACGCGCGCGACGTGCCGGTGAAGTCTGGGCAGTTCGGTTTCGACGATTATGTCGATCACCTCATCCGCTTTCTCGAAACGATGGGGCCGGGCTCGCATATTGTTGCGGTCTGCCAGCCCTGCGTGCAGGCGCTGGTCGCGGCGAGCGTGATGGCGCAAGCCGACAATCCCGCAGCACCCGCCAGCATGACACTGATGGCCGGGCCGATCGATACGCGCGTCAACCCGACCAAGGTGAACGAACTCGCCCAGTCCAAACCGATCAGGTGGTTCGAGCAGAACCTGATCGCGACTGTCCCGTTCCGGTTCGAGGGCGCGTTCCGCAAGGTTTATCCGGGCTTCGTGCAGCTTGCGGCGTTCATGAGCATGAACATCGAGCGACACGTGAAGGCGCACAAGGAGCTCTACGAGAATCTCGCCGCAGGTGAAGCCGAAAAGGCGAAAGCCACGAAGGACTTTTACGACGAGTATTTTGCCGTTCTCGATCTCACCGCCGAATTCTATCTAGAGACTGTGCGCATCGTGTTCCAGGAGCACAAGCTGCCGCTCGGCGAACTGGAATGGCGCGGGCGCAAGGTCGAGCCATCCGCGATCCGCAAGACCATGCTGCTGACGGTCGAGGGCGAACGCGACGACATCTGCGCGGTCGGCCAGACGGTCGCGGCCCATGACCTGTGTGCGAAATTGCGGCCGTATCGCAAGCGCCACCACCTGCAGCCGGGCGTCGGGCATTACGGTGTCTTCAGCGGAAAGAAGTGGGAAGGGCAGATCTACCCGATCCTGAAGAACGTGATCCTGTCGAGCGAGTGAGCGGGCACAGGACCGCGCTTAACGCAACGTGGCCAGCATCTGGCTCAGCTCGTGGATCTGATAGGGCTTGCGGATCACGGGGAAGGCGAGAGCCTGGTCGTTCGCCCGCTCGCTGTATCCGGTGACGAGCACGACCGGCAGCCGCGGATATTTCTCCTTGATCGTGTGGGCGAGCCCGATGCCATCCATCTTGCCCGGCATCACGATGTCGCTGAACACAAGGTCGAAGCCGTCGTTTTCCAGTTCGCGCAACGCTGCGTCCGCATCGCGCGCCCATCGCACCGAATAGCCGAGCTGTTCGAGCAAGACGGTGCTGGCGCTCGCGACGTCGGGATTGTCCTCGACCAGAAGAACGCTGCCGGCGGCCGCAGCGCCTGCGTCTGATTCCGCACAAGGCTGCGATTGCGCGCTGATCGCGCGGGGCAGATACATCGTCACCGCGGTGCCTTTGTTGATCGTACTTTCGACCGTCACGGTGCCTTCAGCCTGGTGCACGAATCCGTGGACCTGGGACAGGCCAAGGCCCGTGCCTTTTCCGACCGGCTTCGTGGTGAAAAAGGGTTCGAACACCTTGCTGACGATGTCGGGCGCGATCCCGCTGCCGGTATCGGCAACGGTCACCGCCAGATACTCGCCGGGCGCGACGTTGTGGGTGTCGTCGAGATGGGCGTTGCGCACCTGCAGCGAGACCGTGCCGCCGTCCGGCATGGCATCGCGCGCATTGACGACGAGATTGACCAGCGCGATCTCGAACTCGGTCGTATCGACCTTGATCGGCCACGCGTCCGGAGCGATATCCACGTGCATCGCGCTCGATCCCAATCCGCTGCTCAGGACCTCGCGGATCGCTTCAATCCGTTCCGCGACGTTGATCGGCTCCGGGTTGAGGCGTTGCCGCCGCGAGAAGCTGAGAAGCTGCCGGGTCAGCGAAGCGCCGCGTTGCGCGGCGAGTTCGATCGCCTGCGCGGCGCGGGCGGCGCGCGCGTCGCCGGCAGTATGTTTCTTGATCGTCTGGATATGCCCGCTGACGATCATCAGGAGGTTGTTGAAATCGTGCGCGACGCCGCCGGTGAGCTGGCCGAGCGCGTCCATCTTCTGCGACTCCGCAAGCTGCTTCTGCACCCGTTCGAGCGCGGCCTGCGCTTCGCGCCGCTCGGTGATGTCGCGCGTGATCTTGGCATACCCGATGAGACGTCCGTCGTCGCGGCGGATCGGGTCGATGATGACGCTGGCCCAGAAGAAGGTGCCGTCCTTGCGGACGCGCCAGCCTTCTTCTTCGTAGCGTCCGGTGGTCTCGGCGATCTTCAGCGCGCGTGCCGGCTTGCCCGATTTCCGGTCGGCGGGGGTGTAGAATTTCGAGAAATGCTCGCCGACGATCTCGGCCGACGTGTATCCCTTGATGCGCTCGCCGCCGGCATTCCAGCTCGAGACGCGACCCTCCGGATCGAGCATGTAGAGCGCATAATCGGTCACGCCTCCGACCAGCAGCCGGAAATGCTGCTCGCTCTCGCGCAGATGTTCCTGGCTGCGCTCGCGTTCGGAGAGGTCGCGGGTGATCTTGGCGTAGCCGATGAGCTTGCCCTCGTCATAGATCGGATCGATGACGACGGCGGCAAGGAAGCGCACGCCGTCCTTGCGCACGCGCCAGCCCTCCGCCTCGAACCGGCCTTCGCGGCGCGCGGTCGCAAGCGATCGGGCGGGCAGACCGAGCGCGCGATCTTCGGGCGTATAGAACATGCTGAAATGCTTTCCGACCGCCTCGTCGGCCAGATAGCCCTTGATCCGCTCGGCGCCCGCGTTCCAGTTGGTAACGATGCCGTCCAGATCGAGCATGTAGATGGCGTAGTCGGTGACGCCTTCCACAAGCAGGCGAAAACGCCGTTCGCTGTCGTAGAGCGCCCGCTCTTTCTTGCCGCTAGGCGCTATCTCGTTGTTGTTGTTATTGCTTACCATTTCACTCGAGCTGCCCGCTTCAACCAATCCCGGGTGGGTCCGATAGTTCCACGGTGCGGACCCTGGGGTTGCTGGCCTTGGCAATAGCCCTTTCCCCGCGCCCGTCAATCGACAGCGATTGCGTAAGTGTCGCTGGTGACGCGAAACCTCGGGTCCTGGGGGCCCCTTTAATTCCCGAGGCGCACCCCTAGATAGCGCTCCCATGTTCGACATTCAAAATTCTGACGCCGGTTCGCCGATCGACGGCGCGCCGCGCGAGGTGACATCCGACGACGCAAGGCTGCTCGATGCCTATTCGCACGCGGTGATGAGCGTTGCGGACAAGGTCGGCCCCGCGGTCATGCGGGTCGAGCCGGTGCGCAAGGGCAAGCCGGCCGGCGTCGGTTCCGGCGTCGTCATCTCGCCGGACGGTCTTGTCCTCACCAACAGCCACGTGGTCGATGGCGCGCACGAACTGCGTCTCGTCGACACCGAGGGCCGCGTCGTCGAGGCGAGGCCGCTTGGAGAGGATCCCGACACCGATCTGGCGCTTCTGAGGGTGACATCCGCGCGCGACCTGACCGCTGCGCGTCTCGGCGATTCCAAGACGCTGCGGCGCGGGCAATTGGTCGTGGCCATCGGCAATCCCCTCGGCTTTGAATCGACCGTGACCGCGGGTGTCGTGTCCGCGCTCGGGCGCACCATCCGTGCGCGCACCGGGCGGCTGATCGAGGACGTGATCCAGACCGACGCGGCGCTTAATCCGGGCAATTCCGGCGGGCCGCTGGTCGCCTCGCATGGCGAGGTCATCGGCATCAACACCGCGGTCATCATGGGCGCGCAGGGCATCTGCTTTGCGGTCGCGAGCAACACCGCGCAGTTCGTGGTGAGCGAGATCATCCGGCATGGCCGGGTGCGCCGCGCCTTTATCGGCGTCGGCGCGCAGACCGTCGCGGTGCCGCGGCGTCACGCGCGCGAGGCAGGCGTCGACAACGATTTCGGCGCGATGCTGATTGCCTCGGAGCCGACCGGGCCTGCGTCCAATGCCGGCCTGCTGACTGGCGACATCGTCGTTCGCATGGATGGCGCGCCGGTGACCGGCGTCGACGATCTCATCCGCATGCTCAACGGCGAGAAGATCGATCGCCTGGTGACGGTCGAGGCGCTGCGGCGCGGCAAGCTGAAGATTTTCGAATTGCGGCCCGTCGAAAGACGGGCTGCGGCGCCGAAATAGTCAGCGGAGCGCTGCTCCGATATTGCCGCCATCGACCGTCGTGATCGCGCCGGTTGTTTTAAGTGCGAGGGCCTGCGCGACGAAGGCCTGCGCGACGTCATCGGCGGTGACTTCGCGGCCGAGCAGATTGCCGCTCATATATTCCTTTTCCGAAATGCCGCGGGCCTTCGAGCGTTCCCTGAGGAATTCCTCGGTGAGCAGACCGGAGCGGATGCGGTCGGCATTCACGCCGTTGGCGCGAATGCCCTCCTTGCCGTAGTCGAGCGCGTATTGCCGGACGAGCGCGAAGGTCGCGGCTTTCGGCAGCGCGTAGGGGCCGAAATCCGGTCCCGGGCTGACCGCTGCTTTCGACACATTGAAGAGAAGGCAGCCGCCGATCCCCTGCGCCAGCATGATGCGCGTTGCGGCCTGCGCCACATATTGATGCGAGAAGAAATTGAGCTCGAAACTCTTGCGCAAAATCTCGTCGCTGACTTCGCCGATGCGCCCTGTCCATGCCGCGCCCGCATTCGAGACGACGATATCGACGCCGCCGAAATTCGCCAGGATTTGTTCGAATGCGTCGCGCACCGATATGCGATCCGTTACGTCGCATATGACGGGGATCGCGCCCCTGATGGCTTTGGCCATTTCGATCAGCGCCGGGCCATCGCGGTCGAGCATCGCCACTTCGGCGCCTGCGGCGTTCAATGCGCGCGCGGTCGCAGCCCCGATTGCCCCGGCAGCGCCGGTCACGACTGCGACCTGACCGGCCAGCGGCAATTCCTTCGCGCCGCCGAGTTTCGCCTGTTCGAGCGACCAGTATTCCATGTCGAACATGTCGGCTTCGGAGATCGGCTGAAAGCGCCCGATCGCCTCGGCTTCGGTGATGCTCTCGATGGCGACCTCCGCGAGGTCGGCGACGAGCGCGGCATCCTTCTTGCTGCGGCCAAGGCCGAACAGCCCGACGCCCGGCACGAGCGCGATGCGGGGCAGGGGGTCGAGCATTTTCTTCGTGCCGCCGACCCGCTGGTTCTGGCGATCGAAATAGGCGCGGTAGCGATCGGCGAACGCGCGGGCGGCTGCGCGCGCTTCCTTCGCGAAATCGGCCGACTTCGCTGCATCGGGTGCGGGAACGATCAGCGGCCAGTTCTTGGTGCGGATGGTGTGATCCGGCGTCACGACGCCGGCATTGGCGTAACGCGAGACCTCCTTGCCGTTGACGAAATTCAGGATCGCGTCGCTCGTTCTGAAATCGAGAATGAGCCGGCGCCATGCGCCTTCGTTGCTGTCATCCGGCAGCGCGCACGCGCCACGCAGGACAGGGGCGACATCGGCCGCGCGCAAACAATCCTGCGGCAATTGAGCGGTGATGAAAACCGCCTTGCGGTTCCTGGACAGCCGTTCCTCGGCAGCGCTCACAAGCTCGACCGTGCGCTCGTAGGATGCGCGCGCGTCGTCGCCGAAGGAAAACAGGCCGTGCTTGTCGAGGATCAGCCCCTCGACCTTCGGGTTTTTGTCGAACAAAGCGGCCGCGGCCTTGGCGAGGTCGAAGCCCGGCATGACATAGGGCACGAAGCCGACGCGGCCGTTATAGACCTCCTCGCACAGCGCGCGGCTGTCGGCCTGATCGACCAGGCTTAAGACCGCGGTGGAGTGCGTGTGATCGACCACCGCGTGCGGCAGGAAGGCGTGCAGCAGCGTTTCGACCGACGGATTGGGTGAGGTGGGATCGATCAGGTTCGCGCGTTGAAAGCGCACCATCTCCTCGTCGCTGAGCCGTTCGCGCGAACGGAGCTTCCGGAGCGGCTCAAGCCTGACCGCAGGAAGGCCGGCGGGTTCGATCGCCGCCATGTCCCATCCCGAACCCTTTACGCAGAGAACTTCGACCTCCTCGCCGAGGAGATCGCGCATCTTCGTCTTGAGAGAGGTATTGCCGCCGCCATGCAGGACGAGTTTCGGATCGCGGCCGAGCAGCCGCGTCGAATAGACCCGCAACGCGAGGTCGCGCGCAACGCCCGCATCCGCATAGGCGGCAACCATCGCCTCCGCGTCGCGATCGTTCCACGCGCTCTTCATGGCATTCTCCCGTAGCGCCCACGGTGTCCGGACGCCGAAGGATCGTCAACCGGCTCAGGTCTTGCGCGACCACCAGCCGAAACGCCGCGGCTGCTCCTGCGGCGTCTCTTCGGCGGGCGCGGGCGGGGGAGCCGACGGGGCCGGTGCGGATGGCGTGTCGGCCGACATCGAGAAGTTCGACGCCGGTTCGCGCACGGTCGAACGTCGGCGCGGAGCCTCGCTTTCGCCCGAAGGCTGCGGCGCGGCGTCGGCCTGCCGCGTTTCCTCGCGCGGCGCACGATCATCGTCGCCATGCGGGGCCGGTATCGGTTCGCTGCGCATCAGCGGCTGGGGCGAATTAAATTCGCCCTCGCCCGGATGCTCGCGCGGCGCGCCGTTCATTGAATCGCCATTGCCATTGCCTTCGCGGTCGCGCCGGTTGCGCCGTCCGCCGCGACGGCCGCGCCGCCGCCGGCGCCGCTCGCCTTCGCCCTCCGCGCCTTCGCGAGGCGCGCCGGAATGGTGTGCCTGCGACGCGTCCATTCCGGGCTGGGACTCGTCGGCTCCTTCCGGAGCGCCGTCGAAATCCTCTTCGTGAGCGACCGCGTGTTCGGCAACCGTCTCGTGCGTGAAGGATGGACGGCCTTCACCGCCTCGGCCTTCACCGCCGCGGTCTTCGCCGCCACGTCCGCGCCGGCCACGCCCGCGCCGTCCGCGACGCCTGCGATGACCCTCGCCGCGTTCCTGCGCGTGCCCGTTGTCCTGGCCTTCATGTTCGGGTTGAGCCTCAGCGGCGCTGTCCTCGTCCGCTGCGTCGGCGCTTTCGGCCTCGAATTCTTCCTCGACCGCGTCTTCGGCCTCCTCGTGCTCGTAAGTCGGATGGGCCGGCGCCTGCTGCAGCAGCGCGCGCGCCTGATCCATCGTCATCACCTGCTCGCCGCGGTCGATGGTGAAGGGCGGCTGGCCGGTCATGGTCGCGTCGGCATTGATCGCGATCAGGATGCGGAAGCGCTCCTCAAGCGCGCGCAGATGGGCGCGTTTGTGGTTGAGCACATAGAGCGCAACGTCGGAGCGCGTGCGCACGATGAGATTGTGCGTCGCTCCCTTGACCAGGAGATCCTCGAGCGAGCGCAAAAGCTGCAACGCGACCGAGGAGACCGAGCGCACGTGCCCGGTCCCGCCGCAATGCGGGCAAGTTTCGGTCGAGCTTTCCAGCACCGAGGTGCGGATGCGCTGGCGCGACATCTCCATCAGGCCGAAATGCGAGATGCGCCCGACCTGGATACGCGCGCGGTCGCTCTTGAGCGATTCCTTGAGCTTGCGCTCGACCGCGCGGTTGTTGCGGTTCTCGTCCATGTCGATGAAGTCGATGACGATCAGGCCCGCAAGGTCGCGCAGGCGAAGCTGCCGCGCGATCTCCGCCGCCGCTTCGCTGTTGGTCCGCAACGCCGTATCCTCGATGTTATGCTCGCGCGTGGCGCGGCCCGAGTTCACGTCGATCGCGACCAGCGCTTCGGCCTGATTGATGACGATGTAGCCGCCCGACTTCAGCTGCACGGTCGGGGAGAACATCGCGTCGAGCTGGGACTCGATGCCGAAGCGGGTGAAGACCGGCTGCGGATCGCGATAGAGCTTCACGTTCTTCACATGGCTCGGCATGAGCATGCGCATGAAGTCTTTGGCTTCGTTGTAGGCCGTTTCCCCCTCGACGATGATTTCGTCGATGTCCTTGTGATAAAGGTCGCGGATCGACCGCTTGATCAGCGATCCTTCCTCGTAGACGAGGGTGGGCGCGGTCGCTTTCAGCGTGAAGTCGCGCACGGTCTCCCACAGGCGCAGCAGATATTCGAAGTCGCGCTTGACCTCGGTCTTGGTCCGGCTCGCGCCCGCGGTCCGCAGGATCACGCCCATGCCTTCCGGCACTTCGAGTTCCTGCGCGATCTCCTTCAGGCGGCTGCGGTCCTCGGCGCTCGTAATCTTGCGGCTGATCCCGCCGCCGCGCGCGGTGTTCGGCATCAGCACCGAATAGCGGCCGGCGAGCGAGAGATAGGTCGTGAGCGCTGCGCCCTTGGTGCCGCGTTCTTCCTTGACCACCTGCACCAGCATGACCTGGCGGCGTTTGATGACTTCCTGAATCTTGTAGTGGCGGCGGCGCGCGCGCGGCGCGCGCTCCTGCGGCTCCTCCATCGAGTCGTCGCCGCCGACGGATTCGACGATTTCCTCTTCCTGCGGCTCCTCGCCGTGATCGCCGTCCTCGTGCGGAGCCTCCGCGGCGGCTGGTTCGGCGCTTTCATCTGCCGCCGCATCGGCTTCGGCCGGAGCGGGCTCGCCGGTTGCGTGCGCGACATCCTCGGCGAAGGGCTGGTCTGCGACGACATCGGCGCCGGCGTGGTGGGCGTCTTCGGCGACGTCTTCGGAAGCGTGCTGTTCGTGAGCGGTTTCGGCCGCTTGGTCCTCGGGGCGATCGTGATCGTCATGTGCGACATCGCCAGCCTCGACCGGCAGGTCGGCGCCAGTGTCCTCGGACGGGACCACCGCATCGCTCTGAACGACGTCGCGCGGACGCTCGGCATTGCGGCGGCGATGACGCTGGTGGCGGCCGCCGCGGCGCTCGTCTTCTTCGTCCGCGTCGCGATGCGCGCGGCTTTCTTCCTCGATCAGCGCCTGACGGTCCGCGACCGGGATCTGATAATAGTCCGGATGGATTTCCGAGAAAGCGAGAAAGCCGTGCCGGTTTCCGCCGTAGTCGACGAAGGCCGCCTGCAGCGACGGTTCGACGCGCGTTACCTTGGCGAGATAGATGTTACCGCGAAGCTGTTTGCGCGATGCGGATTCAAAATCGAATTCCTCGACCCGGTTGCCGTGCATGACCACGACCCGGGTTTCCTCCGGGTGGGTCGCGTCGATGAGCATCTTGTTTGCCATTGAATGATCTCTTGCCCGCGGCTGCTCGTTCTGCGGCTTGCGAGCGCGCGAAGCGCGCGGCAAGCCTGCGACGGAGCGGGCCGCTGTGAAGTGGTGATGAAGGGGCGGGGGCGATCCGCCGTGACGCAGCCTGCCGGCGCGCGCATGGGCCGCGGAAATCCGCGGCCGCGATGGCCGGCTTGGAAATTGATGTGCGCCTCGGTCATGAAAACAAACCCGCAGCGAGGCGGCCCACAAGGGCCGCGAAGTCTCTCGTTGCTGAACGGTTCGTCCGCGTGCGGCGAATACTCAACGTCGCCGCTTAGTCCGGCGCCTCGCGAGCCTGCGCGGCGCCTGATCCGGTCGCCCTGACGATCCCAAGGGATCAAGGCGCCTCGGCCGTTTCGGTCTCCCGCCGCCGCCTGCGTCGTGGCAGGGAGCCGGTGGAAAGACCGCTTGCACCCGCCGTTCCGCTCCTTCCAAAGACCTCGTTTGGGAGCGATCATCGCGGCGGGCGTGCCGGATGCTTGAACACAGCACAACCGGAACACGAAAAACCGTCAGCGCTTGAGTCTTAAGCTCGCTGGATGCCGATAGCAAGGGAAAGCCGGGAAGGCCCGGGATAGGTGGGAAATGGCAGTCTTGGCCCGGCGGGAAGGGGCGCCCGGCGCTCCGGGATGGCCGAACGATTCCCGGTTCCACGCCTGCGGGACATTGGTGCAACCCGACAACATCGGTCTGCCCGAAGGCGGACCGGGTTAAGTTCCAATTAACCCCGCCGGTCCTATTGGGGTATTGAAGTGGCGGGAGGGTCTCGAATCGTGACCAGCCGCTGGGGAATCCTGGCCGTCGTCTCAGCCTGCATCGTCGCGGTGCCGCTCTGCGGCGCCGTGCGCGCGGCCGACGATCTGCCGGTCGCAACCGACATGCGGGTCGGCGGCGACGAGACCCAGACCCGGTTCGTGATGGATTTGACGCGCAAGATCGAACTGCGCGCGTTCACGCTGGCCGACCCCTATCGTGTGGTGGTCGATATCCCGCAAGTGACGTTTCAACTGCCGTCGCGGCTCGGCGAAAAGGGTCGCGGACTTATAAAGGCGTTCCGCTACGGGCTCGTGATGGCGGGCGGCTCGCGCATTGTAATCGACGTCGATAAGCCGGTGCGGCTCGACAAGGCGTTCGTGATGGATGCGGGGCAGGGGCAGCCGGCGCGGCTCGTGCTGGACTTGAGTGCGACCGACCGCGACAGCTTCATGCGCAATCTGAGCGCCGAAAGCAAAACGCGCCCCGCAGCGCTCCCGCCAATGGCGCCGTCTGCATCCGCGCGCTCGTCCGATCCGCGCCCGATCGTCGTGATCGATCCGGGCCATGGCGGCATCGACACGGGCACCAAATCGGCCGCGGGCGACGACGAAAGCACTATCGTGCTCAGCGTCGGGTTGATGCTGCGCGATGCACTAGAGAAATCCGGCAAATACCGGGTGGTGATGACGCGCACCGACGACACCTTCGTGCCGCTGGCCGATCGGGTGCGGTTCGCGCGCGAGCGGCAGGGTGCGTTGTTCATCTCCATCCACGCCGATTCACTGTCGAAGCGGGAAGGCGATGCGCAGGGCGCGACGGTCTACACCTTGTCGGAGCAGGCCTCCGATGCCGAGGCCGCGCGCCTCGCCGACGCGGAAAACCGGGCCGACGTGATCGCCGGTCTCGATCTCAAGGCCGAGCCGGGTGATGTCGCCGACATCCTGATCGATCTTGCCCAGCGCGAAACCAAGGCTTTTTCCCACCAATTCGCGAGCGGGCTGGTCGGTGAATTGCGCAACAGCGTGCGGCTGAACCGCGGACCGCTGCGGTCGGCCGGTTTCCGCGTGCTGAAGGCGCCGGACGTGCCGTCCGTCCTGCTCGAACTCGGCTACATGTCGAACCGCGATGACCTGAAGCTTCTGAAATCGGATGCCTGGCGCGCCAAGACCGTCGAGACGATCGCCCGCGCGGTCGATGGATTTTTCAGCACGCGCCGCCTTGCCGGCGCCGGAGCGCCGCGGCCATGAGGGACTTGCACCGGGAGCCTCAGTTTGACCATAAAAGAGCGCGAGCAAAGAGCTGCGGCGCTGGATCGGTCGCTCGCCGGTCGCGCAACCAAATCGCGGATTTGGAATTGGGATGGCGCGGGGCCTGGTGGCTTCGCGGGATGGCCGTGAACCCATGAAATTACTGCTTCGCTTCTTCGGTTTCCTGTTCGCCGCGGGGACGATCCTGTTCCTCGTCGGGATTGCCGGCGTTGCCGGGATGATGTGGCATTATTCCAAGGACCTGCCGGATTACTCGCAGCTGCAGGACTACGAGCCGCCGGTCATGACGCGGGTGCACGCTTCGGACGGCTCGCTGCTCGCGGAATATGCCAAGGAACGCCGTCTTTATATCCCGATCCAGGCGGTACCGAAACTCGTCCTCAATGCCTTCATCTCGGCCGAGGACAAGAACTTCTACGAGCATGGCGGCCTCGACTTCAGCGGCATCGCCCGCGCCGGCGTCCTGTACATCCAGAATTTCGGCTCGAGCCGCCGCCCGCAGGGCGCCTCGACCATCACCCAGCAGGTCGCGAAGAACTTCCTTTTGACCAACGAGGTCTCCTTCACCCGCAAAATCAAGGAAGCGCTGCTCGCGCTGAAGATCGAGCGCACCTATTCCAAGGAGAAGATCCTCGAACTGTATCTGAACGAAATCTATCTCGGCTTCGGCGCCTACGGGGTCGCGGCGGCGTCGCTTCTGTATTTCGACAAGTCGGTCCACGAACTGACGATTCCGGAAGCCGCCTATCTCGCCGCCCTGCCGAAGGCGCCGTCGAGCTTGCATCCGTTCCGCCAGCGCGACCGCGCGATCGAGCGGCGCAACTACGTCATCGATCGCATGCGCGACGACGGCTACATCAAGGCTTCCGAAGCGGAAGCAGCCAAGAAGAGCCCGCTGAATGTCGCCTCGCGCCCGACCGGAGCGCATGTCTTCGCCGCGGAATATTTCGCCGAGGAAGTGCGGCGCGAAATCTACGAGAAATACGGCGAGAAGAAACTCTACGAGGGCGGGCTGTCGGTCCGCACCACGCTCGATCCGAAACTGCAGGTCGTCGCGCGCAAGGCGCTGGTCGACGGGCTCGTGCGTTTCGACGAGAACGAGGGCTATCGCGGCGCAATCAGTAAGGTCGACGTGAGCGGCGACTGGGGCGTCAAGATCGCGGACGTCAAGGCGCTGAACGACATCGCTCCGTGGCGGCTCGCGGTGGTGCTCGAAACGTCCGATCAGTCGGCGCGCATCGGCTTCCAGCCCCCACGCGATCCGGGCGGAGCGGTGACCAAGGAACGCGAAGTCGGGATCATCCCGCTCGACGGCGTCAAATGGGCGAAAGCCGCAAGCGGTCCCGCGAAGGGCCGCACGCCGACCAAGGTGTCCCAGGTCCTCGAGTCCGGGGACGTGATCTATGTCGAACCCCTGACCAACAAGGACGGTAGCGCGATCGGCGGCCAGTTCCGGCTGCGGCAGGTGCCGGAAGTCTCCGGCGCGATTGTCGCGATGGATCCGCAGACCGGCCGCGTGCACGCGCTCGTCGGCGGCTTCTCCTACGACCAGAGCCAGTTCAACCGTGCGACGCAGGCGCTGCGCCAGCCCGGCTCATCGTTCAAGCCGTTCGTCTACGCGACCGCGCTCGACAACGGCTACACACCGTCCTCCCTCGTGCTCGACGCTCCGATCGAAATCGACCAGGGGCCGGGGCTTGGCGTGTGGCGGCCGGAAAACTATTCGGTCGGCAAATATGCCGGACCCGCGACCTTGCGCTTCGGCATTGAGCAGTCGCGCAACACGATGACGGTGCGCCTCGCGCAGGACATCGGCATGCCGCTGATCGCCGAATACGCCAAGCGCTTCGGCGTCTATGACGACCTGCCGCCGTATCTGTCCTTCGCGCTCGGCGCGGGCGAGACCACAGTGCTGCGCATGGTCACAGCCTATTCGATGTTCGACAATGGCGGACGGCGCATCAAGCC
Organism: uncultured Hyphomicrobiales bacterium; assembly: GCA_964584855.1. GTDB lineage: Bacteria > Pseudomonadota > Alphaproteobacteria > Rhizobiales > Xanthobacteraceae > Pseudorhodoplanes. The sequence continues at coordinate 168,390 of CAZPBF010000035.1, forward strand.
GACGCTGATCGACCGCATTCAGGACCGTTACGGCCACACCATCTACAAGCACGACCAGCGCGAATGCCGCGGATGCGACGCGGAAAAGTGGGCGAACCAGACCGAGCCGACGCTGATCGACCGCCGCGAGCAGGTGATCGATCCGATGACCGCCTATCAGATCACCTCGATCATGGAAGGCGTCGTGCAGCGCGGCACCGCGACTGTAGTGCGCGAAGTCGGCAAGCCGATCGCCGGAAAGACCGGCACGACCAACGACGAAAAGGATGCGTGGTTCGTCGGCTATTCGCCCGATCTCGCGGTCGGTTGCTATATCGGCTTCGACAAGCCGCGCCACCTCGGCCGCACTGCGACCGGCGGCCATCTCGCCGCGCCGATCGTGAAGGACTTCTTCAAGGTCGCGCTCGCCGACAAGCCGGCGTTGCCGTTCCGCGTGCCGGCCGGCATCAAGCTGATCCGTGTCGATGCACGCTCCGGCCTGCGCGCGGGCCCGGGCTCCGACAAGGTCGTGCTCGAAGCCTTCAAGCCAGGCACCGCGCCGCCGGACAGCGGCTCGGTGGTCGGGTTTACCGATTCTGACGGCAACCCGCTCGGCGCGGGCGCGGACGCCGGCTATCGCGGCATCCCCGGCGAATCCGATCGCCAGATCGGGACCGGGCGCGGCGGGCTTTACTGATCAACCCTTGCGCTTCGCCTTCCAGACTTCGAAAGCCTTCGGCGTTTCCGGATCCGTCGGAGGATAAAGGCCGAGGATGCTCTGGCCGCCCTGCACGCGCTCGAGCACGAAGTCCTCGAACATCGTCTGTTGCACGCCTTCCTCTGCGACCTCCTCGGCGAGATGCGCCGGGATCACGACTACGCCTTCTCCGTCGCCGACCAGCACGTCGCCCGGATAGACCGGGACGCCGCCGCAGCCGATCGGCACATTGATGTCCATGGCGTGGTGCTTGATCAGGTTGGTCGGCGCGGACGGCCCGCGGCAATAGGACGGGAACGGCAGTTCCGCGATCTCCATGGAGTCGCGCAACCCCCCGTCGGTGACGAGCCCGGCCGCACCGCGCTTCATCATGCGGGTGACGAGAATGCCGCCCGCGGACGCAACGCTTGCATCGCCGCGGCAATCCATCACCAGGACGGCGCCTGAAGGCACTTCCTCCACCGCCTTGCGCTGCGGGTGGGCGCGGTCCTTGAACACTTCGAGACCGTCGAGATCCTCGCGCGCCGGGATGTAGCGCAGCGTATAGGCTTCGCCGACAAGTGGGGGCATCTTGCGGCTCAAGGGCTGCACGCCCTGGATAAAGACGTTGCGGAAGCCGCGCTTGAGCATGATCGTGGTCAGCGTCGCGGTCGAGACGTGACGCAGTTTTTCGCGCGCCGCGTCGCTCAGTTTCTTGGTCATTGCAGTCCCCCTTGGCTCGCCACTGGCGAGCGTGAATGGCGAGACTGTTCCCGCTAATCGCGGCGGGATTCAACCTCAATTTTTCGAACGGCGGGCTTGCGTTTCGGGAAGGGGCGGGCTTGAGGCGCGGATCGATAGCGTGCGGGGCGGCGCGTGCGCCGCCCCGCTCGTCCAGGCTTAACGGCCTTTCCTGTCGAGCCAGCCTTTCATCCACGTGATCTCGTCTTCCTGCGCTTTGACGATCGCTTCGGCGAGCTTGCGGACTTCCGGATCCTTGCCGAAGGCAAGAACGATCTTGGCCATGTCGACGGCGCCTTCATGGTGCGGGATCATCCCCCTGACGAAATCCGCGTCGGCGTTGCCGCTGAACTCGATGTCCATGCCCTGGTGCATCTTGGCGTTGACGCCGATGAACGCGAGCGTGGAGGGACTTTGATCGCCTCGGCGCCCGGCGCCCGGCGAGCCGCCGTGCATCCCGTGCATGCCGCCGCCGTGCATCCCCTGCGCCATGTGTTGCATCATCGGCATGTGACGAGACATCGGGTTTTCGTCGTCCATGCCGGCGAGCGCGATGCCACCGGCCAGCGAAAGCGCTGCGGCGCATGCCGCGCCAATCCATAACTTCTTCATGTCAGACTCCTGAATCGTGCGGACGCGCGCCGTCGATGCGGCTGCTCCGCGTTGAATGGAAAAGCGAAAGGAGATTCAGGCCGTGAAGCGGGGCGGTGGGTCGGACCGCGACAGGTCGAACGACCGCAACGGCCGCACCGGTTGCGGATGCACCATCGCGCCGTCACCGCATACCGCTTCGAGCACGACGACCGGATTGATCGCGGAAACGCTGGCCAGCGGACAGCCCGGAAGAGCATTGGCCGAATGGTCATCGCCTCCGCCCGGCGCGGCGCGATCGTCCGTCGTGCTGGGGCCGGCGGACATGTGATGTGCGTGCTGATGGTGCGGGGAGAGATGCGCGGCCGCCTTGACGCCCTCGGCCATCGCCATGGATGGCCCATGCAACAGGCTCATCGCGATATTGGCTGCAAGCAGGAAGTGCCAGAGACGGCGCAGGCGCATGGCGGCTAGTTAAGCCGGGAAATGTGTCCCGGCAAGGGCGCTCAGTTGATGTTCCCGAGCCTTAGTCCCGCGCGGAGGAATTTCTGCGGATCGACCGCCTCTCCATCGACGCGCGTTTCGTAATGCAGGTGCGGCCCGGTCGAGCGCCCGGTCGAGCCGATCTTGCCGATGATCTGGCCGATGCGAATTTTCTGGCCGACGGTGACATCGATCTCGGAGAGGTGCCCGTAGCGGGTGGCAAGGCCGTGGCCATGGTCCACTTCGATCATCCGCCCGTAGCCGCCATTCCATCCGGCGATTGTGACCGTGCCGGTTGCCGTCGCGCGCACCGGATCGCCGGTATCGCCACGCATGTCCACGCCGGTATGGATCGCGGGGCCTTTCATGAACGGGTCCATGCGCATCCCGAAAGGCGAGCTCATGTCGATCTCGCCGAAAACGGGTTTGCGCACCGGGACGGTCGTGAGCGTGTTGGTCAGGCGGTCGACCTGATTGCGCGCGGTGTTGATGCGGTAAATCTGCCGCTCGAAGGCGTTGTTATCGACCGAGGCGGGCACGAAAGGGCCGCCGATCGAGCCAGTGACAGCGGGCGCCGCCGGCTGCTTGCCGCTGTCGATGCCGAGATCGGTCAGAACCGCGCGCATCCGCTTGGCCTTGGAATCGTAATTTTCTTCCAAGGTGTTGAGCATGGAAATCTGGCGCGAGGCGACGCGATCGATCGAATCGGACACGCGAGCGAGCGCGCCTTCGATGCCGCCCTTCATGCGTTTGGCGGATTGCCGCGTATCGAGCGGGAGCGGGCGCGATTCCAGCCGCGCTTCGCGGTCCGGCGGAGTGCTGAAAATGACGGTGTCGTTGATCGGCGAAGGCTTGAGCGAACGCGCGGGCTCGGCAGGTGCCGTGCCGCGCGACGCAGGCTTGATCGAACCGGTCATGGTCGGGTCGGCGAGACCCGTCAGCATGGCCGCGCGAGCCTCAAGCGCGGATTGCCGGCGCAGCATCTGGTCGAGCTTGCCCTCGAACTGTTCCTGGTCGAGCAGCTGGCGGCTCGTGATGCGATCGACCTGCGCGCGCAACTCCGCGATGCGATCCTCGTAGGCAAACTGCATCTCGGCCTGACGCGCGATCAGCCGTTTGAGAACGTCGTCGTGGAACGCGAAATAGGTGCCGGTCACGACCGACCAGCCGGCCATCACGACCAGCGTGCCGACGACCACCCAGAAGGCGATCGGGCCGAGCCGGACCTGCCGGCCGCCATGAACCAGGGTGTAGTCGGTGGATGTCTTGCGCGCCGGATGGTGCGGCCGTGCGTGCATCTTGGGCGCAGGGGCCGGATGAGCCGGGTAGGGCGCCCGTGGGTGCTCGTAGGCCCAGCCCTCGACAATGCGGCCTGAATCAGGGCGAACTTGGTGTTCGGACCGGTAGGACATCGACGCTCCCCGCCGTCCCTTGGGCGGGCCGACGCTCACTGGCGTCGATATGAGCCGGGTATGGTTAATTTTCTGGAAACGCCTCCCGGCTATCAATGTGACCGGCGTTCATCACAGCGCCTTGGCCGCCGCCAGGACCTCCTCGGCATGACCCTCGACCGTCACTTTCGGCCATATGCGCGCGGTCCGTCCGTCGCGCCCGATCAAAACGGTGGTGCGCGCGATTCCCATGAATTTGCGGCCGTACATGGATTTTTCCACCCACACGCCGTAGGCGCGCAGCATCGTACCGGTTTCGTCGGACCCGAGAGGGACCGACAGGCCATGCTTGGTCCGAAAGGTCTGCTGCTTCTTCATCGGGTCGGCCGAGATTCCCAAGATCGCGGTTCCCGCCTTTGCGAAGGCCGCCGCCAGCCGGGAGAAATCCTGAGCCTCGCGGGTGCAACCGGGGGTGTCGGATTTCGGGAAGAAATAGAGCACAAGCTTCTGCCCGGCGAAGTTAGACAGCGAAACTTGTCCGCCCTCGGCAAGGGCAGCGGTGAACCGGGGCGCCTTCGTCCCGGGTGCCAGTTCCGCAGGCATACGCCTTCCTTTCGTCGCTTTCGCGGGGTCAGTGGGACCGTTACCATCCGGCGGGCGGCTGCCGCGGAACAGGGGTCTCCGCGGCTGGTCAGCACAACGTATCATCGCGCTTCCGCCGATCTTGCAGCGTCGAGCGTCGCGGACAAGGGGACGTCCGAGCAGGCATGACGGAGAAGGACGAATTTCCGCGCATCGCCGCCCTCCGCGCGCTGGAGGAGAGCTTCGATCATCATCGCCGCGCGCGCTTCGTCGGCGAGGGCCACGGGCATGTCGGCGCGCCGCCGCATCATCACGGCCGCGACGTCCATCATGCTCCGGAGGCGCCTGTTGAAGCCGCCGCCGCGCCTCACCACGCCGAGCACACCCGCAAGCCTCGCCGTTTCCCGCGACTGTTTCCGCCGATGAAGCAGGCGCTGAAGGCGCGCCGCCGCGGACTGTTCAAGACGGCGGTCTGGACCGGCGGCATCATTGGAACGGTCGCCGTTCTCTGCGGTGCGTTCTGGTGGCGCCTCGGTGCGGGGCCGATCGAGATCGATCTGGCGACGCCCTGGCTTGCTGCGGCCATCGAGGAGAATTTCGGCGGCAGCCATCGCGTCGAGGTCGGGGGCACGCAGATCGAGCGCGACGAGAACGGGCACACGTCGCTCCGCATCCGCGACATTCTGGTGCGCGATGCCGACGGCGCCATCGTCGCGAGCGCACCGAAAGCCGAAGTCGCGGTATCGACCACGAGCCTGCTGATGGGCGACTTGCGCGCGAGTCGCGTCAGCCTCGTCGGCGCCGAACTCGCGGTGCGCATCGAGGAGGACGGGCAGGTCACGATTTCGACCGGCGCGGAACGCCGCCCGCTCGCGGTGACGCCTGCCATCGCCAAGCCAGCGGCGCCGGTGTCGAGACCCGCGCCCGCTGCGCCGGCTGCGCCATCGCAATCCGCAGACGCCGCCGGCATTCTGACCGGCACTGAAAAGTTCACCGAACTGCTCGCCTGGATCGACCGCATCGGATCGGGCGGCATCGACGGTCAGGGCCTCGGCGAGATCGGTCTGAAGAGCGGCACGCTCACCGTCGACGACCTTCGCACCGGCAAGCAATGGACCTTCGAACAGATCAACTTCAGCGTGAACCGTCCGCGCCGTGGCGGCGTCGTGTTCAACCTTGGCTCCGATTCCGCCGAGCGTCCGTGGTCGCTGACCGCCTCGGTGACGCCGAGCGGCTATCAGAAGCGTTCGCTGCAGATCGAGGCAAAGCGCGTTCTGGCCAAGGACGTCCTGCTCGCGCTTCGGCTCGATGAGGGCCAGTTCCAGGCCGACGTACCGCTTTCCGGATTCGTGCGGGCGGAAATCGGCTCGGATTTCCTGCCGCAGGTTCTGGAAGGACGCATCGTCGCGGAGGCGGGGCAGATCGGCAATGTGGACGATCCGGAAAGCTCGTTCGGTTTGGACAAGGCGGAATTCACGCTGGACTGGGACGCGACGCGACGATCGCTGATTATGCCGTTCCAGATCGTGTCGGGCGGCAACCGGATCACATTGCTCAGTCAGTTCGAGGGTCCGCGCGAGCCGAACGCGCCATGGCGTGTGACCTTCACCGGCGGTTCGCTCGTTCTCACCGCGGGCCAGAATGAAAGCGATCCGCTGGTTCTCGGTCGCATCATGGTGCGCGCGCATCTCGACACGCGCAGCAAGAAGATCGTGATCGACCAGGGCGAGATCGGCGGCAAGGACCTGAGCCTCGCGCTGTCCGGCAATTTCGATTTTTCCGGCGTCGAGCCGCGCCTCACCGGCGGTCTTGCCGGCACGCAGATGACCGGCCTCTCGGCCAAGCGCATCTGGCCGGCCTTCGTCGCGCCGACGGTACGCAATTGGGTCCTCGAACATTTCGAAGGCGGCACGGTGGAGCGGCTCGTGATCGCAGCGAACGCGCCTGCCGAGACGTTGAAGGAAAGCGGTCCGCCCATTCCCGACGAGGGGCTGTCGGTCGAGGTGGCGGTGACCAACGGCTCGATCCGCCCGATCAATTCGCTGCCTGCGATCCGCGAGGCCGACATCACGACACGCATTACCGGGCGCACGGCGACGGTGAGTGTCGGGCGCGGCACGGTCGAACTCGCATCCGGCCGCAAGCTGACGCTGACCAACGGGCTGTTTGAAATTCCCGATACCTTCCCGAAAGGACCGCCGGCCAAGGTGCGTTTCCGCGTCGACGGTTCGGTTCAGGCGGCGGCGGAACTGCTCGCGCTCGAACCGTTGCGTGACGCTGCCAGCACGCCGCTCGACCCGGCGACGAGCCGCGGCACGATCAGCGGCCAGGTTTCGCTCGGTTTGCCGATCACGAAAAACCCGCCCGACGGTTCGACCACCTATTCGATCAATCTCGACCTGACGAATTTCGGCGCCGACAAGATGATGCTCGGCCAGAAGATCGAGGCGCAGGCGCTTCGTGTGGTCGCGACCAATCAGGGGCATCAGATCAAGGGCGACGTAAAGATCAACGGCACCGCCGCCACGCTCGATTACCGCAAGGCGCGCGGGGACACCGAAGCGGACCTGCGCCTGCAGACCACGCTCGATGACGCCGCGCGCGCGCGTTTCGGCATCGATACGTCGGGCATGCTGACCGGACCGGTGCCGGTGAAGATTTCCGGCCGCATGGCCGACGACAAGGACGGACGGCTCACCGTCGACGCAGATCTGACGCAAGCCAAAATCGACAATCTGCTGCCGAGCTGGGTCAAGGCGCCGGGCAAACAGGCGCGCGCGAGCTTCACCCTCGCGGCCGCGGCCAAGGGATCGAAGCGCTTCGACGATATCGTGATTGACGGCGCGGGCACGCAAGTGAAGGGAAGCATCGAGCTCGCCGAAAACGGCGACCTCGTTCAGGCCAATTTCCCGGTTTTCTCGATGTCGGATGGCGACAAGACGAGCTTGCGCGCTGAGCGGGGACCCGACGGCACGCTCAAGGTCACGCTGCGCGGCGATGTGTTCGACGGGCGCGGCTTCGTGAAGTCCACGCTCGGCAACAATCCCAATGATCCGAAAGCCAAACGCCAGCCGATCGACGACGTGGACATGGATGTCCGGCTCGGCGCCGTGGTCGGGTTCAACGGCGAGGCTTTGCGCGGCCTCGACCTGAAGATGTCGCGCCGCGGCGGCACGATCAAAAGTCTCGTGCTCAATTCCAAGATCGGCCGCGATACGCCGCTGATGGCCGATATGCGCGGGCGCAACGACCAGCGCGGCGGTAACAAGGTGATCTATCTCGAGACCGGCGATGCCGGGGCGCTGTTCCGCTTCACCGACATGTATCCGCGCATGGCGGGAGGTCAGATGTGGGTCGCGCTCGATCCCCCGACCAAGGACCATGCGCCGCAGGAAGGCATCCTCAACATTCGTGACTTTGCGGTGCGCGGGGAAGCAGCCCTCGACCGTATCGCGTCGCAGGGGCAGAACGGCGCGAAGAACGGGGTCGATTTCTCACGGTTGCGCGTGGAATTCACGCGGGCGCCCGGCCGTGTGGCGTTCCGCGATGGCGTCGTGCGTGGCCCGACAGTCGGCGCGACGATGGACGGCGTGATCGACTATGCCAAGAACGACGTCCACATGCGCGGCACGTTCGTCCCGCTTTACGGCCTCAACAACGCGTTCGGACAGATTCCGATCGTCGGATTGTTCCTCGGCGGCAGCAATGAAGGTCTGCTCGGAGTAACATATGAAGTCGTCGGGCCGCCCGGCGCGCCGACGCTGCGCGTGAACCCGATCTCTGCGGTCGCGCCCGGATTGCTGCGCAAGTTCTTCGAATTCCCCGGCGAGCGCCTGCCGCAGCAGGAGCCGGGCTCCAATGCGAGCCGGCAATAGCTAGACCGGCTTGATCAGCGCGTGACGCTTCTTTCCGAGCGATAGCTTGATGACGCCCTCCGGCGTCAGATCCTTCGGCGTCAGCACCATCTTCTCGTCGGTGACGATCGCGTCGTTGACCTTGATGCCGCCGCCCTTGATCTGCCGCCGCGCCTCGCTGGTGGAGGAGACGAACTGCACCTGCATATTTGCGGTGAGAACGCCTAACCCCTTTTCAAGATCGGCGCGGGGGATTTCGAACGTCGGCAAGGTCTCGGCGAGGGCGCCTTCCTCGAAGGTCTGCCGCGCGGTGTTGGCAGCTTCGTCGGCCGCGGCGCGGCCGTGCACCATCGCGGTCGCCTCGGTTGCGAGCACCTTCTTCGCCTCGTTGACTTCCGCGCCCTTGAGCGCGCCAAGACGGCTGATTTCGCCAAGCGGCAGGATCGTGAACAGCTTGAGGAAGCGCTCCACGTCGCTGTCTTCGGTGTTGCGCCAGAATTGCCAGTAATCGTAGGGGCTGACGCGATCGGCGTTGAGCCACACCGCGCCGGCCGCGGTTTTGCCCATCTTCGCGCCGGAGGAGGTGGTGATCAGCGGCGAGGTTAGCGCAAAAAGCTGCGCATTCGCCATGCGCCGGCCAAGATCGATCCCGGAGACGATGTTGCCCCACTGGTCCGATCCGCCCATCTGCAGCACGCATTTGTGGCGCTTGAACAACTCCACGAAATCGTAGGCCTGCAGGATCATGTAATTGAATTCCAGGAACGACAGTTCCTGCTGGCGGTCGAGCCGCAGCTTGACGGATTCAAACGACAGCATCCGGTTCACCGAGAAATGCCGCCCGACGTCGCGTAGGAAATCGATGTAGTTCAGCGTATTCAGCCAGTCCGCGTTGTTCGCCATCAGCGCATCGCCGGGCCCGTTGCCGAATTTCAGGAACTTGGAGAAGATCGCCTGGATACCTTTCAGATTGTCGGCAATGTCGGCGTCGGTCAGGATCTTGCGGCTCTCATCCTTTCCGGACGGATCGCCGACGCGGGTCGTGCCGCCGCCCATCAGTGCGATCGGCCGGTGGCCGGTCTGCTGCATCCAGTAGAGCATCATGATCGGCAGGAGCGAGCCGACATGCAGCGAGGGGGCGGTGCAGTCGAACCCGATATAGCCGGTGACGCGCGAGGACGCGGCCAGCGCGTCGAGCGCTTCCGGCTCGGACACCTGATGGATGAAACCGCGCTCTGACAGGATGCGCAGGAAATCGGACTTGTAGGCGCTCATTGCAGGGCCTTGTCGCCTCGGATGCGGCGGTGGTGTAACAGGTCCGTTACGGGATTCAAACCTTCGGGGCGGCGGTGACGGCATTCCGCGCAATCGGGCTGATGAGCGGAACGTCGATGGACGGCGTCGATGTGGCGCTGCTCGAAACCGACGGCGAAACCGTGTCGGCATTCGGCCCGACGGGCTACCGCGCCTATTCCGATGCCGAGCGGCGGCTTCTGCGGCAGGCGTTGAAGGATGCAGCTCCGCTCACCGACCGGACGGCGCGGCCCGGCTGCCTCACGGACGCCGAAACGCTCATTACCACCGCGCATGCGGAAGCGGTGGAGAAGTTTACGCGCGACCACTCGCTCGATCGATCCACCATCAAAGTCGCGGGCTTTCACGGCCAGACGCTGCTGCATCGACCTGAACGGCGCCTGACTGTGCAGATCGGCGACGGCAAAGCCCTCGCGCGGCGTCTCGGGATTCCCGTCGTCTACGATTTGCGCGCCGCCGATGTCGCAGCGGGCGGGCAGGGCGCGCCGCTCGTTCCGGTCTTTCACCGCGCGCTCGCGAATGCATTGGACAAGCCGCATCCGATTGCCGTTCTCAATATCGGCGGGGTTGCCAACGTCACCGTCATCGATGGCTGGCCCGATCCGTTTGCCTGCGACGTCGGGCCGGGCAACGCGTTGCTGGACGATTTCATGGGAGCGCGGACCGGTCATCCGCGGGATCCGGCCGGCGTCAACGCGGCGCAGGGACATGCGGATGAAGGCGCCGTCGCACGCGTGCTCGCGCATCCTTTCTTTCAGGCGAAGCCGCCGAAATCCCTCGACCGCAACGACTTTCGCGAATGGGTCGCGGATGAAGTGCCGCTCGATCGCCTCAGCGTCCCGGACGCGGCCGCGACGCTGACGGCCATCACCGCGGCATCGGTTGCGGCCATCGTCGCTCATCTGCCGGACCCACCGAAAAGCTGGATCGCGTGCGGCGGAGGCGCGCACAACGTCACGATGATGCGGTTCCTCGCAGATCGGCTCGCGCCTGCGCAGGTCGTCACCGGGGATGCCGTCGGATGGAACGCGGACGCGATGGAAGCGCAGGCCTTCGCCTATCTCGCGGTCCGCAGCCTGCGGGGCCTGCCATTGACGTTCCCGACGACGACCGGCGTGCGTGAGCCGATGACCGGCGGCGTTCTGGTCAGCCCGCGCTGATCTTGCGGTCGGCTTTCAGGCGCTTGTCGAGATAGGCCTGGATCGACGTCATCAGGTTCTCGATCTTGCCGTCGAAGAAATGGTTCGCGCCGGGAACGACCTTCTGCTCGATGACGATGCCCTTCTGCGTCTTGAGCTTGTCGACGAGGCCGGTCACGTCCTTGTAGGGAACGACCGCATCCTTGTCGCCGTGGATGATCAGTCCCGAAGAAGGGCAAGGCGCGAGGAACGAGAAGTCATAGAGGTTGGCGGGCGGCGCGACCGAGATGAAGCCTTCGATCTCGGGACGGCGCATCAGCAGCTGCATCCCGATCCACGCGCCGAAGGAAAATCCCGCGATCCAGCAGGAGCGCGCTTCCGGATTGATCGATTGGGCCCAGTCGAGCGCGGAGGCTGCATCCGACAATTCGCCCTGGCCGTGATCGAACGTACCCTGGCTGCGGCCGACGCCGCGGAAATTGAAGCGGATCACCGAGAAGTTGCGGTGCGCGAAGGCGTAGTACATCTGGTACACGATCTGGTGGTTCATCGTGCCGCCGAATTGCGGATGCGGATGAAGGATGATCGCGAGTGGCGCATTCTTCTGCGCGGCCGGATGATAACGACCCTCGATCCGGCCGGCGGCGCCAGCAAAAATGACTTCAGGCATTGCGAACCACAACCTCGATCGTCGGAACGCCACGCAGGCCGGACGGCAGCTTGCTTGACGGGCTGAAGGGGGATCCTACCTCTCGGGGAACCAGGGCGACGTAAGACGCCGTAGCTTGGGCCGCAACACTCGGGCGGGCCGACCACGGCGCGGCTTTTACCACGCCTGCAGGGTCAAAAAGCAAGGATATTGCGAAGCTGGTAGGATACGGCAGCCACGTCGTGGCACGAGGCCTAGAATGAACCGGATCTATCTGGACTGGAACGCGACCGCCCCGCTGCGCCCGCAGGCGCGGGAGGCCATGCTGGCCGCGCTCGACGAGGCCGGAAATCCGTCTTCAGTCCACCGCGAAGGCCGGGCCGCGCGCCAGATCATCGAACAGGCGAGGGTACGGGTCGCCGCCCTGGTCGGCGCGGAACCGGCCAACGTCGTGTTCACCTCGAGCGCGACCGAAGCGAACATGCTGGCGCTGACGCCGGCCATCGAGCAAGGGAGCGATCGCGCGCAGCGGGACTGCCTGCTCATTTCGGCCGTGGAGCATCCTTCGGTCCGGTCGGGCGGGCGCTTTGGGAAGGCCGAGGATGTGCCGGTCACCCCCGAAGGCGTCGTCGATCTCGATGCGCTTAAGGCTTCACTTGAGCAGGCCGGTCGCCCTCTGGTCTCGATCATGCTCGCCAACAATGAGACGGGCGTCATTCAACCGATTCGCGAGGCCGCTCATCTAGTACATGAAGCAGGTGGCCTTCTTCACGTCGACGCCGTCCAGGGGCCCGGTCGCATTCCCATCGACATGGCAAGGCTTGGCGCCGACCTGATGACACTGTCGGCGCACAAGTTCGGCGGCCCGAAAGGCGTCGGCGCGCTGGTTCTCCGGGAGGGATTGCGCATCGCCGATCCCCTGATCCGGGGCGGCGGGCAGGAGCGCGGGGCACGCGCCGGGACGGAAAATGTCGCCGCGATCGCGGGGTTCGGGGCGGCTGCTGCCGCCTTGGTCGAGGCCGGCACGGACGAAGCGTCGAGGATGGCGGCCCTGCGCGGCCAGTTCGAACAGGAGCTGACCGAAGGGGCGTCCGATGTCGTGATCTTCGGCCGAACCGCGCCCCGCCTGCCGAATACGACACTCTTTGCCGCGCCGGGCCTGAAGGCGGAAACAGCCGTGATTGCCTTCGACCTCGACGGGGTCGCCGTATCCTCCGGCGCCGCCTGCTCATCCGGAAAAGTCCAGCCTTCTCATGTCCTTGCGGCTATGAAGGTCGATCGGGGGCTGGTGCAGGGGGCCATAAGGGTGAGTCTTGGGCCCGATACGACGGAAGACGAGGTCAAAAGACTCCAGAGTGCTTGGATTAAGCTCGCAAAATCATTAGGTAAGGGGCGAGACAGGGCCGCCTGACGGCCATCGGAAGGTCATTTCGCAGCACAACGAACGACCATAACCGACAACGTCCAACCCACGGTCCTTGAAACCGTGATGGAGGGAATGAATGCCGGCCGTGCAAGAGACCGTCGATCAGGTCCGCAGGATCGACGTCGACCAATACAAATACGGTTTCGAGACGAGCATCGAATCCGAAAAGGCCCCGAAGGGCCTGTCGGAGGATACGGTCCGCTTCATCTCGGCGAAGAAGAACGAGCCGCAATGGATGCTCGACTGGCGGCTTGAAGCCTATCGCCGGTGGCTGACGATGCGCGAGCCGAACTGGGCGCGCGTGCATTATCAGCGGATCGATTATCAGGACGCCTATTATTATGCGGCGCCGAAGGCGTTCAAGGCGCCGAAGTCGCTGGCCGATGTCGATCCGGAAATCCTGCGCACCTACGAGAAGCTCGGCATTCCGCTGAAGGAGCAGGAAATCCTCGCCGGCGTCCGCAAGCAGGGTGAGCCGTCGCAGCTCGACGACAACGAGATGACCGGGGGCGAGGCGCGCGGGCGCGTCGCGGTGGATGCGGTGTTCGACAGCGTGTCGGTTGCGACCACGTTCAAGGAAGAGCTGAAGAAGGCCGGCGTGATCTTCATGCCGATCTCCGAAGCGATCCGCGAACACTCCGACCTCGTGAAGAAATATCTCGGTTCGGTCGTGCCGGTGTCGGACAATTTCTTCGCAACGCTGAATTCGGCGGTGTTCTCCGACGGCTCGTTCGTCTACGTGCCGGCGGGCGTGCGCTGCCCGATGGAATTATCGACCTATTTCCGCATCAACGAGAAGAATACCGGCCAGTTCGAGCGCACGCTCATCATCGCGGAGAAGGGCGCCTACGTGTCCTATCTCGAGGGCTGCACCGCGCCGATGCGCGACGAGAACCAGCTTCACGCCGCGGTGGTCGAACTGGTCGCGCTGGAAGACGCCGAGATCAAGTATTCGACCGTGCAGAACTGGTATCCTGGCGACTCGGAAGGCAAGGGCGGCATCTTCAATTTCGTGACCAAGCGCGGCGATTGCCGCGAGAAGAATGCCAAGATTTCCTGGACGCAGGTCGAGACCGGCTCGGCGATCACCTGGAAATATCCGAGCTGCATCCTGCGCGGCGACAATTCACGCGGCGAGTTCTATTCCATCGCGATCTCGAACGGCTTCCAGCAGGTCGATAGCGGCACCAAGATGATTCATCTTGGCAAGAACACGACCTCGAAGATCATCTCCAAGGGCATCGCCGCCGGCAAATCGCAGAACACCTATCGCGGGCTCGTCTCGGCGCACCGCAAGGCGACCGGCGCGCGCAACTTCACCAATTGCGATTCGCTCCTGATCGGCGATCAGTGCGGCGCGCATACCGTTCCCTATATCGAGGCGAAGAATTCGTCCGCAGTGTTCGAGCACGAGGCGACCACCTCGAAAATCTCCGAGGACATGCTGTTCTACTGCCAGCAGCGCGGCCTTTCGAAAGAGGACGCAATCGCGCTCGTGGTCAACGGTTTCGTGCGCGATGTGCTGCAGCAGCTTCCGATGGAGTTCGCGGTCGAGGCGCAGAAGCTGATCTCGATCAGCCTAGAAGGAAGCGTCGGATAAAGGCGCGGTGACAATGAAGACGAAGAAAAGCGTGAAGATGGCTGCCACGACGGCGCTTGCTTTGGCGATCACGACTGCGAATGCGTTCGCGGCTCCCGCGCTCAAGACGTGCAGCGCCAACCGCGACTATTGCTCCGAGTGGGCGAAGAAGAAGGCCTGGGCGCATCCGCAATGCGCCGAAGCCTTCGACCGCTGCATGCACAGCGGCGAGTGGCAAACCGGGGGGCCGCATGGGCGCTCGGTCCATAATGTCGAACGCCGTTGAAGTTCAGGGCGTGGCCGCGCCCCAGGTCCGATTATTTCAAAACCGAGATTGAAACAGATGTCTGCACTGCTTGAGATCAAGAACCTGCATGTCGAGATCGAGGACAAGAAGATCCTCAACGGTCTCACGCTGACCGTGGAACAGGGGCAGGTCGCGGCGATCATGGGCCCGAACGGATCGGGTAAATCGACGCTTGCCTATGTGCTTGCGGGCAAGCCGGATTACGTCGTCACCGAGGGGGAAGTCCTGTTCGACGGCGAGAATGTGCTGGAGATGGAAGCCGACGAGCGTGCCGCCAAAGGGCTGTTCCTCGCCTTCCAGTATCCGATGGAAATTCCCGGCGTCGCGACGATGACGTTCCTGCGCACCGCGCTCAACGCGCAGCGCAAACATCGCGGCGAAGCCGAATTGTCGACGCCGGAATTCTTGAAGCGCGTGAAGGACGCGGCCGGCAAGCTCGAAATCGACATGGATATGCTGCGCCGGGGCGTGAATGTCGGCTTCTCCGGCGGCGAGAAGAAGCGAAACGAGATCCTGCAGATGGCAATGCTCGCGCCCCGCCTTGCGGTGCTCGACGAGACCGATTCCGGCCTGGATATCGACGCGCTCAAGATCGTCTCGGAGGGCGTCAATCGCCTGCGCGCCAAGGATCGTTCTTTTATCGTCATCACCCACTATCAGCGCCTGCTCAATTACATCGTGCCGGATGTCGTGCATGTGCTGTCGAAGGGCCGGGTGGTGAAGTCGGGCGGCAAGGAACTGGCGCTCGAACTCGAAGCGTCCGGCTACGCGCAATACCGCGACGAGGCGGCGTGATGGCGGAAATCCGTCACATCAAGACGACGGCGGAGCAGGGGCTCGCGGATGCGTTTGCGCAGGCGAGAGCCAAGCTCCCCGGCGCCGCCGTTGCCGCGATGCGTGAGGCTGCGTTCGAATCCTTCGAGGCGAACGGCCTGCCGCACCGCCGGGTCGAGGAGTGGAAATACACCGACCTGCGCGCCCTGATGCGCGATGCGAAGCCGCTTGCCGGTGTCCCGGATGCCGCGGCAAAGGCGCAGGCGAAGCAGGCGGGGGCGATGCTCGGCACGATCGCGCGCCGCCGCATCGTGATCGTGGACGGAACATTCGTCGCTGAATTGTCGGACCTCGCTCATCTCGAAAAGGGACTGACCATCCGCTCGCTTGCCGATGCGCTCGGGCAATCCGACGCGGAGACGGTGCGGCATGTCGGGCGGATCATCCCGTCGCAGAACGACGCCGCGATCTCGCTGAACATCGCCTTCATGAGCGACGGCGCGGTGATCCATGTCGCCGACGGCGCGCGGATCGAGCGGCCGATCCATCTCTGCTTCGTGACGACCGGCGACAAGCCGTCCTCGTCCTTCGTGCGCTCGCTCGCAGTGGTCGGCGCAAACGCAAAGGTCACGCTGATCGAGACCCACGAAGGCAGACAGGCCGATTATCAGGTCAACAACGCGCTCGAACTGGTCGTCGGCGACGACGCGGCCGTCGATCATGTCAAGCTGATCGCCGATGGGGAGAAGGCGCTGCATATCTCGACGCTGATGGCGGCGCTCGGCAAGAATGTCACCTACAACGATTTCACATTCGCCTCGGGCGGTGCGGTCGTGCGCAATCAGCTGTTCCTGCGCTTCGACGGGGAGGGCACGAAAGCCGATATCCGCGGCGCGACGCTTGCGAAGGGCCGCCAGCATGTCGACAACACGCTGGTCGCCGATCACGCCAAGGGCCATTGCACCGGGCGCGAATTCTTCCGCTCGGTACTCGACGACGAAAGCCGCATGGTGTTCCAGGGCAAAATCATCGTGCGCCAGCATTCGCAGAAGACCGATTCCAAGATGATGTCGAATGCGCTCCTCCTGTCTGAAGGCGCCGAGGCCGACAACAAGCCGGAACTGGAAATCTTCGCCGACGACGTGGTTTGCGGTCACGGGGCGACGGCGGGCGCGCTGGATGAGGAATTGCTGTTCTACCTGAAGGCGCGCGGCATCCCGCAGAAGGAAGCCGAGGCGCTGATGATCCAGGCGTTCATCGGCGAGGCGGTCGAGGGCATCGTCCATGAGAGCATTCGCGACGTGCTGATGGAGCGCACGCGCGATTGGCTCGCGGCGCGGGTCTGACCATGCTGACCCCGGCGAACGGCAGTTATGACGTCGCCCGTATCCGCGAGGATTTCCCCGCGCTGTCGATGAAGGTCTATGGCAAGCCGCTCGTTTATCTCGACAACGCGGCGTCGGCGCAGAAGCCGAAGGCCGTGCTCGACCGCATCCACAAAGCTTACACCGAAGAATATTCCAACGTGCATCGCGGCCTGCATTATCTCGCCAATGCCGCGACCGAGGGCTACGAGGGCGCGCGCGAAAGGGTCGCGACCTTCCTGAATGCCCCGCGCAAGGAAGAGGTGATCTTCACGCGTAACGCGACCGAGGCGATCAACCTCGTCGCCTATTCGTGGGGGCGCGACAACATCAAGGCCGGCGACGAGATCGTGCTCTCGATCATGGAGCACCATTCCAACATCGTGCCGTGGCACTTCCTGCGCGAGCGGCAGGGCGCCGTCATCAAATGGGCGCCGGTCGACGAGGACGGCAATTTCCTGCTCGATGAATTCGAGAAGCTTTTGACGCCAAAGACCAAGCTCGTCGCCATGACCCACATGTCGAATGCGCTCGGCACCATCGTTCCGATCAAGGACGTGGTTGCAATGGCCAAGGCGCGCGGCATTACGGTCCTGGTCGACGGCAGCCAGGCCGCGGTGCATTTGCCGGTCGACGTGCAGGACATCGGCTGCGATTTCTATGTCTTCACCGGCCACAAGCTTTACGGCCCGTCCGGCATCGGAGCGCTGTGGGGCAAGTACGACCTGCTCGCGAACATGCCGCCCTTCAACGGCGGCGGCGAGATGATCCGCGAGGTGTTTCAGGATCGCGTGACCTATGGCGAGCCACCGCACCGGTTCGAGGCCGGAACGCCGGCGATCGTGCAGGCGATCGGTCTCGGTGCGGCGATCGACTACGTCAATTCCATCGGCAAGACGCGCATCATGGAGCACGAGACCGCGCTGACGAAATACGCCCACGAGCGGCTCGGTGAGATCAACTCGCTGCGCATCATCGGAAAGGCGAGGCACAAGGCTGGGATCGTGTCGTTCGAACTGAAGAATGCGCATCCGCACGATGTCGCGACCGTGATCGACCGGTCCGGGATCGCGGTTCGCGCGGGCACCCATTGCGCCATGCCGCTGCTCGCACGCTACGGCGTCACGGCGACCTGCCGCGCCTCGTTCGGCCTTTACAATACGCGCGATGAGGTCGATAGCCTTGCCCGCGCTCTGATCAAGGCTCAGGATATCTTCGCATGACCGAAGACGCCAAAGAGATGACCGCTCCTGCGGTCGAGGCCAGCGACAAGGCCCCGGCCGGAGCGCCTGTGACGACAGCTCAGGGTTCGGCGCTGCCCGCGGAGGAAGTCGCGCGCCTGACCGACGAGATCATCGCCGCGCTGAAGACCGTGTACGACCCGGAAATTCCGGCGGACATCTACGAGCTTGGCCTGATCTACAAGGTCGACCTCAAGGACGACCGCAATGTCAACGTCGATATGACACTGACCACGCCGAACTGCCCGTCGGCCGCCGAATTGCCGGTGATGGTGGAAAACGCGGTGTCGAGCGTGCCGGGGCTCGGTCAGGTCAAGGTCAATATCGTGTGGGATCCGCCCTGGGATCCGAGCCGCATGACCGACGAGGCGCGTGTCGTCCTCAACATGTGGTGAGTTGCGAAGGGCTGTGAGACGCTCCACATAAGGGAGCGGGAGATTCGACGATGGCACGACCCCAGGTGATGACGCTGACCGAAGCCGCTGCGGCGCGGATCAGGGACATCATGTCAAAATCCGAAAAGCCGTATGCGGGCCTGCGGGTCGGGGTGAAGAATGGCGGCTGCGCCGGCATGGCCTACACGATGGAATATGCCGAAACCGCGAAGCCGACCGACGAGATTGTCGAAGACAAGGGCGTGACGATCCTGGTCGATCCCAAGGCCGTGCTTTTCCTGCTCGGCACGCAGATGGACTACAAGGTCGACAAGCTCTCCGCGCAGTTCGTCTTCAACAATCCGAACCAGACGTCGGCCTGCGGCTGCGGGGAATCCGTGCAGCTGACACCCGCTGGCGGCGAAGCGGCGCATACCCACTGATTGCGTTTTCCTCGTCTTGACGCCCTCGCTTCTGCCCGCTCCAAATGCCGGGCGGAGGGGAGATGGCGTTGGGGAGGGCTCGCGAATCGTCGGCGGCCGTGCTCATGCACGGCATCGCGATCACTATTCTTTGCCTCGTGATCGGCTCTGTCGGCGCGGCCGGATTTGCGTCTTCGGCCGAGGCCAAGGCGAAGAAATCGGCCAAGGCAGGTCAGCTCTGCAAATCCGACGACGATGACGATGACGACGATGATGATGACGATGACGACAAGGCGCCCGCGCGTGCTCCCATGCCCGGAAAGCAATTCGTCCTCGATGGCACCTGCATCGAGCAATCGGGCGAACTGAACATCGTCGGTCAGAAAATTCTGCAACGCCACGGCTCGGTGCCCGCCATCTTCACCCGGCACGGCAACCTGCCGGACACGCAGTCGGCCGTGATGTCCGGCGACCTTACGCTGCGCTCGGAACTCAAGCGCAAGACGGAGGCGGGTCAGTTCGAAGCCGCGCTCGAAGTGAAGGCGCAGCGCGCGAGCGACGATCCCGATGGCGGCGTCGTCAATCTGAACGAGGCCTATGTCTCATGGGCCGGCCTGACCGCCGGCTATACCGACAGCCTGATGAATTTCTGGAGCGATGAGGATTTCAAGTTCGCCACCAATGCGACGAACCGTACCGTGGGGCGCGCCTCGCTCGAAGCCAAGGTGACCAAGGATTTCAAGCTCGCTGTCGCCGCAGAGACCGGCCTGCCGTCAAGTAGCGGGATCGATACGCGCTTCGTGCCGATCACCTTCGCTGACCCCGTGGTCAGCGCCCGGGCGCTGTATGACAGCGACGCCGTTACGCTGCATCTGTCCGGCATGCTGCACGAGCTCAAGCGCGGGGGCGACAATCCGATCCTCGCGCTGATCGGGCTGTCGAAGAGTGCGAGCACAACCGGATGGGCGACGACCGCCGGGATGACCCTGCCGCTGCCCAAAATTCATGAGGACGACGAATTGACGGTGCAGGCAAGCTATGCGGTCAATGCCTCGCCCTATCTCGGCACCAAGGCCGATCTGTCGACGCTTGCTTCGCTTGCGCCGGCCTCGGCAGAGACGCGCGGCTGGAGTGCGCTCGCCTCGTACCATCACGTCTGGTCGAAAAGCTGGGAAACCAATCTTTTCGCGAGCCGGCTGCAACTCGACATCCTGCTGCCGCTCGCGTCGCCGCGGATCGACGTCGTGCGCTATGGCGCCAATCTGATCTGGGAGCCGGTCGAGGACTTCAAGGTGGGCGGCGAACTGGGTTATCTCGACATCCGGCTCGCGCCGAATGGGACGCTGGGAATCCTTCAGGGCACAAGCGGGCAGGCGCTGGTCGGATACCTGTTTGCGACCTGGACGTTCTGAGAGGAGCGGACTAGGCGACCTGCGTCTGCGCGACCGGGCTGACTTCCGGATCGGTTTCGCTGATGACGCGGTTGCGTCCGTTGCGTTTCGCCGCATAGAGGCAGGCATCGGCGCGGCCGATCAGGGTCTGCGGCGTGTCGCCGGCGCGCAGGGTCGCAACGCCGATCGAGATGGTGACGCGGCCGAGATGTTCGCCGGTCGAGCGCTTCATCAATTCCTTGGTCATCACCGCGCGCCGGATATGGTCGGCGACGGTGACGCCGGAGCGGAGCACCGTGTTCGGCAGGACGACTGCAAATTCCTCGCCGCCGTAGCGCGCCGCGATGTCCTGGCCCTTGACGTTCTGCTTCACCGATAGCGCGACGAGGCGCAGCACCTGATCGCCGGTGAGATGGCCGAACGTGTCGTTGAACGACTTGAAGTGATCGATGTCGGTCATCAGGAGCGACAGCGCCTCGTTTTTCGCGCCCGCATCCGCGATCGCCTTGCCAAGCGCCTGATCGAAGTATTTGCGGTTGGCGAGGGACGTCAGCGGATCGGTCAGGCTTTCGGTCCGAACGACCTCCAGGTTCTCCTGGAGCGTGTTGATCTCCTGCTTCGACTCGGTGAGCCGCGCTTCGAGCTTCTGGTTGACGACCTCCATATCCTTGGCGGTCTGGACCAGGCTTTCGACAATGCCGCGCAGGCTGTCGCGATCGGGCGCGTTGCCGAGCTTCTGGCTGACGCCGGCGAGGCTCTCGCTGTAATTCGAGGCCGAGCCGACGGCGGCATCGACCATCGCCATGACCTGCTCGATCTCGTCCATGACGCGCGAACCGACCTTGTCGATGCGCTCGGAGAGGCGCGTCGGAGACAGGTAGGACTCGTAGATCTGTTCGATGTCGGCGGGAGTAAGCGAGCCGTTGCGCGTCAACGTCTCGTTGATGGTCTCGTTGAGCGAAGGATTATAGCCCGTCGCGTAGGTGTACCAGACCTCGTAATTCCGCGGCGTGGCCGGCTGGCGCAGCGCCCGGATCTGGCCAAGAGCGATCTCCGCGAACGCCATGGTGCGTTCGTGATCGTCGCCGGACGCAGTCATTCACGGGCCCCCCGAATGTGGTCAACGTGACAGCACCGCCCCGGGTGGCTCCGCGTGGCGGTGCGTAGATTCACACACAACCTAATTCACACTGGTGAACGCGGAGTAAATGCCTACCGGCGGCGAATTCACAGCGGAGTTCGGGCGACTTGCCCACCGACTTACCGCCAAAGACGAAGGGTCACGCCTTTACGCGCACCGGGCGAAGAAGGAAGGCGGGCAGGTGGCTCGTATCGTGTTCGCTGTCGTCGGCCTCGGCGGGCTTGTGCGCGTGGGGCTTTCGGCGCGCCTCTTCGATGCGCGCGACAGGTGCTGCGTCCCGTTGCTTCCGTTCGCCGCGGCGCGGCCTGTTTCGTTCGCTGCGCGGCCGCTCGCTGACATCCTCCGACGGCGCGGGGGCTGCTGCCCGCGCGGGCCCATCGACATAAGGAATGGTCTGGCCGGTCAGCTTCTCGATCGCGCCCACCGCCTTCTGGTCGACCGATGATCCGACCAGCGTGAAAGCTGCGCCCGAGCGCCCGGCCCTGCCGGTGCGCCCGATCCGGTGGACGTAGTCGTCGGCGTGATGCGGCACGTCGAAATTGAAAACGTGGCTGACGTCGGGAATGTCGAGACCGCGCGCCGCGACATCGGACGCGACGAGGATGGTTGCATCGCCCTTGCGGAAGCGGTCGAGCGCGGCGGTGCGCGCGGACTGATCCATGTCGCCGTGCAGCGCGACGGCGTTGAAGCCGTGCTTCTGCAGCGAGCGATGCAGCACCGCGACTTCGCGCTTGCGGTTGCAGAATATGATGGCGTTCTTCAGGCCTTCGGCCGAACGGATCAGGCCGCGCAGGACCTCGCGCTTGTCCTCCGGCTCGCGACCGGTTTTCACCAGAAGCTGCGTCGTGGCTGAAACAGTGCTTGCGGGCTTGGAAACCTCGACGCGTACCGGATTGTGCAGGAACTGCTCGGTGATGCGGCGGATTTCCGGCGGCATGGTCGCGGTGAAGAACAATGTCTGCCGCGTGAAAGGAACGAGTTTGCAGATGCGCTCGATGTCGGGGATGAAACCCATGTCGAGCATGCGGTCGGCTTCGTCGATGACCAGAAGTTCGACGCCCGACAGCAAGAGGCGCCCGCGCTCGAAGTGATCGAGCAGGCGC
The DNA here is from genome assembly GCA_964584855.1 of uncultured Hyphomicrobiales bacterium. Classification (GTDB taxonomy): domain Bacteria; phylum Pseudomonadota; class Alphaproteobacteria; order Rhizobiales; family Xanthobacteraceae; genus Pseudorhodoplanes. The sequence continues at coordinate 190,932 of CAZPBF010000035.1, forward strand.
CCCGGGGTCGCGATCAGCACGTCGACGCCGCGCGTCAGTTTGGCGTCCTGATCGTCGAAGGACACGCCGCCGATGATCAGCGCCATGTTCAGCTTCTGGCCGGCGCCGTATTTTTCGAAACTTTCCTGCACCTGTGCCGCGAGTTCGCGTGTCGGTTCGAGGATCAGCGTGCGCGGCATGCGCGCGCGGGCGCGGCCGTTTTCCAGCATCGTGATCATCGGCAATGTGAATGCCGCAGTCTTGCCGGTTCCGGTCTGCGCGATGCCCAGGACGTCTCGCCGGGCGAGGACGTGGGGAATGGCTTGCTGCTGGATTGGGGTCGGGGTCGAATAACCTGCCGCGGCGACCGCGGCGCGGACCTTGTCGGACAGGCCCAGTTGGGAAAAGCCCATAAAACCTCTATGCATGACCGCCCGGCTTGACGCCGCGCCGGATGGTCAAACAACGACTTGTGTTGCGCGGGAGGGCGGTCTCGAATCTTTCAGTCGTCGGACCGTTGTGGCGGAACATAGGGTCGGATGCCCGAAAGTCAATGCTTTGACGGGGGCTAAGTTAAATAAATACCTTAACTTTTCGGCTTCAAACGGGTGACGGAATGATGACTGAGTCACTGCCTACGATCCTCGTGCCTGGCCTGCTGTGCTCGGCGCGCCTGTACGCTCCGCAGATTCCCACCCTCTGGTCATTCGGAGCGGTCACTGTCGTCGATCACCGGCAGGACGAAACGCTCGACGGGATCGCGGCGCGCATTCTGAACAGTGCGCCGCCGCGCTTTGCACTCGCGGGTCTCTCGATGGGCGGCTACATCGCCTATGCGATCTTGCGTGCGGCGCCGGAACGGGTGGCAAAGCTCGCGCTCCTCGATACGGCGGCGCGCGCCGACACCCCGGAACAGTCCGAGCGACGCAATGCCCAGATTGCGCTCGCGCAATCCGGCAAGCTCGGCGAGGTGATCGACGCGCTGTTGCCTCTGTTCATTCACAAGAACCGGATGAACGACGAGGCGCTGAAGAAAACGGTGCGGGCGATGGCCGATGAAACCGGGCCCGACGCATTTGTCCGGCAGCAGCGTGCGATCATGGGACGTCCGGATTCGCGCCCCGACCTGCCCAAGATCAAATGCCCGACGCTGGTTCTGGTCGGAGATGGCGATGTGCTGACGCCGCCCAAGGTGGCGGAAGAGATTGCAAGTCTCGTTCCCGGAAGCCGGCTCGTCGTTGTCCCGGATTGCGGACACTTGTCGACCATCGAGCGTCCCGAAGCCGTGACCAGAGTGCTCGTGGAATGGATGCAATGACCGGGCGCCCGGAGCGACGATAAATTTCCCTCGCGGAACGGCGGGCTGGAAAATTCGTTCTTTTCATCGCCGTCTTGTTTGCAACCGCGTGCCGCGTGGTATGGACCCCCATGACCACCATCCTCGATCTCATCGGCGGAACGCCGCTCGTCGCGGTGAAGCGCCTCGGCACCGGGCCGTGCGAACTTTTTCTGAAACTGGAAAGCGCCAACCCGTCCGGTTCCATCAAGGACCGGCCGGCGCGCGCGATGATCGAAGCGGCAGAGCGCGACGGCCGGCTGAAATCCGGCGGCACGATTGTCGAGGCGACGGCCGGCAATACCGGATTGGGACTCGCTTTCGTCGGCGCGCAGAAGGGCTATCGCACGATCCTGGTCGTGCCGGACAAGATGTCGCGCGAGAAGGTCGTGCATGCGCGCGCGATGGGCGCCGAAGTCGTGCTGACGCGCTCCGATGTCGGCAAGGGGCACGCCGATTATTATCAGGATCTCGCCGAGACCATCACGCAGAAGACTGCGGGTGCGATCTATATCAATCAGTTCGAAAACCCGGCGAATCCGGCCGCGCACGAGGCGACGACCGGACCGGAACTGCTTCTTCAGATGAATAGCGACGTCGATGCGATCGTCGTCGGCGTCGGATCGGGCGGCACTCTCACCGGCGTCGGGCGCTTCATGAAGAAGAATTCGCCGAAGACGCAGATGATTCTCGCCGATCCGGTAGGCTCGGTGCTCGCGCCGCTGATCAAGACCGGCAAGATGACGGAGGCGGGAAGCTGGGCGGTCGAGGGGATCGGTGAGGATTTCGTGCCACCGAATGCGGATCTGTCGCTCGTGCGCAATGCCTTTTCGATCTCGGACCAGGACAGCTTCAACGCATCGCGCGACCTGCTGCGCGAGGAGGGCATCCTCGCCGGGTCATCCTCGGGCACGCTCCTTGCTGCGGCGCTGCGTTTCTGCCGCGCGCAGACGGAGCCGAAGCGGGTCGTCAGTCTGGTCTGCGACTCCGGCGCGAAATATCTCTCCAAGGTATTCAGCGATGCTTATCTCGCGCAGGAAGGCTGGACGCGTCAGAATACCGGTACGGTGCGCGACCTCGTCATCAACCCGATCCGCGAGGGTTCCGCGGTGATCGTGCGGCCGGAAGATAATCTGCGTACCGTGTTTGCGCGCATGCGGGCGGCCGACATCTCGCAGCTTCCGGTGATGCAGGGCGAGAAGCTCCTGGGGCTGGTCGACGAGAGCGATGTGCTGGCCGCACTGGTCGCATCGGAGGACCGCGGGCGAGCCTTCGACCGGCCGGTGAGCGATGTGATGACCGAGCGGCTGGAAACCATCGACGCGGACGCCCCGATCACCGATCTCGTGCCATTCTTTCACAAGGACTATGTCGCGATCGTGATGGACCGCGATCGCTTCCTCGGCCTCGTGACGCGCATCGACCTGATCAACCATTTCCGGATTGCATTGCAATGACCAAAACCAATCGCGCGGGCTTCGCGACCCGCTGCATCCACGCCGGCCAGTCGCCGGATCCGACCACCGGCGCGGTGATGATGCCGATCTACGCGACCTCGACCTACGTGCAGGATTCTCCCGGCGTGCACAAAGGCTACGAATATTCGCGCTCGCAGAATCCGACCCGCATGGCGTTCGAGCGCTGCATCGCGGACCTCGAAGGCGGCGCACAGGGCTACGCGTTCGCGTCCGGGCTTTCGGCGATCGCAACCATCTTGGATTCGTTGGAGCAGGGCGCGCATGTGGTCGCAGCCGACGACCTTTACGGCGGCACGCGGCGCCTGTTCGAGCGCGTGCGCAAATCGTCGGCCGGGTTGTCCGCAACTTACGTCGACCTGACCGATGCCGGCGCGCTCGAAGGTGCGATCCGGCCGAACACGAAGCTGATCTGGATCGAGACGCCGACCAATCCGCTGCTCAAGCTGATCGACCTGCAGCGCGTCGCCGGGATCGCGAAGGCACGCGGCATCGTGTGTGCCGCCGACAACACGTTCGCGAGCCCCTATATCCAGCGGCCGCTCGAGTTCGGCTTCGATATCGTGATGCATTCCACCACGAAATACATCAACGGACATTCCGATATCGTGGGCGGGGTCGCGGTGGTGCGCGACGACGCAGCACTACGGGAAAAGATCGCCTATCTGCACAATGCGGTCGGGGCGGTGCAGGGGCCGTTCGATTCCTTCCTCGCGCTGCGCGGGGTCAAGACGCTGGCGCTGCGCATGGAGCGGCATTGTGCTTCGGCGCTGCGCATCGCCGAATGGCTCGAAAAGCACCCGAAGGTGAAGCGCGTGTTCTACCCGGGCCTGCCAAGCCATCCCCAGCACGCGCTGGCCAAGAAGCAGATGCGCGCTTTCGGCGGGATGATCTCGCTCGAACTGAAGGGAACGCTCGACGACGCGCGACGCTTTCTTGAACGTTGCGAATTGTTCGCTCTCGCCGAAAGCCTCGGCGGCGTGGAAAGCCTGATCGAGCATCCCGCGCTGATGACCCATGGCTCGGTGCCCGAGGACGTGCGCGACACGCTCGGCATCTCCGATCAGCTTGTGCGATTATCGGTCGGCGTCGAGGAATGCGACGACCTGATTGCTGACCTCGATTTCGCGCTCAAGGCTGTTGACGCCTGACCCGGTCCGACGCCTTACTGCCTTCCAGGAACAAGAATCGTCCGGGAGGAAGTGCGGAATGCGCACGCAAGTAGGAATCGTCGGTGCGGGTCCGGCGGGGCTGATGCTCTCGCATCTGCTGCACCGTGTCGGCATCGAAACGGTGGTGGTCGAGGCGCGCAGCCGCGCCTATTGCGAGGCGCGCATCCGCGCAGGCCTGATCGAGCAATGGGTGGTCGACCTGTTGAACGAGACGGGCATCGGCGAGCGCATGAAGCGCGAAGCCATGTTCCACGACGGAATTTATTTCTCATTCGATGACGCGCTGCATCACGTCGACCTGCGCAAGCACAGCGGCCGCGGGGTCGCGATCTACGGCCAGCAGGAGATCGTGAAAGACCTGATCGCACGGCGCCTGGCCGACGACGGACAGCTTCATTTCGAAGCCCAAGCGATGACGCTCGCGGATATCGACAGCAGCAAGCCGACGATCCATTTCACCAAGGAAGGCAAGCAACACGCCGTCGAATGCGATTTCATCGCGGGGTGCGATGGCTTCCACGGCATCGCGCGCCCCGCGATCGGCGGGATCTCGGCGCATTACGAGCGCGAATATCCGTTCGGCTGGCTTGGAATCCTGGCTGAAGCCCCGCCCGTCGCCGACGAACTTATCTACGCATGGCACGAGCGAGGCTTTGCGCTGTTCTCGATGCGCTCGCCAACCGTCGTGCGCTACTACCTGCAATGCGCGCCGGACGAGGACGCGGAGAAATGGTCGGACGCCCGAATCTGGGACGAACTCGCCCGGCGGCTCGGCGGGAAGGCTGCGTCGCAGCTCAAGCCCGGACGCATTTTTGAGAAGGGCGTGACGGCGATGCGCAGCTTTGTCTGCGAGCCGATGCGGCAGGGGCGGCTGTTTTTAGCAGGCGACGCCGCGCACATCGTTCCGCCGACCGGGGCCAAGGGCATGAATCTGGCGCTGGCCGACGTCGTGTTCCTGTCGCGCGCGCTGACCGAGCATTTCCTCGGTGGCAGCGACGAACTGCTCGAGAGCTATTCGAAGACCTGCCTGCGCCGGGTATGGAAGGCGCAGCGCTTCTCGTGGTGGATGACGCAGATGTTGCACCGCTACAGCGCCGCGCGCGACTTCGACATGCGCCGGCAGATGGCGGAGCTCGATTACGTCACCTCCTCGGAAGCCGCGATGACGTCGCTCGCGGAGAATTACGCCGGGCTGCCGATGGCGGCGGCGTAAAATCAAGACGACAGGAATCGAAAAGGCCGCCATCGATGGCGGCCTTTTTCCTTGCGCATGCGGACCCGTCACACGTCCAGCAGTTCGTCGCTGGCAAATTCCGCGCGCTCGGAGATGAAAGCAAAGCGTGCCTCCGGCTTTGTGCCCATCAGCTGATCGACCGATTTTGCGGTCTTGGTTCTGTCCTTGTCGATCAGCATGACCCGCAGGAGCGTGCGCTTCCTCGGGTCCATCGTCGTCTCCTTGAGCTGCGCCGCCATCATCTCGCCGAGCCCCTTGAAGCGGCCGATATCGACCTTGGCGTTGGCGTGGAATTCCTTCTTCAGCAGGATGTCCTTGTGCTTGTCGTTCTGCGCGTAGATCGTCTTGCCATTGTGGGTGAGACGGTAGAGCGGCGGCACCGCGAGATAGAGATGTCCGTCCTCGATCAGCTTCGGCATCTGCCGGTAGAAGAAAGTGATGAGCAGCGAGGCGATATGCGCGCCGTCGACGTCGGCGTCGGTCATGATGATGACCTTGTCGTACCGCAAATCCGTTTCGCGATAATGCGTTCCGGTGCCAGGGCCGAGCGCCTGAATGAGATCGGCCAGCTGCTGGTTCTGCGCGAGCTTGTCCTTGCCGGCGGAGGCGACGTTGAGGATCTTGCCACGAAGCGGCAGCACCGCCTGCGTCGCGCGGTCGCGCGCCTGCTTGGCTGAGCCGCCGGCGCTGTCGCCCTCGACAATGAAGATTTCCGAACCCTGCGCGGCGCTGTTGGTGCAATCGGCGAGCTTGCCGGGGAGGCGGAGCTTCTTCACCGCGCTCTTGCGGGCGACGTCCTTCTCCTGGCGGCGGCGGATGCGCTCCTCGGCACGCTCGACGACGAAATCGAGGAGCTTGTTCGCCTGCAGCGGATTGCCCGCGAGCCAGTGGTCGAAGGGATCGCGCATCGCCTGCTCGACGATACGCGCAGCCTCCGCCGTCGCGAGCCGGTCCTTGGTCTGGCCCTGGAATTCCGGCTCGCGGATGAACACCGAGATCATGCAGGCGGTGCCGGTCATCACGTCGTCGCTGGTGATGATGGCCGCGCGCTTTTCCTGCCCGACGCGGGCGGCGTGGTCGCGCAATCCCTTGAACAGGGCCGCGCGCATGCCGTTCTCGTGCGTGCCGCCGTCCGGCGTCGGGATGGTGTTGCAGTAGGACGAGGTGAACCCGTCGGTGTCGGCGGTAAAGGCGATCGCCCATTCGGCGGAGCCGTGACCGCCCTTCTTTTCCGAGCGGCCGGCAAACACGTCTGGGTGGACAAGTGCGGCCTTGCCGATCGTCGCGACGAGGTAATCCTTCAGCCCTCCCGGAAAATGCAGCGTCGCCTTTTCCGGAACATCTTCGATTCCCTTGAGCAAGTCTTTGTCGCAGGTCCAGCGGACTTCGACGCCGCCGAACAGATACGCCTTGGCGCGCGTCATGCGGAACAGGCGCGTCGGATCCCATCCGGCCTTGTCGCCGAAAATCTGTGCGTCCGGCTTGAAGCGCACTGTGGTCCCGCGCTTGTTCGGCGCACGGCCGAGTTTCTCCAGTCCCGACTTCGGTTTGCCGCGCTGAAAGACCTGCCGGTAAAGCTGCTGGCCGCGCGCAACCTCGACTTCCATGCGTTCGGAGAGCGCGTTGGCGACCGAGACGCCCACGCCATGCAGTCCGCCCGAGGTCTCGTACACTTTTGAATCGAACTTTCCGCCCGCGTGCAGCGTCGTCATGATGACTTCGAGCGCGGATTTCTTCGGGAATTTCGGATGCGGATCGATCGGGATGCCGCGCCCGTTATCGGTCACGGTCACGTAGCCGTCCGCGCCGACATTGACATCGATGAAGGTCGCATGGCCCGCCAGCGCCTCGTCCATCGCATTGTCGATCACTTCGGCGAACAGGTGATGCAGCGCCTTCTCGTCGGTGCCGCCGATATACATGCCGGGGCGCCGGCGGACCGGCTCGAGGCCTTCGAGCACCTCGATGTCGTGGGCAGTGTAGCCGGACTCCGATCCTGCCGCGCGCGCTCGCAGAGCTGCCTTGCCGCCCTTGGCGCGGGCCGCGGGAAGGTCGAACAGGTCGGCGCTCGTCTGGGCCTTCTTTTCGGCCGCTGCCTTTTTCGGCGCGGGCCGGGCGGGTTTGCGTTTTGCCTTGGCCATGCGTTTCTTCGTATTTTCCGGGCGAATCGAGTGATCCCACTATGCCACGCTCGTGGCCAAACCATGAATGCGACGCCGGCAGGGCTGGTGCAAACCGGTTCCCACAGCTAAACGGTTGCGCCCCGCCTTACGAGACTCCTCATGTTCAGCGACTACGTGCAGTTGACCGTCGATTTCGTGCGCACGCACCATTCCTGGGCCGCGCCGGTCATCTTCGTTCTGGCCTTCCTGGAATCGATCGCGTTCTTTTCCCTGCTCGTTCCGGCATGGACCGCCCTGATCCTGATCGGCGGGCTGATCGCGGCGTCAAAAATACCGTTCATTCCGGTGCTGGTGGCGGGTGCCGTCGGAGCCGCGCTGGGCGACTGGATTTCGTATTCGCTCGGCTACCACTTCAAAGAACGGATCGCTCACTGGTGGCCGCTGTCGAACCATCCCGAGTTGCTGCCGCGCGGCCACGCCTTCATGGACAGGTGGGGCGTGCTGGGAATTTTCATCGGGCGCTTCTTCGGACCGCTTCGTGCGTCCGTTCCGCTGATCGCGGGAATCGTCGAGATGCAATATTGGCTTTTCCAGGCGGCCAACTTCGCCTCGGCCTTCGTGTGGGCCTATGTGCTCCTCGTGTTCGGCGATTTCGGCGTCGGCATCCTGAAATGGTTCACCTGAGCGCCGATGCCTGAAACGATCGTCTATGTCGGCAACGCCGAAAGCCAGGACATCAGCATCCTGCGTCTGCGCGAGGACGGCGAACTGATCCCTTTCAAGACCGTACCAATCCCGGGACCCTCGCAGCCCGGCTCCTCGACGCCGATGGCGTTCAGTCCGGACCGGCGCTTTCTGTTCGTCGGCTTGCGCAACGAGCCCTTTTCAGTCGTGACGTTCCACGTCGACCCTGCGACAGGCATCCCGAACTTTATCGGAAGCGGGCCGCTGCCGGACCAGATGGCGTATCTGAGCGTCGACCGCACCGGACGCTTCCTGTTCGGGGCGTCCTATCAGGGCAACAAGGTCATGGTCAGCCCGATCCTCGAAGGCGGGATTGTCGGGCCAGCGCATCAGGTGGTCACGACCAGGCCGAGCGCCCATTGCATCATCCCCACGCGCTCGAACCGTCACGTGCTGCACACGAGCCTCGGCGGCGATTGCGTGCATCAGCAGAAGTTCGATGCCGCCACGGGGACACTCACGCCGAACGAGCCCTACGAGAGGGCGGTCCGCGCGAAGGCTGGCCCGCGCCACATTATCTTCTCCGAGGATGAGGCCTTCGCTTACCTGCTGAACGAACTCGATGGCTCGATCTACGTCTTCCCGTTCGACGCCGCGAAAGGCACGCTGGTGAAGGAGACGCAGATCGTCTCGGCCCTTCCAAAAGGATTTTCCGGGACGCCGGCGGCCGCCGACATCCACCTCACGCCGGGCGGAAAATTTCTCTACGCCTCCGAGCGCGGCTCGGACACGCTGGCCGCTTTCAGCGTCGGGAAGGACGGCAGGCTTTCGCCGGTCGGCAATTATCCGACCGAGACACAGCCGCGCGGCTTCAACATCGATCCGTCCGGGAGCTTTCTGCTCGCCGTCGGGCAGAAATCGCACAGCCTCACTGCGTACGCGATTGACCCCGTGAGCGGAGCCCTGACCACGCTGAAGCGCTATCCGGTCGGGAAGAACCCGAACTGGATCGAATTCCTGACGTTGCCCTGAAAGCGAACTTGACGAGGCGGCCGCGCGGCCTGTATAGCGCCGCCCCATGATCGCCGATGCCACCATTCTGACTGCTGCTCGCCGCCGCCGTACCGGCGCGGCACGAGCGCGCATTCGCGCGTGATCTTCCTCGTGCCGCCGGAGATGCTTCCGCGGCACGTTTTCTTTCAAAGCCCGCGATAGCGTATTCTCCGGCGGCCTTCGCACCGGAGCATCGACATGTACGCCCAGCCTGCCTTCCGCATCGACAAGTCCGCGAGCATTGCGTTTGCGGACGCGCGCGGATTTGGCCTCGTCGTCGGGATGGATGAGGGGCGCCCGGTCGGCTCGACCGTGCCGTTCCTGCTCGATCCGCCGGACAATCCAGTGCGGGTGCAGTTCCACGTTGCGCGCGGCAACAGGCTCGCCAAGCTCGCGGAGGCTGGCGGCACGTGGCTCCTGTCGGTGCAGGGGCACGATGCCTATGTCTCGCCGGACTGGTACGAAAGCGCCGAGCAGGTGCCGACCTGGCTTTATGAACTGGTCCACCTGTCGGGGCCGGTATCGGTCATTCCGCCGGACGGCATGATCCCGCACCTGGAGAAACTGTCGGCGAAATTCGAAGAGCGGCTGCTGCCGAAAAAGCCGTGGCTGATCGGCAAGGTTTCGCCGAAGCGGCTCGACATGCTGCTGCACGCGATCGTCGGAATAGAAATGAAGATTGAAAGCATCGAGGGTAGCTTCAAGCTCAACCAGCATAAGCCGGAAGCCGATTATGTCGGCACGGCGCGCGCCCTGAACGCGCAGGGCGATCCGTCGTCGGTCGCGATCGCGCAACGGATGATGACCACGAAACCGCAATTGTCCTACGACCTGAACGCTGGAACTGAGCAATGACCACGAAAACGAAAATCGCGATCCTCGGCGCGTCCGGCTATACCGGCTCCGAACTCGTGCGGTTGCTGCTGCGGCATCCGAACGTGGAAATATCCCTGCTGACCGCCGACCGGCGGGCGGGACAGGAGATGCGCGCGGTCTATCCGCAATTCTCGCCCTTCGCGCTGCCGAGACTCATTTCCATCGACGAAATCGACTGGTCGAAAGCCGGTGTCGATCTCGCCTTCTGCGCATTGCCGCACGGCACGACGCAGGAGGTCATCAAGAAGATCTTCTCGCAAAAATCGTCGATGAAGGTCGTGGACGTGTCGGCCGATTTCCGGCTCACCGATCTTGCCGCCTACGCCAGATGGTACAGCCACCCGCATCAGGCGGTCGATCTGCAGAAGCAGGCCGTCTACGGGCTGACCGAGATTTACCGCGACAAGATCAAGGCGGCGAAGCTCGTCGCCAATCCCGGCTGCTACACGACCTGTGCGCAGCTTCCGCTGATCCCGCTCTTGCGGGCAAAGGCGATCGAGACCGACGGCATCGTGATCGATGCCAAATCGGGAATGACCGGTGCAGGGCGCGCCGCCAAGGAGAACATGCTGTTCTCGGAGGTGTCTGAGGGTTTCCACGCGTACGGCGTCGGCCATCACCGCCACATGGCCGAGCTCGATCAGGAATTCTCGCTCGCGGCCGGGCAGGAGGTGATCGTGAGCTTCACGCCGCATTTGATGCCGGCGAACCGGGGCATCCTGTCCACCATCTACGTGCGGGGAGAGGGTGGTACGGCGCCTGAGGCGCTTCATGCATTGCTTTTAAAGTTCTACGCGAAGGAGCATTTCGTGCACGTGCTGCCGTTCGGCGAGACGCCTCAAAGCAGGCATGTGCGCGGCTCGAACATGACCTTTATCGGGGTGACCGGCGACCGCAAGGCCGGCCGCGCGATCATCGTCTCGACGCTCGATAATCTGGTGAAGGGCGCGTCGGGTCAGGCGATCCAGAACATGAACCTGATGCTCGGCTTTCCCGAGGCGACTGCGCTCGATCAGGTCGCGCTGTTTCCCTGACCTGGAAAAGACGAAGCCTCCCGCCCGGACGGGAGGCTTCGCAGCACTCTCGCCGGGTTCAGAGCTTGCCGAAGATTGCAAGCACCAGGGCAACCTGGGCGAGGAAGCCAACAACCCAAATCAGCGTGCGCACGACCGGCAGGCCGAGCGTGTAGACGATCGCGTGGCCGAGCCGCGCCCAGAAATAGACCGCGCAGGCGATCGCGGTGGATTCGGTCGAGCGGCCCATCGAGTCGAGGATCAGCACGAGCGTCGCGAAGATGACGAGATTTTCCACGGCGTTGGTGTGCGCGAAGTAGAGCCGCTGCGCCCAGGGAGATTGCGGCGTGGAGCGCGGTGAGGGATTGTCCATCGCCCCCCACAAACCGCGAACCATGCAGCGGTCGAGGACGTAGGGAACCCAGAGCACGCCGGTGAGGATCACGGTCAGCGTCAGCCAGAATAATTCGCGTGTCATGCTCGTCCCTTTTCACAATGCGATGCGGCTCAATCTAGTCCGCAGGAAGAAAAAAGTCGCGTCCTACGCCTTGACCCGCACATAGCTGCCCGGCGCGTCCTCGATCGGCTTTAATTTACCACCGCCCGGCTCGCGCGCCGGCACTTCCTCGTCGCCGAATGCTTTCAGCCAGTCGCGCCAGTCGGGCCACCACGAGCCCGGGTGCTCAGTGGCGCTCTTGATCCATTTTTCCACGTCCGAGCCGGCAGGTTTGGCGCCGGTCCAGTATTGATACTTCGCCTTGCTTACCGGATTGACGACACCCGCGATGTGGCCTGAGCCAGACAGCACGAAGCGCACCGGCCCGCCGAAGAAGCGCGCGCCCACCAAAACGGATTTGGCTGGGGCGATATGATCCTCGCGGGTGGCGAGATCGTAGACCGGCACCTTCACTTTTTTCAGATCGAGCTTCACCCCGCCGATTTTCATTTCGCCTTTGGTCAGCTTGTTATCGAGGTAGCAGTTGCGAAGGTAAAACGAGTGGTTCGCGGCGGGCATGCGGGTCGCATCCGAATTCCAGTACAGCAGATCGAACGGGAAGGGGGTCTTGCCGCGCAGGTAATTGTTGATGACGTAGGGCCAGATCAGGTCGTTCGAGCGCAGCATGTTGAAGGCGTTCGCCATCTTGCGGCCTTCGAGATAGCCGCGCTCGGCCATGCGCTTTTCGAGCGCGGCCAGTTGTTCCTCGTCGACGAAAACCTTCAGATCTCCGGCGTGGGTGAAATCGACCTGGGTGGCGAAGAAGGTTGCCGAGGCGATGCGCGCGTCGCGCTTTGCCGCCATATAGGCGAGCGTGATCGCAAGCAGCGTGCCGCCGACGCAATAGCCCACCGCGTGGACCTTGCTTTCCCCGGTCGACGTCTTGATGGCATCGAGCGCCGCGAGCGGTCCATCGCGCATGTAGTCGTCGAAATCCTTCTTCGCGAGCCGCTCGTCGGGATTGACCCACGAAATCACGAAGACCGTGAAGCCCTGATCGACGCACCATTTGATCAGGGATTTTTCCGGCGTGAGGTCGAGCACATAGAACTTGTTGATCCAGGGCGGCACGATCAACAGCGGCGTCTTGACCACCATCTTGGTCGATGGCGCGTATTGAATGAGCTGCATCAGCTCGTTCTGGAAGATCACTTTGCCGGGGGTGGTCGCGAGATTGCGCCCGACTTCGAACAGCTTGGGATCGGACTGGCGGATATTGATGTTGCCCTGTTCGTCGATGTCCTCCGCGAGCATGTGCATGCCGCGCACGAGATTTTCCGCATTCGAGGACAGCGTCTCGCGCAGCAATTCCGGATTGGTCAGGACGAAATTCGACGGCGAGACCGCATTGGCGATCTGCTTCACGTAAAATTCCGCCTTCTGACGGGTGTGCGGGTCGAGATCTTTTGCGCCCTTGACGAGTTCATCGGCCCAGCGGGACGAGACGAGATAGGCCTGCTTCATGAAATCGAAGAATTGGTTCGACGACCATTCGGGATCGGCGAAGCGGCGGTCCTTCGGATCGGGCGCCGCGACCGGCTCGGTCTTCTCGCCGGCCATGCGTTTGACCGCGGCGCCCCACAGATCGAGATAGGCGCGCCCGAGATTGGCCTGCAGCTGGATCGCGCGCGACGGATCGGACAGCCAATATTCGGCGACCTGACCGAGCGTCTTCACCGCGTCGTTGACTTCGTCCGAGACGCTGTCGCCCGTGCTGCTGCCGGTTTCGCGCGGCTTCAGATAGGCCGCGAGTGCCTTGCCGCCTTCCTCGACCAGGCGCGCGAGATTGTGCGCGAAGAGCTCGACGTCGACTGCTCCTCCCGTTCCCGGCTCGACCGGCTGGTCCGGCATCTTGTTCATTGGCCCCACACGATAGCGTTTCGCCCGCCTGCTTCCCACATGGGCCGACTGCCGATGCCCTGCAAGGACGAGGCCGGGGTGATCGGTGCCGCACCGCAGCAACCGAGAAAAGGCATTAACCGCTTTCCGTTACTTCATCCTTTAGACATATTACCCCGATAGCCGGGCAATTGCTCCTCGTCTGACCAGACCTGATGTCGCGATCCTTATTGAACGCGCCGATTCTACGGAAGCTGAGGGGCATCCCTCGGCCCTGTGCGCGCGCGCTCGCGCTGCTGTTCTGTGGCGCAGCCCTGAGCGCCTGCTCGACCAATATCGGGGACACATTACCGGCCAATGTTGGGGGACTCCCGGCCAGCGCTCCGGAACGTCCGGCCGAGGTGCAGGCTTACCCCGCCGTCCACGAAATGCCTCCGCCGCGGCCGGTCCGGATGCTCGACGACGACCAGCAGCAAAAACTTGAAAAAGACCTCAAGGCGGCGCGCGACCGGCAGGAAAAGCTCAATCCGAAAGCAAAAAAGTCAGCCAGCCCGCCCGCGGCTGGCGCGAAACCGAACCCGTGATAAAAGCGTGCGCCGCATCGGCTGGCGCATCCCAAAGCAGGCCGAAGGAGCCCTGGCGATATGGAAGAATTTCACCGGATCCGGCGCTTGCCGCCGTATGTGTTCGAGCAGGTCAACCGCGCCAAGGCGGTCGCCCGTAATGCCGGCGCCGACATTGTCGATCTCGGGATGGGCAATCCCGATCTGCCCGCGCCCGCTCACGTGCTGGAAAAACTGAAGGAGACTATCGGCAAGCCGAGGACCGACCGCTATTCGGCGTCCAAGGGCATACCGGGCCTGCGGCGTGCTCAGGCGGCGTATTACGCGCGGCGTTTCGGGGTGAAGCTCAATCCGGATACGCAGGTGGTCACGACGCTCGGTTCGAAGGAGGGTTTCGCCAACGTCGCGCAGGCCATCACCGCGCCGGGCGACGTCGTGCTCGTTCCCAATCCGAGCTATCCGATCCACGCCTTCGGCTTCCTGATGGCCGGCGGCGTGATCCGTTCGGTCCCTTCCGAGCCGGTGCCGGAATTCTTCGTCGCGCTCGAGCGCGCACTCGTCCATTCGATTCCGAAACCGATCGCGGTGGTGGTGTGCTATCCGGCAAACCCGACGGCGTATGTCGCCGAGCTCGACTTCTACAAAGACCTTGTTGCCTTCGCGAAGAAGCACGACATCTTCATCCTGTCCGATCTCGCCTATTCGGAGGTTTATTTCGAGGACAACCCGCCGCCGTCCGTGCTGCAGGTGCCGGGCGCGATGGACGTGACGGTGGAATTCACGTCGATGTCGAAGACGTTTTCGATGCCGGGCTGGCGTATCGGCTTCGCGGTCGGCAACGAGCGCATCATCGCGGCGCTCGCGCGCGTGAAATCCTATCTCGATTACGGCGCGTTCACGCCGATCCAAGTCGCCGCGACCGCAGCCCTGAACGGCCCGGAAGAATGCATCCGCGACATGCGCGAAACCTATCGCCGTCGCCGCGATGCCCTGGTCGAGAGCTTCGGGCGCGCGGGATGGCCGGTGCCGTCGCCGTCCGCCTCGATGTTCGCCTGGGTGCCGCTGCCGGAAGCGTTCAAGCCGGTCGGCAGCATCGCGTTCTCGACGCTCTTGGTCGAGCACGCGAGCGTCGCAGTCTCGCCCGGCATCGGCTTCGGCGAGCATGGGGAGGGCTTCGTACGCATCGCGCTTGTGGAGAACGAGCAGCGGATCCGCCAGGCCGCGCGCAATATCCGCCGCTTCCTTGAAACCGGCGTGGAAAAGCTGCACAACGTCGTTCCTCTTGCCACGCGGCGTTAAGCCGCCTGTTCCGGACGTTGCGATGGTTGCGCCGCTGAAAGTGGGTCTCGCCGGATTGGGGACCGTCGGCGCAGCCGTCATGCGCCTGATCGAGTCCGAACGCGATGCGCTCGCTGCGCGTTGCGGGCGGCCGATCGAGGTCGTCGCGGTCTGCGCACGCAGTCACAGCAAGGTCCGC
Organism: uncultured Hyphomicrobiales bacterium; assembly: GCA_964584855.1. GTDB lineage: Bacteria > Pseudomonadota > Alphaproteobacteria > Rhizobiales > Xanthobacteraceae > Pseudorhodoplanes. Next base: position 206,252 of record CAZPBF010000035.1, read on the forward strand.
GGCATCGATATCCGTTCGCAGCGCTGGATCCATTCGCCGGCCGAACTCGCCGCCGATCCCTCCATCGATGTGTTCGTCGAGCTGATCGGGGGCGATGGCGATCCGGCGAAATCCGCGGTCGAAACGGCGCTGCGTTCCGGCAAATCGGTCGTCACCGCGAACAAGGCGTTACTCGCAAAGCACGGCGTCGCGCTCGCTGCCATTGCAGAGCAGAATAATGTCGCGCTGAACTTCGAGGCCGCCGTCGGTGGCGCGATCCCGATCGTGAAGACGCTGCGCGAGGGACTTGCGGGAAATTCGTTCGCGCGCGTCTACGGGATCCTCAACGGCACCTGCAACTACATCCTGACGAGGATGGAGCAGGAGAAGCTCTCCTTCGCCGATTGCCTGAAGGATGCGCAGCGTCTGGGCTACGCCGAAGCCGATCCGACTTTCGATGTGGAAGGCTACGACACCGCGCAGAAGCTGGCGCTGCTGGCGAGCCTCGCCTTCGGCACGAAGGTTGAGGCCGACGCGGTTTATGTCGAGGGCATCTCCTCGATCACGCCGGCCGACCTGCAGGCCGCGGAAGAACTCGGCTACCGGATCAAGCTTCTCGGCGTGGCGGTGCGCACGCCGAGCGGCATCGAGCAGCGCGTGCATCCGACGATGGTGCCCAGGGAATCAGCCATCGCGCAGGTGATGGGCGTGACCAATGCGGTCACGATCGACGTCGAGGGGTTCGCGCCGCTCACGCTGGTGGGTCCGGGAGCGGGAGGGCCTGCGACCGCCTCGGCCGTTGTCGCCGATATCGGCGACATCGCGCGCGGCGTGCGCATGCCGCCATTCGGGCGGCCGGGTGCCGCACTCCTCGCGGCGGGCAAGGCGCCGATGCAGCGGCATGAGGGCGGTTATTACATCCGGCTGATGGCGGTGGATAAACCCGGCACCGCCGCGACAATCGCGACGCGGCTCGCGGAACAGCAGATTTCGATGGAATCGATTGTGCAGCGCCATCACGGTCCGCAAGGCGGCGGCGACGCGAAATCGGCGTCCGGTCCTGTGCCTGTCATATTGATCACCTATGCCACGACCGAAGACGCCGTCCGCCAGGCCATGGACGCGGTGAAGCGGGACAAGGTGATATCCGGCGAGCCGCAATTGATCCGGATCGAAAAAAACCGATAGAACGATAAAAAGCCTGACGAGGGGGACCGCCAGATGTCATCGATCACCGTCCAGTCGGACCAAGTCCTGGAGCGCGTCCTCTCGATCGAGATCGTGCGCGTCACCGAGCGCGCGGCGGTTTCGGCGGCGCGTCTGCGCGGGCACGGCAAGGACAAGGCGTCCGATCAGGCGGCGGTGGACGCCATGCGCCGCGAACTGAACAAGCTTCCGATCGACGGCACGGTGGTGATCGGCGAGGGTGAGATCGACGAGGCGCCGATGCTGTTCATCGGCGAGAAGGTCGGCAACAAGCATGGCGCGCGCGTCGATATCGCGGTCGACCCGCTCGAAGGCACCGTGCTCTGCGCGAAGAACATGCCGGGCGCGATCGCGACAATCGCGATGGCGGATGCGGGCACGCTTCTGCACGCGCCGGACTGCTATATGGACAAGATCGCGATCGGACCGGGTTACCCGAAAGGCACGATCGACCTCGACGCGCCGGCGGACGAAAACATCGTCAACCTCGCCAAGGCCAAGGGCGTGAAGCCGTCCGACATCACCGCGATCCTGCTGGACCGTCCGCGCCACGCCAAGGCGATCGAACTCATCCGAAAGACCGGCGCCGCCGTGACGCTGATCAGCGACGGCGACGTCGCAGGCGTGATCCATTGCGCCGAGCCGAAGACCGGGATCGACATCTATATCGGCATCGGCGGCGCGCCCGAGGGCGTGCTGGCCGCCGCGGCGCTTCGCTGCATCGGTGGGCAGATGCAATGCCGCCTCGTCATCGACAACGAGGCCCTGCGCGAACGCACGCTCAAGATGGGCATCAAGGATCCGAAGAAGAAATACGGAATCGAGGACATGGTGCGCGGCGACTGCCTGTTCGCGGCGACCGGCGTCACCACCGGCCCGATGCTGACCGGGGTGAAGTTCGGCAAGGACATGATCGAGACCGAGACGGTGGTGATGCGCTCGGTCACCGGCACCGTGCGCCGGATCGTGGCCGAGCATCGTCAGTTCGAGAAATTCCACCTCGATTGAAGGGCTCGCGGGACGTCCTCCCGCTTCCTATCTGACCGCCGGGGGCGAGGCGCGCTGGCATGGCGCGGCTCTTTCCTTCACACTTTGCCGATCTCTTACTCACGATTCGCAAGGCTCGCCGATGGCGCTCGCCCAAGCCCATACGCCGAGGGCGCTGAACCGCCTCTTTCTCGGCGTTGAGAAATCCGTCTGCGGGCGCGCCTGGCGCGACCGGCTGGACGAACGCGGCTCCGCGCGCGCGCTGTCGATTGCGCAGCGCAGCGGGGCGACGGAAGTGCTCGCCCGCATTCTCGCGGGCCGCGGCGTCGAGCCGGATCAGGTCGAGGAATTTCTCGATCCGACCGTGCGGCGGCTGATGCCCGATCCGGATACGCTCACCGCGATGGGTGCTGCGGCGGCGCGGATCGCTGACGCCGTCCAGCGCAACGAGCAGGTCGCGATCTTCGGCGATTACGACGTCGATGGCGCGACTTCGTCGGCACTGCTGGCGCTGTTCCTGCGCCATTGCGGGCTCGATCCGTTCATCCACATCCCCGACCGGTTGTTCGAAGGCTACGGCCCGAACACCGAGGCCGTGCGCGCGCTCGCCGAGCGCGGCGCCACGCTTCTGATTACCGTCGATTGCGGCACGACCAGCATCGAGCCTCTGGCCGAAGCAAAGCGCCTCGGCATGGAGGTGATCGTGATCGACCACCACCAATGCGACGAAAATCTTCCCGAGGCCCTCGCGCTCGTCAATCCGAACCGGCTGGACGATCTGTCGAAGCTCGGACATCTTGCCGCCGTGGGGCTTGTGTTCCTGTCGATCGTGGCGATCAACCGGGAATTGCGCCGCCGCGGCTTCTGGACCGAGAACCGCAAGGAGCCCGATCTTCTTGGGCATCTCGATCTGGTTGCGCTCGGCACGATCGCCGACGTCGTGCCGCTGGTCGGGCTCAATCGCGCGTTCGTCGTGAAGGGACTTCTTGCGATGCGCCGGCGCGACAATGCCGGGCTGACCGCGCTGATGGATGTGGCACGGCTCGACGGCCCGCCGGAGGCGCACCATCTCGGATTTCTCCTCGGGCCCCGCATCAACGCCGGGGGGAGGATCGGGCGGGCCGATCTCGGCACGCGTCTGCTGATGGAGGCCGACGCGACGGAAGCCGGACGCATCGCGGCCGAACTCGACCGTCTCAATCGCGAACGTCAGGCGATGGAAATCGAAATGTTGGCGCAGGCCGAGGCGGAAGCGCAAGCCGCCCTCGGGATCGAGGAGCACGGCGCCGTCGTCGTGACCGCGGGCGCGGGCTGGCATCCCGGAATCGTAGGCTTGATCGCGGCGCGCCTGAAGGAGCGCTTCGGTCGTCCGGCATTTGCCATCGCGATTAGCGTCGACGGGATCGGTACAGGCTCGGGGCGCTCGATTGCCGGCGTCGATCTCGGCAAGGCGGTGCGGCAGGCGGTGTCCGAAGGTCTCCTCATGAAGGGCGGCGGCCACGCGATGGCGGCCGGCGTCACGCTGCGTAAGGACGCACTCGCACCCTTCCGGGCGTATCTGGAGCAGACGCTGGCCGACGCCGTTGAGACCGCGCGGCGGGAGGACGCGATGCTGATCGACGGCGCGCTCAGTGCCGCGGGCGCGAATGCCGATCTCGTCAACACCGTGACGCGCGCAGGTCCCTACGGCTCAGGCAATCCTGAACCGATTTTCGCAATTCCGAGCCACACCGTCGCGTATGCCGATCCGGTGGGGCAGGGACATGTGCGCGTGCGCTTACGCGCAGGCGATGGGGCGATGCTCAACGCAATTTCATTCCGGTCGGCGGACAAGCCGCTCGGCAAGGCGCTCCTGGCGAGCCGGGGGCAGCAGATGCATGTGGCGGGGTGCCTGACGATCGATCGCTGGCAGGGTGCCGAGCGCGCGCAGATGCGCATTCTCGATGCCGCGCCTGCCGGTCCGATGTGAAGTCACGCGCCCTGGCGCAACCGTGCGAGCAGTTTCAGCCCGGCATAACCGTCGGCGGGCTGCATTCCGGCCTTGATCTGGAAATTGCGGATCGACTTCATCGTTTCGAACCCGACCCGGCCGTCGGTGCCGCCAGTGTCGAAGCCGAGCGCGGTGAGGCGCTGCTGGATTTCCTGAATCTCGGCGAGCGTCGGCGTGCGTTCGCTGCCTGGGAAGGGCTGGCGGAACGGACCCGCGCCGAGGATACGGTCGCCCAGATGCACGATGGCGAGCGTGTAGTTCATCGACGGATTGTAGGTCTTCACGGCGTTGAAATTCGGTCCGAGCAGGAACGATGGTCCGCCCGCGACGGGAATCCACAATTGCGCGGTCGCATTCGGCTGCGGGAAGGGCTGGCCGTCGGCGCGCCGAACGCCGAGCCCGGACCATGACGCATAAGAGTTGTTGCCCGCGCCTTTGAACCCGGACGGCAGCAGCACTTCATAGCCCCAATATTCTCCGGGCCGGTATTTTCCACGTTGCACGAGATAACGCGCCGACGAACCGAGAGCGTCATCCGGCTTGCCGAACGGCGACACACGGCCATCGCCATCATAGTCCATTCCAACATTGAGCCAGACTTCCGGCATCCATTGCGTATGGCCCATCGCGCCGGCCCACGAGCCGCGCATCTCCTGCGGATTGCTCCAGCCGCGCTCGACGACTACGAGCGCGTTAAGCAATTCGCGCTCCCAATAGTCGCGCCGTCGCGGTTCGCCCCAGGCGAGGGCGGCGAGGGCAGGGAAGACCGGACGCATGTGGTTCTGCTGCACGATCGGATCGCCGAAGGCGGACTCAATGCCCCACAGCCCGAGCATCACCCCGCGATGCACGCCGAAATCGCGCTCGATGCGATCGAACAGGCCGACATATTCCTTGGCGCGCTCCTTGCCGAAGGTCATGCGCCAGTCCGAGACACGGCGGTTGATGTATTGCCAGAGCTGTTCGTTGAATTCCGGCTGCGACTTCTGCTGGGCGAATACGGTGAGATCGGGCTTCAGTCCGCCCATCACCCGCGCGTAGGTCGCAGCGCTGATGCCGCGGGCGAGCGCGCGGGCGCGGAACGCTTCGACCCAGCTGTCAAACGGTTGGGCCGCAGTCTGCGCGTACAGGCCGTGCGCGCCGGAGGCGAGAAGGGCGCCGGCAGCCAGTAGGCCGCGGCGGGTCATGGGAGAATCAAACATGCGCGGCATGGTATCGGCCGCGAACGCGCCGGCAATTGGGCAGATCAGCGCCGGGCGTGCCGGACCTTGCCGCGGTGCTTCGCCGGGCGCTCGGCGCGCTCGGATTTCGAGGATTTGCTCCGCGAAAAGCGCTTCCCGCGGCGGCTGTGGCGCTCTTCCTCGTGCGAGACTTTTACTTCGGGCTTCTTGGCTTCTGCCACGGGCTTTTTGGCTTCCGGTGCGACGATCACCGCAACCGGGGATGCGGACGCGACGGTTGCCGTGGCCGGGGCGGCGGCCGGTGTTTCGGCGACTGGCGGCGGTTCGTCCTTCACTTCGCGGCCGCGGGCGCCGATCAGGTTCTCGTAAGACACGACGAGCGTCGAGTAGGGGTTGACGCGCACCCAGCCGTCAGCGGTCGGTACCATCGCCTCGAAGTGAAGATGCAGCGTCGTGCCGTTTTCCCGGCGATTGTAGTTTGCGATCCGGCCGATCACTTCGCCTTCCCGCACGCGCCGGCCGCTCAGCACGCCGTCATCGTCGAGACGGTTCGGATTCATGTGCATGTAGCGGAAGCGGATGCGCGTATTGTCGTTATTCGCAACAAGGAACACACCCTCCTGCTTGCGCGCGCGCAGGATCATTCCGTCCATCGTTGCGACGACGTCGTCGACGTAGGGCTCGCAGCGGTCTGCGCCATCGTTGCGCAGCTTGCAGCTGCTCGGGCGGATGTCCTGGCCCTGATGGCCTTCCCCGGTCGCGCACTGGCCGACGAAGAAGGCGCGGTGTTCGCAGAAATTGTCGCGCCACGGATAGGAGTAGTTTTCCTTCGCCGATTCATCGAAGACCAAAGGCTTGGAATTGACTCGGCAGCGATAGCCCGCGCCCTTTCGTCCGCCGGGACTGGGCGCGCGCCCGGTCTGATCGCAGTCGCCCCAGTTCATGAAGGATTGGGAATTGGCGTAAGCCGGAATATGCGCGATTGGAAATCGGATCGGCGCGTAGACTGTGTAATCGACGACGCCGTCGTTGTCCTTCACGCCGGTGTGTGGGATCAGGCGGCCCGGGCCGTAATAAGTGAAGTTGACCGACTGGCCCTCCGGCTGCTCCGGCGTCTTCGCCTCGAAAGGCTTGAAGGCGATCGCAGGGTTTCCCCCGCTCAGCCGCAGCGTCTGCAGCATCTTCGTCGCGACCTTGTCGGCCTGTTTGCAGGCGAGGCGGTGCGGACGCGGCGCCGCGTCGAAGCACTGGATCGAAACGACGTAGCGGATGCCGTAGCGCGTGAACGAGTAGCGCAGGTAGCTTTCGAGGATCAGGCGCCTAATCCCGGGATACTGGCCTTCCAGCGTGCGGGCGGGAGTCTCCAGACCGCCTTTGGCGGGGGGAATGTCGTAGTTGATCGCGAACCCGGATACCTCGACCATGATCGGATCGGAGAAGGAGACGTCGGCGAAATCGCCCGCACGAGCCGAGAACACAGCGTCGTAGCCGGTCGGTCCGGCGAGGAAAAATCCGCTCGGCTGAAACGGACCGAGATAGGATTCCGCGCCCTTGGCCGGGCCGGGTGTGCGATCGCGCAGATAAGCTGCGGTGTCGAACGGCAGCAGGACCGGGACAGGACTTGCAGTGATGCCGGGGAAGCGTTGCGCAAGCGCACCGTTCAGCAGCTCGAACGACGCCGTTTCCCCCGATGTCGGATTCTCGGCAGCGAGCGCGGTGCGGGCCGCGTCCCAGTCGGGAGCGAGTGAGTTCACTCGCGGGGCGGTGAAGTCTTGGGCCGACGCGGACACCAAACCTGTCAGAAGAAAAAATACCGAAACCAGTATGCGCAATGTCGACTCCCCTCGCGCGGCGGGGCGACTATGCGGCAAAACCGTCGGGCGCGCACTCCGTCAAAGGGTGTTGAAAGTGAGGTCTGTTTATTAGCGTTAAACGCTAATCCACGGGCTACAACGCCACGGCGAGGACGGTCGCCACTACAAGCCCGACAATCCACGTAAATGCGATGGAAAACTCGGGCCGGACCAGGTCGTGAGAGGCTTGACGGCTGTCCATGGGCGCTATCCTCGCTGGCGGGATAACCGGGGCAGACACATGCGGTTCCAAGGGGTTGGCCACAGAAATGGCCTAGCGATCCGCCCAAATCCCGTGCAAGGTGCGCCCGAGCGGGGTACCGGGGCGTCTCGCCGTCGGCTAAAAGCGGGCGGGTTTTAGGGGCAAGAACAAAAAGGACGGACACGGCCTGGCCGGGACGTCTTTCCGCCTCGCAGCGGAGTACGAGGAACAAGTTCGATGAAACCAGCAGTCATTATCATCGGGGCCGACAAGGGCGGCGTCGGAAAGACGACGATCGCGCGAACCATGCTCGACTATCTGCGAGCCAAAAGCATGCCGACGCGGGCATTCGATGCGGAATTTCCTCGCGGCACGCTGAAGCGTTTTCACCCCCAGGCCACCGAAGTCGTCGATCTCACCCAGATTCCCGACCAGATGAAGATTTTCGACACGCTCGTCAGTTCGGGATCGAAGATCAGTGTGGTCGACATCCGCGCGGGTCTCCTCTCGCCGACGCTGAAGGCGCTGCAGGATTCAGGTTTCTTCGACGCCGTGCGCGCGGGCGAATTCAATTTCGGCCTGTTCCACGTAATCGGACCGTCGGTCTCCTCGCTCGAAGAGATCGACGAGGTGAAGCCCTACACCGAAGGCGCCAATTATTTCGTGGTGAAGAACTTCATCAACGAAACGAGCTTTTTCGAATGGGATCCCGCCGTGAAGGCGAGCTATTTCCAGCGCACCAAGGACGGCGTCGAGATCAACATTCCGAAACTGACCGAGATGGCCTACGAGCAGGTGGAATTGGCCGGTGTGCCGTTCTCGACCTTTATCGCCAACAAGACCGCCGACGGACGGCCGGGCAATTATTCGCTCGTGCTGCGCGGTTACGTGCGCACCTGGCTGACGCAGGTCGCATCCGAATACGAGAAGGCAGGCGTGCTGAAGCGGCTCGCTCCGCCGGAAACCGCAGGCCCGGTCACGGGCATCGCGTCGTAGCAGGTTTGGCCGTCCACGAAGCGGACGCCGCGGGATCGCGCATCCACCGATTTCGTGGCGTCGATTGAGAGCCTCGCGCCGCCAGGCGCGCCGGAAGGCAGGACATGGCTATCGCTGCGATCGTCGCATCGGGGCGCGTGCGCGCCGGCAAGACGCTTTTGGCCCGACTGATCGCGGAAAATTTCCGCCTGTCCGGCGCGCGGCCGGTCCTGCTCGACACCGACACGACAGAGAAGCGGCTCTGGTCGTTCTTTCCTGTCGAGGCGCAACTCTATGACGTCGATCGCGTCACCGACCAGATGACGCTGTTCGAGACGCTTGCCCTCGGCGCGTCGTATCCGCGGATCGTCGAGGTTGCACACCGTTCCGCCAGAAAATTCTTCGAGGTGATGCGCGATGCCGACTATGCGCAGGAAGCGCGCGCAAACGACGTCGAGCCGGTCATATTCTACATCCCGTCGCCGGATCCGGATTCATACGAATACGGCCGGCAGCTTCGCGAATTGCTGCCCGGCTGCAGTTTCGTCGTGGTGCAAAACAATTATCTCGGCGAGGTCAAGCATCTGACGCGACTGAGCGTCGGATATCGTGCGCTCGAAGTCCTGCGTCCGCGGGTGATCCTGCCCGCGCTCGATGCGGCCTTTGTTCCGGTGATCGACGATTCTGCTTTTTCATTCAGCGAGTTCATGCGCGAGCCGAGCACGGAACTTCCTCCGGCAACCCGCGAGGCCATCAGGAACTGGCTGGTGCGCTGTTTCGGCGCAACCTATGCGGCCCTTGAAACCTTGGAGAAATCGGCCGCGGCGAAGCCTGAAATGGGGCCGGGAAGCATGATGTGACGGGGTAGGGGAACCATGCCTCGTTCGAAGCGTTTTCTCTATTCGCAAAGTCATGCAGAGGAGGCTTCGACATGTCCGACTATGATCCCAATCGGATGAATGACCTTCGCGACCGCGATCCCCGCTACGGCTCGGCAACCGGCTCGTCGTGGGCGTGGATCGTCGGCGCCATTGCTGTCATCGTCGTGATTCTGGTCGCGCTCGGCCTCGGCCGGCACGATACCCAAACGGCCGGAACGACCCCGCCGGTGACAACGTCGCCCGCGACACCGCCGTCGACGACCGGCGTTGCGCCCCGTCCGGCTCCGGCCCAGCCCGCCACTCCGGCGGCGCCTGTGACCCCGGCTCCGGCCAATCCGCCGGCGGGCACCAATCAGTAAGCGTAGGGTATGTGTAACAGAAAAGCCCCGGCGGCGAGCCGGGGCTTTTTTGTTGGGCGTGCAAGCGCGTCTTCAGAAATATCGCCACCACACATAGACGTGGCAGATCGCGACCGACACGAGCATCATCGGAAACGCGTAATAGGTGTAGGTGAGAAAGCGGAACGGGACGTGGTTGCGCTCCGCGATGCCCGCGACCGTCAGGTTCGCCGACGCTCCGATCAGCGTGCCGTTGCCGCCGAGGCAGGCCCCGAGCGAGAGGCACCACCACAGCGCCTGAATCTTGTCCGGCCCGCCGAAATCCGGCGCCATCGCCTTGATCAGCGGGATCATGGTGGCGACGAACGGAATGTTGTCCACGATGGCCGACAGGACCGCCGACGACCACAGGATCACGTAACCGGTCTTGCTGAGGCTTCCGCCCGTCGCGGCGACCAGGTGGTCTGCAAGGAGCTTGAGCAGCCCTCCGACCTCAACGCCGTGGACCACGATGAACAATCCGATGAAGAAAAAGATCGTGATCCACTCCACGTCGGAAAACGTCTCGTGGATATTTTTCGCGGCCTTTTCGTTGTGATGCTCCCAGTTGTCGAGGAACATGAGCACCGCGGCGCCGGCTATCGCGATGGTCGCGGGCTCCAGATGAAGCGGGCGCGCCAGAATGAATGCCACCATGACAACGACGAGTACGGCGAGCGACTGCCACAGCAAGGTCCAGTCGAGGATCGAATCCGTCGGGACCATTTTCATGACTCTCGCCTCGCGCGCCCGCGTGGTCTTCAGCTCCTTGCCCCAGATGAGATGGATCATGATCGCCTGCACGGCCATCACGACGAGGATGATCGGGGTCAGGTGAATGACGAAGGCATTGAAGTCGAGGCCGACCAGTGACCCGATCAGGATATTCGGAGGATCGCCGATCAGGGTCGCGGTGCCGCCGATATTCGACGCGAAGATCTCCGCGAAAAGGTAAGGGTAGGCCGGCACATCGAGCGCCTTGGTAATCGCGAGCGTCACCGGTACGATCAGCAGCACCGTCGTTACGTTATCGAGGAAGGCCGACAGGATCGCGGTCGTGATCTGCAGGAGAAACAGGATGCCCGCGGGATGGGCCTTGGCCGCTTGTGCTGACCAGACAGCGACATACTGAAACATTCCCGAGCGGCGCGAGATCGAGACGAGGATCATCATTCCCGTCAAAAGCCCGATCGTGTTCCAGTCGACGCCTCTCAACGCCTCATGCTGATCCATGACTCCGACGATCACCATCGCGGCTGCGCCGAGCAGCGCGATGATCGAGCGGTTGATCTTTTCCGAAATGATGACGGCGTAGGTGATGGCCAGGATGCAGGTCGAGACCCACATCGGGTTCAGGCCGAAATAGACATTGGAAGCGTGCATGCGCGACCCCAAACCGGGCAGGGCCGTCCAGGCCATCGCGCCGCACGGACTTCAACCCCTTCCCCGCGGGCAGATTTCCAGCATGCGCCGCGCCGTGTCAACGGATTGGCCAGACCGGCGCGAGCGGCAAGGCGGTCAAAAGCAGGAAAATCGGAATAAGGATCAGCGACGCATAGAAAAGGTAGCCGAAGAAGCTCGGCATCCTGATCCCGCGCTCGGTCGCGATTGCATAGATCATGAAATTCGGCGCGTTGCCGATATAGGTGAGCGCGCCCATGTAGACCGCGCCCATGGAGATCGCCGCAAGCGTCCCGGCGGCGGGACCCATCAGATGCTGCGGGTCGCCACCGGCGAGCTCGAAAAAAACGATGTAGGTCGGCGCGTTGTCGAGAAACGCGGAGAGGGCGCCGGTCAGCCAGAAATACGCGACCTCATGGGAGGCGCCATCAGCCGTCGTGACAAAGCCGAGCAAGGGCGCGAACAGCCCCTGCGCCCCGGCATCGAGCATCGCGAGCACCGGGACGATGGCAACGAAGATCGCGGCGAACAGGATCGCGACCTCGCGGATCGGCTCCCAGCTGAATCCGTTGCTCGCCCGGTGTTCCCGCGGGGTCAGCCAGAGCGACAAAAGCGCGATCAGGATCAATGAGCCGTCGCGCAACACGTTTTCCAGCGCAAGCCGCGTACCGGAAAATTCCAGTGCCATCCCTGACTTCCAGTGCGCGGACACGAGGATCGCGCCCACAATCCCGACGATCAGCACGAGATTGACCTGTCCATGGATGGTCAGGCGGACCGTCCTTGCTTCGATGGGCTTCGTTTCTTGCCGCGCGAAATAGCCATCCACCGCAGCGAAGATCATAAGCGTCAGGCCAGCGGCAATCGCGGTCTGGATCCAGATGTGACGCGCCGTCCAGAAGAAATCGACGCCGCGCAGGAAGCCGACGAACAGGGGCGGATCCCCGAGCGGGGTCAGGGCACCGCCGATATTGGCGACGATCAGGATGAAAAAGATCACCACATGAGCGTTGCGGGGGCGATGCTGGTTCGCGCGAAGGAGCGGCCGGATCAGGATCATTGCCGCGCCGGTCGTGCCGACGATGCTTGCCATCGCCGCTCCGATCGCGAGCATCGCGGTGTTGCTCGCGGGCGTGCCCTGGATGATGCCGGCGACCAGGATGCCGCCCGCCACGACGTAAAGCGCAAACAACAGAACGATGAAGCTCAGATATTCTTCAAGAAGCGCGTGGGTGAGGGCGCCCCAGGCCGTCGAAACTCCAAACTGCGCCGCGAGAGCGCCGACCGTCGCCGCTGCAAGCGCGGCAGCGAACTTGCCGTAGTGATTGTGCCAGAGCTTTGGGAAAAGAAGCGGGCCGGTCGCGATGCAAAGAAGAATTCCGGCAAAGGGCAGGCCCCAGAACCATTGCAGGGTGCCGCCGTCGATGGGGGCGGCGTGGGCGGGCGCGCTTGCTCCGACAGTCAATGCGAGGGCAGCAGGAATCCTGCCCAACGATCGCCGGCGCAATGTCATCGTCTCAACGTGCTCCACGCGGCGGGGCGCCTTATCTGCACATCGTCCGCGGGAAGGTGCGGGAGCATGGTCGCGGACGATCGGGAGGAATGCACTGGCGCGCCCTAGGGGAATCGAACCCCTGTTTCAGCCGTGAAAGGGCCGCGTCCTGGACCGCTAGACGAAGGGCGCTCAGTGCCGTGCGCTGGCCACAGCCGACGCGGGGCGCAGATATAGAGAGGGCCTTGCGCGCAAGCAAGGCAAACCGGAAGGCCCGATTATCCGCCTACCAATGGCCGGTATTCGGCATGGATTTCCAGGGTTCCTGCGGCGGCTTCGCCTCGCCCTTCTGCAGGATCTCGATCGACTGCTTGTCGGGTGAGCGCACGAAGGCCATCTGCCCGTCGCGCGGTGGCCGATTGATGGTGACCCCGGCCTTCATCAGCTTGTCGCAGAGCGCATAGATGTCATCGACCTCGAAGGCCAGATGGCCGAAATAACGCGCCTCTCCGTAATCCTCGTCGTCCCAGTTATAGGTGAGTTCCACGAGCGGAGCGTGGCGGACCCCGCGTTTCACCGTGTCGGCGACGAGGGAGTCGTCGTCCGGCGCTCCCAGGAATACGTTCGTGAACCGGCCCTTATCGCTGGAATAGCGGCGGACCTCTTTCAGCCCGAACTTGTTGACGAAAAAGTCGAGCGCGGCATCGAGGTTGCGCACGCGCAGCATGGTGTGCAGGTATCTCACGGCAAAGACTCCTGGAATGCCTTCAGCTTCAAAGGGTGGCGAGACCATACAATGATTGCGCCGGATATCCAGTTCGCCGTGGCCAGTTTGCGCGAGATGTTCGCGGCGGCCGAAACGGTCGTGCCTTTCACCGGAGCGGGCATCTCGACCGAATGCGGCATCCCCGACTTTCGCTCGCCCGGCGGACTTTGGGCGAGGACGAAGCCGATACCTTACGATCTCTTCGTGTCGAGTCAGGACATGCGCGACGAAGCATGGCGCCGCCGTTTCGCGATGGAGCGCTATTTTTCCGCCGCGGAGCCGGGTCGCGGTCACCGGGCTCTCGCCAGCATGCATCGCGCCGGAAAAATTCCCGCGGTGGTGACGCAGAACGTCGACAACCTGCATCAGCGATCCGGCTTTTCCGCCGACCGTGTGGTCGAACTGCACGGCAACACCACCTATGCGGTGTGCCTCGACTGTGACCAGCGCTACGAGCTCGGCTGGATTCACGAAAAATTCGAAGCCGCGGGCGAACGCGCGCCCGATTGCATGTCGTGCGGCGGCTACATCAAGACCGCGACAGTGTCATTCGGCCAATCGATGCCGCAGGATGCGCTGCGCCGCGCGGATGAATTGGCGCAGGACTGCGACCTGTTTGTCTCGATCGGGTCCTCGCTGGTCGTGTGGCCCGCAGCCGGTATGCCATTGCGCGCAAAGCAGAACGGCGCGCGGCTCGTGATCATCAATCGGGAGCCGACCGAGTTCGACGAGATCGCCGATCTCGTGGTGCGCAGCGACATCGGAGAGGTTCTGGAGCCCTTCATCGGCGACTGATTCGCGTCGTTGCAACTTGTGCACAGGTTCTGACGTTGTGTGAGAACAGCCTATTTTCCGCTTTTCCGCGGGGCTTTGGGTGTTATCTTGATTTGAGAGATTCGTTGAAGCGCCCGGCAAGAGGCGCCAAATAGCGGCGCGGCGGCGTCATGGCGTCGGACGGAATGGGGCAAAAGGGGCCGAATATTTCCTACGGTCTCGGGCTGGACAGCGATGCCCGCGCGGTCGACGAAACCGCTGCAAACGTCATCGAAGTTTCCGGCGTAATCAAATGGTTCGATGTGTCGAAGGGATTCGGCTTCATCGTGCCGGACAACGGCATGCCGGATGTGCTCTTGCACGTCACCTGCCTGCGCCGCGACGGATTCCAGACAGCGTATGAAGGCGCTCGCGTCGTGTGCGAGGTGCTGCAGCGGCCGAAGGGGCTCCAGGCGTTCCGGGTGCTGTCGATGGATGAGTCGACCGCGATCCATCCGGCGCAGATGCCGCCGCCGCGCACTCACGTTACCGTGACCCCGACGAGCGGTCTCGAGCGCGCCACAGTCAAATGGTTCAACCGGTTGCGCGGGTTCGGCTTCCTGACCCGCGGTGACGGAACGCCGGATGTGTTCATCCACATGGAGACGCTTCGCCGCTTCGGCATCACGGAATTGCGGCCGGGGCAGACCGTGCTGGTGCGCTTTGGCCCAGGACCCAAGGGACTGATGGCGGCCGAAGTGCAGCCCGATAGCGGACCGCACGGACCGGCATCTCACTAGAGAGCGAATGGTGCTGGCGTATTGTATGGGAGTTGCGAAGAGGCGGCGCCGGATTGCGGCGGCCGCCTTTGTCTTTTTCTACCTGCTCACGGGAAGCGCGCGCGCGGCGGATCTCGATACGCTCGAAATCGTCAGCAAGACCGGCGTGCACGTCTTCCAGGTGGAGCTTGCCGTCAACGACGAGCAGCGCGCGCATGGCCTGATGGACCGCAAGGAACTGCCTGCTGGCCGCGGCATGCTGTTCGATTTCCAGACCGAGCAGGAAGTCGCCTTCTGGATGAAGAATACCTACATCCCGCTCGACATGATCTTCATCCGCGCGAACGGGCGCATCCTGCGGATCGCGGAGAACACCACGCCACTGTCGGAGCAGACCATCCCTTCCGGCGGTCCGGTGCGTGGCGTGCTGGAAGTGATCGGCGGGACGGCGCGCCGGCTCGGTATCGCGCCGGGCGACCAGGTGGCGCATCCGTTCTTCAGTCGGCGGTAAGGGCGCCGGGCCAGCGGTTGTCCGGCCCGTGCGGAACGTGTACCAAGCGCGGAATTCCGGGTCATCGGGGCATAGCGCAGCCTGGTAGCGCATCTGCTTTGGGAGCAGAGGGTCGCAGGTTCAAATCCTGCTGCCCCGACCAACCCGGGACGGGAAGGGACAGAGGATCGACATGGTCGCACGCATCTTCAAGCCGGCACGGACGGCGATGCAGTCGGGAAAAGCCAAGACGCTGGATTGGCAGCTCGAATACGAGCCCGAGGCCCCGCGCGTCGTCGAGCCGCTGATGGGCTGGACCTCCTCGACCGACATGAAGAGCCAGGTGAAGCTGCGTTTCCCGACCAGGGAAGAGGCTATCGCCTATTGCGAGCGCCACGGCATCCCGTACCAGGTCTTCGAGGCGCACGAGCCCGCGCGTCGCGCGATGGCCTATGCCGACAATTTTGCCTTCCAGCGCCGCGGGCTCTGGACGCATTGAGCGCCTGAGCGCTTAAGCCGACTTCTTCTGCAATTCGGGCGAGGAGGCTGCCGGGCGCTTTGAATTCGCCCGTTGCTTCAGAAGCGCGATGAATCGCTCCTCCGGCATCGGCTGGCCGAGCAGGAAGCCCTGGCCATAATCGCAGCCCATGGTGACCAGCGCGATCGCATCCGCGGCTTTTTCGATCCCGATTGCGACCGCCGCGCTGCCAAATCCGTGCGCGAGGTCGATTACCGTCTTGCAGATCGGAGCGTTGACTTTGTCGGTTCCGCAATCGGCGACAAAGCTGCGGTCGAGCTTCATCTCGGCGAAAGGGATTTCCTTCAGGCGCGCGAGCGAGGAATAGCCGCGCCCGAAATCGTCGATCGCAAGGCTGATGCGGTATTGTTCGAGCGACTTCGCGATTTCGTTCGCGAGCGTGATGTCGCCGACGATCTGTTCCTCCGTCACGTCGATGACCATACCCGGCCATTTCTCCGCGCTTGGCTTGTGGGCGCGCATGATGTCGCCGATCGCGAGCTTGGTGAGGGCGCCGATCGACATGTTCACCGAGATGCGCAGTCGCACCCCGAGTGCTGCGAAATTGCTCTCGGCGCGGATCGCGCTGACGATCGATTGCTCGGCGAGCTTCATGATGCTCGCCTCCTCGGCGCCCGGCATGAAGGCGTTGGGAGACAGCGGACCGAATTCCGGATGGATCGCGCGGGCGAACGCCTCGGCTCCGACAAGCTGCTTTTTGCGCAGGTCGATCTTCGGCTGGTACCAGAACCGGATCCAGTCGTTGGCGAGCGCCTCTTCGAGGGTTATGCGCGCGGCGACCGATGGGGGCGTTCCGATCTTCAGCGAATGCACGATCTTCTGGATCGCGGCGGTCTCGAACGGCTTTTTCAGGACCGGCAGCATGTTGAGCTTGTTCTGCTCGCCGATGCTCTTGACGTTCTCCAGCACCGCCGAGCCGCGATTGCTCATCAGCTGCACCGCGCCGCCATAGCCCCGGCGGCCGAGTGTGGTGATCGATTCAATCGCATCACTCGCCTCGAGGGAGACGTTGCAGAAGATCAGATCCGGCATCTGCTTGCCGATCGCCGCACGGAAGGATCGCCCGTCGGCGAATTCCTCGGTATCCACACCCGTGCCCTGCATAATCAGCGACACGAAATGGCGGATGCTCGATTCCTCATCGATCACGAAGCAAAGCGGCGGCCGGGACGCTGCCGACGCGTCGGATCCTGACGCGGCGGGGTTCGGCGAGGGCTGGGCGGCTTCGGTCATCGGGTCTGGTTGCCCTGCAGGCGCGCGAAGGCGCCATGGCTGATTAGCCTGAACCAAAATGAGTGATCCAAATTGCTTAAGATAATCTTTTCGCCCGACGGCCCGCCGCGCTTAGGCCTCTGACCGGACTGACTTTTCCGGCGGTGTTTTTTGCGACCTCGCGCTGGCGCAACGTCTTGGCGACCCCGCCTGGATTCGAACCAGGGACCTCAAGCTTAGAAGGCTCGCGCTCTATCCAACTGAGCTACGGGGTCGGCTTCCAAGTCATACGACAATTTCCTGCCGCCGGCTCTTCTGCGCCGCAGAAATGAAAAAATTTCAGTTTGGCTGAACCTGAGCCGCCACGACCTCGACAACATTTGCGAATGACCTGCGCGCATTGTCTATATTATCCCCGCATCGCCTCGGGGAGGAGGATTTTCAGCATGTTCGCTCTCGTCCGTGCGGGCCTCGTCGCCGCGCTCGTCGCCTTCGCTTGCCTGCCTGTCAGAGCCGCCGACAAACCCTTCGAGCGCGACGATCTCGCTGAGGCGGTGGTGCGGCTCGAAGCCCAGATCAAGGCCGATGCCGGTCAGGTGACCAAGCCCGCGGCGCAACTGAAGCGCGACGCGGACGCAGCGTTCCAGAAGAACGATTTCCGGTCGGGGCTTCAGATCCTCGGCCAGTTGATTGCGGTCGGGCCCGACGATGCGACGAGCTGGCTGCGCCTGGCGCGTGCGGTGTCGCAGCTTCGTCCAAGCGACGACCGCGAGCGTCTCATGTTGCTCGAGCGTGCGGGCGCCGCGGCCTACGCCGCCTACCAGCGTACCAATGTCCGCGCCGACGAAGCGGAGGCGCTAACGATCATCGGGCGCACGCTGTCGGACCGCAAATTGTGGCGTCCATCGCTCGATGCCCTCCGCCTCTCGCTTGAACTGCGCGAGGTCGCCGATGTCCGCCAGCAATACGAGAAGCTGCGCGACGAGCACGGATTCCGGCTGCTCGACTATTCCGTGGATTCCGATTCCGCGTCGCCCCGAGTCTGCTTCCAGTTTTCCGAAAGCCTTCCCGGAAAGCGCACCGACTTCTCGCCTTTCGTCGCGGTCGCCGGGCAGGACAAGCCGGCCGTCTCAGCCGACGACAAGCAGCTTTGCATCGAGGGACTGAAACACGGCGAACGCTACGCCGTCACGATCCGCGCGGGGCTTCCCTCGACCGTCAAGGAGACGCTCGCCAAGTCGGCCGACTTCAACGTCTATGTCCGCGACCGCAAGCCGTTCGTGCGCTTCACCGGCAAGGCCTATGTCCTGCCGCGCACTGGCCAGCAGGGAATCCCGGTCGTCAGCGTCAACACCAAGAGCGTCGGGATCGAGGTCTTCCGTATCGGCGACCGCAATCTGATGAATACCGTGCTCGGGGGCGATTTCCAGACCGCGTTGTCGCCGTACGAACTCGACAAGCTGCGTACCGAGAACGGCGCGTCCGTCTGGAAGGGCCAGCTCACCACCGAATCTCCGCTCAACACCGACGTCACGACCGCGTTTCCCGTTGAGCAGGCGGTCGGCGACCTGCAGCCCGGCGTCTACGCGATGATTGCCGATCCGAAGGGCCAGGCTTCCGACGACGATTACGGCTCGCTCGCGACGCAATGGTTTATCGTCTCCGATCTCGGCCTGACCGCGTTTTCCGGCAATGACGGCGTGCATGTCTTCGTGAATTCACTCGCGACGGCGGGCGCGAAGGATGCGGTCGAGGTGCGGCTGCTTGCGCGCAACAACGAGGTGCTGGCCACCAAACGCACCGACGAAGCCGGTCACGTCCAGTTCGAAGCGAACCTCGCGCGCGGAGAGGGCGGTCTGTCGCCCGCGCTCGTGATCGCCGTCGACAAGAATGACTATGCCTTCCTTAGCCTGAAAGGCCCGGCCTTCGATCTCGGCGACCGCGGCGTATCGGGACGCCGCGTGCCGGACGGGCTGGACGCCTTCGTCTATTCCGAACGCGGCGTCTATCGCTCGGGCGAGACGGCGTATCTGACGGCGCTGCTGCGTGATGCAAACGGCAATGCGGCGGCCAACGTGCCGCTGACGCTCGTCGTCGAGCGTCCGGACGGGGTCGAATACCGCCGTGCTGTGCTCAACGATCAGGGCGCGGGCGGACGGTCGCTGACGCTGCCGATCACGTCGACCGCTGCGACCGGAACCTGGCGCGTGCGCGCCTTCACCGATCCGAAGCGGCCCGCGATCGGCGAGACGACCTTCATGGTCGAGGACTACATCGCCGACCGCCTCGAATTCGATCTGACTGCAAAGGACAAGTCGATCACCCGCGGCACGGCCGCCGAGATTTCGCTCGACGGCCGCTTCCTCTACGGCGCGCCCGCATCCGGGCTCGATCTCGAAGGCGAGGTCGTGATCCAGGCCGCGAAGGAGCGCGCAGGATTCGCCGGCTATAAATTCGGACTGGCCGACGACGAGGTGAATGCCGAACGCCAGCCGCTCGAAGACCTGCCGAAGACCGACGAGCAGGGCAAGGCGCGGTTCCCTGTGTCGCTCGACAAGCTGCCTGCGACCAGCGGACTTCTGGAAACACAGATCATCGTCCGCATGGCGGAATCCGGCGGCCGCGCGGTCGAGCGCAAGATCACTCTGCCGGTGACGCCGTCCGGAACGATGGTCGGGGTCAAGCCGCTGTTCAATGGCCGCTCGTTGTCGGAAAACGACAACGCGACGTTCGATGTCGTGGTCGCGCAGGCCGACGGCAAGCCGCTCGCGCGCGCGGGCCTGCGCTACGAACTGCTCAAGATCGAGACGCGCTATCAGTGGTACCGGCAGAACGGTTCGTGGGACTTCGAGCCGGTGAAGACGACGCGCCGCGTGGCGGATGGACAGGTCGACGTCGCCGCGGAACGGGCCGGCCGCATCTCGCTGCCGGTGACGTGGGGCCGCTACCGGCTCGAAGTGTCGAGCCCGGACAATGCCGCCGTCACGTCGGTCGCGTTCGATGCCGGCTATTACACCGAGGCGAGCGCGGACACCCCCGACCTTCTCGAGATCGCGCTCGACAAGGCCGAATATCAGCCGGGCGAGACCATGAATGTCGCGGTGACCGCGCGCAGCGCGGGTCGCGTGACGCTGAACGTCGTCGGCGATCGGCTGATCTCGACCGTGAGCCAGGACGTGCAGGCGGGTACGGTCCCGATGAAGCTCACTGTCGGGCCGGATTGGGGCAATGGCGCGTATGTCGTCGCGACCTTGCGCCGGCCGCTCGATCAGGCCGCCAAGCGCATGCCCGGACGCGCCATCGGCGTGCAATGGTTCTCGGTCGATCGCAAGGCGCGCACGCTCGCGCTCGATCTCAATCTGCCGCAGTTGATCCGTCCGAACACGCCCCTGCGCGTGCCGGTCAAGGTCGGCGGACTTGCTGCGGGCGACGAGGCGCGCGTCGTGGTCGCGGCCGTCGATGTCGGTATCCTGAATCTGACGAACTACAAGCCGCCTGCGCCGGACGATTACTATCTCGGGCAGCGCCGCCTGACGGCCGAATTGCGTGACCTCTACGGCCAGCTGATCGACGGCATGCAGGGCACGCGCGGGCAGATCCGCACCGGCGGCGATATCGCCGCGGCGGAGCTGCAGGGCAGCCCGCCGGTGCAGAAGCCGCTGTCTCTTTATTCCGGCATCGTCACGGTCAAGGCGGACGGCACTGCCGACGTCCTGTTCGACATTCCTGCTTTCGCCGGAACGGTGCGCGTCATGGCGATCGCATGGAACAAGGGCAAGCTCGGCAAGGCGTCAGGCGACGTCATCGTGCGCGATCCGGTCGTGCTGACCGCGACCCTGCCGCGCTTCCTGCGCTACGGCGACAACGGCGCGATGCAGTTCGATCTCGACAATGTCGAAGGGCAGGCCGGGGACTATTCCATTGCCGTCACCGCCGAGGGCGCGGTCATGCCAGCGGACAAGGCGAACCAGTCGCTGAAGCTGAATGCGAAGCAGCGCGCCTCCGCCTCGGTGCCTCTGAAGGCGTCGGCGGTCGGGACCGGCACGCTGAATGTCCGCGTCAGCGGACCCGGCGGCTTCTCGCTCGACCGCAGCTATGCGCTCGACGTGAAGCCTGCGACGCAGGTGCTCGCGCGGCGCACGGTCAAGCCGATCGCCAAGGGCGAGAGCCTCACGCTGTCGAACGATCTCTTCGCCGATCTCGTGCCGGGCTCGGGCAGCGTGTCGCTTTCGGTCGGGCCGTCGGTCGCACTCGACGCCGCGACGATCCTGAAGGCGCTCGACCGCTATCCGTTCGGATGCTCCGAGCAGATCACGAGCCGCGCGCTTCCGCTCCTGTACGTCAATGAGCTTGCAGGCGAAGCCCATCTTGCCCTCGACGGCGCGGTCGACCAGCGCATCCGCGATGCGATCGACCGCCTCCTTGCGCGACAGGGATCCAATGGCTCGTTCGGCCTCTGGTCGGTCGGCGGCGACGATGCGTGGCTCGACTCCTACGTCACCGACTTCCTGACACGGGCGCGTGAGCGCGGCTTCGTCGTGCCGGACGTGGCGTTCCGCCTCGCGGTGGACCGGCTGCGCAACTACGTCGGCACGGCTGCGGAGCCTTCAAAGGACGGCGGGCGTGAACTCGCCTACGCGCTCTACGTTCTTGCACGCAACGGTTCAGCGCCGATCGGCGATCTGCGCTACATCGCCGACACCAAGCTCGATGACCTTGCAACGCCGATTGCCCGCGCGCAGATCGCGGCGGCGCTTGGCCTCGTCGGTGATCGCGTGCGCGCGGAACGTGTCTATGCAGCCGCGCTGAATTCGATCGCGCCGCAGCCCAAGCTTGACCTGAGCCGCATCGATTACGGCTCGGCGTTGCGCGACTCCGCAGCGCTGCTGACGCTGGCGTCGGAGGGCGGTGCGCCGCGCGCGACGATGACCGGCGCGGTGCAGCGGATCGAGGCTGCCCGGGGTCTTTCCAACTACACCTCGACTCAGGAGAATGCCTGGCTCGTGCTCGCCGCCCGCGCTATCGCGAAGGACGGCGGTAACGTGTCGCTTGACGTCAACGGCGAGACGAAACGCGGGCCGTTCTATCGCACCGTCCCCGCCTCGGAACTGCAGTCCGGCACGCTGCGTGTCGGCAATACCGGCGACACCGACGTGCAGGCGGTTGTGACCGTGTCCGGTGCGCCGATCACGCCGGAACCCTCTGCGGAAAAGGGCTTCAAGATCGAGCGTCTCTACAACACGCTCGACGGCGAGCCGGTCGAGATCTCGAAGGTGAAACAGAACCAGCGTTTTGTCGTGGTGCTGCGGATCACCGAGGCCGCTCCGCAATACGGGCGCCTCATCGTCGCGGATTACCTGCCGGCGGGCTTCGAGATCGACAACCCGCGGCTCGTCTCGTCGGGCGAGACCGGGACGCTCGACTGGATCGAGAACGCGCAGGAGCCTGTGCATTCCGAATTCCGCGACGATCATTTCGGCGCGGCGTTCGACCGCAAGTCCGGTGATCCGACGGTGTTCACGGTCGCATACGTCGTGCGCGCGGTTTCGCCGGGGAAATACGTGCTGCCGCAGGCTTATGTCGAGGACATGTATCGTCCCGACCGCTTCGGACGCACCGGCACCGCGAGCGTCGATATTTCGACCAAGTGAGATGAGGGGCCGCCGAATCATCGTCACGGGAGCTGCGGCCATCGTTGCCGCGGCTCTCGGCGTTTTCTCTGTCTGGGTTGCCTCGCTCGGTCCGGTGCCGCGCGGGGCGAATCTCGATTACTCGACGCTCGTTGTGGATCGGGAAGGGCGGTTGCTTCGCCCTTATGCGACCGGGGAGGGCCGCTGGAGGCTCCCTGCGACGGTGGAGGACGTCGATCCGCGCTTTGTCTCGATGCTGCTCGCCTACGAGGACCGGCGCTTCTACGAGCATCGCGGGGTCGATCCGCTCGCGTTGATGCGCGCAGCGTGGTTATGGGCCGCCAATCGGCGGATCGTTTCGGGTGGCTCCACGCTGACCATGCAGGTTGCGCGGCTGCTTGAGCCGCGCACGGAACGAAGTCTCTCCGCGAAGCTGCGGCAGATGGTGCGCGCGGTCGAACTCGAAAGCGCGCTCACCAAGGACGAAATCCTGTCGCTTTATCTCAGCCTTGCACCTTACGGCGGCAATCTGGAGGGCGTGCGCGCGGCGTCGCTTGCTTATTTCGGCAAGGAGCCGAAGCGTCTTTCGCTCGCTCAGTCCGCGCTGCTGGTCGCGCTTCCGCAATCCCCGGAATGGCGTCGTCCGGACCGCGCGCCGAACGTTGCGCGCGCCGCGCGCGACCGGGTGCTCGATCGCGTCGGTGCGGCTGGGCTCGTGCCGCTCGATGAGGTCGCGCTGGCGCAGCGCGAAGCCGCTCCGACCGGGCGCGTGCCGATGCCGGCGCTCGCCGCTCACGCCGCCGATCAGGCGCTCGCCGCCGCGCCGGAAGAAAAGATTCACCGTCTGACGCTCGACGCGACCTTACAGAAGAGCCTCGAAGACCTTGCGCGCGACCGCGCTCGCTCGCTCGGCCCCGACATCTCGATCGCCATTCTTGCGGTCGACAACGCGACCGGAGAAATCCTCGCCCGTGTTGCCTCCGCCGATTATTTCGACGAGCGCCGGGCCGGGCAGGTGGACATCACGCGTGCGGTGCGCTCGCCCGGTTCCGCGCTCAAGCCGTTCATCTACGGCCTCGGGTTCGAGGACGGGCTCATTCATCCCGAAACCCTGATCGACGACCGGCCGATCCGCTTCGGCAGTTACGCGCCGGAGAATTTCGATCTGACTTTTCAAGGTACCGTGCCGGTCCGCAAGGCTCTCCAATTGTCGCTGAACGTGCCGGCAGTCGCGTTGCTCGACAAGGTCGGATCGAGCCGGCTGACGACGCGGCTCGCGCAGGCGGGTGCACCGCTCACGCTGCCGAAAGGCGAAGTGCCGGGTCTTGCGATGGGTCTTGGCGGCATCGGCGTGACTCTGTCCGATCTCACGATGCTTTACACCGGCATCGCGCGGCTTGGCACCACGCTGCCGTTGATCGAGCACGCCGAGGACGCGGCCCTCGCGCGTCCGCCGCGTCGCCTGCTCGATCCGGTCGCAGCCTGGTATGTCGGCAACGTGCTGATCGGCACGCCACCGCCGGACAATGCCGCGCCCAATCGCATCGCGTTCAAGACCGGGACGTCGTACGGCTTTCGCGATGCCTGGTCGGTCGGCTTCGACGGACGCCGCACGATCGGGGTGTGGGTCGGGCGGCCGGACGGCGCCCCTGTCCCCGGCCTGATCGGACGGAGCGCCGCAGCGCCGGTCCTGTTCGATGCCTTCGCGCGCACCGGCCAGACCGTGGCGGCGTTACCGCGTGCGCCGAAGGGCGTCATCATCGCGACCAACGCCAAGCTGCCGCTCCCGATGCAGCATTTCCGTACCGGCAGCGCGCTTGCCGGGGAGAGCAGCGAACCCCTGCGCATCCTGTTCCCGCCAAACGGCGCGCGGCTCGATGTGGGTGGCGACGCGCCGGGTGCGGTTCCGCTGAAGATTTCCGGGGGGATCGAGCCGTTGACCGTTCTGGTGAACGGCCGCCCGCTCGCGACGGGCAACGGCCGCCGCAACATCTTTTTCGAGCCGAAAGGGCCGGGCTTCGTACGCGTTACCGTGACCGACGCCAAGGGCGCCGCAGATAGCGTTATGCTCCGGCTTCAGTAATCGGGCCCATTTGCCGCGCGACGGCTTTTCTCTACAGTCCGCGCGAATCCGGGACCGGTCATGAGTATCGCGACATCCAATAACCGCAGCTGGTGGCCGCACGGCCTTGCAACGTCACTTGATTGGGCGGTGGCGAGCCACGCGCGGGCCGTTGCGCTCCTTTGCCTCGTCTGTGCGCTCGCTTTCCTGCCCGGCTTTTTCCAGATCCCGCCGGTCGACCGCGACGAGGCGCGCTTCGCGCAGGCCACCAAGCAGATGGTCGAGAGCGGCGACTATGTCGACATCCGCTTCCAGGACGAGGTTCGTTACAAGAAGCCCGTTGGCATCTACTGGCTGCAGGCCGCCGTGGTGAAGGCGGCCGAAACGGCTGGCGTCACCGAAGCGCGCCGGACGATCTGGCTCTATCGCATTCCCTCGCTGATCGGTGCAGCGGGGGCTGTCCTTCTGACATACTGGACCGCGCTTGCGTTCACGACGCGGCGCGGAGCGCTGCTCGCGGGGTTCATGATGGCGGTGTCGATCCTGCTCGGGGTCGAGGCGCGTCTCGCCAAGACCGATGCGATGCTCCTTCTCACCGTTGTCGCCGCCATGGGTGCGATGGCGCGCATCTATCTCGGGCTGGGAGGGGGTACGACAGATACGCGCCGGGCCTGGATTTTGCCCGCCGTCTTCTGGTTCGCGCTCGCCGGCGGCGTCCTGCTCAAGGGTCCGCTCATCCTGATGTTCGTCGGACTGACCGCAGGCGCGCTCAGCATCTACGACCGCTCCGCGCGCTGGCTGAAGAATTTGCGGCCGCTCCCCGGCATGCTTCTGCTCATCGTGCTGGTGCTGCCCTGGTTCCTCGCGATCGTGCTGCGCGCCGGCAACGCCTTCTTCGTGGATTCGATCGGCGAGGACATGCTCAGCAAGGTGGCCGGCGGGCAGGAATCTCACGGGGCACCGCCCGGTTACTACGTCGCGCTGTTCTTCGTGACCTTCTGGCCGGGCGCGATGCTGTTCGGACTTTGCGCGCCCGCGATCTGGCGCGAGCGTTTCGAGGCGCGCACGAAATTTCTCCTCGCATGGCTCGTGCCGTCCTGGATCGTGTTCGAGGCCGTGATCACCAAGCTGCCGCACTACGTGCTGCCGCTCTATCCGGCCATCGCAATCCTGATCGCGATGCGGCTCGATCCGCCGGAATTGTCGAAGCGCCTGTGGCTCGAACGCGGCGCGCTCTGGTGGTTCGTTGCACCGTTCGTCGTTGGCCTCGGCGGAATCGCGTTCCTGATCCTGCGCGAGGGAGACAGCGGCGTGCTGGCGTGGCCCTTCGTTGCGGCGGCGATCGTCTTCGGCCTGCGCGCATGGTGGCTCTATAGCGCCGACGGCGCCGAGCGCTCTATCCTGCGGGCGGGAATTGCTTCGATCTGCGTCGCAATCGCCGTGTACGGAGTTATCTTTCCTTCGCTGTCGTCGCTGTTCCCGAGCGCCGTGCTTTCCGACGTTTTGAAAAATTCCGGCTGCAAGGATCCGGTCGCGGCGGCCGCAGGTTTCCATGAACCGAGCCTCGTATTCCTCGCCGGGACGCCGACGCGGCTGACCGACGGAGCGGGAGCGGCGGAATTCCTGCGCGGCGGCTCCTGCCGCTTCGCCTTCATCGACCAGCGCGTCGAGCGCAGCTTCGCGCAGCGCGCCGACGCAATCGGGTTGCGCTATGCGCCGGGTCCGCGCATCCAGGGTGTCAACATCAGCGGCGGACGCGAGGTCACGATTGCGGTGTTCCGTTCGGAAGCCCAGCCGTGAGCTTTGCCCGCGACATGAAGGAAAAACTTGCCGCCGCCGATATTTCGGCAGTGCTGAACCGTTTCGCCGGCAACGTCGCCGGCGGGATCGGTTGGCTGGCGCGCGGGCCGCGCGGGCCCGGGACGCAGATGGTCTGCGTCGGCGCGGTGCGTTTGCCGCTCCTTGCGGCGATCGCGGTCGGCTGCGTGTTGATTTTCGCCACCGTGCGCTCGCCGCTCGCCTCCGCGATCTGGGCGTTCGACAGCGCCGCGATCCGCGCGGCGCGCCGGCTTCCGGGCTGGATCGTCGTGATCTTCAACGAGCTGACCGATTTCGGAAAAAGCGGCTGGTTCTTGTGGCCACTCGGCATCGCGCTTCTTGCGACCGCCGCGGTGGCGGCGATTTTTCCGCTCACGCGCATGAGCCGCCTCGTCCTTGCGATGCTTGCCGTGCGAATGGAATTCCTGTTTGCGGCAATCGCGGTGCCGGGAATCTTCGCCAATATCCTCAAGCGATTTGTCGGGCGCGGTCGTCCTTTTGTCGGCGGCGATGCGGACGTCTATCTGCCGTTCGACTGGCGGGCCGCTTACGCCAGCATGCCATCCGGGCATGCCACGACCGGCTTCAGCGTGCTCGTGGCTTTCGGTGTGCTGTTTCCTCAATGGCGTCCGTATCTGTGGGCCTATGCCCTTGTTATCGCGATAAGCCGCGTGGTCGTGACGGCGCACCATCCGAGCGACGTGCTAGCAGGCGCGCTGATCGGGGCACTGGGAGCCGTCATGGTGCGCAACGCCTTCGCGGTCCGCCGTCGAGCGTTTACGCTCGATGCCATCGGTCTCATTCATCCGATGGCTGGGCCGTCCTGGCAGCGCATTAAAACGGTTGCCCGCGGGATCACTGGCCCATAAAAGGCCGCGTCATGCCTGACATCTCCGTGGTCGTACCGGTCCGCAACGAGGCCGGAAACATTGCTCCGCTCGTTCGCGAAATCGCGGTAGCCCTCGCTGGGCGCGATTTCGAGATCGTTTATGTGAATGACGGCTCGACCGACGGCACCGAGGCGACGCTGGCGGAGCTTTCGGCGCAATATCCGAATCTGCGCCAGATGCGGCACGCGCAATCCTGCGGGCAGTCGGCCGCGGTTACCACCGGCGTGCGCGCCGCGCGCGGCGAGATCGTCGTAACGCTTGATGGGGATGGGCAGAACGACCCCGCCTTCCTGCCGAAACTCGTGGACGCGCTGAAAGCCGGCGGTGCGCTGGTCGGCCTGATCGCGGGGCAGCGGGTGGGTCGCAAGGCGACCGGTTTCAAGAAATTCCAGTCGCGCGTGGCGAACACCGTGCGGGGCGCGATCCTGCGCGATGGCACGCGCGACAGCGGCTGCGGACTGAAAGCGTTCCGGCGCGAGGTGTTCCTGCGCTTGCCGGTCTTCGACGGGCTGCATCGGTTTCTTCCGGCGTTGGTGCGCCGCGAGGGCTACGACATCGGATATATCGACGTGGTCGACCGGCCGCGCGGGCAGGGCCAATCGAATTATGGATTCTTCGATCGGCTGTGGGTCGGCATTCTCGACCTATTTGGTGTGTGGTGGCTGATCCGACGGCGCAAGCGCGTTCCGCAAATTTCCGAGGTGAAATCCGATGCTCGTTGATCTTGCAAACACCGTCGGCGGCTATCTGCATGATGTGTTCATCAACAATCTGGATTGGTGGGTCCTGCTTGGATTCGTGGCGCAGGCTTTCTTCACGGCGCGCTTCCTCGTGCAATGGATCGCGTCGGAACGGGCGGGGCGCAGCGTCATTCCGCTGTCGTTCTGGCTCTTCTCCATCGGCGGCGGCGCCTTGCTGCTGATCTATGCGCTGTATCGCAAGGATCCGGTTTTCATTGCCGGCCAGGCATTCAGCTTCTTCGTCTATTCGCGCAATCTTTTTTTCGTCCTGCGCGAACAGAAGCCCGCTATCGGGCGGCCGCGTGCAGCGCGGCGAAGCCCCGCTCGAGGTCGGCGATAAGGTCGCCCACATCCTCCAGTCCGATGTGGAAGCGCAGTGCCGGTCCCCCCGGCGCCCATGTCGTCGCCGTGCGATAGGCCGAACAGTCGAACAGGATCACGAGGCTTTCATAGCCGCCCCACGAAAAGCCAAGTCCGAACAGCGACAGATTGTCGGCGAAAGCGTGAACCGCTGCTTCCGGAACCGGTTTTAAAATGAGGCTGAACAATCCGGACGCGCCGGTGAAGTCACGCTTCCAGATCGCGTGACCGGGATCGGAGGGCAGGGCCGGGTGCATCACACGCAAGACTTCCGGTCGCTTTTCGAGCCATTGAGCGACCTCGATCGCCGAGCGCTGGTGGCGTTCGAGCCGGACGGAGAGGGTGCGCAGGCCTCGCAACGCGAGATAGGCATCGTCCGGCCCCACGCAGAGACCGAGTGTGTTGCGTGTGTCCTTCAAGCGGTCCCACGCCGCGTTGTTCGCGGATACCGTGCCGAACATGATGTCGGAATGCCCGCCGATATATTTCGTGCCGGCCTGGACCGAGATATCGACACCTTTCTCGAATGCACGAAAATAGAGCGGCGTTGCCCAGGTATTGTCCATGAGCACGATTGCGCCCTTGGCATGCGCGACGTCCGCGATCGCGGGGATGTCCTGCATCTCGAAGGATTGCGAACCAGGCGCCTCGGTGAAAACCGCGCGTGTGTTCGGCTTGAACAGCGCGGCGATACCGGACCCGATCAGCGGATCGTAATAGGCCGTCTCGACGCCGTAGCGTTTCAGGATCGTGTCGCAGAACACGCGGGTTGGCCGGTAGATGCTGTCGGCGACCAGGAGATGGTCGCCCGCGTTGAGGACCGACAAAAGTGCCGTGGAAATGGCGGCAGCGCCCGAAGGAAGCAGCGATACGCCCGCACAAAGCGGTCCTTCGATCGCGCGAATGGCGTCTTCCAGCGCCTCGGTCGTCGGGGTCCCGCGCCGGCCATAGGTGTAGCGGCCGCGATGCGCCACGAGGTCGGCGGCCGACGGATAGAGAACTGTGGAGGCGTGGTAGACTGGCGGGTTGACGAAGCCATGGAACTCGCCCGCGTCGCGCCCGGACACCACCAGACGGGTTTGGGGCTTGAGATTCTGCGGTCGTTCACCGCCGCCTTTGCTGCTCATAACTTCCTCATTCTGAGGGCCGCGGCATTACCGCGTCCGATTTGGGCAACCGTCAACCCCTTGACCTGCCTGCCTGATCGTTCTGGAATGCATCCAATAGGAGAGGCGTAGGAGCATGGATGCCCGATTTCGGCGCGATCCGGTCGGCGGAAGCCGTTTTTGCGGTACTTTGCCCCTTCCTATCGACAACCCGTACAAACCATCAAAACTGGGGGAACCTCGTATGAAACGCGTTATCGTCTCACTGGCTTTCGCGGCGGCGGTCGGGCTGACCGCGTCTGCCGCTTCGGCGCAGACACTGAACACCGTGAAGCAGCGGGGCTCGCTCAATTGCGGGGCGAACGGCTCGCTCGCGGGCTTCGGCTTGCCGGACGCCCAGGGCAACTGGACCGGCCTCGACGTCGACTTCTGTCGTGCGGTCGCCGCCGCGATTTTCAACGACGTCAGCAAGGTCAAGTTCGTTCCGCTGACGGCAAAGGACCGCTTCACTGCACTGCAGTCGGGCGAAGTGGACGTGCTGGCCCGCAACACGACCTGGACCTCTTCGCGCGACACGCAGCTCGGCCTGAACTTCACCGGCGTGAACTATTATGACGGCCAGGGCTTCCTGGTGCGCAAGTCGCTGAAGGTCAATTCGGCGCTCGAACTGAACGATGCCGCGGTCTGCGTACAGCAGGGCACGACGACCGAGCTCAATCTCGCGGACTATTTCCGCGCGAACAAGATGAAGCTGAAGACCGTCACCTTCGCGAACGCGGATGAAACGGTGAAGGCCTACGACGCCGGACGTTGCGATGCGTTCACGACCGACGCTTCGGGCCTTTATGCCGAGCGTCTGCGCCTCGCCAATCCGAACGACCACATCGTGCTCCCGGAAATCATCTCCAAGGAGCCGCTCGGACCGTCGGTCCGTCATGGTGACGACCAGTGGTTCGACATCGTGAAGTGGGTTCACTTCGCAATGATCAACGCCGAAGAGCTCGGCATCACCAAGGCCAACGTCGACGACATGAAGAAGTCCGACAATCCGGACATCAAGCGTCTGCTGGGCACCGAGGGCAAGCACGGCGAAGCTCTCGGCCTGACCAACGACTGGGCCTATCAGATCATCAAGCTGGTCGGTAACTATGGCGAGATCTTCGAGAAGAACGTGGGGCAGGGCTCCCCGCTGAAGATCGCGCGTGGTCTGAACGCATTGTGGACCAAGGGCGGTCTGCAATACGCCCCGCCGGTGCGCTGATCCGACTTTCTGAAGTTGAGGCCGGGCGCCTGTTTGCGCCCGGCCGTGCCGGCTGAACAACGACGGCGTCACAAGCCGGGAGGGGCCGGATGAGCGTCACAGGCAGAACGATGGAGAGGCCGAAAGTCTCTCCGCTCTACGATCCGAAGGTCCGCAGCATCGCCTATCAGGTGTTGCTCTGCGTGATCATTGCTTTCCTGGTTTATAGCGCCGCCAGCAATGCGCTGGAAAATCTCGAGCGCGCGCACATCGCGTCCGGATTCGGGTTCTGGGAAAACACCGCGGGCTTCGACATCAGCCAGTCGCTAATCGACTATTCGACGGCCTCCACGTATGGCCGAGCCTTCTGGGTTGGGCTCCTCAACACGCTCCTCGTCGCCGGGCTCGGCATAGTGCTCGCGACCATTCTCGGTTTCATCGTCGGCATCATGCGGCTGTCGAAGAACTGGGTCGTCTCGCATATGGCGGCCGGCTACGTCGAACTGGTCCGCAACCTCCCGCTGCTGCTGCAACTGCTGTTCTGGTACAACGCCGTGCTCAAGGCGCTACCGGAATTGCGCGACAGCCTGACCTTTCCCGGCGGCACCTTCCTCAACAATCGAGGCTTGTTCATCCCGCAGCCGGTGACGCTGCAGGGTTTCGGTGCGGTATGGATCGCGCTCGCCCTCGGCCTGATCGCTTCGTTTGTCTTCAGGATGTGGGCAAAGAAGCGTCAGGAACGAACCGGCCTGCAAGCTCCGGTCTTTCTGGTCTCCTTTTGCCTGATCTTCGTGGCCCCGCTGATCGTGTTTTTCCTCGCAGGGATGCCGCTCGAGTTCGGCTATCCCGAGCGCGGCCGTTTCAACATCCGCGGCGGCATCGAGATCCTGCCGGAATTTGTGGCGCTGCTGTTCGGGCTTACGATCTACACCGCATCTTTCATCGCGGAGGTCGTGCGCGCGGGCATTCTCGCCGTTTCGCACGGTCAGACCGAGGCGTCCTATTCGCTCGGGCTTCGCCCCGGACCGACTTTGCGCCTCGTCGTCATTCCGCAGGCGATGCGCGTGATCGTTCCTCCGCTCACCAGCCAGTATCTTAACCTGACCAAGAATTCCTCTCTGGCGGTCGCCATCGGATATCCCGATCTGGTGCAGATTTTCACCGGCACGGTGCTGAACCAGACCGGGCAGGCGGTCGAGGTCGTCGCCATCACCATGGCGGTCTATCTGTCGATCAGCATCGCGACCTCGCTGTTCATGAACTGGTACAATTCTCGCATCGCTCTGGTGGAGCGTTAGCCCATGGCCGTAACCGACACCGAAGCACGGGAAGCACGGACCGCGAGCACCATTGCGTTCGTTCGCGCGGCCGATCAGGAACCGCTTCCGCCGCCGGTTTCGAGCTCCGGAGCCGTCGGCTGGGTGCGGGAAAACCTCCTCTCCACACCGCTCAATATCGCGCTCACGATCGTGTCGATCCTGTTCCTGCTCTGGCTGATCCCTCCGATGATCAGGTTTCTGTTCATCGACGCGGTCTGGACCGGCGAGGACCGCGAAGCCTGCCTTGTGACGGCGGCGCAGCCGGTCGTGGGGGCGTGCTGGGGGTTCGTCCGCGAGCGTTTTGCCTTCTTCGTCTACGGCTTCTATCCGATCTCGGAGAGGTGGCGGGTCGATGTCTTTTTTGTCCTGCTCGCGATCGGCATCTTCTGGATGGCGAATCTGCGCGCACCGCGCCGCGACATCGGTGCGATCTATTTCTTCATCGTGCTGCCGATCGTTTCGTTCATCCTGTTGCGCGGCTGGCCGCTGATCGGACTGCCGGTGGTCGACACCGCGAACTGGGGCGGCATCCTGGTGACGATCGTGGTCGCCACGGTGGGTATCGTGTTCTCGCTGCCGATCGGCGTGCTGCTGGCGCTCGGACGGCGTTCGAAGATGCCGGCGGTTCGGCTGTTCTCGGTCCTGTTCATTGAATTCGTACGCGGCGTGCCGCTCATCACCGTCCTGTTCATGGCGAGCGTGATGCTGCCGCTGTTCGTTCCGGACAGCTGGCAACCCGACAAGCTCCTGCGTGCGCTGGTCGGTGTCGCAATGTTCTCGGCCGCCTACATGGCCGAGGTCGTGCGGGCGGGCCTGCAGGCCATCCCGCGCGGGCAATACGAGGGCGCGATGGCTGTGGGGCTCGGCTACTGGCAGATGATGGGATTGATCGTATTGCCGCAGGCGTTGCGCATCACCATCCCGAACATCGTCAACAGCTATATCAGCCTGTTCAAGGATACGACGCTCGTCTTCATCGTCGGCATCTTCGATTTTCTCCGCACCATCGAGGCGGCGCGCATCGACCCGAAATGGGCGACGCCGGTTACGAGCCCGACCGGCTACGCGTTCGCCGCGATCTTTTATTTCGTCTTCTGTTACGGGATGTCCCGCTACGCGCGTAACATGGAAATTCGGCTGGCCAAGGGCCATCGCCGCTAAAGGAGACACCGATGGACCAGGCCACGGCAACCCGTCCGGCGATCAAGGTCGCTCCGCTCAAGACCGATACCGCGGTCGAGATCGTCGGCATGCACAAGTGGTACGGCGATTTTCACGTCTTGCGCGACATCAATCTCAAGGTGACGCGCGGCGAAAAGATCGTCGTCTGCGGTCCGTCCGGATCGGGCAAGTCCACCATGATCCGGTGCATCAATCGTCTCGAGGAGCACCAGCAAGGGTCCATCGTCGTTGACGGCGTTGAATTGACGAGCGACGTCAAGAAGATCGACGAGATCCGGCGCGAAGTCGGGATGGTGTTCCAGCATTTCAATCTGTTTCCGCACCTCACCATACTGGAGAACCTGACGCTTGCGCCGATCTGGGTGCGCAAGATGCCGAAGAAGGACGCCGAGGAAATCGCGATGCACTACCTGCGCCGCGTCAAGATTCCGGAACAGGCGAGCAAGTTTCCCGGACAGCTTTCCGGCGGTCAGCAGCAACGCGTCGCGATTGCGCGCGCTCTGTGCATGAATCCGAAGATCATGCTGTTCGACGAACCGACTTCGGCGCTCGACCCGGAAATGGTGAAGGAAGTTCTCGATACCATGGTGCAGCTCGCGAACGAGGGCATGACCATGCTGTGCGTCACGCACGAAATGGGGTTCGCCCGTCAGGTCGCCGACCGCGTGATCTTCATGGATGCGGGGCAGATCGTCGAGATGAACAAGCCCGATGAGTTCTTCGCGCATCCCCAGCACGAACGCACCAAGCTGTTCCTGAGCCAGATCCTGCACTAGCGCAATATCGGCGCGCGCGTCCTAGAGCGCGCCGAGCGGCAGCTTCAGATACGAGCGCCCGTTGTCTTCGGGCGGGGGCAGGCGTCCCCCGCGCATGTTCACCTGCAGCGCGTGCAGGATCAGCCGCGGCATCGGCAGCGACTTGTCACGCTTCTGCCGCAGCGCGATGAAATCGTCCCGCGAAGGACGATCCTTGAAATGGATGTTCGAGCGCTTTTGCTCCGCAACCGTGGATTCCCACGCGGCCGGCCGTTCGTTCGGGTGATAGTCATGGCCCGTGAAAAGGCGCGTCTCGTCGGGCAGCGCCAGGATGCGCATGATCGAATCGTAAAGGGCACCCGTATCGGCGCCGGGAAAGTCGGTTCGAGCGGACCCTGAATCGGGCTGAAACAAAGTATCGTGCATCAACACCGCGTCACCGAAGATGTAGGTGATGGACGCGAGCGTGTGACCGGGGGAAAACATGACGCGGCCATCGAGCGAACCGACTTTCAATCTGTCGCCTTCCTTGAAGAGGCGGTCCCACTGGGATCCGTCCGCAGGAAAGTCCGGCAGGTTGTAGATTCCCTTCCACAGGGTCTGGACGCCCGTGATCTTCTCGCCGATCGCCATCGGCGCTCCGAGTTTTCCCTTCAGGTAATACGCCGCGCTGAAATGATCCGCGTGCGGATGCGTGTCCAGAATCCAGTCGATCGTGAGCCCGCGTTCACCGATCGCGGCAAGCATGTTGTCGGCAAATTCCGTGGAGACGCGGCCGGATTTCTCGTCGAAGTCGAGGACCGGGTCGATGACGGCCGCGCGCTTCGACATCTGGTCAATCACGAGATAGGCGATGCTGCCGGTGGGCTCGTGATAGAATCCTGAAACCTCGGCGTGCTCGGTCATTTCAGCCCAATGCCGTGGCGATCTGAAAAATCATTGCGACTGCGCCGGCTTCTGAATCCAGAACTGGTACATGCCGCCGAAAAGATGCGGGTTTTCGGTTTCGAATGTGTGCCAGTGGCCAAGATTGGTCATGGCGGGGTCATCCGGAAATTTCTGACGATAGCTTGCAATAACGGCGGCTGGAAGATTCTCGAAGCCAAGTAACATGAGGCTATTGGCGGATAAAAAAGCCTCGATCTGCGGCAAGGTGAATTGATGCTCCTGAACGTGGAACAGGAGATCGCGGCAGGAACTGGTCGTGAAGAAATCCGGCGAGCGCGCTACCCATTGCAGCGAAGCGTCCGTGCTCGCGAGCACGGCCTGGCGGCAGGCGCGAATTCCGTCGAGTGTCGGCTGGTAGCCGCCACGCTTGATGAAGTCGCGCGCGGCGCGAACGTGATCCCGCGCCAATCGGCTGTAGAGGCCGATCCGCATCGCGCCTCCCGGGCGAAGCAGCGACAAGAGCGTGCGCCAACCAAGCTCGGGATCGCGCAGATGGTGCAGCACCCCCGACGACTCGATCACATCGAAACTGCGACCTATGCCGCCGAGCTTGAGGATGTCCGCCTGCGCGTAGCTGACATTGCGGACACCCGCCTCGCGGGATTTGCGCAGCGCGTAGGCGAGGCTTGCGAGGCTGAGATCGACCGCCAGCACCTTGGCGTCCGGGTGGACTTGCGCGGTTTCGATCGAGTGCTGGCCGGTCCCGCATCCGGCGATCAGGATATCGGGGGCGGCCTTATTGAGCGGCTTAAAGTCCGAAAGCGGCATAAGCCGGCGCATGCGCTCGTCAAACGAGATCGGGGCGGCGGAGAGGTCCGCCTTCACCCAGGTGGGGTAGGGATTCTCCTCATATTGGCGTTGCACTTCGAGCGAGACGTCGTCTTCAATTTCAGTCAGCTCGGCAATCGAGATCGCGAGTTCCTGCTCAAGCATCGGCTCGCTGATCTGTTGCGAGAAGAGCGGGATCATGGGCGGTGCCATTGGCCTGCGGGCGAGCGCGTCGGCGCCCGCAATGCCGTGCAGGGGCTCGTAGGCTGCGATGACGACGGGCAACAGGGGATCCGGCGTGGTTTCGTTCTTTATGGCCGTGGTGAGGACAGTCTTCGCCTGCGCGAGGGCGTCTCTTTCGACCTGCGTCGTGGCAAACACATATCCATTGATGAAATTCTGCCGCGCCATGGCACAGTAAAATCTCATGAGGTCCGGATCGGCGGATGCGGCCTGCGACTCGCGGTGCAGGAGAAGAAAGCGGATTGTGCCGAGGAGCCTCTCAAGGTCGCCGTCGCAGACCGGCGCCGTCTCGAGCAGCGCGCGGAACAATTCGTCCTTGGCGATGACGGTCAGGCCGAAAGCGCCGAACAGATCGGCCGAGTTCAGCTCTTTCTGGCCCGGCGCCGTGATGCGCGCGATGGCGTTCGCGATGACCGGCGTTTCCCTGACGAGGGACGTTGCGGCAGCGGCAAGAATGGTCGGACGCGCCCAGGCGTCGACCAGCGCGATCGCAAGGAAGCGCCGGATCTCCGGCACGTTTGGAACGTTCCGGGCAGCGGCCACCGCGTGAACGAACAGCGATTTTGCTTCGGCAGTCGGTTCGACGCCGAGGGCGCGCGTGGCGAGCGGAAGGGCCGCATCGGCGTCGCCCTGGGCGAGCATCAGCCGCCCGAGGCCGATCTGGGCCGGCATGAAAGCCGGCACCGAGGACATGATTTCCTGATAGAGGCGGGCGGCCTCCTGCGTCTGCCCGCGCGCTGCAAAGACGTCGGCAACGAAGGTCTTGGCCTGCGGATTGTTGGGCTCGGTCGAAAGCACATTACGCAATTCGACCAGCGCTTCGTCGGGCCGGCCGCTCGCCATAAGCATGCGCGCGAAATTCTGCCGTGCATCGGTGAAGGTCGGGTCGAGGCCGGCCGCCTTGCCAAAGTGAACCAGCGCCAGATCGGTGCGGCCCAGTCTTCGATGTGCTTCGCCGATGTTGTTGTGCACATCCGCGACCTGGTCGCTGATCGCGATGGCGCGGGAGAAGAACTCGGCGGCACGCGCATTGCGGTCGGTCTGCAGCGCGATCACGCCGATCAGATTCAGCCCGTCGAAATGGCGCGGGTCGGCGGTCAGAACCTGCTCATAGAGCCGCTCCGCCTGTTGCAGCTGGCCCGTCTGGTGGAGCCGCATCGCGTTGGCGAAGACCTGCTCCACTTCGGATGCCGACAAGTCGGTCATGGACATCGCTGTTTCCCGGGCGGTCGGTTGTGCACGGCTCGTTAGTCCTTGACCACCGGCAGGTCCTCGCGCGCACCCCATTCGGCCCATGAGCCGTCGTAGAGTTTGCCCTTGTTCTTGCCGGAGGCTTCGAGCGCGAAGGTCAGGATCGCGGCGGTGACGCCCGAGCCGCAACTCGTGATGACAGGCTTGGACGTATCGACTCCGGCCGCGGCGAATGCCTGGGCGATCCGCTCCGGTGCGACGAGCCGGCCGTCTTCGACCAGCTGTCCGAAGGGCAGGTTGCGCGCGCCCGGCATGTGACCGGAGCGAAGGCCCGGGCGCGGTTCCGGCGCCTTGCCCGCGAAGCGGTCGGCCGCCCGGGCGTCGACGACCTGCGCCGATCTTGTCTGAAGGGCCTGCTGCACGTCCTTTGCATCCGCGACCGCACCGTGATCGAGCCGCGCGGTGAAATGACGAGGCGTTCGCCTGACTTCGCCGTATTCCAGCGGCCGTCCTTCGGCTTTCCATTTCGGCAGGCCGCCGTCGAGGACCAGCACCTCGCGGACGCCGAAAATGCTGAAGGTCCACCAGACGCGCGCGGCTCCATAAAGGCCCATCCCGTCATACACGACGATGGTCATGCCATCGCCGATGCCGAGCGAGCGCATCGCCGACGAAAACGCTTCCGGCGAGGGCAGCATATGCGGCAAGTCGGTGTTGTGGTCTGCGATCGCGTCGATATCGAAGAACACCGCGCCCGGAATGTGACCTTCCAGATATTCTGCGTGCGCGTCGCGCTTCATCGTCGGCAAATAGTACGAACCATCGACCACGATGATGTCAGGCGCATCGAGATGGGCTGCGAGCCATTCCGTGGTGACCAGCAACCGGCTCGATGGCGGTCGTTCGTTGGCGGGCGCGGTCATGGGTCAACTCTTGTTTTCGAAGGGGTGGCAGCGTCAGGCCAGGGCCAGCCGGACGCGGCGGTTTTGCTTGCCTTTTTTCTCGATCTGCGTGACGTGGACCGCGCCGATCTCGCCGGTGCGCCGGACATGCGTTCCCCCGCAAGGCTGCAGATCGAGACCCTTGATCTCAACCAATCGCACTCGGCCGGTTCCCATCGGCGGCTTCACCGACATGGTCTTGACGAGCTTCGGATTGGCGGCAAGGTCCTCATCGCTGATCCAGCGCATCGAGACCTCGGCATCCGCCGCGATCATCCTGGCGAGCTTCTGGTCGATGTCGGCCTTGTCGAGGCCGGCTTCCGGAATATCGAAATCGAGACGGCTCTCGCTTTCACCGACCGATCCGCCCGTGACGGGATAGGGCAGTACCGCGGACAGAAGATGAAGCGCGGTGTGCATCCGCATGCGGGCGAAACGCGGTTCCCAGTCGATCATCGCGTGGACCGGATCGCCGATCTTCACAGGCGCGGAGCCGCCCGCGACGACATGTGCAATCTCGGTCTTGCCCGCATCGGTGAAAACCGCGTTCTCGACGATCACGGCGTCGCCCGACGGCAACGTCAGGGCGCCGCGATCCGCGGGTTGCCCTCCCGACGCGGCGTAGAACACCGTGCGGTCGAGCACGATGCCGCCCTGATCGGTGATCCCGACCACCGTGGCGCTGCAGTCCTTCAGATACGAGTCTTCGCGAAACAGACAGTCGGTCGGCATGCGTCAGACTTTTTCGAACGGGGGCGTCACGCTCGGCTTGCGTTCGAGCCACGCCGGCACCGGCAGATTCTTGGACCGCAGAAATTGCGGATTGAAAAGCTTCGACTGGTAACGGTTTCCGTAGTCGCAAAGCACCGTGACGATGGTGTGGCCGGGGCCGAGATCCTTGGCGAGCCGGATCGCGCCGGCGAGATTGATCGCGCTCGATCCTCCGAGGCAAAGGCCTTCGTGTTCGATCAGGTCGAAAAGAAGCGGAACTGCTTCTTCGTCGGGGATCAGATAGGCCTTGTCGACTTTGATGTCCTGGATGATCGGCGTGACCCGGCCGAGCCCGATCCCTTCGGTGATCGATCCGCCTTCGGAGGCCTTCACCTCGCCGTGGTCGAAATAGTTATACATCGCCGCGCCGCGCGGATCGGCGACGCCGATCGCGATGTCGTTTTTCTTCTCGCGCAGATACGAGGACACTCCGGCAATCGTGCCGCCCGTGCCAATCGCGCAGATGAATCCGTCGATCTTGCCGTCGGTTTGCGACCAGATTTCAGGCCCGGTCGAAACGTAATGAGCCTTGCGGTTGTCGAGGTTGTTCCATTGATCGGCGAAGATGACGCCGTTCTTTTCGGTTCGTTTTATCTTCTCGGCGAGTCTGCGTCCGACATGCTGATAGTTGTTCGGATTGCTATAGGCGACAGCCGGCACTTCGACGAGCTCGGCACCGCAAAGCCGAAGCATGTCCTTCTTTTCCTGGCTCTGGGTGTCGGGAATGACGATCAGCGTGCGATAGCCGCGCGCGTTGGCAACCAGAGCGAGGCCGATGCCGGTGTTGCCCGCCGTGCTCTCGACAACGAGTCCGCCCTTTTTCAGTTCGCCGCGCTTTTCGGCTTCGAGGATCATCTGCCGGCCGGCGCGGTCCTTTACCGACTGCCCGGGATTCATGAATTCGGCCTTCCCCAGAACCGTGCAGCCGGTCATGGCGGACGCCCGCCGCAGCTTGATCAGCGGGGTATTGCCGATGGCCTCAACGATCCCGTCGTGGATCTGCATTCTGCTACCCGGAATAAGGGGGAGGCCGACCTATAGAGGAGGGTTACCGGGCGGACAAGCGCCCTCCGGACCGTCCGTGGACGCCTGTTTGCGACGCGCAAAACAGGCGGAACCGGCGGATTTCGTGGCCCGGAACACGGCCTTGGCGGCAAGAATGCCGAAACCATACCGGCGCATTAATAAATCACCGGTAGGGGCATTCACCTATTCTTTCCTGCCCTCGCTTTATTGGTAGGCAGATCGGACCGGCCCGCGCGGCCAGTTCGTAGCTATTTCTGTCTGGTGGGATTGATGAGTCTCGACGTCAACACCCTGTTCCTCGTCACGATCTACGTCGAAGCGATGCTCGGCCTGCTCCTGCTGTTCGCATGGGTACAAAATGCCGGGATCATGGCCGTGGCGTGGTGGGGCTCCGCGCATTTGCTGCGTGCCGCCTCCGTCGTGATCTTCGGGATGTGGGGATCGGTTCCGGAACTCATCTCCATCGATCTTGCCAACGCCATTCTCTTCACTGCATTTGCGGTCACCTGGACGGGCGCGCGCGTTTTCGACGGCCGTTCGCCGAGCTTCGTCGGCATGTTCGCGGGTGCCGTCGTGTGGCTCGTCCTGTGCCGCACGCCTTTCGTCGCAACCTCGATGGAAGCGCGCGTGCTGATCTCGTCTGGGATCATCACGACCTATACCTGGCTGACTGCCTACGAATTCTGGCAGGGGCGCCGCGAGCCGCTGGTGTCGCGCTGGCCGGCCATCTTCATGCTGTTCGCCCACGGCGCGCTGTTCCTGCTGCGCACGCCGCTCAGTCAGCTTCTGCCCTGGACCCCGAACAGCCAGGTGTTCGACAGCGTGTGGTTGACCGTGCTGTCGTTCGAGGCGCTGCTGTTCACGATTGCGATCGCATTCATCCTCCTCGCCATGGCGAAGGAGCGTACCGAGCTGCGCCACAAGACAGCCGCGCTCGTCGATCCGCTGACCGGCATCGCCAATCGCCGCGCCTTCCTCGAGGGCGGGGCGCAGCTGGCCCGCCGAGTCGACGCGCATCCGCGCCCGGCCGCGGTGCTCGTGATCGATCTCGATCACTTCAAGTCGATCAACGACCGGTTCGGCCACGCGCTCGGCGACCGGGTGCTGCAGGTCTTCGCCGAAACGGCGACCTCCAACATCGGCCCCTTTGATCTTGTTGGCCGGTTGGGTGGTGAAGAATTCGCCGCGGTTCTTTACGATGCGGGGCGCGAGAAGGCGCTCGGTACGGCGGAGCGAATCCGTTCTGCATTCGCTGAAGTTGCGTCCGACGTCGACGGCCGGATGGTGAGCGCGACCGTCAGCGTCGGCGTTGCGGTCAGCCAGGACGGACCGCTCGATGTGCCAGCCATGCTCGCGCTTGCCGACCAGGCGCTGTATCAAGCCAAGGAACGCGGCCGTAATCGCGTGGAGATCGCCTCGCTCGATCTCGTGCTGAAGCTCGACAGCACCACGCCGTCGCTGCGCATCCCTGCGCTCTCGCGGAAATCCGCCGCCTGAACATCTGACGATTTTGCGGAACGCTCTGTCGCCCAAGGGGGTTCCCCTAGGGCCCAGGCGCCACGTGACCCTGCAACCGCATGAAGATTGCAGCCTTCTTTGCCATCCTACTGACCGCACTCGCGCTCGTTCCGGGCGGAGCGCATCTTTTCGCCCTGGCTAACAAGATCGGCATGCCACAGGACCAGTATTTCGTGGCGCAGAGTATCTATCAGGGCTGGGCTCTGCTCGGCGCCGTTCTGTTCGGCGCGCTAATCGCCAATCTCATACTTGCCGTCTCATTGCGCCGGCAGCGCGTGCCGTGCCTGCTGGCAGCCGCAGGCGTCGTGCTGGTCGGTCTGAACCTCGCAGTGTTCTTTGTGTGGACCTATCCCGCCAACGTCGCGACTGCGAACTGGACCGTGACTCCGGCGGATTGGGAAAGTCTGCGGCGGCAATGGGAATATTCGCATGCCGCGAACGCCATCGTCATGCTGCTGGCACTGTGCTGCGTGACGATCGCTTCGCTGCGTGCACGCCATTGAAGGCTTACACTATTCATGCCGGCGGGCTTCTGCTATCGGCACAAATCGGGCCGCGACTTCCGCGCTGGCCATTATCGAGGGCGGGCGATTGGCGGAGCAGGGCGGCAGCAATCTGAAGCGCGCACTGGCGCAAGGCCGCTTCGTCATCACGACCGAAGTGACGCCGCCGGTGTCGCTGCGCCGGAACGATCTGCTGGCCAAGGCCGATCCGCTCAAAGGTCTCGCTGACGCCGTGAACGTCACCGATGGCGCGGGCGCCAAGGTCCATGTCGCGCCGGTTACGGCCGCCGCGATGCTGCTCGAGGCCGGGATCGAACCGGTGCTGCAGCTGGTCTGCCGGGATCGTAACCGGCTGGCCTTGCAGGCCGAATTACTCGCGGCGGCGAGCTGGGGTATTCGCAACCTGCTGCTGTTACGCGGAGACGATCCGACCGCGGGCGATCAGCCCGACGCCAAGGGTGTATTCGATCTCGATTCAAGACAATTGATCGAAACGGCGGCGCGTCTGCGCGACCGCGGCGAATTGCCGACCGGTACAAGCGTGCATGGCCGGGCCGATTTCTTCATCGGCTCCGCCGAGACGCCGATCGATCCGCCGTCTGGATGGGAGCCGCGGGGACTGCGAGCCAAGATCGCGGCCGGGGCGCAGTTCTCGCAGACGCAA
Source organism: uncultured Hyphomicrobiales bacterium (assembly GCA_964584855.1). Lineage (GTDB taxonomy): Bacteria > Pseudomonadota > Alphaproteobacteria > Rhizobiales > Xanthobacteraceae > Pseudorhodoplanes. Next base: position 248,989 of record CAZPBF010000035.1, read on the forward strand.
TTCTGCATGGATGCCGGTTTGTTGCGCCGGTTTGTGTCTCGCCTTGCGCAAGGCGGCATCGCGCGCGATTTCCATCTCGTCGTCGGAGTTGCGCTGTTGAAATCGGCAGGCTCCGCTCAATGGATCCGCCATCATCTTTCTGGCGCGGTCATTCCGGAGGCTCTGGTCGAGCGCATGCAGCGCGCGTCCGATCCCGTCGCCGAAGGGCAGCGGGCGTGCCTTGACGTCATTGCCGAGTTTGCGACGATCCCCGGTGTCGCCGGTGTTCATGTGATGGCGCCGGGCAACGATGCCGCATTGCCGGGTCTTCTTGAAAATGCGCGCGCGCTGCAATTGCGCCGCGCGGGCTAGGCGCCGCAACTGCATGGCCGCCATCCGCCAAAGGCGTTGCCCGATTTCGCCTGCCCGATTTATTGTGATGCTTGCCGGCGCTTGACCGGCCAAACCAGAATACGAAACGGGAGGAATGCGTGACGGAGGCTGATCTGTATTTCGGCACGGTCGGCATGTCGACCTGGACAAGCGGCGATCTGGGCAAGACCCTCACGAGGCACTGGAGCAGCACCGGCCTGTTCAGCGAATCCCGTGTCTGGGCGCTGTCGGCCCATCCAAAAGCTCCCGGTGAAATTCTGGCCGGCTCGGATTCCGGAATTTACGTGTTCGATCGCGCGAGTTCGAAATGGCAGCACATTCCATCCCCGATGGACGGATTCAATGTTTGGTCGCTTGCGCATCATCCAAGCGATCCGAATGTCGTACTCGCGGGCATTACGCCATCGGCAATCTTCCGCTCCGAAGATCGCGGCCGGAGCTGGACGCGCTCCAAGGGTGACTTCGCCCCGACCTGCCGCGCCGTGGGCAAGCCGAGGGTGACGCAGATTTCGTTCGACCTACAGGATCCCGACACGGCGTTCGCCTCGATCGAGATCGACGGGGTCTGGCGCAGCCGCGACGGCGGAAAGAGTTGGGTGCGCGTGATCAACGGCATGGTGTCCGATGACGGCCACGGCGTGACCGTGGTGCGCAAGAACGGCAAACGCATGCTGTTTGCGACCACCAATCAAGGGCTGCACGTGAGCGAGGATGACGGCGAGAACTGGTCGAAGCGCGATCTGCCGACGCCGTGGCCCTATACGCGCTGCGTCCGCGAGCGTGCGGATTTCTCGGGCACGGTTTTCGTCGGCAACGGCGACGATGTGCCGGGGTCTACCGGTGTGCTTCTGCGCAGCCGCGACTACGGCAAGACCTGGGAGGACACAAAACTGCCGGGCGGCACCGACAGCACGGTCTGGACGATCGCGACCAACGCCGCCGACCCGAATCTGATCTTCGTCGGGACCTGCTTTGGAAGATATTTCCGCTCGACCGATGGCGGCGAGACATTCGAGAAGCTGCCGCGGGAGCTTGGCGAGACGCGGGCATTGATCTGGCTGCCGCGCTGACGGAGCTTTTCACGCACAGGACAGGCACATGGATCTTGGAATCAAGGGCAGGCGCGCGATCGTGTGCGCGTCGAGCAAGGGGCTGGGGCGGGGCTGCGCGATGTCACTCGCCCGCGAGGGATGCGAGGTCGTCGTCAACGCTCGCAATGCAGCCGAAGTCGAGGCGACCGCGGCGGATATCCGCAAGGCGACCGGAGCGAAAGTCACGGCCGTCGCCGCCGACGTCACGACCGGGGAGGGACGCAAGGCGCTCCTCGCCGCCTGTCCCGATCCCGACATTCTCGTGACCAATGCGGGCGGTCCGCCGCCCGGCGACTTTCACGACTGGGGCGAGAAAGAGTGGAATAGCGCGCTGAACAACAACATGATCACCCCGATCATGCTGATCAAGGCGGTGATCGATCCGATGATCGCGCGCAAATTCGGGCGCATCGTCAACGTCACATCGCGTTCGGTCCGCACGCCGCTGTTTCATCTTGGATTGTCGAATGGTGCCCGTGCCGGTCTCACCGGGTTCGTCGCCGGTCTGTCGCGCCAGGTCGCAAGGCACAACGTCATCATCAACAATTTGCTCCCCGGTCCGTTCGCGACGGAGCGGCAGATGAGCGGCGTGCGCCGCGAGGCGGAGAAGGCCGGTGTCTCGGTCGAGGAGCATCTGAAGAAGAAGCACGCGGAAGTGCCGGTCGGCAGGTTCGGCACAGCCGAGGAGTTCGGCGATGCCTGCGCTTACCTTTGCAGCAAGCAGGCCGAGTTCATCGTCGGCCACAATCTGCTGATGGACGGGGGCATGTTCGCGGTCACGGTGTGACCGGCGCAGCGGACCGATAACTTTTTGAAGATCTGGCTCCGCGGGCAGGATTCGAACCTGCGACCAACCGGTTAACAGCCGGTTGCTCTACCACTGAGCTACCGCGGAACACGGCGCCGCTATAACAAAAGGGCAGGGCGCTTGCAAAGTTTCAAAAAGGCTGGAGGCCACGCCCGGAATTGAACCGGGGTACGCGGATTTGCAGTCCGCTGCGTCACCACTCCGCCACGTGGCCTTGAGGCAAGGCTATATAGGAGGCCCTCCGGGGCGGCAACACGGCGGCCACCGCCCGGCGCGCGCTTGCCTTTTGCAGGTTCATGCCGCAGAACGCTTTGCGCTCGCAACGCTTTCAGGGAAAGCCGATGGCCGATTTCGCAGCCGCGCGCCGCATGATGGTCGACGGTCAGATCCGCACCAACGACGTGACGGACCCGCGTCTGCTCGCGGCCCTGTTCGACATCCCGCGCGAGGCATTCGTCCCGCGCGCGATGCGCGGGCTCGCCTATCTCGATCTCGATCTTTCGGTGACCGAGGGAACTGATGGCAAGGCGCCGCGCCGGATGCTGAAGCCGATGACGCTTGCGAAGCTGATCCAGGCCCTTTCGCCTGTGGATAGCGATCGTGTCCTCGACGTCGGCTGCGCGACCGGCTACTCGTCGGCACTGCTCGCAAGGCTCGCTGCCTCCGTTGTGGCACTCGACGCCGATGCCGGTCTCACCGCGCTTGCCAAATCAAGCCTCTCGGAAGCCGGAATACGGAACGTGGAGGTTGTCACAGGATCGCTCGGTGGCGGTGCGCCGGCCAAGGCACCCTTCGACGTCATCCTGATGGAAGGAGCGGTTGAATTTGTGCCGCAGACCCTACTCGATCAACTGGCGGAAGGCGGCCGGTTGGGTTGCGTGCAGGGCGCCGGGCCGGCGGCAAAGGCCGAAATCTACAGCAAAAATCGTGGTGAAATCAGCGCGCGCCCTATTTTCGATGCTGCCGCACCGCTTTTGCCGGGTTTTCAGAAGGCCGTAGCCTTCGTCTTTTGACCCTTGCCCGGCGGGGTGTAGCGGGAATGCCCCAATCCGGTGAACATTTGGGCGTCATGCGCCGCGAGGGGTTCCCATAGCCCTTTCAGACCGCTACCTATTGAAGGTTCTCACGGCGACTCAGGGGCTTGGCGTCCGTTGTCGGTATGTGGGATGGGGTGTTTTGCGGAGCGTGGGAATGCCGAGGTGGAGGGGGCCTCTTCGGGCTTTGACGGTTGCGGCTGTGTTCGCAATCGTCGCCGACGCGTCGGCGGACACGCTCGAGACCGCGCTGGTTCAGGCCTACCAGAACAACCCGCAGGTCAATGCACAACGTGCGGTCGTGCGCGCGACGGACGAAAACGTCCCGCAGGCTCTCTCCGGATATCGGCCGCGCATCACGGGCACGATCAGCGGCGGCTCTCAGTACAACGACAACCAGTCGAAGTCGGTTACGCCGAGCACGACGAGCTATAGCACCGCCGCCGGTGTCACGGCGCCGCACTCGTTCGGCGCGACCGCAACGCAAACGCTGTTCAACGGATATCAGACGGCCAACCGGACCCGTCAGGCGGAAAGCCAGGTCCTCGCCGCGCGCGAAACCTTGCGCGTGATCGAGCAGACCGTGCTGCTCGACACCGCGACGGCTTACATGAATCTTTTGCGCGATACCGCGATCCTCGACCTGCAGAAACGCAACGTCGAGGTGCTGCAGGAGCAGCTGCGGCAGACGCGCGACCGCTTCAATGTCGGCGAAGTGACGCGGACCGACGTCGCGCAGGCTGAATCGCGGGTCGCAGCGGGGCAATCGCAGATGCTCTCCGCGCAGGCGAACTTCACCACGTCGCGCGCAGCGTATCGTCGCGTCGTCGGCATCGATCCCGCGCATCTGTCCCCCGGTGCTCCCGTCGACCGGTTTTCCCCGCACACGCTCGATCTGGCGGTCGCGCAAGGACAGGCGGAGAATCCAGCAGTCCAGGCCGCCATGCACGGCATCGACGTCGCGGCGCTGCAGGTCAAGATTTCCGAGGGCGTCCTCTACCCGTCGCTTGCGGTCACTGCGAGCGTCCAGAAGAATTACGAGCCGACCACATCCCAGCCCCAGACGTTCCAGGCGTCTGTATTAGGGCAGCTCACAATCCCGTTTTACCAGGGCGGCGCCGAATATTCGGCCATTCGCCAGAACAAGGAGACGCTCGGTCAGAGGCGGATCGAGCTCGCGCTGAACCGCGATCAGGCGCGTGCGAATGTGGTGCAGTCCTGGGGGCAGCTCGAAGCGGCGAAGGCGCAGATCCAGGCGACGCAGGCGCAGGTGGCGGCTGCGGAAATCGCGCTGAACGGGGTGCGCGAGGAAGCGCGCGTCGGGCAGCGCACGACGCTCGACGTCCTCAATGCTCAACAGGAACTGGTCAATGCGCGCGTCGCCATGGTCACCGCGCAGCGTGACCGCGTCGTGGCGTCGTATACGCTTCTGGCCTCTGTTGGGCGACTTGCCATTCCGGTCCTCGGTCTGCAGGTGCCGCTCTACGACCCGATGGTGCATTACCAGCAGATCCGCGACAGCTGGTACGGGGTCCGCAATCCCGACGGCCGCTGACGGTGGTCGGGGATGTTATTCACACATCCCCGTTGCCCTCATGTTCGTGATGCGAGAGACTCCCATTCGCTCTCGACAGCGGCGATTATTGACGGGATGATTCGCAGAGTAGCCCGTCGAGCCGCGTCGCGGTCGGCGTTCGTAATGGGGATGCGGCCATGACCCAGTCGGCGAAGGCTCAGGAGCCCTCGATGGAGGAAATTCTCGCCTCCATTCGCAGGATCATTTCCGATGACGACCCAAAGGCTCAGGCCGCCGATCCTGCACCCGCTCCGAAGCCCGCTGCGCCGCGCCCGGCCCCGATGCCGCGGGCGGTGGTTCCGCCGCCGCCTGTCCGCGCGCCCGAACCGGCTGCGCGCGAGCGCACGATGAGCGAGAGCGACGTGCATTCCATGATGTCGGCACCCGCCCCCCGGGAAGAGCCGGCAAACGACATCCTCGAATTGACCGAACAGCAGATGGCACAGCCCCAGATTGTCGGTGGCGATTTCAAGACGATCGATGGGCAGCACGACATCGTCTTTGCCGATTCCGATTCCGAGCCGGAACCGCCGGCGCCGCACCGCGAAACCGCACCGATGGTCGACCAGGCGCGCCAATCGGCCCCCGAAACGGCAGTCGAGCGTGCGCTGATGTCAGGACCGACCATGGCCGCGGTCGATTCCGCCTTCAACACGCTCGCGCACACGGTGCTGGTCCAGAACGCGCGCACGCTCGAAGACCTTGTGCGCGAAATGCTGCGGCCGCTGTTGAAGACATGGCTCGACGACAATCTGCCGGGATTGGTCGAGAGACTCGTCCGCGCCGAAATCGAGCGCGTGTCCCGCGGCCGGCCGAGCTGAAGGCTCTACCGGCCTGCGCTCGCCTGATGGCGCGCTAGCTTGCGCGCAAACCACCACGCGAGAAGCGGCAGCGCCATTCCCGAGACAATGAAGATGGGCACGGCCGTCCACCGGTCGATGACGAGGGACGCCGCGGCGACGCCGGCGGTCTGTCCGAGATAGAGCGCGGCGGAAAAGATCGCGACCGCGGTACTGCGCGCCTGCGGCGACATCTGCGTGGCGTTGGTCTGCAGCGTGTTGTGCAGCATGTAGAAGCCAAGTCCCAGCGCCACGACCGCAGCCGGGGCTGGCTGCCACCACGGATCGAGCGCCAGGATCATCAACGCGACGCCGAGGAACAGGCCTCCCGCCGTCGCAAGGCCGGTCTGACCGAGCCGCTTCACGAGCGACGGCACGATCGTGATGTAGATCAGGCCGCCGATCGCGAAGGCTCCGACCACAAGCCCGACCATCGAGAAACCGAGTGCAAAGCGCAGGTGCAGATCGGCCCCGACAAAGGCGAGCGAGCCGAACAGCAGCGCGGCTTCGAGGAAAACCGAAAGAAGGACGATGCGCGCCCAGGGGTTCGACAGCACCGTTCTGTAATCCGCCACGAGCCCGCGCGAGCGCTCCTTCGGCGCGCCGGCGGCGTGGGTCAGCGGATTGCGCAGGAACTCCACGATCAGCGCCACGGTCGCGATCGTAAACAGCGCGGCCAGAAAGAAGAAAACCCGCCGCCAGCCGAGGAAATCGCCGAGCACGCCGCCGGCGGCCTGCCCGAACAGCATGCCGAGGATCTGGCCCGAAAAGAACCGCGCCAGGACCGGCTGGCGCCGTTCATACGGTGTGACATCCCCGACAAAGGCCATGCCCATCGGGATGATGACGCCCGCGGCAAAGCCGCAAGCCATGCGGGCGACGACGAGAGAGGGCAGGGTCTGTGCGAGACCGCACAGCAGCACCAGCAGCGCGCAGAGCGTGCAGGCGCAGATCACGACCACATATTTGCCGAAACGGTCCCCGGCCGGGCCGATCACGAGCTGCACCGAACCGTGCGCCAGCCCATAGGCGCTGACCGCGATCGAGGCCGCTCCAACCGTGACGCCGAGGTCGTTCGCGATCTGCGGCAGGAGCGAATCCAGCACGCGCACCATCGACTGGCTGGCGAAGGCCGCAAGCGAGAGGAGCGCGATGGCCCGGGTCGGGGAGGAGGCTTCAGCCACGGACTTCCTTCAGGATGCGGATCGGCGCCCGGTCCGCTTAAGCGTTGACAGTGCGCGGCGTGGCGGGCTTCTTACCGCGCGACCTGACGGATTCACAATGATCGAGAAGACATACCAGCCCGGCGAGGCCGAGACGCGCATGGCCAAGGCCTGGGAGGACGCGCAGGCGTTCCGCGCCGGCCGCCCCGATCGCGCCAAGGCCGATCCCTATTGCATCGTCATCCCGCCGCCGAACGTGACCGGCTCTTTGCATATGGGTCACGCGCTCAACAACACGCTGCAGGACATTCTCTGCCGCTTCGAGCGCATGCGCGGGCGCGACGTCCTTTGGCAGCCCGGCACCGACCATGCCGGCATCGCGACGCAGATGGTGGTCGAACGGCAGCTCATGGAGCGCCAGCTTCCCGCCCGGAGGCAGATGGGGCGCGAGAAATTCCTCGAGCGTGTTTGGGAATGGAAGGCGGAATCTGGCGGCACCATCGTCAACCAGCTCAAGCGCCTCGGCGCGTCGTGCGACTGGTCGCGCGAGCGCTTCACGATGGACGAGGGGCTTTCAAAGGCCGTGCTCAAGGTCTTCGTCGACCTCTATAACGCGAAGCTCATTTACAAGGACAAGCGCCTTGTGAACTGGGACCCGAAGCTGCTCACCGCGATCTCCGATCTCGAAGTGCAGCAGGTCGAGGTGAAGGGCCACATGTGGCACTTCCGCTATCCGCTGGTGGAGGACCCGACCAAGTTCCTCGTGATCGCGACGACGCGGCCGGAAACGATGCTCGGCGACGGCGCGGTCGCGGTGCATCCCGATGACGAGCGCTACAAGCATCTCGTCGGCAAGCTCGTGACGCTGCCGCTCGCCAATCGTCTCATTCCGGTGATCGCGGACGAATATCCCGATCCGGAAAAGGGCTCGGGCGCGGTGAAGATCACCGCGGCCCATGACTTCAATGACTTCGAAGTGTGGCAGCGCCACCGCGACAAGGATTATTTCAAGAAACAGCTCAACGGCGGCCTGATCAACCTGTTCACGCCGGAAGCGAAGCTGAACGAGAACTGCCCGGAGCAATATCGCGGGCTCGATCGCTACGAGGCGCGAAAGCGCATCGTCGCCGATCTTGAGGCGCTCGGCCTTGTCGAGAAGATCGAGGCACACACGCACATGGTGCCGCACGGCGACCGCTCCGGCGTCGTGATCGAGCCGTATCTGACCGACCAGTGGTACGTCGACGCTAAGACGCTCGCGAAGCCCGCGATCGAAGCGGTGCGCACAGGCAAGACCGTGTTCGTGCCGAAGAACTGGGAGAAGACCTATTACGACTGGATGGAGAACATCCAGCCGTGGTGCGTCTCGCGCCAGCTCTGGTGGGGGCATCAGATTCCGGCGTGGTACGGGCCGGATGAAAAGGTGTTCGTGGCTGAAAGCGAAGCCGAAGCGAAGGCGCAGGCGCAAAAGCACTATGGCAAGGACACCGCGCTGAAGCGCGACGAGGATGTGCTCGACACCTGGTTCTCCTCGGCGCTGTGGCCGTTCTCGACGCTCGGCTGGCCGGACAATACGCCGGAACTGAAGCGCTATTATCCGACCGACGTCCTCGTCACGGGCTTCGACATCATCTTCTTCTGGGTCGCACGCATGATGATGATGGGGCTGCACTTCATGAAGGAAGCGCCGTTCCACACCGTCTACATCCACGCGCTCGTCCGCGACGAGAAGGGCGCGAAGATGTCGAAGTCGAAAGGCAACGTCATCGACCCGCTCGCGCTGATCGACGATTACGGCGCGGATGCGCTGCGCTTCACGCTAGCGGCCATGGCCGCGCAAGGCCGCGACATCAAGCTCTCCACGCAGCGCGTCGAGGGCTACCGCAATTTCGCAACTAAACTCTGGAACGCCGCGCGTTTCGTCGAATTCAACGGCGCGGCGCGGGTTGCGGGCTTTGATCCGAAATCCGCGAAGGAGACGCTCAATCGCTGGATCGCGCACGAAACGGCGAAGGCGTCACGCGAGATCACCGAAGCGATCAAGGCGTATCGCTTCAATGACGCGGCCGGCGCGGCCTACCGTTTCGTCTGGAACGTCTATTGCGACTGGTATGTCGAATTGTCCAAGCCCGTCCTGACCGGGCCGGACGGAGCAGCCAAGACCGAGACGCGCGCGATGGCGGCCTGGGCGCTGGATGAGATCCTGAAGCTCCTGCATCCGTTCATGCCGTTCATCACCGAGGAATTGTGGGCGGTGACGGCGGAACAGGGCCCGAAGCGCGACGGACTTTTAACATTGTCGCCCTGGCCGTCGCTTCCGGGCCTCGACGATGACAAGGCGGAAGCCGAGATCGGCTGGGTGATCGATCTCATCACGGCGGTGCGTTCGCTGCGTGCGGAGATGAACGTCAACACGCCGCTGCCGCTTGTCCTTGTCGGCGTGTCTGCCGAAAGCCGCGCACGGGCGGAGCGTTGGGCGGAATTCCTGCAGCGTCTCGCACGCCTGTCGTCGATCGATTTTGCCGATGCCGCCCCGCAAGGATCGGCGCAACTCGTTGTACGTGGCGAGGTCGCTGCGTTGCCGCTGAAAGGCATCATCGACCTGTCCGCCGAACGCGCGCGTCTCGAAAAGGAAATCGGCAAGGCGGAGGCCGACATCAAGCGGGTCGATGCCAAGCTCGCCAACGAGAAGTTCGTCGCCAATGCCAAGGAAGAGGTCGTCGAGGAAGAACGTGAAAAGCGCGGGGAAGCGATGGCGCGCAAGGCCAAGATCTCCGAGGCTCTTGAGCGACTGAAGGGCCTAACGTGAATTCGAACGCAAGTTTAGTTGGTTTCGTCATGGCCGGGCTTGTCCCGGCCATCTCGCTTAAGCGGGCACCGTCGCGTCCCTTATCGGGATTGCCGGGTCAAGCCCGGCAATGACGGGGTGATTTTGGTGAAGAAGTCCGACAACCGTTCCATCCTTCTCCTCTGGCTCGCCGGAAACTGCCTGCGCCTCAGCATTCTCGCCGTGCCGCCCGTGCTGGCGCTTGTCCAGTCGGACCTGAAACTGACGGGCACGCAGGTCGGAATCCTGACCAGCCTGCCGGTGGTGCTGTTCGCCATCGCTGCGTTGCCCGGATCTTTGCTCATCGCGCGCTTCGGCGCGCTCGCCGCGCTGACGTTCGGCACGCTGCTTGCCGCGGCAGGCGGAGCGCTGCGCGGGTTTTCACCGGATGTCTGGTGGCTTTATGGCTCGACGATCCTTATGGGCGCGGGCGTTGCCGTGATGCAGCCGGCTTTGCCCGCGCTCGTGCGCCAGTGGATGCCCGAGCGTATCAATTTCGGGAGCGCCGTTTTCACCAATGGATTGCTGGTCGGTGAAATCCTGCCGGTCGCGCTGACGGTACCGTTTCTGCTGCCGCTGTTCGACGGGAGTTGGCGCGCAGGGATGGCGCTGTGGTCGGTGCCAATGATTGTCATCGCGCTCGTCGTTCATGCGTTTGCACCGAGCAAACGCAAGACACGCGGCAAACCCGCACCCACACGCTGGTGGCCGGACTGGAGCGACTCGCTCACGTGGCGGCTCGGCCTGATGATGAGCGGAGCGAACGCGGTCTATTTTGGCGTCAATACATTCATTCCCGGCTATCTCGCCTGGGCGGGCCGTCCCGGCTACATCAGTGTCGCGCTCACCGCGCTCAATGTCGGGCAGATTCCGGTTTCGGCCTTGCTTCTGATGTTCGCGCGCCAGACCGAGCGCCGCGTCTGGCCGTTCGTCGCGTTCGGCGTGATCGAGATTGTAAGCCTGCTCGGGCTCGTCTTGACGAAGGAATGGGGCGCCGTGTTCTTCGCAGCGTGGCTCGGCTTTTCCGCTTCCGGCGTTCTTGTGCTCAGCCTTGCGCTCCCCGCGATCCTGTGCGCGCAGGCGGATGTCGGACGGCTCGCGGCCGCGATGTTCGCAATCGGTTACGGGCTTGCGGTGTTGCTGACGGTTGCCGGTGGCGCGCTGTGGGACGCGACCGGTGATGCCCGCTTCGCGTTTCTGCCCATCGCCTTGAGCACGGTGCCGCTGATTTTCCTCACCCCCACGATCAGGCACGACCTCATGTCGCGAAACGGCGGCTCACGAAAGGCGATCCGCGCAACCCGTAACGCCAGGGCAGTTCGGCGGCCTTCGTGATGCCGATCCGCATGCCGGTCACGATGTCCGGTCTGCTCGCGCGCGCATGTAATTCGAACGGCGCCTTGTCGAGCGCAAGTCCGTTATGCGCGCGGGTGATACCGAGCGCCTGCGCGAGCTTGCCCGGCCCCGAGCAGAGCTGACGTTCTTCGGCAACGCCGCGCCTGCGACGCATCGCTGCAAGGCCATGCGTCGGTTGCAGCGCGCGGATGAGGACCGCGCTCGCCGAGCCTTCCTGCTCGCAGACGAAGTTCACGCACCAGTGGATGCCGTAGGACCGGTAGACATACGCGAAGCCTGGCGGACCGAACATCACCGCGTTGCGCTCCGTCATGCCGCCATAGGAATGCGCCGCCGGATCGGTGTGGTGATACGCCTCGACTTCCACGATCACCCCGCCCACGCTACCGACCAGCAGGGATGCGCCGATCAGATCGGGCGCAACGTCGTGGACGGAACGGCGGAAGAATGATTTGCGCAGGCGAGGGGGCATGACTTTTCCGGTCCTACGGAGCAGCTTTCGCAGCGCAGCAAACTCTGTGACTTTGCCGCAACATTTTTAGAACATTTAAGCCACAGCGCCCAAAACAGGCGACTGCGCCGCGATTTGGCCATACGCCTCAACGACACGAGATGCCCAAGCCGTTGGCAATAGCCGGTTTTTTGGAAACCGGGGCTGCGGGCGGCTCAGGGGCCGGGGGGCCCTTACAGGTCCATGGACGCAAAGACCAATCTCAAGGCGAAACTGCCAAGCCGGCACGTGACGGAAGGCCCCGCGCGGGCCCCGCACCGTTCCTATTACTACGCCATGGGTCTGACGACTCAGCAGATCCACCAGCCGTTTGTCGGCGTGGCCTCATGCTGGAACGAGGCCGCGCCCTGCAACATCGCCCTGATGCGTCAGGCGCAGGCGGTGAAGAAGGGTGTCGCGGCCGGCGGCGGCACGCCGCGCGAGTTTTGCACCATTACGGTGACCGACGGTATCGCAATGGGGCATGGCGGAATGCGCGCCTCGCTGCCGTCGCGCGAGGTGATCGCCGATTCCGTTGAACTGACGATGCGCGGCCACGCCTACGATGCGCTCGTGGGCATCGCGGGCTGCGACAAGTCGCTTCCCGGCATGATGATGGCCATGGTGCGGCTGAACGTGCCGTCCATCTTCATTTACGGTGGCTCGATCCTGCCCGGCACCTTCAAGGGCCAGCAGGTCACCGTCCAGGACGTGTTCGAAGCGGTCGGCAAGCATTCGGTCGGCGCGATGTCCGACGAGGATCTGCACACGCTTGAGCAGGCGGCGTGCCCGTCGGCCGGGGCGTGCGGCGCGCAATTCACAGCCAACACGATGGCAATGGTCTCCGAGGCCATCGGTCTGGCTTTGCCGTATTCGGCGGGGGCGCCGGCGCCTTACGAGATCCGTGATGCCTTCTGCATGACGGCGGGCGAAAAGATCATGGATCTCGTTTTGGCGAACCTGCGCCCGCGCGACATCGTCACCCGCAAGGCGCTGGAAAATGCCGCGGCGACAGTTGCGGCTTCCGGCGGGTCAACGAACGCGGCGCTGCATCTGCCCGCGATCGCGCATGAATGCGGGATCGAGTTCACGCTGTTCGACGTCGCCGAAGTCTTCAAAAGGACACCGTATATCGCGGATTTGAAACCGGGCGGCCGTTATGTCGCCAAGGATTTGTTTGAAGCAGGCGGCGTTCCGCTGGTGATGAAGGCGCTACTCGATGCCGGGTTCCTGCACGGTGACTGTATGACCGTGACGGGCCGGACGATCGCCGAAAACCTGAAATCGGTGAAATGGAACGCGGCGCAGGACGTCGTCCGTCCGGCAAGCAAGCCAATTTCTCCGACCGGCGGTGTTGTCGGCCTCAAGGGTAATCTCGCCCCGGAAGGCGCGATCGTCAAAGTCGCGGGAATGCAAAACCTGAAGTTCACCGGGCCGGCGCGCTGCTTCGATGGCGAGGAAGCCTGCTTCGATGCGGTGAAGAACAAGAAATACAAGGAAGGCGAGGTTCTCGTCATCCGTTACGAAGGTCCGCGCGGCGGCCCCGGCATGCGCGAGATGCTGTCGACCACGGCCGCGCTCTATGGGCAGGGCATGGGCGACAAGGTCGCGCTGATCACCGACGGGCGCTTCTCCGGTGCGACGCGAGGCTTCTGTGTCGGGCATGTCGGACCGGAAGCCGCGGTCGCGGGTCCGATCGGGCTTCTGCGCGATGGCGACGTGGTCGAACTGGACGCCGTGAACGGCACCTTGAACGTCAAGCTGTCCGACGACGAACTCGCCAAGCGGAAAAAGGAATGGAAGCCGCGCGAGAACGATGCGGGCTCTGGCTATCTTTGGAAGTACGCCCAACAGGTCGGCCCCGCAGTCAACGGCGCGGTGACGCATCCGGGCGGAGCGCATGAGACGCAGTGTTATGCGGATGTCTAGGCTTTCGCGTGTCGTATTGGTGAGCGTGGGGCTCGGTCTCGCACCGGCCTTCGCGTTCGACGGCACGCCGTCGCCGACCGATACGATTACGCCGACGGCCACCGAGGCGTTCCGCACCGGCACGAATGCGCTGAAACTTGGCGAGAAGGCGAAGGCGATTTCCTCGCTGCAATACGCCGCCGAAAAGGGGCACGCTCTGGCGCAATGGAAGCTCGGGCGGATGTACGCCGAGGGCGACGGTGTGCCGCGCGACGACCTGCGCGCGTTCGATTACTTCAGCCGCATCGCCGACGAACACGCAGACGAGAGTCCGCAGGTGCCGCAGGCGCGCATCGTGGCTTACGCCTTCGTGCAGCTCGGGCATTATTATCTCGAGGGCATTCCCAATTCGACGGTGAAGCCTGACGTCGAGCGCGCGCGAGAGATGTATTCCTACGCTGCCTCCTATTTCGGCGATGCCGATGCGCAGTTCCAGCTGGCCCGGCTTTATCTCGATGGTCCGGCCGGCGAAAAGCGTCAGGCAGTGCGCTGGCTCGCCTCCGCTGCCAACAAGGGCCAGTACCGCGCGCAGGCGCTGCTCGGGAAAATTCTCTGTCAGGGTCAGCTCGTGCCGCGCCAGCTCGCGCGCGGGCTGATGTGGCTCACGCTCGCACGTGAAAGCGCGACCTCCGCCGAGGATGCTTGGATTCGCGATATGCAGGAAAAGGCATCCCAGCAGGCGACCGACGATGAGCGCCAGCTCGCGGTCGTTTATCTCGAGCGATATCTGAAGAACCGGCGCGAATAAGTCGCCGGCTCAGCGAGCCTCGATCGCAAGCTCGGCCCAGACCGGGACGTGATCGGACGGCTTCTCCCAGGCCCGCACATGCTTGTCGATGCCTGCGCCGCGCAGCCTGTCTGTCGCGCGCGGGGAGAGCAGGATGTGGTCGATGCGCAGCCCGTTGTTCTTTTGGTAGGCGCCCGCCTGATAGTCCCAGAACGTATATTGGCCGGGCTCGTCCGTGGTGGCACGTAACGCGTCGGTTAATCCGAGATTTGTCAGGGCGCGGAATTTCTCGCGGGTTTCGGGCTTGAACAGGGCGTCGTCGAGCCAGGATTGAGGGTTGTAGACATCGGCCGGCGCGGGAATGACGTTGAAATCCCCGCACAAAACCAGCTCCTCTTCCAGTTTAAGTCGTTCGCGCGAGTAGTCAAAAAGCCTATCCATCCACTTGAGTTTATAAGGATATTTCTCAGTGCCGACCGGATTGCCATTTGGCAGGTAGATCGAGGCGATGCGCAGGCTGCCCTGGTCGGTCGAAAGGGTGGCCTCGATGAAGCGGGCGTGGTCGTCGCTGTCATCGCCCGGCAATCCCGTTGTTACCTCGTCGAGACGATGTTTCGAGAGGATGGCAACGCCGTTGAAGGTCTTTTGGCCATGAATCGCGACGTTGTAGCCGAGCGCCTCCAGTTCGAGCCGGGGAAAGGCGTCATCGACGCATTTGGTTTCCTGAAGGCAGACGAGGTCCGGCTCGCGTTCCTGCAGCCACGCCGCAAGGCTTTCGATGCGCTGCTTGATGGAATTGACGTTCCAGGTTGCGATTTTCATGAATTTTACCGGCCGGATGAATTGGGCCTTTGGGCCGCGCGGCGCGACCGCGCAGCTGTTGCGGATAAACCAAACCGTGCGGGATGTTTACCGCCTAAGCGAGATTTAATGTGTATTTCGCGGGGATATGATAGTGAATTCGGCGGCAAGCGCCGGGGGCGACAATCGGCGCAGAGGGGGTTTAGGGAGTCCGGAGTGAAGCCGCTCCGGGCCTGACACGTGGCCATGACCAAAAGGACCTGGGTCCTTGCTGCCGGCGCGGCATGCGTGCTGATCGCCCTCGGACTGCTGACCCGATCATACTGGACCTCCGATAACGCCGTCGCCCAGAGCGCGCGCGCGCCGGCGCGTGTGATTCCCATCGACACGGCTGTCGCCGAGAAGAAGCCCGTGCCGGTGCGTGTTGAGGCGCTCGGCAATGTCACTCCTATTTCGAGTGTCGCCATCAAGTCGCGTCTGGAAACGACGATTGTCGGTGTGCATTTCCAGGATGGGGCACGCGTCAAGGAAGGCGATCTTCTCTTCACCCTCGATGGACGCCAGCTTCAAGCGCAGATCGCGCAAGCCGAAGGCGTCGTCGCGCGCGATCAGGCGCAGCTCGAACAGGCCGAGCGCGATGTGCGCCGCTACACTGAGCTTGTCGCGAAGGCGGCCACCCCGCAGACCAATCTCGACAATGCCAAGACCGCCGTCGACACCGCCAAGGCCGCGATCAAGGCCGACGGCGCCATGCTCGAGAATTTCAAGGTGCAGCTGAGCTTCACGAAGATCACCGCGCCGATCTCCGGGCGCGTCAGCGCGGCCAACGTAAAGATCGGCAACTTCGTTCGGCCAGCCGATACGGCGCCGCTCGTTACCATTAACCAGATGGCGCCGGTCTATGTGAGCTTCAGCGTTCCGCAGAAAGTGCTGCCGGACATTCGCAAGGCCATTGCCGCCGAGACAGCGACCGTCGAGGCGGCCATCCAGGGCGAGACGCGCAAGGCGTCGGGCTCCGTGTCGATGATCGAGAACAGCGTCGATGCGACGACCGGAATGGTGATGGTCCGCGCGACCATGCCGAACACCGACGAAATCCTGTGGCCTGGCACGCTGGTGACTACGCAGATGACGCTGCGGGTTGAGGATGCGGTGGTCGTGCCGTCGACTGCGATTCAGGTCAGTCAGACCGGCAGTTTCGTGTTCGTCGTCGATGGTGACACCGCCAGGGTGCAGCCGATCAAGGTTGAGCGCGTTGTCGGCAACATGACCGTCATCGAAAGCGGCCTCAAGGGCGGCGAAGCCGTCGTGACCGACGGCCAGCTTCTCCTGTCCAACGGCAGCAAGGTTTCGGTTCGCGGGAACAAGGCCGGGTCCTGACGATGAACATCTCCGAACTCTGCATTCGCCGTCCGGTCCTTACCACCCTCTTGACGGCGTCGCTGGTCGTGTTCGGCGCGTTCGCCTATCGCCTTCTGCCTGTGGCCGCATTGCCTGCGGTGGATTTCCCGACCATCAGCATCACGGCAACGCTGCCCGGTGCGTCTCCCGAAACGATGGCGGCTTCGGTCGCCTCGCCGATCGAGCGGCAATTGTCCACGATCGCCGGGATTTCCTCGATGAACTCGTCCTCCTCGCAGGGGACGACGCAGATCACGATCCAGTTCGATCTCAACCGCAACATCGACGGCGCGGCCCTCGACGTGCAGACAGCGCTGACTGTCGCCGCGCGCCGGCTGCCGGTCGAGATGACGACCCCGCCGAGCTTCCGCAAGGTCAATCCCGGCGATTTCCCGGTGATGTTCCTCAGCATGCGGTCGCAGACGCTGCCGCTTTCGACACTGAACGAATATGCCGAGACGACGATCGCTCCGCAGATTTCGCAGTTGCCCGGGGTCGCGCAGGTTCTGGTGTATGGCGCGCAGCGTTTCGCCGTGCGCGTCCAGGTCGATCCGGCGGCTGCCGCGGCGCGCAACATTTCCCTCGACGACATTCGCACGGTCGTCGCGAAAGCCAACTCGTCGGCTCCGGTCGGGACACTGAACGGGCCAAACCAGGCGATCACGCTTCTGGCCACCGGCGCGATGGAACATGCCGCGGCCTATCGCGATGTGGTCGTCGCCTATCGAAACGGGGTGCCGATCAAGCTCAGCGACGTCGCAACCGTGATCGACAGCGTCGAGAACAGCCGCATCGCGACGTGGTTCAACGATTCACGCGCCATCGTGATGGCGATCCAGCGCCAGCCGGATGCGAATACGGTGGAAGTGGTGGACTCCGCGCGCGCCAAGTTGCCGGCGCTGCGCGCGCAACTGCCGCAATCGATCGAGTTCGAGCCGCTGTTCGACCGTTCGATCTCCATCCGTCAAGCGGTCGTCGACGTGCAGGAAACGCTCGCAATCGCGATCACGCTCGTCATCATGGTGATCTTCCTGTTCCTGAGAAAAATCTCCGCGACCATCATCCCGGGCCTTGCCGTGCCGATCTCGCTGATCGGGACGTGCGCGGCGATGTATGCTTTCGGATTTTCCATCAACAACATGACGCTGCTCGCGCTGACGCTATCGGTCGGTTTCGTGGTCGACGACGCGATCGTGATGCTGGAAAACATCGTGCGTCATGTCGAAGGCGGCATGCGTCCGTTCGAGGCCGCGCTTAAGGGTTCGCGTGAAGTCGGCTTCACCATCGTGTCGATTACGTTCTCCCTGATCGCGGTCTTCATCCCGGTCCTTCTGATGGGCGGAATGGTCGGCCGCGTGTTCCGCGAGTTCGCGGTCTCGATCGCGATCGCGATCGTGCTGTCAGGATTTGTCTCGTTGACGCTGACGCCGATGCTGTGCGCGCGCGTGCTGAGAGGCCATCACGGCGAGGAGAAGCAGAATTTCGTGCTGCGCGCGTTCGAACGCATGTTCGATCTGTGGCTGCGGAGCTACGAGAAGTCGCTCGACTTCGTGCTCGCCCGCAAGGCGATCATGGGAGTCGTCACGCTCGCGACCATTGCCGGGACGATCTGGCTCTACATCGTCGTGCCGAAGGGCTTCTTCCCGACGGAAGACACCGGCTACATGATCGGGATTACCGACGCGGCGACCGACATTTCATTCCCCGCAATGTCGGAGCGCCAGCGCAAGATCGTCGAGCTTGTGCGCGCCGACAAGGCGGTCGCCTACGTCAATTCCACTGTCGGCGTCGGCGGCCCGAACCAGACCGGAAACAGCGGCCGCATGCTGATCGCATTGAAGCCGCGCGACGAGCGCGACGGGGTCGTGCAGGTGATCGCACGTCTTCGGCGCACAGCTAATGTCGTGCCGGGGATTCAGATTTTCTTCCAGCCGATCCAGAACATCAATCTCGGCGGCCGCCTGAACAAGAGCCAATACCAGTATACCCTGCAGTCGAACGACACCGAGGTGCTCTACGACATCGCGCCGAAGATGCGCGACCGTATTTCCAAGCTCCCCAGCGTCATCGACGTCACGACCGACCTGTACGTGAAAAATCCGCAGGTCACCGTCGAAGTCGACCGGGAAAAGGCGGCGGTTTACGGGGTGACGATCGATCAGGTCAGGCAGGAACTCTACAACGCGTTCGGTTCGCGCCAGGTCGCGACGATCTACACGCCCGCCAACGACTACCAGGTCATTCTCGAAAGTCTGCCCGAATACCAATCCAACACGGCGGACCTGCAGCGGATTTACCTCAAGACCTCGAGCGGCCAGACCGTGCCGTTATCCGCGGTGACGCGTTTCGTGCCGACGGTCGGTCCTTTGCAGGTCAATCACCAGGGCCAGCAGCCGGCGGTGACGATTTCGTTCAACCTGGCAGCCGGCTATTCGCTCGGCGACGCGGTGACGGCGATCCAGGGCGTGGAACGCGACGAGCGTCTGCCGGCGACCGTGACCAGCGGATTCCAGGGCACGGCGCAGATATTCCAGGATTCGTTGAAAGGGCAGGGCATCCTGATCCTCGCCGCGATCTTCGCCGCCTACGTGGTGCTGGGCATCCTGTACGAAAGCTTCATCCATCCGATCACGATTATTTCGGGGCTTCCCTCGGCCGGCATCGGCGCGATCCTGACGCTGCTCTTGTTCCAGATGGATCTGTCGGTGATCGCCATGATCGGCATCGTGATGCTGGTCGGGATCGTGAAAAAGAACGCGATCATGATGGTGGACTTCGCGATCCAGCGCCGCCGCGTCGGGCTGTCCGCGGAGGCTGCGATCCGTGAAGCCTGCCTGCTCCGTTTCCGGCCGATCATGATGACCACCTTCGCGGCAATCTTTGGCGCGTTGCCGATTGCGCTCGGCACGGGCGCGGGCGCCGAGCTTCGTCAGCCGCTGGGCGTCGCCGTGGTCGGCGGCCTGTGCGTTTCGCAACTGCTGACGCTCTACATCACGCCAGTGATCTATATCTATCTCGACCGCATCGACCGCCGCCTGCGGCGCTCGCTCGAGCCGCAGGTCGAGGAAGTGGTCGACGAGGATCGTCCGCGCGCGGTGGCCGCGGAATAGACGCTGCTTCGACGAGAAACGCTGGCCGCAGGGCCGTCAGCGAGGCGCACCCTTAGAGCGAAAAGCTCGTGCCGCAGCCGCAGGAGGATTTGGCCTGCGGGTTGTTGATCTTGAACGACGCACCGATCAGATCGTCGACATAGTCGATCTCTGAACCGGCCATATAGCCAAGCGAAACCGGATCGATCAGCACGACGGCGTCGTCGCGCCCGAGCGCGATGTCGTCGGAAGCACGTTCGCGCTCGACGTCGAACTTGTACTGAAATCCCGAACAGCCGCCGCCCTCGACGCTGACGCGCAGCATCGCGCCTGCCGGTTCGCCCTTCAGGATGGCCGCGATCTTGTCCACGGCGCGGTCGGTCACCGAGACATTCGGTGTCATTCGAGGCAATCTCCACAAGGCCGCATTGCCACAGCCGATAGGGCTTAGTTAAGTGCGCCGGCTGCAAACGTCAATTCGGCCGGCAGGTGGGTGGAATGGCCGTCGATGCGGGGCGTGCGCCCTATGCGTCCGATCCGGAACGGAGCCTTGGCCGTCTCTTTCCCGAGCCGCCAAGCCCGACCCGCAACGCATTCCGGCGCGATTGCGACCGGATCATCCATTCGGCTGCGTTCCGGCGCCTTGCGCACAAGACCCAGGTGTTCGTCTATCACGAGGGCGATCATTACCGGACTCGTTTGACCCATACGCTCGAAGTGGCGCAGATTGCACGCTCGATCGCCCGCGCGCTGCGGCTCGATGAAGACCTCGCCGAGGCGCTGGCGCTCGCGCACGATCTCGGACATCCGCCGTTCGGCCACGCGGGCGAGCGAGCCCTCGATCGCTGCCTCGCGGATTTCGGGGGATTCGACCACAACGCCCAGACTTTGCGAGTCGTCACGGCGCTGGAGCGCCGCTACGCGGACTTCGACGGGCTCAACCTCGTGTGGGAGACGCTCGAAGGTCTGGTGAAACATAACGGGCCGCTGACCGATCGTGACGGCCGGCCGCTGGCACGTTACCGGGCGCGCGGCGTTCCGCGTACGATCCTCGAACAGAACGCAAGGCAAGATCTCAAGCTGTGGAGCTTTGCGAGCGCGGAGGCGCAGGCCGCCGCGATTGCCGACGACATCGCCTACGACGCGCACGATATCGACGACGGACTGCGTGCCGGGTTGTTCGGGATCGACGACATCGCATCGCTGCCCTTTGCAGGAGAAATTATCGCAGGCGTGCGCGCACATCATCCGCGCCTGGAACTCCCGCGCGTCGGGCACGAACTCATCCGGCGTCTGATCACGCGCAGCATCGAGGACGTGATCGCCGAATCCGGGCGCCGTCTTGCCGACCTTCGCCCCGCGACCGTCGAAGAGATCCGTCTCGCCGGAGGCCCGGTCGTGTCTTTTTCCGCCGACATGGCGAACGCCGACAAGGCGATCAAGGACTTCCTCTATCCGCGGATGTACCGGCACGCCTGGATCGCGCGGGTGATGGGGGAGGCGCAAAAGGTCGTGGAGGACCTATTCGGGCATTACATGGCGCAGCCGGCTGACATGCCGCCGGAATGGCAGGGCGGCGAACCGGAAGAGCGGGCGACGGCAGCGCTCCGCATCGGCGATTTTATCGCCGGGATGACCGACCGCTACGCGCTTGTCGAACATGCGCGCCATTTTGACTCCACTCCCGAACTGCGTTAGCCCGCGTCCCCACGCGAGCCGCCGATGACCGAATCCCTGCCGACCAACCTGTTCGACGCCGTGCAGGCGCGCGTTCGCGCCGCCTGCGAGCGGCTCGTGGAAACGGGTGAGCTGCCGGCTGGGCTCGATCTGTCGCGGGCCATGGTCGAGCCGCCGCGCGATCCGACCCACGGCGACATGGCTGCGAACGCTGCGATGGTGCTGGCCAAGGACGCCCGCAAGAAGCCACGCGATCTCGCCGACGCCCTGGCTGCGATCCTGCGCGCCGATCCGATCATCGAGAATATCGACATCGCCGGACCCGGCTTCATCAACCTCAGACTGAAGCCCGAGGCGTGGATGCAGGCGCTGCGCGAGGCGGTCGCTGCGGGCGCTGGCTACGGCAAAAGCGACCTCGGACGCGGGGAGAAGGTCAACGTCGAATATGTCTCGGCGAATCCGACCGGGCCGATGCATGTCGGGCATTGCCGCGGCGCGGTGTTTGGCGATGCGCTGGCCAATCTGCTCGCGGTCGCCGGTTACGACGTCACGCGCGAATATTACATCAACGACGCCGGTGCGCAGGTCGATGTGCTCGCGCGCTCGGCCTATCTAAGATACCGCGAGGCGCTCGGCGAGAATATCGGTGCCATCCCGGAAGGGCTTTATCCCGGCGATTATCTGAAGCCGGTCGGCGGAGCGCTGGTGGCCGATTACGGCTCGGCGCTGAAAGACAAGCCGGAAGAAGAATGGCTGCCGCTGGTTCGCGCGAAGGCGATCGAGATGATGATGCATTCGATCCGCGAAGATCTCGCTGCGCTGAATGTGCGGCAGGACGTCTTCTTTTCGGAGCGCTCGCTCGTTGCGAAGAACGACGATCAGGTCGCAGCGACCATCGCGACGCTGCGCAAGGAGGGGCACATCTACGAAGGCCGCCTGCCGCCGCCGAAGGGCGCACCGGCGGACGACTGGGAAGACCGCGAACAGACATTGTTCCGCTCGACGGCCTTCGGCGATGATGTCGACCGGCCGCTGATGAAATCGGACGGCAGCTACACTTACTTCGCGTCCGACATCGCCTATCACAAATCGAAATTCGACCGCGGCTTCCGCCACATGATCGACGTGTGGGGCGCCGACCACGGCGGCTACATCAAGCGCATGGCGGCAGCGGTGAAGGCGGTCAGCGCCGGGCGGGCCGACCTCGATGTGAAGATCGTGCAGCTTGTGAAACTCCTGCGCGGCGGCGAACCGGTGAAGATGTCGAAGCGGTCGGGAGATTTCGTCACGCTGCGCGAGGTGGTGGACGAGGTTGGGCGCGACGCGGTTCGCTTCATGATGCTGTTTCGCAAGAACGACGCGGCGCTCGATTTCGACCTTGCGAAGGTGATCGAGCAATCACGCGACAACGCTGTGTTTTATGTCCAGTACGGCCACGCGCGCGGGCATTCGATCTTCCGCATGGCGCGCGAGACGTTCCCCGATCTGCCTGCCGATGCTGCCGGGCGCGCGGCGGCGGCGCAGAAGGCGTCGCTCGAAAAGCTCACTGATTCCGCCGAAATGTCGCTCATCCGCAAGATCGCGCTTTATCCGCGCCTCATTGACGCGGCGGCGGCCGCCCATGAGCCGCACCGAATCGCGTTCTATCTCTATGACTTGGCAAGCGAATTTCACGCGCACTGGACGCGCGGAAAGGACTTGCCTCATTTACGCTTCATTATACAGAATGATCGAGAAATGACCGACGCGCGCCTGGCCTTGGTCCAGGGCGTCGTCACCGTGATTGCCTGCGGCCTTTCGCTGCTCGGCGTCGAGGCACCCGAAGAGATGCGGTGACTTTTTCGGTGACGGCGAATCTGATCGCAGTAGCGGCCGCATCAAGTGACCGCGAGACAACGCAAGCCCGGGCATTCAACAGGTCGCAATCGGAATGGCGGACCAACCAAATCGAGCTTATCGCCATAACGATGGCCGAGGCCGGACGGATCAGCGTACGTCTGGATCCGGAAGCGATCCGCTTGCCGAGCTCGCCCGCCTGATCAGCGGACAGAACGATCCCTTCGCGCAACCGCGTCACGCCGGCGCTCAGGACGCAGCCGAGTGGTATCCGAGCGCAGAACGACCTGATCCGCGCGCTGCGAATGGCGGTTACCAGAACGGCACCGCGAACGGGGGCTATGCGCAGTCTGCGCCGGGACAAGACGGGCCGTATGCCGGGGGCTACGATCATGGGGCTTATGCGCGTGAGCCTGAACAGCGCACTTTCACGCCACCGCCGTTTCCGGCTGCCGCTCCGGGTTATGGCGACACCTATTATGACGACGCCGCACATGGCGAGGAGATGTACGACGAGGCGGCGCCTGCGCGCCGTCGCGGCGGGATGCTGACCGTCACGGCTGTGCTGGCCCTTGCGCTGATTGGCACCGCGGCAGCGTTCGGCTACCGGGCCGTATTCGGAAATTCCAATTCCGCGCCACCTCCGGTGATCAAGGCCGACACGACGCCGAGCAAGATCGTGCCGGCGACAACGCCGAGTGAGCAGGCCAAACAGATCTACGATCGGGTCGGCGATCGAAGCCAGCCCGAGCGAGTGGTTTCGCGCGAGGAGAAGCCGGTCGACGTAAACGGCAGTCTCGCTCCGCGGGTCATTGCAGGCGCGCCGGTCAATCCGATTGCCGCGCCGCAATCGCCGCCGCTTCCGCCAAATGCGTCGGCGTTGGCTGCGCCAACCAGTCCATCGGCCGGAGCGCCCAAACGGGTGCGCACGGTCATCATCAAGCCGGACGGCCCCGACGCGGATGCTCCGCCCGCCAGGACCAGCGCGGCGCAAGCTGCCCCGCCTGCTGCGCGCGGTGCGCCCGCGCCTCAGGCAGAGACCGTATCTCCGCCGCCGGCCCAGATCCCAGCCCGTACAGTCGCGCCCCGCCAAGTTCAGCAGCATGTCGCGGCGGCGGCGCCGGCGAACCAGAATGCTCCCCTGTCGCTGACGCCGCCTCCTGCCGGAGCCACGGCTTCGGCGCGCGCGCCCACGCCCATGCGCACAGCGTCGGCTCCGCCGGCGCATGTGGCTCCTGTGGCCGGTGGCGCCTATTCGGTGCAGGTATCCTCCCAGCGCAGCGAGGCTGAGGCGCAGGCGTCGTTTCATGCTCTGCAGGCCAAGTTCCCCTCCCAGCTCGGAGGGCAACAGCCGATGATCCGTCGCGCCGATCTCGGCGATAAAGGTGTTTTCTACCGCGTGCAGGTCGGCCCCTTCGGGACGGCTGATCAGGCTACCCAATTGTGTGCGAGCCTGAAGAGCGCCGGCGGGCAATGCGTCGTCCAGAGGAATTAGCGGCGGCGCGCTTGACCCTTCGGATCGGTGCGCGCTAATCCGCCGCGATGGTGGCACAGGCCTTCATCACCGGACTGGCGGGCCTTGCGCCGAATGCCGATGAGGTCCGGTTCCTTCGCGATGCGGACCCGTGGGGCTTGATCCTGTTCAGGCGCAATGTCGAAGCTCCCGATCAATTGCGTCGCCTCGTTTCGGATTTTCGCGACATTCTGGGGCGCGAGGCGCCGGTATTCATCGACCAGGAAGGTGGCCGGGTGCAGCGCCTTGGTCCGCCGCACTGGCCAGGCTATCCGCCGGCGGCCGCTTATGGGCGATTGTACGATGTCGACCGCGCACTCGGCCTGCGGGGGGCGGAGCTCGGTGCGCAACTGATCGCGGCCGATCTGCGCGACCTTGGGATCGATGCGGATTGCATGCCGGTTGCGGATGTCCCGGTATCCGGCGCCGATGCGGTCATCGGGGATCGCGCCTACGGGGAGGCGCCGGAGAAGGTGGCCGTGCTCGCCGGGGCTGCCGCGAACGGGCTGCTTGCGGGCGGGGTCCTGCCGGTGGTGAAGCATATTCCCGGTCATGGCCGCGCCACAGCCGACAGCCATCTTGCGTTGCCGGTGGTGGAGACCGGCCGCGCCGTGCTCGAGGCGTCCGATTTCGTCGCGTTTCGCGCTTTGGCCGGTCTGCCGATGGCGATGACCGCGCATGTTGTGTTCAGCGCGATTGATGGCGATGCGCCCGCGACGACTTCGGCGATAATGGTTGGCGACGTGATTCGCCGGTTTATCGGGTTCCAGGGATTGCTGATGAGCGACGACGTCTCGATGAAGGCTCTGTCCGGATCGCTTGCCGAGCGAAGCCGTGCCGCGCTCGCGGCCGGTTGCGATGTCGTACTCCATTGTAACGGCAACTTGGGCGAGATGGAGGAGGTCGCGGCTGCTGCGCCTGCTCTCGCAGGGCTCGCGGCGCGCCGTGCCGAAGCGGCGCTTGCACTTCGCAAAGAGCCGGACGCTTTCGATCCTGTGCAGGCGCGCGCCACGCTGACGGAATTGCTGTCGCTCGAGCCGGCCGGGCGGCTCGCCTCATGAGCGCAGAGATTCTGCCTTTCATGTCCGACGTGACGGCCGATCGCGCGAGCGACGAACCCGCGCTGGTCGTGGATGTGGAGGGCTTCGAAGGTCCGCTCGACCTTCTGCTCACGCTTGCACGCCAGCAGAAAGTGGATCTCGCGCGCATTTCCATTCTCGCGCTCGCCGATCAATATCTCGCCTTCATCGACGCGGCGCGGAAGCTGCGTCTCGAACTTGCCGCCGACTATCTCGTGATGGCGGCCTGGCTCGCATATCTGAAGTCGCGCCTCCTTATTCCGGATCCGAATGCGCCCGAGGGGCAGAGCGCAGAGGACATGGCGAGCGCGCTTGCCTACCGGCTGAAGCGGCTGGAAGCATTCCGCGAAGTGGCGCAGAAGCTGATGGAGCGCCCGCGTCTCGACCGCGATGTGTTCGGCCGCGGCGACCCTGAGCCGATCGCGCAGATCAAGCATCCGCAATACACCGCGACCCTGTACGATCTTCTGTCGGCATATGCCTCGCAGCGCTCCAAACAGGCGCTTGCCCATGTGCGCTTCGCTCCGCGCAAGGTCTGGTCGCTCGCCGAGGCGCGCGAGGCGGTCGAGCGGCTGATCGGGAGCGCGCCGGACAGTGAATGGAGCCGGCTCGACGAATACTTGGTCTCGTACCTAGTCGAGCCCGATCTCGCGGCAACCATCACGGCGTCGAGTTTTGCAGCGACCCTGGAAATGGTGCGCGAGGGGGTGATGGAAGTTCAGCAGCATACGGCGTTCTCGCCGCTCTACGTGCGAAAGCGCAAAGGAAGCGTGGCGGATGCTGCGGGCGGGTCGCCGCAGGGCGAAACGAAACAATAAGCAGGGGCCCTAAGCGACATGGCGAGTTCAACGGCAAGGCGTATCATCAGTGAAGACGAGTCGGAGATGAAAACCAACGCGCGCCCGGACGAAGTGCGCATTCTCGAGGCGCTTTTGTTCGCCTCGAAGGAGCCGCTCGACGAGAAGACGTTGAGCGCGCGGCTTCCGGCCGACTTCAACCTGAAAGCCGCGCTGGCCGCGCTGCAGGCCGAATACGCGGCGCGCGGGGTCAATCTCGTGCGGCTTGGAAACAAATGGGCATTCCGGACAGCGAACGACCTGTCTTGGCTGCTGACGCGCGAGGCCGTCGAGACGCGCAAACTCTCGCGCGCCGCGATCGAGACGCTCGCGGTCATCGCCTATCACCAGCCGGTCACGCGGGCGGAAATCGAGGATATCCGCGGCGTTACGATGTCGAAGGGTACGATCGACGTGCTGCTCGAAACGGGTTGGATCAAGCCGCGCGGGCGCCGCAAGGTGCCGGGGCGTCCGATCACCTACGGCACCACGGAAGCCTTCATCTCCCATTTCGGGCTTGAGGAACTCGGAAATCTGCCAGGCCTCGAGGAACTGAAAGGGTCGGGCCTGCTCGATGGGCGCCTCCCGCCCAATTTCGCCGTCCCGATGCCGTCCGACGATCCGGCGCTTCGCGACGACGAGGATCCGCTCGAGCCAGGCGACCTCGATCTGGGGCTTGCCCCGCGCCCGCAGCCCGAAGATTAGGCGGCCCATTCGCTAATTCCGGAATTGCCGCCATCCGCGGCCCGGAATGACACAATGCCGTTAATCGCGGTTGCGACCAATTGGCCCGAAGTCCTTGTTTTCGGCTGCCCCGCGGCCTAGTTTGCCGTCAAAATCAAAGGACGGCAGGGTGTGGCGGCCGTCCCGGAGGACAAGCGTTATGGGTAGCTTCAGCATGGTGCATTGGATCATCGTCGCGGTGATCGTGCTCCTTCTCTTCGGCGGTCGCGGCAAGATTTCGGGCCTGATGGGCGACTTCGCTCAGGGCATCAAGGCCTTCAAGAAGGGCATGAGCGAGGACGAGGCGAAGGCGGAGCCCACCAAGGAGCCTCCGATGAAGACCATCGACTCCACGCCGTCCACGTCCAGCCCGAGCGCCGCGAACGCAGAGAACCGCAAGGCGGTCTGACCGGCCGCGCGGAGACTTCAATGTTCGACATCGGTTGGGGCGAGCTTGTCGTCATCGGCATCGTCGCGCTGATCGCAATCGGCCCGAAGGAATTGCCGGGCGTCTTGCGCACTGCGGGGCAGTGGATGGGCAAGATGCGCCGCATGGCGAATGAATTTCAGGGCCAGTTTCAGGAGGCGTTGCGGGAAGCCGAAATCGCCGATCTGAAAAAGGAATTCGACAACGCCGCGAGCGCGGCGAGCGACCTGACCAAGCACATCGAGAATCCGCTGGAATCGACCCGCAAGGAGATCGAAAGCGCTTTCGATGACAAGCCTGTCGCGCAGACACCCGCTCCTGCGGCGGAAAGCCCTGCAGCGGACGCGCCTAAAATGGAAACGTCCGTGACTGCCGAGGGATCGCCGCCTGCCAAGCCTGAAAGCGGCGCGGCATGACCGAGGTCGACGAGGAAGCCGAGATCGAGAAAAGCAAGGCGCCGCTGCTCGATCACCTGATCGAGCTGCGCTCGCGCCTCATCAAGGCGTTGGTTGCCTTCGCGATCACCTTTGCGATCTGTTTCTTCTTCGCAAAGCAGATCTACAACATCCTTGTCTGGCCATTCGTGTTCATCGCCGGCGCCGCGAATTCCAAGTTCATCTATACGGCGCTGCTCGAATATTTCATCACCCAGCTCAAGCTCGCGATGTTCGGCGCGGCGTTCCTGTCTTTTCCGATAGTTGCCGCGCAGATCTACATGTTCGTTGCGCCGGGCCTGTACCGGAAGGAACGGCAGGCTTTAATACCGTACCTGATCGCGACGCCGATCTTCTTCGCGCTCGGCGCGCTGGTCGTGTATTTCCTCGTGATGCCGATGCTGGTGCGCTTCTCGCTCGGCATGCAGCAGAACGCGGGGACCGATACCGCCGAGATCGCGCTCCTGCCGAAGGTCGGCGAGTATCTGTCGCTGATGATGTCGCTCATTCTCGCTTTCGGCATCGCGTTCCAGCTTCCGGTGATCCTCACTCTGCTCGGGCGGATCGGCGTGATCACCTCGCAGCAGCTGCGCGAGAAGCGCCGCTATTTCATTGTCGGCGCATTCGTGATCGCGGCGGTGCTGACCCCGCCCGACGTGATCAGCCAGATGTCGCTCGCGGTGCCGCTGATGCTCCTCTACGAGGGCTCGGTCCTGTCGGTGAAGCTCGTCGAGAAGCGGGCACAGGCCGATATCGAGGCGAAAAAGGCCAAGGCCGACGCGGCTCGGGCGGAAGCGGATGCCAAGAAGGCTTGGGCCGAGGCACAGGACACGCGCAACAATCCGGACGACGAGAAGCCTGCCTCCTGAGCCTGACCGTGGCGGCGGACGTAAAACTTTGGTAGGCCGCATGCCATGCACGATATCAAATGGATTCGCGACAACCCGGACGCCTTCGACCGCGCGCTGATGCGGCGCTCGGGCGATTTCAAGGGCACGGCGAAGCGCTTGATCGACCTCGACGAGAAGCGGCGAGGGGCGATCACGGCCTTCGAGCAGGCGCAGGCGCGAAGGAATGCGGCCTCCAAGGAAATCGGCGAAGCGAAGAAGGCGAAGGACGACGCGCGCGCGAACGCGCTGATGGGCGAAGTCGCGGAGCTGAAAGAGAAGCTGCCGCAACTCGAACAGGCCTCGAAGGATTTTGACGCCGAGTTGAACAAGGCGCTTGCTGAAATCCCGAACCTGCCGCTCGACGAAGTGCCGGACGGCAAGGACGAGCACGGCAATGTCGAGAAGCGCAAGGTCGGCGAACCCAAGAAGATCGCCGGCGCGAAGCAGCATTTCGAGCTTGGCGAGGCGCTCGGCCAGATGGATTTCGAGACAGCGGCTAAATTGTCCGGTGCGCGCTTTGTCGTTTTGAAGAATGGACTGGCGCGGCTCGAACGCGCGCTGGGCCAGTTCATGCTCGACATGCACACGCAGGAGCATGGCTACACCGAAATCAATCCGCCCATTCTGGTGCGCGACGACGCGATGTTTGGAACGGCGCAGTTGCCGAAGTTTCGCGAAGATCAATTTCGCGCGGGTGAGGACTTTTGGCTCATCCCCACGGCCGAAGTGCCGCTGACCAATCTCGTCCGCGAAGCGATCACCGAGGAATCCGAACTGCCGATGCGTGTCACCGCGCTGACGCCCTGCTTCCGCGCGGAGGCAGGCGCGGCCGGCAAGGACACGCGCGGCATGATCCGCCAGCATCAATTCACCAAGGTGGAACTGGTCTCGATCACGACGCCCGAGACGAGCAAGGACGAGCACGAGCGCATGACCTCCTGCGCGGAAGCCGTGCTGAAAAAACTTGAATTGCCATTCCGCACGATGACTCTTTGCACCGGCGACATGGGCTTTGCCTCGCAG
Source organism: uncultured Hyphomicrobiales bacterium (assembly GCA_964584855.1). Classification (GTDB taxonomy): domain Bacteria; phylum Pseudomonadota; class Alphaproteobacteria; order Rhizobiales; family Xanthobacteraceae; genus Pseudorhodoplanes. The sequence continues at coordinate 278,969 of CAZPBF010000035.1, forward strand.
AAGACCTACGACATCGAGGTGTGGCTGCCGGGGCAGGACATGTATCGCGAAATCTCCTCCTGCTCGGTCTGCGGCGAGTTCCAGGCGCGGCGCATGAACGCGCGCTTCCGCGGCAAGGACGGCAAACCGCGCTACGTGCACACGCTCAACGGCTCCGGCGTCGCGGTCGGACGCGCGCTGATTGCCGTCATGGAAAACTACCAGGACGAAAACGGCGCCATCGCCGTTCCCGCGGCGTTGCAGCCTTATATGGGCGGCGCGAAAAAGATCGAGAGGGTGAAGAGGTGAGGCTGGTCCCTTTCGCCCCTGTTCGCCGCAGCCGCAGATCAGAATTTGTAGTCGAGGCCGAACCGGGCGAGATGCTCCCGGAACCGGACGTCCGTCTGGTAAGCCGCGCCGGGCGCGTTGTTGCCCGGATGCTCGAAGGAGAACGAGCCGAGGTCGATATACAGGTATTCGGCCTTGGCGGACCAATGAGCATCGAGCGCAAGCTGTATGCCCCCGCCGACGGTGTAGCCGAAGCGGATTTGGCTCTCGTCGCCGGTCCAGACGAAGTCCGGTCCGTTGTAGTTCATGACGAGATTGGACCTGACTTCCGCGATGGCGAGGCCGCCGGTCACGTATGGCATCCATGTCCCGGCATCCCATCCCGCGCGCCCTCGAACCGTCGCAAACCACCGGCTCGACAGGGAGCTCGTGTCGCTGTGTCCGTAGCGCAGCGCCAGTTCGTTATCGGGATAAGTGTTCATGGTGATGAGGGACAGCGTCGAGCCGTTGAAGTCGCCTTCGATGCCGACGATGAGCGACGGCGCGGCATTCCAGTCGCAGCCCAGGCCCACGCCGCCGCTAAGGCCCGTTCCGTTCGCCGAGGTGAAATAGGTCAGCGAGGCGAGCTGGGCGGGGCTGAGAGTTTCCGTGTTGTCGATCGCCGCCTGAATGAGGCTTGGGGCCGGACGGTTGACGATATCCGCATGGGCAGCGGTCACTCCCATTGTGCCGCCGATGTGACAGCCATCCCAGCGTGCCGCGACCGGGCTGACCGCGATCGCCTTATCCGCCGCCAGAACCGGGTGCGAGCCCAAGAGCAACGCCGCCGCCACGCCCAGCAGTCTGGACATCTTCATTTTCAGCCCCCGTGCTATCCCCAGCTTTGCGCTGATGAGTTATCAACAGCCGAAATAGCGCCGATTCGTCACACAACTTCACGTGGAAAATCGACCGCGATCGAAGAGACGCCGCTTGCTTATTTTTCCGGACATCACCGCGAACGATTCGCAAAACCTCAAGATCACCGGCGCGCCGCCGCCAAATGCAGGACCTGGACATGCGTATTCTTGTGACCAACGACGACGGCATCCACGCGCCGGGCCTCGACGTCTGCGCCGATATCGCACGCGCTCTTTCCGATGATGTCTGGGTAGTTGCGCCGGAAGTGGATAATTCCGGCGTCTCGCACTCGCTCTCGCTGAACGATCCGCTGCGGCTGCGCCATGTCGGCGAGAAGCATTATGCGGTGAAAGGCACGCCGACCGACTGCGTCATCATGGGCGCGCGACATATCATGAAGGACAACCCGCCGGATCTCGTACTTTCCGGCGTCAACCGCGGATCGAATCTGGGCGAAGACGTCACCTATTCCGGCACGGTCGCGGGCGCGATGGAAGGAACAGTGCTCGGCATTCCGTCATTCGCGCTGTCGCAGTCCTACGGGCAGGGCAATCGCGACAATCCGAAATGGGACTGCGCGCGCCAGCATGCGCCCGACATCGTGCGCAAGGTGCTGAAAACCGGGATGCCGAACGACGTGCTGGTGAACGTCAATTTTCCCGATTGCGCGCCGGATCAGGTCCAGGGGCTTGCGGTCGCCTCGCAAGGCAAACGCGACCAGGAAACGCTGCGGATCGATGCACGGTTCGACGGCCGCGGCAATCCGTATTACTGGCTCGCCTACAAGCGGCTCGGCGTCCAGGCGCAGCGCGCCGGGACCGATCTCGCGGTGATCCTCGAAAAGAAGATCGCGATCACGCCGCTTCGGCTCGATCTCACCGACGAGCCGTTCATGACCAAGCTCGCCGAAATATTCGGCTAGGCCGCGTCGGCCGGGCAGGGGAGATCGAATTCGCAGACAAGCCCGGTTTCGGCGAAGTCGAGCCGCGCTTCGCCACCGGTTTCCGCTGCGAGGCCGCGGATGAGGCGCGAACCGAAGCCCTGCCGCGTCGGCTTCTTCACTTTCGGCCCGCCGCTTTCCTCCCAGCGCACGTTCAGCCGCCGCATCTTTCCCGGATCCTGCACCGTCTTCCAGGAGATCTGCACGCGACCCTTCACTCTCGACAGCGCGCCGTATTTGGCGGCGTTGGTCGCCAGTTCGTGCAGCGCCATCAGCAGCGTGACGGCGGCATTGGGGCCGATCCGCTCGTCGCTGATGGCCTCGATGGCGTAGCGGGGCTGACCGCCCTCGGAGTAAGGGCTGAGCACGCGGTCCACGATCACTCGAACCGAAGCGCCTTCCCAGTTGCTGTCGGTCAGAAGCGTGTGCGCTTCCGACAGCGCCATGATCCGCTGCTCGAAGCGCGAACGGAAATTCTCCGCCGAGCTTGCATGCCGCAAAGTCTGCCCCGCGATCGACTGCACGATTGCGAGCGTGTTGCGCACCCGGTGGTTCAGTTCGGCGAGCAGGAGCCGCTGATGCTCCTCGACGCGCTTGCGCTCGGCGATCTCGTATTGCGCCGCCTGAAACAGCCGCGCGTTGTCGATCGCGCTCGCCGCCTGCGCCGCGATACCGGCGACGAGATGTTCAGCGCGTTCGGTGAACACGCCGGCCCGCTCGTGACCGAAAAATATTCCACCCAGCACTTCACCAGAGCGCGATACGACCGGGACCGCAAGATAGCTCACAACCGGCAGATGACCTTTTGGCATTCCGAAATGCGGGTCGTTCTTGCCGTAGCGCGGGTCGGCACGGATGTCGTCGGAGCGCACGATCCCGGTCCCGGCGAATGTCGGCGCGAATACCGCTGTGTTGCGCGGCATCGGGAATTTCGAGAACGCTTCGCGCGGCACGCCGGAAATCGAATAGAGCGTGTAGCTTTCCCCGCCATCGTTGACGACGTTGTAGAAGAACGCGCCGAATTGCGCGCCGGACAATTCAGTCGCTGCATCCGTAGCGGTCTGGACGATCTTCTCCAGATCCAGATTGCCGGCAAGTGCGACGCCGATCCGGTTGAGCGTTTCGAGCGTGTGGGTCTGCTCGCGCAGCGACTGCTCGATTTCCTTGCGGTCGGTGATATCGAGCGAGATGCCGGCCATCCGCAGCGGACGCCCGGTCTTGTCATACACCGCTTGCCCGCGCACGCGCAGCCAGTGGACACTGTTGTCCGGCCAAACGATCCGGTAGTCGAGATCGAGCTGGCCTCCGGTCTGGATCGCGTTGCGGACCGCCTCCTCATGGACTTCGCGGTCTTCCGGGTGGATTGACTGCAGCAGGGTGTCGTAAGTGAAGGGCTGGTCAGGACTGCGGCCCCAATTCTGCTTGTAGACCGATGAAACGGCCAGATCGCGGGTTTCGAGGTCCAGCTCCCAATAGCCCAGTGTGCCGGCCTTGAGCGCAAAGCTCATCCGGTCTTCGAGCGCACGTATTTCCTCGATGGCGGCGCGGCTGTCCGCGTCGACGTCAACACTGTCCGATCTGGACTTCCGGCTGCGATTGACTAAGTCCAATTGACCCTACCCAGGCGCGAAACGCACGACGCGGCCGATGGTTCCACCGGAATCTGTTCGGCGGGCCAAACGCCCGCACTGTGAAGTTGATATGATGCTCTGGTCTATTGGAAGAGGTGCCCGCTGACCGGTCTTTCACAATCCCACGACGACGAGCGGATGCAGTTTCTGCTGACGTTGCGGCGTCGCGGGATCAGCGACGCTGCCGTGATGCGCGCCATGGATGAGGTCCCCCGCGACCGTTTCGTCGGGCAAGGGATGAGCGATTGTGCCTACGCCGATCAGGCTCTGCCGATTGCGTGCGGCCAGACGATCAGCCAGCCCTACGTGGTCGCCTACATGACCGAGCAACTCGAAGTCGAGAGCACGCACCGAGTGCTCGAGATCGGGACCGGGTCCGGCTATCAGGCCGCGGTGCTGTCGCATCTCGCGGCCGAAGTCGTCACGATCGAGCGCTACCGCACGCTTGCGGAAACCGCGCGCCAGCGGCTTGCAGCACTCAGCATCGGCAATGTCGAAGTGATCGTGGGCGACGGCTTCGCCGGCTGCCCCGAACGCGCGCCTTTCGACCGCATCATCGTGACCGCGGCCGCGGAGTCGTTGCCGGAGACGCTGGTCGGCCAGCTCGCGGACGGTGGCATCATGATCCTGCCGCTTGGGCCGCACGACGGGGTGCAAAAGCTCGTCAAGGTTCGCAAGGATAAGGATGGGCTCTCGCAGGAGGACCTGATTTCGGTGCGTTTCGTGCCGCTTCTGCCGGGCCGGGCCCAGGAACTGTAGGCGCCCGGTCCCAAACCGCGAATTAACGATTAAGGAATCGCTTTGCTTAAAACCTTATTTACTTGCGCGGTGTTTAACTCGGCCTCGTAATTCTTGTCGCGTCCGCGTGAGTAGCAAATGCGTACCCTGGTCGGGGTCTTTAGCTCGCCTTCACGGCGTCGGTTGGCATCCATTGCCGCCCTTTCCCTGCTTGTCGCCGGATGCAGCTCTGAATCGAGCCGATTCAGCGACAGCCCGTTCTCCAATCCTTTTGCAGCCAAGAGCCCGCCGAGCGGATCTGAAGTGACCGGATCGATCGGCGCGCCGCGTTCCGCTCCGGCGTCGCGCGTGGAAAGTCAGCCGCTACAACCGGTGGGCTCACTGCCGCCTCCGCCGCGTACGGGAGGCTATTCGGCAGGCACGTCTTCGGGCGGAGGAGGCATGGCCTCCTATCAGCCGCGCCCCGCGCAGAACGACATCACCGGTTCGGTCCCGCAATCGCCTCCACCGGTGATCGCGCAGGTTCCGGCGCCGACCGCGCCGAGCCAGGGAAGCTGGAACTGGGACGGCGGCACCGCCATCTCGGTCGGTCCGAACGAATCCATTGAAATCATCGCCACGCGCTATGGCGTGCCGGCAACCGCGATCGCGCAGGCCAACGGCATTTCGCCGACCACGCCGATCTATGCGGGGCAGCGCCTCGTGATCCCGCGTTACAATTTTGCCGCCAAGAACACTCCGCCTGCGGCGCCGCGCAGCGTCGCTCAGCGCCCGGCGACGACGGCCGCAGCGCCGCATTCCACCCCGTCGCAGGGGTTCAAAATCCATATCGTTGCCGCGGGTGAAACGCTTCCGAAGATCGCTGCGATGTACGGCAAGCCGGTCAATGAAATTGCGATGGCGAACAGCCTTGAACCGCGCCGGGCGCTTCGGGTCGGTGAGCGCGTCGTCATTCCAGGTGTGCGGTCAGGCGCGCCGGCCGCAGCCCCAGTCGCTGCAGCCACACCACGTCCGGCGGCGCCGCCACGTGTCGTTGCAACCGCCGAACCGTCGAACAGCGCGCGCATGGTGCAGCCAGCTGCCGAGCAGCCCGCGCCGCAAACCACGACAGCCGAAGCAGAGCCGATGGGCAGCGGGCCCGGTTTCCGCTGGCCGGTCCGCGGCCGCGTGATCGCGGGCTTCGGTCCGAAGCCGACCGGACAGCAGAATGACGGGATCAATCTCGCCGTGCCGGAAGGCACCCCGATCAAGGCTGCCGACGACGGGGTCGTTGCTTACTCGGGTAACGAGCTGAAAGGTTACGGCAATCTCGTTCTGGTGCGCCATTCCAACGGGCTGGTCACAGCCTATGCGCACGCGAGCGAACTAATGGTGAAGCGCGGCGACACGATCAAGCGTGGCCAGGTCATCGCCAAGTCCGGTCAGACCGGCAACGTGACGTCTCCGCAACTGCATTTCGAAGTGCGCAAGGGAACGACGCCGGTCGATCCGATGCAGTATCTGACCGGGGCGACCTGACCGAAGTCAGGCGTTGAGTTTGACGCTTTTGCGTCCGGCAAGATCCTGAACGTATTGCCACGCGACGCGTCCCGAGCGTGAACCGCGGGTGGTCGCCCATTCGAGCGCCTCGCGGCGCAGGTCGTCTTCCTTCACCGGAATGCGATAGTGCTTCACGTAGCCCTCGACCATGGCGAGGAACTCGTCCTGGCTGCATTTGTGGAAGCCGAGCCAGAGCCCGAAGCGGTCGGACAGCGAAACCTTTTCTTCGACGGCTTCGCCCGGATTGATTGCGGTCGAGCGCTCATTCTCCATCATGTCGCGCGACATCAGATGGCGCCGGTTCGAGGTCGCGTAGAGGATCACGTTTTCCGGCCGTCCCTCGATGCCGCCCTCGAGCACGGCTTTGAGCGACTTGTAGGAGGTGTCGTCGCCGTCGAAGGAAAGGTCATCGCAAAATACGATGAACCGGTATGGCGCCTCGCGCAGCATCCCCATCAGAACGGGCAGGCTTTCGATATCTTCGCGATGGATCTCGATCAGCTTCAGCCGGCCTTTGCCGGGTCCCGGCGCGGTATTGACCGCCGAATGAACCGCCTTCACGAGCGATGACTTGCCCATGCCGCGCGCACCCCACAGGAGCGCGTTGTTGGCCGGCAGCCCGCGCGCGAAGCGCTCGGTGTTCTCCGTCAGGGTATCGCGCATGCGGTCGATGCCCTTGAGCAGCGCCATCGCGACGCGATTGACGCGGGGCACCGGGTCGAGGTGCGAGCCCTCGGCGTGCCAGACGAACGCGTCCGCGGCCGCAAAATCGACCGACGATCCGGACCCCGGCGCGATCCGGTCGAGCGCCTCCGCGATCCTTGCGAGCAGGGCAGCGTCCGACAGCGCTGCTGCTCGCTTCCGCCCTTTGGTGGATGGTTTCCGCTTCGGCATGTGGCTGTTCTTCCCCCGGCGGCCATTGGCTTATCGGGGCAGGAGACACCCCGCAACGGGTCCTTTTTGCCCTTCCGAGGGCTCATTCTGCGACGGTGCGCGGCGTTGCAATTGGGGCCACGGTGGCTATAGTCCGCGCCGATTTCGGGCGTGATTTCCGGGCCTTCCAGCCGCGCGCCGAACCTGCCGAAAAGGACATTCGATGCTGATTTCGCCCGCATTCGCGCAAGGCTCTCCGTTTGGCGGGGGCGACAGCATGCTGGTGTCGCTTCTGCCGTTCATCCTGATCTTCGTGATCATGTATTTCCTCATTCTGCGGCCGCAGCAGAAGCGGGTGAAGCAGCACCAGGAGATGGTCAAGAACCTGCGCCGCGGCGACACCGTGGTGACGACCGGCGGGCTCGTCGGCAAGGTCACCAAGGTGGCCGATGACGAGCAGATCGAAGTCGAAATCGCCGACGGCATCCGCATCCGTCAGATGCGCCAGATGGTCAGCGAGGTCCGCGCCAAGGGCGAACCCGTGAAGGAAGAAAGCTGACGCATCGCGCGGCGGAGTGAAGTTCAGTTCATGCTCTATTTTTCCCGATGGAAGGTTTCGGCGATTATCGGCGTGACCCTGCTTGTCTGCCTGTGTGCTGTGCCGAATTTTTTTCCTCAGGCAATGGTGGACAGCTGGCCCAAATGGGCGCAGCGCCACGTCGTGCTGGGCCTCGATCTGCAGGGCGGCTCGCATATTCTGCTTGAGGTCGACACCAATGCGGTGCGCAAGGAAAAAATCGAAGCGCTGCGCGACGACGTGCGTCGCGTGGTTCGCGAGAACCGCCTTGGCACCCCGAACGCTGCGACCGTGCGTGGCAATGCTGTCGAATTCCGGATCCGTGAAGGCGTCGATCCTCAGCTTGCGTTGTCGAAGTTTCGCGAATTATCCCAGCCACTCGGCGGATTTCTGGGCTCAACCGGCCAGCGCAATGTCGAGGTGACCGACGCCGGCGGAGGTCTTTATCGCTTCACGGTAACCGAGCCGGCGCTGATAGAGCGCATCCGACAGTCGGTCGAGCAATCGATTCAGATCGTCGAGCGACGCGTCAACGAACTCGGCACCGTGGAGCCGTCGATCCAGCGCCAGGGACTGGACCGTATCCTCGTGCAGGTTCCGGGCTTGCAGGACCCTTCGCGCCTGAAAGAATTGCTCGGCAAGACGGCGAAGCTCACGTTCCGGCTCGTCGACATGAGCATGTCTCCGGAGCAGGCCCAGCAGAGCGGCGTTCCGCCCGATTCCGAAATCCTGCAAGGCTCGCGCGGCGAGAACCGCCAGCCCTATCTGATCGAGAAGCGTGTCCTGGTGTCCGGCGAGGACCTGACTGACGCGCAGCCGGGCTTCGATCAGCGCAGCGGCGAACCGATCGTCTCGTTCCGGTTCAATTCCAACGGCGCGCGCCGCTTCGCTCAGGTCACGCAGGAGAATGTCGGGCGTCCCTTCGCGATCGTGCTCGACAACGAAGTGATTTCGGCGCCCGTCATCCGCGAGCCGATCCTTGGCGGGTCGGGCCAGATTTCCGGCGGCTTCACCGTCGAGCAGGCCAACGATCTGGCAATCCTGCTGCGCGCCGGCGCGCTGCCTGCGCCGCTGACCATCATCGAGGAGCGCACCGTCGGCCCCGGGCTTGGGCAGGACTCCATCGAGCGCGGCAAGCTTGCGTCCTATGTCGGCTCGCTGATGGTCGTTGTGTTTATGCTCGTGACCTACGGATTGTTCGGGATCTTCGCCAATATCGCGGTTGCGATCAACGTCGCGATGATCTTTGGCGTTCTTTCGCTGCTCAATGCCACGCTCACGCTTCCCGGCATCGCCGGCATCGTGCTCACCGTCGGCATCGCGGTCGACTCCAACGTGCTGATCTATGAGCGCATCCGGGAAGAGGTGCGTGCCGGCCGCACGCCGATCATGGCGATCGACGCAGGGTTCTCACGCGCACTTGCGACCATCCTCGATTCCAACATCACGACCTTTATCGCCGCTGCGGTCTTGTTCTATATCGGGACCGGTCCGGTGCGCGGCTTCGCCATCACGCTCGGTATCGGCATCATCACCACGGTGTTCACCGCGTTTACGCTGACTCGCCTGATCGTCGCGACCTGGGTTCGCTGGAAGCGGCCTCAGCGCGTGCCGATCTAGTCAAGGCAAGGAATTCGCTGTGCGCCTTCTCCGAATCGTACCGGACGACACCAAGTTCGATTTCATGCGCTTCCGGCGCATCAGCTTCCCGATATCGGCTTTTTTGTCGATCGTCGCGATCGCGCTGTATTTCGGACACGGATTGAATTTCGGCATCGACTTCGTCGGCGGCACGCTCATGGAAGTGCAGTCGAAGACCGGTCCGGCGGACCTAGCCAAGATGCGCAGCGAGCTTTCCTCCCTCGGGCTCGGCGAAGTCCAGCTCCAGCAATTCGGTGCCCCGACCGACGTCCTGATCCGCCTGGCGCAGCAGCCGGGCGGCGACGCCGCGCAGCAGGAGGCGGTGACGAAGGTCCGCAATGCCCTCGGGGCTGAGGTGGACTACCGCCGCGTTGAGGTCGTCGGCCCGCGCGTCTCGACCGAACTGCTCGCCTATGGAACGATCGGGCTCGGGCTCGCGATCCTGTCGATCCTGGTCTATCTCTGGTTCCGGTTCGAATGGCAATTCGCTCTCGGCGCGATGATCGCGAACGTCCATGATCTCGTTCTCACCATCGGGTTCATGTCGCTGACGCAGGTGGATTTCGACCTGACCAGCATCGCCGCCCTCCTGACCATTCTCGGCTATTCGCTGAACGACACCGTCGTCATCTACGACCGTATTCGCGAGATGCTGCGCCGCTACAAGAAGATGTCGATGGCCGACCTTCTCAACATTTCGGTGAATTCGACCCTGTCGCGATCGGTCATCACCCACGTGACCGTGTCGCTCGCGCTGCTCGCACTCCTTCTGTTCGGCGGGCGCGCGATTCATTCGTTCACCGCGACCATGATGTTCGGCGTCGTGCTGGTCGGCACGTATACGTCGGTGTTCATCGCGGCTCCGATCCTGATCTATCTCGGCGTCGGCACCGGCCGCGATTCCCTCTCCGCGCCGGACAAGAAACCCTGATGGTTGCGCCGGCCGGAGCGGACGCGCCGCACCTGCCGCAACAGGCGCCGATCGAGGCCTACGGGCAGGGCGGGTTTCGCTTCGCCGGCATGTCGCATCGCGGCTCGCTCATGTGCCTGCCAAGCGGGATCTGGGCATGGCCGGTCACGCAACCGTCGGAGATTTCCGAGGAGATGCTGGCGCGCGTCTTTTCCGAAGCCGCCGACATTGGAGTTTTCCTGATCGGAACGGGACCGGACCCGTGGGATATTCCAGGACCGTTGCGCTGGCATTTTCGCGATGCCGGGATCACGCCGGAATCGATGCGGACGTCGCACGCGATCAACACCTACAATATTCTCGTCGGTGAGAAGCGCCGGGTCGCGGCGGCACTGATCGCCGTCGCCTGACAGCACGTGCTACATGTCGGCGATGGACGGACATTTCGCATATTGCGAAAATCTGGTGCGCGAGCGCGACCGCGATCGGTTTCTCGCGACGCTGTTTGCGCCGCAGAGCAAACGGGCGGCGCTGTTCGCGATCTATGCCTATGACATCGAGATCCCACATATCGCGGATGTCGTGCGCGAGCCTCTCGCGGGCGAGATCCGCCTGCAATGGTGGCATGACGCGATATCCGGGCAGGGCCATTCGGGCGGAAGTCCTGTCGCGACGGCCCTGATCGAGACGATGCGCGCGTTTCGTTTGCCCGAAGACCTCGTTCTGCGGCCTGTTGAGGCGCGGCAAGGCACGTTCGATATTCCGCCTGCCGGTCCGGACGAGGCTCGCCTGCGCGCCCGCAGCCAGGGCGCTCCGATCTTCGAATTGACCTCGCGCATCCTAGGCGAAGGCCACGATGCAGACATCGTGAAGCTCAGCGCTGCCGCAGGCACGGCCTTCGTGTTAGGCCGCCAAATGTGGAACGGCGACGATGACGGTGCCAAGCTCGTGCAGGCGCTCTTGCAAGAGGTTGGTGCATTGCTGGCCGGTAGGCCCGAGAGGCTGTGGCCGGCCTTTCTGCCTTTGGCGCTGATCCGCGTGGATCTGCAGCGTCGGGGACGACGGACGCTGCCGCAATGGCGCAGGCAATTGACCCTTTGGCGCGCCGCGCGCGACCTGCCGAAGGCTTTGGCCTAGCTCAGAAGGCGAAGCGGTCGCGCAGGTTTTGCCGCCCGGCGAGAATGCTTGTCACGACAGCTTTCTCGGCCTCGTTCGATATCAGCGGATCGATCAGGTCGATCTGGTTCATCGCGACGAGTTGCAGGATTTCGGTGCGGATTTCGCCATCGGCGCGGCGCGGCATCGTATCGACAATCTGCAGGCGCTCGGGCGCGGCCGGACTTCCGCCGGCAAGGTGCGCGAGCAGGGCAGTATCATTGACACCTGCGGCTTCCACGAAGGCATAGAGCCCGATCCCGGTACGACGATCGGGAAAGGCGACGATCGCGGCATCGCGCACGGCCGGATGCGCTTTCAGTCGTGCGGTCAGGATCGGTGCGTCGTTGACGAGGCGCGGGCCGCCGCCCTCGCGGTCGGTGAAATGCAGCAGGCCACGAGTGACGGCGTAATAGACGCGCTTGCCAGTCGCCATCCAGATTCGCGTCGGCCAGCTCTTGCGCGCGAGCACGCGCTTCTCCGCCGGCATCAGCAGATGCGGCGCATAGCGGCGTTTGTGCTTCAGAAGGTGGCGCAAGTCCTCGTAGGCCGCGAGCCGGAACAGGCCGTGGCGTCGCGAAAAGCGCGTTGCGAGTTGAAAGTCGGTCAGGCGCGCCTCTCCCCCGGGCGTTCGCAGCCAGTTCTGCTCCTTGGCGAGATCGTTATGCGTGACGAGCCGGCGGTGCAGGGCCCTTAGCGCCCGCTTGGCCGAGCGGAAATAGCCGGCATCGCCTTGCGGCTTGGCGATATGGAGCGGCAATGCGTCGATCCAGCCGCGCACCAGCACGCGCTTGCCCTGAAACAGAAGCTCCGGCCCGATATCGAGACTGGCCGCGCGATCGAGCGCTCGCGCCTCGCGCCGCAGAAAATGCCAGGCGACCGGGAAGGACCAGAACGGCACGCTGTCGATACGCCGCAGGACGGCCTCGCGCTCGCCGGCCGCGGTCGTGAAATGTCCGCGCTCGACAGTCGAAAAGACGTCGCGTTTCAGGACGACGCCGCTGCGCCAGCGGCCCGCGAGTTCCGCGGGGGTGTGATCGTCGGCATTCATGGGACTGTCTTACACATCAAACCGTCGCGCGGGCTACTCGGCTGCGGCGCGGGTCTCGCCCTCGATCCATTGCGACAGATCGGCCAGCGCGCGCGCCGAGAGGGCTCGCTTGCGCGCCGCGCCCCGTTCCGCGTGGCTCTGCTTGCGCGGCGCCGGACTTGCGAGCGGCGGGAAGAGGCCGAAATTGACGTTCATCGGCTGGAAGGAGCGCGGCCCTGCGTCGATCGTCTCGACATGGCCGCCGATGATGTGGGTCAGCAGCGCGCCGTGGGCCGTCGTCGCGGGCGGCGGCAGGGGGCTCTCGCCGCGCCGCTCGGCGGCGGCGAAGCGGCCAGCCAGAAGCCCGATCGCCGCGGACTCGACATAGCCTTCGCACCCGGTGATCTGCCCCGCAAAGCGCAGCCGCGGCATCGCCTTGAGCCGCAGCGTTCCGTCGAGCAGCCGTGGGGAATTGAGGAAGGAATTGCGGTGCAGGCCGCCAAGCCGCGCAAACTCTGCGTTCTGTAATCCCGGAATGCTGCGAAAGATGCGCGCCTGCTCGCCGTGCTTCAGCTTGGTCTGGAAGCCCACCATGTTGAACAGCGTGCCGAGCCGATTGTCCTGACGAAGCTGGACGATCGCATAAGCCTTCACGGTCGGATTGTGCGGATTGGTCAGGCCGAACGGCTTCATCGGACCATGGCGCAGGGTCTCGTGTCCGCGCTCGGCCATCACTTCGATCGGCAGGCAACCATCGAAATACGGCGTCGAGGCTTCCCATTCGTGAAACGACACTTTTTCAGCCGCGAGGAGCGCATCGATGAACGCATCGTATTGCGCGCGGTCGAGCGGGCAATTGATGTAGTCGGAGCCCGTGCCCCCGGGACCCGCCTTGTCGTAGCGCGACTGAAACCATGCGGTCGAAAAATCGATACTTTCCCGATGCACGATCGGCGCGATCGCGTCGAAGAAGGCGAGCGCATCCTCGCCGCTCAAAGTGCGGATCGCCTGCGCAAGCGCAGGTGACGTGAGCGGCCCGGTCGCGACAATGACGTTGTCCCATTCCTCCGGAGGAAGGCCCGCGATCTCGCCCCGTTCGACGGTGACGAGGGGATGATCGTGCAACGCGCGGCCGACGGCTGCGGAAAACTCGTCGCGGTCGACCGCGAGCGCACCGCCCGCCGGCACCTGATGCGCGTCCCCCATCCGCATGATCAGGGATCCCAGGCGGCGCATCTCTTCGTGTAGCAGGCCGACCGCGTTCAGTTCGCGATCGTCGGACCGGAACGAGTTCGAGCAGACGAGTTCGGCGAGGCCGTCCGTCTTGTGGGCGTCGGTCATCCGGACCGGCCGCATCTCGTGCAGCACAACCGGAACGCCGCGCGACGCGATCTGCCACGCGGCTTCCGAACCGGCGAGACCGCCGCCGATGACGTGGATGGGATGCATGGGCCTTCTGGTCCGCCAAGACGCGCCGGGTGTCAACGACGTCGCGGGGAAGAGTCCTGGGCTGTTCGCCCAAGGCTTGGGGGCGGGCCGGGTTTCATAGCCAAGTTCGCGGGGCCGCCAGACATCACCGCCGACCGGCCAGCACAAATGAAAACGCCCGCGCGAGGCGGGCGTGTTCATGGAGGTTCGTCGTCAGGCGCTTACTCGGCGCCTTCCCAAGCGACGCGGGCGATTTCCGAACGGTTGATGCCGATATCGGCCAGTTCCCGGTCGCCGAGACGGGACAGTTCACGCAGGTTGGCGTCGTACTGGCGCCAGCGGCGGATCAGGTGGAGCAGATGCGAGAGAAACATGGGCTAATTCCTTCGATGCATTGACGATCCAGCGGAAATTCGAATCGAGGGAAAAATAGTCCAGTTTGGTGCGTTGCAACAGATTTTATGTTGCGATGCAGCTGTGCTTATTTCGCATGCCTAGTGTCTTAATTTGTTAAACTTTTTCGATCAGGCGGATGCGCCGGCGATATTCGTGCACGAAATCGCGTCATTGGTGTGCAAATTTGCCTACCATGTGGTCGAAAAGTGCCCGGCTGGAGTTCAGCGAGCTCGTAGCCGCTCGATCAGCTCCGGCGTGGGGTAGGAGTCAGCCGGCATTCCGAGTTTAAGCTGCACCTGCTTTACGGCGGCCCGCGTCCCGAGCCCGAGCTTGCCGTCGACCTTCCCGATGTCAAAGCCGCGCGCGGCCAGCAGGCGCTGTAATTCGAACACCTGCTGACTGGTCAGGACCGGGATATTGGCTTGCCCGCGATGGACCGCAGAGGCTCCATTGATGCGGTTGGCGAGGTAGCCCGCGGTCGTCGTGTAGACCAGCGACTGGTTCCACCGCAGATAGACCTGGAAATTCTCGTAGGCCAGAAACGCCGGCCCGAACCGTCCCATCGGAAGCAGGAGCGATGCGGGGAGGGCATCTCCCGCCAGGGGACGCCCGTCCGACTGGGTCACGCCCCACTGGCCCCATTTGGACCGGGGATGCTGGATCGAGAGATCCGCCTGGTCCCACGGCAGGGTCTGCGGCACGCGGACTTCCTGCAGCCAAGGCTCGCCGCGTTTCCAGCCGAGTTGCGCGAGAAAATTTCCGGCCGAACCGAGCGCGTCCGGAACGCTTCGCAACAGATCGCGGCGCCCGTCGCCGTCGAAGTCGACCGCATAGTCGAGATAGTGTGACGGCAGAAACTGGAACTGGCCGAGCTCTCCCGCCCAGGGTCCGATCATTTCATCGGCGCGCAGATCGCCGCGGTCGATGATCTTCAGCGCGGCGATCAGCTGCGCGCGGAACAGTTCGGAGCGGCGGCAATCGTAGGCAAGCGAAGTCACCGAGCGCAACGACGGCAAGTTGCCGATATTCGCACCAAAGTCGGTTTCCAGTCCCCAGAACGAAACGATTGCTGCGGCGGGGACGCCGTATTGCTTTTCGATGCGGGAGAAGATTGCAGCGTGCTGGCGGATGAGCTGCGCACCTTTCTGAATACGATAGCCCGCCGCCATCCGGTCGGAAAACTGCAGGAAGCTCTGCGAGAAAACGCCCTGGCCGCGATCCTTGTTCACGATGGATGGGTCGTAGACGAGATACGGATGCGCCGCAGCGAGCGCGCGCTGCGAGACGCCCTGCGCGGCGGCATCCTGACGAAAGGCGGCGAGCCATTGCTCGAACCCGGTATTGCTGCGGCAGGACGCGGCGAGAGCCGGAACGCCCATGCTCAGAAGGCCGCCCACCAGCGCGCCCACTCTCAAGAGCTGCCGCATTCGCCGTCTCCGTCCCCGTCCGCCATCCCTGCGGCAGCCGAACAAGTGCCGTCAAGGTGTTGCGTATGCAACCCGCGGGGCAGAGAGTGCGGCCGGCTGCGCCGTCCGGCGCATGAAACGTCAAAAAAGGGGGAAGCACCCATGGCCGACCAGGCAATCTACGTCGTCACCCACGTCGATATCATGAACAAGGTGATCGAGGAGGCGGAAGCCACGCTGAAGAAATATGGCGCCGACGCCAAGAAGGAGCCCGGCGCGGTGAGGATCGAGGTGACGCAGGAGACGGCGCGGCGCAACCACTTCACCATCCTCGAAGTGTGGCAGAGCATGAAGGCGTTCGAGGACCACGAAGCTGCCGCGCAGACGCGGAAGTTTCGCGAGGTGATCCAGCCGATGCTCGGCGGCCCGCTCGATTCACGGCTGCATTACATCTTTCAGTAAAGCGAACGCTTCGCGCGACGCCGATCGCGGCGTCGCAGCAGCGATGCCCGGCCGCAACTGCGCGGCCCGGCTCGCCTAAGGCCGTCCGCTCACGTGTTCGGCGGCGGCGCGAAGAAGCAGCGGCGCGATCCATCGGGCCGCTTGCATCGCCAGAACTGACCATCCGGGGAGGGCATCGCTTCGCTCTCCGGGACGAACTCGATGCCGTACAGCTTGTACCCCCACACGACGTGGTTTCCATCGTTGGAAGCCAGATCGCCGAGCCCGTACTCGACCGATTCAGCGGGAATGGCGAAGCAATCGCCTTCGCCACAGCACCATTCGCCGGCCGCATTTTTCAATTGGCCGCGCGAAATCCAGCTGTCATGGGCGAAGGCCAAGGGGCCTGTGAGAAGCAAGGGAACGAGAACGAGCAACCGCGTGAGGTATCGCGCCATCGGTGGACTCCTTTTTGGTCCCGGCGACGTCAACGGTGACTCAACAGTTCCTCCTCGCCTCCCTGATGATTGCCGGCACACCGGCCGGTCTTTGCTGCTCGCCGCAACCAGCGCGGCCGCAACGAATCAAACCGATGCAAGAATTTTACCACGCGACTGAAACACGCCGATCACACTTTGCGGCGGAACCTTTCGACAGGCGCGGCAAGGCATCTACGTACCGTTGCTTGGTGCTTCCGCCTCGTCAGCGTCTCGAGAACCCGTCCCGGATCGCATCGACGCGCGCTGCCGACCAGTTGCGTCCCGATTTGTCCGTGCTCTGCGCGAGCGCAGCGTCGCACGCCACGATGCCGTTTTCGCGAATCTGTCCGGTGAGATTGTCGAGCAGATTTTGACGGCAGACGTTTCCTTCATACGGCACGAACAATATCGAGCCGGTGTAGATTTCCTCGTCGCTGGGCGGGGCGGGCGCAGTCACGACGCGCGATCGCCCTGCGCGCGTATCGACCAGCGTGCTGAAGGCGATGACCGCGCCGAGGCAGCAGAAAGCAAGGATTGCGCGTCCGGCATCGTACCGGTCGCGCCATGCCGCCTTCGATCGTTCCGCGCTCATCACCGCATCCCCTCAAGGACACGATTGTAGGCGTCGTCCCTTCAGCGAAGGTAAACGGCCGATAACTCGCTCAGAATTGCACCAGCCGCCGGTACAGATGCCAGGTCGCATGTCCGAGCACCGGCATGACGACCGCGAGCCCAAGGAAAGCGGGCAACGAGCCCACCGCCAGCAGAACCGCGACGATCAGGCCCCATGCCGCCATAGGGACCGGGTTGGCGGCGACCGCCCGCACCGATGTCAGGATCGCAACCGCAGCCCCTGCGTCGCGATCGACCAGAAGCGGAAAGGAGATCGCGCTGATGACGAGGACGAGCACCGCGAACAGAAAACCGATGCCATTGCCGAGAAGGATCAGAAGCCATCCTTCGCGCGTCGTGAGCACCGTGTGCAGGAAGCCGATCGCCGAGTCCGGCGCCAGCGTTCCGAACAGGGACTGATAGAGCCACCGTGCGGTCGCGAGCCAAGTGACAAAGATCGCCATCAGCAGGAGGCCGAGTGCGGCGATCGCGCCGGCGGACGGCTTGCCGGTCATATCGAAGGCATGGGTCCAGTGAGTGTCGAGACCCTGTTCCCGTCGCCGGCTCAACTCGTAAAGTCCGGTCGCGGCGAACGGCCCGAGCAGGGCAAAGCCCGCAGCCAGCGGGAAGAGAAGGGGAAGCACCGCGTAGCCGAAGGCCATCCGGGCGAGAATGATGCCGATGACCGGATAAATCAGGCCGACGAAAATGGCGTAGCTCGGGATCGCGGAGAAATCTTCAAAGCCGCGGATAAGAACATCCTTGAGGTCTGCAACGGTAATGCGGCGGATCGAGGGGTGGGCCGGAGCAGCGTCGGCTCCTGCAATGACATGAAGCTGGACCATGTCGTCCTCCAGGTCTTGCGCCGGGAGACGGGCGGGCCGCCAGTCGGATTCCGGCGAACGTTCAGGCTAACGCGGAGACCGAAACTTGGTTTCGCAGAGCCGCAGAATTAGCGCTCGCCGTCGGAGTGCGCAACAAGGAGGCTTTCGTCGAAACTGCCGTATTGCGACGTGGGGGACTCATGCAGGGCCGTGGACTTGCGTCCGCCGATAATGATGAGCGCGAGCAGACCAGCAAGGATGATACAGGATAGTACGGTCCGCACACGGTCGAGCTCGAGCCACGGGCCCATTCCCGGGACCGGGTCACGGGCCTTTGGGGTCCGCATCCAGTGAGGGGCTCGAAAAAGCGGCATCCGTTGACGCTAGGTCCCAATTCGCAACATGTAGATATCGAAATTGGCCGGTTAAGCCGAAAATTTGCTGCCAATTGAATCGATCCGGACGCCGCGATGCCGACAGATAAGATTCCCGCCAGACCTGCGCTCAAGCAGATCCGAGTGACCGACATCCGTGACGGCGGCGCGGCGCGCCTTGCCATCGAAGGAGCCGACCGCGCACGCGCTTTGCGCGACGATTGCCTGGCGATCATCCCGCGCGCGATGGTGCCCCTCGTACCGCTGCTCGACCGGATCGCGCGGCGGTGGTTGCTCCGATCGCAATCGCCGTACTTGCCTGAAATCAGCAGGATCGCGACGGCGCTGGGCTTCACCGGCGTGTGGCTGCTCAACGGATCGTATCAATGGGGATGCACGGCGCTCGCGCGGGAGGAGCATGGTCATCCGTGGCTAGCCCGTTCGCTGGACTGGCCGTTTCGTGGCCTCGGCACGCATGTCGAGGTGGCGCGCAAGGGCGGCGACGCCGGGGAGTTTTTCAGCGTCACATGGCCAGGCTATGTCGGGGCCTTGACCGCGATGGCGCCGGGACGCTTTGGCGCTTCGATCAATCAGGCGCCGCTGTGGCGGCGGACCAGCCATCCGTGGCTGCGGGTCTTCGACATGGCCGCGAACGCGGTGAATACCTGGCGGCTGCGCCACATGCCGCCAGATCAGTTGCTGCGGCTTGTCTTCGAGACGTGCCGCAATTTCGCCGAGGCGCGGCGCAAGCTCGAGACGACGCCGGTTGCCCGGCCGGTCATTTTCGTTCTTGTCGGCACGTTACCGGGCGAGCGTTGCGTGATCGAGCGCACCGAGGAGAATTTCGAGACGCGCACCGAGACGACGGTTGCCGCGAATGACTGGCTCAAGGCGCACGAACAATGGGAAGCGCGCGTCGGCGGACTGAACGTGCTGCTGATGTCGAAGGAAGAAGCGGCATTGCGCAGTCGCAACCGTCAGGACGCGTTGAGTGCGTTTGAAGGTACTTTCGAACGGGATTCCTTCTCATGGATCGTCGAGCCGGTGCTCAACCCCTGCACCCGCATCGGCGTCGAGATGTGTCCCGCCGAAGGTCTGCTCCGGGTGGTCGGGTACGACATTGTCGGAGCCGGGGAATTGCCGGAGCCGGTGACGCAGGTCTGCCGGATCGAAGCCTCGGCCCTGGCCGCCTGACCATTCCGGACCGCTGCTTTTCGCCGTTCGTTCCTGTAAAATGATCGGTGTGGAAACGCCCCCATCAGGGCAGGAGGAAAGATATGAAAACCATCGTGTTGGCCGTCGCCTTGTCTATGTGCGCCGGCAGCGCTTTTGCGGCTTCGTGCAAAGTCGAAGCCGGTGAAAAGAAACTCGCCGGCGCCGCCATGACGAGCTTCATGAAAAAATGCGAGACCGACGCCAAGGCCACCTGCGATAAATCCGCCGCCGAGAAGAAGCTCGCCGGGGCCGCCAAGG
Source organism: uncultured Hyphomicrobiales bacterium (assembly GCA_964584855.1). GTDB lineage: Bacteria > Pseudomonadota > Alphaproteobacteria > Rhizobiales > Xanthobacteraceae > Pseudorhodoplanes. The sequence goes on from CAZPBF010000035.1 coordinate 298,603, forward strand.
ACAGCTTCACCAAGAAATGCGTCAGCGACGCGGTCGGCAGCTGACCGTCGCGATCGCCGATGACATGGTTTGCTGGATCGCGCACCGCGCGGTCCAGCATCTTGATGTTTTGCCTGCTGACTGAGGTCGCTTTCGGCACGCGGACGTGATGAGATAGGGGATGGCCGGCTTCGATTACGACGCCCCCGCCGAACTCTTTCCCAGCCGCAGCAAGAAGGGCGGCCGGCCGGCCGGGTATCGCCGGTTCGAAAGCGCGGCACAGGCGATCCGCTTCGCGATCGAGGAGATGCCCTCCGAGCTTCTGCTTGGCGCGGTTCTTGAGGTCGACGAGGAGCGGATCGACGGAGCGGGAATCCGTCAGCTCTACGACAGCGACCTTTATCCGCTGGCCCGCAAGGGCGTCTGACAGCACCGGCAGAAACAAAAACGCCCGGCGCAAGGCCGGGCGTCGCGATTCAAGGGATCGGCGCTCAGTGCTGAGCCATCGACCAGGCTGCGCTGGAGATCTGGCCGCGGGTCAGCCCGATGTCGCGCAGGCCGCGCTCGTCGAGTTCGGTCAGCGCGGACACAGTGGATCGGTATTTGAGATAGCTCCGCGCAAAGCGGATGAGGGTGGCGAGAAACATGATAGTCGTCCCGGTCGAGTTTATTGTTGGTGGGCGATTGAGCCCGGCGAGCCCGCGATTTGCGGCCCCGATGTCAGACGCGGTAAAAGTGACCAAGATGGGGCATGCGCGTACATTTTCGCGCCGGGAGCAAAAATATCCCCGAAGAGGATTCCCACGGTAAAGGAATCGTTGACGAAGCGGAGAACGCGATGAGCGTATTTGTCGTGGCGCACGGCGCCTGGTCGGCCGGATGGGCGTGGAAGAAAATGCATCCCCTGATGCAGGTGCGCCGGCACCGCCTCGTGACGCCAACCTGCACCGGGCTCGGCGAGCGCGCGCATCTCGCGCATTCCGGAATAGACCTCGAAACGCACATCGCCGATATCGTGGCGGTTCTGGAGACGGAGGATCTGCGCGACGTCGTGCTGATCGGCCATTCCTATGGGGGGATGGTCGCGACCGGTGTTTGCGATCGCGCATCCGAGCGGATCGCCGCGCTGGTTTATATCGATGCGTTCGCGCCACGTAACGGGGAAAGCGTTTTCGACCTGCTGCCACCGGCAGCGCGTGCGACGCGCCAGCCGGTCGCGTCGAATGGCGAGGAGGCCTGGCAGATTCCGCCCGGGCCGATGCCGCAAGATACCTCCGCGGACGACCGTGCCTGGGCCGAGCCGCGAAGGCGTCCTCAACCGGTCGGAGCGTTTTCGCAGAAACTGCAGCTCACCAGGGGTGAGCCGGCGATCCCACGCCATTACATCTATTGCTCGAGGCACACGCCGGATGACCGTTTCCGGCAATTCTACGAGCGTGCGGGTCGCGAAGGGTGGAGCCGTTACGAGATCGATGCGAGTCACAACCCGCACATCACCGCGCCTGAAGCGCTTGCGGATCTGCTGGAATCTATCGCCGCGAACGTTACCGCCCGGCCAGCCCCGACCGGATCGCCTCAACCCGCTCGGCAGACCATTTCTGCCGCTGCGCGGACGTGATCCGGGACACGGCACTTTCGCAATTGACGGCGCCGCCGTCTCGGATCAGCCAGGTCGCGTTGTCGATGGTCTTTTGCCGGCAGGGATAGCCGTCCGGGGCGACGAACAGGATCGCCCCGCTGCGAAGCGCTTCGGCGCGCTCACCGTCGGTCATCACCGGTTCGACATGGCCGCGCGCAATCACTCCGGCGACGGCGCTGAGAGCTAAAAACCCGGTAAGCGCGACGAATGCCATCGCGCGGCCCAGATATTCGTCTCGCCGCTTGCCGCGCGACTGCGCTCCGGTGTGCACCAAGAGTGTAATGACGTTTCTCCAGACAATGATGCGACGTCTTATCTATCCAACATGTGCTGACCGATTGTGTCGGTTTTCACTCGAAATACGTGTGAAAGTTCATTCAAATTAGCTGGAATGGGGGGCCTTGACCTGCAGGCGCTCGGCTGGGACGCGGATGATGAATTCTGTGCCCGGATCGGTACGCTTGATGTCCAGCGTTCCTCCAAGCTGCGCTGCGGTCGACGCGATGACCTTCATGCCAAGCGATCCGGATTGCGCAATATCGAAATCTTCGGGCAGTCCCTGGCCCTGATCGGCGACACGAAGCTGGATCACGCCTTCCGGGGTGCGGGTCAGGGTGACGTCGATCGTGCCCGGCGCGCCTTCAGGATAAGCATGCTTCAGTGCGTTGGTAATCAGTTCGTGCGTCAGCATGGCGAGCGCGATCGCATGAGTGCCCGAGATGCGCAGCGCGTCAGCCTTGAGCGTGATGTTCGGCTTTTGCGCCCCGGAATAGGCATTTTGGCTCTCCTCGCAGATCACGCGCAGGAAGTCTCCGAACTCGACGGTTTCCGCCGTGTCGGTCTGGTAGAGGAAGCGATACACCGTCCCCATCGCAACCACGCGGTCGCGCGCGCGGGCAAGGTGCTCCTTCGCGGTCGCGTTGCGCACATTGCGCCGCTGCATTTCCAGCACGCTCGAGAGCAGCGTGAGGCTGTTCATCACGCGATGCTGCAGCTCGCGTAGCAGGAAGCTTTTTTGCTCCACCAGGTCGTGGATCTTGTTCGACATGCGCGACAACGCGGCACTGAGCTGCTCGAATTCGGTGGAGAACGCAAAGGTGGGGAAGGGCGCGTCCGTCTCTCCTGCCTCGCGCCGCCGTGCCGTGCGTACGAGCGCGCGGATCGGCCGGTTGATCAGGAAGTTGGTGGCGATCCAAGCAACGCCGATTGCAAGCAGCATCGTAATCAGCGCAAAGGTCAGCGAACGCGCGTTGATCACCCGGGCCTCCGCCAGCGCAACCTCGCGGTCGATTCCGACCACGGCAAACAGGCTCGCCGGGCTGTGATAGACCGGCGCGTAGGCGACGATTTCGGTTCCGCCGTCTGACGCTTTCGCCTCGATCACCCCGGTCCCCGCCGATTTGACGGTCGGAAAAATCTGTTCGGCGATATGTGCCGGTTCGTCACCGTCCGTGCGCGGGATTGCGAGGACAACCGCGCCGTCGCGATCAAGGATCATCACCCGGTGATGCGAGCGCCATGAGCGCGCTGCGAGACCTTGCGCAAGCTGCTCGGGATTGAGGATCAAAACCATGATCCCTTTCACCGCGCCATCCGCGCCCTTGAACGGCAACGATACGTGAATGGACGATCCGCCCGTGACGCGGCCCTGCACCAGCGTGCCGATGGCGAGATTGCCGGTGGCAAGCGGCTCCCGGAAATAGATACGATCCGAAACGTCGAGCGTCGGCGGAATAGGGATGGTCGAGCAGTGAAACTTGCCGCTTGTATCGATGAAGGCGGCCTGCCGGTACACCGGGATATCGGCGATCACCGACTTGAAAAATGCCGAGCACTCGTCCTCGCGATCGGGCACCGCCGGATGCCGGCCCATCGCGACCATCAGCTGGCGGGTGCCGTCGATGAGCTGGGTGAATTCCGACGACACGAGACGCGCCGCCCCGAGCGCCTCGTCGCGCGCTTCCTTCTCGAGCACAAGCTGCCACCGCACCGTGTTGTAGAGCGTCAACAACAGCGGCGGCATCAATGAGATCGCGACCAGCACGGCAAGACGGCGGCGTAGGCTCATGGTGTTTTCGCGTGGCACGAATACCGGCCGCGAGGCCGGCGTCGATCATCTGAATCGTGGGGACGCGCAAAGAATACCAGATTGCGTACGGCGCACGCAATTGGACTACGCCAGGGGGAACTCTGGTTCCGCCGCCGAAAACGGCGGCAGCGTCTATCCCTGAATCAGGCGCGCGGGCCTGCGCCCGGATCGCCGATGCGTCCCGACACGACGAGCCTGTTCCAGATGAACAGCACGATCAGGGCGCCGATCGTTGCACCAATGAAGCCGGCGCCCTGGTCGGCCCGGTACCAGCCAAGCGTTTGGCCGATCAGCGTCGCGAGGAATGCGCCGGCAATTCCGAGCACGGTCGTAAGAATGAAGCCCTTGGGATCGTTCGCGCCCGGCGACAGGATGCGCGCAATGATGCCGGCGACGAAACCGACGACAATGATCCAGATAATGCCCACGTGCCTCTCCCTCGTTGACGTGTCCGATTGGCGGTTTCGGAGCCTTGCATCGGACGCAATGATTGCCAAGTATCGCCGCATCAATTGCTTTTAGTCAGTTTTCGTTCCGGCGTAAGACAGGAGACGGATATGGGATTGCTCGATGTTCTCAATGGCATGCAGAACGGCCCGCGCGGAGAGAAGACGCCCGGCAGCGGCGGCATGTCTCCGATCACGATGGCGATCCTTGGCCTGCTCGCTTACAAGGCGATCAAACATCTCGGGCAGGGTCAGGCGCCCGCGGGCAATGCCCCCCAGCGCATTCCCGACAGCGGCCAGACACAGGCAAGCATGCCGGGCGGTCTTGGCGATCTTCTGAAGGGCGGATTGGGCGGCCTTCTGGCCGGCGGAGCCGCCGGAAACGTCCTGAGCGGCGGACTGAACGACCTGCTCAAGCAATTCCAGCAGGCCGGGAAGGGCGATGTCGCAAAATCCTGGGTCGGCACCGGCAACAACCAGTCGATCTCTGCCGGTGATCTGTCCTCTATCCTCGGGGCCGACCAGCTTCAGGTATTAATGCACCAGACGGGCTTGTCGCGCGACGATCTGCTGGCCGGTCTCGCCAGCGAATTGCCGGCCGTCGTCGACGCGTTGACGCCGCATGGGCGTGTGCCGACAGCGCAGGAATTGTCCTCCTAACAGGAATTGTCCTCCTAAGCTGCGGCGGTAACCATACCGGGCGCGAATATTTCGCGGCGCGCGCGCCGATGATAAGCTTGCGTCATTGAGGGGGGAACGACGCCATGCTTCGCATCGCACTTGCCACTGCTCTGCTCGCCGCCGCTTCCTGGAGCGCGCCGGCCTTTGCGGTCACCGCCAAGGAAAAGATGGAAACCTGCAAGTTCGGTGCGGACGATCAGCACCTCGAGGGGGCGGCGCGCAAGACCTTCATGACAAAGTGCATGGCAAAGGCCGACGCCCCCGAAAAAAAGCGCCCGGCCGCAAAGCCTGCGCCCAAGCCCGCCGCTGCGCCCGCGAGCTGAGCAGCGAGGGTCGCCGTCAGGCGAGCAGTTCTAGAAATTCGCTGTGCTGCTCGATCACGCGGCGCGCGAAGCCGCAGAGCGGCCGCACCTTTAGTCTCTGCTCGCGCGCTTCCTTCATCACCGCCTCGACGAGTCGTGAGCCGATACCGCGTCCGCGCAGCGAGACCGGTACTTCGGTATGCAGGATGGTCAGCACGCCGCCGTCGCGGCGATAATTCGCGAACGCGGTCGCGCCATCCGCATCGAGCTCGTAGCGGGAGAGGGCGGTGTTGTCGCGCAGGCCGGCCATCCTCAGTCTTTCCTCGCCGCCCAGACGCCGCTGCACTTGCCGGAATAGCTGCCGCTCCCCGACGTGCCGCTCAACTCCCCGGTGAAACGGTTGGCGAAGCCCGGAAAATCGATATGCCCGGAGGACGACACGCTACCTTTGCCGCCCGGCGCCGAGACCGAGCCGCCGCGCACCGTGATCCCGAACACCGCGCCCCGCCACTGACAGTCGGTCGCCTGCGCGCGCGTCACCGTCCATTTTCCGTCGAACTTGCCTTGAGCCAGCGCCGGCAATGCGCCGAAGAATGCGCAAGCGGCGAGGGCGATGAGCATGCGGGCCATGACAATTTTCCGGTGAGCGTTTTCGGGCGCGGGAATTGCCGATAGTGTAATGCCGGGACGCCGCGCAGGCAAAACACAGGAACGGACATGCCGAAGGACAAGGTTGCGATCGTCACCGCGGGCGGAAGCGGCATGGGCGCGGCCGCAGCCCGCAGGCTTGCCGCCGACGGATTTCAAGTGGCGATCCTGTCCTCGTCGGGCAAGGGCGAGGCGCTGGCGAAAGAACTCGGCGGCATCGGCGTCACCGGCTCGAACCAGTCGAACGACGACCTGAAGCGCCTCGTCGACGGCGCGATAGAAAAATGGGGCCGCATCGACGTGCTGGTGAACTCGGCCGGGCACGGCCCGCGCGCGGCGCTCGCCGACATCACCGACGAGCAATGGCATGCCGGGATGGACGTCTATTTCCTCTCGGCGGTGCGGCCCTCTCGCCTCGTCATTCCGGTGATGCAGCGGCAGAAGGGCGGGGCGATCATCAACATTTCGAGCTTTGCCGCGGTCGAGCCCGACCAGGCCTTCCCGACATCGAGCGTGTTCCGCGCAGGGCTTGCCGCCTATGCCAAGATGATCTCGGACAAATACGCCGCCGACAATGTGCGCATGAACAACGTGCTGCCGGGCTTCATCGACAGCCTGCCGGAGAAGGCCGAATTCCGCGCACGCATTCCGATGGGGCGCTACGGCACGATGGCGGAAATGGCTGCGACCATCGCCTTCCTCGCCTCGGACGGCGCGGCCTATATCACCGGGCAGAATATCCGGGTTGACGGCGGCATCACGCGCGGCGTCTAGATCGGCGCGGGGACGGCATCGCCGTTGAGGGGTTGCCATGGGAAAGATCGTGATCGCGTCGCTCGCGTTGCTTACAGGCGCGGGAACCGCCGCCGCGCAGACGCAAGGCGACGTCGCGGCGCAATGCGCGGGTGTGACCGGCAAGGTATTCGCCTGCTGCCAGCGCGTGGTCGAGGCCAATCCGGGCATCGCGCAATGTGACAAGGAGCGGCTCGTGTTCCGCTGCGTCGGCGCGAAGCGCTACGAGAGCGCCTATGGCTGCGGCACCTTCGTGCGCGAGCGGCGCACGCTGATGGATCGCGTCCGCCGCAAGCGCCCGTGATGTCGCGTCAGCCACGGCGCGCCGCGCGCTCGATCAGCCCGCGCCATTCCAGCAGCGCGCCCACCTCATCGAAGGCCTCGTCCTGCACGGCGTCGAACGACATGTCGTGCATCCGCCCTTCGACCATCGCCTTGACGCCCTCGCGCGCATCCTCCGGCACGAGCGGCGCATAGCGCGGCACGCAGTCGCGGCAATCGCCCCGGCAGGCGCGGGCGCGGCGGCATTTGACGTTCGCGCACAGGCCCCACAGCGCGAGCATGTTCGCGGAGAAGCGGAAGAGGGGCGTGAGGCGTTCCAATTCCGCTCGTCCCCGCGAAAGCGGGGACCCAGAGCCGCTCGCCGTGGCGCTGACTGGATTCCCGCTTTCGCGGGAATGAGCGGGTGTGGGTGCTGCAGAATGAATCATTGAGACCGTCCGTGTTTGAATTCAGTGATGAGCGAAACCCGCCCATGCGGGCGCGATGCCGTGGCGCATGTCGCGCCCGGAGCGCCGTCCGCTCGCTTCGCGAGCTTGCGGCGCTTCATCTCTCACCGAAGTGAGAGGGGAGGACGGAGCACCGGATGGCGCACCTGTCCTTCAGTAAGCCGCATGTCCTTGCGAACATGCGGGCGCCTTCCGGCGCTCCGTCACGGCGTTTTCCTTACGGCGCCGGGCCGCGCTTTCGCCGGGGTATTCCAGCCCCGGTCGTCAGCCAGCTCCTGGCGGGGACCCGTAGTGGTCCCGAGCGGAGCCCCGACGCCGCCCGAGTGCGCAGGGCTTGCGTAACCCCGCGCCCGCAGGCGCCGCACCCAACCTCAACGAACAGCGCAACCGGTTCGCGCTCCCCCGAGGGTTAGGTGGATAGGAATATAGTCATTGATCTCAAGAAGTCAAGCAGGCGTCGCACCCGAATAATGGGTCAATGATCTTGTCCTATCTGCAACTTTTTTGCTTTCAGCGCGTCTATGCAACTTGAAATTGCCTCGTCTGTCTCCAGTTCATTATGGAGCCTCGTGTTTCCGTTTGGGGGGCGGCTCGTGAACCGATCGCAAAAACTTCGGGAGGTCTTCGCTGAACTCAAGGAGTTCTACGGCGAAACTGTTTCCGCCGGAGAACTTCTTCGAGTCGCTTCTGCTCTTCTCGAGGCATATCAAAAGGTTGATGTCGAGCAGTATGGTGATTTTGGATATCCCAGAAGAGAGCCTTTCTTTTTTTACGAAGTTGATAGGGCCATGCTCGACGGAGGATGGCGAGTTTTGAACTCCGAGTATCGGACTGGTATGGAGCTTTCCGACGAATTGCCTGACAGCTATTGGGCGGTACAGGCTAAAGTTCAGAAGGTTGTCGGACAGCTTCAATGGCCACGTATCGCAATGGAATAGCTCTGGCCGCCCGTGAACATTTGGCGGCGGGAAAGCCTATTACTCGTCTGGAAGCGATGATTTTATACGGAGTTGCGAACCTTCCAGATGTCATCAAAGAAATGCGGCGACAGGGCTGGATCGTCAAATCGCGGAATATCACCTATGCGGCTGCCGTGGCTAGGCTCAAGGAATACGCCGAATTGAAGCCGCCAAAGAATTTGCCAGTCGCTGAGATACAACTCACTGACTATTGGGTGAGCAAGTAGGTTCAAATGGTCAAACTTCGACCGTGGCAAGAAGAAGCCTTGCAGAAGGCGATCGATTGGCTCTTATCAAAGAGGGTCGATCGACACTTTTTGATCAATGCCGCGCCAGGAGCGGGTAAGACGATTGCGGCCTGTGCTATCGCGAACGCTTTATTTGCGCGAAACGAAATCGATCGAGTGATTATAATCGCGCCTCGATCCGAGGTCGTGAATCAATGGGCGCGAGATTTTAATTTCGTCACGCACAGGCCGATGCTTAAGGTCACTGCTATCGAGAATGATATCGGTGCACTAGATATGGACGTTTGTGCAACTTGGGCGGCCATCCAAGGTTTATCGGATCAATTTCGTTCGGTGTGTATGTCCAAAAGGACGATGGTTGTTTGCGATGAGCACCACCATGCGGCAGTGGAAGCGGCATGGGGTGCAAGCGCAGGAAGCGCATTTTCAGATGCTGCATTTGTTTTGGTTTTGACGGGAACTCCTATTCGATCGGACGGGCAACGGTCGGTATGGCTTGCTTATGATGATGCTGGCGCAATCGACCAACCGGATGAAGGGACTTATACGCTAACTTATGGGCAGGCGGTGGAATTGGAGTATTGCAGGCCGGTAGAGTTTCATCGCCACGAAGGCCTTTTCAACGTCGATCTTGAGGGTGGGGAAGTCATAAATGTTTCTGGCAAGAAGCCCGCTCAACTTTCACCTGATCTGAAGCGCATCCCGGGACTACAGCGCGCTCTTAATTTTTATACGTTGGCGCGGACGCCCCAATACGAAAAGGACGGTAAGACACCGCTTCGTCTCGGATATCAGGGAACGATGGTGCAGGCCGCAGCGCAGAAGCTTTCTGAGATTCGGAACAGCATGCCGGATGCGGGCGCTTTGGTGATTGCCCCTTCAATCGAAATCGCAAACTACTTCGTAGATCTTATCGAGCTAATTGATAGTGAGAGGCCCATCCTAGTCCACAGCAAGATGCCGAATGCAGATAACAAGATCGACGCGTTTAGGAAAAGCGATCGCAGGTGGCTTGTTTCTGTAGCCATGGTGTCGGAAGGTGTAGATATCCCTCGGTTGCGAGTTTTAATCTATCTGTCATCGGCCCTTACCGAGCTTGCCTTTCGTCAAGCTATCGGAAGGGCTGTCCGAACTAATGGACCAAGTGATGATACTTATGCGTATGTTGTGATGCCATCTTTCGATACTTTGGAGGGGTACGCGTTAAGAGTTGAAGAGGAAATGCCGGCGCGCGTTAAAGACGCCAAGAAAGCGAAGCTTGCCAAGCGATGCCCTGTATGCCTCACGGAATGTTCTCTCGACGCCGCTGAATGCAATAATTGTCATCACACGTTTCCTGAGCGCGTTAAGCAGAAAAGAATCTGCAGCGTATGTGGCGCAGAAAACTCCCTCTCCGCTAAGAAATGTGAAAGCTGTGGTCACTCCTTTGCGGCGGAATTTCATCTCTCCTTGGAAGAAGCGTTGCGCGCAGGCGTTATTGTTCGCGGAATGGATATCGACGAGGACGAAGCCCGCGAAGGCGAGGCCATGGCAAAAGAGGTGAGAGAAAAAATCCTGCGAAGCGGAGATGAAAAATTGCTCCGTATTCTTCGAACATTGCCTGACGCAAGTTGGGGTCGACTCAAGAACATTATGGATCAGTAAAATTACTCCGCCGCCTCGACGCGCTTCTTCCCACGCCCGCCATCACCTCTTGCCAGCACCGGCTTCAAAAACTGCCCGGTGTAACTGCGCTTCTCCTTCGCCACCGTCTCGGGTGTGCCGGCCACCACGATCTCGCCGCCGCCGTCGCCGCCTTCGGGGCCCAAGTCGATGATCCAGTCCGCGGTCTTGATGACTTCGAGATTGTGCTCGATCACCACGACCGAATTGCCGCCCTCGACCAATTCGTGGAGGACATCCAGCAACTTCGCGACATCGTGGAAATGCAGGCCGGTGGTCGGCTCGTCGAGGATGTAGAGCGTGCGGCCGGTGGCGCGCTTGCTCAGTTCCTTGGCGAGCTTGACGCGCTGCGCCTCGCCGCCGGACAGCGTCGTCGCCTGCTGGCCGACATGGATGTAGCCTAAGCCCACGCGCTGCAGCGTGGTGAGGATTTCGCGGATGCGCGGCACCGCCTTGAAGAACTCCGCCGCCTCGTCGACCGTCATGTCGAGCACGTCGGCGATCGACTTGCCCTTGAAAATGACGTCGAGCGTCTCGCGGTTGTACCTTTTGCCTTTACAGACGTCGCAGGTGACGTAGACGTCGGGCAGGAAGTGCATCTCGATCTTGATGACGCCGTCGCCCTGGCAGGCCTCGCAGCGGCCGCCCTTCACGTTGAACGAGAAGCGGCCGGGCTCGTAACCGCGCGCCTTGCTCTCGGGGAGCCCCGCGAACCATTCGCGGATCGGCGTGAACGCGCCCGTGTAGGTCGCGGGGTTCGATCGCGGGGTGCGGCCGATCGGCGACTGGTCGATGTCGATGATCTTGTCGAGGTGTTCGAGGCCCTCGATGCGGTCGTGCGGGGAGGGCGCCTCGCTCGCGTTGTTCAGCTTGCGCGCGATCGACTTGTAGAGCGTGTCGATCAGCAGCGTGGATTTTCCCCCGCCCGAAACGCCGGTGACGCAGGTGAACAGGCCGAGCGGCACGTCCACCGTGACGTTCTTCAGGTTGTTGCCGCGCGCGTTGATGATGCGCAACACGCGGTTTTTGTTGGGCGCGTGGCGCTCGGGGATCGGGATGCCGTATTCGCCGGTGAGATATTTGCCGGTGAGCGAGTTCTTGTCGTGCATCACCTGGTCGGGCGTGCCCTGCGACACGATGTGGCCGCCATGGATGCCCGCGCCCGGGCCGACGTCGACGACATGATCGGCGACGCGGATCGCGTCCTCGTCGTGCTCCACCACGATCACGGTGTTGCCGAGGTCGCGAAGGCGTTTGAGCGTGTCGAGGAGCCGCGCATTGTCGCGCTGGTGCAGGCCGATGCTCGGCTCGTCGAGGACATAAAGGACACCCGTCAGCCCCGAGCCGATCTGCGAGGCGAGGCGGATGCGCTGGCTCTCGCCGCCGGACAGGGTGCCGGATGCGCGCGCGAGCGTCAGATAATCGAGGCCGACATCGACCAGGAAGCGCAGCCGGTCGCGGATCTCCTTCAGGATGCGGACCGCAATCTCGTTCTGCTGCTTGTTCAGCGCCTTCGGCAATTCGCCGAACCATTCGCCTGCGCGTTTCACGCTCATCTCGGACACCTGCCCGACATGCAGCGTGTTCACCTTCACGCACAAAGCCTCGGGTTTCAGGCGATAGCCCTTGCAGGCCTCGCACGGCACGTCGGTGAAGTATTTCTGCAATTCCTCGCGCGCCCAGTCGCTCTCGGTCTCGCGGAAGCGGCGTTCGAGATTGGTGATGACGCCCTCGAACGGCTTCTTGGTCGTGTAGGAACGCATGCCGTCGTCGTAGACGAAGCGGATGTCGTCGTCGCCCGAGCCGTAGAGGATCGCCTCTTGCGTTTTCTTCGGCAGGTCCTTCCACTTCGCGGTCTGCGCGAACTTGTAATGCTTGCCGAGCGCGTCGAGGGTCTGCGTGTAATAGGGCGAGCTTGAGCGCGACCATGGCGCGATCGCGCCGGCCTTCAGCGTCTTGTCCCGATCGGGGATGACGAGGTCGGCGTCGATATGCTGCTCGACGCCGAGGCCGCCGCATTTCGGGCACGCGCCGAACGGGTTGTTGAACGAGAACAGCCGCGGCTCGATTTCGGAAATCGTGAATCCGGACACCGGGCAGGCGAATTTCTCCGAGAAGATCAGCCGCTCGGCATTCTCGTTGCGCCCGGCATTGGCCTTGGCGCGGGTCGTGGTGGAATCCGCAAGCTCGATCACCGCCATGCCGTCGGCGAGCTTCAGGCATTGCTCCAATGAATCCGCAAGCCGCGTGCCGATGTCGGCATTCACCACGAGGCGGTCCACGACCACGTCGATGTCGTGGGTGAATTTCTTGTCGAGCGGCTTGACCTCGGCGATCTCCAGGAATTTGCCGTCGACCTTGAGGCGCTGGTAGCCCTTCTTCATCCACTCGGCGATTTCCTTGCGGTATTCGCCCTTGCGCCCGCGCACCACGGGAGCAAGCACATAGATGCGCGTGCCGGCCGGCAGCGCGAGCACGCGGTCCACCATCTGCGAGACGGTCTGGCTTTCGATCGGCAATCCGGTCGCCGGCGAGTAGGGCACGCCGACGCGCGCCCAGAGAAGCCGCATGTAGTCGTAGATTTCGGTGACGGTGCCGACGGTCGAGCGCGGGTTCTTCGACGTGGTCTTCTGCTCGATCGAAATGGCAGGGGACAGGCCGTCGATCTGGTCGACGTCCGGCTTCTGCATCATCTCGAGGAACTGGCGCGCGTAAGCGGAAAGCGATTCCACGTAGCGGCGCTGGCCCTCGGCATAGATCGTGTCGAAGGCGAGCGACGATTTGCCGGACCCGGACAGACCGGTGAACACCACGAGCTTGTCGCGCGGGATTTCCAGATCGACATTCTTGAGATTGTGCTCGCGCGCGCCGCGGATCGCGATCATGCGGGCATCCGACGCTTTCGGCTTGTTCTTGAACAGGTCGTCCATGCGCGCACGTGGCCTTCGATGCGGGATTGGAGTCCGGCGCGCGGAACACGGGGCACAGCCATGGCGCGGACAGTTCCTCGTGAACGTAGTGAGAACGTAGCCCTTTCGCCAGTGGCTGGTGCGGCTTCGTCACCGGAAAAGGCAGAGTTCCGAGCCGGCGCCGCACTGATCCGATGCGCGGGCGCAAGCGGCATCTGCCAATGGCGGACATGGCGCGAACCCGCCACCGCGACAGATCGTATGGTACGAGGCCCGTCTGGCCTCGCGCGGCAGCTAGAACTTGTAGTTCAGTCCCAGGGTCGCTTCCTGAATCGTCGTCTTCATCGACACGTTTTCGAAGAAGTTGGCGAAGGCCGGGGTGGCCGTTGTCCGATAGTCGATCGTGCCCAGGTCCGTGTACCGATATTCGCCCCTGATCGACCAGTTCCGCATCAGCAGATATTCCAGACCGCCGCCGATGGTCCAGCCGAGCCGCGTCGTCGAAGCCGAACCGACCGAGGAATAGCCCGATGCCGCGCGGATGAGCGCAAAGGTCGAACTCATCTGCGCGAAGGCCGGACCCCCGGTCACGTAGACAAGCGCATTGGGAGCGGCAACCCACCCGAAGCGCGGCCGGACGGTGGCGAGCCATTCGACCTTTGAATCGTATTGGTAAGTCAGGGTTGTGCCTCCGGGTCCGGTGTCCGCCACCGCCTTGACAGGCGAGGCGTGCAGCGAGGTCAACGTCGTGTCGACTTCGACGCCCCAGAGCCATGCGCCGCTCTGATAATTGTAGCCAAACTGCAACCCTCCGATGACGCCTCTGGGCTGAAGCGTGTCGTGGTCGTTTGCGGCAATGAGACCGGCGGGTCCGCCATAGGCTGTTGCGTTAAAGCCGCCGTCGCCCACGACCGAAAACGGCTGATCGCCCCATCCATAGCCGATGTGCCCGCCCGCATAGAAACCAGTCCACGATGGCGCGGCCA
>CAZPBF010000036.1:0-36078 GCA_964584855.1 uncultured Hyphomicrobiales bacterium
CGACGATCAATACCACTATGACTTCGCGATGATTTTGGCGGATGGCGCATCCGATACCGGAAGCATCGGGTATCATTTTAATTGGCCGGACGATCTTTACAAAGAAGGTGCCAAGATCGGCTATCCCGCCGACATCATGGACGGCGAAGTCATCCAAGTCGAATTTGGAACCTTGTTCATTCCCGACGGCGAGCCAGGAATCGTTGGTTTGCGTCATGGCAATCCGCGTAGCGGGCCTGGCTCAAGCGGAGGCGCATGGGTCGCGAATTTCAGTCCGACGACGCGGGGAGGGACGAATTACGCGATCAGCGTCACGTCGCATCATCGCGGGGGCGACGCCAGTATCTCGTACGGCCCGAAATTCGACGAGAATTTCAAGACGCTGCTGGCCTATGTCAGTAACGGCTGCCGCTGAACATTTTCGCCGCGTCGTATAACGCGGCGAAATCACGTCGCCGCAATCTAGTCGCCTTCGGGCAGCGGCGCGTCGCCCTTATTCTTCTTGTCGGCAAGCCATTCCTGCCATTTCGGCCCGATATACGGCCATTTCACCATTTCCACACACCAGAGCGGCGGCGCCGGATCCAGATAAAGCGCCTCGCGCTCGTCGCGGGTCAGACAACGCGGCGTCGTCTCCTTGATCCGGTCGACATAGTCCTGCGGCGCCCAGAGCATCGGCCACACCGCGCCCGAGCGCTGCGAGGCGATCGTGCTGCCATCGGTGCTGCTGACGAGACGGCCGAAGGCATCGTCGGTCATGCTGAAGCGGCTTGAGTAATTATCCGCGGGAAGCGAAATCTCCAGCATCCGGCTGCCGTCTTTCAAAGCGTATTGCACCATTTCACGTTCGGTGAAGGCCGCCACGCTGACGCTGTCCGGGCTCAGCACCACGGCCTGATATTTTTTCCCGGCGCCGAGTTCGGCGATCCGCTGGCCGTCGCTCGCCTGCCACAGCAACAAATTCGCCTCGGACCGCGTGAGAATGCGCGTCCCATCGGCGCTGTACTGAATATCGAGGATCTCGCCCGGATGCGTGAGCTCGGCGATTTTCGTACCCGCCTTGGTGTTCCACAACCGTGCGATCTTGTCCTGCGCGACAGTCACAACGCGCCCGCCGTCCGGACTGAAGATCACTTTGGTGACTGCCGAAGGATGCGTCTCCAATTGCGCGCTTTGATGGCCTCCCGGCAAGTCCCAGATCCGCACGTCGTGGTCATCGACGGTTGCGATCAGCGATCCGTTCGAACTGACGCTGTCATTGCCGGTGAATTTTCCGGTCAGCACGGCTGCGGGTTTCGCGGCGCCGATGTCGAACAGCGCCGTGTTGACCCCGCGCGCCAATACGGCGATCCGCTTGCCGTCGTCGCTGGAAAACATCGAACGGCCGGACGTCGGTATCCTGAATTCCGCTTCCTTGGCGAACGAGCGAAGATTCCAGACCGACGCGATACCTGTCTCGGTATTTGACGTTACGCGACTTCCATCGTCGGAGGTCATGAACGAGGTGACGCGTCCGGAAGAACTCGCCAATGCCGCGGTCTTCGCGCCGGTCCCGGCATCCCACGCGTCGAGCGCCGAAACATCGTCGCTCGACAAGGCGAACCTGGAATCGCCGCTGAAGCCGAAAGGCACGAAGTGCTTCGGGGCGTCGACCAGAATTTGCAGCCGCTTGCCTGCCTTCGCGTCCCACAATTCCAGGCGTCCGGTGACATGCCGGTAGAGCAGGCGATTTCCATCTTTCGAAAACTCCCCGGCAGGACGCGCCGAACTCCCGTCGCCCCTGCGTGACAGCTCCGCCAGATGCGTGCCTGTCCGCCCGTCGAACAGGTCGGCCGATCCGTCAGCGTCCCAGACGGTGATACGGCTGGCGTCGGAATTGAAAATGGTCACGATGGAACGCGTCGTGGGCCAGGTGTGCGACAGCGTCACCTGCGCCCCGGTCTGAGCCTCCCAGACGGCAACCGAACGGTCGCTCTCGTAAACCAACCGGCTTCCATCCGCGCTGAAATACGGCCAGATGTATTTGTCCTTATCCAATTTCAGCGTTCCGACGGTCTTCCCGGTGGCGGCGTCGAGGACGTCAAATTCGTTTTGATCGCGTAACAGCAGCCGGCTCCCGTCGGAGCTCAGGGTGATGTTTTTTGCTGCAATCGTTCTCTTAAGAAGCGGCTTTACGGTTGAAAGATCCCAGACCGCGAGTTCGTCGTCCTTCGTGCGCGTTGCCATCCGCAGACGGGATTGGCTGAACGAAGCGCTTTGCACGCCTGTCGCAAGCTCGGCGATCTCGGCTCCGTTGCCGACATCGAATTGCCGCAACCGCCCGTTTTCCGATCGGACAATCAACCGTGTTTCGTCCGACGTGAACGCCACATCGGAACTGAAGCTGCTGCCCGGCTCCAGCAATGTCGCGACCAGCCGCCGGCTGGCCAGATCCCACAAGCGGCCCTTTGCGCCGATGCCGGCCGTGAAAAGCCAGCGCCCGCTTCGGCTCAAACGCATGACGCGGGTGTCGAACAGCTCATCGACGGAGGGAATGCCGCGCAGACCCTGCCCGTCTTCATAGGCCTCGATGCGGGTTGATCCGACAGTGGCGGCCAGCTGACGCCCGTCGGGCGTGAATGCTGCGGTTTCGCCTATCGTATCCTCAACGCTGTTCTTGATCTGAAGGTTTTCGGACGAACGAATATCGATGCGGCCAGATTTCTGCACGAAGCCGATCAGGCGCCCGTCGCGGCTGGCGGCAATCGACGCCACCTGGTCGAGATTTCCGGGAAGCTCGACGTTCAGCCGCTTTCTGGCCTCGGTGTCCCACGCGGATACGGGGGCCTCCCTGGGAATCGAGATCGCACGGTGGCCGTCCGTATCGAGCCAGATTCTGTCCCCATAGGAGTTGGGGGAATCGACCTTTCCGATCTGATTCAGGGTTTGGTCGAGAAAATATATTGCCCTGCCCGTGGTGGCGGCGATCGTCTTGCCGTCCGGAAGGATCTTGATGATCCTGACGGTCCCGTCCAGCTTTTTTGAAGCGAGTTCTTTCCCGGATCGGAAATCCCAGATCCTGATCGTACTGTCGTCCGATCCCGTCACGACGCGCGATGAATCGGGGAGGAACATCATTCCGCTGACCGTCTTGGGATAGTCGAGGACACGAAGGATTGCGCCCGACTGAGCGTCCACGATCGACGTCGCAATGTGGTCGTATTTGGACCCAATTCCGATAAGGCGTCCGTCGGGACTCGAAACGACCGGTCCGATAAATTCATCCAGCGTGATTGTCTTGATCTGCGAAAAGGTCCGCGCGTTCCAGATTGTGACATTCTTGAACTCGCCGACTGTCACGATGGCTGAGCCGTCGGCCGTGTAGATGACGCGCGCTATATCCTCGCGGTCGTTTACCTCCAGACTTTTCAGCATCTTTCCGCTGCGCGTGTCCCACACTTGCGCTATCTTTTCGCTCATCGTGACAACCTGCGAACCGTCGGGGCTTGGAATCGCCGATTGCAGTTTGCCGCCGGGGGCCGCGATCTGCCGTAACTGCCGCCCGCTTGCGGCGTCCCAGAAACGAACGACGTTGTCCGCGCCCGCGCTCATCAACTCGGCGCCGTCCGGCATGAACCGGACGCTGTTCATCGGGACGTCGCGAATGACGATACTGGTCTGTTGTCCGCTGGCCGCGTCCCATACCCGGACGGTGCCGTCTTCGCCCGACGTGGCGAACAATTTGCCGTTATTGCTGACATCAATGCTGCCGATCGGGCCGACATGGCCGACAAGCTGCGCGATGCTTCTGCCGGAAGGCGCCTCGACAACGCGGATAACGCCGTCATCGCCAATCGTTACGACCCGGCTGTCCGGCAGAATCTCCAGCGCGTTCAGTCGGACCGCCGAACTGGCCAGTGCCTTTTGGGACGCAAGATAATGGTAGCCCTGCGCAAGCATGTTGGTGGCTTCACGCACGAGGGGCCGATCGATGTTCCAGCGCTGGTCGGGCATCGCCTCGACTGCGAACAGGAGCGATTTCAGGAAGTCCCGTTCCTCGAACTTCTTTCTGGAGAGCTCGGCGAGATAGACCGATTGGCCGAACAGAGCGCTGTTGCTTTGCTGGAGCGCCTGTTTTCGGGCCTGTTCGGCTTCCTGCAGGTTTCTTTCCGCGGCAAGCGCATTCTGCTCGGCCCGCTCTGCGTTTTCCTTCGCGCGCTGGGCGTTGCGTTCCGCAGTCTTGGCTGCTTCGAATCCGAAATAGGCGGCGGTGCTGGCAATCAGAAACAGCACGGCCATCGTGGCGGCGACCGCGCGCGTGCGCAGCGTCGCGCGCCGATGCGCGCGTTCTTCCGCGGCAACGCGATCATGCTCGGCCTGGATGCTCTGGTCGAGAAACTCCATCGCGAGGGAAAAGCTGTTGCCGTAGCGCGCAGCCCATACCGCGTTGGGCGCTTCCTGATCGCGCCAGTCCCGCGCGACGCCGAGATAGGGCATCGTCAGCAGTCCGGATTCGCCGCCCTGCCAGAGTGCCGCCGTCGCTTCCACGTGACGGTAGGTTCGCGCCGCGTCGTATTCCTGGCGCAACCAGCTGCGCAGCGTGTCCCACTGGCGGATCAGGCTCTCGTGGCTGATGTCAATGACGGTGTCGGCGGTGAGCGGAACGTTTGGCGGCGGTGTGAGCAAATTTCGTCCCGGCGCGCGGAAGGCTTCGACCACCGGAATCACATCGTCGACCCGGACGCCGGCGATCTCGGCGATTTCCCCAAGCGCGGTCGGGCGTCTCACGTCGCGGCCACCCTCGCCCTGGCTTTCCGTGACCGCGCGGAAAAGGATCGAGGCGATGCGCTGCTGCGGCACCGTGAGCTCGGTCAGGATTTCGTCGGCATGCGCCGACAGCGCGTTGTGCTGGTGGCCCGTTCCGCTGGTCGTGCTGATGCCGCCGAGCTTCAGATAGTCGTCGAGCGTCAGGAGAGGGGCGCCGTCCCGCTTGATCGCGAGCCGCCACAGCCGCATGAGCACGTGCTGTACGAGCGGCAGCTGGTCGGCATTCGTGCCCATGTCGTTGAGCAGGCGATTGACGAGTGCCGGCTCGACCTTTCCGCCATAGACCGCGGCCGGACCTTCGATCGCTTCGCGGCATTGGTCGCGTGTCAGCCGCGGCGTCAGGAACTGCCCGTCGTTGATCGCTTCGGCGAGGCCGCTGAACTGCGCGCATTCTCCGAGGAAGTCGGAGCGCATGGTGATGACGACGTAGATCGGCCAATCGCGCTGCGCCGCGCTGGCGAGCAGGAGTGCGACGAATGCGTTGATCTCGTCGCCTGCCTCGCCGGCCTGGAAGCGGAAGATTTCCTCGAACTGATCGGCGAGCAGGAGAATGTTGGTCTTCGGCGAAAGCTCGGTCTCCTTGAGCCATTCGACGAGCCCCAGCGGCCCGCGGGCGAGCATTGCCTCGATCCGCAGATCTTCGTGTTCCGGCTTTTGGGAGTCCGTGGCATCGAGCAGCGCCGTCGCGAGCGCGGCGAGCGGATGCCGCCCGGGACGGAAATCGGCGACCCGCCAATCCGTCATGGGCGTTACGAGGAGCCCGCGCTCCAGCGCATCGAGCAGGCCGGTGCGGACCAGCGAGGATTTTCCCGAGCCGGACGTCCCGGTCACGGCAAGGAACCGATGGGCCGAGAGACGCTGCACCATCTCGTTGATGGTGGATTCGCGGCCGAAGAAAATATGCGTTTCGTCGCGGCGGAACGAACGCAACCCGGGATACGGCTCGTCTATGACGTCGCCAGCACTCATGCGGTCAGGACGCTGTTGACGACCTCGGGAATGCGATCGATGTCAATGCGCATCAGTCCAGGGAGACCGATGCTCAAGGGGGCCTTGGGAGCAGGCGGCGCGTCGACGATCGCGAGCAGGCGCGGTTTCTGGGTCCGGCGCGGGGCAAGCTTTCGGTAGAGCTGCAGCTGGCTTGCGACCCAGGCGGGGCGGGCCGCGCCATAGACGATGAACAGCCCTTCCGAATTGATGACGTTGGACTCCATGTCCTCCTGCAGCTCGGCCGGCGTCGCGCCCTGGCCTTCGAGTGCGAGCGGCATTGACCAGCCGAACCGGTCGCCGAGCGCGTCCTTGATCCGGTCGGCGTTGTCCTTGTCCACCGTGTCGGCGTTGATGAAGACCATCGACGGCTGAACGTCCGCAGGAGGCGGCGCGGCGGGCTTGGCTTTGATCTGCTGCATCTGCTGGAAGGTCTCGACGATGTTGCGCTTGAAATCCTCCAGCGGCATCGCGCGAACGCTGACCTGCTCGAGGAGCTTGCGCTGCAGCGGCAGTTCCACGCTCGACAGATCGAGATCGGGCTGGCGCCATTGCAGGATCGGCAGGGACTTCCGCTTCGCGGCTTCGAATTGCAGCCATCCGAAACCATCCGGGACGTCGGGCGGGCGGCGCCCGGCGATCGAACTCAGCAACTGCACGAACAGCGCCGATTGTTCGAAGTCCCCGCTCATCGCGCGTTCGAATTCGTCGCGGACGAGCCGATAGGCGCTCGCCGGCAAAACGTCGATGCCCGCCTGATCGAGATAACGGCGGACCTCGTCGCGGCGCGTTTCAAGATCGTCCGACACTTCCGCGAGGAAGACCGCAGGTCCCGTGGCCTTGCTCGGCCCTGCAGTGGTCAGCTTGGCCGCGATGTCGCGCGCCAGGTCGTCGATCTTCTGGAAATATTCCCGCTCGTCGGGCAGCGGCTTCGGCAACGCGAAGGTCCGCGGGATCTGGCTTTCGTCGAGCTTGTAGAAGCGGTACTTGCGCACGTCGCGCAGCGCGTCCGGAACCTCATGCGCGTCCCCGAGCGGGGCGTGTTCGACAACGAACAGCCGGTCGGTGATCTGGCCGCGATGCGCGTCGATGAAGGCCTGCAATTCGCGCAGGCAGAAATCCGAAGCCGCATAACCCGGCGACAGGACGACAAGCAGAATAGCGGATTTCTTGGCCTGATCCGGAATGTGATTCTGGATCTGGTGATTGCCCTGCAGGCTGCGCTGGTCGTACCAGGTGGAAAACGCCTCGCGGCGTCCGATCTTCTTGGCGAGATAGCGATCGAGATTGTCGATCAGGACCGAGACCCAGCCGAGCTCGGCCGGATAAATGGGTTCATTGTCAACGTGGGCATAGCTGACGAAGACATCGAATTCCCACGGTGAACCAGTCGTCATGGAACCCGAGCTCGGTATCCCGTGCCTAAGTCAACGAAACGATAGGGCCTGCATGGCCCTATGGCCCTGAAATGCCGACGATATCGTGATTGGATTGCCCCGGCAACGGCTTCGCCTTTTGCGGGAGGTGAAAGTCCGGTGACTGACAGAGGCTGGCAAAGGGAGAGGAACTGGGATCCAACGATCTCCCCGTGGACCGACGTAGCCGACCGTACGTGATCGCTAAGGCCGATGGGAGCTAGCGATGTGACAGCAGCCCGCAGCGAACCGGGAAACTTCTGCGTTTTCCGGTAGTATGGGCGCCAGGCCACAGGAATTTTGAGGGGTCAACCGCTATCTCTCGCTCCGCGACTTTGCCGGAGCGGTCAATGCAGCCGCCAAAATCACGCAGGCAAGTCCGTCGAAAGGGTTCGCGAAGGGATGCCCGCCCGCTGACGGTTGCTCGCCTAAAGCCGCTGGTTAGGCTGCCTTTTGCGTTTGTTAGGACGCTGTGGGCCACATGAAGTAGCCTGCGCCAATCACGATTAGTACGACCACTACCACTCCGGCGATTGCGTATAGGTCCATAGCGATCCTCCCGCATTCAATGGAAAAGCTCTGGATTCCTGACACACCCCCAGATCGGACTTCTTGACCCAAATCAAAGCTTCTGCCCTGGCCGCCTCAACGCTCAAGTTCTTGCACAGCTTCTGGATTGATCCCGCCGTCTGCCATCTTGGTTGAGGCGACGTCAGCGGCTTCCTCCCGTCTACCGGCAGGGTTGAGCCGAAAGGCTGAACTGCCGCGTGTGAACCGATTTTATTGAAGACAGGTGGAAGCTTTGTGTCCCGTGGAAGGGAGCGCGAAGAAAGAGTGGAGTTCGAAGCGGTCTGAGCCGTTCGGCGCGATCAAGTTGTCATGACACAAAAGTTGAAAGAGCCTTTAACGGACAAGAGTGTGCATCTCTGCGTCGACATGCAGGTGATCTTCTCGCCCGATGGCTTATGATCTGGCACACCATCGCGATGTCGCGCTCTTTCGGCGGCACGTTGTTAGTTACGCGTCAGCTTTTCACCGCGCCCGCGGTCAAGCCAGATACCATATAGCGGCGAAAGGCATAATAGATCGCCGCAGGTGGCAGCGCGTAGATCAGCCCCGTCGTCATCAGCAATTCCCACGGTGAATCGTCGGCCGCAAGAAAATTGCCAAGGCCAACCGGCAGCGTGACATCGGTGTCCTTGGACAGGAGCAAGAACGCATACAGATATTCGTTCCACGCGAGCAGCAGCGCGTAAGTGCCGACAGCGACGAGTGACGGCATCATCAGCGGAATATAGACCAGCCGGAACAACTGCATCGGCGATGCGCCGTCCATCACCGCCGCTTCATCGAGTTCATAAGGCAGCTTGTCCGACGCCTGCTTCAGCACCCAGATCGAATACGGCGCGGCAATCGTGACCATCGCAAGGATCAGCGCCCATTGGTTATTGAGCAGACCGTAGAGGCCCATCGTGCGGTACATCGGCACGGCAAGAAACGCGGCTGGAATGAAATATGTAAAAAGCGCGAGGTTCATCACCGTCCGTCCGCCCTTCACCTTCAGCCGGCTGATGGCGAAGGCGGCAGCGGTTGCCACAAGTAAAGTCAGCGCGCCGACTGTTATTGCCACCACGAGCGAATTCCAGAGCTGCAGCCAGAAATGATGGAGGTAATAATGCTCCTGGTAAAACACGACCTTAAAATTGTGCAGAGTTGGGTGGTCGGGCCAGAGCTTGCCGGAGAAGGCGGAATCCTTGGGCGACAGCGCGAACAGCACCATGTGGTAGATCGGCAGCAGCGTCCAGATCAGCACCGGAATGCCGATCAGCAGCAGCTTGGCCTCTGCGGAGGCTGCGCGGAGCATGTTGCTGTTCATCGTGACAGTCGCTTCATCATGAAGAACACGATCGGAAGGACGAATGGCATTGCGATGACGATCGCGCCCATTGAAAGATCGACCTGATCGAGGCGCAGGTAGCGGATGCCGAGCGTCGCGAGCACATGCGTCAAATCGGCTGGCCCGCCTCCAGTGAGGAGGTAGACGCTGTTGAAATCGCCGAGAGTCCAGATCATCGAGAGCAGCGTGCAGGTCACATACAATGTCTGCATCGAAGGCCAGGTCACGAACCTGAACTTCTGCCAGCGCGTTGCGCCATCGACCGATGCAGCCTCGTAGAGATCGGCCGGAATGGACAGACGGCCGGCGAGCAGGATCAGCGTCCAGAACGGCAGCGATTTCCAGATATGGACCAGGATCGCCATCGAGAGCGCGATGGTCGGATCGTTGAGCCAGTTCGGCCCGTCTTCTGCGGTGAGGTTGAAAATCACCTGGTTGATCACGCCCCATTCCGGGTTGAGCATGAAGCGCAGCGACAGGATGGTCGGGATCGAAGGCACGGCCCAAGGCAGGATGAAAATCACCGACAGCCATTTAATCCACCAGCGCGCCTGCATGAAGAACCCGGATAGCAGCAACGCGATCAGCATCTTGATGTTGATGCCGACGATCAGAAAGATCAGCGTGTTGACGACCGAGCGCGCAAAAATCGGATCGTCGACGAGATGAACGTAGGTGGACGGATGGCGCGCCAGCCAGAAGCCGTACAACACCGGATAAAGCACGAAGGCGAGGAAAACGAGGATGTAGGGCGCAAGGAGGATGAGCCCCCATGCCTGCCACGGCGTCAGCCGGCGGTCGGGCCGCTCGTTAACGCCGATACCGTCGTCAATTGCAAGCGTTGCCATGTCCCGTGCCGACGAGAGCCCCGGCCGCTTGCGCGGCCGGGGGTGAGACCTTGTTAGCCCGCAACCTGCTTGATGCGAGCGATCATTTCGTCCACCGCCTTGTCGACCGGCAGCTTGTCATTGAGAACGCGGTTGGCAGCCTTCATCCAGACGTTCTCATTGTTAAGGACGGTGAACTTGTAGTTCTTGGTGAACTCGAACGGAGTCGTGCCCGCCTTGAACTGGTTATACACCGCCTTGCGATGGCGGTCGGCCTGCCAGAACGCCGAATCCTGGCCCTTCTTGGTGACCGGGAACCAGCGTCCGAGCGAGCCCTCAACGTACGGCGTCAGATTTTCTTCCTGCAGCATGAAGGACACGAATTCCTTGGCGAGTTTCTTGTTTTTCGAATCCGCGAAGATCACGCCAACCTTGACCGCCGAACGATAGACCATCGGCTTTCCGTCCGGCTTGTTCGGGAAGCCGGCGGTCGCAATCTGCTCGTCGTAGGCCTTCTTGCCGGCCGCGCGCACTTCCGGCGTCGCGTTCGGGTTATTGGCGTCGTCGAGCCACTTCGACGCGATCGAAATCGTCGCGTTGTGCGTCATCAGCGTGGTCTTGTTATGGAAGGCGACGTTGTTGTCGGGGTCCTTCCAGCTGGTCGAGGACGGCGGCGTGCAGCCCTTCGTGTAGATCGCAGTATAATCGCTCAGCGCGCTGACCAGGCCCTGTTTCACTTTCGGATCGTCGACCAGAAGCTTGCCGTTATCGTCGACGAGCTTGACGTTGTATGCGTCGACGAACGTCAGGAACGAGTAGAACGAGTCCGAGGAATCGACCCCGAGAGGCTGGCCGATGCCGAACACCCGCTGCGCGGTCGCCTTGCGGCTCGCCGGCTGCGCCTTGTCGCACCAGAACGACCAATAGCCCTTCCAGTCCTTCGGAATGTCGGTTTCCTTGAAGCCCGCCTGATTGAGCATGTCGATCCAGTACTGGATGTGCATGGTCTGCTGCTTCAGCGGGAAAGCGTAATACGCCTTCTTCTTGGTCTTGTCGTTATAGAGGAATGTCGTCTCCGCCGTGTTCGGCGCAAATTGCCCCTTCAGCGGATTGATGACGTCGGAGATGTCTTCGAGCTTGCCCTCATAGGCCCACTTGGCCGCGACCTGGAAGTCGTACACGTCGCCATAGGCGACGTCGGGCGGCGTTCCTGAATCCATCGCCGCGACCGTCTTCGGGATCATGTCCTGCGGCGAGTATTGCGAGAGGTCGACCTTGACCTTGGTCTTGTCTTCGAATTTCTTCACCGCCGCGAACAATGCGTCGTCCTCGGCTTTGTAGAAGCCCTTGTTCCAGAAGACCGTGATTTTGTCTTGCGCGTAAACCGGACTCGCCGATGCGAGCAGTCCTACTGCGATCGCGGCAACAAAGAATTTTTTCATTGCGATTTCCTCCCTTTGCGTTAGAGCCCCGCCTTCTTATCGGTCTGACAGTTTAACGTAAATAAGGAGACCGGTCTTGAAGAATGTAGTCGATACGCCGACCAGATCATTCTCCAGCTTTGAAGATTGCCGGCGACACCTACCCTATGAACATCGAAGAAAAATCGCTGGACGGCGCAATCATTTCTGCGGGGAGCCGGATTGGGCATATGCATCTGCCGGACAGCCATCGTCTCGCACCCGGAGATGGTCATATCGATTTCGGCGCTGTTCTCGCCGCGCTCCGGCGCGTAAATTTTTCCGGCTATCTCTCGTTTGAGATGTTCGGGATTACGCCGGAAATGATGTGGCTGCCATCATTTGAACTTTGCGACGACGAAGTTCGCAAAGGGATAAAGCATATTCGTCATGTTGAAGCGTCGCTTGTGGCACCATCGGCGCAACCCGGAACGCGCCGCAATGTCGGCGATAACTTTTGGCCGAGCGCACGCAATCGTTTGACATGCGCCCATGCATGGCGGGGCAATTCGGGCTAGCCATCCGTGATGGCCTCGCGACGATTGGAACCGGGCGAGATTGCGGAGTAGGCATCCACTGGCACGACAGTGTGGCAATTCGCAATACGTGTCCCGAGACGCTGCCCATAAGCGGCTCTCGGCCCTGGCGCCCGTGGTTAGTCAAACAAATCGAAATGCCTACCGCTCAAATACCAAACCGATGCATCGGATGGCTCTTGTCTCGTAGCGGGTTGGCCAGCTTGCTTTTTCCCAAGAGTACACAGCCTTGGAGAAAAGGCGGGATTGGAGAACGGACATGGTGGAAGCGAGGCGCGCCGGAGGGCCTGAGGGTCGAATGGTTCGCAAAATTAGCCCCACGGTAGAGCTAAAAGAGGCACAGGCACTTGGAGTCTCTGAGACTGGCGGAGAGGGAGGGATTCGAACCCTCGATACGGTTTCCCGTATACACGCTTTCCAAGCGAGCGCCTTAAGCCACTCGGCCACCTCTCCCAGGGGGCATTCTCTAGAGGCGCTTGCCTTCCGGTGTAAAGGAGCGCGCGCCCTTATCCCTAGGTCCGGCCGGACAGGCAAGCCAAACCTGCACCATCCCTCAGGTGATGTGGCGGACCGCCCCGGTTCCCGCGATGTCGTAGCCGCCAAGCTCCGCGGCGTGGTCGGCAAAGGCGCGGGTGCGCAGGAAGCTGAATAAGAGTTGCGGGCCCGGCGCGAAATAGTCGCGCTGGCGGAGCGCGAGGTCGAATCGCTCCCAGGTCAGCGGGATAAAATCGAGCCCCGGCAGGCGCGCGACCGAACGGGTCGCAATCCCGCAATCGGCGCGGCCGGATCGCACCGCTTCAGCCACCTCGGCGCCGGTGGCGCAGACCGGCTTGGCGGCGACGATGGAATCCGGCTTCAGGCCGGCCTTGGCGATTAGCGCCAATTGAAGCAGTTGCGCGCCCGCGCCATCCGGCCTCTGGGTCATGCGCGCCTCGGATCTCGCGACCGACGTCATGTCGCTCAACTTGAGCGGATTGCCGCGCGGGACGATCAGGCCCTGCTCGCGGCGGACCAGCGCGATCAGCACGCCGTCATAAAGTCCGTCGGCATGAGAGATCGCATCCGCGTTTGCTGTCTCGTCGTCTCCGCCGTCGAGCCGGTGCAGATGGATCGCCGCCGCCATCACCTCGCCGCGGGTCAGCCGGCGCAAGCCTGCCTCGCTGCCTTCCGGCAGGCTCGCAAGCCCGCAGCGGCTTTCGCGCAGAGCCCATTCCAGCAAGGGGTCGTGACTGCCGCCAACGATCGGTGGCACAGGCTCCCGCGTCGTGCCGGCGACGAGGCTCGACAGGACCCATCGGTCGAGCGCGGCCTTTGGAAACAGCCAGCGTCCGGTGACCTTGGTGCAGGGCACCGCGCCCGTGGCGATCAACTCGTACAGCTTTCGCTCGCTGAGGCGCAGATGCGCGGCGGCTTCGTCGGTGGTCAGCAATTCAGCCATGCAGGGTTATGCGTATAGATGAATGTATTTCGAAAATTGACCATTTATGGAGCGAATGCAACACCGCACATATGACGAACAGCTCGGCGCTCGATTTAGTCCTCTCCGCCGATCCGGCACTGGTGTCGATCGTGAAGCTGTCGCTGGCGGTGAGCCTGTCGGCGGTCGTGATCGCCGGGCTCGTCGGTATTCCATTGGGGGCGCTGGTCGCGCTGACGCGCTTCCCTGGCCGGGGTTTCATTATCGTCGTCCTGAACGCGATGATGGGATTGCCGCCGGTCGTGGTCGGGCTCGCGATCTATCTCCTGCTGTCGCGCTCCGGGCCGCTCGGCCCTTTGGGGCTTCTGTTCACGCCGACTGCGATGGTGATCGCGCAGGCAATCCTCGTGACGCCCATCGTTGCGGCGTTGGCCCGCCAGACGATCGAAGACCTTTGGATCGAATACCGCGACGAATTCGCGGCGATGGACGTCGGTCCCGCGCGGCGCGTGCTGACCCTGATCGTCGATGCGCGCTTCAGCCTCGTCACCGCCCTGCTCGCCGGATTTGGCCGGGCGGCTGCGGAAGTCGGCGCCATCATCATCGTCGGCGGCAATATCGAGGGCTTCACCCGCACGATGACCACGGCGATCGCGCTGGAAACCTCGAAAGGGGATCTGCCGCTCGCCGTCGGACTCGGCGTCGTGCTGATGGCCGTCGTGGTGATCGTGAACGCGCTCGCCTTCGCGGTGCGCCGCGCGGGCGAGATCGTCGCAGGCGCGTGACCATGCACGGACCCGCGAGCGACCTGCCGATCGAGTTCGAGAACACGACGATCCTCGCGGGCGAAGCCGTTCTTCTCGACGATATTACCGTCAAGTTCGCGGCCGGAAGACCGGTTGTTCTGATCGGACCGAACGGAGCGGGGAAAACGACGCTCTTGCGCGCGGCGATGGGACTCGTGTCCCCCTCGCGCGGCCGGATCACCTTCGGCGGGCGCGAGCGGGTGCCGCCGCGGCGCCGTGCCTTCATGTTCCAGCGACCGGCGATGCTGCGCCGGAGCGCGGCGGGCAATTTGCGTTTCGCGCTCTCAGCCGCAGGCATTCCGCGCGCGCGACACGACGCGCGGATCGCCGAGCTGCTCGATCTCGTCGGGCTCGACGGTCTCGCCGACCGGCCGGCGCGGAGGCTTTCCGGCGGAGAGCAGCAGCGGCTGGCGCTCGCCCGCGCGCTCGCGCGTGCGCCGGAAGTGCTGTTCCTCGACGAGCCGGCGGCGAGCCTCGATCCGGCTGCCACCCGGACGCTGGAGGAGACGATCCGCCGTGTCGCGCGGGACGGCATCACCGTCATCCTGTCCACCCACGATCTCGCGCAGGCGCGGCGCATC
This sequence comes from uncultured Hyphomicrobiales bacterium, assembly GCA_964584855.1. GTDB lineage: Bacteria > Pseudomonadota > Alphaproteobacteria > Rhizobiales > Xanthobacteraceae > Pseudorhodoplanes. The sequence goes on from CAZPBF010000036.1 coordinate 14,733, forward strand.
GGGGGAGACATTGTCTTCATGAATCGCGGGCGTGTCGTGGAGACCGGCGATTCGGAGGCATTCTTCATTCATCCCGAAACCGACGAGGCGCGCCGCTTCATCGCGGGAGAATTGCTGACGTGAGCCAGACGCCGTTAACGCCGCCATGCCACGTCGGGCATCAACACTGAATTGGAACGCATCGAGGAGGAATTTCGTGGTTCGTCACCGTCTTTTCATCGCCGCTGTCGCCGTTGGAGCCGCGCTCGCCGCAACGCCCGCGCTTGCGCAGGACAAGTCGATCGTCGTCGCGTCCACCACATCGACGCAGGATTCCGGCCTGTTCGGACACATCCTGCCGCTGTTCAAGGCCAAGACCGGAATCGACGTGCGCGTGATCGCGCAGGGCACCGGACAGGCGCTCGATACCGGCCGGCGCGGCGACGCCGACGTCGTGTTCGTGCACGCGAAATCCGCGGAAGAAAAGTTTCTTGCCGAAGGGTTTTCGTTGAAGCGCTACCCGGTGATGTACAACGACTTCGTCGTGATCGGGCCGAAGAGCGATCCCGCCGGGATCAAGGGCACGAAGGATGTCGGCGCGGCGCTGAAGACGCTCATGGGCAAGCAGGCGACATTCATCTCGCGCGGCGACAAATCCGGCACGCATCTCGCCGAGCTTGCGCTCTGGAAGGCCGTCGGCATCGACATCGAGAAGGACAAGGGCCCCTGGTACAAGTCGATCGGGCAGGGAATGGGTGCCGCGCTCAACACCGCCGCCGCCGACAATGGCTATGTCCTGTCCGACCGCGGCACGTGGCTGAATTTCAAGAACAAGGACAACCTTCAGGTCGTGGTCGAGGGCGACAAGCGCCTCTTCAACCAGTATGGCGTCATGCTGGTGAATCCGGACAAGCATCCGCACGTGAAGAAGGTGCTCGGCCAGCAATTCATCGACTGGCTGGTGTCGCCGGAAGGCCAGAAGGCGATCGCCGGCTACAAGATCAATGGCGAGCAGCTTTTCTACCCGAATGCGAACGATCCCGCGGCGTAGTCGCGCGTTTGTTCCAACCGCGCGTCCTGCGCTCTTCACGTCCGGTTGATCGCGTTGCGCCGCAACCAACATCGTCCGTCCACGTTGAATCGCCGGGGCGACGTTGGTTGAGGAAAGCGCGATGCCATTCTTTTTCTGGCTGCCGATGATTGTCCTGAGCGGAATGTTCGAGGTCGCGCACGCCGAAACGGCGAAGGCCGCCGCCGCACTGGTGCCGCGCGACCGTGCCTGACCTGTGAGTTACGCGCACACGCCGACCGCGCATGCATTGCGAATTGGCGGGCGCGTGCCTATCAAGGGCGCATGCCCAAAGCGATTGCCGGACCCGAAATCGAGCGCCTGATCCAGTTGCTGGCGCGGCTTCCGGGGCTTGGACCCCGCTCGGCGCGGCGGGCGGCCCTGCATCTCATCAAGAAGCGCGAGCAGCTGATGTCGCCGCTGACCGACGCGCTCGGGACGGCGCGCGACCGGATCGTTGTGTGCAGCGTCTGCGGCAATATCGACAGCCAGAATCCCTGCACCGTCTGCACCGACCAGAAGCGCGATCCCTCTCTCATCATCGTCGTCTCGGACGTCGCCGATCTCTGGGCGCTGGAGCGCGCCGGCGCACTGAATGCGCGCTATCACGTGCTCGGCGGGACTTTGTCGCCGCTCGACGGCGTCGGCCCGCAGGATCTGACGATCGACGCCCTGGTCGCGCGCGCGCACGATCCGGCGGTGAAGGAGGTCGTGCTGGCGCTCAACGCCACGGTCGATGGCCAGACCACGGCGCATTACATCACCGACCTGCTGCACAACGCGAATGTGAAAGTGACCCGGCTCGCGCACGGCGTGCCGGTCGGCGGCGAGCTCGACTATCTCGACGAGGGCACGCTGTCGGCCGCGATCAGGCAGCGGACGCCGATCTAGGCGCGTCCAGCAGCTTGAAGTGCCCCGCGCGCTGCAGCCACGCGAGCAGGATCAGGCTCGGGATCGCCGCGAACGCGCAGATCGCAAAGAACCACACCCATCCGGTCGCTGACGCGATGTAGCCCGCGCCCGCCGAAAGGTAGGTGCGACCGACTGCGGCAAGCGCCGTGAGCAGCGCGTATTGCGTCGCCGTGTGCAGCGGGTTGCGGCACAGCGCCGAAAGGTACGCGACGAAAATCACCGTGCCGATCGCCGAGGTGAAGTTTTCCAGCGTGATGGCGATCGACAGCGCGGTGAGGTTGTTGCCGATCGAGGCTTGCCAGGAAAATCCGAAATTCGCGACCGCCTGCAGCATCGCGCCGATCCACAGGCTCGTCGCGAGCGGATAGGCGCGCGCGACGAATCCGCCGGCAAATCCGCCCGCGAGCGTCGCCGCCAGTCCGAGCCCCTTGATGATCGCGGCATATTCGTTGCGGGTGAAACCGATGTCGATGACAAACGGAGCGGTCATCACGCCGGCCAGTGCATCGGTGAGCTTGAACAGCACGACGAACGCGAGCGCCACCAGCGCCATGTCGCGCGAGAGAAATTCGCGAAACGCTCCGACCGACGTGTCGATCAGCCGCATCAGCGGTTTTTCCCGGTGCAGCGCGGCCTCCGCTTCGTCGGACTTTTCCGGTTCGGTCGCGATCAGCGTTGTCGCCATCCCGATGAGAACCAGAAGCGCCATGACAGCATAGCCCGCGCTCCACGCCGCGTGCTTGCCGAAACCCCACAGCTCGAAACCCGACACCATGAACAGTGCGCCTGCGGTCGAAGCGAGCATGCCGATCCGGTAGGCCGCGACATAGGACGCCATGCCGGCGGCCTGTTCGCTCTCGTCGAGGCTTTCGACGCGGAACGCGTCGATCACGATGTCCTGCGTCGCGGACGCCGTCGCGACCGCCACGGCGCCGAGCGCGACGAGCCAGGGCGAGGCGGCTGGATCGGTCAGGCCGAGGAAGACGATCGAGCCGATCAGGAGGATTTGCGAGAAGATCAGCCAGCCGCGACGGCGGCCGAGCAGGCGCGACAGGACCGGCACGTCGAGCGCGTCGACGATGGGCGCCCACAGAAACTTGATGGTGTAGGGCGTGCCGGCAAACGCAAACAGGCCGATCGTCTTCAGGTCGACGCCGGATTCCGCCATCCACACGAGCAGCGTCGAGCCTGACAGCGCGAGCGGCAGCCCCGATGAGAAGCCGAGGAACATCACGATGAGAACGCGGGCTTTCAGATAGACCGCGAGAACGTCGGAGAAGCGGCGGGGTTGCGGCTGGTCCCTACTTGTCATTGCGCAGCCATTCCGGTTCGTCATGCGCGGGCTCGACCCGCGCATCCCGCTCAGGATGGCACAGCGCCCTGATAATCGGGATGGCCGGGACAAGCCCGGCCATGACGGTGGTTATTCCCCGGCTACACGTCGCAATGGAGGCGCGAGCACGAGCTGATCGTCCGCCTCGCCCTCGAAATCCACATCCTTGATGCGGGTCGCGCGCTTCTCGACCTTTTCGGCGGAGACGAGAATTTGCCGCACGTCCTCGTTCGCCTGCCCGAAATGCGTCTGCAGCTTCAGCACGCGCTCATGCAGGCGCTTCAGGTCGTCCATCAGGTGGCCGACCTCGGCGTGGATCTTGTCGGCGGCCTCGCGCATCCGCGCGTCCTTCTGGATCTGCTGGATCACCTGGATCGCGAGCATCAGCAGCGAGGGAGACACGATCACGACCTTGGAGCGATAGGCCTTCTGGACGATGTCGTCGAAGCCGTCGTGCAATTCGGCGTAGACCGATTCCGACGGCACGAACATGAGCGCGAGATCCTGCGTCTCGCCCGCGATCAGGTATTTGCTCGCGATGTCGCTGACATGCTTGCCGATATGCTGGCGCAGCATCTTGGACGCGGCGTTGCGCTCGTCCTCGGATTTCGCCTCGCGGAAGGCGGTCACGGCCTCGAGCGGAAACTTCGCGTCGATGACGAGCGGTCGCTGGTCGGGAAGAAAGATCGCGCAGTCCGGCCGCATGCGGTTCGACAGCGTGAACTGGAATTCGTAACTGCCCTTCGGCAGGCCATCCTGGATGATCATCTCCATGCGGCCCTGGCCGAACGCGCCGCGCGTCTGCTTGTTCGACAGGACGCTTTGCAGCGACGTCACCTGCGAGGCGAGGTCGGTGATGTTCTTCTGTGCGCGGTCGATCACCGCGAGCCGTTCGTTGAGCTTGTGCAGGTTGTCGGTGGTCTGCTGCGTCGTCGCCTGCATCGACTGGCCGAGCCGGTGCGTCACCGCGTCGAGCCGCTCGTTCACGGCGCGCTGCAATTCGGACTGCTGCTGGTGCAGCATCGAGCCCATCTGCTGGATGCGGCCGGCGGTCTCGGTCTGCAGGCGGGCGAGTTCGAGGATGCGCGCCTGCGCCTCGGCGGCTTCGATCTCGCGGGCCTGAGCCTGCGCGCGCACGCGGGCGCGAACGATCAGAAAGAGTGCGAGCCCGATGATCAGGGCGACAAGAATTGCGGCGCCGGCGGCGATCGCCGCGGCCACAAAAAGAGGATCGCGGACAAGGCTCTCCGCGGAAGCGAGGACCGGCTGCATGGCCCGCTTGTACCGCGATTCGGGAGCCGAGGCGAACGAATAGCGAACGGATTGACCGGCCGGGATCGACCCCTTAAATCCGGCGTCTCATGGCCCCCCGCGACATCATCGTCCTTCCCGACAAGAAGCTCCGCCTCGTCTCCGCCGCGGTGACGAAGGTCGATGCCGGCATTCAGGCGCTGATCGAGGAGATGTTCGAGGCGATGTACGAGGCGCCGGGCATCGGACTTGCCGCGATCCAGATCGGCGAGCCGCGGCGCGTCGTGACGCTCGATCTCGCCAAGAAGGACGAGCCAAAAGCGCCGCAGGTCTTCATCAATCCGGAAATCGTCTGGGAGTCCGACGAGAAGAATATTCACGAGGAAGGCTGCCTCTCGATCCCCGAATATTATGAAGAGGTCGAGCGCCCGGCCGAAGTGAAAGTGAAATATCTCGACCGCGAGGGAAAGCCGCACGAGGTCCACGCGATGGGCATCCTCGCCACCTGCCTGCAGCACGAGATCGACCACCTGAACGGCGTGCTGTTCATCGATCATTTGTCCAAGCTCAAGCGCGATCGCGTGCTGAAGAAATTCTCCAAGGCTGCCAAACGCGCGGCGGAGTGACTTTCCATGAGCATTGTTCATCCTCATGCTGAGGAGCATCGCGCAGCGATGCGTCTCGAAGCATGAGGCCACCTCTCCTTCGAGACGCGATGCTTCGCATCGCTCCTCAGGATGAGGCGGTTCAAGATTTGTGCGGAACGCTGACATGACGCTGCGCCTGGTTTTCATGGGCACGCCCGATTTCGCGGTGCCGACGCTGCACGAGATCGCGGGCGCGGGTCACGACATCGCTGCGGTCTATACACGCGCGCCGAAGCCTGCCGGGCGGCGCGGGCTTGAATTGCAGGACACCCCGGTTGCGCGCGAAGCCAAGCGGCTGGGGCTTCCGGTCCTGACGCCCGCGACGCTGAGAACAGACGATGCGCTGGCAACGTTCTGCGCGCACGAAGCCGACGCCGCTGTCGTTGTCGCCTACGGGCTGATCCTGCCCAAGCCGGTTCTCGATGCGGTGCCGCTCGGCTGCCTCAACCTGCATGCCTCGCTCTTGCCGCGCTGGCGCGGCGCGGCGCCGATCAATCGCGCGATCATGGCCGGCGACAGGGAAACCGGCGTGATGGTGATGAAGATGGAGGAGGGGCTCGACACCGGCCCGGTCGCGATGGCCGAACGCGTCGCGATCGCACCCGACATGACGGCGGGCGACCTGCACGATCGCCTCGCGCGGCTCGGCGCCGACCTGATGCTGCGTGCGCTCGGCGCGCTGGAGCGCGGTTCGTTGGCGCTGACGCCGCAAGGCGGGGAAGGCGTCACCTATGCGGGCAAGATCGACAAGGCGGAGACGCACATCGACTGGTCGAAGCCCGCGCAAGAAGTGCATGACCATATCCGCGGGCTGTCGCCCTTTCCCGGGGCATGGTTCGAGATGGATGGACAGCGGGTGAAGGTGCTGCGCTCGACCCTCGGCGAGGGACGCGGCGCGCCCGGCACGCTGCTCGACGACGCGTTCTCGATCGCCTGCGGCGAGGGCGCCATCCGCATCGTGGAATTGCAGCGCGCCGGATCGAAGCCGATGCAGACCGCAGAGTTTCTGCGCGGCACGCCGCTCAAACGCGGCACGCACGTAAGCTGACATGCCGCACTATAAGCTTATCATCGAATATGACGGCGCGCCGTTCCTTGGCTGGCAATTCCAGGCCGACGGATCCTCGGTGCAGGGCGAGATTGAGAAGGCCGTCGAACGATTTTGCGGCGAGCGCGTCACGGTGCATGGAGCGGGGCGCACCGATGCAGGCGTGCATGCGCTCGGACAGGTCGCGCATTTCGATGCAACTGCCGAGCATGACGGGGGCACGGTTCGCGATGCGCTGAATTTCCATCTGCGGCCGCAGCCCATTGCGATCCTTTCGGCCGAGCGCGTGGGCGACGACTTTCACGCACGTTTTTCCGCGCGCAAGCGGCATTACGTCTACCGCATCAGCAACCGCCGCCCCGATCTCGCGATCGAGCGCGGCCGCGCCTGGCGCGTGCCGAAGCCGCTCGACGTCTCCGCGATGCACGCGGCCGCGCAGCGCATCCTCGGCAAGCACGATTTCACGACCTTCCGCTCCGCCGATTGTCAGGCCAAGTCTCCGGAAAAGACGCTCGATCAGCTCGACGTGACGCGCGAGGGAGACGACATCCGCATCGTCACATCGGCGCGGTCGTTCCTGCACAATCAGGTGCGCTCGATGGTCGGCTCGCTGGTCAATGTCGGCGAGGGAAAATGGTCAGCCGACGATTTCTTCGGCGCGTTGCAGGCGCGCGACCGCGCGCGATGCGGGCAGGTGGCGCCGCCCGACGGGCTATATCTCGTCCGCGTGGATTATTGAGCGGCAATCCATTTCCGGGCGTTCAGCCGAAATACCTGTCCAAAATCCTTCGATAGATCGCGGTCAGCGCGACGAGTTCCGCCGTCGGCACATGCTCGTCCACCTGATGCATGGTCTGCCCGACAAGGCCGAATTCCACGACCGGACAATAATTCTTGATGAAGCGCGCGTCCGATGTGCCGCCGGTGGTGGAGAGTTCGGCCTTGCGTCCGGTCACTTCGTTGACCGCGCCCGCGACAACTTCGGTGAAGGGGCCGGGCTCCACCACGAACACGTCGGCGTTCGACGGCTCGAACTGGAACGCAAACCGGATGCGGCCGCCGGAAATCTTCTCCGCGCGCTTCTGCAAAAGCACTTTCAGCGAATCCGTCGTGTGATGGTCGTTGAAGCGGATATTGAAGCGCGCCCGCGCCTCGCCCGGGATGACATTGACGGTCTTGTTGCCGACGTCGACCGAAGTGAATTCCAGATGCGAAGGGTCGAACAGCTTCGAGCCGGTGTCGAGCGGCTCGGCGTGCAGGCCCTGGATAAGCTCGAGGATGCCACGGATCGGGTTTTCCGCCCGCTGCGGATAGGCGACATGGCCCGCCCGGCCGGTGACGATCAGCGTGGCATTCAGCGATCCGCGCCGGCCGATCTTGATCGTGTCGCCGAGAACCACGCGGCAGGACGGCTCGGCGAGGATGCAATGATCGAATTTCTCCCCTCGCTCGGCCGCCCATTTCACGAGCTTGATCGTGCCGTTTACCGCGATGCTTTCTTCGTCGCCGGTGATCAGGAACGAGATCGATCCTTTCGGCTTGCCGCCATTCTGCGCGAGATGATCGAGCACGGCGGCGACGGAACAGGCGATGCCGCCCTTCATGTCGACCGCACCGCGGCCGAAAAGCAGACCGTCCCTGATCTCGCCGCTGAAGGGCGGGTGAGCCCACGCTGCCTCGTTGCCGGGCGGCACGACATCGGTATGGCCTGCAAACATCAGATGCGGCGCGTCGGTACCGATACGTGCGTAGAGATTGTCGATGTCGAACGTGCCTGCCTCCGAGAAGGTCACGCGCTCGCATCGGAAGGCTGCGGCGCCAAGAATCTTTTCGAGCGCGGTCAGCGCTCCGCCTTCATCGGGCGTGACCGAGGGGCAGCGGACGAGATCGCGGGTGATGGCAACGGGATCGGCGGACACTGTCAGTCCCGCAGCAATTCGTTGATGCTGGTCTTCGAGCGGGTCTTTTCGTCGACGCGCTTGACGATGACGGCGCAATAGAGCCCCGGTCCGGGCTGGCCGTTCTTCATCGGCTTGCCCGGCATCGTGCCGGAGACGACGACGGAATAGGGCGGCACTTCGCCGCGCATGGTCTCACCGGTCTCGCGGTCGATGATCGTGGTCGAGGCGCCGAGATAGACGCCCATCGACAGCACCGAGCCTTCGCGCACGATCACGCCTTCGGCGACCTCGGCCCGCGCGCCGATGAAGCAATTGTCCTCGATGATGACGGGCCCTGCCTGCAGCGGCTCGAGCACGCCGCCGATACCGGCGCCGCCGGAGATGTGGCAATTCTTGCCGATCTGCGCGCAGGAGCCGACCGTCGCCCATGTGTCGATCATCGTGCCGCTATCCACATAGCCGCCGATATTCACGAAGGAGGGCATCAGGATCACGTTCGGCGCGATATAGGCCGAGCGGCGCACGACGCAGCCCGGCACCGCGCGGAAGCCGGCATCGCGAAACCGGTTCTCGCCCCAGCCTTCGAACTTGGACGGCACCTTGTCCCACCAGGTTGCGCCGCCGGGACCGCCATCGACCACCTTGGAATCGTTCAGGCGAAACGAGAGCAGCAGCGCCTTTTTCAGCCACTGGTTCACTTTCCACGCGCCGTCGCCCTGCCGTTCGGCTGCGCGCGCCTTGCCGGAATCGAGCATCTCGATCGCGACCTCGACCGCCTCGCGCACCTCGCCTTTGGTGTTGAGATTGATCTGGTCGCGCTTCTCGAAGGCGTCGTCGATGGTCTTGGCGAGGCTCGAATGAGACATGGAACGTCCGTCATTTCAGGGGAGTTTCAAAGGGCGGCACTCATTATCATTTCTCGTTGAGGGAAGGGAGAGGGTGAAAAGGCTCAGCCGTCATGGCCGGGCCTGCCCCGGCCATCCACGCCTGCCTTCTCACAAGAAAGTCGTGGATGCCCGGCACAAGGCCGGGCATGACGAATGGGGACAAACCGAGTTAAGGTTGTCCAGCGGAGGGCTGGCATGAAAACTATTCTCACGATGGCTGCTATTGCTTTGGTCGCAACTGCCAGCCCGGCTTTTGCCCACCACATCATGGGAGGGCAAACGCCCGCGACCTTCCTGCAGGGCCTGCTGTCTGGCCTCGGTCATCCGGTGATCGGGCTCGATCATTTCGCAACCATTGTCGCGGTCGGATGCCTCGCGGCGTGGCAGCGTGTCGGGACCTGGCTCGTGGTCGGTTTCACCGCCGCGATGAGCTTCGGGGTTGCGATGCACGTCATCGGGCTGACGGTGCCCGGTGCCGAGATGATGGTCGCACTCTGCGTGATCGTGCTCGGCATTCTTATGGTGCGCCGGGAAATCCCGACCGCCGCCTACGATGTCGTGCTGTTTGTCTTTGCCGGGTTCGTCAACGGCTACGCGCTCGGCGAATCGATCTTCGGCGCAGAACGCACTCCCTATTACGCCTATCTGTTCGGGCTTGCCGTGATCCAGTGCGCGATCGGGCTCGCGGCGATAACCATTGCCCGCCGGGTCGTGACATCGGATGTCACACCGCTGCGTCTCGTCGGCGCGGGGATCGCAGGGATTGGACTGGCGGTCGCGGTGGCGCAGATCGTGCCGGCGGCCTGACGCGTCAGTATTTCACGCCGGCGTTCAGCGTTTCGAGGAAGCCGACGAGATTGTCTGTGACGTGATCCACGTGGGCGGCCTCGCTGCCTTCGAGCTCCCACGCCTCGCGGAACACCTCGCGCGTTTTTTCCGGCACCACCAGCACCGTGGTCATGCCGAGCGCGTGCGGCACGGTGAGATTGCGCGCGAGATCCTCGAACATCGCGGCCTTCTGCGGATCGACGCCGTGAGCGGCGAGGAACCGGTCGTAGGTGCGCGGTGACGGCTTGGGCTCAAGCTCTGCCGCGACGATGTCGAACACGTCTTCAAAATGCGTGTGCACCGCAAGGCGACGCATCACCGCGTCGGCATGTTTGCGCGTGCCGTTGGTGAGGATGAGTTTGCGTCCCGGCAGCCGCTCCAGCGCCGCACCGAGAGGCGCGTTCGGCGTCAGCGGCGAATGGTCGATCTCGTGCACGAAGTCGAGGAAGTCGTCCGGCTTCATGCCGTGCTCGGTCATCAATCCGCGCATCGAGGTGCCGTAACGGCGGTAATAATCCTTCTGCACGCGAAACGCCTCGTCGCGCGAGACTTTCAGGAAATCTGCGATGTAGTCGCGGATCCGCTCGTCCACCTGCTGCCACAGGTTCAGGTGATGCGGATAAAGCGTGTTGTCGAGATCGAATACCCAGGTCTCGACGTGAGAGAATGCGCGCGCCTGCATGGCGCGTGCTTAGCATCCGTCATTTGAATCGCACAACCGCCGTGGTCTTTCCGGCGAAATCGACCGGCGCGAAACCGGTCGCGGCGAGCCCCTTGGCGGCGCAATCGGAGATGTCGGTCAGTTCGAACTTGACGTTGCGTGTGCACAGGGAGACGTCGCCGCCCCAGTTGACCGGCTTGTCGGCGCGCTTGAGCGGCTGGCCGTCGGGATCGATCGCCTCGCCGAAGGAATAAAGCCGCCGTGGCCGGCCGGTGATGTCGGGACGCACGCATTTGCCGGGTTCGACCCGATACCACCCGCGCGTGAGCATCCCATCCTTGTCCTCGATACCGATCGCCGCCATGACCGGCGCGGTCATGTCGTTGCACCAGGAAAATCCGAGCCCCGGCTTCTGCGCGGCTTCGAGCAGGGTCGAAAAGAAGTCGGTGCGGCCCGCCGAGGTCGGCGGCAGATCGTTGTCTTTCAGAAAGAGGGCGATCGCGTTGTCGGTTTTCGCAACGCGGATGCCGTCGATCGGGTTCGCGTCATAGCCCGCGACGACCAGCAGCCGCTGGATGCCGGCATCGTGAGCCTGCGCGTCGGTATATTCGGCTTCTTCGGCAAGATAGATCGCAAGACCGTTTTGCGTTTCGGTCGGACGCACCGCGGTGAAACTCGCCGGCGATTGCCCGCCGCCGCAATTCTTCGGCCGGGTCAGCAGGAATGTCCCGGTGCCGACGCAATAGGTCGCCTGTCCCGGCGCGAAGGGAGCTTCGCCGTAAACCGGCGGCACGCGCGCATGGATGTAGAACTGATCGCCTGTCACCGCGCCTTCGATCGCGACCTTGCAGGTGCCCGGATCGATCCGGAACCAGCCGCGGGTCGTGGGCGAGCCTTTGTCTTCGATCGCGAGTGCGGCATCGACCACGTAGCTCATCCGGTTGCACAGGCGCAGATCCGCATGGGCCGCGCCCGGCGCGAGGCACGCCAGAGACGCCAAGATCGAAACGATCAGCCTGAGTTGCGTGGCGCTTGTCGCCATCGGCGGTTCCGCCCGAATCGCTGTGCAAGCGAGATCAGGCTACCCCATCGTCTTGAAAACGTCCTTCGTGACCCGGTAGCGCAGGGGCTTGCCCGCCTGCCACGCCTCAAACTCCTCGATCACGCAATCGGCGAGGCGGACCACCTCGTGGCCGACCGTGCCGCCGATATGCGGGGAGATGACCACATTCGGCTGCCGCCACAAGTCGGAATCCGCTGCCGGCGGTTCCGGCCAGGTCACGTCGAGAAGGGCGGTCACGTCCGGCCGGGCCTTCAGCATGCGGATGAGATCGGCTTCCACCACCTGCGCGCCGCGCCCGGTATTGATGAAGGTCGCGCCCTCGCGCAGCGTGTCGAATAGGCCGGCGCCGAGCACGCCGCGGGTGTCGGGCAAATCCGGGATGTGGTTGCTCACGACGAAGGCGCGCTTGAACACGTCCGCAAGAGAAACCGGTTCCACGTCGAGCGCCTTGGCGCGTTCGGAGGTGAGGAAAGGATCGTGCGCGATCACCTTGACCGGATAGCCGCGCAGCAATTCGCGCACGCGCGTTCCGATATAGCCAAGCCCGATCAGCCCGACGGTCTCGTCCATCACGCCGGGGCGCCAGAATTTTTTGGCGTCGAAGGATTTCATTTCGCGATATTGCCGCACGGTGCGGAAATATCCGCGCAGCGACAGCAGAATCTGCGACAGGCACATTTCCGACGGCGGGATCGCGTTGACGGCCCACGCGCTGACCAGGATGATGTCGCGGTCGAGCAGACCCTCCGCGAACGCCTTTACGTTGCCCGCGGCATAGAACACGGCCTTCAGCTTCTGCACCTTCGCGAATTGCTCCGGCGTGAAGACGGGGATGCCCCAGGTGGCGAAGGCCACCTCGACGTCGGCGAGCTTCGCTGCGTGTTCGTCGAAATTGCCGGCATGGACGACGTGGGGATAGAGATCGGTCAGCGCGGCGATCCGCTCGCGGCGGCCCTGCCCGAACACCTCGCCTTCAAGGCCGGACGGATAATTGTAGAACAGCGCGGCTTTCACCTTCGCCCTCACAGCAAGTCCTTCGGTTCGATCACTTCGTCGCCCGGCTTGATGTCGCCGCCGGTGACGACCTCGGCATAGACGCCGCAATCCATGTGACCAAACGCCTGCATGATCGTGTCGGGGATGTGCAGGTCGCGGATTCCGGTGCGCGGCTCCACATTGGTCGCGGCGCAACGCACGATCCGCTTGACCACTTTCAGCTTGGTGGCAGCAATCGAAATGACCTTGCCCATGAGCTCGAATTCGCGCCACGCCGGCCAGCCTGAGACATAGAGGTTTCCGCGGAAGCGGAGCGGATCGACCGGTTGGCCCGCGGCATTCTCGACCGCCGATACCGACGCGAGATTGATGATGGACACGACTTTCGCCGCGACGTCGGAAAAGCTGTGACCCGGCGCCTGCAGGACTTTCGGCGCGCCGCGCAGCTCTTCCGCGCAATAGCCGGCAAAGAATGTCTCGATCGCCGCCCGGCCGTCCACGGTCGACAGGTCGCCGCTCGCGACCGGCTGCCCGTTCAGCCCGACCGTCAATGTCGTGCGCACGTCGTCGTAATGCGTGTCGAGCCCGGCAAGCCGCTCGTTCTTCATCAGCATCAGGAAGCGCGCCTTCGGGAAATAGCGCGGCTCGGCCGGATCGAAGCCGCTCGGGCCGTTCTCGATCGCATACATCCGGTCGCCGGCAATCGGCCGGCCGGGCGTCAGCGCGGCGTGATGCAGCTCTTCGGGCGACAGGCCCTTCACCGGGTAGCGGTAGATCGACTGGATTTCTGGCATGGGATCGGAGGGTTGGCGGGTGCGCCCTTGTTAACCTCCGCAGCCGCCCGAGGCTATGAAATTTGCCCGGCGGGGCCTTTTCGGCGCTTTCTCTCTTCTTACATATCGTCTGGCGGATGCCTTTGGGTCCGTCCCCACCGTCGCTTTGACCCAGATCAGGGCGGCAAAACAGTAACCCATTGACGTTATTCCGTTCGCGCCTGCGGGGCAGCGGGATAGGCCGAGGGAGCCTGAGTTATGGATTTTGAGAAATTTACCGAGCGCTCGCGCGGCTTCGTGCAGTCGGCGCAGTCTCTCGCGGTTCGCGAGGGCCATCAGCAATTCACCCCCGAACATCTCCTGAAAGTCCTGCTGGACGATCCCGAAGGGCTCGCCGCCGGTTTGATCGACCGCTCCGGCGGGCGTTCGCGCGAGGCGCTGCGCGAGGTCGAGACGGCGCTGAACAAGATGCCGAAGGTGTCGGGCGGCAACGGACAGGTCTACCTGTCGCCGCCGCTCGCGCGCGTGTTCGACCAGGCGGAAAAGGCGGCCAAGAAGCAGGGCGACTCGTTCGTGACCGCCGAACTGCTTTTGCTCGCGCTCTCGCTCGAAAAGGACAGCGACGCGGGCAAGATCCTCGCCAAGGCCGGCGTCAATCCGCAGAGCCTGAATACCGCGATCAACGCGCTGCGCGGCGGGCGCACCGCCGATTCCGCGACGGCCGAGAACGCCTACGACGCGCTGAAGAAATATGCCCGCGACCTCACCGACGCCGCGCGCAAGGGCAAGCTCGATCCGGTGATCGGACGCGACGAGGAAATCCGGCGTACGATCCAGGTCCTCTCCCGCCGCACCAAGAACAATCCGGTGCTGATCGGCGAACCGGGCGTCGGCAAGACCGCGATCGTCGAAGGGCTCGCGCTGCGCATCGTCAACGGCGACGTGCCAGAGAGTCTCGAGGACAAGAAACTGCTTGCGCTCGATCTCGGCGCGCTGATCGCGGGCGCGAAATACCGTGGCGAATTCGAGGAGCGGCTGAAGGCCGTTTTGCAGGAAGTCACCGGCGCCGCCGGCGGCATCATCCTGTTCATCGACGAAATGCATCAGCTCGTGGGCGCCGGCAAGACCGACGGCGCGATGGATGCGTCGAACCTGCTGAAGCCCGCGCTGGCGCGCGGCGAATTGCATTGCATCGGCGCGACCACGCTCGACGAATATCGAAAGCACGTGGAAAAGGATGCCGCGCTGGCGCGGCGTTTCCAGCCGGTCTTCGTCGGCGAGCCGACGGTCGAGGACACCATCTCGATCCTGCGCGGCCTGAAGGACAAGTACGAACAGCATCACGGCGTGCGCGTGACCGATTCGGCGATCGTCGCGGCCGCGACCCTGTCGAACCGCTACATCACCGACCGCTTCCTGCCCGACAAGGCGATCGACCTGATCGACGAGGCCTCGGCGCGGCTGAAGATGCAGGTCGATTCCAAGCCTGAAGAGCTCGACAATATCGACCGCGAGATCGTGCGGCTCAAGATCGAGCAGGAGGCTCTGAAGAAGGAGAACGATCCCGGTTCCCGCGCGCGCCTTGGCGGGCTCGAGCAGGAATTGATCGCGCTGGAAAAGAAGTCGGCCGATATCACCTCGCGCTGGAAGGCGGAGAAAGAAAAGCTCTCCGAAGCGCAGAAGGTCAAGGCGGAGCTCGACCGGCTTGAGAACGAGTTTCAGGAAGCCAAGCGTCGCGGCGAATATCAGCGCGCGGGCGAACTGCAATACGACAAGATTCCCGCGCTGAAGAAGAAGCTGGAACAGCTCGAAGCCACCGAAGGCCAGTCGGCGATGGTTGAGGAGGCGGTCACTGCCGATCACGTCGCGGGCGTGGTTTCGCGCTGGACCGGCATTCCGGTCGATCGCATGCTCGAAGGCGAAAAGGAAAAGCTCCTGAAGATGGAGGACAAGATCGGGCAACGCGTGGTCGGCCAGGCCGATGCGGTGCGCGCGGTCTCGACCGCGGTGCGGCGCGCGCGCGCGGGATTGCAGGACCCGAACCGGCCGATGGGCTCGTTCATGTTCTTAGGCCCCACCGGCGTCGGCAAGACCGAACTGACCAAGGCGCTCGCGGAATTCCTGTTCGACGACGAGACCGCGCTCATCCGCCTCGATATGTCGGAATACATGGAGAAGCATTCGGTCGCGCGGCTGATCGGCGCGCCTCCGGGCTATGTCGGATACGAGGAAGGCGGCGCGCTGACCGAAGCGGTACGGCGCCGGCCCTATCAGGTCGTCCTGTTCGACGAGATCGAAAAGGCGCACCCGGACGTGTTCAACGTGCTGCTGCAGGTGCTCGACGACGGACGGCTCACCGACGGGCAGGGCCGCACGGTCGATTTCCGCAACACGCTGATCATCATGACCTCCAATCTCGGCGCTGAATTCCTCGTCAACCTGAAGGAAGGCGAGGACGTCGACAGCGTCCGCGATCAGGTGATGGGGATCGTGCGCGCGGCGTTCAGGCCGGAATTCCTCAACCGCGTGGACGAGATCATCCTGTTCCATCGCCTGCAGCGCAGCGAGATGGGGCGCATCGTCGATATCCAGCTGAAGCGCCTGCAGTCGCTGCTCGACGAGCGCAAAATCACGGTGACGCTCGATGCGGGTGCGCGCGAATACATCGCCGAGAAGGGCTACGACCCTGCCTATGGCGCGCGGCCGTTGAAGCGCGTGATTCAGAAATCGCTTCAGGATCCGCTCGCCGAATTGATCCTGTCCGGCAAGGTGAAGGACGGCGACGCCGTGAAGGTGTCGGCCGGCAAGCAGGGCCTGACGTTCAACGGTCAGGCCATCAAGGAAGCGGCGTGACGCGCCGCTTCCGTCACATCCGGATATCGTAGAGGCGTAAGTTCACCGGCGCGGGACGACGCACCGGGCCGTTTGCGATGTAGATCCGAACCGGCTTCGCATCCGCATAAAGGCGCAGATAGAACTTCTGCCGCAGTGTCGGCCTCTCCTGCCTGAAGTCGAATTCCGCCGGCATCCGCACGACCACATGGGTCACACCGGCCGCGCGCAGGCTTTCGATCGTCGCGGTGTCGCCGAGAAAGGCTCCCTGGCGGATCACCTTTTGCGGCAGCGGCGGAATCGAAGGATCGAATGCAAAATTGTCCGGATCGGGCAGTCCGGCGAGTTGGTCCGCGGCGATCACAGCGTCGGACGGAAGCTTGTCGCGGATCCACTGGATCATGCGCAGGCGGTTGTCGTCGACATAGCCGTCGAACGTCTCTTTGAAGAGCCGCGCCGAGGAGACCGAGGCGATGACAAGACAGATGCCGAGGAAAGCCGCAGCCTGACGTGGGCGGAGGTCGCGGCTGATCTCTGCGCAGACCCACACCGCCGCAGCGAGCATCATCGCTGCAGCCGGCAAGGCGTAGCGGTCGACTTTGATCACGGACATCTGGAGAGCAACCAGAAAGACGAGCGGCATGAACGCGATTGCCCACGCGGTCACGGTGCCGGGAAGACGCCGCAGGCGTACCGCGAGGCAGACGATCCAGAGTGCGATCGCGATGGCCGGCAGGGTGTTCCAGAGTGTCAGCAGGATTTTCGGAGAGCGGAAATCGCGGATTGCGGGTCCCTGGCCGGCGGTGACGCGGCCCCATTCGCGCGTGAACGCGGTCGCAACCTCGTCCAGTCTGTTCAGCGCCGGATAATTGACCGCAAGCACGACCGCGAGCAGCGAACCGATAACGATTGCCCATTGCAACGGTGAGGCGCGCTTCACCACGAGCAGCGTGACAACCGGCAGCACCATCAGGACGCCGATATATTTCGCAGCGATGGCCAGTCCCGCGGCCGCGCCGAGCAGTCCGAGGTGCGCCATCGAGAATTTTTCCTCGGCGATCTGCAGCGCAAGCAGAACCAGACTGATCGCGAACAGGAGTGTCGCGTCTTCCTTGAAATAGTGCGCATTCTCGTAGACGAGTGGCGACAGGCCGATCAGCAAAGCCGCCGCGATTCCGAATGCGATGCCGAACGGGCGCGCGAGCAACAGGCCGAATGCCGCGGCGGCGAGCGCGCTGCAGATCATGCTGACGGCGCGTCCGGCAAGCGCGACGTCATGCGGAATATCGGCGCCGCCGAGCAGCCATTTCGAAATGGCGGTGAGGCGTAGGAGAAGCTGGGGGTGATTGAAATTGTATCCGCCGCTCATGATCTGCGGCACCTTGGTCGGCTCGTCGGGGTGCCAATAGACCGGAAAGCCGATCCGGATCGAATAGATCGCGACCAGCGCCGCAACGATCGCGAGCCACAGGCCCGCGACGCCAAGCCGCCGCAATATCGCTGTCTGTGCGGAGTGCTCCATCCCGTGCGCCCGAGGAACCGCGCCGGAACAGGCGCGGTCCATCTAATGCACAAACGAAGCGATCGGATAAGCGCAATTTCGACGCGCCCCGGCGAGAACCGGCGAGCGTGGTTGCGTCACTTGTTCATCAACTGGCGGACATGCGCGACGAAGGCGTTGGTCGCGCCCTTGGGCAATCCCGGCACGATCATCGGATCGATGCCGCCGGAGCTTTCCACGCGCAGCGAATCCCAGATCAGCCCGCGGTCGTGTTCGATTTCTGCGACATGCGTCATCGGCATGTGCTCTTCGTTTCGCGCCCATGGGGTGAGCCAGAATGTCGTGCTGCGCGAGGAGATGCCGTGCTTGTCGGCGGCGACCCGCTGGGGAAAGAAGAAATGCGTCATCTGCAGGTGGAGCAGGGCCCACAGCCGGCTGGTCCGGATTTCGTAATGGGCTTCGCCGGGTTCGATCAGGCTCACGGGTTGGCCCTTTCTTTTGAGAAAAATTTGATTGGCTAGCGGCCGCTCTGCGCGACGCGCGCGGGCTTGCCCGACATCATGCCGTCGAGCCGGTCGCGCTCCTGCTCGAAGCTCGCGAGCATCGCGCCTTCGAGCGAACGGCCGCGCGGCAGCTTGATGCGCATCGGATCGACAAAGCGGCCGTTGACGAGGATTTCGTAGTGGACATGCGCGCCGGTGGACAGGCCGGTCGAACCGACGAAGCCGATGACCTGACCCTGACGCACATGCGTGCCGACGTCCATGTTGCGCGCGAAGGCCGTCATGTGGCCGTAAGCTGTCTCGTAGCCGTTGGCGTGACGCAGACGGACGTATTTTCCGTAGCCCGATTCCCATCCGACTTTCTCGACCACGCCGTTGCCGGACGCGAAGATCGGGGTGCCGGTGGGCGCAGCCCAGTCCACGCCGGTATGCATCTTGGTGTAGCCAAGGATCGGATGGCGCCGCACACCGAAGGAAGATCGCATGATGCCGTCGGACACGGGCTTGCGGACCAGGAACTTCTTCGCGCTCTTGCCGGTCTCGTCGTAATAATCGACCACGCCGTCATCGAGCGTCTGGTAACGGTAGAATTTCTTCATTTCGCCGCCGACATTCAGCGAGGCGAACAGCACCTCGCTGTTGCGGTCGCCGCCCGAGCCTTCTTCCTCGCCGGCATAAAGCACGTCGAAGGCGTCGCCCGGCGCGGCCTTGCGCTGGAAATCCACATCGTAGGAGTAGATGCGGATCATGTCGTCGATCACCGAGCGCGGGATCTGGTTGCGCAAAGCGGTTTCGTAAATGCTCTGGTAGAGCCGCACGCCCGAGCCGTCATCGTCCTCGTCCGAGCTGTCGGCGACTTCGGTGTTGTTGATCGTGCTCACGTCGACGGCGACGTATTTGCCGACATCCGACAGCGCGACGACCGCCTCGACCGCGCTTTCGTTCGCGACGATCACGCGTACGGCCTGCTGGCGCGGGGAGCCCGGCATCGCCGACAGCAGCACGCGGACCTTGTTGCCTTCCTTCAGCGCGCCGTCGCGTCCGCGCAAGCCCAGCGTCGCGGCGATCGCCTTGGCTTCTTCCGGCGTCGCACCGAGGTCGCGCAGGATCGTCGTAATGCTGTCGTTCTTCTTCGCCGTGACCGTGCGCTCGTTCCAGGAATTGCCGCCCGTCGTCTGGTTCGAGCTTTTCGGCAGCAGCGTGATGTTTTCCGGAACGATGCGCGCTTCGAACCCACGATACGGATCGGCGCCGTTCTCGGGCGCATAGGCAAGCTGTCCGGTCGGCTCGATGCCTGCGACGGCGTAGGATGTTTTCGGGGCGGCGGAAGGCCCGGCAATCTCGCGGACACGCGTCATCACGTCGTCGATCGACGTCGTGCTCGCGACCTTCAGGCGCGGCATCAGGGGGCCGAGGTCGCGCATCACGAAGGAGACTTCGGCGTCCGGCTCCGCGCTCGCGCCGGGAGCGGCGGCTGCTGCGGTTGCGTCGGGGGTGTCGCCGGAATCGGCGAGCAGCTTTTGCGGATTGAAGGGCGGAATGTTCGCGGAAAGTTCGGACAGCGACATCGACAGGTTCGCCGAGACGCGCACGAAGGGCCGCACGCGCACGATCTCGCGATTGCCGGAGCGGCTGGTCATCGACACGCGGATCACCTGACGCGCGCCGCTCGATTCTCCGGGCGGCGGCAGCCTGTCGGCTTTGCGCAATCCGGTCAGACGTTCGCCGATGCTCCCGATCGCGCCGCGCAGCGCGCTTTCGACCCGCTCCGGAAGCGCCGCGAAATGCGCTTCACCGTCGAGCGACGTGAAAACGGCGCCGCCCATGAGGGCCGCGCCGCAAAGGCCGGTCAGGATCGTTCCGGAAAACCATTGAACCGAGACGCGGCGGCGATCGATCACGCCGTCTTCGCCGCCGTCGACGGACAGCGGCGGCTCGTTGCCGAGGTCGATCAGATCGGACTCGGTCCGGTATTGTCCGCGCCTGCCGTCCAAGCTCGCCGTCCCCTGTCCCGCAACGCGCGTTAGGCCAAATGAAGTCCCGCCGGAATGGAGGCGGAAGCACGACAACAAGTCTTTCTGGCCGTGGCCCATCGTTGCCGTGAAGGGCGGTCTATCAATGACCGATTCCCCTCGCAAAACAACGTCCTGGGAGCATCAGGCCGACCCCCCCCGGACCGGAAGGGCTTTCCCCACCCGCAGAGAACGGCGGAGGAATGTGGCTTGAGTGCGGCATCTGCCCATGCGGTCGCCCCCTCCCGCTGCGGCGGAGCACGACTATATACGTAGTCGAGAAAATCGAAGCAGGCTGCGTTTTTTCTCCGTTTCATGACGGTTCTGTGTTGACAGAAAACGCGCGGCCCTCCTATATACGCGCCATACGGCTCGCCGCCCCGCCTCTGGGCGCGATGGCGCGCCTCTCGAAGCATCTCACTTACACAGTGAATAAGCTTCCGATCGTTTTCGGAGGCGGCTTGCTTCGACGCTTGTGGAAGGCCTCCGGTCCAACGGGGGTGGGACCTCCCGGTCCCGGGCTGTTTGAAAAGTAAATCGGAAGAAAGAGAAACGTGGACGGCGGAGTCCTTGCGGGCCGCTTCCTCGATCGGGAGAGCTTGCTCTCACGAGAGAAGGGCGGCCGGACGAGAATACTTCGGCGGTCTACGTTTCAAGGTACATCGTACTGAACCGAGCAATCGGTTCAGGTGATGGACCTCGTCAAAGATGGCGTCGCGAAAGCGACACCAGCGAAACGTGTGATCAGCTGAGATCAATCTCATCCAACTTGAGAGTTTGATCCTGGCTCAGAGCGAACGCTGGCGGCAGGCCTAACACATGCAAGTCGAGCGCCCAGCAATGGGAGCGGCAGACGGGAGAGTAACACGTGGGAACGTGCCCTTCAGTTCGGAACAACCCAGGGAAACTTGGGCTAATACCGGATACGCCCTTACGGGGAAAGATTTATCGCTGAAGGATCGGCCCGCGTCTGATTAGCTAGTTGGTGAGGTAACGGCTCACCAAGGCTACGATCAGTAGCTGGTCTGAGAGGATGATCAGCCTCACTGGGACTGAGACACGGCCCAGACTCCTACGGGAGGCAGCAGTGGGGAATATTGGACAATGGGCGCAAGCCTGATCCAGCCATGCCGCGTGGATGATGAAGGCC